>CAWHTZ010000012.1:0-227280 GCA_963832415.1 uncultured Actinomycetota bacterium | reverse complement strand
GCGTCGAGAGCCTGACCGTGTCCGGAAACCCGGGTCATGCTCCCACCTCCAAGAGGTGGGCCCGGTCGTGCCGCAGGACGCGGTCGGCTCGGGCATCGGGCAGGGGCCCGACGCCAACAGCAAGACGCTTCACCAGCGGCGCGGCAAGACAGCCCGCCCGGCCCGGACGGGGCATCCCGCTGGGTGTGCGCAGTGTCGCTAGAGCTGCAGGTGGAGGCGTAGTGCGTCATCAACTTGTGCCATGACGTCGGCAGGTGCCCGCCCGAGCACCCGGCCCAACCGCTCGACAGCGATCGAGCGGACCTGCTCGGCCTGGGCCTTGGAGTCCTGCCGCAAGCCCGTATTGTCTGCGGGCAGCAACGCTTGGAAGGGAAAGACTCGGTCAGTGTTGCTGGTGACCGGTACGACGGTGACTACTCCGCGGCCGAGCCTTGCCGCTATCCCGTTGGCGCGATCGTTGCTCACGATCACTGCCGGACGTCGTTTGTCCGCCTCGCTTGCGCGCACCGGGTCCAGATCGACAAGCCGGATCTCACCGCGCAGCATCGGCGACCCCGTCGGCCGCTGTCACGCTCCACGCAGCGTGGTCGCCTGATGCTTCCCACTCCTGCCACGCGGCTTCATAGTCCTGCTCCAACTGGGGCAAGCGCAGCATGCGCACAGCGTGGTGCAGTGCGGCCGACCTGGAGCGGAGGCCGGAGGCGCGGGCGTATTCGTCGAGGATTGCCACGTCCTCGTCCGGCAAGCTGACGCTGAGTTTCATACCCCTATACTACCTCAGTGCTACCGGACGCAGCGGGCATGCGCGGATGTAGTCGATCGCGCGAGCGACGCCCCATGAGCGGATCGGCCACCGGCACTTTCCGCGCGTCCATCCGCGCGCGAGACCTCGAAGCGCCACTTCCCCCGCCGCGGATGCCCTGGCCGCCGCCGGAGCCGCCAGACCACCCGCGCGCCCACGTCCCGCTGCCTGGCATGGACAAAGCCCTAGGTCAGAGACCCAGGGCTGGCGTGTCCGAGGGGGGACTTGAACCAGTGGAATCCGACTCTCCACCGGCCTGAAGCCGGCGATCTGAGCGTGGATCCGAGGTCCGGTTGCCCCGCGTTGGACGCCGTTCCGGGCCGGGCGTGCTACACGGAGTAGCACCAGTGTTGATTGATTTCCGGACATCATACCGAGGGCGGACCTGGTCCACCCCGGGTCTCCGCCGAAGACCGTCAGGACTCGGTGCGGCGCTCATGCCGGGTCTGCCGGGCCGCGCAGCTGGATGAGCACGGCGAGTACGTGCTTGCACGGCCCGCGGTCCCCGGCATGCTCGGACTCCCAGGTGCATGAGCAGCGCAGGCGATGCTCGGCGGGGACGACGTCGTAGGTTGCGTGGTCCCCGCGGACGCGCCAGTGCGCCTGTCCCTCGACCGTCTCCACAGCATCGGCGGCGAGGAGCCTGCGGGCGGACGCCAGCCGAGGGTTGCGGCGGAGGATGCGGTCCGCGTCGATGGGCAGCTCGCGGTGGAACCACGCACCCTCGGCGAGGTCGTAGCCGAGCCGGCCTGAGGCGGCCAGCCAGGCGAGACCCGAGCGCACCTCGGCGTCGCTGAGCCCGGTGGCCTCGCGCAGTGCCGCCGGGTCGACGACCGCGGCCCAGCCGAGCTCGCCGAGGATGCGCCGGCCGTGCGTCTCGGCCTCGGGACGGCTGAGCAGGGTCAGCAGCGTGCCCTCGCCCGAGAAGCCGCGGAAGGGGTCCGGACTGATGGCCAGCGTGAGTCGCCCGCCCGGCACGTCGAACGTCCAGGCGCTGCTGCCGTTGTCGTGGACGTAGGCGCACAGGCGCGTAGCAAGCCGTGCGACGCGGTCACTGCCGCGGATGCGGGACGCCCCGGGCAGCGAGATCGACCGCGGCACGGGCCGCTGACTCATCCGCCAGCCGCCGGGCGCCGGGACCAGGTGCAGGTGGGGGCCGGGTGGCGCGACCCGGGGGAGCGATGCGAGGAGGCGTCCGATGGCCGGGCCGCGGAGCTCGGCGGCGAGGCGCATCTCGGTCAGGAGCGTGGGCACCTCGGCCAGGCCGCGCACCCAGCGCTCGGGGAGGGTGACCTTGCGCTCCACGTGCGTGGCCGAGGTCGAGGACACGCGCAGCTCGCCGCTCCCGACCGTCAGGTGCAGCGCCTCGTCGCGCGTGGTGCGCGCCAGCACGACGCGCAGCGGCTGGTTCAGGTCGACGTTGGTGGTCCCGAATCCGACGTCCGCGGAGCCAAGACCCTCGGACAGCAGGTCGAACCGGGCGTGCACGCCGTTGCAGGCGGAGAACGACTCGAACCTCAACCGGTCGCCGCCGGCAGTGACGACCGGGTCGAGGTTCGCCAGCCGCTTGGCCAGGCCGGCGTCGGCGTACCGGCTGCCGGCGACATCGGCGACGGCGAGCAGTCCCGCCGCGGTGACGTCGGGACGGTCGACGAAGCCGGAGAAGAAGGTCGGGTTCGCCACCAGACCGCCCGGCGTGGCCCCCAGGGCGGTGGCGAGGTCGAGTCGGTGACCCCCGTCCGCGCGGGTCAGCTCCGAGAGCGCCTGGTAGCCGTTCACGTCGCCTCCGCGCGGTGTAGGGCCTCGACGAGTGCACGTGCCTCGACCTGGCTCTTGGTCGATCCCGTGGAAGACGCGAGACGCGCGAGCGTTTCGGGCACCTCGAGATGCGCGCTGGGTACCTCGTGTGCGTACTGCGCCAGCAGCCGCAGCAGCTCGGGGAGCGCGGCGGGCTTCCGCCTGACCCCGCACAGGGCGTCGGCGATGGCCAGCGCTGTGGGCCACAGGAAGCGAAAGGCGCGCTCCTCGAAGCCGAGATGCAGGGCATGGGCGAGGTTGCTGAGCCCCAGCGTCCCCGCCTCGTGGCGACCGATCGCGGCGGCAGCGGCAGCCTCGGGAATGAGCCTGTCCTGCTGGGCGAACTCAAGCAGACTCGGGAGGGCTTGGACCCTACCCCGGGCACCGTCCGAGGCCACCAGTGCCAGGAGACGGTCGTGCAGGGGAACACCGAACGGGCCCGCGATGTGGCCAGGGAAGAATCGTGGGTCGTAGTGGGGCCATCTCTCGAACGCCTCGGTGACGACCCGGTCGCCCCACCGCGGCATCATCCGCAGCGTGGGCATCATGGCCATGGTGCCGCCAAAGCCCCACGGGTCGTCGGCCAGTTCGGGTGGAATTGCCGTCAGCTGCTGGAAGGGCACCGGGGCGACGACTTGAGTCGACCAGGTGCCGTCGTCGTTGACCACGGGCGCCAGATCCGGCAGCCCGCCGGCCTCGACCCACTTGCGCACCAGGTCGGTGGCGTCCCAGCTCTGCTCGCCGTGCTCGGCGAAGAGGACGTCCGTCCGCACGCCGACGGGGGCGTCGTCGGCCCACGCCGGGTCGACGGGCCGGAGCCGGTGCAGCGCCTGCACGAGGTCGATCGGTCCGACCGTGGGTTCCGGGGTGCCCGCCACCCTCCGCAGCCGGTCGAGCAGGTCGCCGAAGTCGAGGGTCCCGTCCGCCCAGGTCGGCGTCGACAGGACCGGGCGGGGAAGGTCGGGACGGCGTTCCGCGCGCAGCAGGCCCTCCGCCGCGCGGACGAAGGCGAGGCGCTCCGGCGCACTGGAGAGTTCCCTCGGCAGGACGAGCGCGTCCACGATGGGGGTTTCAGGCCCGGCGAGCCGGGTGAGAAACGGCGACAGTGCCCTGGTCCGCCGCCCGACCTCCTGCATTCCGTGGCCCAGCCCGCGCAGCGCCTCTTCCCAGCCGTCGGTGGTCACGCTTCCGCGCAGCACGCGCCACAGGGTGTGCTCATCGAGCGCCTGCGCCGCCCAGAGGTCGATCGCGAGGACGACATCGAGTGGGGAATAGCGCCGCTCCATTCCGAGCACCAGGCGTCGGACGGCGTCGGCACCGTGCAGGTGGATGGCCTCGACCGTGGCGGCCAGCACTCGTTCGGGGTAGGTCAGGCCGCTGGACGCGTTCTCGTTCCCGTAGTGCTCTTCGCGAAAGCAGACGTCGTCATGGTTCTGGAAATTGCCGTTGAAATTCTCGGCCAGCACGGTGCCGAGCTCATCCAGGTTCGATGCCGCCGAGAGCACGTCGTCCGCGGGGGTCGCCAGTCGCCGTGTGGCCGGGAGTGGCTCGAGCGGCGGCAGTGCTGAGCGCCACAGTCCTCGCGGGATCGGTGGTGGGCCGACCCTGCGCGGTGCGGGGTCCGAGCCCGCCTTCGGGAGGTGCTCGGCCACCTCGTCGGCGGGGACTTCGAGCAGACCGGTGACGAGCTGACGCGCCTCGGCCTCGGCTTTCGTGCGCCCGCTCCCTGCTGCGAGAGCCGCGAGATGCTCGGGTACGACCTGCGGACGGGGGACCTCGGGGACGTACCGGGTCAGGGTCCGCAGCAGGGTCGCCAGGCCCGCGGGGCGTCGGAGGGCCGCGCAGGCGTCGTCGGCGATCGCCAGGGCGACCGGCCATGCCTGGCGCAGGCCCCCGGCGAGGAAGAGGTCCTCCAGCGTGCGGCACAGCATCGTGGTGGAGAGCGCCTGCGCCGCCAGCAGCTCGCCCACCGCCTTCCGCAGCGCCGCACCGTCGTCGAACGCGTCGTCGGCCATCGCCCGGATCGTGGCCTCCACCAGCCACGCCCGCGCCTCCGGGACCTCCGAGGCGTACGCATAGCCCGCCAAGAGGACGACGTCCCAGCGCGGTTCTTCCACGTGCTGCCAGCGATGGCACGTGAGCTCGATCCCGGGGCCCGGAGCGGGTGCCAGGTCCCACAGGCCGGTGGCCGCCGCCCCGTGTGACGAGTCCTCGCGGAGGTCGGCGTGTGGCGCCAAGGCGACGATCGCCTTCTCGACGCGGTCGTTGAATGCGGCGTCGTCGCCGGTGGCCAGGGTGCGCAGGGCCGCGAGGAGGGCGTCTGTGCCGACCTGCTTCCGCAGGGGTGAGTCCTGGAGCGCCGTCAGCAGCGTGACCTGCGGCGCCTTGTCGGACCGGGAGGCCACGACCGTGGCGAGCTGCTGCAGGCCCTCCTCGTCGGCGACCAGCTCGATGGCAAGGGGCAGGAGCGTTGGGGTGACGCTCCGGTGGCTGCTGGAGAGAACGCCCAGCAGGTAGGTGAGCCCCCCGGGGACCTCCTTCGCCTGCAGGTCGAGCGCGCCCAGGGTGCGGGCGAGCACCTGCTGCGACTTCGGCCGCTGCTGGCCGGTCAGCGTCTCCAGCACGCGGGTGAGCACCGGGTCGCGCTCCACCGCGCCTCGCCGGACCAGCTCCGCGACCACCTCCGGGAGCTCCGGCTCGTCCCCGCACTCACCCGCGGCCAGGTAGTGGAGCAGTAGGTGCGGCATGAACGGGTCGACGGTCAGCCGATCCGCGAGGCTGTCGCGCTCCTGGGTGCCGGCCAGCCAGCAGGTGAGAAAGGTGCGCCCCCCGGGGCAGGGCAGCCGATGGTGCAGCGCGACCGCCCGCAGGATCCGCGAGAGGGTGCCATTCGCCCGGCGGGCGTCGCGGCCGAGGCCGACGCGGCTCGCGGCCTCGACGAAGTCGGCGGCCCAGTCGCGGTCGGCCTCCCACAGCATCTGGACCACGATCGCCTCGCCCGGGTTCTCCTCGCGGCTCCAGTACTCGCCCCAGGGGACTCGCTTGGCCGCGGTGGCCGGACCACACAGCCGAACGGCGAACATGGCCACGACCCAGTGCGCCCGGCGCAGCTTCTGGATGGCGTCGTCGGGAGCGATGTCGTACCTGCGGTAGTGCTCGTACAGACCGTCGAGGCGGAGCCAGCGCTTGTTGCTCGCGAACCATTTCCTGGCCTGGCGTTCCCGCTCGCCCTCGAGGCCGTCGAGCAGCTCCCACGTGCGCGTCAGGTGGCCGTCGACCACCACCTGCATGAGCTCCCCGGCCACGCCATCCATGCCCCTGTTCCCCCCAGCGAACCGTTGGCCCGCACATCGCCCAACGGGCGCGATGAGCCACCAGGCAATTCTGCCCGCCAACCCCCGACCCGGCAGGAGAATAGTTGCCTTGAGGACAGGCACCCCGAAATCGCGGTGCCGGGCCCGCGGACTCGTCACCCGGAGCAAAGCCCGTCGGCCACCGGGTCGCTCCGCCAGCCCATGGGCTCCTGGGACTTGACGGTCACTCGCGGCGCAAAGACGCACCTCCCATGTGGCACTCATAGGGGCATGAACGGACGTTCCGTGCAGGAGAAGCAGGCATGATGTCTCGCATGCGCGACTCAGCCCGCGACCAAGTTCGGGCGCTTCAGGAGAAGCGCGCCGGTCTCCCTTTCCCGCCGCGCCTGCGTGGTGAGGAGATTGACGGCGTCGACATGGTCATGGTCGATGCGGACATCGCCGGGTGTGTCCAGGTCTGGCTCGGCTCCTCTGCCAACCTCGATGCTGGAAGGATCGGCACCCTGCGTACGTGTCGCGACGATGTTGAGCGCGTCCTACCACGCCTCAGCCTGCCGAGCGAGCATGAGTACTACATGGTGCTCCGCGACCTCGCGGACGCGATCCTTCAGGCGCAGCGGGGATGGTCCTGAACGATCGCGCGTCGGCATGTGCGTGCGTCCTGCAGGCGGCGGTGTGACGCAGCTGCTGGTTCACCGCGCAGTCGATGAACTATTGCGAAGCCTCGCCGTTCGACTAGCTCGGTCGATACAAGCCACCGAAGAAGGCCAACCCGGCGCACAAGAGGGCGACGATCGCACCCAAGACTGCTCCGTTGACCAACGCGCCGACTCCGATTGCGCCGAAAACGACGCCGAGAAAGATCAGCGCCCAACCTGCCGAGCGCTCCGCCTCCGAACGAACCGCGGCGTCCATCTCCTCTTTCGTCGAAGGCCTGGTGCGCCTCGCACGAAGCTGGATCACCAGCGTCGCCACAGCGGCGACAGAGGCATAGAGAACCAGATCAGCCACGATCGCAGTCTGCCAAGGGTCTTCCTGCGCCGCGGGATCGGGCGGTCGAGCACACAACCAGCCGAGTTCGACAGGCGGGGAAGCGACGCACCGATCGGATCGCGCTCACAAACGGATCCGCGCGCCGGGATGCGGCCTACTTGAGGCTGAGCGGACCTCAGCGTGCTACTTCGGTGCGCGGAAGGCCAGCGTCACGTATGTGTGCCCATCGTTCTCCAAGTAGTCGGTGGTCTGGATGGACTGGATCACCACCCCTCGGGCCAAGAAGTCGCCCGGACTCGAAGAGGGGTGAGCATACGAAACGCCGTCCAAGAATTCGCGTGCTTGTGAACGACTACTCCAGTCGTAAACCGAGACATACACGACGGCGCCCGGGATGCCCGCGTCTTCACAGAAGCTGTACCGCTGGACTCGATCGCTCAACTCGCCGACAACTTCTTGGGCGACCCTCTCCAGATGAGGGTAGTCCTCCGCTTCCTGGTCGACGCACTCACTTGCGCTGACGTGGCTTGTGTCGAACCAAACGCTCGCGCCGACAAGAGTGACCGCCACTGCAGACACGTAGGTGAGCAGGATGCGGCGCACCTTCACCTTCATGTACCAATCGTCTCACTCGAGTCTGTCGCTCGGGCAGCTGATTACCCACGTGGCCGTCCGGGTATCGCCGCTCAATCGCGCATCGGCATGGCGGTGCGACCTGCTCGCGGCGGAGTGACGCGCATACCTCGGGCGCATCAACGGCGGCAGGTCCAGGGGGGGCCTTGGCCAGCGCTCGCGTTACATGTAACATGGTCCCATGGCTGTCCGAGAGCGAGTAAGCGCATATCGGGCCCGCATGCGGGCACGAGGCCTTCGCCCTGTCCAGATATGGGTGCCCGACGTGCGTTCGCAAGAGTTCGCTGCCGAAGCTCATCGGCAGTCCGCGCTCGTCGCGGACGTGGATCGCACCAGTGACGACATGGACTTCGTCGAAGCCGTCTCCGATGACTGGGACGAATGAGACGGGGTGACATCGCCACCGTCGCCGGCGGCGTCTATGCCGGCAAGCCACGGCCAGCCCTGGTCGTCCAGGATGATCGATTCGATGCAACAGACTCGTTGACTGTTGCCCCTTCACGAGCACGGAAGTCGACGCACCTCTCCTGCGTGTGCCAGTCCCTGCTGACGACGAGAACGGCCTCGACCAAGACAGTTTCTTGATGGTGGACAAGATCACCACGGTCCGGCGGAGCAACGTTCAGGCGGTGGTCGGACGGCTCGAGGCGACCAGGTTGGTCGAGGTCGAGAGGCGACTCCTTGTCTTCCTCGGCTTCGGAGCCTGATCACCCGCAGCGCAGGCGGCATGAGCCTGCGCTTCCCAGACGTTCCGGGCGATGTGACGCTGCCCCATAGTGGGCGGAGTGCAGCAGGTTGCTGGCTCGCTTCGGCCCGACGCAGGGCCCTCGACGCCGCCGGTCGGGCACAGCGGGCGTCGAGCTCCTCGTTCCGCGAGGGATCCGCCCGCCCAACGTGATGGCGCCCCTGCTGTACGCCGCCCCAGTGACCGAGTCATCACACCCCGACCGAGCTATTGCTCGACCCGACGCCCAGTCCGATGCCGTCGCCTTTCGGCTCACTCCGTCGGCAATCTGAACCACCACACACCCTTTGCACCGACGCTGATCGGAATCGTCCGGATGACCCACGTGTCCAGTCGCCGGCCCGTCTGCGCTTGACCGTGCATGGAGATCCTGTCCGTGGCGGTTCCGGACACGTGCGCGGCCTGCGGTGGCCCGCTGCCGCCGCCGGCCCGGCTCGGGCGGACCAGGATCTGGTGCTCGGACCGGTGCCGGCGCGACGCCCACGTGCGGCGCACCGCACCGGATGGGGGAGCCGCCGAGGTCCGGGTCGTGGAGCGGGCGGTGGTGCAGGAGCACGGGCTCAGCGAGTGTGCGCGGCGCGTCGCACTGTCGCCCGTGGCCTGCATGAACGTCCTTCGCGAGATGCGGAAACTCGCCGAGGCCGGCACCCTGCAGTCGCACCCCAAGTGGGAGCGGACGCGGACTGCCGTCGAGGCACTGGTGGACGTCTTCATCCCACCAAGGAACGGTCGCCGATAGTGACGACGTCGAGGGAAGGGCTCCAGCCGCTGCTCACCACCGAGGAAGCGGCGGCCTACCTCAGCGTTCCGACGCACTGGGTCGCCGACGCGGCCCGGCAGGGCCGGATCCGCTGCACCCGGATCGGCAAGCACGTCAGGTTCCGCCTCGAGCACCTCGACGAGCTCATCGCAGCGGGGGAGCAGGCCGTGACCGGCCAGGTCGTCCCGCTGACGGACCGGCGGCGATCGCGGCTGTGACGCTTCAGACGACTCCGTGGGAGACGATCACCGCGACCTCGTGGGCCCGCTTCTCAAGGTCCCGCGCGAGCTGGCCGAGCGCAGCGAGGTCGACGGGGTTGGCGGACTCCATCGCCGCCGCCCGGATGAACGAGGTCACCTTCACTCCGGCCTCGTCGGCCCGGGCTCGGAGATCGGCGATCTCGGCCTCGGAGAAGCGCACGGAGATCGTCACGTTGCGCCGGACAGTTATCGATTCGGGGGTGCCGGCATCGAACTCCGACGTGTCGCGGGTGCGGTCGTAGTGTTCGGCCAGCTCCGCCTCGGTCATGGCCTCGGTCGGCTCGCCCATCCTCACTCCTCCCATCCGGTGATCGGTCGTACTCCGTCCTGCAGGATTGCCACCACGACCACGACCAGCTTGCCGCCGTCGGTCGACGAGCGAATCAAGGCTCGGTCCTCGTGCTCCCGGTGGCGGATCATTTGGTTGGCGTTCCACAGCGCCTGTTCGACCTCGGCGACCGTGAGCCGCCTGGTCGCGTGGACGAGGTTGTGCTCGTCCCACTCGATCCGGTCGAAGATCACGGCCGAGACACCAGTGTGTTGCGCCCAAGAGGGAAAAGCAACACGCTCACATCCCCGGTCGGATCGTGCCACCCGAGAGAGCGGTGTCGATGATCCCGGCGATCAGCTCGTCGCCGGCGGGCAGCAGGTGGCCGTAGGTGTCGATAGTGGTGGTGATCGACTCGTGGCCGAGCCGGGCCTGGATGTGAGGCAAGGGAGCCCCTCCCGCGATGAGCCAGGCGACGTGGGTGTGGCGAAGGTCGTGGAACCGAAAGGGCGCGATCCCCTCGGCCGCCAACGCTTTCATCAGCAGCCGCCAGGGGTAGGCGTAGAAGTCGCCGTTGTGGATGGGTCGCCCGGTGCGGGTGGTGAACACGAAGTCGTCGGCCGCCCGGCCGGCGAGCAACGGCGCGAGGACCTCGGCGACCAGGGGAGAGATCCCGATGGTGCGGCGCGACCGGGGCGTCTTCGGATGACCCAGGTGGTGCTCGCGCAGCTCGTGCTTCGCCCTCAGCTGACGGCCGAGCCAGCCGGGGGTCTCGGTCTCGTCGTCGATCCCGTTGCGCTTCCACGCCTTGTTCACGCGCACGGTCCGGCGCTCGAGGTCGACGTCGCCGACCCACAGGGCGCTCACCTCCCCGAAGCGCAGCCCGGTCCCGACCGTGACGGTGAGCAGCGCGCCGTACGCGCCGACGAGCCTCACAGCGGCCTCCAGCTCGCGTTCTGTGAGGAACCGCAGCTCCGGCCGCGACTGCCTCACACGGGACCGCTTCGGGGCCGTCCCGACCGCCGGGTTCGCCGCGAGGTAGCCCTGCTTCACCGCGTGGGCGAACACCCCGTGGATGAGGCCGTGGTAGTTCGCCTTCGTCTTGAGCGACCGGTCCCATTCGATCAGCCACGCCTTGAGGTCGGCCTCGGTGACCGCGGTGACGGGCTTGGCGAACACGAGGGCCCCACGGACCCGCAGCGTCGCGAGCACCCCGAGGTGGCCGAGGTAGCGCTTGCGCTGCCCCGGGGAGATGTCGACGATCTGCCGGACGTACTCCCCGCCCAGGTCGACGAAGCGGGGCGGCGCCTTCAGCGGATCGGTCTCACCGGTCGGCCGGACGAATCCCTCGCCGCGCACCCAGCCCTCGGGCCACCGCTGCCCGGCGGCCTCGACCATCTTCTTGAAGCCGTCGGCCCGCGCGCGGTTCTGGGCATCGCTGCCTGCCCCGAACGTCTCCGACTGGTAGGCGCCCCGGCCGCCGCCGAGCCGCCAGATGACCCGCGCCGACGTCCCGCCGTCCGCGCGCCTCTTCGTCTCGATCCACGCCATGCCCGGGCCCTCTCTGACGAGGCCGGTGCTACTCCGTTGCTACACCGCAAGCGCGGAAGCCGCCTGGAATGGACAAAGCCCGAGGTCAGAGACCTCGGGCCGGCGTGTCCGAGGGGGGACTTGAACCCCCACCCCCTAATACGGGGACTAGCACCTCAAGCTAGCGCGTCTGCCAATTCCGCCACCCGGACGAGTGCGGAGAGAACGATAGCAACCCGGCGACCCTCTTGCCGCCCGGGGGAGGGCTGTCAGGATGGCCGCATGGGCACCGAGGAGGAGCGGCAGGAGGGGGCCCGGGACGGGCAGGCGTACGACCCGGCGGCGGAGGTCGTGGAGCTGTGCCGGGAGCTCATCCGGATCGACACCACCAACTACGGCGACGACGAGGGGCCGGGGGAGCGGAAGGCGGCGGAGCACGTCGCCGCGCTGCTCGACGAGGTCGGGGTCCGGGCCGAGGTCATCGAGGGCGTGCCGGGCCGCGCCAACGTGCTGGCCCGCTGGGGCGGCGAGGACTCGGACGAGCCGCCGCTGCTGCTGCACGGACACCTGGACGTCGTCCCGGCGGCCGCCGAGGACTGGCAGGTGCACCCCTTCTCCGGCGAGATCCGCGACGGCTACCTGTGGGGTCGTGGGGCCGTCGACATGAAGGACTTCGACGCCATGCTGCTCTCCATCGTCCGGGCGCGCACCCGGGCCGGCCGGCAGCCCGCGAGGCCGATCGTCCTGTGCTTCACCGCCGACGAGGAGGCGGGCGGCCACCAGGGCGCCGAGATCCTCGTGCGCGACCACCCGGAGTGGTTTGCCGACTGCACGGAGGCGGTCGGGGAGGTCGGCGGCTGGAGCGCCACCGTGCGCGGCAAGCGCGTCTACATGATCGAGGCCGCCGAGAAGGGCATGGCCTGGATGCGGCTGACCGCCCGCGGGCGCGCCGGCCACGGGTCGATGATCAACCGCGACAACGCCATCACCGAGCTCACCCGCGCCGTCCACCGCATCGGCGAGCACCAGTGGCCGGTGCGGCTGACTCCGGCCATGGAGACGCTGCTCGCGACGGTGGGCGAGCTCGCCGGCGTCGAGGCGACGCCGCAGAACGCCGAGAGCCTGGTCGAGGAGTTCGGCGGCGCCGCGCGGATGCTCGGCGCGGTCATCAAGAACACCACCAACCCGACCCAGCTCGACGCCGGCTACAAGGTCAACGTCATCCCCACCGAGGCGACCGCGCACGTGGACGGCCGGTTCCTGCCCGGCTTCGAGGACGAGTTCTTCGCGACGCTGGCCGAGCTGACGGGCGAGCGGGTCGAGATCGACTTCGTCAGCCACCAGCAGCCGTGGGAGACGCCGTACGACGGCCGGATCGTCGAGGCGATGCACCGCTCGATCGCCGCCGAGGACCCCGAGGGCATCGTGGCGCCGTACCTGATGAGCGGCGGCACCGACGCCAAGCACTTCCGCAGGCTCGACATGCGTTCCTACGGCTTCACGCCGCTCCGGCTGCCCGAGGACCTCGACTTCACCGCGCTCTTCCACGGCGTGGACGAGCGGGTGCCGACCGACGCCCTGGAGTTCGGCGCGCGCGTCTTCGACCGGTTCCTCGACGACGTCTGACCCGCGGACGTCGTCCCCGCCGGGGGCGCCGGCGCGGGCGGGCCGCTCAGGCCACCGAGGCGCGCTGGCGGATGATCTTGCGTCGCAGGACCACGCGCCGGGTGCCGTCCCTGGTCAGCCGCACGCGGTGCAGCACCCACCCCCCGCGCTCGGCCCGCTCGGCGAGCAGCTGGGCCACGGCGGAGCGCGAGAGCTCCCGCGACAGCGTCGCGCGCTCGTACTCCCACTCGACCCCCGGCGCGGGGGTGCGCAGACCGGCTCGCCCCATCAGCCCCACCCGTCCTCTCCGGGACGCCACCCTAGTCGTCCGCCGAAGGGGACGTCAGTCGCTCGAGACGTCGTCCAGCGCCGCGACGATCTCGCCAGGGAGCTCGAGCTCCTCGACGCCCAGGGCCCCCCGCAGCTGGGCGGCCGTCCGGGCGCCGACGATCGGGGCGGTCACACCGGGGCGGTCGCGCACCCAGACGAGGGCCACCTCCAACGGCGTCCAGCCGAGCCCGTCGGCCGCCCGGGCCACGGCCTCGACGACCCGGGTCCCCCGCTCGTCGAGGTAGGCGCCCACGAACGACCCCAGGTGCGGCGACGCGGCGCGCGAGTCCGACGGCGTGCCGTTGCGGTACTTGCCGGTGAGCACCCCTCGGCCCAGCGGGGACCAGGGGAACACCCCGAGCCCGAGCGCCTCGGCGGCCGGGAGCACCTCCTCCTCGACATCGCGGCGCACGAGCGAGTACTCCACCTGCGTGCTCGCCAGCGGCGTCCGCCCGGGCCCGGCGCGCTGCCAGGTCGCGGCCTGCGCGGTCTGCCAGGCGGCGTAGTTCGAGACGCCGACGTAGGCCGCCCGCCCCGTGGCGACGGCGGCGTCGAGCGCCGCGAGGGTCTCCTCGAGCGGGACCTCGTCGGACCACGTGTGCACCTGCCACAGGTCGACGTGGTCGACCCCGAGCCGGCGGAGCGAGGCGTCGAGAGAGGGGAGCAGGCGACCCCGGGAGACGTCGACGACCCGTTCGCCGCCCCGCCGCGCGATGCCGGCCTTGGTGGCGATCACCACGTCGTCGCGCGCGACGACCTCGCCGATCAGGCTCCCCAGCAGCTCCTCGGAGGCGCCGTCTCCATACCCGGCGGCGGTGTCCACCAGCGTCCCGCCGGCCTCGACGAACGCGGCGAGCTGGTCCTTCGCCTCGTGCTCGTCGGTGTCGCGGCCCCAGGTCATCGTGCCGAGCCCGAGCCGGGAGACCCGGAGCCCGGTGCTGCCGACGGCGCGACGCTGCATGCCCGAACGCTACCCAGCCCGCCCGGCGGCCCCGCTCAGGCTCGCCGGGCGACCCCACGGGGGCGGGCGCGGGCCGAAGTCTAGGGTGGTGCCCCGTGGTGGACCTCCTGCAGGCCGTCGCCCTCGGCATCCTCCAGGGCCTCACCGAGTTCCTGCCGATCTCGAGCAGTGCGCACCTGCGGATCTTCCCGGAGCTCCTCGGGTGGGGAGACCCCGGCGCCGCGTTCACCGCGGTGATCCAGATCGGCACCGAGCTGGCGGTGCTCCTCTACTTCCGCAAGGACATCTGGCGGATCGCGTCCGTCTGGTTGCGCTCGCTGGTGCGGCCGGAGTACCGCGGCCACCTCGACGCCAGGATGGGCTGGTACATCATCATCGGCTCGATCCCGATCGCCGTCCTCGGCGTGACCTTCAAGGACACGATCGAGAACGACTTCCGCAACCTGTGGCTGATCGGGACGACCCTGGTCGTCTTCGGCCTCCTCCTCGGCGTGGCGGACCGCGTCGGGCGCAACACCCGGGCCATCAGGTCGCTGACCCTGCGCGACGGGATCCTCATGGGCCTCGCCCAGGCCGCCGCCCTGGTCCCGGGGGTCTCCCGCAGCGGGGCGACCATCTCGATGGGCCGCTTCCTCGGCTACGAGCGCGCGGCCGCCACTCGCTACGCCTTCCTGCTGGCCATCCCGGCGGTCATCGGCGCCGGGGTCTTCGAGCTCAAGGAGATCCCGAACGGCACCAACCAGTTCGGCTGGGGCCCGACGATCGTGGCGACGGTCGCCTCCTTCGTCGTCGGGTACGCCGCGATCGCCTGGCTGCTGCGCTACGTCTCGACGCACTCCTACGCGCCTTTCGTGATCTACCGCGTTCTCCTGGGCAGCGCCACGCTCGTGCTCCTGGGCGCCGGCGTCCTCGTGGCCTGAGGACTACAGCCAGCCCGACCGCTTGAAGAAGATCCAGAGCCCCACGGACGTGCCGACCATGAGCAGCAGGGCGAAGGGGTAGCCCAGCATCCAGTCGAGCTCCGGCATCGCGCTGAAGTTCATCCCGTAGATCCCCGCGATCAGGGTGGGCACCACGACCAGCGCCGCCCCGGCGGAGATGGTGCGCATGTCCTGGTTCTGCTGCACGCCCACCTGGGCCAGATGCGCCTCGAACGCCGAGGACAGGAGGGTGTCCAGGTCGTCCACCACCCCCGCCACGCGCTGCAGGTGGTCGTGCACGTCGCGGAAGTACGGCGCCGTCTCCGGGTCGACGCCCTCCACCTCGCCGGCGGCCAGCCGCCGCATCGGCTCGCGCAGCGGCAGCACGGCCCGCCGCGTCTCCGCGATCTCCCGCTTGAGCGTGTAGATGCGCGCGGCGTCGTTGGTCCGGGCCTGGGAGAACACCGACTCCTCGACCTCGTCCACGTCGCCCTGAAGGGAGGAGCCGACCCCTTCGTACTCGTCGACGACGTGGTCGCACACCGCGTAGATCACCGCCGCCGGCCCGTGACTGAGCACCGCGGTGCGGTCCTCCAGGAACCGCCGGCTCCCGGCGAGCTGGCCGCCGTGCCCGTGTCGCACGGTGACGACGAAGTCCTCGCCCGCGAAGAGCGCCAGCTCCCCGGTCTCCACCGCGTCGTCCGCCTCCAGGTACCACAGGGTCTTCAGCACCACGAAGAGCATGTCGTCGTAGCGCTCCAGCTTGGGCCGCTGGTGGGCGTTCAGGGCGTCCTCGACGGCCAGCGGGTGCAGCCCGAACGCCTGCGCCGCCGCGTCCAGCTCCTCGCGCGACGGGTCGTGCAGGCCGACCCAGACGAAGTCGCCCGCGCCCGCGTCGGCCCGCAGGTCGCCGAGATCACCGGGGCTGCAGGCACCCCCGTGGTCGCTGGCGACCCGCTCTCCGGCGCGGTAGACGGCGCTGTCGACGATCACGCCGCAGAGCGTATCCGGATCGGATCGCTAGGCTCCGCGCCATGGCCACCGTGATCCTGCTCCGGCACGGCCGGACCGCCGCCAACGCGACCGGCCGGCTGGCCGGGCGCACCCGCGGCGTCAAGCTCGACGCCGCCGGCGAGGAGCAGGCGGCACGCGCGGGCGAGCGCCTCGCCGCGGTCCCCCTGGCGGCGATCGTCTCCAGCCCGCTCGAGCGCTGCAAACAGACGGCCCGGGCCGTGGCCCGCGCCCACCCGTCGCCCCCCGACGTCGAGACCGACCGAGGGCTGCTCGAGGCAGACTACGGCGACTGGCAGGGCCGCGAGCTCAAGGAGCTGGCGCGGGAAGAGCTGTGGCGCACCGTGCAGGCCCAGCCGTCCGCGGTCACCTTCCCGGGAGGCGAGTCCATGCGGACCATGCAGACCCGAGCCGTGGAGGCCGTCCGCCGCCGGGACGCCGCCGTCGAGGCGGACCACGGCGAACATGCCGTGTGGGTCGCGGTCACCCACGGCGACATCGTGAAGTCCGTGCTCGCCGACGCGCTCAGCATGCACCTCGACGCGTTCCAGCGGCTCTCGGCCGACCCGGCCTCCCTGTCGATCATCCGCTACACGCCCGACCGCCCCTACGTGCTGGGGTCGAACACGCACGCCGGCGACCTGGCCTGGCTGGCCGCGAAGCCCCGGGGCCGGCGCCGCAGGCGCACCCGCGACGCGGCCGTCGGCGGTGGGGCCGGACCCGGACCGATGCCGAGGTCCGCGCCGCGCGCCTGAGGGGCCGCACCTAGAGTGAGGTCATGGCCCCCGTCGTCCACGGCTTCGACCCCCCGGAGCGCTTCGTCGCCGGCACCGTCGGCGAACCGGGTCAGCGCACCTTCTTCCTGCAGGCCCGCACCGGCGGCCGCGTGACCAGCGTGGCCCTGGAGAAGCAGCAGGTGGCGGCGCTCGCCGAGCGGATCGAGGAGCTCCTCGACGAGGTGATGAGCTCCAGCGGCGACCAGGCCGCGCTGGTCCCGGCGGTGGCGCCGCAGGCGCTGGAGGACTCGGGACCGCTCGACCAACCCATCGAGGAGGAGTTCCGCGCCGGGACGATGACGCTCTCCTGGGACCCCGACGACCACCGGGTCGTCGTCGAGGTCTTCCCCTACACCGAGGCCTCGGTGGTCAGCCCCGACCAGCCCGAGGAGGAGATCGACGAGCCGGAGCCCGACGAGGTGCTCCTCGTGCGGATGCCCGCCGGCCTCGCGCGCGCCTTCGTCCAGCGCGCCACGCAGGTGATCGGCGCCGGGCGCCCCGACTGCCCCTTCTGCGGCGGTCCCGTCGACGCCGACGGGCACCTGTGCCCCCGCGCCAACGGCTTCCGCCGCCGCGACCCGTGACGGACCGGGACGACGGGGAGCTGCTGGAGGCCGACCTTCTGCTGCACGGCCGGGTGATGCCGGCCTCCAACGCCACGTTCGTCGGGGAGGTCACCGGGACCCGGGTCGTCTACAAGCCGGTGCGCGGCGAGCGGCCCCTGTGGGACTTCCCCGAGGGCACCCTCGCCGGTCGCGAAGTGGCCGCCTACCTCCTCTCGGAGGCGCTCGGCTGGGGCGTCGTGCCCCGCACGTTCCTGCGCGGGGGGCCCCACGGAGCGGGCATGGTCCAGCTCTGGCAGGAGCCGGCCGACGGGCAGGAGGCGGTCGACCTCGTCCCGACGGGCCGGACGCCGCCGGGGTGGCGCCGCGTCTTCGACGGCGTGGACGCCGAGGACCGCCGGGTCTCGCTGGTGCACGAGGACAGCGAGCCGCTGCGCCGCATGGCCGTCTTCGACGTGCTGGTCAACAACGCGGACCGCAAGGGCGGCCACGTCCTGCCCATGCCGGACGGGCACCGCTACGGCGTCGACCACGGCGTCACGTTCCACGCCGAGCCGAAGCTGCGCACCGTGCTGTGGGGCTGGGCCGGCGAGCCGCTCACGGCCGAGGAGGTGGAGGGCGTCGCGCGCGTGGGGGAGGCCCTCGAGGGGGACCTCGGCGCGCGGCTGCTCGAGCACGTCAGCGCCCGCGAGGTGGCGGCCACCCGCCGCCGGTGCGCCACCCTGCTGGGCCGGGGGCGGCTCCCGGAGCCGACGGGGGAGTGGCCGGCGATCCCCTGGCCACCCTTCTGAGCGGCCCCCGTCGTTAGGCTGCGCCGCATGCGCACCTGGCCAGCACCGGACGTGCCCACCCTGCCGGCCACCGGGCCGGAGGTGAGCCTGCACGACACGCCGAGCGGACAGCGGGTGACGAGCTCACCGGAGGACGGCACCGCCCGTCTCTACGTCTGCGGCATCACGCCCTACGACGCCACGCACATGGGCCACGCGGCCACCTATCTCGCCTTCGACCTGCTCCAGCGCGCCTGGCGGCACGCCGGTCACGCCGTGCGCTACGTGCAGAACGTGACCGACGTCGACGACCCGCTGCTGGAGCGGGCCGACGCCGTCGGCGGCGAGTGGGCCGAGATCGCCGAGCGCGAGACCGAGCTCTATCGCCAGGACATGGCCGCGCTGCGCGTGCTGCCCCCCGACCACCTGGTCGGCGCCGTCGAGTCGGTCCCGGGGGTCTCCGCGCTCGTCGAGGAGCTGCGCGAGCGCGGCGCGGTCTACGAGGTGGGGGACGACCTCTACTTCTCGGTCAGCGCCGACCCGACGTTCGGTGCCGTCTCGGGCTGGGACCGCGAGGAGATGCTCGCCGTCTACGCCGACCGCGGCGGCGACCCCGACCGCGCCGGCAAGCAGGACCCGCTGGACTGCATCGTGTGGCGGGGCGAGCGCGCGGGCGAGCCGGCCTGGGACAGCCCCCTGGGCCGCGGTCGCCCCGGGTGGCACGTGGAGTGCACGGCGATCGCGCTCGAGCACCTGGGCGCGACCTTCGACGTGCAGGGCGGCGGCAGCGACCTCGTCTTCCCGCACCACGAGATGTGCGCCGGCGAGGCACAGGTGGCCCGGCGGGGGGTGCCGTTCGCGCGGGTCTACGCGCACGCCGGCATGGTCGGCTACGGCGGGGAGAAGATGTCGAAGTCGCGGGGCAACCTCGTCTTCGTCAGCGCCCTCCGGCACGCCGAGGTGGACCCCATGGCGATCCGGCTGGCGCTGCTGCGTCACCACTACCGCAGCGACTGGGACTGGACCGACGCGCAGCTCGCGGACGCGGCCGACATGCTGCAGCAGTGGCGGGACGCCGTGGCCCTCGGCGCCGGCGCCCCGGCCGACCCGGTCGTCGCCGAGGTGCTGGCCGCGCTGGCCGACGACCTGGACGCCCCCCGGGCCGTCGCCGTCGTCCAGGACTGGGTCGACGCCACCATCGGCACCGACGGGCTCGCCGACACCTCCGACTCCGACGCCGGGGCTCGGGTGCTCGCGCTGGTCGACGCCGCGCTCGGCCTCGCGCTGTAGGCGGCCTCACCGGGAGGTCGCGGCCCGGGCCCGGTGCGCTACGCCCCCGACGGCCCCTGGGTCCAGCCGGGGCCGTCGTCGCGGCGCTTGAGGTAGCGCTCGAAGTCGCGCGCGATCGCCTCGCCGGAGGCCTCGGGCAGGTCGGCGGTGTCGCGGGTCTCCTCGAGCGACCGGACGTAGTCCGCGATGTCCTCGTCCTCCTCGGCGAGCTCGTCGACGCCGCGCTCCCAGGCCAGCGCGTCCTCGTTCAGGTCGCGGAGCGGGATGCTGGTGCCCAGGAGGTCCTCGAGCTGGCCGAGCAGGGCGAGGGTGGCCTTGGGGCACGGCGGCTGCGCCACGTAGTGCGGCACCGCCGCCCAGTAGGAGACCGCGGGCACGTCGAGGCGCACGCAGGCGTCCTGGAGCACCCCCACGATCCCCGTCGGCCCCTCGTACGTCGAGGGCTCCAGCTTGAGCCGGTCGCGCAGCTCCGGCTCAGTCGCGGAGCCGGAGAGCGGGATCGGTCGTGTGTGCGGCGTGTCGGCCAGCAGGGCGCCGAGGGTGATCAGCAGACGACCGCCGAGGTCGTCGCAGGCCGCGAGCAGCTCGGCGCAGAACTGCCGCCAGCGCATGTTGGGCTCGATGCCGCGGATCAGCACGACGTCGTGGTCCAGCCCCCGGGGCGACGCCACGGCCACCTGGGTGCTCGGCCAGGTGATCCGTCGGTTCCCCTCCGCGTCGGGGCCGACCATGGGCCGGTTCATCTGGAAGTCGTAGAACTCCTCGGGATCGATCGCGCCCACGACCCGCGCCTCCCAGACGTCCATCAGGTGATCGACCACCGACGACGCGGCATCGGCGGCGTCGTTCCAGCCCTCGAAGGCGGCAATGACCACCGGGTCCACCAGCTCGGGGACGTCCTCGATCTCGATCACCGTCCCAGCGTAGGGCCAGCGGTGGGCCCGTGAGGATTTCGCCCCTACGCGCCTCGGTGCCACCCTTGTGGACACGATCCGGGACGCGTGTCCACGTGCTGGACACCGGTCGCGACCCCGGCCCAGGCTCATGAACTCCTGAGGAAAGGAAACCCCGCCCGTGACCCCACCGCCCGAGCACCAGACCGCCCAGCAGGCGACGGAGCCCGACCACCGCCCCGACCGCAGCGACGAGCTGCGACAGATCATGGCGGAGCGGATCCTGGTGAACGACGGAGCGATGGGCACGGCGATCCAGCGCGACCGCCCCGACGAGGCCGGCTACCGCGGCGAGCGGTTCAAGGACTGGCCGAGCGACCTGGTGGGCAACAACGATCTCCTCACGATCACGCAGCCCGAGATCATCGCCGGCATCCACCGGGAGTACCTCGAGGTCGGCGCGGACATCATCGAGACCAACACGTTCAACGCCAACGCGATCTCGCTGAGCGACTACGACCTGCAGGAGATCGCCTACGAGCTCAACTACGAGTCCGCGCGGCTCGCCCGCCGCGAGGCCGACGCCGTCGAGGCGAAGGACCCGGGCCGGCCCCGCTTCGTGGGCGGCGTGCTCGGCCCCACGACCCGGACCGCGTCGATCTCGCCCGACGTCAACGACCCCGGCGCGCGCAACGTCTCCTACGACGAGCTCGTCGAGGCCTACACCGAGGCGGCCCGCGGGCTCCTCGACGGCGGCTCGGACCTCATCTTCATCGAGACGATCTTCGACACCCTGAACGCCAAGGCGGCGATCTTCGCCCTGGAGGGTCTCTTCGAGCAGCTCGACCGGCGCTGGCCGGTGATCGTCTCCGGCACCATCACCGACGCCTCGGGCCGCACCCTGTCGGGACAGGTCACCGAGGCCTTCTGGAACTCGGTCAAGCACGCCCGCCCGCTTCTGATCGGGCTGAACTGCGCGCTCGGCGCGAAGGAGATGCGGCCCTACGTGGCCGAGCTGTCGCGGGTGGCGGACTGCTACGTGCACGCCTACCCCAACGCCGGTCTCCCGAACGCCTTCGGCGAGTACGACGAGGCCCCGTCGGAGACCGCGGGGATCGTCGGCGAGTTCGCCGAGGCCGGGCTGGTGAACATGGTCGGCGGCTGCTGCGGCACCACGCCCGAGCACATCGCCGCCATCGCCGGTGCCGTCGAGGGCCGCGACCCGCGCCAGCCCGCGGAGATCAAGCCGGCCCTGCGCCTCTCCGGCCTCGAGCCGCTGACGATCGACGACGACAGCCTGTTCGTGAACATCGGCGAGCGCACCAACATCACCGGCTCCGCCCGCTTCAAGCGCCTGATCAAGGACGGCGACTACGACACGGCCCTGGCCATCGCGACCCAGCAGGTCGAGAACGGCGCGCAGGTCATCGACGTCAACATGGACGAGGGGATGATCGACGGGCCGGAGGCGATGGACCGCTTCCTCAAGCTCGTCGCCGCCGAGCCGGACATCTCCCGCGTCCCCGTGATGGTCGACTCCTCGAAGTTCCACGTGATCGAGGCCGGCCTGAAGTGCGTGCAGGGCAAGTCGATCGTCAACTCGATCTCCATGAAGGAGGGCGAGGAGCAGTTCGTGGAGCAGGCGCGGCTGGTGCGTCGGCACGGCGCCGCGGCGGTCGTGATGGCCTTCGACGAGGACGGTCAGGCCGACACGCTCGAGCGCCGCAAGGAGATCTGCGGCCGCGCCTACCGCATCCTCACCGAGGAGGTCGGCTTCCCGGCGGACGACATCATCTTCGACCCGAACGTCTTCGCGACCGCCACGGGCATCGAGGAGCACGCCCGCTACGGCCTCGACTTCATCGAGTCCTGCAGCTGGATCAAGGAGAACTGCCCGGGGGCGAAGATCTCCGGCGGCATCTCCAACGTCTCGTTCAGCTTCCGCGGCAACCAGCCCGTGCGCGAGGCGATCCACGCGGTCTTCCTCTACCACGCGATCGCGGCGGGGCTGGACATGGGCATCGTGAACGCCGGCGCCCTCGCGGTCTACGACGAGGTCGACGAGCAGCTGCGCGACCGGATCGAGGACGTCATCCTGAACCGCCGCCCCGACGCGGGCGAGCGGCTGCTGGAGGTCGCCGAGGAGTACAACCGCGACGGGGACGAGGAGGAGGCCACCGCCGAGGAGTGGCGCTCGCTCCCGCTCGAGGAGCGGATCACCCACGCGCTGGTGAAGGGCATCGACGCCCACGTCGAGGACGACGTCGAGCTCCTGCGCGCCGAGATCGCCGAGCGCGGCGGCCGGCCGATCGAGGTGATCGAGGGCCCGCTGATGGGCGGCATGGACGTCGTCGGCGACCTCTTCGGCTCCGGGAAGATGTTCCTGCCCCAGGTGGTGAAGTCGGCCCGCGTGATGAAGAAGGCCGTGGCCTACCTGATCCCCTTCATCGAGGAGGAGAAGGCCAACGACCCGTCGCTGGCGACCGCCAAGGACACCAACGGCACGATCGTGATGGCGACCGTGAAGGGCGACGTCCACGACATCGGCAAGAACATCGTCGGCGTCGTGCTCGCCTGCAACAACTACGAGGTCATCGACCTCGGCGTGATGGTGCCGGCCCAGCAGATCCTCGACAAGGCCGTCGAGGTGGGGGCCGACGCGATCGGCCTGTCCGGACTGATCACGCCGTCCCTGGACGAGATGGTCACCGTCGCCACCGAGATGCAGCGTCAGGAGTTCGAGATCCCGCTGCTCATCGGCGGCGCCACGACCTCCCGCGCCCACACGGCCGTCAAGGTCGACCAGCGCTACGACCAGCCGGTGATCTGGGTCAAGGACGCCTCCCGGTCGGTCCCGACCGTCGCCAACCTGCTGCACACCGAGGGCCGCAAGAAGCTGCTCGCCGAGGTCGCGGCCGACTACGCCTCGCTGCGCGAGCGGCACGCCGGCAAGGGCCAGAAGAAGCAGGTCCCGCTGGAGGACGCCCGCGGCAACGCCCCCGCCGTGGACTGGGAGGGCTACGCGCCGCCGGAGCCCCAGGAGCCGGGCATCACCGTCATCGAGGACCAGGACCTCGCGGTCCTCCGCGACTACATCGACTGGCAGCCCTTCTTCAACGCCTGGGAGATGAAGGGGCGCTTCCCCGACATCCTGAACAACCCGCAGACCGGCGAGGCCGCCCGCAAGCTCTACGACGACGCCCAGGAGATGCTGGACACGGTCATCGCCGAGAAGTGGGTGACGGCCCGCGGCGTGTACGGCTTCTTCCCGGCGGCCGCCACGGGCGACGACGTCGAGGTCTACGCCGACGACGACCGCGAGGAGACCCGCACCGTGCTGCACCACCTGCGGCAGCAGGGCGAGCACCGCGAGGGTGTGCCGCACAAGTGCCTCTCGGACTACGTCGCCCCCAGGGAGACCGGGCTCGCCGACCACGTCGGTGGCTTCGCCGTCACCGCGGGCATCGGCCTGTCGGAGCGGGTCGAGCAGTTCAAGGCGGACATGGACGACTACTCGGCCATCCTGCTGGAGTCGCTGGCCGACCGGCTCGCCGAGGCGTTCGCGGAGTACCTGCACGAGCACGTGCGCACCCGGGCCTGGGGCTACGCGCCGCAGGAGCGGCTCGACAACACCGAGCTGATCGCCGAGCGCTACCAGGGCGTCCGTCCGGCGCCGGGCTACCCGGCCTGCCCCGAGCACACGGAGAAGCAGACCCTCTGGGAGCTGCTGGACGTCGAGAAGAACACCGGGATCACCTTGACCGAGTCGATGGCCATGTGGCCGGGTGCCGCGGTCTCGGGCTTCTACTTCTCGCACCCCGACTCCCAGTACTTCGTCGTGGGGCGGCTGGGCCGGGACCAGGTCGCGGACTACGCCGAGCGCAAGGGCTGGTCCCTGCAGGAGGCCGAGAAGTGGCTCTCGCCGAACCTCGGGTACGACCCCGAGGACTGACCGCGGCGGCGAGGCGGGCATGACCCGGCACCCCCCGGCCGCGGTGCTGTGGGACATGGACGGCACGCTTGTCGACACCGAGCCCTACTGGATCGAGGCGGAGAACGAGCTCGCCGCGGAGCACGGGGCCTCGTGGAGCCACGAGCAGGCCCTCCAGCTGGTCGGCAACGACCTGCTCGTCTCCGGGGCGGTGATCCGGGAGCAGATGGGCCTGCCGCTCACGGCGGCCGAGGTCGTCGACGTGCTCCTCGACGGGGTCGTCGCGCGGGTGCGCGAAGCCGTGCCGTGGCGGCCCGGCGCCCGGGAGCTGCTCGCCGACCTGGCGGAGGCCGACGTCCCGTGCGCCCTGGTCACCATGTCCTGGCGCCGCTTCGTCGCTCCGGTGCTCGAGGCGCTGGATCGCGGCACCTTCCACGCGGTGGCCACGGGCGACGAGGTCTCCCGGGGCAAGCCCCACCCCGAGCCCTACCTGGCGGCCGCCCTGATGCTCGGCGTCGAGGCGTCGAGGTGCCTGGCCATCGAGGACTCCGAGACCGGCGCCCGGTCGGCCGAGTCGGCCGGGTGCACGGTGCTCGTGGTGCCGAACCACGTGGAGGTGGCGCCGGGGGAGCGGCGGGTCTTCGCGTCCTCGCTGGTCGGCCTGACGGCCGGGGAGCTGCGCCTGCTCCCCGCCTGAGCCCCCCGCCTGAGCTCCGGGCCGGATCGTTGCCGATTCGCGACCTCACCCGCCGTCCCCCGGGTGGCGCACGCCACATCGGTGTGCGTAGGTTCGGCTCTCGAGCATCCCCGGGCGACGACACCGGGCGACCACTACGGAGGAGACGACGTGAAGCTAGGGACCCGGAGCGAGGGCGGGACACACCGCGGGCACCTGCGCGGGCGACGCGCCGCGGCGGCCGTGGCTGGGATCGGCCTGGCCGCGGCCACGCTGGCAGCCTGCGGCAGCGACAGTGGCAGCGGCGACGAGGGCGGAGCGGCCGAGGGCGCACCCTGGATCCTGGGCACCACCGAGAAGGTGACGTCGCTCGACCCCGCGGGCGCCTACGACCTGGGTTCCTGGACGCTGATGTACAACACGTACCAGACGCTGCTCACGATCCCGGCCGGGGAGAACGAGCCGCAGGGCGACGCCGCCGAGTCCTGCGAGTACGACGACCCGGAGACCTTGACCTGCACCCTGCAGGAGGGGCTCACCTTCGCCAACGGCAACGAGCTGACCTCGTCCGACGTGAAGTTCAGCATCGAGCGAAACATCAACATCGCCGACCCGAACGGCGCCTCCAGCCTGCTTGCCAGCCTGACGGACGACAAGGGCAAGCTGGCGAAGGACGCCGTCGAGACGCCGAGCGACACCGAGATCACGTTCAACCTGAACAAGCCCAACACGGTCTTCCAGTTCGTCCTGACGACCAACGCCGCCGCGATCGTCGACGAGGACACGTTCCCCGCCGACCAGCTCGCGGACAACAGCGAGGTCGTCGGGTCGGGCCCCTTCTCGATCGACCAGTACGAGGACGGCCAGCAGGCCGTGCTGACCTCCAGCGCGAAGTACTCGGGCCCCAAGGAGGCGCAGTCGGAGCGCGTGTTCATCCAGTACTTCCAGCAGCCCGCGCAGCTCAAGCAGGCCGTGGAGAACGGCGAGGTCGACGTCGCCTGGCGCAGCCTGAGCCCCACCGACATCAACGACCTCGAGGGCAGCGACGCGGTCGACGTGGTCAAGGGCGAGGGCTCCGAGATCCGCTACTGGGTCTGGCAGCTCGGCACCAAGACCGGCAAGCAGCGGGCCGTCCGGCAGGCGGCCGCCGCGTTGCTCGACCGCGAGTCCATCGCGAAGAACGCCTACGCCGGCACGGTCGACCCGCTCTACTCGCCGGTGCCGCCGGGCTTCCCGGGCCAGGTCGACGCGTTCGCCGAGGAGTACGGCGAGGAGCCCCAGCCCGACCAGGCGAAGCAGATCCTGTCGGACGCCGGGATCCAGACACCGGTCGACATCACCCTGGGCTACACGCCCACCCACTACGGGCCCAACGCCGTCGACGAGGCGTCGGAGTATGCCCGGCAGCTCGAGGACAGCGGCCTCTTCTCGGTCGAGACCAAGAGCGCGGAGTGGACGCAGTACCAGGACCTCTACAAGCAGAACGCGTACGACGTCTTCCAGCTCGGATGGTTCCCGGACTACCTGGATGCCGACAACTACCTGGCGCCCTTCCTGGTCGACGGGGGCTTCTACGCCAACAACTACTCCGACCAGAAGGTCAACGACCTGGTCGCGAAGGAGCAGGGCTCCGACGATCCCGACACCCGCGAGGCCGCCTTCGAGGAGCTGCAGCAGACGACCGCGACGGACGTCCCGATGATCCCGAGCTGGGTCGGCAAGAACGTCGCGGTGGCGAACCCGCAGATGCAGGGGGTCGAGGAGACGCTCGACCCGACCTTCATCTTCCGGCTCTGGACCGTCTCGAAGGGCTGAGCAGGATGTGAGCCGGGGCCCGGCCGCGCGGCCGGGCCCCGGACCACCTCCCGGACCCACCCTCCCCCGCAGGTCAGGACAGGACAGGAACTCGCGCCTTGGCCACTTCAGGAGGCTCGCTTCCCCGCTACGTCGTGCAGCGGCTGTTGCTCCTCATCCCGATGGTCTTCCTGCTCACCTCGATCGTCTTCCTGCTGCTGCGCGTCGCCCCAGGCGACCCCGTCGCGGCCACCGTCGGCGGCCGGCTGAGCGAGGAGGCGCAGTCCCAGCGGCGGGCCGCCCTGGGCCTCGACCGGCCCCTGCTGGTGCAGTACTTCGACTACCTCAAGGACGTCGCCACCCTGAACTTCGGGGAGACGATCACCGACAACCGCGCCATCAGCGCGATCGTGGTGGAGAACGGCGGCGCCACGCTGACCCTGGCCTTCTCCGCGTTCGTCGTGGCGCTGCTGATCGGGCTCCCCCTGGGCATGCTCGCCGGGCGGGTGCGCGACACCGCGCCCGACGTCGTGATCCGGGTGTTCGGCGTGATCACCTACGCCGCTCCCGTCTTCTACTGGGGACTCCTCTTCCAGTTGCTCTTCGCGGGCACGCTCGGGTGGCTGCCCGCCAGCGGGGCTGCCTCCCCGACGACGATCTTCGAGGTGGAGACGCGCACGCACATCCTGCTGCTCGACGCCCTGATCGCGGGCAACTGGGAGGCCGCCCTCGACGTCTTCGAGCATTTGGTGCTGCCGGCGCTGACGCTGGGGCTGCTGCTCTCCGGGATCTTCATCCGGCTCGTCCGGGTCAACGTGATCCAGTCGCTCAAGGGTGACCACGTGGAGGCCGCCCGTGCCCGGGGCATCAAGGAGGGACGGGTGGTGTGGAACCACGCGTTCCGCAACGCACTGGTGCCGGTCGTGACCGTGATCGGGCTCCAGGTGGCGCTCCTGCTCTCCGGAGCGATCCTCACGGAGGCGACCTTCAACTGGCCCGGCCTCGGCAACGAGCTCGTCCAGTACATCAACAACCGCGACTACGCGGCGGTGCAGGGCATCATCACGCTGTTCGCCGTCGTGGTGGTCCTGGTGAGCATCCTGATCGACATCGTGAACGCGCTGATCGACCCGAGGGTGAGGTACTGATGGCCACCCCGCTCCGCCTCCTGGCCGGCGCCGGCCGCCGGCTCGTCTCGCCCTTCCAGCGGACCACCGGGCTGGCCCGGTGGATCCTGCTGAGCGGGATGCTCCTGGTGGCCCTGTTCGTGGTGCTGGCCGTCTTCGCCCCCTGGATCGCGCCGTACGACTTCGCCCAGGTGCGCGCCGACGGGGAACGCTTCCCCCGGTCGGCCCCGCCAAGCGGGGAGTTCTGGTTCGGGACGACCACCAACGGGTCCTACGACGTGTTCTCCCGCGTGGTCTGGGGATCGCGCACCGCGCTCGAGGTCGTGATCATCGCGGTCACCCTCTCCGTGCTGACCGGCGCCCCGCTGGGCCTGGTCTCGGGCTACATCGGCGGGGCCCTGGACCGCGTGCTGGTGCTGCTGATGGACGCGCTCTACGCGTTCCCGCCGCTGCTGCTCGCGATCGTCTTCTCCTTCCTGCTCAGCGACCTCTTCGGCGGGGGCGTGGTCCCGGCCGCGGTGGCGCTGACCGTGATCTACGTCCCGCAGTACTTCCGCGTCGTCCGCAACACCACGGTGAGCGCGCGCGAGGCCACCTACGTCGAGGCCGCGCGCGCCATGGGGGCTCCCAAGCGCACGATCATGGCCCGCTACCTCTTCGGCAACGTCGTGCAGTCGGTGCCGGTGATCGGGACCCTGAACGCCGCCGACGCGATCGGCACGCTCGCCGCCCTCGGCTTCCTCGGACTCGGCATCCAGCCGAACGACGCCGCCGAGTGGGGCTACGACCTGCAGCGCGCCCTGCCGGACGCCAGCGCCGGCATCTGGTGGACGGGCGTCTTCCCGGGCCTGGCGATCGTGCTCCTGGTCACCGGGCTGACACTGGTGGGCGAGGGACTCAACGAGACCGTGAACCCGACCCTGCGCAAGCGAAAGCTGGTCGCCTTCACCCTGCCGCCGCGCGACGAGCCCGAGCGGGCGACCGAGAAGGAGGCCGACCGGTGACCGAGCAGACCGCGGGGGCCGCGCTGGGCGCCCCCGTCGACGACCCCGTGCTCCGCGTGCGGGACCTCCGGATCTGGTACGGCTCCGACCGGGGGCCGGTCCGCGCCGTGGACGGCGTGGACCTCGAGCTGCACCGCGGCGAGACGCTCGGCCTGGTCGGGGAGTCCGGGTGCGGCAAGTCCACGCTCGGTCGCGGGCTGATGGGCCTGCTCCCGCCGGGCGCGCAGATGGACGGCCACCTGAGCTTCGAGGGCCGGGACCTCCTCGCCCTCGGCCACCGCGAGCGCTTCGCCATGCGCGGCCGCGAGCTGGGGATGATCTTCCAGGAGCCGCTGACCCGGCTGAACCCCCTCCTGCGCATCTCCGACCACTTCTCCGAGACGCTGCGCACCCACGAGCCGGACATCGACAAGGAGGAGATCAAGCGCCGCTCGCTCGAGGTGCTGCGCCAGATGGGCATCCCGCCCACCCGCTTCCGCGCCTACCCCCACGAGTTCTCCGGCGGGATGCGGCAACGACTGATGATCGCCCTGGCCCTCGTGCTGCGCCCGGCCTTCGTGGTGGCCGACGAGCCCACGACCGCCCTCGACGTGCTGGTGGAGGCACAGATCATCCGGGTGCTGGCGGAGCTCCGCCGGGAGTCCGACACCGCGATGCTGCTGATCACGCACAACCTCGGCATCATCGCGGAGGCCTGCGACCGGGTGGCGGTGATGTACGCCGGCAAGATCGTCGAGGTCGGGGACGCCCGGGAGGTCTTCACGCGACCGCGGCACCCCTACACCCGCGAGCTGCTGCGCTCGACCATCTCGCTGCGCACCACCGGGCTCAACTTCATCCCCGGCGCGCCGCCGGACCTGGTGCAGCCACCCAGCGCGTGCCGCTTCCATCCGCGCTGTCCCGACGCCATGGCCATCTGCGCAGAGCGCACGCCGACCCCCCGGGAGACGGGCGAGGGCACGACCGTCGCCTGCTGGGCGGCCGACCAGCACGACGGGGCGGTGTCCCTGGCCCCGGACGAGTCCGAGCCGCTGGTGCACGAGGAGCTGTCCGTTGCCGACGAAGCCTGAGACCACCCGTCCCGCCGCCGGGACCGACGTCGTCCTCGACGTGGAGGACCTGCGGGTCCACTTCGAGATGAACAACGGGGCCCTGAGCAGGCTCTTCGGCCGCACCTCCGGCACCGTCAAGGCGGTCGACGGCGTGGACGTCGCGCTGCGCCGCGGGGAGGTGTTCGGGCTGGTCGGGGAGTCCGGCAGCGGCAAGACGACGCTGGGTCGCGCGCTGCTGGGCCTGGCCCCGGCCACGGGCGGGAGGATCACCTACCGCGGCGCGCCGAGCACGCCCGGCGGGCAGACGCGCGACACGGAGGTCTCGGCCCTGCCGGAGCGGAGTTTGCGGTCCCTGCGCACCGAGCTGCAGATGATCTTCCAGGACCCCACGGCGGCCCTGAACCCGTCGATGGACATCGCCACGGCGGTGGGCCACCCGCTCAGGATCCACGGGTTGGCCGACGGCGAGGAGCTGCGCCGGCGCGTCGACGACACGCTCGAACGCGTCGGGCTGATCCCGGTCGAGCGGTTTCGTGACCGGATGCCCTCGGACCTCTCCGGCGGGCAGAAGCAGCGCGCCGTCATCGCCCGCGCCATCATCCTCGACCCCGACGTGATCGTGGCCGACGAGCCGATCTCGATGCTCGACATGAGCGTCCGGGCCAAGATCCTCCAGCTGATGCTCGACCTGAAGACCGACCTGGGACTGACCTACGTCTACATCACCCACGACCTGGCGAGCGCGAAGTTCTTCTGCGACCGGGTGGCGATCATGTACCTCGGGCGGATCGTGGAGGTGGGCGAGACCGAGGAGATCTTCCGCGACCCGAAGCACCCCTACACCCAGGCGCTGCTGCGTGCCATCCCGGAGCCGGACCCGGAACGCAGCATCGCGCGCGACCTGCCGCGCGGCGAGATCCCCGACGCCGCGAGCCCGCCCCTGGGCTGCGCGTTCCACCCGCGGTGCCCGGTGGCCACGCACGCCTGCGGCTGGGAGTCGCGGGACCTGCGCGCACTGCTGGAGGCGCACTGGCTGAGGCAGTCGCCCGACGCCTACGAGCGGGAGCGGGACATCATCGGCGACCTCGACGTCCTGGACGAGCCCGCGAAGACGGTGCGGCTCCCCGCCGGTCCCGGTCACGGCGGCGCCGAGGTGGAGGAGCTGCTGGGGCGGATCCGCGCCGAGGACCCCGGCGAGCCCTTCTGGGAGGGCATCGCCGCGATCGAGAACGTCGGTGACGCGGTCGAGGTGCGGTTCCACGACGGGGTCGACCCGCTGCTGCGCCGCAGCGGCGACGTCGAGGTCGCGTGCGTGCAGCACCCGGAGCCGATCACCCTGGAGCCGGGCCGGCCCGACGTCGACCGGGGCTAGCCCGGGTCGGGCAGCGGGGGAAGGGTGCCGCCCTGCGCGGGGCACGCGGCGTGGTGCGCGCACCAGTCGCACAGGCGCGACGGGTTGGGGCGCCAGTCCCCGGACTCCGTCGCCGTCCGGATCGCCTGCCAGACCGCCTCCACCTTGCGCTCCGTGGCGAGCAGGTCGGCCTCGTCGGGGGAGTAGCGCAGGATCTCGCCGTTGCCCAGGTAGACCAGCTGGAGCATGGCGGGCAGCACCCCGCGGGTGCGCCACAGGACCAGCGCGTAGAACTTCATCTGGAACAGCGCCTTCGCCTCGAACCTCTCGCCGGGGGCGCGCCCCGTCTTGTAGTCGACCACCCGCACGGCGCCGTCCGCGGCCACGTCGATCCGGTCGACGAACCCGCGCAGCAGGAGTCGCGAGTCGAGCAGGGCCTCGACGTAGACCTCGCGCTCCGCGGGCTCGAGCCGGCGGGGGTCCTCCAGGGCGAAGTAGCGGTCCAGCGCCGTCTGGCAGGAGGCGAGCCAGCGGGCGGCCTCCTCGCCGCCCTCGGCCTCCGCGAAGAGCTCGGTCAGGGTCGGGTCGGCCTCGCGCACCTTCTCCCACGACGGCTCGAGCAGCGCCCGGGCCGCCTCGGGGGTGCGCTCGGCCGCCGGACGGTCGAACAGGTCCTCCAGCACCTTGTGCACCACCGTCCCGCGGGCGGCCTCCGGTGAGGCCGGCTCGGGCAGCCGGTCGATCGTGCGGAACCGGTAGAGCAGCGGGCAGGCCAGGAAGTCGGCCGCCCGGCTGGGGGACAGCGCCCCCAGGACTGCGACGCCGTCGACCGCCGTCGAGCGGGGCTCGGCGGGGGACCCCGCCGCGGGCGGCGCGGGCTCGTGGGCCAGGGAGGAGGACATGCACGCAGCCTAGGAGCGACCGCCGACGCCCCGCTCCGACCCGGCGTCCGGGCGCGTCGGCTAGCCTCGAACGCGTGTCCGACGGTGAGCATCCCCAGGGCGGGCAGGGCCCGCCCGGGACGCCCGCGCCGCGACGCCCGCCGGGCACCTTCCGGATCGGCTCGGTCGCGGGCAGCGAGGTTCTCGTCTCCTCCTCCTGGTTCGTCGTCGCCGCGCTCATCGCGGTGGTGATGGCGCCCCGCGTCGACCAGGTGCAGCCGGGCCTCGGGCCCGCGAAGTACCTCGCCGGGTTCGTCTTCGCCGTGATCCTCTACGCGTCGGTGCTGCTGCACGAGATCTCGCACGCGGTGGTGGCGCGTCGGTTCGGCTTCCCGGTGCAGCACATCACGCTGCACTTCCTCGGCGGGATGACCGCGGTGGAGGGGGAGGCCAGACGACCGCGGGAGGAGTTCCTGGTCGCCGTGGTCGGGCCCCTGACCTCGCTGGCCGTGGGTGGCGGCGCGCTCGCGCTGCTGCTGGTCACCCCCGACGGGCTGACCAGGCTCGCGGTCGAGGGCCTGGCAGGCGCCAACCTGGTCGTCGGCGTGCTGAACCTCGTACCGGGCCTGCCCCTGGACGGCGGTCGGCTGCTCAAGGCCGGGGTCTGGTGGATCACGGGCAACCAGCACCGCGGCACGCTCGCCGCCGGTTGGGGCGGGCGGCTCACCGCGCTCCTGGTCCTGCTGTGGCCCGTCTTCCAGGCCGAGGTGCTCGGCGTCCCGCCCGAGCTCCTGGACTACGTGCTCGCCTTCGTGATCGGGCTCTTCCTGTGGACCGGGGCCAGCGCCGCCATGCAGCAGGCGCGGGTGCGGCGGAGGCTGCCGGGTCTCGTGGGCCGCGACCTGGCCAGGCGCACGCTCGGCGTGACGGAGGACGTGCCGCTGGCCGAGGCGATCCGGCGCGCCCAGGAGGCCGGCGCCGGCGGCATCGTCACGCTCGACGCGGCCGACCGCCCCGTCGGGGTCGTGAACGAGTCGGCGGTCCTCGCGGTCCCCGAGGAGCGGCGCCCCTGGGTGCCGGTCTCGTCGGTCGCGCGCAGCCTCTCCGAGGGGCTCCGCCTGCCGGTGTCGATCGCCGGGGAGGCCCTGGTGATGGCGATCACGCGAGAGCCGGCGGCGGAGTACCTCCTCGTCGAGCCGGACGGGTCGGTCTACGGCGTCCTCGCGACCGCCGACGTCGACTCGGCCTTCCGCGGCGCCCCGCACCAGCGCCACTAGGGTGCGGCCATGCCCGACCCCGAGCAGGACCGGACCACCACCGACGCCACCCGGGAGGCCTACCCGGACGTGCCCCCGGAGGCCTGGTCGGGGGTGCACCGTGGCCCGCTGCGCGCAGGCGAGTGGGTGCGGCTGACCGACGCCAAGGGGCGGCGGCACAACTTCGCGCTGGTGCCCGGCCAGCGGTTCTTCTCCAGCAAGGGCCACCTCGAGCACGACGACCTCATCGGCCGCGAGGAGGGCTTCGTCGCCGCCTCGTCGGCGGGCGGCTCCTACCTGGTCTTCCGGCCGCTGCTGCACGAGTACGTGGTCTCGATGCCCCGTGGCGCCGCGGTGATCTACCCCAAGGACGCCGCCCAGGTCGTCGCGATGGCTGACGTCTTCCCGGGCGCCCGGGTCGTCGAGGCCGGCGCCGGCTCCGGCGCCCTGAGCTGCTGGCTGCTGCGGGCCGTCGGCCCGTGGGGCCGCGTGCTCTCGTGGGAGCGACGCGAGGAGTTCGCCGAGGTGGCCCGGCGAAACGTGCGCCAGTTCTTCGGGGCGCCCGGCGCCGGCGAGACCGCGGACGCGCCGCTGCACCCCGCCTGGGACCTCCGCGTGGGCGACCTGGCCGCCGAGCTGCCCGGCTCCGGAGAACGGGCCGACCGGGTCGTCCTCGACATGCTCGCCCCCTGGGAGTGCGTCGACGAGGTCGCCGACGCCCTGGTCCCGGGCGGCATCGTGTGCGTCTACGTGGCGACGACGACCCAGCTCAGCCGTCTGGTCGAGACGCTGCGTGCCCACGGGGGCTTCACCGAGCCGCAGTCGTGGGAGACGATGCTGCGCGAGTGGCACACCGAGGGGCTGGCGGTGCGCCCCAGCCACCGGATGCAGGGGCACACCGCCTTCCTGGTGACTGCCCGACGCATGGCCCCGGGCGAGACCGCCCCCCAGAAGAAGCGCCGCCCCGCGCCCGGCGCCTACGGCCGGGACTACACCGGCCCCCGTCCGCCCGGCCTGCCCCCGCAGGCCGAGGAGGAGACCGGCGACCCCTGAGGCGGGTCCTGGACGGGGCTCCACCAAATCGTGATCGACACCGCTGGGGTTCCGCCTTCCGCCCGCCTCGGCCACGGGTAGGGTCGGAGCCCACGAGGAGGTGAGGCCCATGCCGACATCGGACGGAAGCCCGGGGCCTGATCAGCCCGCTCAGGAGGAGCTGCTGGGCCAGGTGCGCTACCTCGAGGGCGAGGTCGCCGACCTGCGCCGCCGCCTCGCCGACACGCCCGGGCAGGCACGCGGGCTCGAGCTCCGGCTCGCCGACACGCAGCGCTCGCTTGCCGCCGTGACCAGCCAGAACGAGCGCCTGGCGCAGACCCTGCGCGAGGCCCGCGACCAGATCACGAAGCTCAAGGAGGAGGTCGACCGGCTCGCCCAGCCGCCCGCCGGCTTCGGCACCTTCCTCGAGCGGCACGAGGACGACTCGGTCGACGTCTTCACCGGCGGGCGCAAGCTGCGGGTGAACGTCAGCCCCAGCGTCGAGCTCGACGACCTCTCCCGCGGCCAGGAGGTGATGCTCAACGAGGCGCTCAACGTCGTGGCCGCGATGGACTACGAGACCATCGGCGAGGTCGTGATGTGCAAGGAGGTGCTCGCGGACGGCGAGCGCGTCCTGGTCATCGCGAACGCCGACGAGGAGCGCGTCGTCCGCCTCGCCGAGCCGCTGCGCGGGCAGACGCTGCGCGCGGGCGACTCGCTGCTGCTGGAGTCCCGGGCCGGGTACGTCTACGAGAAGGTCCCCAAGTCCGAGGTCGAGGAGCTGGTCCTCGAGGAGGTCCCGGACATCGCGTACGAGTCGATCGGTGGCCTTGCCGGCCAGATCGACATGATCCGTGACGCCGTCGAGCTTCCCTACCTCCACCCCGAGCTCTTCGTGGAGCACCAGCTCAAGCCGCCCAAGGGAGTGCTGCTCTACGGCCCGCCCGGGTGCGGCAAGACCTTGATCGCCAAGGCGGTCGCGAACTCGCTGGCCAAGAAGGTCGCGACGCGAACGGGCAGCTCGGGCAAGTCCTACTTCCTCAACATCAAGGGCCCCGAGCTGCTCAACAAGTACGTGGGCGAGACCGAGCGGCACATCCGCCTGGTCTTCCAGCGGGCGCGCGAGAAGGCGTCCATGGGCACCCCGGTGATCGTCTTCTTCGACGAGATGGACTCCTTGTTCCGCACCCGCGGCTCGGGCGTCTCCTCCGACGTCGAGAACACGATCGTCCCGCAGCTGCTCTCGGAGATCGACGGCGTCGAGACCCTGGAGAACGTGCTCGTCATCGGAGCCTCGAACCGCGAGGACATGATCGACCCCGCGATCCTGCGCCCCGGCCGCCTCGACGTGAAGATCAAGATCGAGCGCCCGGACGCCGAGGGGGCCCGCGACATCTTCTCGAAGTACCTCACCCCCGACCTGCCGATCCACAGCGAGGACCTCACCGAGTTCCGGGGCGACCCGGAGGCCACCGTGGCCGGCATGATCCAGGCGACGGTCGAGCGGATGTACACCGAGACCGACGAGAACCGCTTCCTCGAGGTCACCTACGCGAACGGCGACAAGGAGGTCCTGTACTTCAAGGACTTCAACTCCGGCGCGATGATCCAGAACATCGTCGACCGGGCCAAGAAGATGGCGATCAAGGACTTCCTGGAGCAGGAGCAGAAGGGCCTGCGGGTCCAGCACCTGCTGCAGGCCTGCGTCGACGAGTTCAAGGAGAACGAGGACCTGCCGAACACGACGAACCCGGACGACTGGGCCCGCATCTCCGGCAAGAAGGGCGAGCGGATCGTCTTCATCCGCACGCTGATCACCGGCAAGCAGGGCACCGAGCCGGGCCGCTCGATCGACACGGTCTCCAACACCGGCCAGTACCTCTGAGTCCACGGCGCCGCGCCGGGGTGAGGTGTGCCGCGCTCACGCACCCGCGGCTACGTTTGCTCGCCTGGGGCGACGCTCGCCCTCGGGAGGGGTTCCACCGTGATCAAGACCGTCCTCATCATCGTCGTCGTCGTGGTCGTGGTCCTGTTCCTGCTGGGCAAGCTGCGGCGCTGAAGGACTCCGGCCGCGGGGGACGCACCGCGGGCGGGTGGCACCACCCGTAGGGTCGCCCCATGACCGTGCGGCGGGTGATGGGCACCGAGATCGAGTACGGGATATCGGTCACGGGACAGCCGCAGGCCAACCCCATGGTCGCGTCCTCGCAGGTCGTCAACGCGTATGCGGGGGCGACGCTGCGCGCGCGCCGCGCGCGCTGGGACTTCGAGGAGGAGTCGCCGCTGCGCGACGCCCGCGGCTTCGACATGGCCCGGCAGGTCGCCGACCCGACCCAGCTGACCGACGAGGACCTCGGGCTGGCCAACGTCATCCTCACCAACGGCGCCCGGCTCTACGTCGACCACGCGCACCCGGAGTACTCCACCCCCGAGGTGGTCAGCCCCCTCGACGTGGTCCGGTGGGACAAGGCCGGCGAGCTCGTCATGCACGACGCCGCGCGGCTGGCGGCCCAGGCGCCGGGCGGGTCGCCGATCGTGCTCTACAAGAACAACACCGACAACAAGGGCGCCTCGTACGGGGCTCACGAGAACTACCTGATGCGTCGCAGCACGCCCTTCGCCGAGATCGTCCGGCACCTGACGCCCTTCTTCGTCAGCCGGCAGGTCGTCTGCGGCGCCGGGCGGGTCGGCATCGGGCAGGACGGTCGCGAGCACGGCTTCCAGATCAGCCAGCGGGCGGACTACTTCGAGGTCGAGGTGGGCCTCGAGACGACGCTGAAGCGGCCCATCATCAACACCCGCGACGAGCCCCACGCGGACCCCGAGACCTACCGCCGCCTGCACGTGATCATCGGGGACGCCAACCTCGCCGAGGTCTCCACCTATCTCAAGGTCGGCACCACGGCGCTGGTGCTCGCGATGATCGAGGACCACTTCATCGAGCGCGACCTGTCCGTCGAGGGCCCGGTGGCCTCGCTGCGTGCGGTCTCGCACGACCCGTCGCTCACCCATCTGCTGCGGCTGGGGGACGGGCGGCGGGTGACGGCCGTCCAGCTGCAGCGTGAGTACCACGAGCTCGCCACCGCCTACGTCGCCTGGAAGACGGGCAACGACGCCGACCCCCAGACCCGCGACGTGCTCGACCGGTGGGGACAGGTCCTCGACTCCCTCGAGCGAGACCCGATGTCGCTGGCGGGCCAGCTCGACTGGGTCGCCAAGCTCCGGCTGCTCGAGCAGTACCGCGAGCGCGACGGGCTCGGCTGGGACCACGCCAAGCTGCACGCCATCGACCTGCAGTACGCGGACGTCCGCCCCGAGAAGGGGCTCTACCACCGTCTGGTGCGCTCCGGTCGGATCGAGCGCCTGCTCGACGACGCCGTCGTCGAGCAGGCGATGCACGACCCCCCGACGCAGACCCGCGCCTACTTCCGCGGCCGCTGCCTGGAGAAGTACGCCGAGCACGTGGCCGCCGCCTCCTGGGACTCGGTGATCTTCGACCTGCCCGGCCGGGAGTCGCTCCAGCGCGTGCCGACGATCGACCCGCTGCGCGGCACCCGCCGGCACGTCGGCGAGCTCATCGACCGTTGCGGGAGCGCCGAGGCACTGGTGCGGGAGCTGGGCGCCAGCACCTGAGCGGGTACGCGCCCCACGCGTGGCCGGGATGGATAGGGTCGGGTCATCCCCCCGAAGGGCATCTGGCACTCCGGGTCGGGCACGCAGCATCTGGCGAGGAGGATCTGGTGGCACAGGAGCACAAGCAGCCGCGCAAGTCGACCGAGTCCGAGGAGCAGTCCGAGGAGGAGGTCGCCCCGGAGTCCGACGTCGCCGAGCGCAAGGAGGCCATCGACGAGGACGTCGACTCGATCCTCGACGAGATCGACGACGTGCTGGAGAGCAACGCGGAGGACTTCGTGAAGTCCTTCATCCAGAAGGGCGGAGAGTGACGCCCGTGAGCCGCAGCGCCCGCCTCCCGGCGTCGTACCTCGCGCCGGGGACCTCGTCCTTCGCCGACTTCCTCGGCGAGCAGGCCCCCGACCTGCTGCCCGGACGCCGCCCCATGCCCCCGGGCCAGGCCGCCGAGCTCGCGCCGCACGGCACCACCATCGTCGCCGCGACCTATGACGGCGGCGTGGTGATGGCGGGGGACCGGCGCGCCACCATGGGCAACGTCATCGCCCAACGCGACATCGAGAAGGTCTTCGCTGCCGACGAGTACAGCGCGGTCGGCATCGCCGGGACCGCCGGGCTCGCGGTCGAGCTGGTGCGCCTGTTCCAGGTCGAGCTCGAGCACTACGAGAAGATCGAGGGCACGACCCTCTCGCTCGACGGCAAGGCGAACCGGCTCGCCGCCCTGATCCGGGGCAATCTCGGCATGGCGATGCAGGGGCTCGCCGTCGTCCCGCTCTTCGCCGGCTTCGACCTCCTCGCCGGCCACGGGCGGATCTTCAGCTACGACGTCACGGGCGGGCGCTACGAGGAGACGGCCTTCCACGCGGTGGGCTCCGGGTCCGTCTTCGCGCGTGGCGCCCTGAAGAAGCTCTACCGCGAGGACCTCGGGCGCGAGCGCTGCGTGACGGCCGTCGTGCAGGCGCTCTACGACGCCGCCGACGACGACTCGGCCACGGGGGGCCCCGACCTGGCGCGCCGGATCTTCCCCGTCGTCCACCTGGTCACGGCCGAGGGGGGAGAGCGGTTGCCCGACGCCGACGTGGCCGTGGTCGCCGACGCCGTCGTGGCGGGTCGGATGCGGCGTCCCGACGGGCCCGCCGCCGCACTGGACTGAGCCCCACGCGACGCCCCCTCGACCCGAAGGAGACCCGCCGAGCATGAGCCAGCCGTTCTACGTCTCGCCCGAGCAGCTGATGAAGGACCGCGCGGACTTCGCGCGCAAGGGCATCGGTCGCGGCCGCTCGGTCGTCGTGGTGCAGTACGCCGACGGCATGCTCTTCGTCTCGGAGAACCCCTCGCAGGCGCTCCACAAGGTCTCCGAGATCTACGACCGGATCGCCTTCGCGGCGGTGGGCCGCTACAACGAGTTCGAGAACCTGAGGATCGCCGGGGTCCGCCTCGCCGACGTCCGGGGGTACTCCTACGACCGCCGGGACGTGACCGGCCGCGGCCTGGCGAACGCCTACGCCCAGACGCTCGGCACGATCTTCTCCAGCGGCGGCGAGAAGCCCTACGAGGTCGAGATCTTCGTCGCCGAGGTGGGCGACGCCGCCTCCGACGACCAGGTCTACCGGCTCACCTACGACGGCCAGCTCGCCGACGAGCACGGCTGGGCCTGCATGGGTGGCGCCGCCGACGTGGTCAACGGCTACCTGGCCGAGCACTACACCGAGGGGCTGGACCTCGGCGACGCCCTCCGGCTCGCCGTCGCGGCGCTCGGGCACGGCGAGGAGGGGGACCGGGTGATCACGGCCGGCGACCTCGAGGTCGCCGTGCTCGACCGGACCCGGGCCCAGACGCGCAAGTTCGCGCGGGTCCACGGGCCCCGGCTGGGCTCCCTCCTCGGGGAGGATGCGCCCGCCGCCCCGGCCGGAACGCCGGCCGAGCCCACCGCGGGCGCCGACGACGCGCCCCCGGTGGCGCCCCCGCCGGACGACGAGTAGCGCCCGGGCCGCCGGGACCCGCGCTGTCGGGGCCCTCACCGCGGCGAGGGAAGGGAAAAGCGGCCCGTCGGGGCCTACGCTGGGCCCATGGACCGGCGGATCTTCGGCATCGAGAACGAGTACGGCGTGACGTGCACGTTCCGGGGCCAGCGCCGGCTGAGCCCGGACGAGGTAGCCCGCTACCTCTTCCGCAAGGTCGTCTCGTGGGGCCGCAGCAGCAACGTCTTCCTCCGCAACGGCGCCCGGCTCTACCTCGACGTGGGCTCGCACCCGGAGTACGCGACCCCGGAGTGCGACGACGTGGTCGAGCTCGTGACCCACGACAAGGCGGGCGAGCGCGTGCTCGAGGGCCTGCTGGTCGACGCCGAGCAGCGCCTGCGCGAGGAGGGCATCGCCGGCGACATCTACCTGTTCAAGAACAACACCGACTCGGCCGGCAACTCCTACGGCTGCCACGAGAACTACCTGGTCACGCGCCAGGGGGAGTTCAGCCGGCTGGCCGACGTCCTCATCCCGTTCCTGGTGACCCGCCAGATCATGGTGGGCGCCGGCAAGGTCACCCAGACCCCGCGCGGGGCGACGTACTCGGTCTCCCAACGCGCCGAGCACATCTGGGAGGGCGTCTCGAGCGCCACCACCCGCTCCCGGCCGATCATCAACACCCGCGACGAGCCGCACGCCGACGCCGAGCGCTACCGCCGCCTGCACGTGATCGTCGGCGACTCGAACATGTCCGAGACGACCAGCCTGCTCAAGGTCGCCTCCTGCGACCTGGTGCTGCGGATGATCGAGGAGGGCGTGGTGATGCGCGACCTCACCATGGAGAACCCCATCCGCGCGATCCGCGAGATCTCGCACGACACCACCGGCCGCCGCAAGGTCCGCCTGGCCAACGGCCGCGAGGCCAGCGCGCTGGACATCCAGCAGGAGTACCTGACGCGGGCGCGGGAGTTCGTGGACCGGCGCGAGATCTCCACTCCCACCATCGACCGGGCGCTCGACCTCTGGGAGCGCTCGCTCAAGGCGGTGGAGTCCGACGACCTGTCGCTGGTCGACCGCGAGATCGACTGGGTGATCAAGTGGAAGCTGATCGAGCAGTACCGGGCCAAGCACGGCCTTCCGCTCGGTCATCCCCGGATCGCGCAGCTCGACCTCGCCTACCACGACATCCACCGCCGGCGCGGGCTCTACTACATGCTCGAGCGCCGCGGCCAGGTCGACCGGGTCACCACCGACCTGGCGACCTACGAGGCGAAGTCGGTGCCTCCCCAGAACACCCGCGCCCGGCTGCGCGGCGAGTTCATCCGGCGCGCCCAGGAACGGCGCCGCGACTTCACGGTCGACTGGGTGCACCTCAAGCTCAACGACCAGGCCCAGCGCACGGTCCTGTGCAAGGACCCGTTCCGCTCCCACGACGAGCGGGTCCAGCGGCTGATCGAGGGAATGTGAGGCTAGGGTGACGCCCGTGTCCAGCGCCTCCCGCCGCAGCCAGCGCCGTCGCTCCGCCCGCCGGGGGGCGGCCGCGCTCGTCCTCGGGCTGGTCGCCCCGGTGCTGGTCGCCTGCGGCGGCGACGAGCCGCAGGTCCCCGACGGGGCCGCCGAGGGCCTGGATGCCGTGCAGGTCAGCGGCGAGCCGGGCTCCAGCCCCGAGGTGGAGTGGTCCGACGAGATGGCGGTCACCGAGCTCCAGCGGGAGGTGGTCGTCGAGGGCGAGGGTCCCCAGCTCGTCGAGGGTGACCAGGCGTTCGCGCACCTCTGGGTCGGCAACGGCTTCACGCAGCAGAAGGCTTTCGACACCTACGAGGGCGGGCAGCCCGAGGTGCTCACGGTCTCCGACCAGCTGACCCCCGCCATCGCCGAGGCCATGGCCGGGCAGGCCGTCGGCTCCCGGGTGGTCGTCGCGGCTCCGCCCGAGGAGGCGTTCGGCGAGCAGGGAAACCCCCAGCTCGGCATCGGCAACAAGGACTCGGTGCTCTTCGTCGTCGACATCCTGAGCGAGGTCAGGGAGAGGGCCGACGGCAAGAAGCAGAAGCCCGGTGGGCCCGTGCCCAAGCTCGTCTTCAACGACGGCACCCTGACCAGGCTGACGTTCCCGCCGAAGCTGAAGGCGACCAAGAAGCTGCAGAAGCGGGTGCTGGTCGAGGGCGACGGGGACCCGATCACGAAGGACTCCTTCATCGCGGTGCGCTACCTCGGCCAGGTGTTCCGCAACAAGCGGCCCTTCGACGAGTCCTACTCGGCGGCGGATCCGACGGTCCTCGACATCAACGGCGTCGTCCAGGGGTGGACGCGGGGCCTGCAGGGCGTGAAGGCCGGGAGCCGGGTGGTCCTCGTGATCCCGCCGAAGCTGGGATACGGCAAGCAGGGCCAGCCGAGCGCGGGGATCAAGGGCCGCGACACGCTCGTCTTCGTCATCGACGTGCTCGGCGTCGCCTGAGCCCGGGTCGGCCGTGACAGGGAGGAAGAGCGAGCGGCTGCTGAACCTGCTCATCACGCTCCTGGTGCAGCGCCGCCCCCTGCCCAAGGAGCGCATCCGTGCTGTCCTCTACTCCGAGGCAGCCAGCGACGCCGCCTTCGACCGCATGTTCGACCGCGACAAGGACGAGCTGCGCAGCCTCGGGGTGCCCATCGAGGTGGGACCCGTCTCCGCCTACTTCGACGACGAGCCGGGCTACCGCATCCGCCCGGACGACTTCGCGCTGCCGCCCCTGGAGCTGGAGGCCGACGAGGCCGCCGTCGTCGGCGTCGCCACGAAGGTCTGGGAGCACGCACGCCTGGCCGACGCGACCTCCGACGCGGTGGCCAAGCTGCGGGCGGCGGGGATCGAGGTGGACGTCGCCGCCCTCGACCTGATCGAGCCGCGCCTGACCGCGGACGAGCCGTCGTTCGACGCCTTCTGGGAGGCCGCCACCCAGCGGCGCGAGGTCACCTTCGACTACGCCCGCCCCGGCGGCGAGCCGGCAACCCGGCACCTGCAGCCGTGGGGCATCGTCCGCTTCTCGGGCCGCTGGTACGCCGTCGGCCTCGACACCGACCGCGGCGAGGCCCGGGTCTTCCGGCTCTCGCGTGTCGTGGGGGAGGCCGAGGCGACCGGGGACCCGGGCGCGTTCGAGGTCCCGCCCGGCACCGACGTGCACGCGATCGCCGCACGCCTGGCCAGCCCCGCGGGCGCGGGGGAGGCGACGCTCCTGCTCAGGGGCGGCACCGGTCACCTGCTGCGTCGCGCGGCGACCGCGGTGGAGGCGGGGGTGACGGGCCCCGACGGCCACGAGAACTGGGACCGGGTCGTCGTGCCGCGGGCCGAGCTCGCCGACGAGGTGCTGGCGCACGGCGCCGACGCCTACGTGGAGGCGCCCGAGGCGCTGCGCGAGGAGGTCGTGGCCCGCCTGCGGGGCCTCGTCGAGGCCAGCGCGGACGGGCACGGGGGAACGGCGTGAGCGGGGAGCCGCCGACCAGCGCGGCGCGCGACCAGGTCGCGCGGCTGTTGACGCTGGTGCCCTTCCTGCACAGCCGCAGCAGCGGCGCGGTGCGCCTGGAGGACGCGGCGCGGGCGTTGGGCACGACGCCGCAGCAGGTGCTCTCCGACCTCAAGGTGCTGCTGATGTGCGGCCTGCCCGGCGGCTTCCCGGACGACCTGATCGACGTCGACCTCGACGCCCTGGAGGAGCCGGGCGGCGACGGGATGATCCGGGTGTCCAACGCGGACTACCTCGCCCGGCCGCTGCGCCTGACCCCCACCGAGGCGTCCGCGCTGGTCGTCGCGCTGCGCGCCGTCCGCGCGGGTGCCGACGAGCGCACGCTCGAGGTCGTCGACCGGGCCACCGCCAAGCTCGAGGCCGCGGCGGCGGAGGGCAGCGTGCCGGCCGTCGTGGTCGACCCCCCGGCCGGGGCCGCGGACACCCCGGTCGCGCCGGACCCCGCCCTCGTGCCCCGCCTCGAGGACGCGGTCGCGCGGGGCCGCCAGCTGCGGTTGCGCTACTACGTGCCCGCCCGCGACGAGGAGTCGGAGCGAGTCGTCGACCCCCGGGGGATCGTCACGCACCGCCACCAGCGCTATCTCGACGCCTGGTGCCACTCCGCGGAGGCGCCGCGCCTGTTCCGCCTGGACCGGATCGGCGCGGCCGAGGTCCTCGACTCGGGCGTGACCACCGAGCGGGTGCCCCCGCGCGACCTCGAGGCCGAGGGGCTCTTCAGCACCGGCGAGGCGGCCCACCGGGCGCTGCTGCGACTGGCCGCGCCCGCGCAGTGGGTCCCCGAGTACTACCCCGTCGAGGAGCGGCGCCGGCTCCCCGACGGGACGCTCGAGGTCGTGCTCCTCGTGGGCGACCCTCGCTGGTTGGAGCGCCTGCTGCTCCGCCTCGCCCCGCATGCCACGGTGGTGGGACCCCCGGAGCTCGCCGAGATGTCGACTGCCGCTGCCCGGTCGGCCCTGCGGTGGTACGCGTGAGGCCGCGTAGGATGGTGGGCGACCGGTTTCCGGCGCCCTCCCGGGCGCCCGAGCCCGACCCGACCCGGAGACGAGGAAGACATGGTTGACCCGCTGATCACGGTCCCCGGCGGCTGGGAGCTCGTGCTCATCCTGTTCGTCATCGTGCTGCTCTTCGGCGCGAGGAAGCTGCCCGACCTCACCCGGAGCGTCGCCCAGTCGCTGAACATCTTCAAGCAGGAGACCAAGGGCCTCCGCGAGGACGACTCCTCCGAGCGCCCCTCCTCCGGGGCCGACCGCGACCCCCGCCAGCTGCCCCCGGCCGACGGTGCGTCGGGCGGCACCGACGGGGAGAGCCCCGGGGAGCGCTCCCCGGAGCGCCACGACGGCACCACCGGCTGAGCCGGGTCCCCACCTGCCGTGTCCGTCGTCTCGGGGGCCGTCTCGCTGCTGCGCGGCAGGCCGAGGCACCCCGTCGGCGAGGACGGCCGGATGGCCCTCTCCGATCACCTGCGGGAGCTGCGCGCCCGGCTGATCAAGATGTTCCTGGTCGTCCTGGTCGGGCTGATCGTGGCGCTGTTCTTCTTCGACCCGATCTACGAGCTGGTCTACCGGCCCTACCAGGACGCGATCGAGCAGCTGCCGGAGAACGTCCGGTCCCAGGGCACCGTCGGCGGTGCGGGAGGGCCGCTGCTGCTCTACCTCAAGCTCTGCGGCACCGTTGCGGTGGTCGCGACGAGCCCGGTGTGGCTCTACCAGGTCTGGGCCTTCATCCTCCCCGGCCTGCATGCCAGGGAGCGGCGCTGGAGCCGCGTCTTCGTCGCGGTCGCGGGCCCGCTGTTCATCGCGGGCGTCGTGGTGGGCTACCTGACCCTCCCCAAGGGCCTCGAGGTGCTGATCGGGTTCACGCCCGACGGCCTGGTCAACCTCGTGGAGTTCGGCGACTACCTGAGCTTCCTCACGCGCACCCTGCTGGTCTTCGGGGTCGCCTTCGAGATCCCCGTCTTCATCGTGCTGCTCTACATGGTCGGCGTGCTCAAGCCGTCCTCGCTCGCGGCGTACCGACCGTGGTGGACGATCGCGATCTTCATCTTCGCGGCCGTCGCGACGCCCTCCACCGACCCGTTCACGATGACCTTCCTGGCCATCCCGATGCTCGGCCTCTTCGTGGGCAGCGAAGTCTTCGTCCGGGTGCTCGACAGGCGCCGCCAGCGGCGCGACCGCACGCCGGTCCCGGCGGGCCAGGACCAGGACACGTGACCGGCGCCCCCGAGCCCCTCGGCGAGGTCGACCCCTTCGACCTGCCCGCGTGGCTGGGCACCGAGGCCGTCACCTGGGTGGCGGAGGGCGGCATCCTGGACGGGTGCCGGGTCCCGGGCCGGCTCTCCGCGCAGGGCGAGGAGGGGGCCCAGGAGCTGGCCTGCGACCTGCTGGCCGCCGACGACGCCTACCCCGCGCCCGTGGCCGCGGCCGAGACCCGGCGGCTGGCCCACCAGGCGTGGCGGCACGGCCAGGTGCACCTGGGCGAGCGGGAGGGGCGCCTGACCCTCGTCGTCCCCGGTGACGCCTTCGACGCCGACCGCGTGCTCGACGCCGTCGCCCGGCTCAGCCGCGCCGTGGGCTCCGACCCCGACCGGTACGCCGTCCTGCTGCGGATCGGCGGACGCTAGTCTCGCCGGGTGCGCGGCAGCCGTCGGGAGATCGCCTTCCTCACCAACCCGGCGGCGGGCAAGGGCCGCGCCCGGGCGGCACGTGACGCCGCCGTTCCGCGTCTGCGGGACGCCGGTTTCGCGGTCCGGACCCTCGAGGGCCGCGACGCCGACGAGGCCCTGGACCTGGCGCGTGCGGCGGTCGCCGCGGGGGCGGACTCCCTGGTCGTCTGCGGCGGCGACGGGTTGGCGCACCTGGGCGCCCAGGTCGTGGCGCGCACCGGCGTGCCCCTCGGGATCGTCCCGGCCGGCACCGGCAACGACGTGGCGCGCTATCTCGACCTCCCGCGCCGCGACCCGGTGGCCGCCGCCGACCGGATCGTGGCCTCGCGGCTGCGCACCATCGACCTCGCGCGCTGCGGCCCGGGCTGGTTCGTCACCGTGCTCGCGGCCGGGTTCGACGCCGTCGTCAACGAGCGCGCCAACGCCATGCGGTGGCCGCGGGGCCAGATGCGCTACAACCTCGCCACCCTCGCCGAGCTGCGGGTCTTCGAGCCGCTGCGCTACACGCTCGAGCTCGACGGCGAGCGGCGCAGCCTGGAGGCGATGCTGGTCGCGGTGGGCAACGGGCCCTCGTTCGGCGGCGGGCTCCGGATCACGGAGGGCGCCCTCCTCGACGACGGTCTCCTCGACGTGGTGCTGATCAAGCCGATGAGCAAGCCGGAGCTCGTGCGGACCTATCCGCGCCTCTTCAGCGGCACGCACGTGACCCATCCGCAGTACGAGCACCACCGGGTCCGTACCGTGACGGTGGCGGCACCCGGCATCGTCGGCTACGCCGACGGCGAGCGGATCGGGCCGCTGCCGCTCAGTGTCGAGGCCGACCCCGGCGCCCTGGTCGTGCACGCGTGAGCCGGGCCGGGGGCGTGGCACCGGACGGGGACGAACCAGAGGGAGGATCCGTGGCCGAGGAGGCTGCCTTCGGGGCGGGGTCGCCGGCCGCCCGCTACGCCGAGCACCGCGCCGCGCGCAAGCACCCCGTGCTGCACGAGTTCCGCAGCCACTACGGCTTCGAGCTCGACGACTTCCAGCTGCGCTCCTGCCGCGAGGTGGAGGACGGGCGCGGCGTGCTCGTCGCCGCGCCGACCGGCTCCGGCAAGACGGTGGTGGGCGAGTTCGCGGTGCACCTGGCGCTGAGCACGGGCCGCAAGTGCTTCTACACCACGCCCATCAAGGCGCTCTCGAACCAGAAGTACGCCGACCTGGTCAAGCGCTACGGCCCCGAGCAGGTCGGCCTGCTCACCGGCGACAACGCGGTGAACTCGGAGGCGCCGATCGTGGTGATGACCACCGAGGTGCTGCGCAACATGCTCTACGCCGGGTCGCGGACCCTGCTCGGGCTCGGCTTCGTCGTGATGGACGAGGTGCACTACCTCGCCGACCGCATGCGCGGGGCAGTCTGGGAGGAGGTGATCATCCATCTCCCGGAGTCGGTGGCGCTGGTCTCCCTCTCGGCGACCGTGTCCAACGCGGAGGAGTTCGGCGAGTGGCTCGAGACCGTGCGCGGCGAGACCACGACGATCGTCGAGGAGAAGCGGCCCGTGCCGCTCTTCCAGCACGTGATGGCCGGCCGGCAGCTGCACGACCTGTTCCACGACTCCGACGCCGACGCCTCGTCCGGCTTCGTGAAAGAGGGCGCCCGCGTCAACGGCGACCTCGTCAAGCTGGCACGGGACGACTGGGCCGCGCACCGCATGCGGGACCGGCGCGCGCCGAAGGACCGCCGCGGCCAGGGCAGCCGCGGTGGGCGGCGGGCGAAGGGCGGCCAGCGGCCCGGCCCGGGGGACCGTCGCCAGGTCGGCAACGGCCGCCGCGTGTGGATCCCGAGCCGCGTCGACGTGATCCGGCGCCTCGACCGCGACGGCCTCCTGCCCGCGATCGTCTTCATCTTCAGCCGCGCCGGCTGCGACGCCGCAGTGCAGCAGTGCCTCGACGCGAACCTGCGCCTGACCCGGCCCGAGGAGCGCGACGAGATCTACGCGTTCGTCGAGGAGCGCTGCTCCCACCTGCCCGCCGACGACCTCGAGGTGCTCGGCTACCACCAGTTCCTGGACGGGTTGACCCGCGGGCTCGCGGCGCACCACGCCGGGATGCTGCCCACCTTCAAGGAGTGCGTCGAGGCGCTCTACCAGCGCGGCCTGATCCGCTGCGTCTTCGCCACGGAGACGCTCGCCCTCGGCATCAACATGCCCGCCCGCACCGTCGTGATCGAGAAGCTGAGCAAGTGGAACGGCGAGTACCACGCCGACATCACGCCGGGGGAGTACACCCAGCTCACCGGGCGCGCCGGCCGCCGCGGCCTCGACGTGGAGGGTCACGGCGTCGTGCTCTGGCAGCCGGGCATGGACCCGCACGCCGTCGCCGGGCTCGCGTCGACCCGCACCTATCCGCTCCGCTCGTCGTTCCGTCCCTCGTACAACATGGCCGTCAACCTGGTGCACCAGTTCGGCCGGGAGAAGTCCCGCGAGCTGCTCGAGCAGTCGTTTGCGCAGTTCCAGGCCGACAAGGCCGTCGTGGGGCTGGCGCGCAAGCTGCGCAAGGCCGAGGACGCCCTCGCGGGGTACGCCGAGGCGGCGGCCTGCGACCGCGGTGACTTCATGGCGTACGCGCGGATCCGGCGCCGGATCAGCGACGTGGAGAAGAGCGCCGCGAAGGCGCGCAAGGCGGATCGCCGCGCGGAGGCGCTGACCAGCCTGGCCCGCCTCCGAGTCGGCGACGTGATCCAGGTGCCCGCCGGCAAGTTCGCGGGGCTGGCCGTGGTCGTGGACCCCGGGCTGGACGGCGACGAGCCGCGGCCCTACGTGCTGACCGCCCAGAAGCAGGCCCGGCGGCTGAACCCGGGCGACTTCCCGACGCCGGTCGAGTCACTGACCCGGATGAAGGTGCCGAAGTCCTTCAACGGCCGCAACCCGCAGCAGCGCCGCGACCTCGCCTCCGCGTTGGCCAGCAGGACACACGGGTTGACGCCGCCGCCGCCGCGGGAGGGCGACGCGTCGGCTCGGCGCGACCGCCAGGGCCGGTCCGACCCGGGACCGGAGCAGGCGGAGATCGCCGCCCTGCGCGAGCAGATGAAGGCGCACCCCTGCCACGACTGCCCCGACCGGGAGGACCACGCCCGCTGGGCGGAGCGCTGGTTCGTGCTGGAGAAGGACGCCGGCACCCTGCGCCGGCGGGTCGAGTCGCGCACCAACACGGTGGCCCGACAGTTCGACCGGGTCTGCGAGGTGCTGACCGCGCTCGACTACCTCGAGGGGGAGCGCGTCACCGAGCGCGGCGACCGGCTGCGGCGGCTCTACAGCGACATGGACCTGGTCGCGGCGGAGGCGCTGCGCACGGGCGTGTGGGAGGGGCTCTCACCCGCCGAGCTGGCCTCGGCGCTGTCGGTCCTGGTCTACGAGTCGCGTCGTCCGGAGGACGCGGTCGCGCCGCGGCTGCCGGCGGGCGGCGTGACCCGGGCGGTGGAGGAGACGGTGCGGCTGTGGGCCTCCCTGGAGGCGCTGGAGCGCGACCACAAGCTCTCCTACCTGCGCGAGCCCGACGCCGGCTTCGCCTGGACGGCCTGGCGGTGGGCCGAGGGGGACGACCTCGACGAGGTGATCGGCGGGACCGATCTCGCCGCGGGCGACTTCGTCCGCCAGGTCAAGCAGCTGCTCGACCTGTGCGACCAGGTCGCCGACGCGGCCGGGAGCTCCCCGGTCCGCGCGACCGCGCGCAAGGCAGCCCGCGCGCTGAAGCGCGGCGTGGTCGCCTACTCGTCGATGGTCGAGTAGGCCCGCTCCGCCGCCGACGGCGGGGGCGTCAGCCCTCCGTCGCCCCCGCGATCGCGTCGGCCAGCGGCGTCTCCCCGCCGACGACGACCCACTGCCTGCCCACGGTGCGGTCGTCCGAGATCACCGCCGCGACGGTGGCCGCGACGTCGGCGCGGGTGACCTCGCCGCGCTCCACGTCCTCGCCGAGGGCCACGGAGCCGGTGGGCGGGTCGTCGGTCAGGCGGCCCGGCCGCAGGATCGTCCAGTCGAGGCCGGAGTCGCGCAGCGCCGCGTCGGCGTCCCGCTTGGCCTCGACGTAGACCCGCCAGACCTCGTCCGTGCCCTCCGGGACCGGCTCGTCCACGCCGATGGCGGAGATCTGCACGAAGCGCCGCACGCCCGCCCGGCGCGCGCCCTCGATCGACTTCAGGGAGCCACCCAGGTCGACCGTCCGCTTGCGCTCGACGTCGCCGTCGGGGCCGCCGCCGGCGGCGAAGACCACCGCGTGGCAGTCGCGAAAGGCCTCGGCGAAGTCGTCCGCCTCCTGGTTCTCGATGTCGAGCAGCCGGGCGCTGATGCCGAGCACCTCGAGGTCTTGCGCCTGCTCCTCCTTGCGCACCAGGGCCACGGACTCCCAGCCGGCCCCGTCCAGGAGCTTGTGCAGCTCGCGGGCGATCTTGCCGTTGCCGCCCACGACGGCGACCTTCTTGTGGGCCGCCTCGGGGTTGAAGGTGCTGTTCGCAGACTGAGTCATGCTCACGACGCTACTGGTCGGCCCCGCAGCGGGGAGGGATGGGGCGGATGCCCTCGAGCACGCGGCCCGCCCGGGTCAGCGCTCGCCGCGCAGGGCAGCGGTGAGACGCTCCGCCGAGCTGCCCAGCGCCCAGCGCTCGGCGAGCGCGGCGACCCCGTCGGGGTCGACCGGCTCCCGGGGGAGCGTGAGGTCGGGGGAGCCGAGGTCGATGTCACGCACGACGCCCACGACCTCGGGGGCGACCGCGAGGTAGTCGGCGGCGTCCCTGACCTTGCGCCGCGGTCCGGGAGCCAGGTCCGCGTCCGGGTCCTCCGCGGCGGCGACCAGCCCCGCCATGTCGCCGAAGCGCCCCAGGAGGGTGGCGGCCGTCTTCTCGCCGATGCCGGCGACGCCCGGCAGCCCGTCGGAGCTGTCACCGCGCAACGTGGCGAAGTCGGCGTACTGGCGGGCGTGGATGCCGTACTTGTTCCTGACCCAGCTGTCGTCGACCAGCTCGTGCCGGCCGACGCCGCGGGCGGTGTAGAGCACGCGCACCGAGGCCGCGTCGTCGACGAGCTGGAACAGGTCGCGGTCGCCGGTGACGATGTCCACCGGCATGGCTGCGTCGGTGGCGAGCGTGCCGATCACGTCGTCCGCCTCCATGTGCGACGCGCCGACGACCGCGAGCCCGTAGGCCCGCAGCACGTCCCGGATCACGGGGACCTGGACCTCCAGCGGGTCGGGGACCTGCTCGACGTCCGGGTCCTCGCCGGCGACCGCCTCGGCCACGCGGTGCGACTTGTAGGAGGGCATCAGGTCGACCCGCCACTGCGGGCGCCAGTCCTCGTCCCAGCAACAGGCCAGGTGGGTCGGCTCGTACTGGCTGACCAGCCGGCTGACGAAGTCCATCAGCCCGCGCACGGCATTGACCGGGGTCCCGTCCGGCGCCTGCACCGAGTCGGGGACCCCGAAGAAGGCGCGGAAATAGAGCGAGGCGGTGTCGAGCAGCATGAGCCTCTGGTCGCGGTCGGCCATGCGGCGCAGCCTATGCCCGGCCGGGTGCCAGCGCTCGGCGATGGCGGCCCCGCCCGGGGCGACGGTTCCCCGCGCGGGCCACAATTCCCCGCCCAGTATCCGGCGAAGGCGCGGCCCATACCTGCCTGCACCAGAAAGATCGGCGTGTCGTCGCGGGACACGCCGACGGTCTCAAGATGCGGCGCCGGCGATTTCCTCCCCGGCAGCCACCCTGACCTGCAACGTTGCGCGTTCGCGCAGGTCAGCACGGCGTTGACAGCCACCGCCGCCAGCCACAAGAGTTCCCGTGTCCGTCTGTGCAGCCTGCGGAAGGCGGAGCGGCGTCGGACCGGTCACGTCGGAGGGGTCGGATACCACGAACTCCGAGACGCGATCCCCCGACGCCGATCAAGCTCCGTGGAGGCGGATGCGAAGGGGAACCGGGGACCGTAGACAACGGTGCGGGATCGGCCGCCAGTCGGTCGCGGGTCGGTTCGAAGTGCCCGGTCTCCCCTTCGCTCCTGCCGGATCGTCGCGGAACGGTCCCGTAGCCTCGTCGTCGTGCTGCCCCTCCGCTGCGCGGCCGCCGTCGTCGCCGGCGCGTTGCTTGCGCTCGCCTTCGAACCGGTCGCCGCCGCGTGGTTGCTGCCGATCGGGGTCGCCGTGTTCGTCCTGGCGGTCCGCGGCCTGCGCGGACGGCTCGCGGCGGGCGTGGGCGTGCTCTTCGGCGCTGCCTTCTTCTATCCCCACATCGCGTGGATGCGGGTCGTGGGCACCGACGCCTGGATCCTCCTGGCCGGCATCGAGGCTGCGTTCTTCGCGGTGCTGGGTCCGGTCGTGGCCCGGGTGCAGCGCTGGCCGGCCGGGCCCCTGTGGGTCGCCGTGGCCTGGCTGGGCGTCGAGGCGTCGCGCCCCGAGTTCCCCTCCGGAGGCTTTCCGTGGGGGCGCCTCGGCTTCGCCACGGCCGACACGCCGGCGGCGGAGGCCCTGCCCTGGGTGGGCACGAACGGCGTCGGCCTGCTGCTGGCGCTGGCCGGCGCCGTCCTCGCCGCCGCGGTCGTCCGTGTCGCGGCGATGGTGCGAGCGCGCCGCCGGGAGGGCTCCCGACCCACCGCCCGGGCCGTCGCCTCCGCGACGCTGCCGGCGCTGGGCGTCCTCCTGCTGCTGGTGTTGCCCGCCCTCCTGCCGTGGCGCGACCTGGTCGACCCGGCCACGCGGGGCAGCGCCGTGGTGGCGGCGGTGCAGGGCGACGTCCCGGGGCGCGGCGACGACGTGCTCTTCGACGGCGACCAGCTCACCGCGAACCACGTCAACGCCACGCTCGAGCTGGCCCGGCGGGCGGAGGCGGGGGAGGTGCCGGCGCCCGACCTCGTGATCTGGCCCGAGAACTCGACCACGCGCGACCCGTTCAAGGACCCGGGCCTCAACGCCGCGATCGCCCGGGCGGTCGCGGCGGTGGACGTCCCGGTCCTCGTCGGAGCCATCGTCGACGGACCCCGCACGGGCACCGTGCTCGGCCAGGGCATCGTCTGGACCCCCCAGGGCTCGACGCCGGCCGACACCCCGGAGCGATACGCGAAGCACCACCCCGTGCCCTTCGGGGAGTACATCCCGCTGCGCAACGAGCTCTTCCTGGACTTCGTCCGGCGCCTCGACCTCGTGCCGCGCGACATGATTCCGGGCACCCGGCGCACGCCCATGCAGGTCGGGCCGGCGCGCGTGGCGGACTCGATCTGCTACGACATCGGCTACGACGACGCCATCTACGCCCAGGTCACCGAGGGGGCCGATCTCGCGGTCACCCAGACCTCGAACGCGTTCTACATCTTCACCGACCAGGTCGACCAGCAGTTCGCGATCAGTCGGGTGCGGGCGGTGGAGACGGGGCGGTGGATGGTGGTGGCGTCGACCAACGGGATCAGCGGCATCATCGGGCCCGACGGCGCGGTGGTCGCCCGGGCGGGCGTCCGCGAGCAGGCCGTGCTCGTCGAGCGGGTCGACCTGATCACGACGGACACCCCGGCCGTCCGCCTCGCGCCGTGGCTGGGCCGCGGCGCGATCGCCGCGACGGCCGCCATGCTGGTGTTCCCCTGGCTCCGTTATCGTCTCGCGCGGTTCGGATCCTCCCGCGGTCGCGCGGGACCGTCACGAGGGAGGAACTGGTGGACGCGGCGCCGGCGGGCAAGCGCACGCTGATGGTCGTCCCGACCTACAACGAGGCCCAGAACCTCGCCTGGGTCGTGGGGCGGCTGCGCGCGGCGCAGCCCGGGGTAGACGTGCTGGTCGTGGATGACGCCTCGCCCGACGGGACGGGGGAGATCGCCGACCGGCTGGCGACCGGCGACGCCGCCGTCCACGTGCTGCACCGGGCGAAGAAGGCGGGCCTCGGCGCCGCCTATCTCGCGGGCTTCGGGTGGGCGCTGGAGGCCGGCTACGACGCGATCGGGGAGATGGACGCTGACGGGTCCCACCAGCCCGAGGAGCTGCACCGGCTCCTCGAGCGGCTCGAGGACCCGGCCGACCCCGCCGACCTCGTGATCGGCTCCCGCTGGGTGCCCGGCGGTTCGGTGGTCAACTGGTCCCGCCACCGCGAGCTGCTCTCGCGCGGGGGCAACCTCTACGTCCGCATCCTGCTGGGCATGGCCGTGCGGGACGCCACCGCCGGCTACCGGGTGTTCCGGCGCAGCACCCTCGAGGCGATCCGCCTGGATGACGTCGTCTCGCACGGGTACGTCTTCCAGACCGACCTGGCCTGGCGGACCCTGCGGGCAGGACTCCGGGTCGCCGAGGTGCCCATCGAGTTCCTGGAGCGGGTGCACGGCGAGTCCAAGATGAGCGGGCGGGTGGCGATCGAGTCGCTGCGGCTGATCACCCGCTGGGGCCTGGCCGAGCGCCGCTCGCAGTGGCGGGCCGGCCGTGCGCCGCCGGGTAACGTGGAGCCATGACGCAGGCACCGCACCCGCCGAGGGGCCGGCGGCGCCGGTTCGGCTGGTGGCTGTTCGCGGCCTTCGTGCTGATGCCGCTGCTCGAGGTCTACGTCCTGATCCAGGTCGGCGACGTCGTCGGCGCGCTGTGGACGATCGCGCTGCTGATCGGCTCCGGGGTCGTCGGCTCGTGGCTGATGCGGCGCGAGGGGGTGCGCGCCTGGCGCGCCCTGAACCAGGCGCTGGCCTCGGGTCGGATGCCCGCCCGCGAGCTCGCCGACGGGGCCCTGATCCTGATCGGCGGCACGCTGATGCTGACGCCGGGCTTCGTCACCGACGCCTTCGGCGTCCTGATGGTGCTGCCGCTGACGCGCCCCCTCTTTCGGGGCCTGCTCGCCCAGGTGGTGACCAAGCGGCTGGTGGTCGTGGGTGCCGGGTCGGGTGGGTTCGCCGCCGGTGGGTTCGGGCCCACCGGGCCCGCGACCGGGGCAGCGGGCCCGGACGCACGCCGCCCCGGACCCGCGTACGGCGACGGCGTGATCCGGGGCGAGGTCGTCGACGAGGACTGAGCCTCGACGCGCAGCGCTCAGGCGGACGCCTTGCGCTTGCGTGCGTTGGCGCGGTGCAGGTGGGCGGGCCCGATCTCGCCGCCGCGCAGGAGGTCGAGGCGCTCCTTGAGGATGTCCTCGAGCTCGTCGGTCGAGCGGCGCTCGAGCAGCATGTCCCAGTGGGTCCGGGCGGGCTTCTCGGCCTTGTCCTGGCGCTCGATGCCCGAGGTGCTCTCCGCCTCGGCTCCGCACCGGGGGCACTCCCAGACCGCCGGGACCTCGGCCTCCGTGGACATGGTGATCTCGAAGTCGTGTGCCCTGGGGCACCGGTACCCCACCTGCTGACGCGACGCGAACTCGATGCCGCGCTCGTCCTCAAAGCTCTGTCCGCCGAGTCGTGCTCCGCGCAGCGTGCGCTCCGCCATGAGCCACCTCCGTTGGTTGGGCCGCGCCACCGGGACGGCTCCGGCGAGCGGTCCATGACGCAGGTGACGCGTCCTGTCAAGTAGACAACCGTACCGATATCCGGCTGATTCCCCCAATCGGTTCCTCACCCCTACGGCTGAGCCCGGCCCGGCGGGTGCCGGGCGGGCCAACCGGGCTCACACGGTGCTGGGCAGGGCGTTGCCCGCGTCGCGGATCCCGCGGCGGGTGTCCACCCGCATCAGGAGCAGCCCGCCCACGAGGAAGAAGACGACGAGGGCGAAGATCGCGGGCCGGTAGGAGTCGGTGAGCTGGAAGACCAGGCCGAAGACCAGCGTGCCGAACCACGACGTCCCCCGCTCCATGGCGTGGTAGAAGCTGAAGTACTCCGCCTCCTTCCCGCGCGGGACGAGCAGGGAGTAGTAGGACCGCGACAGCGCCTGCGTGCCGCCCAGCACGATCCCGATCGCCGCGCCGAGCGCGAGGAAGGGCACGAGCTCGCCTGCCGGCAGCACCAGGGCCACGGTCACGATCGCCATCCAGATCCCGAGGCCGACCAGGATCACCGGCTTGGCGCCGAACTCCTGGGCGGCGCGTCCGAAGAGGAGCGCCCCGCCCACCGCCACGACCTGCACGAGGAGGTAGGTCGCGAGCACCGTGCCGGTGGCGAAGCCGAGCTCCTCGACGCCGTACGTCGAGGCCGAGGCGATGACGGTCTGGATGCCGTCGTTGAAGAAGAGGTAGGCGACCAGGAAGGTCAGCGTGACCGGGTAGTGGCGCAGGTCGCGCAGCGTGGCGGCGAGCTGGCCGAAGCTGCGCCGGAGCACGCCGCCCGAGACCTGCTCGACGGCGATCGGGTGGTTGCGCAGCCGCAGCCACGGGATGATCGTGAAGCCGGCCCACCAGGCGGAGGCGGAGAGCATCGACAGGCGCACGGCGAGGCTCTCGGACAGTCCGAGCGAGGAGTGCAGCGTCACCACGGCGAAGTTGACCGCCAGCAGCAGGCCCCCGCCCGCGTAGCCGAAGGCCCACCCGCGCGAGGAGACCCGGTCCCGCTCCTCCTCGTCGGCGATCTGGCACAGGATCGCGTCGTTGATCACGGTGCTCGCGCCGAAGCACAGCGAGGCGAGGACGTAGGAGATCACGCCGATCTCCCAGTTGCCGTCGACGCAGAAGAACAGCCCGGCCGAGGCGGCCGCCCCGGCCCAGGCGAAGCCCGCCAGCAGGTCCTTCTTGCGCTCGGTGCGGTCCGCGACGGCCCCCAGGAGCGGCAGCAGCACCGCGGAGAGGATCGTCGCGAAGGTGATCACGAACGACGGCAGGGCGCCCGGCGCCACGGAGAGCCCCAGCACCGAGATCCGCCCCGGATCCCCGACGGCCGCCTCGTCGGCCACGGCGATCAGGTAGGGCGCGAACAGGACGCCGGCGACGGTGGTGGCGAACGCCGAGTTCGCCCAGTCGTAGAAGTACCACCCCCGCTGCTCGCGGCGCCGTTCCTGCGGCGACGGGAGCAGGGCCGGGTCGAGGGGGGCGCTCACCGGTCCACCTCCAGCCACGCACCCGCGTCCGTGAGCACCGCGCGCAACAGGTCGGTGCGGTCCGTCATCAGGCCGTCCACCCCCAGCTCCAGCAGCTCTCGTGCCTCCTGCGGATCGTCCACCACCCAGACGTGCACCTGGGCGCGCGCCGCGTGGGCGCGCCGGAGGAGCCGCGGCGTGACCAGTCTCCAGTGCAGCGGGCCCTGCACGAGCCGGTGGGGGACCTGGAGCGCGGCCACCCGGCCTCGCGTGACCAGCCGCAGCAGCCGACCACTGGGCACGACCAGGAACGCCGCGACCTCCAGCGGGTGCGCCGAGGTGGGGACGCGTCCGCCGGTCAGCGACCGGAAGCGGCGCAGCCGTCGCGCCGAGAACGAGCCCACCAGGACCCGCCCCCACGCCTCCCGGGCCATCACGAAATCGGCCAGCGCGTCCACGGCCCGCTCCGACTTCACGTCGATGTTGAAGCGCGCCGTGGGCAGCGCGTCGAAGAGGTCGGCCAACAGCGGCACGGGCTCGCTGCCGCCGACCCGGCAGGCCCGGACCTCCTCGAGCGTCATCGAGGCGACCTCACCCGTCCCGTCGGTCACCCGGTCGAGCACCGCGTCGTGGAAGGCGAGCAGGTGGCCGTCCCGCGTCACGTGCACGTCGGTCTCGAGCCAGCCGTAGCCCAGCGCCGCCGCGTGCGTGAAGGCGGCCAGGGTGTTCTCGAGCCCCTCGAGCTCGGGGTGGAAGGCCCCGCCGCGGTGCGCGAACGCCAGGACCGCGCCCGGCTGCCGCCGGACGGCGTCGAGGTAGGCGTACCCCGTGGCCGGCGGGGCGGAGCCGGGCCGCACGGTGCTCACGGCGGACAGCCTGCGCGACCTGGCCTCAGATGTCCCGGAACGACTCGATGCTGGCGCCGAGCTCGTTGAGCCGCTCGGCGAGGTCCTCGTACCCGCGGTGGATCACATAGGTCGAGCGCAGCACCGAGGTGCCCTTGCTCGCGAGCATCCCGAGCAGGATCACCACGGCCGGGCGCAGGGCCGGCGGGCAGACGATCTCGGTGCCCGAGAAGTGCGTCGGCCCCTCGATCATCACCCGGTGCGGATCGAGCAGCTTCACGTTCCCCCCCAGCTTGTTCAGCTCCACCAGGTAGATCGCGCGGTTCTCGTAGACCCAGTCGTGCAGCAGGGTCTGGCCCTCGGCGACGGCGGCGATCACCGCGAAGAAGGGCAGGTTGTCGATGTTGAGCCCCGGGAAGGGCATCGGGTGGATCTTGTCCAGCGGGGCGTGGAGCTGCGAGGGCTTCGTCGTGATGTCCACCAGCCGCGTGCGCCCGTTCTGCGCGACGTACTCCTCCGAGCGCTCGTAGCGCAGCCCCATCTCCTCGAGCAGCGCGATCTCGATCTCGAGGAACTCGATCGGCACGCGCTGCACGGTGATCTCGGAGCTGGTGACGACCGCGGCCGCGATCAGGCTCATCGCCTCGATCGGGTCCTCGCTCGGCGCGTAGTCGACGTCCTCGTCGATGGACTCGCGCCCGGTGACCGTGAGGGTCGTCGTGCCGACCCCCTCCACGGTGACGCCGAGCTTCTGCAGGTAGAAGCAGAGGTCCTGCACCATGTAGTTGGACGAGGCGTTGCGGATGACCGTCGTGCCCGGGTGCAGCGCGGCGGCCATGAGCGCGTTCTCGGTCACGGTGTCGCCGCGCTCGGTCAGCACGATGGGGCGGCCGGGCTCGACTCCGGGATCGACCCGGGCGTGGTAGGCACCCTCGGTGGCCTTCACCTCGAGGCCGAAGAAGCGCAACGCGGTCATGTGCGGCTCGACGGTGCGGGTGCCGAGGTTGCAGCCGCCGGCGTAGGGCAGGTCGAAGGTCTCGGCGCGGTGCAGCAGCGGGCCGAGGAACATGATCACGGAGCGGGTGCGGCGGGCCGCCTCGACGTCGATCCGCGTGAGGTCCAGCTCGGCCGGGGGGACGATCTCGAGATCGTTGTCGGTGTTCAGCCAGCGCGTCTGCACGCCCAGGCTCTCCAGCACCTCCAGCAGGCGGTTGACCTCCTCGATGCGTGCCACCTTGCGCAGCGTGGTGCGCCCACGGTTGAGCAGGGAGGCGCACAGCAGCGCGACGCCGGCGTTCTTGGACGTCTTCACCGCGATCGAGCCCGACAGCCTCGTGGGCCCCTGGACACGCAGGTGCACAGGGCCGGCGCCCAGGGCGACGATCTCGGAGTCCAGGGCGGTGCCGATCTTGGCCAGCATCTCCAACGAGAGGTTCTGGTGCCCCTTCTCGATGCGGTTGATCGCGCTCTGGCTGGTGGCCAGGGTGTCCGCGAGCTGCTGCTGGGTGAGCCCCCTGTGCTTGCGCGCGTCGCGGATCAGCATGCCGATCCGGCCCTTGTAGTCATCCGTCATGGGAGCACGTTATCTCTGATATGAGATATCACCAAACCGCCCCACCCGGCGGTGCGGCGGGCCGGTTGCCAGACTGGCGGGCATGCGAGCCACCACCATCCACGCGCCCCGCGACATCCGAGTCTCCGACGTCGACGACCCGGTGATCGACGCCCCGACGGACGCCGTCGTCGAGGTGGTCCGCGGATGCGTCTGCGGCTCGGACCTGTGGCCCTACCGGGGGGAGAACGAGATCGACCCCGGCTCCACGATCGGGCACGAGTGCATCGGGATCGTGCAGGAGGTCGGGTCGGGCGTGAGCTCCTTCGCGCCCGGCGACTTCGTGGTCGTGCCCTTCGACCACTGCGACAACACCTGCGTGCACTGCCGGGCCGGCGCCCACAACGGCTGCGTGAACCTCGGTTTCACCAAGAGCGGCCAGGCGCAGTACGCGCTCGTGGACCAGGCCGAGGGAAGCATGGTGAAGACCGACGGCCGGCCCGACGACGCCTTGCTGCCCTCGCTGCTGGCGCTCTCCGACGTGATGCCGACCGGCTGGCACGCCGCCACAGCCGCCGGCGTCCGGGAGGGCGGCACCGCGGTCGTCGTGGGCGACGGGGCCGTCGGGCTGTGCGGCGTGCTTGCGGCCGCGACCATGGGCGCCGAGAAGGTGGTGGCCATGTCGCGGCACGCCACGCGGCAGCAGCTCGCCACCGAGTTCGGCGCGACCCACATCGTCGCCGAGCGCGGCGAGGAGGGCGAGCAGGCCGTCCTCGAGCTCACCGACGGGGTCGGCGCCGACGCGGTGCTGGAGTGCGTGGGCACGGGGCAGTCCATGGACACGGCGGTCAAGGTGGCCCGCCCCGGCTCGACCGTGGGCTTCGTCGGCGTCCCGCACGGTGTCAAGCTCCCGGTCGGCCGGATGTTCGGCAAGAACGTCGGCCTCGCGGGCGGGATGGCGCCCGTGCGGCGCTACCTCCCCGACCTGCTCGACCTGGTCACCTCCGGGCGCATCGAGCCGGGCAGGGTCTTCGACGCCACGGTCGGTCTGGAGGACGTCGCCGAGGGCTACCGGATGATGGACGAGCGCGAGGCCATCAAGGTCATCGTGCAGCCGTGACCCCTGCACGGAGGGAACGATGACGGGACTCGTGCTGGGCCCGCTCGTGCGCCACGTGGACGCCGAGTCGGCGGTCGTCTGGGTCGAGGCGGACGAGGCCACGACCGTGACCGTGCGGGCCGGGGAGCGCAGCGCCTCCGCCGCCACCTTCGGGGTGCACGGCCACCACTACGCGCTGGTGGACGTGACCGGCCTGCCCGCGGGCACGCCGACGCCGTACACCCTCGACCTCGGCGACACCCGGGCGTGGCCGCCCCCGGACTCGCCCTTCCCGCCGCCGGTGCTCGCGACGCTCGACCCCGGCAAGCCCCTCCGCCTGGCCTTCGGGTCCTGCCGCACCTCGGTGGACCACGACGCTGGCGGCAACGCGACCCACGGCGTCGATGCGATGCGCGCCTACGCGCTCCGGATGGCCGGCATCGGCGATGCGGGCAGCGACGACCCGGACGCGGACCCCACCCGCGCCTCGGAGGGCCACGGGAGCTGGCCGGACCTCGTGCTGTTTCTCGGGGACCAGGTCTACGCCGACGAGACGACCGACGCGATGCGCGCCTTCATCAGCTCGCGCCGGGACATCGAGCAGGCGCCGTGGACCGAGCTCGCCGACTACCAGGAGTACGCCGAGCTCTACCGGCTCGCCTGGACCGACCCCGCGAACCGCTGGCTGCTCTCGACGCTGCCCAGCCTGATGATCTTCGACGACCACGACATCCGGGACGACTGGAACACCTCCTACGACTGGAAGCGGCAGATGGAGGCCACCGGCTGGTGGCACGACCGGATCGTGGCGGGGCTCGGGTCCTACTGGGTCTACCAGCACATCGGGAACCTCGCCCCGCACGAGCGCGCCGAGGAGCCGCTGTGGCGCCGGGTGGCCGACCACGCCACCGCCGTCGCCGAGGGCCGGGCCAGTGGCGAGCTCGACCTCAGCGACGCGTTGGACGACCTCGCCGACCGGGCCGACCAGGACCCGACGACCTACCGCTGGAGCTTCTCGCGGGACTTCGGCACGCAGGCGCGGCTGGTCGTCATCGACTCGCGCGCCGCCCGCGTGCTGGAGCCCGACGACCGCTCGCTGATCGACGACCAGGAGCTGGCCTGGCTCGACGCGCGCATGCGCGGGGACGTGGACCACCTGCTCGTCGGGACCAGCATCCCGTTCCTGCTCGCGCCGGGCCTGCACTACGTCGAGGCCTTCAACGAGGCCCTCGCCGCCGGCGCCTGGGGCGACCGGGCCGCCGCCTGGGGCGAGAAGATCCGGCAGGCCGTCGACCTCGAGCACTGGGCGGCGTTCCAGGACGGCTTCCGCCAGGTGGCCCACATGACCGCCGAGGTCGCTGCGGGGGAGCGGGGTCGCGCACCGGAGACGGTCACCTACCTGGCCGGGGACGTGCACCACAGCTACGTCTCGGAGGCGGTGGTGCGCGAGGGGACCGGGCACGGCCCGCAGCGCAGCCGGATCATCCAGGCGGTGTGCTCACCGATCCGCAACCCGCTGCCGCGCAAGATGCGCTACGCGACCGCCGTGGCCTCCTACGGCGTCGCGGGCGCGATCGGGCACGCGGTCGCCAGGTCGGCGAAGGTGCCGGAGGCCGAGCTCGTCTGGGGCCTGCTGCGCGGACCGTGGTTCGACAACAACCTCGCCACGCTCGAGATCACGGACGACGGGCTGCGGATGTGGTGGGCCACCGGGCGGGTCGTCGCCGGCGAGCACGACCGGCCGGTCCTCGAGCAGATCGCCGACGTGCACGTGGCGGACGCGGAGCACGGGCCGGGGCCACGACTGCCCGACCGGCGCGACCGGGCGCAGCGCTGGCGGCGACGGACAAGGCAGGTGGCCGAGGCGGGCCGCAAGAACGCCGCGGACGTGGTCGCACGCTGGCGCAGGCGCGCGGACCAGCCGCGCCCGAACCGGTCCACGTAGGCGCTGCACCGGCAGCTCGGGGTGCCGCTCGCGCGGGATCAGACGGCGCGCCAGGCGGGCTCCGGGACCCGGACCCCGGCGCTCTCGCGCGGGGGAGTCCCCGGCATCGGCGGAGGCACGCAGGGACAGTCGTCGGAGCACGCCAGGAAGCTGTGTGCCGCGTGACCGCAGGACGGGCACGGCAGGTCGTGCGAGAGCGTGGCGGTCCCCACTCGGTGTTCGACGGTGTCCCACATGACGCTGTTCCTTCCCCCGGCCCTCCCCGGTTGCTTGAAGCATGCGCCGCCGGCCCGGCCCGAGCCGGCACGACACGACTTCCGTGCCCGAAAGATTCGGCGGATGGCCCAACCGGGCCAGGGCCCGGTGCACGCTCGGCCGACCCGGGCACGTGCGCAGTGACGGGGCGGTCGAGGGGGGCGGTCGAGGGGGCGGTCCATGCGGTTGGATGACGGCGTGGGAACGACGGGAGCCTCGGAGGGCTTCGACGAGCACCGGGAGCGCTGGCGCGCCTACGCCGCGTCCCCGTGGGGCCGCATCCGCTACACGCTCGTGGAGCGCACGCTCGCCGCGCTCGACGACCATCTGGGCGAGGCCCCCTGGCGGGTCCTCGACGTCGGCGGCGGCGACGGCCTCGACGCGGCCGGGTTGCTGGCGCGGGGGCACGACGTGACGGTCGTCGACCCGGCGCCGGCGCTGCTGGAGGACGCCGCGGCGGCCGGGTGCGGCGTCGTCCGCGGAGGGCTCGACGACCTCGGGCGCGTGCCCGGGCACGGGGAGGCCGACCTCGTGCTGTGCCACTTCGTGCTGCAGTACCGCCCCGAAGGGACGCACGACCTCTCGGCGCTCGTCGCGGCCGCCCGGCCGGGCGGCCTGGTCTCGGTGATCGCGCCGAACCCCGACGGGATGGTGCTCGGCACGCTGGTCCGCGACGGACCGGCGGAGGCCCTCGAGGTCCTCGCCGCGGCCGGCGCGCGGACGGTCACCTTCGACGCCGAGGTGCGCAAGCTCTGGGCGGACGGCGTGCGGACCGACCTGGAGGGGCTCGGCTGCGTGCCGGTGCGCCAGACCGGCGGGCGGGTGGTCAACGACCTGGTCGCCGACAACGACGTCAAGCACGACCCGGAGTTCTACGAGCAGCTGCTCGCGCTGGAGGTCGCTCTGCACGACCGCGAGCCCTTCCGCCGGGTGGGGCAGTACTGGCACCTGGTCGCGCGCGTGCCCGGCTGAGCGGCCTGGTGCCGGTTAGGCTCGGGGACGTGCCTCCCCACGAGGTCTGGCGGATCGACCCGCACGACCGGCGGACCAACCACGAGCGGTGGCTGGCCGGCGACCCCTACGTCGCCGACGAGGGCATCGTCGCCTCCATGCACGTGGCGGCGCGGCTGACGGCGGCCTTCGGCGCCAGCTCGCCCGAGGACGAGGTCGGCCGGCGCGAGCTCCTGCGCGAGCTCTTCGCGTCGATCGGGGAGGACACCCTCGTGCTGCCACCGCTGTCGGTCGACCACGGCCACAACGTGCGCCTGGGAGCCCGCACCTTCGTGAACTACGGGCTCGTCGCGCTGGACGCCGGACCGATCACGATCGGCGACGACGTGCAGCTCGGGCCCGGGGTCCAGCTGCTGACCGCGACGCACCCGCTCGATGCCGAGCTGCGCCGGGCGAAGTGGGAGTCCGCCGCGCCCATCGCGATCGGCGACAACGCCTGGCTCGGCGGCGGTGTCCTGGTGCTGCCGGGCGTCAGCATCGGTGCCGACACGGTGGTCGGCGCCGGATCGGTGGTGACGCACGACCTGCCCGCGGGCGTCCTGGCCGTCGGCAACCCCGCCCGCGTCGTCCGCCCGCTCTGACGGGGGCTCAGGGGGCCGGCTGGACCAGGTCGCGCGTGACCCCGGCGAGGTCGCGCGCGCCCGTGAGCGCCATCGTCAGGTCGAGCTCCGCGACCACGTTGCGCACGACGTCCTCCACGCCCCGGCGCCCCGCGAGCGCGAGGCCGTAGACCCACGACCGCCCCAGCAGCACCGCGTCGGCGCCCAGCGCACGGGCGAGGAACACGTCGGCCCCGGTGCGCACGCCGCTGTCCAGCAGCACGGTCCGCTCGGGGCCCACCTCCTCCCGCACGGCGACCAGCGCGTCGAGCGAGGCGATGGCGTTGTCGACCTGCCGCCCCCCGTGGTTGGACACGACGACGGCGTCGGCGCCGGCGTCGTAGGCCCGGCGGGCGTCGTCGGGGTGCAGGATCCCCTTGAGCACGATCGGCAGCCGGGTCCGCTCGCGCAGCGTCTCCAGGTGCGCCCAGGAGAGACCGGGGTTGGAGTAGACGTCGAGGAAGGTCTCCACCGACGCCCGCGGCTCCGGGGAGCGCAGGTTGGCCCGGAAGCCCCCTGGATGGTTGCGCGTGATGTCGACCAGCGTGCGCAGCGCGCCGAGGGTCACCTCGACCTGCTCCTTCGCGCCCGACACCCGCGCCGCCTCGATGCGCTCGCGGACCAGCTCGCGGAAGCGCGCGTCGCGGGTGTACTGCGCGATACCGATGCCCCGGCTGAAGGGCAGGGAGCCGAGGTTGAGGTCGCGGGGGCGCCACCCGAGCACGGTGGTGTCCAGCGTGACCACGACGGCCGCGGCGCCGACGGCCTCGGCGCGGTCCAGCAGGCTCTGCACCAGCGCCTCGTCCTTGCTCCAGTAGAGCTGGAACCAGCGCGCGGCTCCGGGGGCCACCTCCTCCATCGCGGCGGCGCAGTCCTCCATCGGGCTGCTGCCCTGGTTGGAGAAGACGTACGGCGCGCCGGTGGCCGCAGCCGCGCGCGCCGTGAGCAGGTCGGCGCCGCGCGTGACGAGGCCGCAGGCGCCGATCGGCGCGAGCAGCACGGGGGCGGGGAGCCGACGACCGAGCAGGTCGACCGAGAGGTCGCGCTCGGCGGCGCCCCGGCCCATGCGCGGCACGACCTGCCAGCGGTCGTACGCCGCCCGGTTGCGCCGCACGGTGCGCTCCTCGCCCGCGCCCCCGGCGACGTAGGCCCAGGCACGCGGGCTCATCGCACGCCGCGCGCGGCGCTCCAGCTCGGCGGGGTCCGCGGGGACGTCGGGTCGCCGGCCGAGCACCCCGGCGCGGTAGATCTCCGAGATCCGGGCCAGGCCGGCGCCGGTGCGCCCGGGTGCGGTCTCGTCCACGCGGTCCTCCTGTGCTGGGCGGGGCAGTGGGCCGAGGCTAGCGGCGCGGCCTCACAGCTGCTGGCGGACGCCGGCCTCGCTCTCGATGCCCCGCAGCTGCTCGCGGGTGTCGCTGGACATGGCCCGGGCGGCCGGGCCCCGGCGCCCGAGCGGGAGGACGGGGTGGTGGTGCACGTCCTCGAGCTCGAAGGCCATGGCGGCGTAGAACGCCACGGCGCCGAGCAGCAGGCCGAGCACGCCGGCGGCGGTCTCCCAGACCGCGACGCCGGAGAGCTCGGAGACCCCGGTGACCAGGAAGCGCAGCGCGCTGGTCCCGAGCACGAGCACCGTGACCGGCTTCGCGATCGACGCGGCGATCGGCACCGACAGCGCCAGGGCAGCCACCACGAGCAGCATGCCGAGGCCGGCGCTGCTCGAACCCGGCGGGCTGGTGGCCAGGGAGGCCCCGATGAGCAGCCAGGTGCTGCCCAGCACGGCCATGCCGGTGCCGGCCGCGGGGTCGCGGGCGAAGACGCCCAGCAGCGCCGCCGGCAGCTGCAGGACCAGCGCGATCGCGACGACAGCCTGACCCACCTGCCGGGACTGGCCGGCGGGGACCCAGCCCAGCTGCAGCGCGGCCACGGTCGTCGTCGACACCAGCAGCGCCAGCAGACCGATCGGCAGCGGGTTGGCGATCGGGCGCAGCATGATCCGGTAGGGCTGCTGCGCCTCCGGTGCCTCCGCCGGGTGCGCCTGGTCGGCATCCTGGCGTGGTTCGCTCATCGCGTCCTCCCTCCGAGACCCCGCGCGGAGCCACGGCTCGCCACGCTACGGGCGCGACGAGGCGCCCGGGTCACCCCCGCCCGCCCCCGGCGAGCCCGCCCGGGCGGGTAGGGGAGGGGACCGCCGCCGCGCCACGGTGGGGGCATGAGGACACGAGTGATCGGCAATGCGACCGTCGGCCGCCACGAGGTCGGCGCCATCGGCGTCGGGTGCATGACCATGGACCAGGACGGCGTGCAGGATCGCCAACAGCTGCTGGACACGGTGCGCGCGGCCGTGGAGGCCGGCGTCACGCTCTTCGACACCGCCGACGCCTACGGTCCCGGCGAGCGGGGCGCGGGGGCGCAGGGTGAGAACGAGCGGCTCGTCGCCGGGCTGCTCGACGAGGTGGGGGTGCGCGACCGCGTGCTGCTGGCCACGAAGGCGGGCCACCTGCGGCTGGACCCGACCGGCGGCTGGGACCTGGACGGCTCGCCCGCCTACCTCCGCGGTGCCGTGGACGCCAGCCTCGACCGGCTTGGCACCGAGCAGATCGCGCTCTGGCAGCACCACCGCCCCGACCCGGACGTCGACTACGCCGAGACGCTGGGGGCGCTGAAGGAGGTGCACGACTCCGGCAAGGTCGCGATGATCGGGCTCTCGAACGCCGACCCCGACCAGATCCGGCAGGCCCGGGACGTCCTCGGCGACGCGCTCGTCAGCGTGCAGAACCAGTTCTCGCCGAAGTTCCGCAGCAGCCAGGCCGAGATCGACCTGTGCGCCGAGCTGGGCCTCGCGTTCCTGCCGTGGAGCCCCCTCGGCGGCCTGAACGACGCCAAGGAGCTCGCGTCGAAGCACCCGGCCTTCGCCGAGGTCGCCGAGGCCCGCGGGGTCAGCGCGCAGCAGGTGGCGCTCGCCTGGGAGCTGGCGAAGTCGCCGGTGGTCATCCCGATCCCGGGCGCGAAGCGTCCGCAGTCGGTGCTCGACTCGGCCGCGGCCGCGGACCTCGAGCTCAGCGCCGAGGAGATCGCGCGCCTCGACGCCGACTGACGGCGACCGCGTCGGGCGTCCACCCGCGCGGGTCGGGTCGGACCGCCTCCTAGGGTGGGTCCGGTGACTGCCGAGACCGAGACCGACGCCCCGACGATCCACGCCCGCGAGGTGGGCGAGACCGGGGAGCGCGTCGTCTTCCTGCACGGCCTCTTCGGGCAGGGCCGCAACTTCACGCAGATCGCCAAGGCGCTCACCCCGGACCTGCGCTCGGTCTTGGTGGACCTGCCCAACCACGGGCACTCGGGCTGGACCGACGACGCCGACTACACCCACACCGCGGACCTTCTCGCGGACTGGCTGCGGTCGGCCTACGACGGCCCGTCCCACGTGGTGGGGCACTCGATGGGCGGCAAGGTCGCGATGGTGCTGGCGCTGCGGCACCCGGGCCTGGTCGACCGGCTCGTCGTCGTGGACATCTCACCGACCAGCAGCGGGGGGGCGGGGGAGTTCGAGCACCTGCTCGACAGTCTGGCCTCGCTGGACCTGACGACCCTCGAGCGCCGGGGCGAGGCGGACGAGCGGCTGGAGGACCGGATCGACGACCCCCGCGTGCGCGGCTTCCTGCTGCAGAACCTGCGCTCCGGGCGGGACGGGTTCGAGTGGCAGGCCAACCTCGAGCTGCTGCGCCGCGAGCTGCCGACCATCGGCGGCTTCCCCGAGCTCGACGCCACCTTCGACCACCCGGTGCTGTGGGTCGCGGGGGAGAGGTCGGAGTATGTGCGCCCCGAGCACGCGTCGACGATGCGCTCGCTCTTTCCCCGCACCCGGTCGGCCACCATCAAGGGCGCCGGGCACTGGGTGCACTCCGAGGAGCCCGACGCCTTCGTCTCCGCGCTGCGCGTCTTCCTGACCGCGGATCGATCGGCGGAGTGATCGGCGGAGTCGTCGGCGGAGTCGTCGGCGGAGTGGTCGGCGGAGTGGTCGGCGGGGTGGTCGGCGGGGTGGTCGGCCGGCACAGACCCGTGACGCCTGTCACGGGTGGGACGGCCGGGGTCGGAGGGGCTTGAGCGGTCGGCGATGATCGGGGCCGTGTCGAAGCGCTGGTTGCTCCCGCTCGTGGTGGTTCTCGTCTGGGTCTTCGTCGGCGGGCCGTTGGGCTCCTTCGCCGGCCAGCTGGCCTCGGTGCAGGAGAACGACAACGCCGCCTTCCTGCCCGAGAACACCGAGTCCACGAAGGCCCTCGAGGCGCTCACGAATTTCCAGGACCAGCAGACGCTGCCGGCCACGATCGTCCTCGAGCGCGACGGCGGGCTGAGCGAGGCCGACCGCGCGGCGGTCCGGGAGTGGCGTCCCGAGCTGGCCGAGGTCGACGGCGTCGCCGAGGGCGGCGTCGCCGAGCTGCGTCCCTCGGTGGACGGGGAGGCGGGTCAGCTCGTGGTCGAGCTCTCGGCCCAGGACGGCGAGGAGATCGTCGCCGCGGTCGAGGGCATCCGCGACGTCGTGGCCGACGCCCCCGACGGCCTACGGGTGCTCGTGGGCGGCCAGGCCGGCGTGCTGGCCGACTTCGTCGACGCGTTCTCCGCGATCGACGGGCTGCTGCTGCTCGTGGCGCTGGGCGTCGTGCTGCTGATCCTGTTCGTCGTCTACCGGTCGCCGGTGCTGCCGCTGGTCGTGCTGATCTCGGCGGTGCTGAGCCTGGGGGTCGCCTCCGCGGCGATCTATGCCCTGGCCAGCAACGACATCCTCGACCTCAACGGGCAGAGCCAGGGCATCCTCTTCATCCTCGCCATCGGGGCGGCGACCGACTACTCGCTGCTGCTCGTGGCTCGCTTCCGGGAGGAGCTGCGCGACCGCGAGTCGAAGTACGACGCCATGCGCGCCGCCTACCGGGGCGCGTGGGAGCCGATCGTCGCCTCCGGGCTGACCGTGGTGCTCGGGCTGCTCTGCCTGCTGCTCTCCGACCTCACCAGCCTCGCGGGCCTCGGCCCCGTGGGCGCCCTGGGCGTGCTCGGCGCCATGCTCGCCGCGCTCACCCTGCTGCCCGCGGCCCTCACGCTGCTGGGTCGCAAGGCGTTCTGGCCCTTCCAGCCGCACTACGGGTCCGAGCACGGCGACGAGCGGGGGATCTGGGGTGCCGTGGCGCGCCTGGTCAGCCGCAGGGCGGGCGCCGTGGCCGGGGTGACCGCGGTGGTCCTCGCGGTCTGCGCCGGCTTCGCGTTCACGCTGGACGAGGAGCAGGTGCCGCAGACCGAGCTCTTCCTGACCCAGGAGGACTCCGTCGACGCGCAGGAGATCCTCGACGCGCAGTTCGATGCCGACGCCGCCAGCCCCGTGCAGGTGGTGGTCCCGGCCGCCGACACGCGCGAGGCGATCCAGGTGCTCCGCAGCGACGAGGGTGTCGCGCCGCCCGTCGAGGGGGCGCCACCCCCGGTGTTCCCGATCCCCGAGGCGGACGACCCGCGAGAGCCACGCGTGGTCGACGGGCGGTCGGTGGTCCTCGCCACCCTCGCCGACCCCGCGGACTCCTCAGCCGCCAGCGACACGGTGGAGCGGCTGCGCGAGGAGCTGGCCGCCGTGAACGACGAGATCCTGGTCGGCGGCGCCACCGCCATCCAGATCGACACCCGGGACACCACGGCCCGCGACCGCACCGTCGTGATCCCGGCGATCCTCGTGGTCATCGTCATCGTGCTGGCGCTGCTGCTGCGCTCGCTCCTGGCGGCTGGGCTCCTCCTGCTGGCCAACGTCCTCTCCTTCGCCGCCACCATCGGGGTCGCCGCCCTGGTCTTCGAGCACGTCTTCGACTTCCCGGCCAGCGACCCGTCGACGATGCTGATCGGCTTCGTCTTCCTGGTGGCCCTGGGGATCGACTACTCGATCTTCCTCATGACGCGGGTCCGTGAGGAGGCGCTTCAGCGCGGGACCCGGCCGGGGGTGCTCAAGGGCCTGCGCGTGACCGGCGGCGTGATCACGTCGGCGGGCGTCGTGCTCGCGGCGACGTTCGCCGCGCTCGGAGTGGTCCCGATCCTGTTCCTGGCCCAGATCGCGTTCATCGTGTCCTTCGGCGTGCTGCTCGACACGCTCGTGGTGCGCTCCCTGCTGGTGCCGTCGCTGTGCTACCTGATCGGGCCGCGCACCTGGTGGCCGAGCAAGCTCGCGGCCCACGACGGTGAGCCGGTCATCTACGGCGGGGCGCACAAGGCCTGACGGCCCGTCACAGGGATCGGAGCACCTCGCCGGCGGCCCGCTCGCCGGCCCGGACCGCGCCGTCCATGAAGCCGCTCCATCGGCCGGCCGTCTCGGTGCCGGCCCAGTGGACCGCTCCCACCGGCTCGGCGAGCCGTCGTGCGTAGGGCAGGACCGCGCCCGGCCCCGGGGCGGCGCAGGGGCCGCCGCCCAGCCAGGGCTCGGCGGCCCAGCGCTGGTCGGTGAAGCCGCGCGGTGCCAGTGCCTGCGCCCCGAAGAGATCCGCGAACGAGGCCAGCGCGCGCTGCCGCCGGTGGGCGGGCTCCAGGGCGTCGTACTCCCGGGCGTAGTCGCCGCCGACGAACCCGAGCAGGACCCCGGCCGAGCCGTCGGGCGGACTCGCGTCGAAGGTGATGAACGCCGGCCCGGTGTCCGCGAGCGCCTGACCGCTGCACCCGTCGGCGCGCCAGAACGGCGCGTCGTAGACCGCGTACGCCTTGGAGAGCACCCCGGCCGGCCACCGCTGCGCCAGCCCCAGGTGGTCGGGGGGCGGCGCCGGCGCGAAGTCGATGCGCTGCCGCATCGTCGGGGGGACGGCGACCACGACGCGCCGGGCGCGCAGGGCCCGCCCGGGGGTCCGCACCGTCGCCCCCGTCGGGTCGTGCTCGACGGCGGTCACGGGCTCGCCGAGGTGGACCCGGTCGGGACCGAGGTCGTCGGCCATCCGTTGGGCCAGGGCCTGGGCGCCCTCGACGAAGTGCTGCTCCTGGGCGCCGCCCTCGGTGTCGAGCATCCGGTCGAGCCCGCCCGCCATCGCGACGTAGTGCGCGGCGTGCAGGAGCGAGACCTCGTCGGGCTCGCATCCCCAGGTGACCCTCGAGACGATGGCCATCAGGTCCCGGGTGCTCTCGCGCGCCCGCTGCTCCCGCAGCCAGGCGCCGAGGCTGCGCGCGTCCAGCCAGGCCGCACGCGGCGCGTCCCAGGGCCGGCCGAGGGGAATCGAGCCGGCGACCCGGCCCACGGTCCTGCGCAGGCGGGCGAGGTCGAGCAGCGCCACCGGCCCGACCGGCGGGATGGTCCCGCGATAGCGCCTGGTCTTCCCGCGCCAGAGCACCAGGTTGCGGCCGTCGCCGTACGTCGGGTAGCGGTCCACGCCGAGCTCGTCGGCGAGCGCGATCACGCGGTCCTGCGTCGGCCCGACGAAGGTGCCGCCGAGGTCGACCAGCGCGCCGTCCACCCGCGCCGAGAGCACGCGCCCGCCGACCCGGTCGTCGGCCTCGAGCACGGCCACGGACCGCCCCGCGGCGTGCAGCGCCCTGGCCGCGACCAGCCCGGAGAGGCCCGCGCCGACCACGGCCACGTCGACCTCGCGGCCGGGTCCGGCGGGGGGCTGGCTCACCCCCTCATCCTGCCGCCCGCGGCGCCTCGCCGAGGCACCGGCTCACCGGACCCGGGGTCACCAGTGGCTGAGCATCCAGATGTCGGGCTCCGGACCGGATTCCTGACCCACCTCGGCGAAGATGCTCACGGCGCGCTTGAGGTGCTCCATCGCCTCCGCCCCCCGGCCGGCGGCGTGCAACGCGTCGGCCAGGTTGTTGTGCAGGGCGGCCTCCCGGTGCCGGTCCCGCGTGGCGGACGCCAGCGCCAGCGCCCGCGACGCGAGGGACACGGCCTCGTCGCTCGACCCGGACGCCCGACGCACCCGCGCCAGGTTGTTCAGCGCCCCCGCCACGGCAGCCGGGCTGCGGTCGTCGGAGAGCAGCGCGAGGGCCCGCTCCAGGTGGTCGCCGGCGGCCGCGACGTCGCCCTCGCCCCACGCCAACAGGCCGAGCGTGTCGTGCGCCCGCGCCGCCTCCTCGTCGGCGCCGACGCGCCCGGCGCGCTCGAGTGCGCACTCGGCATACCGTCGCGCCGCGGCGGGGTCCCCGCGGCGACCGGCGGTGGACGCCGCCTGGAGCTCGATCCGGGCCAGGGCGACGTCGTCGCCCGCGTCCGCGACCGCCAGCGCCGCCTCGACGTGCACGGCCGCCAGGTCGTGCCGGCCCCGTCTCTCGTGCACGCCCGCGAGCTTGCGCTCCACCTCGGCCAGCGGCCCGCCGGCGAGCCGCGCCGCCGCGCTCTCGAAGGATTCGATGGCCTCGGCGTAGGCCCCCTGGAGCACCTGCACGTCGGCGATCGCCTCGTCGAGCGCGGGGTCGGGCGTGGCGGCCAGCGCGCGAGCGCGCCGCAGGTGCTCGATCGCCGCCTCCGGTGCGGGCAGCGCGAGGGCCTGGCGCCCGGCGCGCTCGTGCCAGCGCGCGGCCTGGGCGTCTCGACCGCCCAGCTCGGCGTGCTGGGCGACCGCCGCCGCGAGGCCGTCGTCGCGCTCGGCCGGACCCTCCAGGGCGTCGGCAGCCCGCAGGTGCAGGAGTCGCCGGCGCACCAGGCTCAGTCTCTCCAGGACCAGCTGGCGCAGGAGGTCATGGGTGAACGTCAGGGTGGGCGGGGCCCCGCCCCTCACCGGTGGTCGGTCGCCCTCCGTGCACATGCCGCGTCGCAGCAGCTCCTCCGTCCCTTCCAGGGCCGCCCGCTCCTCGCGCCCGCTGACCTGGCGGGCGAGGTCGAAGTCGAAGCGCCGACCCAGCACGGCGCCCGCGCCGGCCAGCTCCGTGGCCAACGGGCCCAGCGTGTCGAGGCGGGCCCCCAGGAGCGCCCGCGCGCCCGGCAGGGAACCGGGGTCGGACCCGCCGGGCTCGCGGAGCGCCTGCAGGTACTCCACGCACAGCAAGGGGAGTCCCTCGGTCTCCCGCCACAGCGCGCTCTCCCCGGCCTCGTCGAGCGCCAGGCCCCGGTCGCGGGCCCAGCGCGCCATCGACCGCACGGCCGCCTCGTCGAGACGCGGCAGGCGGAGCAGAGCCCCCTCGCCGGTCCGTTCGGCCTCGGCGGCGAGCCGCCGCACGTCAAGCTCGTCGCCCCCGTCCTCGCGCCGCCACGTGGCGAGCAGCAGGAGCCGGTGGCGGGCGACCCGCCGCGCCAGGAACGCCGCGAGGTCGCGGGTGCCCGCGTCGGCGTGGTGCAGATCCTCGAAGACCAGCAGGCCCCCGGCGTCCCCGGAGGCGAGGCAGGTCAGCACCTCCACCAGGGCCTCGAGGAAGCGCAGCTGCGCGCCCGGGTCCGGAGGCTCCGCCGGCGTGGCGGTGACCGCACCGGGGTCGAGCTCCGGGACGAGCCGGGCGGTCTCGGCGCGCGCGCGGGCGGAGACGCCGTCGAGTCGGCCGCCCCGCGGGGCGGCGGCCACGGCCGCCCGGACCGCCGCGGCGACCGGGCCGAAGGCCAGCCCCGACTCGCCCTCGTAGCACCGCACCACGACGGCCGGGGCGCCCGCGGCGGCCGCCTCGCCGACGACCTCCTCCACGAGGCGGCTCTTGCCGACGCCGGCCTCGCCCTCCAGGGCTGCGAGCGCGCCACCGTGCGCGGACGCGGCGAGCGCCCCGCGCAGCCGTTGCAGCTCGAGGTCCCTGCCGAGGAGCGGCGGCCCGGTCACGGCGCGCTCGACCGGAGGAAGGACCGGGGGCCGCCCGCTCGGTGCGCTCGGCGCCGGGGCGGCGGGACCGCGCACCGCGCCCTCCTGGACGCGGGCGTAGAGCTCCTGGGTCTCCGGCAGCGGCGGGACCCCCAGGTCGCGGTCCAGCACGCGCACACACTCGCGGTACTGCCGCATCGCGGCGGCGCGGTCGCCGGCCAGGGCGTGCATCCGCATCAGCTGACGGTGCGAGGGCTCCTGCAGGGGATCGAGGCCCACGCGCCGCCGGGCGGCGCCGGCGGCCGCGCTCCACTCGCCACGGACCGCGTAGGCCTCCGCGAGCCGACCGAGCACGTCGTGCAGCTCGGCCTCCAGGCGATCGGCCTCGCCCTGCTGCCAGTCGTCGTACCCGGGGCTGTCGCGGATGGAGAAGCCCGCGAGGAACCGGTCGCGGTGCGCCGCCGCGGCCGCGGCCAGCGGGTCGGCGCAGCGCGCACAGACCTCCGCGGGTGCGTGGTCGTGGGCGGCGGGCTCCGCCGCCAGGCCGCGGAACTCCCGGACGTCGACCCGGGCATCGTCCAGGGAGCACCAGACGGTCTCGCGGTCGGCGCCGACCCAGCTCCCGCCGAGCCCGGTGCGCAGCGTCGAGAGAGTGCGGCGCAGGGCCCCCCGGGCGCGGTCGGTCTCATGGTCGGGCCACAGCAGGCCGGCGAGGTGGTCGCGCCGGTGTGCCCGGCCCGTGACGGCCAGGTAGGCGAGCAGGGCGATCGCCTTGCGGGTGTCCACCACCAGGTCGGCGCCGCCGACCGTGACCGACGGCGCCCCGAGCAGCCGCAGGTCGAGCTCGCCGGCTCCGGTCACGCGCTCCCCCCACCCATGTCGCCGACACCCTAGGGCGTCCGCTGGGACCGTTCCAGTCGTTCCAGCACGCCCGAGCGACGCGCCTGCCGCAGGAGGCGGTTGGACAGCAACCCGTTGGCCACCAGCAGCGCCGTCTTCTGCGGCGGCGCGGCGAAGCCGCGGACCGTGTGGTGGGCGTACACCGCCGGGCACTGTCGGCGAAGCCGTGGTCGCGCGCGTGGTAGGCGAACGCCACCCGGGGGTCGGCCACGGCCCGCTCCAGCTTCCGGGGGAAGCCGAGCGGCGTGGTGAAGGTGACGACGCCACGGCCGCGGTCGCGAAGGCCACACGGCGCGACCTCGTCACGCCGACCGTAACGCTCGCCGGACGCCGTGCCGCTGCACTGGCCCCGTCCCGACCGGCACCGCCGAGGCGGCCGTCCCCGAGGAGGAACCATGTCCGCCCTGACCCATCCCGCCCGCTTCCGCCGCGTCGGCTGCGCCCTGGCGCTGCTCGCGGGCTCGGCGCTCGGCGTGGCGCCGGCCCTGCTCACGCTCGGCAGCGGTGAGAGCACGGCCGAGTACTACGCCCACGTCGCCGCCCATCCCGACGCGCACGCCTGGGCCGGCCTGCTCGGCGTCGTGTCCTTTCCGCTGCTCCTCGTCGGCATCCTCGGGATCGTGCACCTGATCCGGGCCCGCGGGATCACGCTGGCCCACCTGGGCGCCGTCCTCGCCGTGGTCGGGCTGGGCAGCTTCCCGGCCCTGGCCGGGAGCGAGCTGCTCGACACTGTCGGGGTCCAGGCCGTGGGCCAGGAGCAGATGGTCGCGATCGCCGAGGAGGGCTTCGAGCAGAGCGGCTTCGCGATCGCGCTGCTGCTGCTCGTGCTGGTGCCCGGCCTCCTGAGCGCGCTGCTGATCGGGCTCGCGGTGGGCCGCGCGGGCCTGGCGCCCTGGTGGGCCGCCGGAACGATCGTCGTCGGCACCGTGCTGCTGATGGCCCCCGGTGACCTCTTCGTGGCGGGCAACGTGCTGCACCTGGTGGGCTTCGGCGCGGTCGGCGTCCGCATGCTGCGGCTCGATGACCGGGCCTGGGACGCCCCGCCGGCCGACTGGCGGTCCGTCGGACGGGAGGCGGTCGCCGCGGCGCGCGCCAGCGAGCGCGAGCACGCGCCGGTGACGGGCTAGTCGGGGCGTCGACGACGCTCTAGTCTCAGGCGGCATCGTGACCAGTGATGGGGGGCGGCGCGGGCAGCGCCCGGGATCGGGATCCCGGGCGCCGCTGGCCGTCACCCTGTGGGTCCTCGCCGCGCTGCTCACCGGCGCGGGCGTCGTCTTCGCGCTCGTGAACCCGCGCCCCCCCGCCGTGCAGTCGAGCGGATCGCCGACCCTGGACGCGGTGCTGGGTCTGGTCGGCCTCGTCTTCCCTTCGGTCGGTCTCGTCATCGTGCTGCGGCAGCCCGGGCACGCGGTCGGGTGGCTGTTCCTCGCCGCCGGGGTGGGAGCGGCCCTGGAGGACGCGGCGGCGGGCTGGGCGACGTACGGCCTCGAGACCCGGCCCGGGTCCCTGCCCGCCCCCGCGCTGGCCGGCCTCGTCGCCGACCTCGTGTGGATCCCCATCCTGGCCACGGGCATCACCCTGCTGTTCCTGGTCTTCCCGGAGGGGCACCTGCCGCGCGACCGGTGGCGGTGGCTCACCCGGCTGGCGTTCGCGGACCTGGCCGTCTACGTGGTGGCCACGACGGTCAACCCGGGTCCGCTCTACTACTTACCCGACGTGCCGAACCCCCTGGGGATCCCGGCCCTGGCCGGTCCCGCCCAGGTCACGGTCGACGCCACCGGCTTCCTCGTGCCGGTGCTGGTCGTCGCGTCCGGAGTCGCGCTGGTGCGGCGCTTCCGATCTGCCCGCGGGGTGCGCCGCCAGCAGATGAAGTGGCTCGCCGTCACCGCGGGGTTGCTGGCGGCGGTGTTCCCCGTGCTCGTGACGCTCGACGAGCTGGACGTGCGGCTGGGCGGGATCCTGGTCAGCGAGGTGATGTTCAACCTGACCATCTGCGCCATCCCCGTGGCGGTCGGCATCGCAATCCTGCGGCACCGGCTCTACGACATCGACGTCGTGATCAACCGCGCGCTGGTCTACGCGGCGCTCACCGCCGCCCTGGTCGCGACCTACCTGCTCGGCGTCCTGGCGTTCGGTGCCCTCCTCCGGCCCCTGGTCGGGGAGTCCGATCTCGCCGTGGCCGCCTCCACCCTGGTGGTGGCGGCCCTGTTCCGCCCGGTCCGCACCCGGATCCAGCGGACGGTCGACCGACGCTTCTACCGCCGCAAGTACGACGCCGAGCGCACGCTCGACGGGTTCGCCCAGCGCCTGCGCGACCAGGTCGACCTCGACGCCCTGGGCGAACAGCTGCGCACGACGGTGGACCGCGCGGTGCAGCCCGCCGGTGTCGCCCTGTGGTGGAGCGGCACCCGCCCGGAACGGGGCGCGTCGCCATGAGCGACCGCGCGCTCCGCGGACTGGCCTGGGCCCTGGCGGCGGCCTACCCGGTGGCCGTGGTGGCCCAGTCCTGGATGCTCACCCGGGCGCCCGCCGGCTTCCCCTACGACGCGAGCGGGCAGCTGCCGTTCGCGGTAGGGAACCTGGCCTTCGCCGTGGTCGGCGGCGTGATCGTCACCCGCTACCCCCGGCACGCGGTGGCTGGCTGCTGATCGCGTCCACCACGGCCGAGGGGATGTGGGGGACCGGCGTGGGGTACGCCGGCCTGGCGGTCGCCCGGGGGCTGCCGGGCGCGGAGCCCGCGGCCTGGCTCGCCCAGCTGGCCGCCAGCACCTCCATGGGGATCATCGCGCTGGCGTTGCTGCTCTTCCCGACCGGCCGGCTCCCCAGCCCCCGCTGGCGGCCGGCGCTGGCCTTCGCCGTCGGGGCGACGGTGCTCAACACGCTCGCCATCGCGCTCCGGCCCGGCCGGCTTGACGACTTCGTCCAGGCGGGGCCCGCGCTCGACAATCCGTACGCGGTCGCCTGGTGGCCCGCCGTCGACCTGTGGCCCGCGGTGTACGTCTCGGCCTTGCTGGCGCTGGCCTCGTTGGTGGCCCGCTACGTGACCGGTGCCGGCCGGGAGCGGCAGCAGGTGTTGTGGGTGGTGTGGGCGACCGCCCTGGCGATCCTGCCCATCGTCACGGTGGCCTCGCTGCTGGGCGGGCCGCCCCAGGACCTGGTGGTCCGCACCGCGCTCGACCTGATGATCGCCGTCGCGATCACGCTGATCCCCGTCGGGATCGGCATCGCCATCGTGCGGCACCGGCTCTACGACATCGACGTCGTGATCAACCGGACGCTGGTCTACGCCGTCGTGACGGCGACGCTGCTCGCGACGTACCTGCTGGGCGTGCTGACCTTTCGGGCGTTGCTGCAGCCGTTGCTGGGTGAGTCCGACCTGGCCGTCGCGGCCTCGACCCTGCTGGTCGCCGCCCTGTTCCGCCCCGTCCGCGGCCGCGTGCAGCGCCTCGTCGACCGCCGGTTCTATCGCCGCAAGTACGACGCCGAGCGCACGCTCGAGGGGTTCGGCCGAGCGTTGCGCGACCGGGTCGACCTCGACTCGGTCGCGCTCGACCTGCGCCGGACCGTCAGCCGCACCGTGCAGCCCACGGGAGTCGGGCTCTGGACCCGGGAGCCGGGCCGATGAGGCGCCCGGCCGCCGTCGCGGCGACCCTGCTGGCGGCATACGTGGTGCTCACCGTCGTCGGGCTCCTCATGTACGGCGCCACCCCGCCCGAGCGCATCCCGGCAGCGAACGACGCCGCTCCCCGGGTCGATCTCCCCGGTGTCAGCGCGGAGCTGCACGCCGCGGTGCGGCGGACCATGGCGCCCGACGGCGTCGCGTTGTGGCTGCGGCCGGGATCGGGGGGCACCCGTGCGGGCGCCTGAGACTTCAGCCCGGCCGGCACCCCGGTTCCCCCGGGGCGTGGCGCTCCTCCTGGGCGCCGCGGCGGCGCTGCTGGTGCTCGACGTCTGGCTGGCGGTGACCCGACGAGCGACGCTCGACGAGGTGCTGACCGGGCCACCGGTGGCGTTCGCCTACGGCGCGGCAGCCCTCGTGGTCGCCCGGCGTCGCCCCGAGAATCGCGTCGGCCACCTGCTCGCGGTCGTCGCGGTCGGCTCGCTGCTGTCCGCGGTGTCGATCGGCTACACCGAGTCGGGCCCCCACCCCACGACCCTGCCGCTCGGGCTGCTGGCCCTGTGGGTGGGGCAGTGGGCCTACGTCGTCTGGGTCGCCGTGGGCGGGCTGTTGCTGCCGCTGCTCTTTCCCACCGGCCGCCTGCCGTCACGCCGGTGGCGGCCGGCGCTGTGGCTGGTGTTGAGCGTGATGGCTGCCGGAGTGCTCTCCGAGGCCACGCTGCCGACGTTCACCGCCGACTCCCCGGGGCCGGCGGCTTCGAGGTGGACAACCCGATCGGGCTGCCCGCGGCCGTCTCCGACCCGTTCTACGCGATCGGCAACGCACTGCTGCTGCTCTGCGTGCCGGTCGCGATCAGCTCGCTGGTCCACCGGTAAGGAGCGCCCGGGGCGAACGGGACCAGGTGCGGCTGGTGGCCTGGACCCTCGCCGTCGCCATCGCCGGATCGCCCTCGCCGTGGTCGCCTCGGTGATCGAGCCGGAGGGTGCCGACCCCGAGGGGACCGCCCTGGTCGTGCTGGTGCTGGAGCGGTCGGCTGGTTCACGGCCCTGGCCGCGATCGGCCTCGGCCTCCCGATCGCCATAGCGGTGGCCATCGTGCGGCACCGCCTCTACGACATCGACGTCGTGATCAACCGCACGCTGGTCTACCTCGCGCTGACCGTCCTCCTGCTCGGGACCTACCTGCTCGGGGTCCTCGGTCTCGGCGCGCTGCTGCGGCCCCTGCGGGTGATCCGACCTCGCCGTCGCCGGGTCCACCCTGCTGGTGGCCGCGCTGTTCCGCCCGCTGCGCACCCGGGTCCAGCGCACGGTCGACCGGCGCTTCTACCGCCGCAAGTACGACGCCGAACGCGTGCTGGAGACCTTCGGCACCGCTTGCGGCAGCAGGTGGACCTCGATGACGTCGCGGACGAGGTGCGGCTGACCCTGGGTCGGACGGTGCAGCCGGCGGAGGTGTCCCTGTGGTGGACCGATCGGTCCCGGCAGGGATCGCGATGACCGCGTCCGGCTCCCGACGCCTCGCCGTCACGCTGGTCGTGGCGGCCGTCGCGCTGGCGCCGATCGGCGTGGCCCTCAACCTCCTGGCGGTTGGGGTGCCGCTGCCCCGGGGCGCGGCGACATGCTCTTCCTCGGCGGGGTGCTCAGCGTGTTCGCCTGCATCTTCACCCCGCTCGGCGCGCTCGTCGTGTGGCGCCAGCCGCGCAACGCGGTGGGGTGGCTGCTCCTGGCGATCGGCGTCGCCGTCGCCGTCCAGTCCGTCGCGTACGGCTACGCCGACCTGGCGCTCTACGGCGACCGGGCCCCGATGCCGGTGGCGTGCTCGCCGGGTGGCTGGGCAACTGGCTGTTCACCTCGGCGGTGTTCGTCGCTCCCTGCTTCCTGATCCTGCTCTTCCCCGACGGCCACCCCCCGTCCCCGCGTGGCGGCGCCCGCTCATCGCGCTCGGCGCGGTCGTCGCCTTCGGGATGGTGACGCTGGCGGTGCAGGACGGCGACCTAACCACCTATCCCGGCGTCGAGAACCCGCTGGGCATCGGCGGCCGCTACCTCGCCTCCCTCGAGGTGCTCGACCTGGTGGTGCCCCCGCTGCTGCTGCTCTCGGCCGGCGCCTCCATCGTCCGGCGCTTCCGCCGCGCGGCCGGTCGGGAGCGGCAGCAGCTGAAGCTGGTCGCCTACGCTGCCTCGCTCGCCACCGGCTGCTTGCGGTGGCCTTCCCGGCCGACGCGGTGGCGACGATCCTCTCCGACTCCTTCTTCCTCCTCGGCCTCCTGGGGATCGCCCTCCTCCCCGTGGCGGCCGGCGTCGCGATCGCGCGGCACCGGCTCTACGACATCGACGTGGTCATCAACCGCACGCTCGTCTACGCGCTCGTGACGGCGAGCCTGGTCGGGCTCTACCTGCTGGGCGTTCTGGTGCTCGGCGCACTGGTGCGGCCCGTCACGGGGGAGTCCGACCTCGCCGTGGCCGCGTCGACGCTCCTCGTCGCGGGGCTCTTCCGTCCCGTGCGGGCACGCATCCAGCGCGGCGTCGACCACCGCTTCTACCGCCGCAAGTACGACGCCGAGCGCACGCTCGAAGGGTTCGGCAGCCGCCTGCGCGACGAGGTCGACTGCAGGCGCTGGCTGCGGCGCTGCGGGAGACCGTCGAGAGGACCGTGCAACCCGCGTCGCGGGTCTGGCTCCTCGAGAGCGCCACACCGTCCATCCAAGAAACAGCGTGACCAGCGCCGTAACGGTGTCCGGACGCTCACCCGCGACCCTGATCCCGTACCGCCATCCGGAGGACCACGATGAGCAACCGGCTTCGCCGCCTGTTCCGTCCGGGAGCCACCGCCCCCGACGAGGAGCCGCGACCCGCGCTCGACACGAACGAGCTCGACCCCATCGACATCGACCCGACCGATCCGGCCCTGACCTACTTCGCTCGGTCGAGGGCGTCGTCGACCTCACCGAAGAGACTGTCTCCCCGGCGATCGAGCGCAGCGAGCGGCCGGCGTCGCGCTCGTGTCCCGCTCGTCGCACAAGCGAGCTCGTGGCCTGCTCAACCTGAGCCCGCGCCTCTCCGAGCAGGAGTACACAAGTGACAACGCAACTGCTCGGCCGGCTCGCCGCCCAGGCCGCCCCGGCGGTGCACACCGCGCAGCGCTCCGCGAGCACGAAGCCGAGTCGCAGCCCGCCAGCGCGTCGAGTCCAAAGATCGAAGTGGCGCGGCTGATCCAGCAGAACTTCCTGCCCCAGGAGCTGCCGCAGATCGACGGCTGGGAGCTCGCAGCCTACTACGCGCCCGCGCGGCAGGTGAGCGGCGACTTCTATGACTTCACGCCCTGGAGACGACCAGTTGGCGTAGTCGTCGCGAGTCACCACAAGCCGGCGGCGCTGGGGGTCACGCCAGCATCCTGCGCGCCGCCGCCCGAACCCGCCGCGCGGTCCTGAGCGGTCAACGAAACTCGTGCCACATCCCGCCCAAGATGTTCGTCACCTGCCTCTACGGATCCTCGACCGGCCGCGGCCGCTTCGAGTTCGCCAACGCCGGCACAACCGCCCTACGTGCGCACCGAGAACGGCGGGACGAGCGCGGGCCACCGGCATGCCGCTGGGGCTGATGCCGGGGAGACGTCGAGGAGACCAGGCCACCCTGTCCCGGGTGAGAGCGTGCGCTGCACTCCGACGGGTTGGCCGAGGCCCACGACGAGCACCGGCAGAGTTCGGCTTCCCCCGCCTGATGGCCTCGTGGCAAGAGCGAGGCGGCCAGCGGCTGATCGACGAGGGCTCGCCGACCTGGCCGCTTCACCGGACCCGGGGAGCAGGAGGACGACATCACGCTGGTCGCCTGTCCCGCTGCCGGCGTCGTACGCCGCCGACGCCGACGAGCCGGCCGACCAGCCGGTGCAGCGCCCGCTGCTCGCGGAGTCGAGGTCCCAGCGAGCGGGCCGGGAGCGCGAGGTCGCCGACCGCGTCCGGCCACGGCGGCGGAGGTGGCTTCCCCGAGCACCGGCTCGAGGCGCTGGTACCGCCGTCGCAGAGGCCACCATGAACGCGATGGAGCACGGCAACGGCTTCGACCCGGCGCTCACGGCGGCGGTGCGGGTGCGCGGCTCGGCCGCCCAGATCGTCGTCGAGATCGACGACCACGGGGGAGCGCGCAACATCCCCGGCAGCACCGAGCCCGACCTCGAGGCCAAGCTCGCCGGCGAGCAGGAAGCGCGCGGCTGGGGGCTGTTCCTGATCCGGCACCTGGTCGACGAGATGACCACCCGCCAGCACGCCGACGGCCACACCGTCGCGCTGCGGCTCGACGCCGAAGGAGGCGACCATGCACACGCTTGAGACCGAGGTCGTCCGCGAGGGCGACATCGCGGTGATCCGCCTGACCGGTGACATCGACGGCTCCGCGGAGGAGGGCATGGGCGCCGCCTGGGACCAGACCGCCGGGGCGCGCGAGGTGCTGCTGCACTTCGGCGCGACGGAGTACATCAACAGCACCGGCATCGCGTTGATCGTGGGCCTGCTGGCCCGCGCCCGCGCGGAGCGGGTCGAGGTCCGCGCGACCGGGCTGAGCCCGCACTACCGGGAGATCTTCGAGATCACCCGGCTCTCCGACTTCATGACGATCCTGCCCGACGCGCCGGAGGCCGCCGCCGGGGGGACCACATCGGGCCTCGCCGACACAGGAGGTGCACGACATGGGGACGGATGAGGCAGCCCACGCTCCCGACCTGACGATCGATCGTCCGACCGACGCGGTGCGGGTGATCCGGGTGACGGGCGACGTCACCGCCGAGACGGAGTCCATCGCCGAGGCCTACGAACAGGCGGCCCCGGGCGCCCACGTGGTCGCGCTGGACTTCACGCAGCTCGAGTACATGAACTCCGGCGGTATCGGCCTGCTCGTGACCCTGCTGGTGCGGGCGAGGAGGCACAAGGTCTCCCTGGTCGCCTTCGGGCTGACCGAGCACTACCGCCAGATCTTCCAGCTGACCCGCCTCGACGAGGTCATCACCGTGCACGACGACGAGGCCGACCTGCTCGCCGCGGCGCGCGGTTGAGCCGGCCCGACGAGACGACCAGGAGGAGACGATGACCACGAACAGCCCCGAACCGGGCACCGCCGCCGCGCGGACGACGAGGGACGAGACGAGCTGGGCGGCACCCGTCGGCCGACTCACACGTCCCGACGTGACCGATGCCGACGCGATCAACCTGGGCATCGAGGGCATGTCCCTGACCGGCCCGATCCGAGGGTTCGGCAAGCTCTGGCAGAAGCGCTACGACGTGGCGCTCGAGGGGGCCGCGGCGACGCCGGAGGAGGTCGTCGCCGTCTGGAAGACGGAGTTCCGCGACTTCTGGCCGGAGGGCAACCGCTTCTACGCACCGCTCACCGGGATCACCCCCGGCGAGGTCGGGCTGATCAACGGCCGGTTCCCGGGGCACCTGCAGCTCTCCACGGGGGTCTTCGTGCTCTTCAGCGACGACCGTTCGTTCGCCTTCATGACCCCCGAGGGCCACATGTTCGCGGGCTGGATCACCTTCGCGGCCCGGGCGGTGGGTGGTGTCACGCATGCCTCGGTCGACGTGATCATGCGCGGCAGCGACCCGGTCAACGAGCTGGCGCTGGCGCTGTTCGGCCACCGGATGGAGGACCAGTTCTGGGCTGCCACGCTGAGCGCCGTGGCGCGCCGCTTCGGTGTCGAGGACGCGCAGCCGGAGAACACGAACGTGTGCGTCGACAGGCGTCGGCAGTGGAAGCACGCCGGCGCGATCCGCCACAACGTCGGCATGCGCGCGACGCTCTACGCCCTCGCCGGCCCGGCGCGCTGGTGGCGCAGGCGCCGCGCCCGCGCCGCCGAGCGCCGCGGCGGCTGAGAGGCTGTCGCCGTGAGCGGGGTGGGTGGGTGGTGAGCGAAGGCCACCCGGACGCGGTGGTGGTCGGCTCCGGACCCAACGGCCTCGCCGCCGCGATCGAGCTCGCGCGGGCCGGCCTCGCCGTGCTGGTCTGCGAGGCACACGAGCGCCCGGGCGGCGGGATGCGCACCGACGCCCTCACGGAGTCGGGCTTCTCCCACGACGTGTGCTCGGCCGCGCACCCGCTCGCCGTGGCCTCCCCCTTTTTGCGGTCGCTGGACCTGGCGGGCGCGGGCGTGGAGCTGCTGCACGCGCCGACCCCCTTGGCGCACCCCCTCGACGGGGGTCGAGCCGCGGTGCTGGAGCGTTCGCTCACCGCGACGGGGGAGAGCCTCGGCGGGGACGCCGCGCGCTGGGTCCGTCTGCTCCGCCCGGTCGTGAACGGGTTCGACGCCGTCCTGGAAGACGTGCTCGGACCGCTGCAGCGGCCGCCGCGACACCCGGTGCCGCTGGCGCGGTTCGGCCTGCCGGCGCTGCTGCCGGCCACGTGGCTGGCGCGCGCAGCGTTCTCCGGCGAGGCCGCACCGGCGCTGTTCGCCGGCGTCTCCAGCCACGCGATGGTCTCGCTGCGCGCGCCGGCCACGGCGTCGTTCGGGCTGCTGCTGGCCGCCGCCGGGCACGCGGTGGGCTGGCCGGTCGTCCGCGGCGGCTCCGAGCGGCTCGCCGAGGCGATGGTGGCGAGGGCGCACGGGCTCGGGGTGCGGATCGAGACCGGGCGGCGGATCGCCCGGCTCGCCGACCTCCCGTCGGCGCCGCTGGTGCTGTGGGATACGACGCCCCAGCAGTTCCTGGACGCGGCCGGCGACCGGGTCGGAGCCGCCCGTCAGCTGCGCCGCTTCCGCCGCGGGCCCGGGGCCTTCAAGGTCGACTGGGCCCTCGACGGGCCGGTCCCCTGGGCGGCCGAGGGGTGTGCCCGGGCGGGGACGGTGCACGTCGGCGGGCCGATCGAGGAGGTGGCGGCCGCCGAGGAGGCGGTGGCTCGGGGGCAGCACCCCGAGCGCCCCTTCGTGCTCGTCGTCCAGCCGAGCGTCGTCGACGACACCCGGGCCCCCGCCGGGCAGCACGCACTGTGGGGCTACTGCCACGTGCCGAACGGCTCGACCGTCGACATGACCACGCGCATCGAGGCACAGATCGAGCGGTTCGCCCCGGGGTTCCGCGACCAGATCATCGGCCGCTCGGTGCTGCCCCCGGCGGCCCTGGAGGCCTACAACGAGAACTACCTCGGGGGTGACATCAACGGGGGAGCGCAGGACTACCGCCAGCTCTTCACCCGGCCGCGCGTGGCCTGGGACCCGTACCGGCTGCCGCTGCCCGGGCACTACCTCTGCTCGTCCTCCACGCCGCCAGGCGGCGGAGTGCACGGCATGTGCGGGGTGTGGGCGGCGCGTTCGGCCCTCCGGCGCCTCTGAGGACCCGCGAGGTCGGCGGATGTCGGCCGGGGAGTGGTGGGATCGCACTCATGGGATGGGAGACGCACCCCGTCACGCCCGACCGGTTCGGGGACTTCGCGGACGTGATCAACCCGAACCGCCGGGCGTCGCACTGCTGGTGCCTCTCGCACCGCCTCCCGGCCGCGCAGATCGAGGCGCTGGGGGAGGGGAGCCGCGAGCGGGCGGCGCGGGCGCTGTGCGAGCGGGACCGCCCGCCCGGGGTGGTGACCTATCTCGACGGGACCCCGGTGGGCTGGTGCTCCATCAGCCCGCGCCGCGAGATCCCCAGGCTGGAGAGGTCGCGGCTGATCCGTCCGGTGGACGACGTCCCGGCCTGGGCGATCATCTGCGTCGTGGTCCGCGGGGGCCACCGCAGGCGCGGCGTGACGACGGCCCTGCTCGAGGGTGCCGTCGCCTGGGCGGCCTCCGAGGGCGCGCCTGCCGTCGATGCGCACCCGGTCGACCCGGGGGAGGAGCGGATGGACCTCACCATGGCCTTCGTCGGCACCCGACACATGTTCGAGAAGGTCGGCTTCGAGGTCGTCGGCACCACCGACGCCGTGGCGAGCAAGATGCCCCGGTTGATCATGCGGCGGACGCTGTGAGCGGCAACGCGGCGCGGGCCGCCTGCCTCCTCGACGTCTACGAGACGGTCCTGACGATCGGGTGGACGCGCCACGCCGAGGTGTTCGGCGAGCTCACCGGCGTGGACGCAGCGTCCCTGGGTCGCGCGCTGGGCTCGTGGCAGGAGCCCGTCAACGACGGCCGCGCCACCATCCGGGCCGCGCTCGACGCCGCCCTGCGCGACTGCGGGCGCCCGGCGGACGACGAGCTGCTCGACAGGCTCGTCGCCGAGGACCGGCGGCTGCTGCGCGAGGCGGCGATCGTGTTCGACGACGTGCCTCCCTTCCTCGACCACCTGGCCGACCGCGGGGTGCGGACGGCGTTCGTCAGCAACTGCGGCGACAACACGCGGCCGATGCTGGAGGCGCTCGGGCTCGCCGCACGCGTCGACGCGCTGGTGCTCTCCTGCGAGCAGCGCGTCGCCAAGCCGGACCCGGGGATCTACGCCGAGGCGCTGGCCCGGCTCGGCGTCGAGGCGGAGCAGGCCGTGTTCGTCGACGACCAGCGCGCGTTCTGCGACGGCGCCGAGGCCCTCGGCATCCGGGCGGCGCGGATCGACCGCAACGGCGGCGCTGGCGACGTCGCGACCCTGGTGGAGCTCCGCGACCTGTTCTGAGCGGCCGACTAGCGTCGCCGTCATGTCTGCCGCACGCACCGCTCGCCACCTCGCCGTCCCCTACGTCGTCTGCGCGACCGCGCTGCTCGCGCTCGACGCGGTGTGGCTGCTGGCCGTCGCCGGCCCGCTCTACCGCAGCGAGCTGGGGGACCGGATCGCCGAGCAGCCGGACGCCCTGGCGGGCGGGCTGTTCTACGTGCTCTACGTCGCGGCGCTGACCTGGTTCGCCGTGCGGCCCGGGCTCGACAGCGGGTCTGCCCGCCTGGCGGCGGGCAACGGCGCCTTCCTCGGGCTCGCGGCCTACGGCACGTGGGCGCTGACCAACCGCGCCGTGCTGACGGACTGGCCCGCGGCCCTGGTGCCCGTGGACATGGCCTGGGGGGCGGTGCTGTCCGGCGGCACCGCGGCCATCACCGTGGCGGTGGTGCGCCGACGGCGGGGTCGGCCGACGGACGCCACCCACGGCGCTTCGGCGCCCCACCGTGAAGCCTGAGCGGGAAACCAGCGAGGCACCGCCGTGTGCAGGCCCAGCCGCCGCTACCGTGGGTGCCCGAGTTGGTGCAGTTCGTTTGTATGACTCGCACCAACATCGAGATCGACGACGCGCTCGTCGGGGAGGCGATGCGACGCTTCGACCTGGCCGTCCAAGCGCGAGGCCGTGGACTTCGCGCTGCGTCGGCTCGTGGGTCCGGTGATGCCCCGCGACGAGATGCTGGCCATGGAGGGGAGTGGCTGGGAGGGGGGACCTGGGAGCGCTGCGCTCCGAGCGGGTCGAGGGCCTGCGACCCCGCCGCGAGACCGACGTGTGCGAGCCGGTGCTGATGGAGCTGCCGGTCGGGTCAGCGGAGCGGCATTCAGGTGGTCAGCGTCGCGCTGACCGCCGGCGAGACCAAAGCGACCAGGTCGTCCACGGGCATGGAGGCCACCGGCTCGACCTGCGTGACGTAGCGGATCACGGCGATCCCGGCGAGCTGGGCGGCCACGAGCTCGCACCGGGTCAGAGCGGCGTCGGTGCGGCGCGACCTGCGCATCGACCACAGCAACAGCTGACCCACGGTGCCGACGAGCAGCCGGCCCGCCACCGCGTTGGTCGCACTGCTGCGGACGGTGTCGAGCATCCGCTCGCGCGTGCGCGGGTTCTCGCACAGGGCGAAGAAGCGCCGGGTCACCCAGGCGCCGCGTCCGGTCGTCCCGGCCGGCGGCTCCGCGCCGGCGACCGCGTCGAGATCCTCGTCGTCCCAGGCCTCGAGCTCCTCCCACGTCGGGACCTGGCCCACCGCGTACCACGACAGGGCGGCTCCGGGGATCGGCACGCACCCATGCTCACGGCTTCGCCTGGGCGGCGCCGCGGCGACACGCCGAGGGGAGAGGCCGCGAGCAACGCGCCCGCCCGACCTCGCGGCGTCCGTCGGGTGAGGTGTGCGCCGTGGCCCGGGGGCGGGCCGTGCGTGGCTGACCGCTTGTTGTCAATGCCGCAAATGGCTGCGGGCCGCGCTGGCGACGGCGACGCCTCTTCCGCTCTTCTGGGTCGATGACGAGCTCCCAGGACACGGCGGCAGACCCGGGCGACGCGGCAGACCCGGACGAGGCACGGGTCGTCCTCCGGAACGAAGCGGGCGTGTCGACCGAGGTCTTCAGGCGTCGCGGGGGCGAGCGGTCCGACCTGGGGATCATCCTGAGCGGACAGAGCCGGGCTGTGGACGCCGACCTCGGGGACGTTCTGGAGTTCAAGGCCGGGGACAGCCACGACACCATCGACTCGTTCGAGGTCGACGCGCTGGACGTCGTCTACGACCTCCGGCTGTTGCGCCTGCCGATCCAGCAGCTTCCCGCCAGCTACAAGAGCGTGCCGAACCTCGACCCCAGTCTGCACTCCTACGACATCACCCGGATCGAGCCCTTCCACATCGACAACCCCGAGGCGAAGAGGCGGCTGGTGTTCCGACGACTGACGCTCACGGATCGCGAGTACGTCGTGGAGGACGGGAACCTCTATCACCCGGCCGGGCTCTCCTACACCGACGTCGACACGGGCTGGGGCAGCGAGCAGACGTCGTTCCATGCGTCGGCAGCGTCGTTCCAGAGAACCGTCTACGGCGGAGGGGAGGTGGGTGTCTTCGCGCCGGCGGGGCACAAGCAACGCGTGGGCGTCAAGGTCGGCGTGGACATCAAGGACGTCAAGGGCTCCTCGTCGTCGTCGGCCCGGGCCTATGGCCTGACACGCATGAACGTCACGAAGTACCGCATCGATGCGGACCTGGAGGAGGGGGTCCGTCCCCCGTCGCTCTCGGAGGAGTTCCTCGAGGCCATCAGGGGCCTGCCCGCCCCGGGCACGGGTGCGGATCGCGCGTACGAACAGTTCGTCGCGGACTGGGGGACCCACTACCCGAGAAGCATGGACTACGGCGGGGTCTTCATCGGGATCCGCGAGATGACGCAGGAGCAGCTGGACACCCTGTCCACCCTCTCCATCGACGTCACCGCGATGGTCAAGTTCCCCGTCGATGCCTACCAGGTGAAGATCAAGGCGCGAGGAGGGCACGAGGAGATCAGGACCTCCAGCCAGCTCGACTCGTACTCCTCGCACCGCTACGTCTACCGCGGTGGAGAGGGCGGAAAGGACGGCTGGCAGGTCAACGACGGCGCGCAGCCGATCGGCGTGAGGTTCGAGAGCCTCGCCGACCTCCTGGATCCCCAGCTGGTGCCCGAGGCCGTGCAGGACGAGGTGCTGCTGGCGCAGAAGCAGAATCGCCTCAGGGCGGCGATCGATGACTACCTCAACCAGGCGGGCGAGTGGAGCCCCACCATCCTGAAGCCGCCGCTCCGATTCCGCGCCGAGCTCAAGCGCCTGAAGATCGAGAAGCGTCGACCGGCCGGGTCGCAGGACACCTACGGCTACATGTCGTGGCAATCCATCGGGTTCCCGGATGGCAAGAACGGCACGGAGGACCGGTTCTGGAACCGGACTGCGGCGCCGGGGTCCCGCGTGCCACTCCCACAGGGTGCGTCGACGGCCAACGGCACGCACGTCGAGTACTCGGTCCCCGCGGACAGCCACGGCGACTTCCACCTGGAGAACCTGAAGATCCGGCTGGCTGCGAAGATCGTGGGCTTCATCAACGTCGGGAATGACTACACGTTCGGCGAGAAGTCGACGACGGTCGGTCTCGCGGACTACAAGAAGTGGCCCGGCACGGGCAAGGACGTGCGGCTCCGACTGGATGACCCGAAGGACATCCTGGGCAACACGACGATCGACATCGCCGACGCGCTCTTCAGCCTGTCCTGCACCAATGCCGGCATGCCTGATCTCTTCGCCACCACGTCGTAACGGGGCGGGAAGACCTGACCCGATGTCCGATAAGCGACATTATGTCATTATGAGTCATCAGCCGTTCGGGGTGGCCATCCCCCGGTACTTCCAGGTGCCGTCGGCGCTGCGCCACTTCGGCCGGCCGACGATCCGGTCGACGTGGAACCCGACGCTCTTCAGCGCCTTGCTGTCCCAGGAGCCGTAGAGCACGCGCCCCGAGGCGAAGGTCATGCCCGAGACACGCGAGAGGTTCACGCTGCTCCCCGTGCGCAGGGTCTGGGCGCCGACCACGTCGCTCTCAGGCGAGAAGTACCGGTAGAACAGCCGGCGGTTGCCGCGCACCGTGTAATAGAGCCGGTGCGAGAACGCGTCGAAGAACATCCCCGTCAACCTCGCGACCGGGAACGGGATGCGCTGCCCGTCCTGCGGGTCGTTGCGCAGGCCCACCACCGACGCGGGGCCGACGTCGCCGGTCCTCGCGTCGAAGGTCCGCTTGTAGAACCGGCCGTCGGCGAAGCCGTAGTAGAGCACGTCGTCGACCAGGAACGAGCCGCGAAGCCTCGACCAGTCCACGCTCGTGTTCGCCGTCCTGGGCCTGCTGGCGGGCACGCCGTTCCCGTTCAGGGCACGGCCGACGAGGGCCGCCCCCTGCCCGCGCCGCTGGAAGAGCAGGAGGTAGTTGGGCAGCGTGGCCCGGCGCACGCGGGGCACCGTGCTGCCGCCGGCCAGCGGCAGGAACGCGAGGCGGCCGTGGGTCTCCCCGCCGAGCTCGGTCGTGTCGCTGCCGACCCAGAGACCCTGGTCGGTGGTCAGGAGCGCCTGGGCCCCCACGCCGAGCGCGCGCCCGGGGTTCCATGTCAGGGGCAGGCCGTTGACGGGGTCCAGTGCGGCGATGCCCCGACGGGAGACGGCGCCGGGTCCCGCCTGATCCGCCTGGAACGGGTTGTTCAGCCAGCGCATGTGCCCACCGATGTAGACGACTCCCCCGGCGACCGCGACGCCGTAGAGCGTGTCCCCACCCGTGTAGTCGACCCAGGTCGGGTTGCCGCCCCGGCGGGTCTCCCAGCGGGAGGCCGTGTCGCACAGCGTGCCGCTGCGCAGGCCGCCGCCGAAACCGGCCGAGGTCGTCACCACGAAGTAGGACCCGTTCGGGGAGAAGTCCACGTCGCGGGTGATGGTGTCGAACGCGTTGCGACAGCTGTTGCGGGACCGGTCGAAGCGGTTCGTCCACCACCGGGCGACGGAGGTCCGCCGACCGGGGCGGGTGTCGAGCACGGCGAGCTGGGCGTGTCGCTGACCGCCGACCCGGGCGAAGTTGCCGATCGCCACCAGGCGGGATCCGTCGGCGGTCACGTCGAACCGCACGATGGAGGTCCGCCCGCCGCCGTTGGCGTTGTTCGGGTCGTAGACCCCGGTGAACGGCACGTTCACGCCGCCGAGCACCTTCCCGTTCCACCTGCTCAGCGCCGCCAGGGCTCGGCGCGTCGACGTCTTGGACCGGGACGTCACCTTGGTGAACGGGCCACCGATGTAGAGCCTCCCCCGCCGCACGACCACCTCGTTGACCCGGGAGTTCGGGACCGCGCGGAAGCCGTCGACGGCCTCGCCCGAAGCCGTCAGCTTGGCCACCCGCTTGATCGAGCTGTCGCCCCCGACCGAGCCGAACCGGCCACCCACGTAGATGTAGGTACCGTCGGTGTCCAGAGACCGTGCCGTGCCGCCGAGGTCCGGGTCGAACGCCGGGTCGATGGCCCCCGTGTCGGCGTCGAAGGCGAAGATCCCGTGGCGGACCACGTCGTCGGCCGTGTTCGCAAACGAGCCCGACGGGCTGACCTTCGAGAAGCTGCCGGCCGCGATCACCTTGTCCCCGAGCTGCGTGATCGCGTCGACCGAGCCGTCCATCACGTGCGGGGTGTTGTTCGCCGGGTCGTCGGTGACGACCCGGTTCCCGTGATCGGCGTTGACCGCGGCGGCGGGCTGCAGGGCGCCCAGCAGGAGGGCGGCGAGCGCGACGACGCCGAGGCGAGTGGAGCGGGAACGCATGATGCCTCCAGGACGGTGGGCAGGTGGGCGGCGCGGGCCGGTCTGCCGAACCATAGGGCCCGCCCGCAAGGCGAGCGACCACGATCCGGGAAGTTCGAGACCCGCGACCCTCCGCCGAGGCACAGCCGCGACCCGGACGCACCGAACCTCCTTCGATGTGGTCGCCGCCGCCGCGTCCTACGATCGCGGCATGTCCGCGCGCGCTGGGATCATCGTCACCGGGACCGAGGTGCTGACGGGCCGCGTCCCCGACGCCAACGGGCCCTGGCTGGCCGAGCAGCTGCGCGGCCTCGGCGTCGACGTGGGACGCACCGTCGTCGTCGGGGACCGGCCCGACGATCTCGCCGCGGCGCTCCGCTTCCTGGCCGCCGACCACGACCTCGTCATCACCTCCGGCGGCCTCGGCCCGACCGCCGACGACCTCACCGCCGACGTCGTCGCCGACGTGCAGGGGCGACCCCAGCGCCTCGACGAGGAGCTGCACCGCCGCGTGGGGGAGATCGTCGACCGGCTCGTGCGGCTGCGGGGCTGGTCGGGCCCGACGGAGGACTTCGAGAGCGGGACGCGCAAGCAGTCCCGGGTGCCCGAGGGCGCCCACTGGCTGGCCCCGGTCGGCACGGCCCCGGGCCTGGTGGTGCCCGCCCGCGAGAGCGGGCCTCCCGTGCTGGTCCTGCCCGGACCGCCCGGCGAGCTGCGCCCGATGTGGGACGACGCGGTCGCCGACCCGCTCGTCGCCGCGGCCCTCGCCGGGCGCGCGGAGCTGCACCAGGCGACGATCCGGTTGTGGGGGCCGCCCGAGGCCGAGCTCGCCGCCCTGCTCCGGGAGCACGAGGCCGGCGCGCCCGGTGCCCTGGACGACCTCGAGGTCACGACCTGCCTGCGCGACGGCGAGCTCGAGATGGTCACCCGCTACTCCCCCGGCGCGCTCCCCGCCTACGCCGCGCTGAAGCTCGCGGTGCGCGAGCGGTTCGGCGACGCGGTGTTCTCCACCGACGGCGCCACCATCGACGAGGTGCTCGCCGGGGAGCTCCGGACGGCCGGGGCGACCGTGGCGACGGCGGAGTCGTGCACCGCGGGGCTGCTGGCGGGTCGCCTCGCCGATCTCCCGGGCTCCTCGGACTACCTGCTCGGCGGGTTCGTCACCTACGCGAACCGGACCAAGGTCGACCAGCTCGGCGTCCGGGCCGACCTTCTCGAGCGGTGCGGCGCCGTGAGCGAGGAGGTCGCCGCGGCGATGGCCGCGGGCGCGCGCGAGCGGCTCGGCGCCAGCATCGGCGTGGGCGTGACCGGGGTCGCCGGCCCGACCGGTGGCACGCCCGACAAGCCGGTGGGCCTGGTCCACGTCTGCGCGAGCACAGCCGGGGGCCAGCTCTCCCGGCGGCTGCACCTGCCCGGGTCGCGGGCCCACGTGCGGGGGCGCACCGTCGTCACCTGCCTCCACCTGGTGCGCGAGCTCCTGGGCCGGCGCCGCGCAGGCCCGTGACCGCCCGGCGCCAGCTCGCGCTGATCGCCGCCGTCCAGGTGCTCGCCCTGGCGACGTGGTTCTCCGCGTCGGCCGTGGTCCCGACCCTGCGCCTGGAGTGGGGCCTCGGCACCGGCGGCGCCACGCTGCTCACGGCGGCGGTGCAGCTGGGCTTCGTCACCGGCGCGGTCGCCTCGGCCGCCACCAACCTCGCGGACCGGGTGCCGCCGCACCGGCTCGCCGCCGGGGCGGCCCTGCTCGCCGGCCTCTCGACCGCGGCGATCGCCGCCCTGGCCGACGGACCCGGGCTGGCGGTGCCGCTGCGGTTCGTCACCGGCGTGGCGCTCGCGGGGGTCTACCCCGTCGGCATGAAGCTGATGACCTCGTGGTTCCAGCGGGGCCGCGGCTTCGCGCTCGGCGTCCTCGTCGGCGCGCTGACGCTCGGCAGCTCCCTCCCCCAGCTCGTGAACAGCATCGCCACCCTCCCCTGGCGCGGCGTGCTGCTGGTCTCCGCCACGCTCGCGTCGTCGGCGGCGGTGATCGCCTGGACGCTCGTGCGCCCGGGACCGCACGCCCGGCCGGCGCCGCCCCTGGCGCCCGGGTTCGTGCTGACCCTCTTCCGGGAGCGCGGTCCCCGGCTGGCCAACCTGGGCTACTTCGGCCACATGTGGGAGCTCTACGCCATGTGGACCTGGATCCCCGCCTACCTCGCGGCGAGCCTGGCGGGGCGCGGCCTCGACGCCGGCCGCACGACCGTGGGGGTCACCTCGTTCGCGGTGATCGGCCTGGCCGGCGTCGTGGGGTGCCTGGGTGGCGGACTGCTCGGCGACCACCTGGGGCGTGCCCGCGTCGCCGGCTGGGCGATGCGGGGCAGCGCGGCGTGCTGCCTGCTCGCGGCGCTCGTCTTCGAGGCCCACCCCCTGCTCGTCGTCCCGGTGCTGCTCGCCTGGGGCCTGACGGTGATCGCCGACTCCGGCCTCTTCTCCAGCTGCGTGGCCGACGTCGTCGACCCGCGCTACACCGGTACAGCGCTGACCACCCAGACGGCCATCGGGTTCCTCCTCAGCGTCGTGACGATCAACGCCGTGCCCTACGTCGTCGAGGCGTCGTCGTGGCGGACCGCGACCGCGCTGCTGGCGCTCGGGCCCGTCGTCGGCGCCGTGGCGATGGCGCGGCTGGACAACCTGTTGCGCGACCCGGCGCCGCTGATCCCGGCCGGCTCCGCCGGCGACGACTGACCATCCGGGCGCCGCCGGTCAGAGCAGCAGCGCGGCGCCGCCCGCCAGGCAGGCCAGCGCCGCCGCGAGCATCAGCAGCACCCACAGCACCCCGGGGACCGGGGTGAGGCGGGCGAGGACGTCGGCGTCCGAGCTGGCGGAGCGCCTCCCCCGGCGCCCGGCCTGCATCTCCACGACGGGCCGCGGCGAGCCGAGCAGCAGGAACCAGGCCAGGGTCCAGGCCGCCAGGGCCTGATGCACCTCGCGGCCCCACCACGTGACGGCCACGAGCGCGGCGCCGGCCACCACCACGAGCCACAGTCCGAAGAGGTTGCGGACCCAGGCCAGGAGCGCGGCCAGCAGCAGCACCGACAGCCAGAGGACCGCGAGCGCCCGACCCTGGGCCAGCAGGGCCGCCGCGCCCAGCCCGAGCAGGGCCGGCGCGGGGTAGCCCGCCAGGGCGGTGAGCACCATTCCCGCCCCGCGGTTCCGCCCTCGGGAGACCGTGAGGCCCGAGGTGTCCGAGTGGAGCCGGATGCCGCTGAGCCGGCGACCCGTGGCGACCGCAACGAGGGCGTGGCCGCCCTCGTGCACGATGGTCAGCGCGTAGCGCGAGCGTCGCCAGAGGCCGGGCGCCAGCACCGCGACGGCCGCCAACGCCGCGGCGAGCAGCACCAGCCCCGTCTCCGGCGCCGGCTGCGTGCCCGACACGTCCGTCCACACGCGGTCGAGCACGCCGGCGACGCCGGCGCCCTCACCCGCGGGTCCGCTCAGCCGAGGACCTCCTGCACGTCCACCGTGTCGGTCGACTTGTCCCGCGCCTCGATCGCCTCGGCCAGGGCCACGACCTGGTTGTCGTCGAGCTCGAGGTCCGTCGCGGCCAGCGCCTCCCGCAGCTCCTTCTCCACGGTGCCCTCGGGCGCGGCCTCCTGGTAGGAGGCCACGCGCTCCACGACACCCTGCAGCGCCGCCATCTTCTCGTCACTTCGTCCATCCGTCATGACCGCGACGCTAGAAGGCCCGGTCAAGACGACGGGGGTCGCCTCCCCCGACGGAGCGGTTCCCCGCCCCGCATCCGCCGCTACCGTGGCGCCATGGCATCCACGACCGCGCCCGGCCCGCTGCGCCTGCCCGACGGCACCGCCCTGCCCCGTGTCGGCTTCGGCACCCACCCGCTCTCCGGCGAGGAGGGCGTCCGCGCCATCACCAGCGCCCTCGACGCGGGCTACCGCCTGCTCGACACGGCCGTGAACTACGAGAACGAGGCCGAGGTGGGCGAGGCCCTGCGCCGCTCCGGCGTGCCGCGCGACGAGGTGCTCGTCGCCACCAAGATCCCGGGTCGGCACCACGCCTACGACGATGCCATCGCGTCGGTGCACGGCTCCCTGGAGCGGCTGGGACTGGACCGGCTCGACCTCGCCCTGATCCACTGGCCCAACCCGTCGCGCGGGCTCTACCCGCAGGCCTGGCGGGCCCTCGTCGCCTGCCGGGAGCAGGGTCTCGTGCGACACGTCGGCGTCTCCAACTTCACCCCCGAGCACCTGCACCACATCATCGACGACAGCGGCGTCACGCCCGCCGTCAACCAGGTCGAGCTGCACCCCCGCTTCCCGCAGGAGGAGCTGCGGGCCGTGCACGCCGACCTCGGGATCGTGACGGAGGCCTGGAGCCCCATGGGCAAGCACCGCGCCCCGCTCGACGAGGCGGTCGTCACCGGACCGGCCGAGAGGCTCGGCGTCACCCCCGGTCAGGTGATCCTCGGGTGGCACGTCGCGCTGGGCGTCCTGCCGATCCCCAAGTCGGCCGACCCGGACCGGCAGCGGGCGAACCTCGATCTCGACGGGGTCGCGCTGACCGAGGCGGAGGTGGCGGCCATCTCCTCGCTCGCCGAACCCGACGGGCGGCTCTTCGGCGGCGACCCCGACGTGCACGAGGAGATGTGAGCGCGCCCGCGACGCCCTACCTACGACTCGACCCGGCCCGCCTCGAGGCCAACGTCGCCCGCGCGGCACGGGCGGCGGCCGCAGCGGGCGTGGACCTGCGACCACACGTCAAGACGCACAAGTCCGCCCGCATCGCGCGGATGCAGCTCGACGCCGGGGCGGTCGGCATCACGGTCGCCACCGTGTCCGAGGCCGAGGTGTTCGCCGCGCACGGCTGCCGCGACGTGTTCGTCGCCTACCCGGTGTGGCTCGACGCCGCGCGCGCCGCACGCGTCGTCGCGCTGGTGGACGACGGCGTGCGGGTCGCCCTGGGCGTCGACTCGGCGGGCGGCGCCCGACAGATGGCCGCCGCGCTCGGGCCGCACCGCGGACAGGTCAGCGTCCTCGTCGAGGTGGACAGCGGGCAGCACCGCTCCGGGACGACTGCCGGCGAGGCCGGCGAGGTCGCGCGCGTCGCCGCCGACGCGGGGATGCCGGTCGAGGGCGTCTTCACGTTCCCCGGGCACGCGTACGGACCCGGTGCTGCCGACGCGGCCGCGACGGACGAGGCGGCGGCGCTGGCCCGGGGCGCCGAGTCGATGGCGGCGGCGGGCCTGCCCGCGCGGGTGCGCTCGGGAGGCTCGACGCCCAGCCTGGCGGCGAGCATCGCCGGCACCCGGGAGGCGGACGCGGCCGGTGGCGGGGTGCCGACCGAGCTCCGGCCCGGCGTCTACGCCCTCGGCGACGCACAGCAGTGGGAGCTGGGCGCCATGCGGCCGGAGGACGTCGCCCTGTGCTGCGTGGCGACCGTGGTCAGCCGCCGGGAGGGCCGGGTCGTCCTGGACGCCGGCTCGAAGGCGCTGGGGGCGGACCGCGCCTCGTGGGCGACCGGGTTCGGGCGACTGCCGGAGCACCCGGGGGCGCGCGTCGTCCTCCTGGCCGAGCACCACGCGGTCGTCGAGGCGCCCGGCGCGGACCTCCCGCTCGGCAGCCGGGTCCGCGTCGTGCCCAACCACGTGTGCACGGCGGTGAACCTCGCCGACTCGATCCGGGCGGACGACGACGGCGCCGCCTCCCCGTGGCAGGTCGACGCGCGGGGCGCCAACGACTGAGGGCCGGGCGGTCCACCTAGGATCGCGCCATGCGTCTTCTCCCCCACCGGTTCCGCCCGCTCCCCGCGGCCGCCGCGGCCGTCGTGCTCCTGGGCACGCTCGGCGCCTGCTCGGACGACGGCGACGCCTCGGCGTCGGGGGACGACGGCGGCGGGGTGACCTGCTCCTACCCGAGCGACGGGCGGGGGGCCGCCCGCGAGGTCGAGCCGCCGCCGGAGCAGGCGCAGTTCGGCGGCGACGTCGAGGCCACCGTCGAGCTCAGCCAGGGAGAGCTGGGCACCACGCTCGACGCGGGCCAGGCGCCCTGCGCGGTGAACTCCTTCGTCTCGCTGGCCGAGCAGGGGTACTTCGACGACACCCCGTGCCACCGCCTGACCACCGAGGGCATCTACGTGCTCCAGTGCGGCGACCCCACGGGCACCGGCACCGGCGGGCCCGGCTACTCCTTCGACGACGAGCTCTCCGGTGACGAGGAGTACCCGGCGGGCACGATCGCCATGGCGAACGCGGGCCAGGACACGAACGGCTCGCAGTTCTTCCTCGTCTACGAGGACACCCCGCTGCCCCCGCAGTACACGGTCCTCGGGAGCCTCGACGACGGCAGCCTCGACCTGCTCGACGACATCGCGGCCAACGGCACCGAGGGGGGCGCCCCGGACGGCGCACCGGCCGAGGACGTGACGATCGAGGCCGTCACCGTCGCCCGCTGAGCCACCGCGCCCCGCCGGTCCGGCTCAGCGGGTGACGGCGCCCCCGTACGCCTTCCAGGCGTCCATGCCGCCATCGAGGTCGTAGACCTGCCCCAGCCCGTGCTCGGCCATCACCTGCATCGCGTGGCCCGAACGGCGGTCGCTGCGGCAGTAGAGCGCGTAGGTGCGGTCGGGGTCCAGCTCCTCGATGCGGTTCTCGAAGTCCTCGCCCTCCAGGCTGATGTTGCGCGCGCCCTCGATGTGGCCGTGCCGGAACTCGTCGGGCGTGCGCACGTCGAGCAGCGTCGTCCCGGGTTCGGACATCTTGCGCGCGAACACCGGGGCCTCGAGCGAGTCGAACGCCGGTGCCGTCTGGTCCGACGTCGGCTCGGCGTCGGCGCCGCACCCGACGAGCGTGGCGAGAGCCAGGGCCAGGGCCGTCACCAGCAGGATCGCGGCGCGGGGGGCGCGGGACCGGACCATGGATCGAGTCTAGGAACCGGGTGGGCACACGGGCCCGGCCGGCGGCCTAAGGTGGCCGCGATGAGCAACGCCCAGCCCGGCCCACCCTCGCTCGGCCGCAGCCTGCGGCGCGAGGAGGCCGCGCAACGCGCCGGGCAGCTCTCCGTCGAGCACTACGACGTCCGCCTGGACCTGACCGACGCGGACGCGGACGCGACGACCACCTTCCGCTCCGTGGCCACGATCGAGTTCAGGAGCGCGGGCGGCGAGACCTTCCTCGACGTGAAGCCGGCGGTCATCCACTCGGCCCGCCTGGACGACGCAAGCCTCGACACCACCGCCCTGGAGCGTGGGCGACTGCCGCTGCGCACCACGCCCGGAGCGCACCGCCTCGTCGTCGACGCGACCATGCGCTACCGCAAGGACGGCGAGGGGCTGCACCGCAGCCAGGACCCCGCCGACGGGCGGTACTACGTCTACGGGATGTCCTTCATGGACGCCGCGCCGAGCATCTTCGCCTGCTTCGACCAGCCCGACCTCAAGGCTCCCGTCACCCTGCGCGTGTCGGCTCCCAGGGGGTGGACGGTGGTGGGCAACGCACCCGGCACGCAGGTGGATCGCGGGCACTGGGAGATGGAGCGCAGCCAGCCGCTCTCGACCTACCTCGTCACCCTGGTCGCGGGCCCCTGGTACGTCGTCTCCGACGAGCACGACGGGATCCCGCTCGGGCTCAGCGCGCGGCGCAGCATCGCGTCGCACCTGGAGGCCGACGCCGAGGAGCTCTTCGAGATCACGCGGCGGTGCTTCGACGAGTACCACCGCCTCTTCGGCATCCGCTACCCGTTCGGCGCCTACCACCAGGCCTTCGTGCCCGAGTTCAACGCCGGGGCGATGGAGAACCCCGGCTGCGTGACCTTCCGTGACCCCCTGGTCTTCACCTCCCGCGTGGCCCGCGGGGCCCGGATCCAGCGCGCCACCACGATGGCGCACGAGATGGCCCACCAGTGGTTCGGCAACCTGACCACCCCCCGCTGGTGGGACGACCTGTGGCTCAACGAGTCGTTCGCGGAGTACATGGGCAACCGGGTCACCGCCGACGTCACCGAGTTCAGCGACGCCTGGACGCACAACGCCTACGCGCGGCGCCAGTGGGGCCTGGTCGCCGACCAGCGGCCCACCACACACCCGGTGGGCGGCAACGGCGCGGAGGACGCGATGGCGGCCCTCCAGGACTTCGACGGGATCTCCTACACCAAGGGCGCCAGCATCCTCAAGCAGATCAACAGCATGCTCGGCGACCAGGCCTTCTTCGCGGGGGTGATCGACCACTTGGAGAGACACCGTTTCGGCACCGCGGAGATGGCGGACCTGCTCGCCTGCTGGGAGCGCGCCTCTGGCGAGTCCCTGGAGACCTTCCGCCGCCAGTGGCTCTCCTCGGCCGGCCTGGACACGCTGAGCCTCGACCGCGGTTCGGGCACGCTGCTGCGGGTGTCCCCGCTAGGTCACCCGGCCGACCGGTCGCACGTGTTCTCCGCCGCCACCGCCGAGCCCCACGGGACGTGGGAGGTGGCGCGGCTGCGGATCGACAGTCCCGAGACGGCGTACGACGCAGGCGACCGAGCCGTCGTGCTCGACCCCTACGAGGAGACCTGGGCGCTGGTGCACCCCGACGAGCAGACGCTGGCCGCCCTGCCGGATCTCCTCGCCTCGACCGCGGATGCCCGGCTGCGGGCGGGCATCTGGAACAACGTGCGCAGCGGTTTCCACAACGCCGCCGTCGACCCCGCCTGCGTGCTCGAGCTGCTCGAGGCGACGCTGCCCGAGGAGGACACCGAGGACGCGCTGTCCTACCTGCTGCCCTGGGCGGTGGACCGCGTGGCGCCGCTCGGGCCCGAGAGGGAGAAGTTCCTGGCCCGGCTGCACCGCGCCGCGCTCGACCGCAGCCTCGCCTGCGAGCCCGGCAGCACGCTGCAGCTGGCGGCGTTCCAGGGCGCGGTGGCCAGCGCGGGAGACCCCCCGGTGCTGCGCGAGTGGCTCGACGAGGAAGGCCTGCCGGACGGGGTCGCCATCGACCTCGACCTGCGGTGGCGGATGCTCACCCGGCTCGCCGTGCTGGGCGGGATCGACCGCGACGGCCTGGACGCCGCCCTGCGCCGCGAGCACACGGCGAAGTCGCAGGTGGACCACACCGCCGCCGTCGCGGCGCTGCCGGACGCCGAGGCGAAGGCCTTCGCCTGGGCCCGGTTCGCCGGCGAGGTCGAGGTGCCCAACTACGAGCTCGAGGCGGCCGGGAGCTCCATGTGGCGCGCCGGCCAGGAGGAGCTGACCGCGCCGTACGCCCAGCGCTTCTTCGACGAGCTGCCCGGCGCCGCCGAGCGCTTCAGCGGTTGGGTCCTCGCCGACGTGGCCGAGTTCTACTTCCCGATCACCGCGCTCGAGCAGGCGACCGTCGACCGCGCCCTGTCGCTGAGCGAGCGGGCCGACCTCGACGTCGCGTTGCGCCGACGGGTGCTCGACCGCACCGACGAGCTCGGCCGGCGCCTCGCGGTGCGCCGCCGGTACGGGGGCTGAGGTGGCGCCCGACGGATCCCGCGCCCGGCGACCGGGACGCAGCGTCCGGGTGCGTGTCGTGGAGCACGACGCGCAGGCGGAGCGCGAGCGGCGCCGCGAGGACCGGCTCGCCACGGAGGAGCCGATGGAGATCCGGCTGACCTGGCCGGGCGCACCGGCGCACCGCGTCTGGGTCACGATGCGCACGCCCGGCCACGACTTCGAGCTCGCCGCCGGGTGGCTCCGGCACGAGGGGATCGTCGGCGGCACGCCGCAGGGTCCGGGAGCCCTGGCCGGGCTGGCCTACTGCACCGACGCCGACCTCGATCCGCAGCAGGAGCTCAACGTGGTGACCGCCGAGCTCGCCTCGCCGCCCGCCCGCGACCCCGGGCTCCGCCACGCCGCCGCCGCCCTCGGCTCCTCGGCCTGCGGGGTGTGTGGCAAGGACAGCGTCGGGGCCGCGCTCGCCGCGCCCTCCGACGCGCCGGCGTGGGACGGCCCCCTCCCCTCCCCCGCCGTCGTGCGCACGCTGCCCCGGCGGCTGCGCGAGCGCCAGCAGCTCTTCGACCGCACCGGCGGCGTGCACGCCGCCGGGCTCGCGACGGCGGAGGGCGAGCTGCTCGTCGTCCGCGAGGACGTCGGCCGGCACAACGCGGTCGACAAGGTCACCGGCGCCCGGTTGCTCGCCGGCGACCCGGTCGCCGGCTCCTGCCTCGTGGTCAGCGGGCGCGCCGGTTTCGAGCTCGTCCAGAAGTCGCTCGCCGCGGGCACCGGCTCGCTCGTGGCCGTGGGCGCGCCCACGAGCCTGGCGGTCGACCTGGCCCGCGAGGGCGGGCTCGCGCTCTACGGCTTCACCGACGACGACCGGACCGTGCAGTACGCCTGAGCCACGGCACGCCCTCCGGCGGCGTCACGACGGCTGGTACCACGGGTGCGTGGCCTTCTGCTTCAGCGGCGCCGCATGCAGGGTGCCCACCACCGTCTCCGTGGCGGCCATCCGCACCCCCGCCAGCGACATCCGCCGCACCAGGTTCCAGTCGCCGGGCTCCTGGAGGGTCCAGGCGAGCGGCTCGTAGCGGAAGATGGCGAGTGCGGCGTGGTAGAGCGCCCCCTGGAAGCTGAACTGGCCCAGCTGGGGCGGCGAGCTCCAGATCCTCTCCTCGCGGCCGTTGGTGACGTCGCGCCGGATCAGCGCCCCGTGGCTCAGCTCGGCGCGCTGGCGGCGCGCGAGACCCAGCAGGGTCTCGACGTGCTTCGGGTGGAACTCGTCGTCCTCGTCGAGTGTGGCGATCCAGCGGCCCGAGGCGAGCTCGATCCCCCGGTTGCCCGCCGGCGTCCCGGCCACCCGCCAGCGGCTCGGCGGGTGCGCGGGGTAGTGGCCGCGCGCCGGGAGCTCCTCGTAGCGGATGCGCGGGTCGCCCAGGCCGCCGATGGCCTCGCGGGTCCGCGGGTTCGGCCCGTCGTTCACCACGACGACCTGGAGCCGCTCGTAGGTCTGGGCCAGCACGGAGGGGATGGCCAGCTCCACCAGCTGTCGCGTGCGCTGGTAGGCGGCGATGCGCACGCTGACCAGGGGCTCGGTCTCCGAGAACGACGCCTCGTAGTCGGGGCGCGACCGGACCCGGGCGAGCTCGCTGCGCAGCTCCGGGATCCGGTCGAGCTCCATCCTGCGGCGCTCGCGATCGACCTCCACGGCCTGCTCCAGCCTGCGCAGACGCCGACCGAGATCCGCCTGCTCGGTCCGGAGCTGGTCGGTGAGCTCGGAGCGCAACCCCTGCAGCTCCGCCAGGAGCGCCTCGGTGCCGGCCGCCCGGCGCACGCGGGACCCGAGGGCGCCCCTGACTCGTCGGATCATCGGCGGCTCCTGGTCGACAAAGGATCGGCCGGCCCCGCGGGGGCCGCCCAGGCCGAGTCTGCCAAGAGTGCGGCGACCTGTGTCGGATCTCGCCGCATGATCAGGTCCAGCACCGACAGCGCGTGGTCGTCGTGCGTCTCGCGATCGGGCGGCGGGCCGGGGGGGACCCGGAAGCGCAGGGTGAGCCCGGCCGCCCGGAATGCCTCGGGAGCGTAGAGCGCGCGCCCACCGGACAGGTTGAGGTAGTCGGTCGCGCCCCGGGCCCGGCACACGGCGATGACCCGTTGTTCCCGGTCGACCCCCGGGTCGACCGGGAGGGCGGAGGCGAGCCGGATCGGGGTGTCGATGGCCAGCCGCGCCGCGACCGCGCGCAGCGCGCCGACCAGGAACGGGGCAAGGTCCCGCCCCCGGTGCCCGAGGATCTCGGTCAGCAGCGCGAGGCCCGCCTCGCGGTGCGGCGCGGCGCGGTAGGCGGCCGCGGCCTGGTCCACCAGCCGGCGGCGCCAGCCGGTGTCGGGCGCCAGCCGTCGCCGGTTGATCGGCCACCGGTGGGGCGCGTGCTCCACCGGCAGGGTGAGCCAGCGCACCTGGTCCCGCAGCCGTATCCGGTTGCGGTTGATCCAGCTGCCGCGGACGTACTGCGCGGTGTCGTAGACAATGAACTCGTCCGCGCGGGCGAGCAGCTGCCAGTAGCCAAGATAGGGCAGGAAGTAGGGCTGCATCAGGGCGACGGCGTGTCCGTCCGGGTTCGCGTCGGGATCGGCGAGCATGCTCATGCCGTACCGATCGTCAGGCCGCGGTCGAGGTTGGCGGCGATCGCCTCCGGGAGCCCGGCCGCGGCCGCAGCCATCCGCGTGCGCTCGACGTCGTAGGGCACGCGCTCGAGGGCGAAGCGCGTCCCGTCCCAGGTGGCGAACGAGGCTCGGGGGTCGCCGTCCCGCGGCTGGCCCACCGACCCGGGGTTGCAGTACGTCGCGTGCTCGCCCTCCCAGACGGTGGCCCGGTGCGTGTGGCCGGAGGCGAAGAGGGAACCGTCGATGCCGGCGAAGTATGCGTCGTCGGGCTCGAGCAGATACTCCTCCAAGGGGTCGTGCCACCCACCGTGCACGACCGAGATGCCGTGGAAGCGGGCCCGCTCGGGCAGCCCCCCGAGCCAGTCGAGAGTGGCTGCGCTGACCGTGGTCTGCTGGCGGTCGATGCACAGGTCGGCGTAGGGAGATCGCCCGCTGCGGGCGCCCGTGACGAGGTAGTGGTCGTGGTTGCCCCGCACCGAGCGCACCTTCCGCTCGCGCAGCAGGGCGCAGCACGCGTCGACGTCCGGGTAGTAGCCGGCGGTGTCACCGAGGCAGCACACGGTCCCGATCCCCAGCGCGTCGATCCGGCCCAGCACGGCCTGGAGGGCGGCCAGGTTGCCGTGGACGTCAGAGACGAGCGCGATCATCCAGGACCACGTCCTCCACGTATCGGGCGGCGAGCCCGCGCCGCAGCCTCGGCTGCTCCGGCAAGGCCCCGGTCAGGAACCAGTCCACCGTCATCGCCGCCTCGGGATAGCCAAAGAGCGTGCGCAGGGAGGTGCTCGACGAGATCCGTGCGTTGATCTCCAGCAGGTACCACCGATCGTCCTCCCGTCGCAGCTGCAGGTTCGTCGGTCCGGAGGGCATCGCCAGCCGCGCCAGCCGCCGCAGCGTCTCCTCCAGGGAGGCCGGCACCGCCACCACCTCGGCGCGCCTGGTCATCCCGTCGTCAGCCAGGCGACGCCGCATCGCGATCCGGGCGGCGACGCCGCCGGCGCCGTCGCCGAAGATCCCGGCCGTGTACTCCTCGTCCTCGCTGCCGACCACCCGCTGCGCCAGGGCGGAGCCGGGGATGCGGTGGGCCTGGGCCGCGAAGGCGTCGGCGCCGTCGACGGTGACGAGCCCGCGTCCGCCCTGACCGTGCCGCGCCTTGACCAGAAAGGGCAGGCCCAGCTCCGCGCTGAGGCTGGGGAAGTCGGTGGCCCGGCTGCTCGGGATGCGTGCCGGGTCCCGGCGTGCGGCCAACGCGTCGTCGAGCTCGCCCTTGTCGCGGCTGAGCGTGAGCGAGGTCGCCGAGTTCAGTGCCACCGCGCAGTCCAGCTCGCCGGCGAGGCCGGGGTGGGCCACGTGGCAGTCCAGGTCGGCGTCGATCGTGGGCAGCACCAGATCCACGCCGAGCCGGCGCGTCGTAGCGGCCAACCACGCAGGGTAGCGGTCGTCCAGGCTCGGCGGCGCCGTGACGAACGTCTCGCACCAGTGCGCACCCACGGCGTCCCGATGGATGTCCGTGCCGATGACGCGCAGGTCCGGGCGGGCTGAGCGCAGGGACCGGACCACGCCGTAGCCGGTGACGGCGCCGACGCCGGTCACCAGGACCGTCGTCACTGGGCGCCCGCAGCGCGGAGAAGGGCGAAGCCGGCGGCCAGGTCCACCCGGGGGTGGAGACCGAGCGCCCGCCATCCGGCGTCGTCGAGGGGAGGCATGCCGGCGGGCTCGGACCTGTCCTCGGCGAGACGAATGGTGCCGGCGGAGCCGAAGGCGGCCTGCGCCGCGCCAGCAATCTCGAGCAAGGTCATGGTCCTCGGCGAGCCCAGCACGTGGGTCCCCGCGGCCCCGGCGCGGACGCAGTGGTGGACCGCCCGCACCAGGTCGTCGAGATGCAGGTAGTCGCGGCGGGCCCGGCCCGTCCCGTGCACGACGATGTCCTTCCCCGCGGCGGCGAGCTCGGCGAAGCGGTACGGCAGCTCCTGGTTCGGCCGGCACCGACCGGCGGTGTCGTACACGTGCGTCGGACGGAGCACGGCGAGCGGCAGCCCGGCCCGGGACGCGAACCTGCCCACCTCGGCCTCGCCAGCGGCCTTGGTCTCGGCGTAGACGGCCGGACCGGGGTAGCGGTCGTGGAACCCCGCGTACACCGTCGAGAAATGGACCAACCTCCGGGCACCCGAGGCGCACGCGATCTCGGCGACCACCCGGGCTCCGGCGACGTTGACCCGCCGGACGAGGTCGGCAGGCTGCCCGGGACCCCCGACTGCGGCCGCCGTGTTGACGACCACGTCGAACGCTTCTCCCGCGAACGCCCGGGGCCTCCCGGACCGCGCGACGCCCACGTCTGACAGGTCGAGCGGGATGTCGGCGTCGCGCCGACCCGCGGTGACGACCTCGAGGCCTGCTCTCGCCAGATCGCCGCGGATGGCGGACCCGATGACCGACGTGCTTCCGACGACGAGGACCCGCATCGCCGATATCGTAGTGGACCGCGAGGCGCGCCATCGGCACGATCGGCCGCGCAAGCCGTCGAGTGCTGGCATGGGAGCCGAGAGGAACTGGGGGCATGGACGAGGGGGACGCGCTGGTCCCGCTGATGCGGCCGGTCCTGCCGCCACCCGCCGCGCTCCACGCCAGGCTCGGCGCGATGCATCGCTCCGGGTGGTTCTCGAACTTCGGCCCCCAGTCGCGCGAGCTCGAGCGCCGCATCGGCGCGCGGCTGGGGGTCCCGGCGGACCGCGTGGTGGCCGTGGCGAACGCGACGCTGGGGCTGACTGGCGCCCTCGCCACCGGCGGCCAGCACCGATGGACGCTGCCGTCCTGGACGTTCTCGGCGACCGTGGCCGCCGCCCTGCAGGCCGGTCGTGACACCGTCCTCCGGGACGTCGACGAGCGAGACTGGTGGCTGCGCTGCGACGGCGGGGAGGCCGGGGGGGTCGTCCGGGTCGCACCCTTCGGTGTGGGGTTCGGTGCGGAGGCCTGGGTCTCCGCGCCGGAGGTGGTCGTCGACGCCGCGGCCTCGCTCGGGGCCGACCATCGGCTCCACGACATGCCGGCCGCCGCCGCGGTCGTCTACTCGCTGGGAGCCACCAAGGTGCTCGGTGCCGGTGAGGGCGGCGTCGTCGTGCTCGGCGACGCGGAGCGGGCGGCGCGGTTCCGGACGTGGACGAACCTCGGCTTCGCCGAGGAACGCTGCTCCCGCGTCGTCGGCCTCAACGCCAAGCTCTCCGAACCCGCCGCGGTCATCGCGCTCGCCGCGCTCGACGGGTGGGACGAGGAGCGGGACGAATGGTTGGCGGCCCGTGCGGTCACAGACGCACTCACCCGTGAGCACGGGCTGCAGGCCGCACCGGGCCTCACCGGTCACGTGAGTCCCTACTGGGTCGTGCGGCTGCCCGACCGCCGGTGCCGCGAGGTGGTCGAGCGCGTGCTGACGCGACACCGGGTCGCCACCCGCCGGTGGTGGGGCGGCGGGTGCCACCGGATGCCCGCCTATCGCGCGATCCCGCGGGACCCGCTGCCGGTCACGGAGTGCCTCGCCGACACGGTGCTCGGACTCCCCATGTTCCGCGGCCTGTCGCAGGCGGATGCGGAGCGGATCGACGACGCGCTGCGGGAGGCACGGGCCGCCGCGGACGGGTGGTGACGGCGTGGGTCCGGGCCACTGTCGGTGGCCACTCCTAGCGTGAGCACCATGCGCATCCTGCACACCTCCGACTGGCACCTGGGCCGGTCCTTCCACCGGGTCGGGATGCTGGAGCACCAGGCGACCTTCGTCGACCACCTGCTCGAGGTCGTCGAGGCCGAGCGGGTCGATCTCGTGCTGGTCGCCGGCGACGTCTACGACCGGGCGCTCCCGCCCGTCGACGCGGTGGCGCTGGCGGACGAGACCCTGGCCCGGCTCGCCGCGTCGCGGGCCCGCGTGGTGATCACCAGCGGCAACCACGACTCGGCCCGCCGGCTGGGGTTCGGCTCGCGGCTCGCCGACACGGCCGGGGTGCACGTGCGCACCAGCGCCGACGGGGTCGGCACGCCGGTCGTGCTGGAGGACGAGCACGGCGCGGTCGCGGTGCACGGCCTGCCCTATCTCGACCCCGACGCCGTCCGCGAGCCGTGGCGCCTCGCCGGGCGCTCGCACGAGGCCGCGCTCGCGGAGGCGATGCGGCGGGTGCGTGCCGACCTGGCGGGCCGGCGCGCCCGGTCGGTGGTGCTGGCGCACGCGTTCGTGGCCGGCGCGCACCCGAGCGACAGCGAGCGGGACATCTCCGTCGGCGGTGTCTCCCGCGTCGCGACGTCGGTCTTCGACGGCGTCGACTACGTCGCGCTCGGCCACCTGCACGGGCCGCACGTGCTCGGCGACACGATCCGCTACAGCGGGTCGCCCCTGGCGTACTCCTTCTCCGAGGCCGACCAGCGCAAGGGCTCCTGGCTGGTCGACCTGGGGCCGGACGGCGTGCGGGAGACGGGCTTCGTCGAGGCGCCGGTCCCGCGGCGGCTGGCGCGCCTGCGCGGGACGCTCGACGACCTCCTCGCCGACCCGCGGCACCGCGACGCCGAAGGCGCCTGGGTGCAGGCCACGCTCACCGACGCCGTGCGTCCGACCCACGCCATGGAGCGGCTGCGAGGGCGCTTCCCGGAGACCCTGATGCTCGCCTTCGAGCCGCCCGCGGGCCTCGCCTCCGGGGCGCCGTCGGCCCCGCCCGCGGGGCGCAGCGACCGCGAGATCGCCCTCGCCTTCGTGGCCGAGATGCGCGGCGCCGGGGCGACGGCGGGCGAGGCGCGGCTGCTCGGCGAGGCCCTGGACGCCTGCTGCGACGACCGTGAGCGCGACGTCACCGTCCCCGCGGGGGTGGGTCACTGATGCGCCTGCACCGACTGGAGGTCGAGGCGTTCGGGCCCTTCGCCGAGCCCGTCGCCGTGGACTTCGACCAGCTCTGTGAGGCCGGCCTCTTCCTGCTCTCCGGGCCGACCGGCGCGGGCAAGACGAGCGTCCTCGACGCGGTGTGCTTCGCGCTCTACGGCGACGTGCCCGGCGACCGGGCCGACGCCAAGCGGCTGCGCTGCGACCGCGCCGAGCCCGGCGCGGCGCCCCGGGTCGAGCTCGAGGCCACGCTCGCCGGTCGCCGGTTCCGGATCGTGCGCTCCCCGGCCTGGGACCGGCCGAAGAAGCGCGGGGCCGGCACGACCCCGCAGCGGGCGTCCGTGACGCTCAGCGAGCGCGTCGACGGCGACCTGCGCCCGCTCACCAGCCGCATCGACGAGGCCGGCCACCTGGTCGGCGAGCTGCTGGGCATGACGCTGGCCCAGTTCACACAGGTGGCGATGCTGCCGCAGGGCAGGTTCCAGGCCTTCCTCCGCTCCCCCGCCGACGACCGCCAGCGGCTGTTGCAGCGCCTGTTCCGGACCCAGCGTTTCGAGGACGCGGAGCGCTGGCTGCGCGACCGGCGGGTCGAGCTGCGACGCGCGTGCGACGAGCACCGGTCGGGCGCGCGCGACCTGCTCAGCCGCATCAGCGAGACCACCGGCGACCCGGTGCCGGTCGAGCCCGACGTCGACGCGCTGGATGCCGCGGCCGACGACGGCGCCCTGGCGGCCTGGGCCCGCTCGCTGGGCGTCCGCGCCGGCGCGGCCGCGGCGGAGGCGGCGCTCGCGGCCGACGCCGCCGGGGCCGCCGAGCGCCGCACCCGCCGTGCGCTGGAGGGCGCGCGCGACCTGCACGAGCGACGCGAGCGGCTGGCCCGGGCCCGGGCCGAGGACGCGGCGCTCCACGCGGCCGCGAGCGGCCATTCCCGCGACGTCGCCGACCTGGCCGCCGCCCGCACTGCTGCGGTGGTCGCGCCCGCGCTGCGCCGGCGCGACGAGACCGCCGCCGACGCGGAGCGCGCCCGAGCCCACGCGGAGGCGGCGGCGGCCACCGCCGCGGAGTCGCTCGCGCGGCCCGCGCCCTCGCCCGCGGATCTCGCGGGCGCCCGCGACGACGCGGCCGCGGCCGCCGCCGAGGTCCGCGCCGCGCTGCCGCGGCGCCGGCTGCTCGCCGAGCTCGCCGAGGCCCGGTCCGCCGCCCGCGACGAGGTCGCCGGGCTCGAGGCGCAGCGCGCCGAGGCGGCCCGGCGCCTCGCCGACCTGCCCGACCGACGCGCCGCGGCCGAGCGGCGGGTGGGCGCCGCGGCGGAGGCCGCCGAGGCGCTGGCCGCGGTCGAGGGCGAGCTGGCGGACATCGACGCGCGGCTCGACGCCCACGCGGAGGTGGCGCGTCTGGCCGCGGCGCACGGTGAGGCGCGCGTCGCCTGGCTCGACGTGAGACAGGAGACCGTCGTCGCCCGCGAGGCCGTCGTCGCCCTGCGCGAGGCGCGGCTCGAGGGCATGGCCGCCGAGATCGCGGGCGACCTCGCCGTCGGTGCCTGCTGCCCCGTCTGCGGCTCCGCGGACCACCCGGCCAAGGCCGTCCCCGCGGCCGGGGCGCCCGACGCCACGGACGAGCGCGTGGCCCAACGCCGCGTGGACGACCTCCAGGTCGACGAGCACGCCCGCGACGCACGGGTCCGAGAGCTCGACGTCCAGCTCGGCGTGGCGCGGTCCCGGGCCGGGGACGAGCCCGCCGACGCGCTGCCCGGTCGACGCGCGGCGCTCCTGGCCCGGCGCGACGGCCTGCGCGCACCGGCGGCCGACGTCGGCGACGCCGGTGCCGCCGCCTCCGCGCTGGCCGACGAGGCGGCCCTCGCCGGCGAGCGGGCGCACGCGGCCGAGGTGGCGCTGGCCGAGGCCCGGACCCGGCTGACGCACCTCGGCGCGCAGGAGCGGGCCCTCGCCGCGGAGGTCGAGGCCCTGCTGGAGGGCACGGGTGCCGACGACCTCGACGAGCTGCTCTCGCGGCAGCGCCGCCGAGAGGACGCCTGCGCCGCCGCGGTGCGCGCGCACGAGGCCGCCGACGCCGCGGCCGAGGCGGCCGACCGGTCGGCGGCGGAGCTGGCGGAGGCCCTGGCCGAGCACGACGTCGCCGATGCGGATGCGGCCCGACGGGCATACCGCTCCGCAGCCGAGATCGACGCCCTGGCCGGCCGCGTCGCCGAGCACGAGCAGCGGGTCGCGGGCGTGCGTGCCGTGCTGGACGACCCGGCGCTGGCCGGCGTCGACGACCGGGAGCCGCCAGACCTGGAGGGGGCCGGCGCGGCGCACGCCGAGGCGCTCGACCGGCTCACCGAGGCCCGCAGCACTGCGGCCACCTGGGCGGCGCGGCGCCGGCGGCTCGACGGCCTGCGCGCGGAGGTCGAGGAACGCCTCGCCGCGTGGGCGCCGGTGCGTGCCGAGCACGAGGCGGTGCGCGACCTGGCGGCCTTCGTCGAGGGCAAGGCCGGCGACAACCGCTGGCAGATGCGGCTCTCGGCCTACGTGCTCGCCTACCGGCTGACCCAGGTGGTGGCGGCCGCCAACGAGCGCCTGGGCGGCATGAGCGACCGGCGGTACTCGCTGGAGCACACCGGTCGTCGCAGCGCCGGCGAGAAGCGGGGTGGCCTCGGGCTCGTCGTCCGCGACGACTGGTCCGGAGAGGACCGCGACCCCGTCACGCTCTCCGGCGGCGAGACATTCGTGGTCTCGCTCGCCCTGGCGCTGGGCCTGGCCGACGTGATCACGCGCGAGGCGGGCGGCGCGGAGCTCGACACCCTCTTCGTCGACGAGGGGTTCGGCTCGCTGGATGCCGACACCCTGGACGACGTGCTGGACACGCTCGACGCGCTGCGCGAGGGCGGCCGCGTCGTCGGCGTCGTCAGTCACGTCACCGAGATGCGCGACCGGATCCCGACCCGGCTCGAGGTGCGCAAGGGGCGCGCCGGATCGACCCTCGCGGTCCGCCGGGGCTAGGAGGTCGAGGTCAGCGAGAGCACGGTGCGCCGCAGCCAGCGCGGGAACAGCACGAAGACCGAGCCGGCGACGCCGAGCAGCACGGCGACCGCGGCGAGCAGCGGCCCCAGCCCGAACGTGGGGACCCCGGCCCCCACCGCGGCGGGCCACAGCACCGAGGAGACGGCGCCGGCGAACAGCGCGACGGTGAAGGCGTCGCCGGCGCGCTCCGGCGCCGCGGCCGCGGTCCAGATCGCCGTGAGCGCCGATCCGGCCATGAACCCCGGGCCGTAGACCGCGGCGGAGAGCAGGATGAGCGTCAGGCTGCCCGACGCGAACGCGAGGAGCAGCAGGCCCGCGGCCACCCCCAGCAGGCAGAGCCCGCCGAGACGTGCCGGCCCGAGCCGGGTCGCCACCCGCCCGGCCGACAGTCCCGCAAGCCCGGTGACGCCGAGAACCACGAACAGCAGCGGACCGGTCTGCCCCGCCAGTCCCTGCGACCGCACCGCCTCGGTGGCGTAGCTGAAGTAGACGATGGTCCCGCCGAAGTAGACCGCGGCGAAGCCGATCGGGCCGAGCAGCCGCACCCACGGCAGGCCCCGCGCCGGGCCCGCTGCGCCCTCCGGGGCCCCGTCCACCAACGGAAGGCCGCGGGGCACCAGGGCCAGCTCCAGCAGCGTCGCGAGCACCGCCAGCCCGGCGATCGCGACCCACACCCAGCGCCACGACGCGGGGAGCACCACCAGCGCGACCAGGCCGACGACCACGAGTCCGGCGGCCGTGCCCGTGGTCACCACCGCAAGCAGCGTCGGCCGCCGCTCCGGAGACGCGGCCCGGACGACGAGGTCGGAGAAGGGCGCCCACACCAGGGCGGATGCCGCGCCGGCCACGATCACCCCGACCGTGAGCACGCCCGCCGAGGGGGCCGCCGCCGCGACGAGGCCCCCGCCGGCGACGCACCCACCACCGAGGAGCGTCGGCGCCCGCGGGCCGAACCGCCGGGACAGCCACGAGACGACCAACAGCGTGGCCAGGTAGCCCGCAAAGGCGGCGCCCGCGATCGTTCCGGCCGCGCCCGGCGAGAGCCCGAGGTCCTTCGTCACCTGCGGCATGGTCAACCCGTAGGCGTACCGGGCCATCCCGAAGGTGACGCCGACCACGACCGCGCCCGCTGCGGCGACCTGCGTCCCCGACCCGCGCACGCACATACGGTGGCACACGCCCGCGTCCGCGTCGCGGCGGGGCGGCGGGGTCAGGTGTCGATGGCCTCGGCGTCGACCTCGTAGGCGCCCTGCACGATGAACTCCTTGCGCGGCGCGACCTCGGAGCCCATCAGGAGCTCGAAGACCCGGGCCGCCACCTCGGCGTCGTCGAAGGTCAGCCGCCGCAGCGTGCGGTGCCGCGGGTCCATGGTGGTCTCCGCGAGCTGGTCGGCGTCCATCTCGCCGAGGCCCTTGTAGCGCTGCACCGGGTCCTTCCAGCGCACGCCCTTCTTCTGCAGCTCGGCCAGCTTCCGGCGCAGCTCGTCGTCGGAGTAGGTGTAGACGTACTTGTCCATCCCCTTCTTGGGGTTGGAGAGCTCGATGCGGTGCAGCGGGGGGACGGCCGTGTAGACGCGGCCATCGCGGATCAGGTCCGGCATGTAGGTGAAGAACAGCGTCGCCAGCAGGCAGCGGATGTGCGCGCCGTCGGAGTCGGCGTCGGCCATGAAGATGATCCGGCCGTAGCGCCGGGCCTCCATCTCGAACGAGCGGGCCGTGCCCGTGCCGACCACCTGGATGATCGCGGCGCACTCGGCGTTCTTCAGCATGTCGGAGACCGACGCCTTCTGCACGTTCAGGATCTTGCCGCGGATCGGCAGCAGCGCCTGGAACTCGGAGCTGCGCGCCAGCTTCGCGGTGCCGAGGGCCGAGTCGCCCTCGACGATGAAGAGCTCGCTGCGGTCGTTGTCGTTCGACCGGCAGTCGGCCAGCTTGGCCGGGAGCGCCGAGGTCTCCAGGGCGTTCTTGCGGCGCTGGGTCTCCTTGTGCTGCCGCGCGGCGATCCGCGTCTTCGAGGCGCTGACCACCTTCTCCATCACCAGCCGGGCCTGCTGCTTCTCCGCGCGCTTGGTCGAGGTGAGCCAGGCCTTGAGCTCCTGGGCCACGACCTTGCGCACGATCCCGCGGGCGGCCGGGGTCCCGAGGATCTCCTTGGTCTGCCCCTCGAACTGCGGCTCCGCCAGCCGCACGGCGACCACGGCGGTCAGGCCCTCGAGCACGTCGTCCTTGACGACGTCGTCGTCGTTGACCTTCAGCGCCTTGGTCTGGCGCATCACGTCGTTGAAGGTCTTGGTCACCGCCTGCTCGAAGCCGCTGAGGTGCGTTCCGCCCTTGGGCGTCGCGATGACGTTGACGAAGGAGCGCATCTCGGTGTCGTACCCGTGGTTCCAGCGCAGCGCGACGTCGACGCCCAGCTCGCGCTCCACCTCCTGCGGGGTCATGTGACCCTGGCCGTCGAGCAGCGGCACGGTCTCGGTGAAGGACGCGGAGCCCTGCAGCCGGAGCACGTCGCTCACGGGCTCACCGTCGGAGAGGAACTCGACGAACTCCGCGATCCCGCCGTCGTGGCGGAAGGACTCCTCGCGCGGCTCGTCGCCGCGCAGGTCCCGGATCACGAGCTCCAGGCCCGGCACGATGAACGACGTCTGCCGGGCGCGGGTGACGAGCTCGTCGTAGACGAAGCCCGCGTCCTTGGTGAAGATCTGCCGGTCGGGCCAGAACCGGATCCGCGTGCCCGAGCGGCCCTTCGCGACGCGCTTGCCCTTGCGGGTCAGGCCCGACTGCGGCTCGAAGGAGCCGGCGGGGCCCTCACCGTGGAATACCCCGGGCACGCCGCGGTGGAACGACAGCCCCCGCGCCGAGGGCGCGCGCTCCACGTCGATGTCCATCCGGCTGGCCAGCGCGTTCACCACCGAGAGGCCGACGCCGTGCAGGCCGCCCGTGGCGACGTACGACGTGCCGCCGAACTTGCCGCCCGCGTGCAGCTTGGTGGCCACGACCTCCACGCCGGGGAGGCCGGTGCGCGGCTCCTTGTCGGTGGGGATGCCCCGGCCGTCGTCGTGGACCTCGGCGGAGCCGTCGGCGTGCAGCAGGACCTCGACGCGGTGGGCCGCGCCGGCGAGCGCCTCGTCGACCCCGTTGTCGATGATCTCCCACAGGCAGTGCATGAGGCCGCGGGTGTCGGTCGAGCCGACGTACATGCCCGGACGCTTGCGCACGGCCTCGAGTCCCTCCAGGACGAGGAGGTGCGCCGCGTTGTACCCGGAGTTGTCGATCGTGCCGCTCCTGCCCTTGGTGCCAGCCACAGGGCGAATCTACCGGCGCCCGGCCACGCCCCCCGCCCCGCCACGCGGCGGCCGGGGGCGGACGAGGGCGCCGGCGAGGGCAAAGGGCGGATACCGGACGGGTCACACCACGGAAACGATCGTCTCGGGTCCCGACATTTGTCCCCACGCCCCGCCCGGGCACGTCACACTGGTCGGGTCGGGCGGATGCCGTGTGACGCAGATCCCAGACTGCGGGGGGCGCCGCGGGGGTATGGGTCCGACACCCGCAGACGTGTCCTGCGACACGCGGCGGTCCCCCCGGGGAATGTGGGGTGCGTCCGTACTGTTGTCCAGGAACCGACGGAAGGAAAGAGGTTCCCTAGTGAGCACTGCTGTTGCCCCCTCCGCCGAGCTGACCGCTGCGGACCGTTGTGACCGTTGCGGCGCCCAGGCCTACCTGCGCGTCGAGCTTCAGTCCGGCGGTGAGCTGCTCTTCTGCGCGCACCACGCCCGGGAGCACGACGACAAGATCAAGGAAATGGCCGCGCACGTCCAGGACGAGACGCACAAGCTCGCCGAGACGCCGGCTTCCACGCCGCCCGACGAGGGCTGATCCCGACTTCACGCTCGGCGCCCGTCGGGCGAGCGAACGGCCCCGGACCCCGCGGTCCGGGGCCGTTTCGCTTGTCCAGCGCCGCACCTCGCTGACTCGTGTCCCTGCTCCTCGCCCTCGGCTCCGCTCTCGCCTACGGCTGCGCCGACTTCGCCGGCGGGCTCGCGTCGCGGCGAGCAGCGCCCTGGGCCGTCGCCTTCGTGGCCCTGGGCTCGGGGAGCCTGCTGCTGCTCGCGCTCGCCGCCTCGTCCGAGGGCGCCCCGACCGCGGCAGACCTCGGCTGGGGCGCGTTGGCCGGCATCGGGGGCGGGCTGGGCACGGCGTTCCTCTACCGCGGCTTCGCGAGCGGACGCATGGGGGTCATCGCGCCGATCTCGGGTGTCGGCTCGGTCGTGGTCCCCGTCCTGGTGGGCGTCCTCTCCGGCGAGCGGCCGGGGGGGCTCGTCCAGCTCGGCCTGGTCCTCGCGCTGCCCGGGATCTGGCTGGTCTCCAGCGAGCCGCGCGAGACCCGGGCCCGGGCGGGATCCCGGGGCCGTCGCCCACCCGGGGTCGGCGACGGCGTGCTGGCCGGACTCGGCTTCGGCACCCTCTTCGCGGCGCTGGGACAGGTGCCGGAGGGGGCCGGGCTCCTCCCCCTGGCCCTCCACCAGGTCGTGGCCACGGGAGTGATCGCCTTCGTCGGCGCGCTCCTGCACCAGTCCTGGTGGCCGCGCGAGCGCGTGGCGCTGCTGGGTGGCCTCGTGCCCGGCGTCCTCGGGGCAGCGGCCACGGGCAGCTACCTCCTCGCCGTGCAGGGTGGGCTGCTGAGCGTCACGGCGGTCCTCGCCTCGCTCTATCCCGCTGTGACCGTCGTCCTCGCCCTGGTCCTCCTGCGCGAGCGCACTCATCGGCCCCAGGTCTGGGGTCTGGTCCTGTGCGCGGGCGCCGTCGCGCTCATCGCGGGCGGCTGACCCGCGCACCACGCCTGCGCGGCGACCCCGTCGCCGGGTCGCGGCCGGCCGTCTCCGCCGACCGGGCATCGGTGGCCTGACCCCTCGGGGCGGGTCCACGGGCAACCGGGGTCCCGGTGGCGAACGGCGATCGGGCGGCCCTCATGGCCCGTTCGGACCAAATGGGCCGCGTTCCCCCGCGGCACAGCTCCGCCCACCCTCAAGGTTTCTGCAAGGACGCCGCGGATTCTCAAGCCCGCGCCAGGCGGCCGCAGTTGAGGGAGCAGGACCCGGAGGAAGCACATCATGCGACGCAGCCCCATCCGCAGGCCCGTACTCAGGATCGTCACCGTCCTCGCGGTGGTCGCCGCCGTCGGAGCCGGAACCCTGTCCGTGACGAGCACGGGGGCGGCCGCCGACGACGCCTCGTCCGCGCGCGAGCAGCAGTCCACCTCGGACGAGGCGCCGGTCGCCCGCCGACGCTCGAAGAAGCGTCGGCCGGCGGGATTCACGCGTCAGGTCACGATGAACGTCGCCTTCGACATGCGGGCCGCCCGCCAGCGGCGGGACATCCGCCGCGCCGCTCGCAACGCCGACGTGATCGGCTGGCAGGAGATCACGCGCTGGAGCCAGACGCGCGCCATCGGGCGACTCAAGGGGTGGGGCACCTACTGGCCGGGCGGCTTCCGTCGGGACGGGCGGGTGTGGCGCGGCTCGATCAACGCCAGCCCCATCTCGTGGCGATGGAGCGTGTGGAAGCTCATCCACAGCGGTACTCGCCTCGCCAGCCGCGAGGTCCCGGGCGTCTGCCGGGACCGCTACCTCACCTTCGTCGTGCTGCAGCACCGGGGATCGGGCAAGAAGATCCTGCGCTGGAACATCCACTTCGTGCCGGACGCCATGAACAGCAAGCACGCGCGGCTGAAGTCCAGGCGCCGCGCAGCCTGGCGCCGGCAGCAGCGGACCGTCACCCGCCTGCTCGACCGGGTCGCGAAATGGCACTACGCCGCCGTGATCGGCGGCGGCGACATCAACTGGCGCTCGAGGTTCGCCGGCAACCGGGTGTCCTACGACACCAACCACAAGCGCATCGACTACCTGACCCACGTGCCGGGCAAGCGGGTGCGCGCCTGGCGGCCCAAGTTCACCGAGATGAACAGCGACCACGACAAGGTGCGCGTCGCCTACTCGCTCTACCGGTAGCCCTCGCGCACGAGCCGCGGGCGGCTCAGGCGGCGGAGGCGACGACGTCCCCACGGCGGGCGCTGCTGCGCACCACCGGGATGGTCTTCTCCAGGGTGAGGTCGGCCTCCAGGGCCATGGCGGCCTCCTCGACGGCGATCGCGTCGCTGACCTCGCGCAGGACGGAGGAGAGCGGCACGTCGAGGGCCGAGCAGAGCGAGGCAAGGAGCTCGGAGGAGGCCTCCTTCTGGCCCCGCTCGATCTCGGAGATGTACCCGAGGCTGACGCCGGCCTCCTTGGAGAGCTCGCGCAGGGTCAGGTCGCGCCGCGACCGACGGTCGCGGAGCACGTCGCCGAGCAGGCGGCGAAAGAGCACCATGCGCGCATCCTCTCCTCTGGTGTGGTCAACGCTACCGGATCGACGAATCTTCCGGCGCGGTCCCGGGTGGGCCAGACGCCCCGGGTCCGATCAGGGCGTGCGGCGCCGGGGCACCAGCGAGTCCCGCTGCCGCCACACGTCGCGATAGAACTCGTAGCCGGACCACACGGTCAGCGCCACGGCCACGGCGAGACAGGCCTGGAAGGCGTAGAACAGCACCTCGCCCGGGACCTCCAGCGCGGAGGGAAGGTCCGGGTCGCGGAGCGGCAGGATCAGCCCGCCCAACGCGACCGCCTGGAAGGTGGTCTTCCACTTCCCGAGGTCCTTGGCCGCGATGACCACTCGCCTGAGCACCGAGAGGCGAAGGATCGTGACGCTCCACTCGCGCAGCAGCACGACGACGGCCACCCAGACCCAGATGTCGCCCACGATGGCGAGCCCGATGAAGGCCATGCCCGTGATGGCCTTGTCGGCGATCGGGTCCGCGATCTTGCCGAAGTCCGTGACGAGGTTGCGGGCCCGAGCCAGGTCACCGTCGATCTTGTCGGTGATCATGGCCAGGCCGAAGAGCAGCCACGCCACCGTGCGCCAGACGGCGGAGTCGCCCCCGTCGACGAGCAGCGCCCACCCGAAGAAGGGCACCATCACGATGCGCAACGTGGTGAGCACGTTCGGCAGGTTCCAGTTGCTCGGCCGCCCCGCGGCGACGGCGTCGGTCATCGCGCTCCCCCGGTGGCTCGGGCGACGAGGTCGACCCCGTCGCTGTCGACGACGACGGCCGGCACCAGGTCGCCCACCCGGCTCCCCCCGGGCCCCCCGGCGGAGTCCAGCAGCGTCGTGCACCCGTCGACGTCCGGGCCCTGGTGCGCTGCCCGGCCCACGACACCGTCCTCGTCCATCGACTCCACCAGCACCTCGACCTCCTCGCCGATCCGTTCCTCCGCGCGCTGCGCGGTGAGCTGCTCGACCAGCGCGGTCACGTGGGCGACGCGATCGGCCACGTCGTCCTCCTCCAGCTTGCCGTCGAGGGAGGCGGCCTCGGTGCCGTCCTCGTCGGAGTAGCCGAAGACGCCGGTGACGTCCATCCGCGCGGCGGCAAGGAAGTCGCACAGCACGGCCACGTCGTCCTCGGTCTCGCCGGGGAAGCCCACGATGACGTTGGACCGCACACCCGCGTGCGGCGCGTGACCCCGCACCTGGTCCAGCAGCGCCAGGAAGGAGTCGGGGTCGCCGAAGCGGCGCATGCGACGCAGCACCGCCGCGCTGGCGTGCTGGAAGGAGAGGTCGAAGTAGGGCGCGACTCCGGGCGTGTCGGCGATGGTGCGCACCAGGCCCGCGCGGGTCTCGGCGGGCTGCAGGTAGGACACCCGCACGCGCACCACGTCCGGGACCGCCGCGAGCTCGGGGAGCAGCGTCTCGAGCAGCCGCAGGTCGCCCAGGTCCTTGCCGTAGGACGTCGAGTTCTCGCTGACCAGGAACAGCTCACGCACGCCCTCGCCCGCCAGCCAGCGCGCCTCGTCGAGCAGGTCCGTCGGGCGCCGGCTGACGAACGACCCGCGAAAGCTCGGGATCGCGCAGAAGGAGCAGCGCCGGTCGCAGCCGCTGGCCAGCTTCACCGGCGCGGTGGGGCCGCCGTCGAGCCTCCGCCGGACCGGACGCGGTCCGCTGTCGGGCGCGAGCCCGGCGGGGAGGTCCGGCGCCGCCCCACCGTGACCCGGGAGGCTCAGGTCGCCCCCGTGCGCGGCGCCGCCCCGCTCGGCCGGCGAGATCGGCAGCAGCCGCCGGCGGTCCTGCGGGGTGTGCGGGTGGTGCTTCTCCCCCGCGACGATCGCGCGCAGCCGCGCCGCGATGTCGGGGTAGTCGTCGAACCCCAGCACGGCGTCCGCCTCCGGCAGCGACGCGGCGAGCTCCGCGCCGTAGCGCTCCGCGAGGCAGCCCACCGCCACGACGGGTCGCGCTCGGCCGTCCTGGCGCAGGTCAGCGGCCTCGAGCAGGGTGTCCACGGAGTCCTTCTTCGCGGCCTCGACGAAGGCGCAGGTGTTCACCACCACGGTGTCGGCGTCCTCGGCGTCCGGCACGAGCCGGAAGCCGTCGGCCTCCAGCCGACCCGCCAGCTCCTCCGAGTCGACCTCGTTGCGAGCACACCCGAGAGTCACCACGGCCACGGAGAGGGGGGCCTGCTCGGTCGTCGTCATGATCGTGCTCGAGTATGCCGCCGCGCACCCGCGGACGACGAACCGAGGCCGGCCCGGCGTGCGTGGCGGACGTCACGGCGTGGCGTGGTCAGCCCCCGGCGGCGTACGTCTGCGTCGCCGTCTCCCCGAGGCGGCCCATGCGGCCGCGCCACTCCCCGTCGACGGTCACCTCGACGGCGCCGCCGTCGTCGGAGCGCACCCGCACGGGCGGGACCACGTCCAGCGCCCGGGACTCGCCGTATGCCACGTCGCCGGAGAACACCGTCTCGCCGTTGCCGTCGCGGACCTCGATGGTCGCGCCGCCCTGCACGGCGCCGACCAGCACCGGGACGGGCTCGGCGTCGGAGACGGCGCCGTTGGCGACCCCGCCGGACCCGTCCCGCAGCGTGGGCGTGGGGGGCCGCACGTCGGGCGGGGTGTCCAGCACCAGCTGGGCGACCGACCAGCACAGCACCACGGCCATGAAGGCGGCGACCAGGACGGACCAGTTCGGACCGCCGCGCAGGCGAGACGGGCGGGTGCGGGCGCCAGCGCTGGCGAGCTCGGCCTCGAACACGCGCCGGGCGTCGACCGGCTCGTGGGCGTAGCGCTCGTCGTAGCGGTGGAGCAGCGGGACCACGTCGATGCCGAGCACCCGGGCGAGGGTGCGCAGGTGGCCGCGGGCGTAGAAGTCCCCGCCGCAGGGTGCGAAGTCGTCGACCTCGATCGACTCGATGACGTGCGGCCGGATCCGGGTGCGCTCGGCCAGCTGGTCGACCGTGAGCCCCAGTCGCGTGCGGGCCGCCGCCACGTCGGGTCCCACGACCGGGTCCGTGGCCGGCTCGACCTGGAAGTCGTCGATGACCAAGGGCTCGACCGGCTGGCCGGGCCGCGCGATCGGGCGCACCCGGTCGGCCCACCGGGGGCCGGGGGCCCGCCCCTCGTCCTCGGCTGCGTCGTCCTCGGCCGCGTCGTCCTCGGCCGCGTCGTCCGCGGAGGCGCCCTCGGTTGCGTCCCAGGTCGCGTCGTCGGCGCCGGGGGCGGGGTCCGGGTCGGCGTCAGGGACGACGAGCCGCACCTCGTCGGCCAGCGCCTCGAGCGCCTCGGGCCGGTCCCGGTCGACCGGGAGCGCCCGGTCCGCCTCCTCCTCGGCGACGCGCTCCTCCTCCTCCTCCTCCTCGGCCGGGGCGCCGGCCTCGACCTGCCCCGCCCGGATGCGTCGCCCTGACAGACCGGCGATCACGCGGGCGAACCACGGGCGCGGGTCGCGCACGATCGGCGCGGGCGCGTCGCCGTCCGCGTCAGCGTCCGGGTCGAGATCCCGGTCGAGATCCCGGTCGAGATCCTGGTCGGCGGCGGGGCTGCGCTCCCCGGCTGCGAGCCCCGGGCCCGCGTCGGCGCCGCCCGCGTGGGTGTCGGCGTCGCCATCTGTGTCGATGTCAGTGGCGCCATCTGTGTCGGCACCAGTGTCGGCGGAGCGGGCGGGGAGGTCCACCACCCGCACCGACGGGTCCGCCAACGCCTCGAGCTGGGCCACCAGGTCGTCGTCGGCCCCGACCAGCCGGGTCGAGGGACCGAGCGGCACCCCGAGCGGGGCGCCGTACAACCGTCCGGCCACCCGGGCCTGGCGCCGGCCGGCACGGTCGAGGTCGGCGACGAACCGGTCGGGGTCCCGCGGGACGATGGCGAGCCGGCCGTCCCGCAGCAGGCCGCGGCGAGGCTGGTGCTCGACCTCAGCGACGGCCCCCCAGGGAAGCCCGCGCCAGGCGCGACCGAGGCGCACGCGGACGCCGTGGGCGTCGGCGATGAGCAAGGGCGTGCGCGCGTCCAGCGCGGCGCGCAGGTAGCAGGCCGCCACGACCGCCATCACCGCGACGACGGTCCAGTCGACGAGCGCGTTGCCAGCCGTGGCGCGGCCCAGCCACGCGATCGCGACCGCGGCGGCCAGGACGCCCACCCCGCCCGACAGCGTCCCGTTGCGCCGGACCTCCAGCGGGCCGGTCGCCTGGGCGCGCTCGGCAGGCGGGACGCCGTGCTCGTCGCGCTCGTCGGGGGCGTCGACCCCGACGGGACCGAGGTGCTGCTCCGGGGCCTGGGTGGCCCGCGCTGCTGAGTTCACTGCTCCCCCTGGATGGTGGCGATGAGCGCATCGACGTCGTCGGGCTTGACCAGCACGTCGCGGGCCTTCGAACCCTCGCTGGCCCCGACCACGCCGCGACTCTCGAGGATGTCCATGAGGCGACCCGCCTTGGCGAAGCCGACCCGTAGCTTGCGTTGCAGCATCGACGTCGACCCGAACTGGGTGGAGACGACCAGCTCGATCGCCTGCACCACCAGCTCGAGGTCGTCCCCGATGTCGTCGTCCAGCTCGCGCTTCGCGCTCGCGGGGGCGGTGACGTCCTCCCGGTAGGTCGGCTGCAGCTGCCCCTTGCAGTGCTTGACGACCTGGGCGATCTCCGCCTCGGTGACCCAGGCCCCCTGCACGCGGACCGTCTTGGAGGCGCCCATCGGGAGGAACAGCCCGTCGCCCTGGCCCACCAGCTTCTCGGCGCCGGCCTGGTCGAGGATGACCCGGCTGTCGGCGAGCGACGAGGTGGCGAAGGCGAGGCGGCTGGGCACGTTGGCCTTGATCAGGCCGGTGACGACGTCCACCGAGGGTCGCTGCGTGGCGAGCACGAGGTGGATGCCCGCCGCGCGGGCCAGCTGGGTGATCCGGACGATCGCGTCCTCGACGTCGCGCGGGGCGACCATCATCAGGTCGGCGAGCTCGTCGACGACCACGCAGAGGTACGGGTACGGCGCCAGCTCGCGCTCGCTGTCCGGGGGCAGCGTCACCTTGCCGGCGCGAACCGCCCGGTTGAAGTCGTCGATGTGCCGGAACCCGAAGTTGGCGAGGTCGTCGTAGCGCATGTCCATCTCGCGCACGACCCACTGCAGCGCCTCGGCGGCCTTCTTGGGGTTCGTGATGATCGGCGTGATCAGGTGCGGGACGCCCTCGTAGGCGTTCAGCTCGACCCGCTTCGGGTCCACCATGATCATCCGCACCTCGTCGGGCGTGGAGCGCATCAGCAGGGAGGTGATCATCGAGTTGATGAAGGACGACTTGCCGGAGCCGGTCGCACCCGCCACGAGCAGGTGCGGCATCTTGGCCAGGTTCGCCACCACGAAGCCGCCCTCCACGTCCTTGCCGAGGCCGCACACCATCGGGTGCGGGTCCTGGCGGGCCGCGCCGGCGCGGAGCACGTCCCCGAGCGAGACGATCTCCTTGTCGGTGTTGGGGATCTCCACGCCCACGGCCGACTTGCCCGGGATCGGGCTGAGGATGCGCACGTCGGGCGAGGCCACGGCGTAGGCGATGTTCTTCTGGATCCCGCTGATCTTCTCGACCTTGACCGCGGGCCCGAGCTCGACGACGTACCGCGTCACGGTGGGACCGCGCGTGTAGTCGGTGACCTGGGCATCGATCCCGAACTCGTCGAGCACCTGGGTGAGCCGCTCGACGACCGCGTCCGAGGCCTTCGAGCGCGCCTTGTGCGGCGAGCCCGGCTTGAGCACCTCGTTCGCGGGCAGCGTGTAGGTGATGTCGCCGGAGAGCGACAGCTGCTCCACGCGCTGCGGCAGCGGCGAGTGCGGCGGTGGCTCCAGCTTGTCCTTGCGGCCACGCTTGCCGGCGTCCTCGCCCGCCGCGGTGGACGGCAGGTCGTCGGCACCCGGACCCGCGGTGGCGGACCCCTCGGTGTCCGCGTCCTGGGAGCCGTCGCGCTCGTCAGCGGGCCCGGCGGAGCGGCGGCGACGCTTGCTGCCGACGCCGTCGAGCACCACCGGTGAGTCGTAGGCGGCCGGTCCGCTGGGGTCCTGCGCGGCGCCGGCGCGCACGGGCCGGGTCGCGGTCGCGTCGGCGCCTTCTTCGGGCAGCGCGCGACCCAGGGACCGGTCGCGCAGCGCGGCCAACCGGGCCGGCACCTGGTAGACGGGGGTCGCGGTGATCACCAGCAGGCCGAAGATCGCCAGCAGCGCCAGCAGCGGCACGACGACGTACGGGGTGCGGAGCAGGTCGGTCAGCAGGCTGGCGACGACGAAGCCGAGGGCCCCGCCGGCCTGCTCGAGCGGCGCCGTGTCGCCGGCCACCGGGCGCGGGCTGCCGTTGGCGACGTGCACGATCCCGAGCACCCCGAAGGCGAGGGCGAGCCAGCCGATCACCTGCCGGCCGGCCGGCCCGGTGCCCTCCGGGTCGCGCATGGTGCGGACGCCGACGAGCACCAGGGCGAGCGGGACGAACCAGGCGGCCTTGCCGAGGGATCCGGCGACCACGGTGCGGGTGACCTCCATGACGCCGCCGGGCGCCTGCCACCACACGGCGGCCGCGGCGACGACGGCCAGACCCACGAGCGCCAGGCCGGCTCCGTCGCGACGGTGCGCCGGGTCGAGCTCGCGGGCCTGTCTTCCGATGGAGCGGGCGACCGAGCCCGCGGCCGTGGCGGCGGCCACCCAGAGGGCGGCGAGGGGGCGAAGGACCCCCAGCACGAGCACGGCCACCGGGTTGGGGCCGGTGCGGACGGCACGCGGCGAGGGACGGCCGGCCCGGCGCGCGCTGCCCTTCGCGCTGCGCTTCGTCTTGCGGCGACCCTGGGGCGCGCGCTTCTTCGCGCGCCCGGAGGCGCCGCCGCTGCGGGCGGTGGTCTTGCGGCTGGAGGTACTCCGGGGCTTGGCGCCCGATCCGCCCGAGGAGCTTCCTCGGGACGTGGTCGGGCTCCGCGACCCCGGCGGGGAAGACGTACGGGTCGCCATGCAAGCGACCCTAGGGGATCGTCACATCGGCACCACGCACCACAGAGCGTGTCGAGGGGCGACCTTGCTGGGCGTACAGGTTAGGTATGCCTTACCTTAGTTCCATGACGCCACCCCGCCCCCGACCCGCCGCCGTGTCCACCCTCCTCCTCGTCGGGCCCGTCGGCCTCCTGCTCGCCGGTCTCCTGACGGCCTGCGGCTCCGAACAGGCGTCGTCGGGCTCGCCCGGCGGCGAAGCGCCGTCCCCGAAGCCAGCGACGGAGGCCGACGAGCCGCTGCTCGACGAGGCGGTCACGGGCTACCGCGCCTACGTCGTCGCCCAGATCGACACGATGCTCGCCGAGACCAGCCGGCTCGCCGCCGCGGCGGAAGCGGGCGAGCTCGACCGGGCCCGGCGGCTCTACCCCGTCTCCCGCCGGCCGTGGGAGCGCATCGAGCCGATCGCCGGGCTCATCCCGGACTTCGACGCGGCCGTCGACGCCCGCGCGGACGGCGGCACGGGGCCCACCGACGACAGCTTCACGGGCTGGCACCGCGTCGAGTACCACCTCTGGGAGGACCGCGACCTGCAGGCGGCCTCGGCGTACGCCGATCGGCTGGCCGGCGACCTCGCCGAGCTCGAGGAGGCCGCCCCGGGCCTGGAGATCACCCCCGGCGTGCTCACGGTCGGTGCCCAGGAGCTGATCGAGGAGGTCGCCGCCCCCGACGGCAAGCTCTCCGGCGAGGAGGACCGCTACTCCGGCACCGACCTCTACGACTTCAAGGCCAACGTGGAGGGCTCGGAGGTCCTCGTCGACCTGCTCGAGCCCGCCCTGCAGGAGGCGGACCCGGCGCTGGCCGACCGGATCGACGCCCAGTTCGCCGAGCTCGACGGGCGGCTGGCAGCGTTCGGGGGCTTCGCGGAGGGCTTCGCCGACTACGCCGAGGTGAGCGACGCCGAGCGCGCCGAGCTCTCGGCCACGCTGGGCGCGCTGGCGGCATCGCTCTCCCAGCTCAACGGCGCCCTCGGGCTGGCATGACCTGGCAGCCCGACCGCCGGCGCTTCCTCGGCCTCGCGGTCACCGGGGCGGCCACCGGGGTGGCGGCCACCGCCCTCGGCGCCTGCGGCGCCTCCGGACCCGAGCCGCCCCGGGCGGTGCCGTTCCGCGGCGCCCACCAGGCCGGGGTCACCCGTTCGGCACCGCCGTCGGGCGCGGCGCTGGGGCTCGACGTCGACGTCGGCGAGCGCGAGGAGCTGGTCGACCTGTTGCGCGACCTCAGCGAGACGGTCGAGGGGCTGATGGCCGACCGGCCGCCGGCGGAGCGTGACGGCGGCTTCCCGCCGTCCGACACCGGCATCGTCGGGCCCGATCACCCGCCGACCGGCACCGCGGTCGTCCTCGGGCTGGGGGCGTCGCTGTTCGACGACCGCTTCGGCCTGACCGGCCGGCGCCCGCCGGGGTTGGTCCCGATGCCGAGGTTCGCGAACGACCACCTCGTGGCGGACGGACGGAGCCACGGCGACCTGTCCCTGGTCGTCTCGGCACGCAGCCACGAGGCCGTGGCACACGCCCTGCGGCAGGTCCTGCGCCGGACCCGGGGCCGGGTGCGCCCGCGATGGATGCAGGCTGGCACCAACCAGCCCGAGCCCGAGCCCGACGAGGTTCGCGGCACCTTCACCGGGCGCAACCTGATGGGCTTCAAGGACGGCACGGTGAACCCGGACCCCCGCCACGCCGCCGTGATGGACGACGTCGTGTGGGTGGGCGCGGCGGACGACCACCCGGCGTGGGCGGTCGGCGGCACCTACCAGGCGATCCGGCTGATCCGGATGCAGGTGGAGTTCTGGGACCGCACCCGGCTCAGCGAGCAGGAGGCGATCTTCCACCGGCGCCGGGACAGCGGCGCGCCCCTGGGCCGGGAGCACGAGCTCGACGAGCCGGTCTTCGAGACCGAGGAGGCCCTGAGGTCCCACATCGGACGGATCCACCCGCGCGGACCCGGCCAGCCGCGCTTCCGGATGCTCCGCCGAGGATTCAACTACGCGAACGGCCTGGACGGCAACGACCAGCTCGACCAGGGGCTGGTCTTCGTGGCCTACCAGCGCGACCTCGAGACCGGCTTCGTCGGGACGCAGCGTCTGCTCGACGGGGAGGCCCTGGAGGAGTACGTCCGGCCGCTGGGCGGCGGCCTGTTCTTCGCGCCGCCGGCCCCGGCCCGGGGCGAGTTCCTCGGCGAGCGGCTGGTCACCTGAGGGCCGGCGCCGCTCAGCTCTCGACGACGACGGGGATGATCATCGGACGGCGGCGGTGCCGGGAGCTGACCCAGCGTCCGACGGTCCGGCGAATCGTCTGCTGCAGCTGGTGGGTGTCGCTGACGCCGTCGGCGACCGCCTTCTCCACCGCGCTGACGATGTCGGGTCGCACCTGCTCGAAGGTGGCGTCGTCCTCGGCGAAGCCGCGGGCGTGGATCTCGGGGCCGCTGGAGATCTTCCCGGTCACGGAGTCGAGCACCACGATCACGGAGATGAAGCCCTCCTCGCCCAGGATCCGGCGGTCCTTCAGCGAGGACTCGGTGATGTCGCCGATCGTGGAGCCGTCGACGTAGACGTAGCCGCACTCGACCTTGCCGGCGACCCGTGCGGTGCCGTCCACCAGGTCGACGACGACGCCGTCCTCGGCCAGGACGACGTTCGACTTGTCGATACCGACCGCGATGGCCAGCTCGGCGTTGGCCCGCATGTGCCGCACCTCGCCGTGGATGGGCAGCACGTTGCGCGGGCGCACGATGTTGTAGCAGTAGAGCAGCTCGCCGGCGCTGGCGTGGCCGGAGACGTGCACGTTGGCGTTGCCCTTGTGCACGACGCGGGCTCCGCAGCGGGTCAGACCGTTGATCACGCGGCCCACCGCGTTCTCGTTGCCCGGGATCATCGAGCTCGCGAGGATGACCGTGTCGCCCTCCTCGATGTGCACGAAGTTGTGGTTGCGCTGGGCGATACGGCTCAGCGCCGACATCGGCTCCCCCTGGGACCCGGTCGAGATCAGGACCTGCTTCTCGGGTGCCAGCTGGGCGAGCTCCTTGGCGTCCACCATGATCCCGGGCGGGACGTCGAGGTAGCCCATGTCGCTCGCCACCCCCATGTTGCGCACCATCGACCGCCCGACGTAGGCGACCTTGCGCCCGTGCGCCGCGGCCGCGTCGAGCACCTGCTGCACGCGGTGCACGTGGGAGGCGAAGCAGGCGACGATGATCCGCTGGTCGCTGGCGTGGAAGACCGTGTCCAGCACGGGGCCGATCGCCTTCTCCGTGGTGGTGAAGCCCGGCACCTCGGCGTTGGTGGAGTCGACCATGAACAGGTCGACCCCCTCGTCACCGAGGCGGGCGAAGGCGTTCAGGTCGGTGATCCGGCCGTCGAGCGGCAGCTGGTCCATCTTGAAGTCGCCGGTGTGCAGCACGGTCCCGGCACCGGTGCGGATCGCCACCGCCAGCGCGTCGGGGATCGAGTGGTTCACGGCGATGAACTCGAGGTCGTACGGCCCCCACGTCATCCGGTCGCCCTCGCTGACGCCGTGGTAGACGGTCTCCTTGAGCCGGTGCTCACGGAGCTTGCCCCGCACCAGCGCCAGGGTCAGCTCGGAGCCGATCAGCGGGATGTCGGGCCGCTCGCGCAGCAGGTAGGGCACCGCGCCGATGTGGTCCTCGTGACCGTGGGTGAGGACCAGCGCCTCGATGTCGTCGAGGCGGTCGCGGATCGGCTCGAAGTCGGGGAGGATCAGGTCCACGCCCGGGTGGTCCTCCTCCGGGAAGAGGACGCCGCAGTCGACCAGCAGCAGTCGGCCGTCGTGCTCGAAGGCCGTCATGTTGCGGCCGACCTCGCCCAGCCCCCCGAGGGGCGTGACGCGGAGGCCCCCCGCCTCCAGCTCGTCGGGTGCGGTCAGCTCGGGGTGCGGGTGGCTCACGTGGGTCGTCTCCTGCGCTCATCGGGGTGAGGGTCTGGTGGTGTTCTCCGGGCCGTGCCGGCCCGGCGGTGGGCGGTCGGTCAGCCCGGCAGCAGTCCCGCCGCGACGAGCCCGGCGCGCAGCGCGCCCACCTCGTCCTCGTCCAGCGCCAGGAGCGGGCTGCGGACCACGCGGTTCCCGAGCACGCCGAGCAGCTCGAGGCCCGCCTTGGCCGTGGTGGCCCCGTAGTTCGCCGGTCCCATGACGGCGTCGATGGCGGGGAGCAACCGGGTGTAGGTCGCGAGCGCCTCGGCGGTGTCCCCCCGCCAGTAGGCCTGCGCCATCGCCTGCAGCTCGCGGCCGGCGACGTGACCGACGACGGAGACGAAGCCGACGGCCCCGTGCGCCAGCCAGCCGAGGTTGTCGGCGTCGTCGCCGGAGTAGACGGCATACCCGAGGTCGCGGAGCCGCACGCCGCGGGCGAAGTCACCGACCGCGTCCTTCACGGCGACGACCGGCTCGAGGCCGATGGCCGCCTCGTACGTCTCCGGCGCGATCGCCGTCCCCGTGCGGCCGGGCACGTCGTAGAGCATCACGGGGACGCCCTCGCCGGCCTCGCTCACGCGCCGGAAGTGGTGCAGGACGCCGCCCTGCGAGGGCTTGCTGTAGTAGGGCGTGACGACCAGCAGCCCGTGAGCCCCGACCTTCGCCGCCTGGGCGGCGAGCTCGACGGAGTGGGCCGTGCTGTTGGTCCCGACGCCCGCGACGACCGTGGCCCGGTCGCCCACGGCGTCGAGCACCGCGCGCAGGATCTCGCCGTCCTCCTCAACCGTCGTGGTCGGGGACTCCCCGGTGGTGCCGGAGACGACCACGCCGTCGTGACCCCGGTCGACCAGGTGCGTCGCGATGCGCGCCGTCGCCTCGGCGTCGAGCGACCCCTCGGCGTCGAACGCCGTGGCCATCGCGGTGAGCACGTGGCCGAACGGCGCGTCGGGGACGGGGCTCATGGGTTCAGGCTAGACCCCGACGACGCCTCCGTCGCGGCAGCACCCGCGGCCGACGCGGCGGGCTCGAGCCAGGAGATCGCGAAGTCGCCGTGCTGGTCCCGGCGCACCTCGGTCCAGGCCGCCGGGTCGTAGGCCGGATACACGGCGTCCCCCGCCGGCTCCCCCGGAACCCGGGTGAGCACCTGCCGGTCGGCCCACGGCAGCGTGGCGGCATAGACGCCGGCCCCGCCGACGACCATCACCTCTCCCCCGATCTCCGCGGCCAGCCGGTCGGCGTGCTCCAGCGCGGCGGGGAGGTCGTGGGCCACGTGCGCGCCGGGCGCCGACCAGGCGTCGTCGCGCGTGAGCACGAGCGTCTCGCGGTCGGGCAGCGGGCGGCCGATGGAGTCCCAGGTCGCGCGGCCCATCAGGAGCACGTGCCCGGTGGTGAGCGCCTTGAAGTGGGCGAAGTCCGCGGGCAGGTGCCACGGGATCGCCCCGTCGGCGCCGATCACCCCGTTCTCCGCCACCGCGGCGACCAGGGTGATCCGCCGGCCGCCCGGCGTCATGCGATCAGCGCCATCTGTCGGGCCTCATACGGCGATCGGCGCCTTGATGGCCGGGTGCGGGTCGTAGCCCTCGACCCAGACGTGCTCGAGGTCGAAGGCGTCGAGCGCCCGCACGCGCGGGTCGAGCACCAGGCGCGGGAGCGGGCGTGGCTCGCGGGTCAGCTGGAGCCGCGCCTGGTCGAGATGGTTGAGATAGAGGTGCGCGTCGCCGAGCGTGTGCACGAAGTCGCCCACCGCCAGGTCGGTCGCCTGGGCGACCATGTGCGTGAGCAGGGCGTAGGACGCGATGTTGAACGGCACGCCCAGGAAGACGTCGGCGCTGCGCTGGTAGAGCTGGCAGCTGAGCCGCGACGGGCCGCCCGCCGGGTCGGGGGCCACGTAGAACTGGAAGAGCGCGTGGCACGGCATCAGGGCCATCGCGTCGATCTCGGCGACGTTCCAGGCCGAGACCACGTGCCGCCGGGAGTCGGGGTCGCGGCGGATCTGCTCGACCACGGCCGCGACCTGGTCGACGTGCCGCCCGTCGGGCGTCGGCCACGAGCGCCACTGGGCGCCGTAGACCGGCCCCAGGTCTCCGCGCTCGTCGGCCCACTCGTCCCAGATCGTGATGCCGCGCTCCTGCAGCCAGCGCACGTTGGTGTCGCCGCGCAGGAACCACAGCAGCTCGCCGAAGACGCTGCGCGTGTGCACCTTCTTGGTCGTGACCAGCGGGAAGCCGGCGGCGAGGTCGAAGCGCATCTGGTGGCCGAACACGCTCAGCGTGCCGGTGCCCGTGCGGTCACCCTTCTCGACGCCCTCGTCGAGGATCCGGCTGAGGAGGTCGAGATAGGCCCGCACGACCAGCAGCGTACGACGCCGAGCCGGTCCTCCGATGGAAGGTGCCGGTGCCGTCGGGTGGAGGGTGAGCACGATCCGCCCGCTCCGGGGGTGAAACCTCCCGTGAGCGGCCGGCGCCGCGGCGCCGGCGACTAGCGGACCAGGGTGACCCTGCGCACCGAGGTACGGCCCTTGCTGGCCGTGATCCGGATGCGCGCGGGCACCCGCTTGCTGGCCTGGATCTTGGCGCGCCCCCGGCGGTTCAGCCCGGTGAAGAACGTCTTCTGGCGCGCCGGCCTCAGGAAGTACCCCCGGGCGCCCAGCACCCGGAAGGGCCGCCTGGGCGTGGTGATCGTGATCCGACCGGCGCACCGGCCGAAGAGCCCGGTGCAGGCGACCGGGACCCGCGCCTGACCGCGGACGACGCGGACGGTCCCGCTCATCGTGCGCACGCGGCAGGCCGTGCGGCTCCCCCGGCCGCGTGCCGAGGCCACGCGCCCGCTCGGCGTGCCGCTGCAGAAGCCGAAGTTCGCCGTGAGCCGGTGCGACGGCGCCCCACTGCCGTCGACCCGGATCTGACCCGGCCGGATCTCGGGGAAGAACCAGCCGACGCTGGGGTTGCCGGGGATCGTGTAGTCGCTGGTGTTGGGGTTCGCCCGAGTCGTCCGCAGCGGCAGCGTGCCCTGGTTGGCCACGGCGCTGATCCCGATCACGTCGGAGACGGCCTGCAGGTGCTTGCGGTCCTTGAAGTTCCGCACGCTCAGGTTGAGCGGAATGGTCGTCGTCCGGTTCGGGCGCAGCCGGAAGAGCCGCGTGCGCGCCCGGCCGAAGCAGCAGGACGACGACCCGGGCACGATCGTGCCGTTCGGCCGCAGCTTGGCGAGGCCCCGGAGCACGGTGAACCGGATCGGCGCCGGGTTCGGACCGGAGCGCACGCGGGCGCTCGTGATCGCTCCGTTGCGCGGCGCGTAGCCGCTCGCCAGGGTGTTCACGGCGCCGAAGGGCAGGCTCTGGAAGTAGGTGCACGTGCCGGCGCCGCTCGGGAAGAAGCCCAGGTTCCCGGCGCCGTCGATGACCGAGATCTTCGCCTCACACCCGAAGGGGACGTTCGGCCTCCCGGTCGGGACGGCGCCGATCGTCTCCGCGCGCGCAGGCGGCGACACCACGGTGGCGAGGCCGGCGGCGAGCAGGCAGAAGAGGGCGAGCAGAGTCAGGGCGGCCCGAGACCGGACGTCCCCATAACGACGGGTCATGACGGGAGTGTGTGCGCCCGCCCCGCCGTCCGCATCCCTTGCGGCCAAGACTTGCGGGAGCCCGTCGCCGGCCTTGAGCAGTCCTCGCACCGGGACACCGGAAACGCGGTCTCGCAGCCTTCACGGGTGCAGCGACATCGGCCCGTACACGCGGCGGTCGTGCTCGTGCAGCACCACTGCGTCGACGCCCTGGTCGACGAGGTCGCGCCAGGTCTCCCCCACCCACGACTCGGCGTCGCCCTGGCTGGAGAAGCGGGCGTCGGCATGCTCGTCGCCCACGGCGACCTCCTCGCCGGAGGAGTCCTCGAGGCGCCACCACCAGGGGCGCTCCGAGGGCGTCGGCGGGCGGAACGTCGGCGGCTGGTCGGGCAGGTTCATGGGGTGAGCCTAGGCCGCGGCACCCACGTGAGGCCGCCCCCGTGGGGCCGCTCGCTTTGACGCGGCGGCGTGCCGCGGGCAATGCTGCGGCCAGCGCACGAGTGGGGAAGCCGGTGAGAGCCCGGCGCTGACCCGCAGCCGTGAGCGGCCGGAGACAACCGGCCGCAAGCCGGAATGCCACCCGTGACGTCGGCTCCACTTCCCCGTCGAGGACTACGGCACGGGAGCCGGGCGCACCTCGTCGTGGGCCCGGTCCGTGCAGATCGGAACAGCCCCATGCACCGCACCGCGCCCACCCTCACCACCCCTCCCCGCCGAGCGCTCGCCGGCCTGCTGGCCGTCGCGGTCGCCCTGCTCGCCGCGGTCGCCGCGGCGCCGGCCGCCCACGCCGACGGCGAGGGTGGCGGCGAGGGTGACGGGGACGTCTTCCGCTACTGGTCCTACTTCCACGTCGAGGGCGGGGAGTACGTCACCGCCCAGGAGGGCCTGGCCAGCGCCAACCCCGCGGACGGCAGCGTCGAGGCGCTGCGGTACGCCGCCCCGGCCGACTTCAACGACCCGAACCTCCCCCGCGCGGACCTCGGGGAGGTCGACTTCCAGGCGGTCTGCGCGGACACCCGGGCCGCCGCGGGTGAGAAGCGCGTCGCCGTGATCCTCGACTACGGCGTCGAGGCCGACGCCTCCGACGGCGCCGAGGTGCCGGAGCCGGCCGCCGCGTGCGCGTCGGTCCCGCAGAGCGCCAATGCCCTGCAGACGGTCCAGGACGTCGCCGACGTCCGCACCGAGAGCTCGAGCTTCGGCCCGCAGCTGTGCGGCATCGACGGCTACCCGGCGACCGGGTGCTCCGGCGCCGCCCGGAGCGCGACCCCGCCCGGCGACGGCACCGTCGAGTTCGCGATCGCGGGCCAGGGGGCCGACGCCGAGAACGCCCAGGCCTCCTCCGCCGAGACCACCGAGACGGGGGACGATGGCGGCAACGCCGTCCGCTACGTCCTGCTCGGCCTGGTCGCCCTCGCCCTGCTCGCCGGCGGCCTCGTGCTCGCCCGGCGCCGGGCCTGACCCGGCCTGCCCCACCGCCCTACCGGACCGAGCCGCCCGTGCGCCCACACCACCGCCCCACCCACCCCCGGGTCCTGCACCCGGGGGCGTGGTGGCTGTGGGCGCTCGGGCTGGCCGCGGCCACCAGCCGCACCGACAACCCGGTGCTGGTCGGGCTGGTGATCGCGGTGACGTGGTTCGTCGCCGCCGCGCGCCGGGGTGACACGCCGTGGGCGTCGTCGTACGCCCTCTTCTTCCGCCTTGCACTGGTGGTGATCGCGCTGCACGTGGTCTTCCAGGCGCTGCTGTCCTCGCGCACCCAGGGCCTGACCGTGCTCCTCACGCTGCCCGAGCTGCCGCTGCCGGACGGCGTCGGCCTCAAGATCGGCGGCGTGGTCACCCTCGAGGCCGTCCTGGCCGCCCTCTGGCGCGGCCTCCAGCTCGCGGCGATCTTCTGCTGCGTCGGGGCGGCGAACGCGCTCGGGAGCACCCGCCGGCTGCTCAAGTCGGTCCCCGGGGCGCTCTACGAGATCGGCATCGCCTGCGTGATCGCCCTCACCTTCGCGCCACAGCTGGCGACCGACGCGGGGCGGGTGCGCACCGCGGGCCGGCTCCGGGGCCGGCCGCGCGGGCTGCGCGGCTTCGGACGCCTGGCGATGCCGGTGCTCGAGGGGGCGCTGGAGCGCTCGGTCGAGCTCGCCGCCGCCATGGACGCCCGCGGCTACGGGCGCACCACGGGCGAGTCGGCCCGCAGCCGGCGGCTGACCGCCGCCCTGGTGCTCGCCGGCGCCCTCGGGCTGGCGACCGGCATGTACGGCCTGCTCTCCGCGCAGGGGTACGCCGTCCCGCTGCTGCTGGGCGGCACCGCGCTGGCCCTCGTCGGGTTGCGGCTCGGGGGCCGGCGCACGGGCCGCACGCGCTACCGGCCCGACCCGTGGGCGCTGCCGGAGATCCTCGTGGCGACCTGCGGGCTCGCCGCCGCGGCGGCCGTGTTCGCCACCGGGGCCCAGGACCCGACCCTGCTCACGATGCCCTCGCCGACCGCCGCTCCCCCGGTGCCGCTGCTCGCGGTCGGCGGCATCCTCGTCGCGGCGCTGCCGGCGTTCCTCGCCCCGCCGCTGCCGCTCGACCCCACGCTGGCTCCCGAGCCCGTGCGCGCGGCGACCGAGGTGGCGGCATGAACCCCGGACCGATGGTGCGGCTCGACCGGGTGTCGGTGCGCTTCGAGGGCGCGCCCGAGCCGGTGCTGCGCGGGGTCGACCTCGAGGTCGAGGAGGGCGAGCTGCTGCTGCTGGTCGGCACGACCGGTGCCGGCAAGTCCACGCTGCTGCGCACCCTCAACGGCCTGGTCCCGCACTTCACCGGCGGCACGCTGGCGGGGCGCGTCGAGGTCGACGGCCGCGCCACCGACACCCATCGCCCCCGGGACCTCGCGGACGTCGTCGGCTTCGTCGGCCAGGACCCGCTGGCCGGCTTCGTCACCGACAACGTCGAGGACGAGCTCGCCTACGGCATGGAGTCGCTCGGGCTCCCGCCGGCGGTGATGCGCAAGCGCGTCGAGGAGACGCTCGACCTGCTGGGGCTCGCCGACCTCCGCGGTCGCCCGTTGCACCACCTCTCGGGCGGGCAGCAGCAGCGCGTCGCGATCGGCTCGGTGCTCACGACGCACCCGCGGGTGCTGGTGCTCGACGAGCCGACGTCCGCGCTCGACCCCGTGGCGGCCGAGGAGGTGCTGGCGAGCCTTTCCCGGCTCGTGCACGACCTCGGGCTGACCGTCGTCCTCGCGGAGCACCGGCTCGAGCGCGTCGTGCAGTTCAGCGACCGCGTCGCGTGGCTGCCGGGCGACGGCCGGCTGGTGCACGGCCTGCCCGAGGCCGTGCTCGGGCAGACGCCGATCGCGCCGCCCGTGGTCGAGCTCGGCCGCCGGGTGGGTTGGCAGCCGCTGCCGCTGACGGTGCGGGAGGCGCGCCGCCGGTCCCGCGAGCTGCGCGAGCGGCTGGCCGACGTCGCGCCCCCGGGCCACCGCGGCGGCGGCCTCGGCCCGGCGGCCGTGCGCACGCGCGGCCTCGTCACCGGCTACGGCCGGCGCGTGGTGCTGGGGGGCCTCGACCTCGACGTGCGCGAGGGCGAGGTGGTGGCCGTGATGGGCCGCAACGGCTCGGGGAAGTCGACGCTGCTGCGCACGCTGGCCGGCCTGCACGCCCCGACCGCGGGCGCGCTCGACGTGCCCCGCGCCGGGCTGGTGCCGCAGGTCCCCTCCGACCTGCTCTACAGCGCCGACGTGGGCGCCGAGTGCGCCGCCGGCGACCGCGACGCCCAGGCCCCCGTGGGGACGACCCGCGCGCTGCTCGACCACTTCGCGCCCGGCGTCCCCGACGACCGGCACCCGCGCGACCTCTCGGAGGGCCAGCAGCTCTCGCTCGTGCTGGCGCTCGTGCTCGCGGCGCGCCCCCGCCTGGTGCTGCTCGACGAGCCCACCCGCGGCCTGGACTACGTCGCCAAGCGGCGGCTCGTCGCGCGTCTGCGGGAGCTCGCCGCCGACGGCCACGCCGTGGTCCTCGCCACCCACGACGTCGAGCTCGTGGCCGAGGCCGCCTCTCGGGTCGTCGTGCTGGCCGACGGCGAGGTCGTGGCGGACGGCCCCGCCCCCGACGTGGTCGTGGCCTCTCCCGCATTCGCCCCGCAGGTGGCCAAGGTGATGGCCCCGCAGGCCTGGCTCACGGCCGGCGACGTCGTGGCCGCGCTGGACGCCCAGGAGGTCTCGTGAGCACCGCCGGCGGCGCGGGCCGGCCCGCCGTGCGCCTGCCCGCCGCCGCCGGCGTGGCCCTCGCCGTCGCCTCCGTCGTCGGGCTCGCCGCCTTCGGCTGGCCCTTCCTCCTCGACCCCGCCGTCGGCGAGCGCGCCGGCTCACACGGCTCCGACGCGCCGTGGGTCTTCGTCCTCGTGCTGCCGCTGCTGGTCGCGGTGGTCCTGGCCGAGGTGAACGCCGGCGGCCTCGACGCCAAGGCCGTCGCGCTGCTGGGGATGCTCGCCGCGATCGGCGGCGCCCTGCGCGCGCTCTCCCCCGGCATCGCCGGGCTGGAGCCCAGCTTCGTGGTGGTCATCCTCGGCGGCCGGGTCTTCGGCCGCGGCTTCGGCTTCGTGCTGGGCTGCCTCACGATCTTCGTCGGCGCGCTGGTCACCGGCGGCGTGGGCCCGTGGCTGCCGTTCCAGATGATCGCCGCCGGCTGGGTGGGCCTTGCGGCCGGCTTCCTGCCGCGACGCGCGACCGGCCGCGCCGAGCTGTGGCTGCTCGCGCTGCTCGGCCTGGTGCTCGGCGTCGCCTACGGCGTCCTGATGAACCTGTGGTTCTGGCCCTTCGCGCAGTACGGCGACGCGCTCTCCTTCGCCCCGGCGGCCGGGCTGGCGACGAACGTCGCGGCCTACCTCCGCTTCTACGCGGCGACCTCGCTGGTCTGGGACCTGAGCCGCGGGATCAGCAGCCTGCTGCTGCTCCTCCTGGTCGGCCGCCCGCTCCTGCGCGCCCTGCGCCGGGCGTCCCGGCGCGCCGCCTTCGACGCGAGCCCGGTCTTCGAGCCGGCGGGGCGAGCGGGCTCGTGAGGGTCCGGCTCCTGGGCACCGGGTCGGCCGACGGCTGGCCGAACGCCTTCTGCGCCTGCGCCTCCTGCGCCGCGGAGCGCGCGGCCGGCCGCACGCGCGCGCAGTCGGGCGCGCTCGTCGACGACACCGTGCTGATCGACGGCGGCGCGACCGCCGGCCTTGCCGCGACGCGCGCCGGCGCCTCGCTCGAGGGGGTCCGGCTGCTGCTGCTGACCCATCAGCACACCGACCACGCGCACCCGGCGGGGCTGCTCTACCGCAGCTGGGCCGGCGGCGGGCCGCTGGTCGTCGCGGGGCCGCCGGACGCCGTCGACGCCTGCCGGCCCTGGCTGGGGCCGGACGCCGACGTCACCTTCCGCCCCGTCGCCCCCGGCGACTCGCTCGCGGAGGCGGGCTACGCCGCGCGGGCGCTGCCCGCGGCGCACGCGACCGGGCTCGGCGACGAGGGCGTCCCGGACGCCGTGCTCTGGGACGTGACCGGGCCGGACGGCTCGCGGCTGCTCTGGGCGACCGACACGGGGCCGCTGCCGGACGAGACGCTCGCGGCGGCCGCCGGCGCGGCGTACGGCCTGGTGCTGCTCGAGGAGACCTTCGGCGACCGCGCCGACCACGGCACGCAGCATCTCGACCTGACCACGTTCCCCCGCGAGCTGGCGCGGCTGCGCGCCGCCGGCGCCGTGACCGCCACGTCCGACGTCGTCGCCGTGCACCTCTCGCACCACAACCCCCCGGCGCCCGAGCTGGCGCGGCGGCTGGCGGACTGGGGCGCCCGCGTCGTCGACGACGGCACCGAGCTCCGGGTCGGCGCGGGACCGGCAGCCGCCGCCCACGTGGCGGGACCGGAAGCCGCCGCCCCCGCGGCGCGACCGGCGGCCCCCGCCCACGCGGGGCGGCGCACGCTGGTGCTCGGCGGGGCGCGCAGCGGGAAGTCGCGCGAGGCCGAGCGGCTCCTGGCCCACCGCGACGACGTGGTCTATGTGGCCACCTCGCCGCCGGTCGCCGACTCCGGCGACGACGAGTGGGCGGCGCGGGTGGCGGCCCACCGCGCGCGTCGACCCGCGACGTGGCGCACGGTCGAGACCCTCGACCTGGCCGGGCTGCTCGGCGAGGACGGGCCGCCCCTGCTCGTCGACTGCCTCACGCTGTGGCTGACCCGGGTGATGGACGCCCACGACGCCTGGGCACCGGGCGCCTGGGAGGCCGCCGCCGGCGCCCGGGTCGAGCGGGAGGTCGCCACCCTGCTCGAGGCGTGGCGTCGCACGCCGCGGCGCGTGGTGGCCGTCAGCAACGAGGTCGGCCAGGGCGTGGTCCCCGCGGACGCCGGCACCAGGCGCTGGCGCGACGAGATGGGTCGGCTGAACGCCCGGCTCGCCGCCGAGACCGAGGACGTGCGGCTGGTCGTCGCCGGCCGCGTGCTCGCGTGAGCCCCGGCGGCACCGACGGCCTGCGGCTCGCCGTCGGCACCCTGAGCATCCTGCCCGTGCGCGCGCCCGAGCGCGTCGACGAGGCCGTCGCCGGCCGGGCGATGGCCGCGGCCCCCGCGGTCGGCGCGCTGCTCGGGCTGGCGGCGGGGGTGCCGGCGCTCGTCATCGAGGCGGCCGGCGGGGGGCCGCTCCTGGCGGCCGCGCTGGCGATCGCGACGCTGGCGGGCCTCACCCGCGGCCTGCACCTGGACGGACTGGCCGACACGGCCGACGGCCTCGGCTCGGGGCGGCCGCCCGCCGGGGCGCTCGAGGTGATGCGGCGTTCCGACGTCGGCCCCTTCGGCGTGGCGACGCTCGTGCTCGTGCTGCTGGTCCAGGTCGCGGCCCTGACCGCGGCGCTGGCCGCCCTCGGCCCGGCGGGCGGGCTGGCGCTGCTCGTGGCCGCCACGGCCGCGAGCCGCCTGGCCCTGCCCCTGGCCTGCGCCGCCGGCACCCCCGCCGCGCGGGGCGACGGGCTCGGCGCAGCGGTGGCCGGGTCGGTGACCGCCCGCCGCCTCGGGGAGGCCCTCGTCCTCACCCTGGCCGTGCTCGCCGCCGCGGCCGCGCTGGCCGGGCCGTCGGCGCTGGCCCCGCCCCTCGGCCTGCTGCCGGCCGCGGCGCTCCTCGCCCGCTGCCGGTCCCGCCTCGGCGGGGTGACCGGCGACGTGCTCGGCGCCCTGGTCGAGGTGGCCCTCGCCGGCGGTCTCGTCGCGGTGGCCCTCCTCGCCTGACCCTTCAGCCCTTCGTCGAGGGCTCCACGAACGGCGGGCGGACCACCTCGAACGGCTGGGGCCGGCCCCGCACGTCCACGGTCACCTCGTCGCCCTCGCCGACCGCGCTGTCGAGCAGCGCGAGCGCGATCCCGACCCGCCGGGTCGGCGAGAAGGTCCCGGACGTCACCGAGCCGACCGGCGTGCCGTCCGGCGTGCTCACGGCCATTCCCGGCCGCGGGATGCCCCGGCCCGTGGCGACCAGCCCCCGCAGGCGCCGGGCCGGCCCGGCCTCCTTCTCCGCGAGGAGCGCGTCGCGGCCCCAGAAGGACTCCTTCTTCCAGCCGACCGCCCAGCTCGAGCGCCCCTGCAGCGGCGTGATCTCGGGCGAGAGGTCCTGGCCGTGCAGCGGGTAGCCCATCTCGGTGCGCAGCGTGTCCCGGGCCCCCAGCCCCGCGGGCACGAGCCCGTGCGGCCCGCCGGCCGCCATCAGCAGGTCCCACACGTCGCCGCCGGCGGACGCCGGGTGCACGACCAGCTCCACGCCGCGCTCCCCCGTGTAGCCGCTGCGACAGACCACGACGTGGGCCGTCGCACCCTCCAGCTCGAGGTCGATCTCGACGAAGGACATGTACTCGTGGTCGGTCGGGATGCCCAGGTCGGCGAGCAGGGCGTCGCTGCGCGGGCCCTGCACGGCGAGGATCGCGAAGTCCTGGTGCATCGGCCGCACGGTCACGCCCTCGGGCGCGGCGCCGGCGAGCCGCTGCACCACGCCCGCGGTGTTGGCCGCGTTCGGCACCAGCAGCACGTCGTCGTCCGCCCGCAGGTAGACGATCAGGTCGTCGACGACGCCACCGGTCTCCTCGTCGCAGCACATCGTGTACTGCGCCTTGCCCGGTCCGATCTTGCCGAGGTCGTTGGTCAGGCACGCGTTCACGAGGTCCGCCGCGCCGGGTCCGGTGACCAGCGCCTTTCCGAGGTGGCTCACGTCGAAGACCCCCACGGCCTCGCGCACGGCGGTGTGCTCCGCCACGATCCCGGAGCCGTACTCCAGCGGCATCGACCATCCGCCGAACTCCGCGAACCGGGCGCCCAGCGCCTCGTGCCGGTCGTGCAGCGGGGAGGTGGTCAGGTCCCGTTCTCCGGTGTGCTCTCCAGCGTCCGACATGGCCGCGAACCTACCTCAGCCGGCACCGACGCCCGCTGGCTATCCTGCGCCCGTGACCTCCTACACGCTGCGCAACGCCAGCCCCGCGCGGACCCGCGCCGACGCCGTGGTGGCGGGGGTGGTCAAGACCAAGGACGGGCCCCGGCTGGCGCCGGGCGCGGAGGAGATCGGCAAGGCCTGGGGCCGCAAGCTGCGCCCCCTGCTGGCCAGCCTGGGTGTCACCGGCAAGCCCGGCGAGACGCACGTGCTGCCGACGGGGGGCGCGATCTCCTCGTCGCTGCTGGTGCTCGTGGGCCTGGGACCCGAGCCCGCCGCCGGTGGCCTCGACCAGGTCGCCGTACGCCGGGCGGCCGGCGTCTCCGCGCGCGCCGTCCCGAACGCTGCCTCGGTCGCCCTGGCCCTGCCGGCGGACTCCGCGACCCTGCTCCGGGCGGTGGTCGAGGGACACACGCTGGGTGGCTACACCTACACGGCCTACAAGAAGAGCAAGGACGAGGACGACACCAGCGGCGACCCCGCCGACGTCGTGCTGCTCACGCCCATCGCCCGGCGCAAGGAGGCGGAGGCCGCCCTGCGCGAGGGCGAGGTCGTGGCCCGGGCCGTGAGCGCCGCCCGCGACTGGGTGAACACCCCTCCCGGCGACCTGACCCCGCCCGCCTTCGCCGACGCGATCGGATCGGCCCACAGCGACCTGACGAAGGGCCGCGGGGGGCCCAAGCTCACCCTTCGCGTGCTCGACCAAGCCGAGCTCGCCTCGCTGGGCTGCGGCGGCATCCTGGGGGTGGGCGGCGGCTCGGACGCCGGACCGCGGCTCGTGGAGCTCACCTACGCGCCGAAGGGGGCGACCGGGCACCTCGCCTTCGTGGGCAAGGGCATCACCTTCGACTCGGGCGGCCTCAGCATCAAGCCGGGCTCCTCCATGAAGGACATGAAGCTCGACATGGCCGGCGCCGCCGCCGTGGTGCAGGCGACCTTCGCCATTGCCGAGCTGGGGCTTCCGGTGCGCGTCTCGACCTTCGCGCCGCTCGCGGAGAACATGCTCTCGGGCACGTCCATGCGCCCCGGCGACGTGCTCACCACATACGGCGGCCAGACGGTCGAGGTCAGCAACACCGATGCCGAGGGTCGGCTCGTGCTCGCGGACGCGCTCGGGCGGGCGGTCGAGCGCGAGCCCGACGCCATCGTCGACGTCGCCACGCTCACCGGGCACATGGTGCTCGCCCTGGGCGACAAGGTGACCGGCGTGCTCGGCACCGACGACGTCGTCGGCGAGGTGCTGGGCGCCGCCGAGGCGGCCGGCGAGGCGCTCTGGCACATGCCGATCCCCGAGGAGATGAGCGAGCGGGTGCGCTCGAGCAAGATCGCCGACCTCGCGCAGCACGACTGGGTGCGCTGGGGCGGCGGGCTCTTCGCGGGTGCCTTCCTGCGCGAGTTCACGGGCGGCCTGCCCTGGGCCCATCTCGACATCGCCGGGCCGGCCTTCCACTCCGGCGGGGCGACCGGCCACGTGACCGCCGGTGGCACCGGCGTCGCCGTCGCCACGCTCGTCGAGCTGGCCCGGGCCCGCTGCGCCGACTGACCCCCTCGGGCCCGACCGTTCGGGCCACCTGCGCGGCAGGTCAGCTGCGGGGCTTGCGCTCCGCCGACTTGCGACGGTTGTAGTCGCGCATCCGCTGCGGCACGCCGACGACGGCCGCGTCGTAGGAGGGGATGCCCTGTCGGTTGGCGAACTGGTGGGCCCACTCCACCGAGGGCACCCGGCGCCGGGTCCACTCGCCGTCGTGGGCCACGAGCAGCAGCGTCACCTCGCTGACGGCCGTCCGCGGCTCGACGAAGCCCTCGACCCCGCGGCGCTGCTCCGACCACTCGCGCAGGTGCTGCTCGTCCGTCCGGTCCGAGGCACGCACGGTCGTGGACCCCGTGCGCTCGCGGTCCTTGCCCGGGCGACGCATCCGGGCGGGACGGTTGCCGCGACGGAAGCGGTCGAACATGCCCATGCCCTCCATTGTGCCAAGGCGCCCCACGGGTCGCGCTCACCGGCGCGGTCTCGCGGCGGACACGGGCTGCCGACCCCCTCCGGGGCGGTGACACACGCCTCATCCGTAGTGCAAGGATGGGCCCGACCCGGCCGAGGAGAGAGAGGCGGAGGCGTGGCCGACGCAGGTGCTGACCCGACGTACGACGTCCTGGTGCTCGGCGCGGGCTCGGGCGGCTACGCGTGCGCCCTGCGCGCCGGCCAGCTCGGGCTGCGGGTCGCGATGGTCGAGAAGGCCAAGGTCGGCGGCACCTGCCTCCACCAGGGATGCATCCCCACCAAGGCGCTGCTGCACGCCGCGGAGGTCGCCGACGCCGCGCGCGACTCGGCGGGCTTCGGCGTGCGGGCGACGCTCGAGGGCATCGACATGGCGGCAGTGAACTCCTACAAGGACGGCGTCGTCTCCCGGCTCTTCAAGGGCCTCACCGGGCTCGTCTCCTCCCGCGGGGTGACCCTGATCGAGGGCGAGGGCCGACTCACGGGCCCGGGCGAGGTCACGGTCGACGGGACGCCGCACACGGCGCGGCACGTCGTGCTCGCCACGGGCTCGGCGCCGCGCTCGCTTCCCGGGGTCGAGATCGACGGCGAGCGCATCCTGACCTCCGACCAGGCCCTGCGACTCGACCGCGTGCCCACCTCGGTCGTCGTGCTCGGGGGCGGGGTGATCGGCTGCGAGTTCGCGAGCGTGTGGCGCTCCTTCGGCGCCGAGGTGACGATCGTCGAGGCGCTGCCCCGGCTGCTCGCGGCCGAGGACGAGGCGTGCTCGAAGGCCCTGGAGCGCGCCTTCAAGAAGCGCAAGATCGCCATGCGCACGGGCAGTCCCGTGGAGTCGGCCAAGGCCACCGACGACGGGGTGGCCGTGACCCTCGAGGGCGGCGAGATCCTCGAGGCCGACCTGCTGCTGGTCGCCGTCGGACGCGGCCCGGTCACCGAGGGCCTCGGCCTCGAGGAGCAGGGCCTCGCGACCGACCGCGGCTTCGTGCTCGCCGACGACCGCTGCCGCACCGGTCTCGACGGCGTGTGGGCCGTGGGCGACATCGTGCCCGGGCTCCAGCTGGCCCACCGCGGGTTCGGCCAGGGCATCCTCGTCGCCGACCAGATCGCCGGCCTCGACGTGACGCCGGTCGCCGAGACGTCGATCCCCCGGATCACCTACAGCCGGCCCGAGGTCGCCTCGGTCGGCCTCGACGAGGCGGACGCGGTCGCGGAGCACGGTGCGGACGCCGTCACCTCGCTGACCTACGACCTGGCCGGCAACGGCCGCAGCCAGATCCTGCGCACGCAGGGGTTCGTCAAGGTGGTCCGCCGCGTCGACGGCCCGGTCCTGGGCGTGCACATGGTCGGCGAGCGCGTGGGTGAGCTGGTCGGCGAGGCACAGGCGATCGTGGGCTGGGAGGCCCATCCGGAGGACCTGGCCCCCTTCGTGCACGCCCACCCCACCCAGAACGAGGCCCTCGGCGAGGCCCACCTGGCCCTCGCCGGCAAGCCGTTGCACACCCACGGCTGACCCGGGCCCACCCACGGACCCGCAGCACCGACCTGCCCCACCACCGCGAAGCGAAGGATCGAACATGGCGAGCGAAGTCACCCTTCCGGAACTCGGCGAGTCCGTCACCGAGGGCACCGTCACCCGCTGGCTGAAGCAGGTCGGCGACGAGGTCGCGGTCGACGAACCGCTGCTGGAGGTGTCCACCGACAAGGTCGACACCGAGGTCCCCTCCCCCGTCGCCGGCACCCTGCTCGAGATCAAGGCGGAGGAGGACGAGACCGTCGAGGTCGGCTCCGTGCTCGCCATGGTGGGCGAGGAGGGCGAGTCCGCCGGCTCCGGCGGTGGTGGCGCCGAGGCCAGCGGTGGCGACGACTCCGAGGAGGACGAGGACGACGACGACTCCGGCGAGGGCGACGACTCGGACGACGCCGACGACTCGGGCGAGGACGACGAGGCGGGCGAGGACGACGAGGCGGAGGACGAGCCCGCGGAGGAGTCCGCGCCGGCGGCCTCCTCCGGCGGCGGTGGCTCGGGCGGCGGTGGCTCGGGTGGCGGTGACGGGACCCCGGTGAAGCTTCCCGAGCTGGGCGAGTCGGTCACCGAGGGCACCGTGACCCGCTGGCTGAAGCAGGTCGGCGACGAGATCGCCGTCGACGACCCGCTGCTGGAGGTGTCCACCGACAAGGTCGACACCGAGGTGCCCTCCCCCGTCGCCGGCACCCTGCTCGAGATCAAGGTCGAGGAGGACGAGACCGTCGAGGTCGGCTCCGTGCTCGCCATGGTCGGGTCCGGCCAGCCGGCGTCCGGCGGCGGTGGCGGCGGCGGCTCGCAGCAGGAGGAGTCCGAAGCCGAGCCCGAGCCGGAGCCCGAGCCCGAGCCCGAGCCGGAGCCCGAGCCCGAGCCGGAGCCGGAGCCCGAGCCCGAGCAGCCGGCCGCGAAGGAGGAGCCCGCGGCGAAGGAGGAGCCCGCCGCCGCGCCACGGGCCGCGACCGGCGACGAGGCCGGCTATGTGACTCCGCTGGTGCGCAAGCTTGCTCAGCAGCACGACGTGGACCTCGCGACCGTCACCGGTTCCGGGGTGGGGGGGCGCATCCGCAAGCAGGACGTGCTCGACGCCGCCAAGGCGGGCCAGCAGCAGGCCGCCCCGGCCGCGAGCCAGGGCGGGGCCCAGGAGGGGGGCCAGCCCGCCGAAGCGGCGCCCGCCGCGCCCACGCCGTCCCCCCTGCGCGGCAAGACCGAGAAGATGACCCGGCTGCGCAAGGTGATCGCCCAGCGCATGGTCGAGTCGCTCCAGGTCAGCGCCCAGCTCACCACCGTCGCCGAGGTCGACCTCACCCCGGTCGCCCGGTTGCGCAACCGCGTCAAGGACGACTTCCTGGCCCGTGAGGGCGTGAAGCTCTCCTTCATGCCCTTCCTCGCCAAGGCGGCCGTGGACACGCTCAAGGAGCACCCCTCGGTGAACGCCTCGGTGGACATGGAGAGGCAGGAGGTCACCTACTACGACCGGGAGAACCTGGGCATCGCGGTGGACACCGAGCAGGGCCTGCTCGTGCCGGTCGTCAAGGACGCCGGGGACCTCTCCGTGGCCGGACTCGCTCGCAAGATCGCGGACGTCGCCGAGCGCACCCGGAGCCGCAAGATCGGCCCCGACGAGCTCTCCGGCGGCACCTTCACGCTGACGAACACCGGCAGCCGGGGCGCGATCATCGACACGCCGATCATCAACCAGCCGCAGGTCGCCATCCTCGGCACGGGCGCCGTGGTGAAGCGGCCGGTGGTGATCGACGACCCCGAGCTGGGGGAGACGATCGCGGTGCGGCACATGTCCTACCTGTGCCTGACCTACGACCACCGGATCGTCGACGGGGCGGACGCGGCGCGCTTCCTCGCCGACATGAAGGTGCGGCTGGAGAAGGGCCACTTCGACGTCTGAGGCGCCGGGGGCCTGATCGGCTGACCTCGGGTTCGGCGCCGCGTGCCACAGTGGCGCCATGCCGCTCTCCGTCGTCGTCGCCGGGTCCTCGGGCTTCCTCGGAAGCCACCTCGTCGCGGAGCTGCGCGGCCGCGGGCACGAGGTGGTCCGCCTGGTCCGCCGCGCCGCCGAGGGGGGCGACGAGTCCAGCTGGGACCCCTACGCCGGCCAGGTCGACCGTGGTCTCGTCGGCGGCGCCGACGTGGTCGTGAACCTCGCCGGGTCGCCGCTGATCGGCAACCCCTACTCGAAGAAGTGGGCCCGGGAGGTGCGCGCGAGCCGCGTGACGACCACCCGGCTGCTGGCCCAGGCGATCTCCCGCGTGGAGCGGCCCCCGGCGTTCCTCGCCGGCAACGGCATCGCCTACTACGGCGACCACGGCGACGAGGTCGTGACCGAGGGCTCCCGCAGCCACGGCGACGCGCTGCTCACCTCGGTGGCCCGCGACTGGGAGGACGCCACCGCCCCGGCCGCCGAGGGCGGCGCTCGGGTGGTCGTGTTGCGCACCGCCCCGGTGCTCGACCGTGCGGCGCCGCCGCTGCAGCAGCTGCGCCTGCTGTTCAAGACCGGTCTCGGCGGACGGCTCGGACCCGGTGCGCAGTACTTCCCCGTCATCTCGCGCCGCGACTGGGTGGAGGCCGTCGCCTTTGCCGCCGAGGAGCAGGCCGTGCGGGGCCCGATCAACCTGTGCGCGCCCACCACCCCCACCAACGCCGAGTTCACGCGCGCCCTGGCAGAGGCACTGAACCGGCCGGCGCCGCTCCCCGTGCCCGCCCCACTGCTGAGGGTCGCGGCCGGGAGGATGGCTCCCGAGCTGCTCGGCTCGACCAACGCGCGCCCCGAGGCGCTCCTGCGGGCCGGCTACACCTTCCGCGACCGCGACGTGCGCGACGTCCTCGCGGCCGGCCTGTCCTGAGCCCGGCGTACGCTCGGGGCGTGGCCCCTGGCAGCGAGCTCGCCTTCGAGACCGTCGGCACCGGCGCCGACGCGGTCGACTACGAGCGCGCCTGGCAGATGCAGCGGGCGCTGCACGCCGACGTGGTCGCCGGCGACCAGCCGGGCCGGGTCCTGCTCCTCGAGCACCCCCCGGTCTTCACCTGCGGCAAGCGCACCACGCCCGACGAGCGCCCGCTCGACCCGGGCGGGGCGCGAGTCGTTGACGTCGACCGGGGCGGCAAGATCACCTTCCACGGGCCGGGCCAGCTGGTGGGCTACCCCATCGTCCGGCTGCCGGGTCACGTCTACGTCGTCGACTACGTCCGCCGCCTCGAGGAGGCCCTGATCGGGGTCTGTCGCGACCTCGGGGTCACCACGGCCCGCATCCCGGGCCGCAGCGGCGTCTGGCTCCGCGCTGACGACCGCGGCCCGGAGCGCAAGGTCGCGGCCATCGGCATCCGGGTCAGCCGCGGGGTGGCCATGCACGGGTTCGCGCTGAACTGCGACGTCGACCTCGGCTGGTACGACCGGTTCGTGCCCTGCGGGATCAGCGACGCCGGGGTGACCTCGCTGAGCGCCGAGCTCGGTCGCGACGTGCCCGTCGCCGAGGTGCTACCACTGGCGCGGCAGCACCTGACCCGGCTGCTCGCGTGGGGGGACTACGAGCGCACGCCCGACTACGAGGGGCGTCCCGAGCCGGGCCGCACCCCCCGCCTCGACCTGGTCACCCCGGGCGGCGGCTGAGGGTCCCGCTCGGGGCTCGGGCATTCGGGTCGGCACCGCTCGCGGCGTACAGTGGGGTCGCGTGACGACCACTCCCAGCACCCCTGCCAGCTCGCCGGGGAACACATCGCGCGGAGCCGGCAACGTCGGCCCCGACGGGCGCAGGCTCCTGCGCCTCGAGGTCCGCAACGCGGAGACCCCGATCGAGCGCAAGCCCTCCTGGATCAAGACGCGCGCGCGCACCGGCCCGCAGTACAAGGAGCTCCAGAACCTCGTGAAGCAGGGCGGGTTGAACACCGTCTGCCAGGAGGCCGGCTGCCCCAACATCTTCGAGTGCTGGGAGGACCGCGAGGCCACCTTCCTCATCGGCGGCGACCAGTGCACGCGGCGCTGCGACTTCTGCCAGATCGACACCGGCAAGCCACAGCCGCTCGACGTCGACGAGCCGCGCCGGGTGGCCGAGTCGGTGCGCGAGATGGGGTTGCGCTACGCCACCATCACGGGCGTCGCCCGCGACGACCTCGCCGACGGCGGCGCCTGGCTCTACGCGGAGACGGTGAACGCGATCCACCGGCTCAATCCCGACACCGGCGTCGAGAACCTGATCCCGGACTTCAACGGCAGGCCCGAGCTGCTCCGGGAGGTCTTCGAGAGCCGGCCCGAGGTGCTCGCGCACAACGTCGAGACCGTGCCGCGGATCTTCAAGCGCATCCGGCCGGCCTTCACCTACGAGCGCTCGCTCGACGTCCTCACCCAGGCGCGCGACTTCGGCCTGGTCACGAAGTCGAACCTGATCCTCGGCATGGGTGAGACGCGCGAGGAGGTCTCGCAGGCGCTGCGCGACCTGCACGAGGCCGGCTGCGAGCTGATCACGATCACGCAGTACCTCCGCCCCACCGCGCGGCATCACCCCGTCGAGCGCTGGGTGAAGCCCGAGGAGTTCGTGGAGCTCAAGCACGAGGCCGACGAGATCGGCTTCACGGGCGTCATGTCCGGCCCCCTGGTGCGCTCCTCCTACCGCGCCGGGCGGCTCTACGCCCAGGCCATGGAGGCGCGCGGCGAGCAGCCCGCCCGGGCCGGCGTCGCCGACGCGGCGGCGGAGACGGGCTTCGCAGCCGCCGACGCGGCGACGAGCGCCGGCAGGGACGACGCCTCACCCGCGGCCTCCAGCGCGTAGCCTGCCCCCAGCATTTCCCCGCGTCCGCGCACGCGGTCCCGACCCCCCACCGCCCGCCAGCAGACCGAAGGCCCGATACCTGCGATGTCCACGCCCAGCAGCGAGATGAACCGGCGGCAGCAGATCGCTGCCACCTACCGGATGACCAAGCAGTACGACCGGGCGGCCCCGCTGTGGATCTTCGGCACGGCGCTGCTCGCGGCCGCCGTCGGCTTCGTGCTCTTCTTCGTGGTCATCCCGCCGCCCGGCATCTTCGCGCTGATCTCGGCGATCCTCGCCACGATCATGTTCGGCACCCTGGGTGGCCTGATCGTCTTCGGGCGGCGGGCGCAGGCGGCGGCGTACAAGCGCATGGAGGGTCAGAAGGGCGGCGGTGCCGCCGCCCTGAGCATGCTGAAGCGGGGCTGGAAGACACAGCCCGCCATCGCCTTCACCAAGCAGCAGGACGTCGTGCACCGGGTGATCGGTCGTCCCGGGATCATCCTGGTCGGCGAGGGGAACCCGCAGCGGCTGCGCCAGCTGATCTCCTCCGAGCGCCGCAAGCACGAGCGCGTGGTCACCGAGGTGCCCGTGCACGAGGTCATCGTCGGGCGCGGGGAGGGCCAGGTCCCCGTCGACAAGCTCATCAAGACGGTCCGCAAGAAGCCCAAGGCCCTCAAGCCCGCCGAGATGACGGACGTGATCTACCGCCTCAAGGCGCTCGACGCGCAGCGCCCGGCCGCGCCGATCCCCAAGGGGCCCGTGCCGACGAGCATGAAGGGCATGCGCGGACAGATGCGCGGGCGCTGATCCCGCTCAGCCGGTCGCGCGCGCCGGCACCCGCATGACCTGACCCGGCGGCGGCTTCTGGATGTCGACGTCCTCCCCGTAGTCGTCGATGCGCGTCTCGACCCGGCCGGCGGCGCCGCCGAGCTCCATGACCATCCGCCGCATCCGCTGCTGGTCGTCGAACCAGACGTCGTAGGTCAGCTTCTTCGGCAGACCGGAGGCCGAGGAGTCGCCCCCCAGCCCCAGCTCTCCGCTGATCTTCCGGGTGTCGACGGTCAGCCGGTAGTGGGCCAGCTCCTCGCCGCCCACCTCCTCGTCGCCGACGAACACGACGCGGTCGACGCCCTTCGTGAGCACGTCGAGCTGCTGCTGCGGGTTCACCTGGGTCGAGAAGTCCTGGCCGAGGGGGTTGCGGGGGTCGTCGAGGTCGAAGGCGATGAACTTGCCGCCGCTCGCGCCGGGGATCTTCGTGTAGATCGTGCCCCCGACCACCCGCACCTCGACGTCGCGGCTGCCGAGCGAGGCGACCGACATGGTCATCGTCGAGCTGGGCGGCTTCGTCGTGTAGTCGATGTCGCCCTCGCCCCGGAACTCGGCGGCCCCGCCGGTGGACTCCAGGGTCAGGTGCGCGGTCGTGGGCTCCTCGAGCCCGGCGGCGACGATCCCCTGGAACTCCTGCGGCGAGATCTTCTCGCCCTCGGCGGGGTCACCCGCGCCGCCGGCCTCACCGGACTCGCCGGACTCGGCCGACTGGCCGGACTGGCCCTCGTCGCCCGACGAGGCGTTCTCTGCGGAGCTGTCGCTCGCCGGCTCGTCCTGACACCCGCCCAGCGAGAGCAGGGCCAGGGGCAGCACCGCGGCCGCCAGCCGCGTGCGCATGCGGGTGTCGGACACGACGACCACCTCCACGAGTGCGCCGCGGCCCCCCGCCGCGGTCGGCCACGAGGCTACCCGCCCGAGCGCTCCCGGACCCACGAAAGCGGCATGGCTGCGCTGCCGGTCGCGAGGTCGTGCAGCCCGCGCCCGTCGGGGCGGAACACCAGCGGCGGGACGACCAGCAGCACCAGGAGGTGCCGCGCCAGGCTGGGCAGCAGCGGAAGGGGGCGTCCGCCCGAGCCGACGAGCTGCACGACGCGCACCCGGCACGCCAGCTGGCCGAAGGAACCGCCCACCAGCGCGACGAGGACCGAGGCCTCCGCCCAGTAGGTCAGCAGCGGCAGCGAGCTGACGAGCACGCTCGACCCCGAACCGTCGGGGCCGCCGTAGTAGGCCTCCGGTCCCACGACGAGGATCACGACAAGGGTGCAGGCGACCCAGTCGACGAACAGGGCGAGCACGCGGCGTGCCCACGAGGCCGTGCCCTCGACGACCTTGGGTGGCGCGGCGTCGCGGGCGTCGGAGGCGTCGGAGGAGTCGGGCACGCTCGCAAGGCTAGCCAGCGGCCTCGGAGCCGCCGGCCGGGACACCTGTTACGTGCCCGAAACAATCGGTATACGGTCAGGAAACTGTCTGAGCCTAGGTTGCAGGCACCGCGCCGGAGCAGCGTCGCCCCGGTCGCCGTCACAGAAACGCTTGCGGGTCGGGCCGAGGGGCCGGGCCAAGGAGGACGAATGTTCGCAAACAGCGAAGAGCTGCTGAAGTACCTCAAGGACGAGCGCGTCGAGATGGTCGACGTGCGCTTCTGCGACCTGCCCGGGGTCATGCAGCACTTCACGGTGCCCGTGTCGTCCTTCGACCAGAGCGTGTTCGACTCGGGTCTGGGCTTCGACGGCTCCTCCATCCGCGGGTTCCAGCAGATCCACGAGTCGGACATGCAGCTGTTCCCCGACCCCACCACGGCCTACCTCGACCCCTTCCGGGTCGCGAAGACCCTGGTCGTGAACTTCTTCATCCACGACCCCATCACGGGCGAGCCCTACTCGCGCGACCCGCGCAACATCGCCCGCAAGGCGATGGCCTACCTGTCGACCACCGGCGTCGGCGACACCGTGTTCTTCGCCCCGGAGGCCGAGTTCTACGTCTTCGACAAGGCGCGCTTCGCGACCACGCCGAACTCGGGGTTCTACGAGATCGACTCGATCGAGGCGCCCTGGAACATGGGCGCCGAGGACGCCCGGGGCTACAAGACCCACTACAAGTCGGGCTACTTCCCCGTGGCACCCCAGGACCACTTCGGTGAGCTGCGCGACGAGATCGTCATCGAGCTCGAGAGGTCCGGCCTCCAGGTCGAGCGCGCGCACCACGAGGTCGGCGGCGCCGGTCAGGCGGAGATCAACTACAAGTTCGCCGAGCTGCTCCAGGCCGCCGACGACGTCATGAAGTTCAAGTACATCGTCAAGAACACCGCCTGGCGCGCCGGCAAGTCCGCGACGTTCATGCCGAAGCCGATCTTCGGCGACAACGGCTCGGGCATGCACTGCCACCAGTCGATCTGGAACGAGGGCGAGCCCCTGTTCTACGACGAGACCGGCTACGGCGGTCTCTCCGACATCGCGCGCTACTACATCGGCGGCATCCTCAAGCACGCGCCGTCGCTGCTGGCCTTCACCAACCCGACCGTGAACTCCTACCACCGGCTGGTGAAGGGTTTCGAGGCGCCGATCTCACTGGTGTACTCGCAGCGGAACCGCTCCGCCTGCGTCCGCATCCCGATCACGGGCTCGAACCCGAAGGCCAAGCGCATCGAGTTCCGCTGCCCCGACCCGTCCTCGAACCCCTACCTGGCCTTCTCGGCGCTGCTGCTCGCCGGCCTCGACGGGATCAAGAACAAAGTCGAGCCGCCCGCCCCGGTCGACAAGGACATCTACGAGCTCCCGCCGGACGAGATGGCCGACATCGACCAGGTGCCCACCTCGCTCGACGCGGTGCTCAACAACCTCGAGCGCGACCACGACTTCCTGACGGTCGGCAACGTCTTCACTCCCGACCTGATCGAGAACTGGATCGACTACAAGCGCGAGAACGAGCTGCTCCCGCTGCAGCTCCGCCCGCACCCGCACGAGTTCGAGCTCTACTACGACATCTAAGACGCCGTAGGACCCGAGAAGGGCCTCTGACCTGCAGCGATGCAGTGTCAGAGGCCCCTTCTCACTGGCCCGGATCGGGCCAAGCACCGCAGAAATACCGCAGGAGGTCCGCGGGAGCGGCACTCGACGGCTGAGGACTACTCCTCGGAGCACCGGTCGGCGTCCGGCGCCTGCGCCTGCTCCCCCTCGGCGCCGGTCAGCACCGCCAGGCATGCGAATCCGGTGGCCGGGTCGCCCTCGAGCCGCTCTACCCGGGCGAGCTCCGACTGCTCGTCGTCGCAGACGCTGACGATGTCGCCCACGGCAACGGGTCGCTCGAAGTCCGCGAGCAGGGCTCTGAGGAAGCCGTCCTCGTCGGGCTCGAAGCTGTCGATGCCGACGCCGACGCCGACGTCGACTGCGTGATAGCTCCCGGTCGGTCCCGATAGACAGCCGCCACCGCGGCGCGTGAGGTGTTGTCCCGGTCCGGCCAGAGGTGGCCGTAGGTGTCGAGGCTCGTCTTCGCCGAGGCGTGCCGATTTCTCACGTCGACCCCGCCCGATCTGCGTAGGGTCGCGGCATGGATCGATTGACTCCCTGGTGGATTGCCTCCGCCTCCTGCGTCGTTGCCCTCTTCATCGGCGGTTGCTCCAGCGACGACAGCGAATCGACCGAGGCTGGAAATTCCGGCACCGACGGCCGTGTCGGGACCGTCCCCGCGGACGCCCAGGAGATCTTCGACAAGGCTGCCTACGGCAGCGCCCGCTGGATCTACCGGGTCCAGCCGCTGGGCTCGGAGGAACCGACGCTCGCTGCAGACGACGAAAGCATGGTGCTGCTCGGCTCCACCGCGAAGCTGTACACGGTTGGCAGCGCCTACGAGACTCTTGGCTCCGATAAGACGATCACCACCCCGGTCTACAAGGTCGGAGACCAGCTGGCCCTGGTCGCCATGGGCGATCTCGCGATGGGTGGCCGCGGAGCGATCGACGGTGAGTTCAAGAACGCGCCAATCGACAAGGTGTACGCCAACGCGATTCCGGGCGCCTCGATCCCCGATGGCGACCCACTCGCCGGCCTCCGCGACCTCGCTGAGCAGACCGCTGCCTCCGGCGTCAAGCAGGTCAGCGACGTCCAGATCGATGACCGCCTCTTCCAACCCTACGATGCCGGGGGAACCGGCGGTGGGGCCGTCTCGCCGATCATCATTAACGACAACCAGGTCGACATCAAGATGACGCCGACCAAGCCGGGCGAGCAGGTCAAGGTGACGATCAACCCAAAGTCCGACCTGTTTGAGATCAACGTCGACGTCGAGACGGTCAAGGGTGATGGCAAAGGTGAAGAGGCCGGGCAGGAGATCGACCTGATGCCCGGCGAGGACCCCACCAAGCTGACTGTGACGGGGACACTCGAAGCCGGCGCCGACCCCGCGGTCCGCTCGCTGATCCCTCCCGATCCTGCGCTGTTCGCAAAGACCCTGTTCATCTCTGAGCTGAAGAAGGCTGGCGTCAAGGTCAAGGATCCGGGCGCCGAGAACGATGTCGAGGCACTGCCCGCCTTCGATGGCTACTCCTCCGACGACGAGGTGGCCTCGTTGGAATCGCCGCCGATCGAGCGATTCGGATCAATGATCCTCACTACCTCCTACAACCAGGGCGCCGACGCCATGCTCTGCTATCTCGCCATTGACGCTGGCTCTGACGAATGCGAGCAAGGACTCAACACGGTCAACTCCTTGATCAATAAGGCTGGGATCGGCCCCGCAGAAGTCGTGCTGGTCGACGGGCATGGCGGTGACCCTGCCTCGGCGACCCCTGCGGCGACCAACGCATGGCTGCAGTGGACCACCGAGCAAGACTGGGGCGCTGACCTCGAGGCCGGTCTTCCCGTCCTCGGCGAGCGCGGTTCGTTGGCATCCTCTGGTACAGATAGCCCGGCCAAGGGCAAGGTCAAAGCCAAGACCGGGACGAGCGTCCGGCCATTCCCGCCCGACTCCCGCCTATTTGTCAACACGCAGGGCCTCGCAGGCTTCCTTGATACCGACGACGGCAGGCAGATCTTCACCCTCTATGTCAGTGGTGCGATCTTCGACGAGGTCATCCCCGGCTTGTTTGAGGCGAATGGCGACGTCGCCGACGTCTCGGCCGCCTTCCAGCAGGGCGTGCCCTTCGGCTCTGGTGGCTAGGGCGTGTCGATCAATCGGTGCTGAGCCAGATCAACGTTCCCGCGCCAGTTCTTGAGCCGGTTGATACGAGTACCTGAAGCGGCAGGTGACCGCGCTCGACCCGACGGAGAAGGGCGCCACTCCCCTTGCCGACTACTACTCGGCGAAGCAGTGAAGGGGATCAGTCCCGAGCTGGCAGCGACGGAGCCCGACATCCCTGGACCGACATCGCGGGGATGCGCGACTTCCTTGCTCACCACTACTTCGCGACCAATCCCGAGATCATCCAGGTCACCCTCGACAAGCGCCTCGCGCCACTGGCCGACGCCGTCGAGCGCATGAGGGTCCTCCTGCCGCCCGAGGGCTGACGGCTCACATCGCCAGGTGCCCGCGCTCCGCCTCCTCCCGAATCGCCTTGATCGCACTCGCTGCGTGACGACGGATCGAGCGGGAAGACATCCCATGGGCTTCCTCCACCAGTTGCGTGACCGACGGCGTCATCAACCCACCCCGGCTGCTCTCAGCGGCCGGCCTGCTGCTGGCGGCGGCCCTCCCACGCATCCCATGCCTGGCGTGGCGCAGTGCTGCCGCGTGGGTCGTGCTCTTCCACGGGGCATGGGGCGGGGTGAAGCCGACCTCGTACGACGAGCTCGTCCCCTCGCCGGTCTCGCTCGGGCTCGACGCCGTGGTGCCGGTGCTGCTGCTGTGGCTCGGCAGGCCCGTCGAGAGCGCTCGATCGGCGGGGCCCGCCTCGGCGGCCGATCACCCCGAGTCGAACCCCGACCGGCACCCCGTGCGCAGCGCGTCCCGTGCGACCATCCGGTCTATGCTGGCGCACCATGGCGCGGCGTCTGGGGCACCGGACCGCGGGGGCGCTGGCTGTTGCAGCCGGAGTCCTCGCGCTGCTGACACTGCCCTTCGTGACTGCGGCGTACGGCGTCAGCGGGGCGGGCGCGGGGACTGACCCGCAATGGGGCACCGCGCTGCGCGACGCCGCCGAGCCGATGTTCGGCTTCGCCGGGCCGGACCGGGTCTACTCGACATACGGGCTGGTCTACCTCGCGGTTGTCCTCGGGGTGCTCACCGGCTTCGTGGCTGTCGGCGACGTCCTGGCGGGCGGTCGGTCTCGACCGGAGCGGTGGGGACTGCGGCTGCTGCTGGCCGGACTCGTCCTCAACCTGGCCGGGCTCCTGACGGACTACACGGTCTTCGAGGACACCCTGGTGGAGAACGTCGGGTTCGCGGTCGGCAGCCTGCTGGGCCTGCTTCTGTTGGTGGTCGGTGGTGCCATGGTGGGTGCCCGCTGGGCGCGTGAGCGGGAAGCGCCACGGACAGCGGGCGTGCTGCTGCTGCTGGCGGTCCCGGGCATGGTGGCTCTCGACCTGCTCGGCTTCGGAAACCTCCCGAGCATGCCGCTCACCTATTTCGGGGTCGCAGGCATCGCGCTCGGGTGCTACTTGCTCGGCCGCGCCGCCCCGACACCGTGACCGAGGCCTTGACCGCGGCGAGCAGCGCGGGACGCCTGCATCGAGGGCGCAGCGGGCGTCTGCTCAGGACTTCTTGCGCCGCTTCTTCACCGCCTCCTGGGGCACGGTGACCCCGGCGTGCGCGGTGCTGGAGGGGAGGCTGAGGCCACGCTCGAGCGCGGCCAGCGCCTCACCGGTGTGGACGGCCAGCCGTTGCAGGCGCGGCACCGCTTCCCGGTCGCCGATGAAGCCGAAGTTCATGGTGCCGGCGTAGGTCTCCAGGGTGATGTTCAGCGCCATCCCGTGCGCCGGGATCGACACCGGGTAGACCGCCTCCAGGCGCGAGCCGCGCAGGTACAGCGTCTTCTTCGGCCCCGGCACGTTGGAGAGCACCAGGTTGAAGGTGGTGGGCAGCGGGTTCTTGACCCCTAAGATCGCGGCCAACGTCTGCCCGACGCTGGGCGCGAGCAGGTAGCCGGAGTAGGCCAGCGCGGGCAGCTGCTTCAGCCCGGTGAACTGCTTCTTCGCCTGTCCCGTCGAGTCGATCACCGCCTCCAGCCGGCGCACCGGGTCCGCCACGTGGGTGCCCATCGAGGCCATCAGGACGGCGACCTTGTTGCCGCCGCCCTCGTCGCCCGCCTCGCGGATGTTCACCGGCACGAAGGCCACCAGCGGCTTCTCCGGCAGCGCGCCGAGCTCGTCGAGATAGGCGCGGAGCCCGCCGCCGCAGACCGCCATGACCACGTCGTTCAGCGTGCCGCCCGATGCCTTCGCGATGGCCTGGAACCGGGATGTGTCGAACTGCTGGGTGGCGAAGCGGCGGGTGCGGCTGGTGCGCTGGTTGAGGATCGTGTTGGGCGCGCTCCACCCGCCCTTGAGGTTCTCGTGCTCCTGACCGCGGCTGAGCTCGAGCGTGGCCACGGCCTTGGCCAGGCCGGCCGCGGACCCGACCGCGCCGAGGGCACCCTTGGCCACCCCGGTGGCGGTGCCGCTCACGGCGCGGACCAGCGACGCGGACTGCTTCGGCGGCTTCGGCCGCTTCGGGGGGTCGAGGTGGAAGAAGAACTTCCCCTCCTCGCTCCCCGGGTCCTCCGAGAGCGAGCGGCCGAGCATCTTCACCGCGGTGAAGCCGTCCACCAGGGCGTGGTGCATCTTGGTGTAGAGCGCGAACCGGCCACCCTCGAGGCCCTCGATGACGTGCACCTCCCACGGCGGCCTCGTGAAGTCGAGCTGATGGCTGTGCAGCCGCGAGACCAGGATCCCGAGCTCGCGCTCGTCGCCCGGGCTGGCCAACGCGGAACGGCGCACGTGGTAGTCGATGTCGAAGTGCTCGTCCTCGACCCACGCCTGTCGCGGGTGGCGCAGCAGGAACGGGTGCGTCAGCTTCAGGTTCCAGGGCGACGTGACCGGATGCTCGCGCGCCTCGTCGAGGACGTCCCGCAGGTAGGTCGGTCCCGCGTCCGCCGGTGGCGTGAACGGCATCAACGAGGCCACGTGCATCATCGTCTCCGGCGTCTCGGTCCACAGGAACATCGCGTCCTGCGGGGCGACCCGTCTCTTGGTGCTCATGGGCTGATCTTGCCGCACGCGGGCTCACCCTCCCGAGTCAACTCCCCTGCGGGGTCGCGACGAGGGGGCGCGCGCTCGGCGTGACCCTCGGGGAGGCCCTCTGCCTCTGGCACGGCGGGCCCCGAAGGTGTTTCATGGACACCCTCGAGACGGGTCTGACCCGGAGGTCACGATGCGGGCACACACCACGATCCGCGCGTTGCTCGTCGTCGTGCTGGGGCTCGCCCTGCTGGCGCCCATGGCCGGCAGCGCCCACGCCAGGCCGGAGCGCGACCTCACCTTCATGTCCTACAACCTCTACCTCGGGTCGAGCCTCGACCCGGCCCTGGAGGTCGCCGGCCTGCCGTCGGAGGAGCAGCCGGGAGCGTTCGTGGGGGCGGTCGCGCAGATCTACGGCACCGCTGTCTTCACCGACTTCCCGACCCGGGCTGGGGCGATCGCCGAGATCATCGCGGCCGACGAGCCCGACGTCGTCGGGCTGCAGGAGGCCACGAAGTGGATCGCCCAGCCGACGGCTCCGGGCTCGGGCGCGAACCCGCCCAGCTATGACTTCCTGGCGATCCTGATGGCCGAGCTCGCGGCCCGTGGCCTGGACTACGAGGTCGCGGGGGTCGCCCAGAACGCGAGCATCGGTCCCGCGCCGCTCGTCGCCCCGGACTTCGAGTGCGAGACCGTCCAGCCGGTGCCTGACTGCGTCGTCACGCTGCAGGACCGGGACGTGATCCTGGTGAACGACGACACCCCGGGCCTCCACTGGCGCCGCGCCCGGTCCGGCACCTACGCCAATCAGCAGAGCATCCCGCTGCCCGGCGGCCCCCCGGTCTCGTTCAGCCGCGGCTGGGTGACGATCGACGCCAAATATCGCGGCCGCCGGTTCCACGTCGCCAACACCCACCTCGAGGTGTCCGGCTTCCCGGACGTGCAGCAGGCGCAGGCGCAGGAGTTCCTCGACGGCCCCGCCAACGGCCCGGGTGCCGACATCGCCCTCGGCGACTTCAACTCCGCCGCGGACGGCAGCACCACGGCCTCCTACGACATCCTGACCGGCTCGTTCCGCGACGCGTGGGCGGTCAACCCCGGAGACCCCGGCCACACCAGCGGGCAGAACGAGACCCTCACGAACCCGCTCTCGCTGCTCGACCAGCGGATCGACCTCGTCCTCCTCCGCGGACGTGTCCGCGCCGTCGAGGCGCACGTCGTCGGCGACGAGCCGTTCCGGACGCAGACCGACCCGCCGATCTGGCCCTCGGACCACGCCGGGGTGGTCGCGACGCTGCGGCTCCGCTGAGTCGCGCCTGAGGAACCGCGGGGCGGGATCGCGCCCGGTCCGGCCGTCCGCGCCCCCGCCGGGAGGCTCAGCCGCTGCGGATCGTGTGCGGCGACCGGAAGAGGTCGGACGGGTCGACGCGCGCCTTGATGCGGCGCAGCCTCCGCAGGTTGCCGGCGTAGTAGTCGTCCGGCGTGCGGCCCGGCTCGATGCGGTTGACGTAGGCCCCCGCCGACTCGCGGGCGACCGCGCGGTGCGCCCGGCCCACCCACGCCTCGGCGGCGCTGACGTCGGCGGCGGTCGCGTCGCCCGGAAGCGCCGCATACCACTGCAGCTCCGCCACGTGCCTGCGCCACGGGAAGGCGGTCTCCCAGCGTCGGGGGTCCTGCACCGCGCCGGTGAGGGGGTCGAGGATCACCGCGGACCCCGTCCCGCTGCCGGCCCGGCCGGCGACCATGGCGGGCAAGGCCTCGGCCAGCGAGTCGGTGACCCCGGGGAGCACGTCGCTGCCGGCCACGGAGAGGTTCCGCGGGGCGGTGAAGCCACCGCCGAACCACGCCACGGTGTCGAGGAACGACTTGCGCCCCGTCCACCCGCCGATGGCGTCGCGACCCACCGCCCGCTCCACCTGGGCCGCCCTCCAGTCCTGCTGCCCGGGAGGGCAGCGCCCCAGCACCCGCACGAGCCGGTGGCCCTCGGGGTCGACCGCGATCTCCAGGTTGCACCAGACGGCGCGGGGGGCCTGCTGCACGTAGTCCGCCCACCCCCGCACGGCCGCGGCCGCGTCCTCCCAGCGGAACTTCACGGCGAAGACGCCCGACGCCCGGGCGGGGTGCGTGCGCAGGTCCAGCGACGTGACCACCCCGAAGGTCCCCCCGCCACCGCCGCGGGACGCCCAGAAGAGCGGGTCGCCGCCCTCCACGCGACGGACCCGACCGTCCGCGGTGACCAGCGTGAGCCCGGTCAGCGCGTCGCAGGTCAGGCCGTGGCGGCGGCTGTCGACTCCGAGGCCGCCGCCCAGGGCGAGTCCGACCACGCCGACCGTGGGGCAGGTGCCGATCGGCACGGCTCGGCCCCGGCCGGCGAGCCGGCGCGCCAGCCGGCCGGTCGTGACGCCCGCCCCGACGTGCGCCTCGCGGCTGGCGCCGTCGTAGCGCACCGCGCGCATCCAGCGGACGTCGACGACCAGTCCCCCGGCGACCGTCGAGTCACCGACGTAGGAGTGGCCGCCGGCGCGCGAGCGCAGCGGCAGCCCGAACCGCCGGGCGAAGGCGATGGCCTCGGCCACGTCGCCCGGCCCCGCCGCCCGCACCACCGCGCGCGGCTCGAAGGGGTCGAAGCGGGTGTTGTGCAGCAGCCGCAGCCGGTCGAACCGGTCGTCGTGCGGGCGGATCAGCTGGCCGTCGAGGGAGGCGGCCAGCGCCCGCCAGGCGCGTGCGGTGGGCCGGGACGAGGGACGGTAGCCGGAGGCCGACGCCGGGAGAGCGGTCGCGAGGCCGCCGCAGGCCAGCACGCCCGCTCCACCGCCGAGGCCGGCGAAGCCGCGGCGGGTCATTCCGGTCATGCCGCATTCCTACCGCAAGGTCCCCGCCGACGCTCCGGGCCGCGGCCGGACGACGGCGAGTCGCCCGCCCGCCGCCCCGGATAGGCTGGGTCGCGTGGCCACGCGGCGACGGAACCGGCGGGGCGCAGGGCTCGTGCGCGGGCTCCTCCCGCGGAGCTACCTTCCCCTCGGCCTCGTCGTCGCCGTCCTCGCCTTCTGGACGTCGCTCACCCCGGCACTGCTGCCCCGCGATGCCGTCTTCCAGGGCGCCGTGAGCGGGGTCGCGGCCGCGCTCGGCTACGGCGCCGGGGTCGCGGCGCTCCAGCTCGCCCGGTTCATGCTCGAGCGCGACCTGGGCTGGGCTCCCGGCGGCCGCGTCGCCGGCGCGCTGGCCGCCGCGGCACTCGGCGGCACGGTCGCCGTCTTCGCCTGGTATCTCGACTGGCAGGACCAGCTGCGGTCGCTGATGGGCATGGACCCCGCCTCGCTGTGGCAGCCCGTCGTCATCGCGCTGCTGACGGTGGTGTGCTTCGTGCTCTTCGTGGGCACCGCGCGGCTCCTCGTCCGCAGCGCCCGCTGGGTGGCGCGCCAGCTGACCCGCATCGTCCCGCGCCGCGTGGCGGGCGTCGCGGGCGCCGGCCTCGTGCTCGCGCTCGTCGTCGGGCTCCTCAACGGGGTCGTGGCCGGCGCCTTCGTCTCCTCGATGGACGAGACGTTCGCGACGCTGAACCAGGAGACCGAGGCCGAGACCGAGCAGCCCGCGGCAGGCGAGCTGTCCGGGAGCCCCGACTCCCTGGTCACGTGGGACTCGCTCGGCCGGCTGGGACGCGAGTTCGTCGCGTCCGGCCCCACGGTCGAGGAGCTGACCGGGTTCAGCGGACGCCCGGCGACCCAGCCGATCCGCTCCTACGTCGGGCTGGGCAGCGGCGTGTCCATCCGGGAGGAGGCGGCGCTCGCGGTGGACGAGCTGCGACGCGCGGGCGCCTTCGAGCGGTCCGTGCTCTGCGTGGTGACGACGACCGGGACCGGGTGGGTCAACGAGAACGCGGTCGACTCCCTGGACTACCTCTACAACGGCGACACCGCCGTCGTGAGCATGCAGTACTCCTACCTCCCGAGCTGGATGTCGTTCGTCGTCGACCAGGCCCGGGCCCGGGAGGCGGGGCGCGAGCTCTTCAACGCCGTCTACGAGGCGTGGGAGGACCTACCGCGGGCGTCTCGGCCGCGGCTCGTGGTCAACGGCGAGAGCCTCGGCTCGTTCGGGGGCGAGGCGGCGTTCGGCGGCCTCGCGGACCTCCGGCTGCGGACCGACGGGGCGCTCTTCGTGGGTCCCCCCTCCATGAACGGCCTGTGGACCGAGCTGACCGAGGACCGCGACGGGGGCTCGCCGCAGTGGTTGCCGATCTATGAGGACGGCGAGACCGTGCGCTTCGTGGCGCGCCCCTCCGACCTCGGCCGCCCCGGCGAGCCGTGGCCCTCCCCCCGGGTGATCTTCCTCCAGCACGCCTCCGACCCGATCACGTGGTGGGACCCGGGCCTGCTCTTCGCCCGGCCCGACTGGCTGGAGGAGGAACGCGGCTACGACGTGCTCCCGAGCACCCGCTGGTTTCCGGTCGTCACCTTCCTCCAGCTCACGGCCGACATGGCGGTGGGGCACCACGCCCCCGACGGCCACGGGCACAGCTTCGGCGCCGCCCCGGTCGACGCCTGGGTGGCCATCCTGGAGCCCCCCGACTGGACCTCCGCCGACACCGACAGGCTGCGCGAGGTGATCGCGGAGCAGTCGCGGGCCCGCCGCGACGCCTCGTGACCCCTCCCCCGGGACCGGTGGCCCGCACCGCGGGGATGCCGGCTGATCGGTACTTCTGCACGGAACCTGCACACGGCGTGCGCCCCGTCTGACCAGCCCTGCTCCTAGCCTGCTGGCATGCCCAGCACCCGCCGGCGGATCCTCGTGGTCGAGGACGACCGTGTCATCAACCAGGCCGTCTCCGAGCGACTCGAGGGCGAGGGGTACGACGTCGTCCGGGCCTGGGACGGCCCCGGCGCCGTCGACGCGCACGCCGCCCACTCCCCCGACCTCGTGGTGCTCGACGTGATGCTGCCCGGCTTCGACGGCCACGAGGTGTGCCGGCGCATCCAGGCCGACCGACCGGTGCCGGTCCTGATGCTCACGGCGCGGACCGACGAGGCCGACGTGCTGGTGGGGCTCGGCGTCGGCGCCGACGACTACCTCACCAAGCCCTTCCGGATGCGCGAGCTGGTCGCCCGCGTGGCCGCACTGCTGCGCCGGATCGATCGGGCCGCCGAGACCGCGACGCGGCGCGCCCTCGAGCTCGGCGACCTGCACCTGGATGCGGCGGCCCGGCGCGTGTGGCGCGGCGACGAGGAGGTCCGGCTGACGCCGACCGAGTTCGACCTGCTGGTCTGCCTCGCCCGGGACCCGGGTGCGGTGGTCTCCCGCGAGCGCCTGCTCGCCGAGGTCTGGGGCTGGGCCGAGGCCTCCGGCACCCGCACGGTCGACAGCCACGTGAAGGGCCTGCGCGCCAAGGTGGGTGCCGACCGCATCCGCACGGCGCACGGGGTCGGGTACGCCCTCGAGGCGGGGTCGTGACGCTGCAGCAGCCGCTGGCCAGGGTGACCTCCATCAAGGTCAAGCTCGGCCTGCTGGTCGCGGCCAGCGTCACGGTCGCGGCGGCGGTGGGGTCCCTCGGCCGGGCCGGGGGCGTCCCGGTGTGGCTGAGCATCCCGGTGACCATCGCGCTCGCCCTCGCCGTGACGCAGCTGCTCGCCGTGGGGATGACCTCCCCGCTGCGGCAGATGACGGAGGCGGCGCGCCGGATGGCCACCGGCGACCACGAGGTCCGCGTCAGCGAGGGCTCCGGCGACGAGGTCGGCGAGCTCGCGCACGCCTTCAACTCGATGGCGCGCGACCTCGCGGACGTCGAGCGGCAGCGGCGCGAGCTCGTCGCCAGCGTGAGCCACGAGCTGCGGACGCCGCTGGCGGGGCTGACGGCCGTGCTGGAGAACCTGGTCGACGGGGTCGCGCCCCGGGACCCCGGCGCCCTCGCCGCCGCGCTCGACCAGGCCGAACGGATGGGCCGTCTGGTCGAGGACCTGCTCGACCTCGCCCGGGTCGACGCCGGCCGGGCGCCGCTCGCGCCCGAGGCCGTGGAGGTCGAGCCGCTGCTCGCCGACGCCGTCGCCGAGGCGCGGGTGCTCGGCCGCGCGGTGACCTACGAGGTCCTCGTCGAGGACGGGGCGGAGGTCGTGCGCGCCGACCCGGCCCGGGTCCGCCAGCTCGTGGCCAACCTGCTCGACAACGCCTCCCGCCACAGCCCCGCCGACGGCACGGTGCGCGTGACCGCGGCCCGGCGCGACGACCGGTTCCGGTTGGAGGTGCACGATCAGGGGCCCGGGGTCGCCGTGTCGGACCGGCAGCGCGTCTTCGAGCGCTTCGGCACCCTCACGCCCACCGAGGCAGGCGGCGGGACCGGCCTCGGCCTCGCCATCGCCCGCTGGGTGACGGACCTGCACGGCGGCTCCATCCGCTTCGTCGATCCCCGGACCGGGTCGACGGGAGCACGCGTCCGCGTCGACCTCCCCCTGCACCCGCCCGACCGACCCGCACCCCACCAGGAGAAGACCGTGCCCCCAGCACCCCAGCCCGCACCCCAGCCCGCGCCCCGGCCCGCACCCCCGCCCGCGTCCGGGGACTCGCCGGGGACCGCGCCCGCGGTGCCCGCGCGGCCACTGCTGGACGACCTCTTCGGCGCCTTCTGGCCCGAGCGCGGCGTCCCGGCCCGCCTGGGCGTGCTCCTCTCCGCGGTCGCGACGGGGGTCCTGGCCGGACTGGTGCTGCCGGATCGCGAGCTGGGCGTCGGCACCCTGGTCGTCCTGCTCGCCGCGGGCGGCGTCGTGCTCGGCGCGAGCCGTCACCGGCGCGACCCGTTCACCCTGGCCTGCGCCGGTCTGTGCGCCCTGCTGGCGGCGACCACGGCCGTGCGCGACGCCGACTGGATCGTGGTGCTCTGCCTGCTCGCCGGCGGTGGCCTGTGCATGGTCGGGGTGACGCGCGGCCGCCGGTTGGGCGGCTTCGTCCTGGCCGGGGTCGCCTGGCCGCTGGCCGGCCTGCGCGGCCTGCCGTGGCTGGGCCGCACCCTCGCCTCGCTCACCGGCCTGGGGCGCGGCGCCGCGCTCCTGCGCACCGCGGTGTGGTCGCTGCTCGGGCTGGTCGTCTTCGGCGCCCTCTTCGCCTCGGCCGACGCCCTGCTGGCCGAGTGGGCCGACACGCTGATCCCGGACCTCCGGGTGGACACCCTCGTCGCCCGCCTCTTCACCACCGTGGCCGTCGGCGGTGCGGTGCTGGCCGCGGCGTACCTCGCCCTCGACCCGCCTCGCGTCGACCGCGACGCCGGTGCGCCCCGCCCGGTGGACCGGCGCTTCGAGTGGCTCGCCCCGGTGCTGGTGGTCAACGGGGTCTTCGCGGCCTTCCTGGTCGCGCAGAGCACCGTGGTCTTCGGGGGCGACGACTACCTGCAGCGCACGACGGGGCTGACGTATGCCGAGTACGCCACCCAGGGCTTCGGGCAGCTCACGGTCGCCACCGCCCTGACCCTCCTCGTCGTCTGGGCCGCGGGCCGCAAGGCCCCGCGCGTCACGCCGGAGGACCGCGCGTGGCTGCGCGCCTCGCTCGGCCTGCTCTGCCTGCAGACGCTCGTCGTGGTCGCCTCGGCGCTCTACCGGATGGACGTCTACCAGGATGCCTACGGCTTCACGCGCCTGCGCCTCCTCGTCGACGTCTTCGAGGGCTGGCTCGGCCTGGTCGTGCTGGCCATCCTGGCCGGCGGCGTCGCGCTCCGGGCCGCGTGGTTGCCGCGCTTCGCGCTGGTCACCGGCGTCGTGGCGCTCCTGGGCCTGGCCGCCCTGAACCCCGACGCCTGGATCGCCGAGCGCAACCTCGACCGGTACGCCGAGACCGGCAAGGTCGACTGGGGCTACCTGCGCGGCCTCTCCGACGACGCCGTGCCGGCGCTGACCAGGCTCCCCGCCGACCTGGCGCCCTGTGCTCTCGGCGGGCGGGACGCCGCCGACGACGGCTGGCTGGAGTGGAACCTGGGCCGGGCGCGCGCCGCGGACGCGCCGGTCGTCCCGGCAGCGGGCGCGCGCACGCCCTGTCCCGGCTCCGACTCCGACTAGGGCCGCAGGCGCCTGGCGCGCCTTGCCCAACCAGCGAAATGCCCGTACATTTTGAGATACCGCCGGGGGTATCACCCGACCCCGGCCCGTGCGCAGAAACCGGACCCGCACGGGATGGCGCGGCCCGACCCTTGTGACGCCAGTCATGTCGCCGCTACGGTGGCCACGAAATGTCCGGTCAACCTCAGGAGGCCCTGCGATGCAGGTCGAGACCATCGAGACCAGCGACCTCGGCGACCGGAGCTACGTGGTCCATGACGGCACCGCGGCGATCGCCATCGACCCCCAGCGCGACATCGACCGGATGCTCGCGTTCCTCGAGGAGCACGGTCTGAACCTGGTGGCCGTTGCCGAGACGCACATCCACAACGACTACGTGACCGGCGGCCTGGAGCTCTCGCGCGTGACCGGGGCCGACTACCTGGTCAGCGGGCAGGACCCCGTGTCCTTCACCCGCGTGCCGATCATCGACGGCGAGGAGAAGCAGTACGGCGAGCTCACCCTCCGGGCGATCCACTCCCCCGGTCACACCCACACGCACCTCTCCTACGCCGTCTCCGACGGCGGCACGCCGGCCGTCTTCACCGGCGGCTCCCTGCTCTACGGGAGCGTGGGGCGCACCGACCTGCTCGGCTCGGAGCACACCGACACCCTGACCCGGGCGCAGTTCCACACCGCTCGCCGCCTGGTCGGCGAGCTGCCCGACGAGACACCGGTCTACCCGACGCACGGCTTCGGCAGCTTCTGCTCCTCGGGCTCGGCCGCCGGCGGGGACTCGTCCACCATCGGCGACGAGAAGCAGCGCAACGACGCCCTCACCACGACGGACGAGGACGAGTTCGTCGAGCGGTTGGTCAAGAACCTCACCGCCTACCCCGCCTACTACGCCCACATGGGCCCCCGGAACCTGGCGGGTCCCGGCCCGGTGGACCTCAGCGCCCCCGAGCCGGTCGACCCCGATGAGCTGCGCTCACGCATCGAGACGGGCGAGTGGGTCGTCGACCTGCGCGACCGCACGATCTATCCCACCGGGCACCTCGCGGGCTCGATCGGGATCGAGCTCGGCGAGCAGTTCTCGGTCTACCTGGGGTGGCTGATCCCCTGGGCGATGCCGCTGACGCTGATCGCGGAGTCGGCGGACGACGTCGCGGCCGCGCAGCGGCAGCTCGTGCGGATCGGCATCGACCGCCCGGCCGGAGCGGCCGTCGGCAAGATCGACGAGCTCGCCCCGGGCGACGAGGAGCTGGTCTCCTACCCGCGGATCACGTTCGACGACCTCAAGGAGCGCATGGACGCCGGGCTCGACGACGCCACCGTGCTCGACGTGCGCCGCGACGACGAGCGCGCGAGCGGCGGGGTCCCCGGATCGGCACACGTCCCGCTGCACTCGCTGCTCCAGCGCATGGACGAGGTGCCCGACGGCGAGCTGCTCGTGCACTGCGCCGCGGGCATGCGCGCCAGCATCGGGGCGAGCCTGTTGCACCGCGCCGGGCGACGCGTGACGCTCGTCGACGACAGCTACGAGCACGCGACGGAGCTCGGCCTCACGTCCAGCGACGTCTGAGGCCCGGCCCGGGGACCGCCCTCGGGTCAACGTCCGAAGGGGAGATCACCATGGCCGACCACCACCGGGTCCTCATTGTCGGCGGCGGGACCGCCGGCATCAGCGTCGCCGCCCGGCTACGCAGGAAAGGCGTCACCGACGTCGGGCTCATCGAGCCCTCGCGGACGCACTACTACCAGCCGCTGTGGACCCTCGTCGGCGGCGGCTGCGCCCCGGCCAAGGAGTCCGAACGCACCGAGTCCTCGGTCATGCCCAAGGGCGTGGACTGGATCCACGGCGCCGCCGAGGCGGTCGACCCGGACAACAAGGTCGTCACGCTCGGCGACGGCCGGCGGGTGGGCTACGACTACCTCGTGATGTGCCCGGGCATCCAGCTCGACTGGAAGGCCATCCCGGGCATGTCCGAGGCGATGGACACGCCGGCCGTCTCCAGCAACTACCTCTACGACTCGGCTCCCAAGACCTGGGAGCTGATCCAGGGGATGCGCAAGGGCACCGCCGTCTTCGCGATGCCCTCCAACCCGATCAAGTGCGCGGGGGCGCCCCAGAAGATCGCCTACCTGGCCGCCGACTACTGGCGTCAGCAGGGCGTGCTCCAGGACATCCGCGTGGTGCTCTCGCTCCCGACGCCGGGCATGTTCGGGGTGCCGGTCTTCGCCCAGGAGCTGGAGCGGGTCGCCAAGTCCTACGGCATCGAGGTGCACAAGAGCTCGGAGGTGGTGGAGATCGACCCCGACTCGCGCCAGGCCATCATCGCCGAGAACGACGCGAAGACGACCATCGAGTACGACATGCTCCACGTCGTCCCCCGGCAGTCCGCCCCCGACTGGGTGAAGGCGACCCCCCTGGCGGATCCGGCGAACCCGCTCGGCTACGTGCAGGTCGACAAGCACACGATGCAGCACACGCGCTACCCCGAGGTGTTCGCGCTGGGTGACGCGGGGTCGACGCCGAACTCCAAGACGGGCGCGGCGATCCGCAAGCAGGCGCCGGTCCTGGTCGAGAACCTGGTGGCGGCCATGGCCTCGAAGCCCCTGCCGAAGTCCTACGACGGCTACGCCAGCTGCCCGCTGACCACCTCCCGCAGCAAGATGCTGCTCGCCGAGTTCGACTACGACCTCAACGTGGCGCCGTCGTTCCCCTTCATCGACACCACGCGGGAGCGGCGGGACATGTGGTACCTGAAGCGCTACGGCCTGCCCTTCATGTACTGGAACCTGATGCTCCCGGGGCGAGCCTGACCCCATGAGCGTGACGCGACCACCGGGCGTGGCGCGGTTCCTCCCGTTCCTCGCCTGGTGGCCGCGGGTCGACCGCGCCAGCACGCGCGCCGACCTCCTCTCCGGGCTCACGGGCGCGCTGATCGTGCTGCCCCAGGGGGTCGCCTTCGCGACGATCGCCGGCCTCCCCCCGCAGTACGGGCTCTACGCCGCGATGGTGCCCGCCGTGGTGGCGGCGATGTTCGGCTCGAGCTGGCACCTGGTGACGGGCCCGACGACCGCGATCTCGATCACCGTCTTCGCCTCGATCTCACCGCTCGCCGAGCCCGGCACGGCCGAGTTCGTGCGGCTCGCCCTCACCCTGACCTTCCTCACGGGCCTCTACCAGCTGGTCCTCGGGGTCGCGCGCCTCGGCGTCCTGGTCAACTTCATCTCGCACACGGTGATCATCGGCTTCACCGCCGGCGCGGCGGTCCTCATCGCCGCCAGCCAGGCGAAGAACGTGGTCGGGATCGACCTCGAGCGCGGGCTGCCCGTGCACGAGGTCGCCCTCGGGCTGGTGCGCGGCGTCGACGACATCAACCCGTGGGTCACCACGGTGGCGCTCGCGACGCTCGCGGCGAGCATCGGGCTCCGGGCGCTCCTGCCCCGGCTGGCCATGATCCTCGCCCTCGTGATCGGCGGCGTCGTGGCGGCGGTGGTGAACCGCCTCGTGGGCGCCGAGGCGGCGGACATCCCCACCGTGGGCGCGCTCGACGCCGGCGTGCCGCCGCTCTCCTCGCCCGACTTCTCCTTCGACGCGCTCAGCACGCTGGCCTTCCCGGCCCTCATCGTCACGATGCTCGGCCTGACGGAGGCCGTGTCGATCGCCCGGTCGATCTCCGTGAAGTCCGAGCAGCGCATCGACGGCAACCAGGAGTTCATCGGCCAGGGCCTGGCCAACCTGGGCGGCAGCTTCTTCTCCGCCTACGCCGCGAGCGGCTCGTTCAACCGCAGCGGGGTGAACTACTCCTCGGGCGCACGCACCCCGCTCGCCGCGGTCTTCGCCTCGGCGTTCCTCCTGCTGGTGCTGCTCGCCGTCTCGGACCTCGCGGCGTACCTGCCGACCGCGGCGATGGCGGCGGTGCTGCTGGTCGTGGCCTGGGGCCTGGTCGACCGGCACCACATCGCCTCGATCGTGCGCACCAGCCGCGCCGAGACCGTCGTGCTCGCCGTCACGTTCGTCGGCACGCTGGTCGACCTCGAGCGCGGCATCTTCCTCGGCATCATCGCCTCGCTCATGGTCTACCTCTCCCGCACGTCGCGCCCGACGATGGTCGAGATGGTGCCGGACCCCGACCCCGACAGCTACTTCTTCGTGCCGGCCGACGACGCACCCCTGTGTCCCCAGCTCGGGATCATCCGGCTGCAGGGGTCGATCTTCTTCGGGGCCGTCAACCACGTGCAGGGCCAGCTGCACCGGGTCGACGCGGAGGACCCGCGCCGCCGGCACCTGCTCATCGCCGCGACGACGGTGAACTTCGTCGACGTGGCCGGGGCCGAGATGCTCGCCCAGGAGGCGCTGCGGCGCCGCCGGATCGGCGGGGGCCTCTACTTCTACCGCGCCCAGGAACCGGTGCGCGAGCTGCTCGAGCACGAGGACTACGTCGCCGCGATCGGCCGGGAGAACCTCTTCCCGGTCAAGACGCGGCCCATCGACGCCATCTATCCCCACCTCGACCCCGAGATCTGCCGCACCTGCACGGCACGGATCTTCCCGCAGTGCCACGTGGCGCTGCCCGATGGCGAGCCGCGCGCGGAGGCCGACGCCCGCCTGGCGGACGGGGCCGCCGGGGGCGCCTCAGACGACGGCGAGGGGTAGCGGCCGCCCGACGAGGCTGCGCCGCACCACCGGGAGCTCCGCCGCGATCCGCGCGAGCTCGGCGACGGACGCCGACCCGGGTGCCGCGAGCACCGCGGGGACGCCGGCGTCCCCGGCCTCGCGCAGGGCGACGTCCAGCGGCACGGCGCCCAGCAGCGGCACGGCCAGCTCGTCCGCCAGCGCCGCACCGCCGCCGGAGCCGAACAGGGGCGTGCGGGTCTCGCAGCGGGGGCACACGAGCTCGGTCATGTTCTCCACCACGCCGGCGACGGGCATGCGCGCGTCGGCCGCCATCCGCCCGACCCGCGCCGCGACCGTGCGGGCGGCCGGCTGGGGGGTGGTGACCACCAGCAGCTGCGCGTCGGGCACCAGCTCGAGCAGCGACAGCGTCACGTCACCGGTGCCCGGCGGCAGGTCGACGAGGAGCACGTCGAGCTCGCCCCAGTGCACGTCGGCGAGGAACTGCTCGATCGCCTTGTGCAGCATCGGCCCCCGCCAGACGACGGGCTCCTCGTCGTCGACGAAGAAGCCCACGGACATCAGGGCGACGCCGTGCGCCTCCACCGGCAGCATCAGGCCCTTGAGCGCCACGGGCGCGCGACGGACGCCGTAGAGGTGGGGGATCGAGTAGCCCCACACGTCGGCGTCCAGGACCCCGACGCGCTGGCCCTGCGCCGCGAGCGCCGCGGCCAGGTTGGCGGTGATCGTGGACTTGCCGACACCGCCCTTGCCGCTGGCCACGGCGTACACCCTCGTCGGCGAGTCCGACCCGAACGGGTGCGGACCCGTCCCCGGGCGCTCACCCCGCAGGCGCTGGGCGAGCGCCATCTTCTCGTGGTCGGCCATCGCGGACCACGAGACCTGCACGTCCCGCACCCCGGGGACCGAGCGCGCCGCCTCGGCCACCGCGCGGCCGAGCCGGTCGCGCATCGGGCAGGAGGGCGTGGTCAGGCGGACGAGCACGCGCACCGCCCCGCGCCGGTCGACACGCACGTCCTCGACCATGCCCGCGTCGGCCAGCCCGAGGCCCAGCTCCGGGTCCGGCACCGCGCCGACCGCCGCGCGCACCCCGTCGGCGACCGCGGCCTCGTCGACCCGGGGTCCCGCGCCGCGGCGCGCGCCCCTCACGCCTCCTCCGCGGGCACGCGGTAGGCCGAGCGCTTCGGAGCGACGTGGCGCATCATGAACTCGGGCCGCCGTTGGCCGCCGGGCCCCGGGCCGGGGCGCGCCTTCGCCAGCCAGCGCCGGTAGGACTCGCGCGAGGCCCTCACGTCGACGCGCACGTCGCCGTACTGGTCGTCGGCGTGCGCCTTCTCGATGCGCACCTTCTGGTGCCAGCAGTGCATCCCCGAGACCGGGTCCGGCTGCACGGGAAAGGTGAGGTTCTGGTGGACGCCGGGGTCGTCCCAGAAGATCCGCTCCGAGTCGGGGTCGTCGCTGGTGAAGGGCCGGACGCCGTCGGTGTAGCGCAGCGACCAGACGTCCTCCGGCGAGCGGTCGAGCCGGACCTTGCCCATGACCCACCGGCTGCCCGGGTGCCCTTCCTGCATCCAGCGCCCGAAGTGGTGCGAGAGCCCGACCACGCCCGGCCGGATGGCCTCGGTGGCCCACACCCGGGCCACGAGGTGGCCGATCTCGGTGCTGATCCGCACCAGGTCGCCCGTCCCGACGCCGAGCGCGGCGGCATCGGCGCTGTTGGTCCACAACGGGTGGGTGTTGGAGATCTCGTTGAGGTACTTCGCGTTGCCGGAGCGCGTGTGGATCATCGTCGGCAGCCGGAAGTTCGGCATCAGCACGAACTCGCCCGCCGCACGATCGACCCGCGTGGCCGCGACGTGCGACTCGAGGTAGCCCGGGGTCGCCTGGTCGGCCCAGCCCCACTCGGCGAGCGTCGTCGACCACAGCTCCAGCTTGCGCGAGGGCGACATCCAGCCGGCGGTCACGGTGCCGTCGTCGTGGCGCACGCCGACCGCGCCGGCCTCGCCGACCAGCGGCGGCGCCTCGTCCATCGACACGTCCCTGCGCACCACGCCCGACTCGTCGACGTGGGTGCCCGCCAGCTCGGCCTCGCCGAGCACCCGCTCGTCGAGCCGGTACTGGTCGCGAGCGACCTCGAAGACGCCGTACCGGCGCATGTAGGCCAGCGGGGTGAGGCCCAGGTCCGCCGCCGCCTCCGGCAGGCCGGGCACCGCGGAGGAGAACAGCCGGTCGTAGTACTCGTCCATCGTCATCTTCTGGCCGGGGTGGTCGACGGACTCGAAGAACCGCCGGATGCCCATCGACCCGTCGGGGTCGATCTGCCAGGACAGCTCGAACCAGAACTCGTTCTCCTCCCAGACCTCGCCCGGGTTGGTGTCGCGGCTGTCCCGGTAGGGAAGGCCGCGCTGCTCCATGGCGACGCGGGTGACGGGCTGGCGGAACGAGAGCCACTTGCCGGTGTGGGTCTCCATCGACACGGTGTCGTGGCGCTCCCCGGCGTGACCCATCGGGAGCACGTAGTCCGCGAAGGTCGCGGACTCGCTCCAGGTCGGGGTCATGGCCACGTGCAGGCCCATCTTCGACTCGTCCTTGAGGACGTCGATCCAGGTGAAGCCGTCGGGGTTCGCCCACAGCGGGTTGTAGACCCGGCTGAAGTACACCTCGAGGCGGCCCCGGCCGTCCTGGAGCAGGTGCGGCAGCAGGATCGACATCTCGTTGGTGGACAGCGGGTACTCCGCGGGCCAGAGCAGCTCGCTCCAGGTGTCGTTCGGCTCCGGCATCTGCGGGAAGTGCGGGGCGATCTTGTCCCAGCCGTTCGGGTGCGTCCCGCCCTCGGTGCCCACGCTCCCGGTGAGCACGTTGAGGAAGAACAGGGCCCGGGCGATCTGCCAGCCGCCCTCGTTGCCGGCGGCGGCCGAGCGCCACGTGTGCGTCGCCAGCCGGGTCCCGGCCTCGGCAACGTGCCGCGCGAGCTCCTCGACCTGGTGCACCGGCACGTCCGCGATCTCGGCCGCCCGCTCGAAGGTCCACTCCGCGTAGTCGTCGGTGAGGCGGTCGAGGAAGACGTCGAAGTCCCGGGGCGCGTCGGGGTGCCGGTGCGCCAGGTAGACGTCCCAGTTCACCCAGCGGCGCAGGAACTCCCGGTCGACGTTGCGCGTGCGCAGCAGGTGCGACGCCACGGCCAGGAAGATCGCGCCCTCGCTGCCCGGCCACGGGGCGATCCACAGGTCCGCGTGCGCGGCGCTGTTGGACAGCCGCAGGTCCAGCACCACCACCTTGGCGCCGTTCTGCTTGGCCTCCATGATCCGCTGCGCGTGCGGGTTGAAGTAGTGGCCGGTCTCCAGGTGCGAGGAGAGCAGCAGGATCGTCTTCGCGTGCGCGTAGTCCGGCGAGGGCCGGTCGAAGCCCATCCACTGCGTGTAGCCGGCCCGGCCGCCCGAGGAGCAGACGTTGGTGTGGCTGTTGTGGCCGTCGACGCCCCAGGCCGCGAGCACGCGCTCGGCGAAGCCGTCCTCCCCGGGGCGGCCGACGTGGTACATCACCTCGTCCCTGCGGTCCTCGGCGATCGCCCGGCGGATGCGTCCGGCGATGTCTGCGATCGCGTCGTCCCAGCTGACCCGCTCGAACTGGCCCGAGCCGCGCTCGCCGACCCGGCGCAGGGGGTGCAGGATCCGCTCGGGGTCGTGGGTCTGGTTGATCGTCGCCGGACCCTTGGCGCAGTTGCGGCCCCGCGAGCCCGGGTGCACGGGGTTGCCCTCGAACTTCTTGACCGAGAGGTCCTCGTGGTCGACGTAGGCCAGCAGGCCGCAGGAGGACTCGCAGTTGAAGCAGGTCGTCGGCACCAGCGAATAGGTGTGCGGCACCTTCCTCGGGTGCGCCTTCGCGTCGTGCTCGACGTGCGCGTCCCACGTCTCGGGCGGCGGGTAGTTGCGCAGGCGCTCGTGGCTGCGGGCGCCGGGCAGCGGCGGCCCGGCCGGTCGGTCGCGCTCGTGCTGCTCGGTCATCGGCGAACCCCTCAGGACAGGGGCGGGTCCTGGCCCGCCCGGACGAACGCGGACTCGTAGGCGAGCAGCGCCGGCTGCACCAGCAGCCCGGCCACGACCAGCAGGCCGATCGGCCCCCCGGCCCAGGTGAGCGCGCCGAGCACGAGGGCCAGCACCGTCGGGGCGACGGAGCCCAGCCAGAACAGCCGGGCGTACCGGCCGTGCGTGATCAGGTGTGCCGCCACGGCCGCCTGCCGGCTGGCGTGCCCACCGGCGTACTCGACCAGCAGCACCAGCAGGTGCGCCACCGTGCCGAGGACGAAGAAGCCGGCGACCAGCCCCAGCGCGTCGCCGTCGAGCGTCGCCGCGCCCAGCACCGCCATGGCGCCGCCGCCGACCATCGCGGCCTGCGCCAGCAGGTGCCAGAAGAGCACGGGCGACTGCCACAGGTCGCGCCCCTCGGCCTGCCCGAAGAGGAAGGCCGTGTAGCCGGCCATCAGCGCGGCCATCGGCAGGCCGGCCCAGGCCAGGGCGGTGCGCGCGGCGTCCAGCTCCGCGAGCGAGGCGGCCAACCACAGCAGCGAGCCACCGGCGAAGCCGGCCAGCACGAGCCCGCCGAGCACGAGCCAGGAGCCCCAGTGCGGCTTGGTGAACAGGTAGTAGAACCGGTCGGGCCGCTTGAGGTCCCAGATCAGCAGGCCGCCGGTCGTGGCGGCGCCGAGGACGCCCAGCACGGGCGCCGCGACGCCGCTCAGGCCGTCGCCGAGGTCGACCCCCAGCAGCCACGCCAGGAGGGCGAGGGCCAGCGCGCCGGCACCGACGCCCTTGGTCCACAGATAGGTGACCACGCGCCAGCCCCAGGGCGCCGGGTGGGCGGTGTTCAGGGTGGTGCGGGCGTGGGTGGTGGGGTCGGGCGGGTAGTCACCCCGGGTGCGCAGCCGCTGCTCGTCGGGCTGGGCGAAGATGTAGGTGTCGTCCACCGGCGCGCCCAGCGGGTCGAGCACCGCCCGGTCGGCGCCGAGGTAGAAGACGTTCGGGCCCGTGTCCTGCTCCGGCGAGCGGACGGCGGTCTCCTCGGTCTGCACGAGGCGCGCGATCCCCGAGGTCGGGTCGTCGAGGTCGCCCACCCAGATCGAGTGCGTCGGGCAGACCACCACGCACGCCGGCTCCAGGTCGTCGTCGACCCGGTGCGCGCACAGGTTGCACTTCGCGGCGGTGTGCGAGTCCGCGTCGATGTAGATCGCGTCGTAGGGGCACGCCTGCATGCAGGACTTGCAGCCGATGCACCGCTCGGAGTCGAAGTCCACGATCCCGTCGTCGCGCTTGAACAGCGCGGTCGTCGGGCAGATCTTGACGCAGGGCGCGTCGGTGCAGTGGTTGCAGCGCATCACGCCGAAGGAACGGGTGGTGTCGGGGAAGGTGCCCGAGTCGACGTACTTCACCCACGTGCGGTACTGGCCGACGGGCACCTCGTGCTCGGTCTTGCACGCCACCGTGCAGGCGTGGCAGCCGATGCAGGTGCGCTGGTCGATCGCGAAGCCGTACCGCATCGCCTCACCGGATCCTTCCAGTCGACCGTGGCGTGACCTGGGACACTACATTAGGTTCAACGCATACAACAGGCCTCGGCCACGTCCGGCGGGTCGCACCGCGGGTCGGAGCCGGCTGGGCGACGCGAGAGGATGGCCCCATGAGGCGCATTGCGGCCCTGAGGGCTTCGGGTGACGAGCCCGACTACCGCTTCACCCTGGCCAACGAGCGCACGTTCCTGGCCTGGGTGCGCACCGGCCTGGCCCTGATCGCCGCCGGCGTGGCGGTGATCCGCTTCGTGCCCGGGCTCAGCGTGGTCCGGCACGCGCTGGGCCTGCTGCTGATCGGCCTGGGGGGCAGCGTCGCGGCCCTGTCGTGGCGCCACTGGTATGACAACGAGCTCGCGATGCGGCGCGGCGAGCCGCTCAGGCCGTCGCTGGCGCCGCGGTTGATGGCGGTCACCCTCGCGCTCGGGGCGGTCATCGCCGTCGTGCTCGTCGCGGCGGACCAGCTCCGGTGACGCGGCACTGGGGCGCCCGGGGCCGGCTCGCCGGGCCGCCCCCGGACTCGGGCCTGCAGGCGGAGCGCACGGCCATGGCGTGGCAGCGCACCGCGCTCGCCCTCGGCGGCGTCTCGGCGCTGCTCCTGCACGGCGCCTCCCGGCCGGCCACCGCAGCGCCGGGCCTCCTCGGCCTCGCCGCCGCACTGCTGCTGCTCGGGCGAGCCGAGCTGCGCTACGTGCGGACGGTGCGGCGCGCCGAGGACGGCCGGGCCCCCAGCAGCCCCCGCCTGCTGCTGGGGGCCGCGGTCGCCGCCGTCGCCCTCGCGGTCGCGGCGACCACGCTCGTGGCGCTGGGCGCCGTGCCCGGCCCCGGCCGGGCGTAGGATCCCACCAACGGTCCGCCGGGCCGCCGAGGAGGCGACGAGATGGTGCACGAGCCGGCCGGGGGGTCCGGCGACGAGCCAGGGCTGGCCGAGCAGCTCGATGACCTGCACGCCGCCGTGTGCAAGGCCATCGCGGACCCCAAGCGCCTGCTCATCATCACCTGCCTGCGCGAAGGCGAGCGAAGCGTCAGCGAGCTCTGCGACCTGCTCGACGTGAGCCAGTCCAACGCCTCGCAGCATCTTGCCGTGCTCCGCGAGCGCGGCATCGTGGCCGGGCGGCGCGAGGGCACCACGGTCCACTACCGGCTGACCAGCGACAAGGTGCTCGCGGCCGTCGACCTGCTGCGCGAGTTCATCGGCGAGCAGCGAGGCGTGCGCACCTCCCGCATCTCCAGCGTGTACCTCGGCTAGCGACACTCGCGCGCGGCCCGGCCCCGGCGCCGGAGCCCGAGGCGGCGGGGGTCCGATGCCGCGGGGTCCGATGCCGCGGGGTCCGCTCAGCCGGGCGCGACGTGGTCCGCGCCGAGCACCTGGTAGCCCGAGCGCGCCGAGAAGTCCGCGCTGACGGCGAACCGGTCGCCGCGCACCAGCGTGTGCCGCCACTCGAGGCGTTCGCGGTCGCGGTGGCCGAGTCGCTCGATCGCGAACGCCGCGACGTCGTCGGGCGCCTCGAGGAGCGCGCGCTCGGCGTCGGTGGGGACCACCGCGCGGATCCACTCCTGGCCCCCGGTCAGGCGGACGCCGCAGCGACGGGCGAGCTCCGCGTAGAGCGCCGTCTGCGAGAAGTCGACCTCCAACAGGGGCTCCGCGACGTCGGCGGGGATCCAGACCCGGTCGATGGCCAGCGGTCGGCCTCCGGCCAGGCGAAGGCGCTCGAGAAAGACCATCGGCGTGGACTCCTCGCGACCGAGCCGCTCCGCCACGATCCCGTCCGCCCGCACGTCGAGAGCGCGGACGACGCTGTGCTGCTGCTGGCCGGTCGCCTCGACCGAGGCGAACATGCTGTAGAGCGTGCCGAGCGGCTGGTCGATCTCCGCCGGCTGGCTCAACCGCGGCGTGCGGCCACGCTCCCCCCGCACGACGCCGGCCCCGCGCAGCCGGCGCAGGGCCTCGCGCACCGTGTGTCGGCTGACGCCGTACTCCTCGACGAGCCTCAGCTCGCCCGGGAACGCGTCCGTGAACTCCTCCTGGTCGACGCGACGCAGCAGGTCGTCGTGGACCTGCCGCCACAGCGGGGCCCCGGCGCGGCGGTCCACCGGCGTCGGGGGTGTCCGCATGGCCATGGCTGCATCCTAGGTCGTCGCCCGCCCGGTCGAGGGCGCACTGCTCCAGAGCCGAGCCCCACGCGCCCCGGCGGGCCACGCCGTGTTTCGAAATGTACGGTCATTTCGCTAGGCTGGGAGGCGACCAGGCCCCGACCCTCCGAGGAGAAGTCGTGAACACCCGCACGCCCCGACCCCAGCCCGACCGGAACCCGGCCGCGACCCCGGTGCCCCAGGCGGCCCCCACGCAGGCGCGCGACCTCGCCGCGAGCGGCGCCCTCGTGGTCGACGTGCGCGAGCCCCACGAGTGGGCGGCCGGCCACATCCACGGCGCCGTGCACCGACCGCTGGGCGGCCTCGATCCCGACGAGCTGCCGCGCGACCGGCCCGTCCTGACCATCTGCCGCTCCGGCGGGCGTTCCTCGTCCGCCGCGCGGGCGCTCGCCGAGGCGGGTCACCGCGACGTCGTCAACCTCTCCGGCGGCCTCACCGCCTGGGCACGGGCCGGGCTGCCGCTGGTGACCCCCGACGGCGGCATGGGCCGGGTCGCGTGACCCTGGCCGGGAGGCGGAGGGGTCGCACCCGCTCATCGCGACTTGGGTGCGGCCCTCACCGTTGCTATCGTGCAGGGGATACCCCCCCAGGCATCACGCGAACGATCCAGGAGACCCGATGACCGAGAACGCCGAGCGCACGGACCGCATCCAGACCCCCGCCCTGCAGGCCTGCCTGGAGCACGGCCAGGCACCCCGCCTGCTCGACGTGCGCAGCCCCGCCGAGTTCGAGACGGCGCACGTGGACGGCGCCGTGAACGTGCCGATCGACCTGCTGCGCCAGCACGCCGACGAGGTCGCTGCGCTCGTGTCCGGCGACGCCGTGCTGTTGTGCCAGTCCGGGCCGCGGGCCGACGAGGCGAAGCGGCTCCTGGAAAAGGCGGGCCGACCGGGCCTGCGCGTCCTCGACGGCGGGATCAACGCCTGGGAGAGCAGCGGCGCTCCCCTGCGCCGCGGCAAGGAGACCTGGGCACTCGAGCGCCAGGTCCGGTTCACCGCCGGTTCCCTGGTGGTCGCCGGGGTCCTCGGCAGCCTGTTCGCGAGCCGCGCGCGCTTCCTGGCGGGGGCGGTGGGCGGCGGTCTCGTGTTCTCCGCCGTCACCAACACCTGCGCGATGGGCAACCTGCTCTCCCGGATGCCCTGGAACCAGTCGGCCACCGCACCCGACGCGAAGGAGACCCTCGGCGCCCTGGCCGCCTGACCCCGCGGGTCGTGCGCGTCAGGCGGGTCCCCCGATGGGCAGCGTGACGGTCACCGTCGTGCCCGCGCCGGGCTCGCTGTCGATCCCGATGGCGCCGCCGTGCGCGTGCACGATGTCGCGCGCCAGGGTGAGGCCGAGGCCGGCCCCCTGGAACTGCTCCTCGACGGCGACCGGCGCCCGGTAGAGGCGCTCGCACGCGAGGTCGATCTCCCGGGGGGACATGCCGACGCCCCCGTCCGCGATCCGGAGCACGCCGCTGTGCTCCTCGTAGCGCACCGAGAGGGTCACCCGGCCCCCCTCGGGGCTGAACTTCACCGCATTGTCGAGCAGGCTCTCGGTCAGCTGGCGCACCCGCTGGAGGTCGGCCAGGACGGCGATGCGCTCCTCCTGGGGATCCACTTCCACGGCGACTCCCGCCGCCGCCGCCCCGGGCGCCGCCTGCTGGGCGGCGCCCGCGACCACCGATCGGAGGTCGACCGGCATCAGGTCGAGCCGCTCCGTCACGCTCTCGTGCGAGGCGGCGAGCAGGTCGTTGACGAGCTTGTGCTCGCGGGCCGCGTTCTTCGCGATCACCTCGAGCATCTGCCGCGCCGTCGCCGAGAGGTGCTCCTCGCCCAGCTCGGAGAGCATCTCGGTGTAGCCGATGATGGACGCCAGCGGCGTCCGCAGCTCGTGGGAGACCGTCGCCATCAGCTGGTCGCGCAGCCGCTGGGCCTCCGAGCGCAGCGCCTCGCGCTCCGACGCGTCGCGCACGGCGGCGACGACCATGTGGTCCTCGCCCCAGCTGAGCATCGACAACGAGACGTCGACGGGGAAGCGCGTCCCGTCGAGGCGCTCGGCGAAGAGCTGGCGGGTCGCCCCGCCCATCGGCCGGGCTCGGCCGTCGGCGAGGAAGCGCCGCCGGCGTGCGGCGTGGCCCGCGCGCGACTCGACCGGCACGAACCGGTCGATCCCCGACCCGACCAGGTCCTCGGCGGGGCACCGGAACATCTCGCAGGCCCGGGTGTTGGCGAAGACGACCTCGCCCAGGTCGTCGACCACCACCATGGCGTCGGGCGCGGCCTCGAGCATCTCCCGGAAGCGCCCCTCGGCCAGCCGCTGCGCCCGCAGGTCCCGCATCGCGACGGCCACCAACGGCAGCCCCGCGGACTCGACCGGCGTGATCGACACCTCCACCGGGCACTCGGACCCGTCCGCCAGCCGGAGGTAGGTGTTCTCGAGCTCGCCCATGCCCAACGGGCGCGGCGACTCGCACCAGGCCCGGGCCAGCGCCGCGAACCGCGCGTGCAGCCGGGTCGGCAGCAGCAGCTGGGCGTGCTGGCCGACCAGCTCGCGGTCGAGCGCCCCGACCATCCGGACCGCCTGGGCGTTCGCGTACAGGATGCGGCCGCTGGGGTCGAGCACGAGCTTGGCGTCCGGCGAGGCCGCGACGAGCTCCACGAAGACCTCGGGCCCCAGCGGAAGGGCGCGCGTGGGCAGGGGTGGGACCGGCTCGACCGGATCCGCCGTCGACGAGGGCCCGTCTCCGGCCATCCGGTCCTGCAATGCCCCCACCCTGTGCTCCTGTCGCCTCGTGTCCCCCCCTGGTGGTCCCATCGTGGAGGACGGAGCGGGCGCGACCCGGCGACCCGAAGGTCTCTGGTGGAACTCTTGACGAACCCTCACCCCCGGGGGGAGGGGCCGGGCCTGCCGAGGGCTCGGCAGGGGTCTCGCCAGGGCTGTGGACCCGGGCCGGCCACTCGGGAGGGTGGGCCTTCCTCAAGTTTTGCTCTCTGCGGGCGCCTCAACCCCAGAAGACGCGGTCGACGATGGCGCGCGCGCGACGCGTGGCCCGCATGTAGTCGTTCTCCAGGTCGCCCGCGTGACCCGGCTCGTGACCGAGCAGCAGCGCCACGGCGGCGCGCTCGCGCGCGTCGGACGGCAGCGTGTCTCCGGGCTTCCCCCGGACCAGGGTGAGTGCGTTGCGCACCCGGCTCACCAGGCGCCATGCGGCCGCCAGGTCGCGCCCGTCACCCGGGTCCAGCAGGCCGGCGCTGACGGCGCCGTCGAGCGCGGCCAGGGTGCGTGGTGTCCGCAGCTGCTCGTGCTGCCCCGCGTACCGCAGCTGCAGCAGCTGCACGGTCCACTCGATGTCGGCCAGGCCCCCGCGGCCCAGCTTGAGGTGCGTGCGCGGGTCGGCGCCGCGCGGCAAGCGCTCGGTGTCGACGCGCGCCTTGATCCGCCGGATCTCGACGACGTCGTCCTCGGAGAGCCCGGCCTCGGGAAAGCGCAGCGGGTCGATCAGAGCGGTGAAGTCGGCCCGCAGCTGCTCGTCGCCCACCGCGGCGTCGGCCCGCAGCAGCGCCTGGGCCTCCCACATGTGCGACCAGCGCGCGTAGTAGGCCGCGTACGACTCCAGCGTGCGCACCATCGGCCCCTGTCGGCCCTCCGGACGCAGGTCGGCGTCGACCTCCAGCGGGGGGTCGCTGCCCGGCGCGCCCAGCAGGCGGCGCAGCTCGTTCACACAGGCCGAGGCGTACGCCGTCGCCTCCTGCGGGTCCGCGTCGGGGAGCGGGTCGTGGACGAAGAGCACGTCGGCGTCGCTGCCGTAGGAGAGCTCGAAGCCGCCGTAGCGGCCCATCGCGACGATGGCCATCCGGGTCGGCGGCGCCTCGAGCCCGCGCTGCTCGGTCACGAAGCGTTGGACGACGTCGAGCGTCGCCTCGAGCGTGGCATCGGTGATCCGCGACAGGGCCGCGCCGACCTGGTCGACGTCGACGGCCCCGGTGATCTCCGCCGCGCTGAGGCGGAACAGCTCGCGCCGCCGCACGGCCCGCACGGCCCGCGCCGCCGCGTCGGCGGAGCCCTGGCGCCGGGCTCCGGCCAGCATCTCGGTCGTCATCGCCTCCGCGGTCGGCGGCTGCAGGTCCCCGCCGAGCAGGCGGACCCCCGCCGGCTCGCGTTCGAGCAGCGCCGTGGCGTAGCGCGAGCTGGCGAGCACGGTGGCCAGGTTCTCGGCGACGGCCCCCTCGTCGCGCAGCGCGCGGAGATACCAGTGCGAGCCACCGAGGGACTCGCTGATCCGGCGGAAGCCGAAGAGGCCGGCGTCCGGGTCGGGCGCGTCGGCGAACCAGCCGAGCATCACCGGCAACAGGGCCCGCTGGATCGCCGCGGTCCGGGAGACGCCGGCGGTCATCGCCTCGAGGTGGCGCAGCGCCGCCGCCGGGTCGACGAAGCCGAGGGCAGCGAGCCGCGTCCGCGCCGACTCGGCGCTGAGCCGGGCCTCGGTCGAGGGGGCCTGGGCCACGGCGGCCAGCAGGGGACGGTAGAAGAGCTTCTCGTGCAGGCGCCGGACCTCGCGCCGGTGGTGGCGCCAGTCCTCCGCGAGCTCGCGAGCCGGGTCCCGGACGAAGCCCAGCGAGCGGCCGAGCCGGCGCAGCTCGCTCCCGTCCTCGGGCACGACGTGGGTGCGGCGCAGACGCACCAGCTGCATCCGGTGCTCGAGGGTGCGCAAGAAGGAGTACGACTGGTGCAGGGCCTCCCCGTCGTCGCGGCCGACGTAGCCGCGCCAGGTGAGCTCCGCCAGCGCGCTCAGCGTCGTCGGCTGCCGGATCTCGACGTCCCACCGGCCGTGCACCAGCTGCAACAGCTGCACCGCGAACTCCACGTCGCGCAGCCCGCCGGAGCCGAGCTTGAGCTGTCGGTCGGCCTCCTTTGCGGGGATGTGCTCGAGGACGCGGCGGCGCATCGCCTGCACGTCCTCGACGAAGCCGTCGTGGCCGGCCACCGCCCACACCAGCGGGTACACCAGGTCCGTGAAGGCGCGCCCCAGCTCGAGGTCGCCCGCCACGGCCCGCGCCTTGAGCAGCGCCTGGAACTCCCACGTGCTCGCCCAGCGCTCGTAGTAGCCCTCGTGGCTCGCCAGCGAGCGCACCAGCGGTCCGTTGCGGCCCTCGGGCCGCAGCGCCGCGTCGACCGGCCAGATCGTGCCCTCTCCCGTGTGGTCGGAGCACACCCGCATCAGCTCGGAGGCCAGCCGCGCCCCCACCTGGGCGGCGGTCTGGGCCTCGGCGCCGGCGGCCGGCTCCGCGACGAAGATGACGTCGACGTCGGAGACGTAGTTCAGCTCGTGGCCGCCGCACTTGCCCATGGCGACCACGGCGATCCGCACGCCGGCGGCCCGCTCCCCCACCCGCGCCCGTGCCACCGCCAGCGCTGCGTCGAGCGTGCCGGCCGCCAGCTCGGCGAGCTCGGCCGCGACGTCGTCGACACGCATGTGGTGCGCCAGGTCGCGCGCGGCCAGGCGCAGCAGCACCCGGCGGTACTCCACGCGCAGCGCGTCGACCGCCTCCTCGTCGGGCAGCGTCGCCACCGGCTGCTCCGCCCCGGGGTCGGCCCCGACGGCCTCCAGCAGCCCCTGCCGCATGACGTACGCCGGCGGGCGGGTGTCCCCCAGGTGCGGATCGGTCAGCTCCCACCACTGCCCGGGGTGTCGCACCAGGTGGTCCCCGAGCGCCTCGCTGCCGCCCAGGACGCTCAGCAGCCGCATGGCGGTGCCCTCGTCGCGACCGAGCACGTCGAGGAGCGACCCGGGGTCGTCGACGGCATCCGCGAGGCGGCACAGGGCCTCCAGGGCGAGGTCCGGGTCGCCGACCCTCCCGAGGAGCGCCACCAGCGACCCCGCCGGCTCGCCCAGCGCCTCGATCCGGCCGAGCGCCTCGCCCGGATCGACGACGCCGGCCCGGACCAGCCGCGTGCGGACGCTCTCGCGGGTCTCGGTCACCGGGGCCCCCGGCCTGCCGTGCCGAGGCGACCGCGGCGCACCTCGCGGGCGAAGCCGGCCCCCAGCGGCGACCAGGCGGCCACGAGCTCGGGGCGGGCGGCCTCCAGCTCCGCCAGCAGCGCCGCCTGGTCGATCCCGCGGGCGCGGTGCTCCTCGCGGTCGCGGGCGGCCCACGGGGCCACGACCGCACGATCGGCCTCGGGGTGTGTCTGCACCCCCCAGGCGCGGGGGGCGAACCGCGCGGCCTGCAGGTCACCCTCCGGCGTCCGCGCCAGCGCCGTCGCGCCGGGCGGCAGGGCCGCGACCAGGTCGTGGTTCCACTGCAGGCCCCGCTCGGCGCCGGCGACGAGCGGCCCCAGCAGGGGGTCGTGCGCCGCCTCGGGCAGCCACCCCACCGGCAGCAGCCCGGCCTGCTGGCCGCGGGGGTTGACGACCACCTCCCCGCCGAGGGCGACCGCCAGCAGCTGGTGTCCCAGGCACACGCCGAGCAGCGGCACGTCGGCGGCGACCGTGGCGCGGAGCAGCTCCTTGAGCGGCGCCAGCCAGGGCACCGTGTCGTCGTCCATGGCGCCCATGGAGCCACCGAGCACCAGGAGGCCGGCGTACCCGCCGCCGTCCGGGCCGCCGTCCGGGCCGCCGGGCAGGGCGTCGCCGGCCCACGGCCGGCACACCCGGAGCCGCACGCCGCCCTCCGCGAGCCAGTCGCCGAGCAGCGCCGGCGGGCAGGAGGCCTGGTGCTCGATCGCGAGCACGAGGGGCCGGTCCTCAGAGACTTCCGGGGGGGCCACCTCAGATGACCGGCAGCATCAGGTCGCGCTCGAACGAGGACACCTGCGTGCGGTACTCCTCCCACTCGGCGCGCTTGTTGCGCAGGAAGAAGTCGAAGACGTGCTCGCCGAGCGTCTCCGCGAGCAGCTCGGAGTCCTCGGCGACCGCGATGGCCTCGTTCAGGTTGCGCGGCAGCGGCTGGATGCCGAGGCTGCGCCGCTCGCGGTCGCTCAGCGACCAGACGTCGTCCTCGGCCTCGCGCGGCAGGTCGTAGCCCTCGTCGATGCCCTTGAGCCCCGCGGCCAACGTCACCGCATAGGCGAGGTAGGGATTGGCCGCCGCGTCGATGGTGCGCAGCTCGATGCGCGTCGAGACGCCCTTGGCGGGCTTGTACATCGGCACCCGCACCATCGCGGAGCGGTTGTTGTGGCCCCAGCAGATGTAGGAGGGCGCCTCGCCGCCGCCGAGGATCCGCTTGTAGGAGTTCACCCACTGGTTCGTCACGCAGGCGATCTCGTCGGCGTGCCGCAGGATGCCGGCGATGAACTGGCGACCCGTGGTGGAGAGCTGGTACTCCGCCCCCGCCTCGAAGAAGGCGTTGGCGTCGCCCTCGAAGAGCGAGACGTGGGTGTGCATGCCCGACCCCGGGTGCTCGGTGAAGGGCTTGGGCATGAAGCTGGCCCAGACGCCCGAGCTCAGCGCCACCTCCCGGATCACCGTCCGGAAGGTCATGATGTTGTCGGCCGTGCTCAGCGCGTCGGCGTAGCGCAGGTCGATCTCCTGCTGACCCGGCCCGCCCTCGTGGTGGCTGAACTCGACCGAGATGCCCATCTGCTCGAGCATGGTGATCGCGACGCGCCGGAAGTCGGCCCCCATCGACTGGGCGGTGTGGTCGAAGTACCCGCTGCGGTCCACCGGGACCGGCATCTCGCCGGCGGCCGGGACGTCCTTGAAGAGGTAGAACTCGATCTCGGGGTGAGTGTAGAAGGTGAAGCCGCGCTCGGCGGCCCCGGACAGCGTCCGCTTCAGCACGTGCCTGGGGTCGGCGTAGGACGGGCTCCCGTCGGGCATCCGGATGTCGCAGAACATCCGCGCGGTCGCCGGCCCCTCGCTGCGCCACGGCAGGATCTGGAAGGTGGAGGGGTCGGGCATGGCCAGCATGTCCGCCTCGAAGACGCGGGCGAAGCCCTCGATCGCGGAGCCGTCGAAGCCGATCCCCTCCTCGAACGCGTTCTCGAGCTCGGCCGGGGCCACGGCGACGGACTTCAGATAGCCCAGCACGTCGGTGAACCACAGCCGCACGAAGCGGACGTCGCGCTCCTCGAGCGCCCGGAGCACGAAGTCTTCCTGCTTGCCCATGGCGCCACCCTAGGTCCCCCGGGCCCGGTTCGGTCTCAGCCCTCGGGGATGCGCTCCAGATCCGCGAGCCAGGCGGTCGGCGCGGCGTCGCTGGGCATCCGCCAGTCACCCCGCGGCGACATGCTGCCCCCGTGCGAGACCTTCGGCCCGTTGGGCAGCGCCGAGCGCTTGAACTGGCTGGCGAAGAAGCGGCGGGCGAAGACCTCGAGCCAGCGCCGCACGGTCGCCAGGTCGTACGCCGGCCGGTCCCCCTCCGGATAGCCCGGCGGCCACGCTCCGGCGTCCGGGTCGCGCCAGGCGTGCCAGGCCAGGAAGGCGATGCGGCTGGGCCGGGCGCCGTAGCGGACGGTGTGGAAGAGGCTCAGGTCGTGCAGGGCGTAGGGCCCGATCGCCGCCTCGGTCGACTGCGGTGCCTGGCCCTCCCCCGCGGGCACCAGCTCCGGGGTGATCTCCTGCGCGACGATCTCGCGCAGCAGGTCGTCCACCTCGCCGCCGAGCTGGCCGCTGTCGGCGACCCAGCGGATCAGGTGCTGCACCAGGGTCTTCGGCACGCCGGTGTTGACGGCATAGTGCGACATCTGGTCCCCCACGCCGTACGTGCACCAGCCCAGGGCGAGCTCCGACATGTCGCCGGTGCCGAGCACGATGGCGCCGCGGTGGTTGGCGATCCGGAACAGGTAGTCCGTGCGCAGGCCGGCCTGCACGTTCTCGAACGTCGTGTCGTAGACCGCCGGGTCGCGCTCCGCCGCGTCCCGCGCCGCCGGGTGGTCGAGGTCCGCGAGCATCCGCTCCGCCGCCGGCCGGATGTCGATCTCCTCGAAGGTGACGCCGAGCGCCTGCGCGAGCCGGGTGGCGTAGGACTTCGTCGCCTCCCCGGTCGCAAAGCCCGGCATCGTCACGGCGCGCACGTCGGTGCGCGGGCGACCCATCCGGTCCATGGCGCGCACGGCGACGATCAGCGCGTGCGTCGAGTCCAGCCCGCCGGAGACCCCGACGACCACGTCGGGCTTGCCGATGGCGTTCAACCGCTGCTCCAGCCCCGACACCTGGATGTTGTAGGCCTCGTAGCAGTCCTGGGCGAGCCGCTCGGGGTCGTCGGGCACGAAGGGGAAGCGGGCGACCTGCCGGCGCAACCCGATGTCGCCGGCCGGCGGGTCGACGGCGAAGGAGATCTCGCGGACGTGGCCGACCCGGTCGGCGTGGGTGCGCCGGTTGTCGTCGAAGGTCCCCTGGCGCAGCCGCTCCCCGCGCACCCGGTCGAGGTCGACGTCGGCGACGCAGCGCCGGGACCCGACCGGGAAGCGTTCCGTCTCCGCGAGCAGGTCCCCGCACTCGTGGATCATCGTCTGGCCGTCCCAGGACAGGTCCGTGCTCGACTCTCCCTCTCCCGCCGCGGCATAGACGTGCGCCGCGAGACAGCGGGCGCTGGCGGAGCGAGCCAGCAGGTGGCGGTCGTCGGCGCGGCCGATGGTGATGGGGCTGCCCGAGAGGTTGGCCAGCACCGTGGCGCCGGCGAGGGCCGCCTCGGCGCTCGGCGGGACGGGGACCCACAGGTCCTCGCAGACCTCCACGTGGAGCACCAGCCCGCGCACATCGGTGGCCGCGAAGAGCAGGTCCGGCCCGCAGGGAGCATCCTGGCCGGCGACCTCGATCGTCCCGCCCCGCCCCGCGCGCCACTCGTCCCCGGCCGCGAAGTGGCGCCGCTCGTAGAACTCGCGGTGGGTCGGCAGGTAGGACTTCGGCGCCACGCCGAGCACCCGGCCCCGGTGCACCACCACGCCGGCGTTCAGCACCCGGTTGCCGTGCACCAGCGGGGCGCCGACCACGAGCACGGGGCGCAGCTCCGCGCTCGCGGTCACGAGCTCCGACAGCGCGCTCTCGACGCCCTCGAGCAGGGTGTCCTGGAGCAGCAGGTCGTCGATCGCATAGCCGCTCAGGCAGAGCTCGTTGAACACCGCCACGGCGACGCCCTCGTCGTGGCAGGCGCGCGCCTCGGTCAGCACGGAGGCCAGGTTGGCGGCCGGGTCGGCGGCCCGCACTGCGACCGAGCAGGCGGCCACCCGCGCGAAGCCGTGCGCGTAGGCGGAGTAGAAGTCCATGTGTCCCACGCCCTCAACTGTAGGCACCGACGGCCCGGCCACCGCCGAGGAGATTCGTCGCCGCGTGGCGACCAGGCCGCGGAGGTCGGCGCGGCGATCCGCGAGCCGTCTTCCTCGTGGTCGCCCGATCCGCCCACTAGGGTCTCGCGCAGGACCGGGACCCCTCTGAGGAGTCCCAGGGAAGGAGCAGGCATGAGCGTCCTCGCCATCGACGCCGGCACCACCGGGGTCACGGCCCTGGTGGTGAGCCCGGACGGCTCCATCGTCGCCCGGGGCTACCGCGAGTTCGAGCAGCACTTCCCGCGGCCCGGCTGGGTCGAGCACGAGGCCGAGGACATCTGGCAGGCGACCCTGGGGGCGGTCGAGGACGCCGTCCGCGAGCACGGCGCCGACGACCTGCGCGCGATCGGGATCACCAACCAGCGCGAGACCGTGGTCCTGTGGGACCGGGAGACGCTCGGCTCCCCCCGGCGCGCGATCGTCTGGCAGGACCGACGGACCGCCGACATCTGCACCCGGTTGCGCGACGCCGGCCACGAGCGGCGGGTCACCGAGCTCACCGGCCTGCGGCTGGACCCCTACTTCTCCGGCACCAAGTTCATCTGGATGGCCGAGGAGGACCCGCGCACGTGGGCCCACGTGCAGGAGGGCCGCTACGCGATCGGCACCGTGGACTCCTACCTGATCGCGCGGATGACGCGCGGGACCTGGCACGTCACCGACGTCTCGAACGCCTGCCGGACCCTGGTCTTCGACCTGGCCGCGGGCGACTGGTCCGACGAGCTGTGCGACCTCTTCGGCGTGCCCCGCGACGCGCTGCCGGAGCTGGTCCCCAGCTGGGGCGAGATCGCCACCACCGACCCCTCGGTGTTCGCCGGCCTCTCGCTGCCGGTCGCCGGCATCGCCGGCGACCAGCAGTCCGCCCTCTTCGGGCAGACGTGCTTCGACGTCGGGGACTCGAAGTGCACCTACGGCACCGGCTCGTTCATCCTGACGAACACGGGCTCCGAGCTGGTGCGCAGCGAGGCCGGCCTGCTCTCCACGGCCGCGTGGCGCTCGCCGGGCGGGGAGATGACCTACGCCCTCGAGGGCGCCATCTTCGTGACCGGCGCGGCGGTGCAGTGGCTGCGCGACGGGCTCGGCGTGGTCGACTCCGCCGCGGAGACCGACGCGGTCGCCCGGAGCGTCGAGGACACGGGTGGCGTCGTCTTCGTGCCGGCGCTGACCGGCCTGGGCGCTCCGCACTGGGACCCGCACGCGCGCGGCCTGATCGCGGGGATCACCCGCGGCACCACCCGCGCCCACCTGGTGCGCGCCACGCTCGAGGCGATCGCGTACGAGGTCCGGGACGTGGTCGAGACGATGCCCGAGGTGGCCGGCCTCAAGGTGGACGGCGGCGCCGCCGCGAACGACCTCCTCTGCCAGATCCAGGCCGACCAGCTGCGGGTGCCCGTGGACCGGCCCCGGCTGGTCGAGACGACCGGCCTCGGCGCGGCGTTCCTCGCCGGCCTCGGCGCCGGCGTGTGGGACTCCACCGACGACCTCCGGGAGACCTGGCAGCTCGACCGCCGCTTCGAGCCGGCGGGGGACGCCGCCGCGGCCGACGCGGCCTACCGCTTGTGGGGTGAGGCGGTCAGCCGCGCCGGCGGCTGGGCGTCGCTCGTCGACGGCTGAGCCCCGACGCGCGCGCCGGGCACCGGGGGCGGCTCAGCCGAGCGCGTCGAGCGCGGCCTGGGCTTCGTCGCGCGCCCGGGTGGCCTCGGCGAGCGCCGCGCGCGCGTCCTCGGCGGCCTCCTCGGCGCCGGCGAGCTCCTCGTCGACCTCCTCGGCGTCGTCGTCCAGGTCGGCGATCCGCCGGCGCAGCTCGTCGACCTCTGCCGCGAGCTGCATCGAGCGGGCCTGCAGCGACGAGACCGCCTCGTCGGCCTGGTCGGCATCGGACCGGGCGTCGGCGACGAGCCCCTCCGCCTCGGACAACCGCTGCCGCGCCTCGGCCCGGGCCCTGGCCTCCGCGTCGGGGTCCGGCACCACGCGCAACGACGGCGCCTCGCTCCCCTCCTGCCCCGCCTCCTGCCCCGCCTCGGCCGCCGACGTCCGCTCCCGCGCCGTCGCGGCGAAGCCGAGCGCGCTCGGCAGGGCCACGGCGGCAGCGGCATCGACGTCGTCCACGCCCGTGGTCGCCAGCGGCGCGACGAGCAGCCCGCTGCGCACCGCCGCGGCACAGCCGGCGTCGGTCATCGCCGCGGTCAGCGTGGCCTCGACCTGGTCGGCCACGGCTCGCGTCACCCGCTGCCCGGCCGCGCCGGCGTGCCGGCGGGCGCGTCCGGTCACCGCCGCGGTGAGCTGGCGCCGCTGGCGCGTCAACGCCCGCAGCTCCGCGGCCTCCATCCCGTGCTGGGCCTCGCGCAGGGCCTCGCCGACCGCCAGGATCTCGGCCACCTGGTCCTGCTCGCGGCGCACGAGCAGGTTCACGACCCACGCCGCGGTGGCGGGTCTGCGGAGCCGCCGGACGGCCGCCGCCAGCGCGGCGTCGCCCGCCTTCAGCGCGCTCGCGCGGGCGTCCCGCGCCGCCGTGAAGGCCCCCGGCGTCAGCGCGTAGAGCGCGTCCGCCTCGGCGAGGAGGTCCGCGTCGTGGGGACGGTCGGGCACCCGCGCAGCATAGGGTGCCGCAGCCCGCCCCGCCCGCGGTCGCGCGCGCTCAGTCGCCCCGGACGTAGCGCCCGCGCCGGTGCTCGAGCGGCTCCGCGTCGTCGCCGACCGCGAGGTCGGCGACCACGCCGGTCACCCGCAGGCTCCACCCCACCTCGACGGCCTCCTCCACCTCGAGACCCACCCAGGTCCCGGCGTCCGCCAGCCGCGGACCCCAGGCGGTGTCGGTGAAGGCGGCCTGGCGGAACGCGCCGCCCGGGGCCGGCGCGAGCCCGGCAAACTGCTCCGCGAGGTCGCGGTGCTTCCACCGCAGCAGCTGCACGACGCAGCGCCTCGTCTCCAGCACGGCCTCCGCCAGGGCGCTGTCGGGGTCGAGCAGGCCCAGCAGTCGCGCCGGCTCGCCCGGCAGCACCAGCAGGGAGGCGACCGTCAGGCCCGCGCGCGAGCGACCCGCGCCCGCCGTCCACAGCGACACGGCGCCGCCGAGCCGGCCGCGCAGGCGGCGGACCGGGTCGCGCCGATCCCCCGGCTCCGCGAACGGGTGCTCGTCGTGGATCGTCACGTCACGAGCCTACGAGGGGGCGAGCGCCCGGCCGGTCAGGAGGCCTTCTGGTCCGGGGAGGCGACCCGCGACGCCTCTGACTCGCGTCGCTTGGCGTCCTCCTTGGCGCGGGAGGCGTACTGGTCGACGTACTCCTGGCCCGAGAGCCGCATGATCTCGTACATGATCTCGTCGGTGACCGAGCGGAGGATGTAGCGGTCGCGCTCCATACCCTCGTAGCGGGAGAAGTCGAGAGGCGGCCCGAAGCGCACCATCGGGCGGGCGATGGCCCCGAACTTCTTGCCCGGCGGCGCGACGACGTCGGTGCCCACCACGGCAACCGGCACCACCGGCACCCCGGTCTCCAGCGCCATCCTCGCCACGCCCGTCTTGCCCCGGTAGAGGCGGCCGTCGTGGCTGCGGGTGCCCTCGGGGTAGATGCCGAACAGGCCGCCCTCGGCGAGCACCTTCTTGGCCGAGATCAGGGCGCCCGACGCCGCGTCCGCGCCCGCCCTGTCGATCGGGACCTGACCCGAACCGGAGAAGAACGTCTTCTGCAGCCATCCCCGGATCCCGGGTGCGGTGAAGTACTCCGCCTTCGCCACGAAGGTCACGCGCCGCGAGAGCGTGAGCGGCATGAACAACCAGTCGGCGTAGGAGAGGTGGTTGCTGGCGAGGATCGCGGCGCCCTCGTCGGGCACGTGCTCGGCCCCCTCCGTGCGCGGACGGAAGACCAAGCGCAGCACCGGGCCGATGGCCACCCATTTGAGGAACCAGTAGAACAACGCGTCACCTCCGCGAGCCCGAGAAAACCTACTCCGTCATCCGGGCGCACCCTAGTCCCCGCGGCCACAATGCAGGATGCCGCGTACGCTGGCAGGGATGACGGAGCGGGACGACGAGGCCTGGCGGGCCATCGTCGAGAACTACGGGGAGCGACCCGCGCTGGGCGACGCCCCCGAGGCTCGCGCGGGGTCCGAGCAGGATGCCTCCCCCCTCCCGGCCGAGCCTGGGCAGGAGCCGCCGACCGGGGTGCCCGACCAGCCCGCCGAACCGGACGCCACGATCGCGCGGGCGCCCGCCGAGGAGGAGGGCTTCGTCCCGCCGCCCGCACCCCCGTTGCCCTACGTCGCCCCGCCGCGCCTGGCTGCGGGCCTCGGGACGTTCGGGGCCCCCCTGGTGCTCCTGGTCTGCGTCGTCGCGGGGATCGCGGTCCCCTCCTGGCTGGGCTACCTGCTCGTCGCCGGGTTCGTCGGCGGCTTCGCCTATCTGGTGGCGCACATGAAGAAGCGCCCGGACGACCCCTGGGACGACGGCGCGCGCGTCTGACTCGCTAGCCTCGGGCCCGTGACCAGCACCGAGAGCGTCCAGATCACCGGCCACCTGATGGACCACGGGATCCTCTCCCGGGTGCTCGACGACATCCGCGGCTACGACGGCGACTACACGATCGACCGCTTCGACGTCGGCCGCGGCACCGACGAACCCTCGCACGCGGTGATCACGGTGATCGCGGACGACGACGACTCGCTGCAGCGGTTGCTGATGCGGCTGCAGACCCGAGGCGTCAACCTCGTCGACCCGGGCGAGACCGAGCTGGCGGTGGCCGAGCAGGACGGCGTCCTGCCCGACGGCTTCTACTCCACGACCAACCTCGAGACGCGGGTGAGGGTGGACGGTCGCTGGCTCGAGGTGGACAACCCCGAGATGGACTGCGGCCTGATCCTCGAGCGCGACCGGGACGGCAACCCCGCGCGCGTCTACACCCTGCCGATGTCGGACGTCCGCGCCGGGATGACCGTGGTGTGCGGGGCCTCGGGCATCCGGGTGGCCGTGCCGCAACCGGGCGCCAGCAACGGGACCTTCGGGTTCATGGAGTCCGAGGTCTCCTCGGAGAAGCCGCAGGCGGTGATGGTCCGCCAGGTCGCCGAGGGCATGCGCGAGGCCAAGGCGCAGGGCAAGAAGGTGCTGTGGGTCGGCGGCCCCGGCGTGGTGCACACCGGCGCCAGCCAGGCCATGGTCGCGCTCGTCGAGGCCGGCTACGTCGACGTGCTCTTCGCGGGCAACGCGCTCGCGACCCACGACATCGAGGCGGCGCTCTACGGCACCTCGCTCGGCATCGACCTGGCCCAGGCCCGCGGTGTCGAGCACGGCCACGAGCACCACATCCGGGCGCTCAACACGATTCGCAAGCAGGGGTCGATCCGCGCCGCCGTGGAGAACGGCGTGCTGACCCACGGGATCATGCACGCGATGGTGCGGCAGGACGGCGAGTTCGTGCTCGTCGGGTCGGTGCGGGACGACGGCCCGCTTCCCGACGTCTACACGGACGTGCTCGAGGGCCAGCGGGCCATGCGCCGCAAGCTCGAGGGCGTCGGCTTCTGCCTGATGGTCGCCACCATGCTGCACTCGGTCGCCACCGGAAACCTCCTGCCCGCCTCGATCCCGCTCGTGTGCGTCGACATCAACCCCGCCACCGTGACCAAGCTGACCGACCGCGGCTCCTCCCAGGCGCGGGGCGTCGTCACGGACGTCGGGCTCTTCCTCGAGCACCTGGCCGGCGAGCTGGTGCCGGGCTACGCGCGAGCCGTCTGACGCCGCGGGGCCCGCCGCCCGGTCTCAGGCGGACCGCACGGCGCCGCGAGCCAGCAGCGCCGCGCCGACCAGGCCCGCGTCGCGCCCCAGGGTCGCCGGCACCACGGGAGGAGCGTCGCGGTGCGGCGCCCCCACGAGCGAGCGGCCCATGGCCGCGCGGGTCGGCGCGAACAAGCGCTCGCCGGCCCGACTGACTCCGCCGCCCAGCACGACGACGGCCGGGTCGAGGCCGGCCACCAGCCCGGCCAGTCCGACGCCCAGCCACTCGCCCACCGACGCAAACGCCTGCTTCGCCGCCTGGTCGCCCTCCGCCGCCGCCGCGTCGACCATCCTGCCCGTGATCCGCTCCGGCCGGCCGTCGCAGAGACCGAGCAGCGTCGGGGCCGTCGACGGCGCCGAGACCACGGCGTCCCGGGCGAACCGCTCGAGGGCGCGGCCGCTCGCGTACTGCTCCCAGCACCCGCGACCGCCGCAGGGGCAGGGGTGCCCGTCCGGCATCACCCGCAGGTGACCGAACTCCCCGGCCATGCCGTGCCGCCCGCGCACCAGCTCCCCGGCCACCAGGAGCCCCGCGCCGATCCCGGTGCCGACCGTCACCAGCAGCGCCGGGTCCTGCCCGCGCGCGGCGCCGACCAGCCCCTCGGCGTACGCCGCGGCGGTGGCGTCGTTCTCGAGCACGACCGGGACACGCCACCGGTCGGCCAGGCGGCGGCGCACGTCCTCGCCGCGCCACGGCAGGTGGGGAGCGAACAGGACGCGCTCGCGCGAGGCGTCGACGAACCCGGCAGCGGCGACGCCGACGCCGGCCAGGGCCCTTCCGTCGGCGACCTCGAGGACGGCCGCCACCAGCAGGTCCTCCAGCGCCTGCGCGGCGACCGTGGGGCCCGGCGTCGACCACTCCCGGCGGCGGGTCACCCACGGCCCGTCCCCGCCGGGCGGGGCGTCGTCCGCCAGCACCCCCGCGGCGACCTTGCTCCCGCCCACGTCCACGCCGACCCAGCAGCTCGCGGCGCCCGGCGCCGGGCTCATCGGTGGATCACCGGCGCGACAGGTCGGCGGCGCCGACCAGGCCGGCGTCGTTGCCCAGCTCGGCCACCCGGACCTGGGGCTCCGGCCGGTGTCCCCGTCCTGTCAGCTGCTCCGCCACCGCCTCGCGGACCGGGTCGAGGAAGAGGTCGCCCTCCTCGGAGAGCCCGCCCCCCACCACCACCACGGTGGGGTCCAGCACCGCGCACAGCGAGGCGATGCCCTCGCCCAGCCAGCGGCCCACGCCGCGCACCAGCTCCACCGCCAGCGGGTCGCCCCGGCGCGCGGCGCCGGAGACCATGCGACCCGTGACGGCGCCCGGGTCGCCGCCGGCCAGCTCGAGCAGGGGCGCCGCCCGGCGCCCGCCGTCGACCAGCGCGGCCCGGGTGTCGTGGACGAGCGCGGACCCCGAGGCGTACTGCTCCCAGCAGCCGGCGTTGCCGCAACCGCACGGCCGGCCCCCCGGCACGACACGCAGGTGTCCGATCTCGGCGGCGAGGCCCGCGCCGCCCCGGTAGAGCTCGCCGGCGAGGACGATCCCGCCCCCCACGCCGGTGCCCACCGTGACCAGCAGCAGGTCGTCGACGTCGCGGCCGGCGCCCCACGTGAACTCTCCCCAGGCGGCCGCCGCGGCGTCGTTCTCGATCACCACCGGAAGGCCGGTGGCCTCCGTCAGCGCGCCGCCGAGGTCCTCGTCGCGCCAGGCGATGTTGGGCGCGAAGAGCACGCGGGAACGTCCCTTGTCGATGAAGCCGGCAGCGCCGACCCCGACCGTCGCCGGCGGCTCGGGCGCGGCGTCGACCAGGCGGCGGACGAGGTCGCCGACACCGGCGACCAGCGCCGCGCGATCCCCGGAGGGCGTCGGGACCCGGTCGCGAGCCAGGATCCGACCCGTCTCGTCGACCACGCCGCCGGCGATCTTGGTCCCACCGATGTCCACCCCGCAGGCCGGGGCGCCGCGCGTCACGGGGTGCTCCCGGGCGACCCGGGGGGCGGCCCCGGCTCGGGGTCCTCCGGGCCGTCGTCGAGATCGATGTGCTGCACCTGCTCCGGCGACCCCCGCTCCCCGGGCTTGGGCGAGGACGCTGCCACGAGGAGGCCCGCCGCGGCCTGCATCAGGTGCGCCGCCGCGATCCCGAGCTGGTCGCGCACCTCGGGGGTGCACTGGCGGACGAGGTGGATGGTGCGGCAGACCGGGCACCAGCGGCACTCCGGGTCGTCGGTGGCGATGTGCGCGTCGATGTCCCGAGCGGCGTGGGCCGCCTGCCCGGCGAGCCCCGCCAGGCCCTGGCCCACCCCGGCGCCGGCGTCCTGGCCGTGCTCCCGGGCCCACTCCGAGAGGGCGCCGAAGAGCTTGGCGGCCTCCTCGCCCACGGAGCCCACCTCCTCGGGGCCCGGCGGAGGACGCTGCTCGTCGTCGGTCACGGCGCGGTCTCCTCGAACCGGACGCGCAGCTCGCCGTCCTGCACCCGCGCACCCGCCACGGAGAGCCGGGCGATGGCGGTGGGCAGGGTGAGCAGGCGGCGGTGCGGCGCCACCGTGACCACGAGCTCGTCCCCGTTCCGGGCGAGGTCCACCTCGCCCCGCGTCACGTAGGGCAGCGCGAGCCGCAGCACCGCGCCCGTCTCCGTGAGCTCGACGTCGAAGGGCCCCCGGCCGGTCGGGTTCGCCAGCGGGTCGTCGTCCCCGTACATCGCGTCGGCGAGCTCGGTCAGCGTCGCCACCCCGACGGGCTCCGCGGTGCGGTACTCGACCGGCCAGACGCGCTGGTCGGGGAACGACTGGGCGACCTGGCCCAGCACGGCGTCCTGGGCCTCGACCCAGCGGGCCCGCCAGGAGTCGGCGCCCTCCCGCGGGAAGACCCGGTTGGCGACGACGCCGTCGACCCGGTAGCCGTAGAGCGACAGCGTGGTGAACGACCTGCGTGCCTCGGCGAGCACCACGGTCTCCGGGGTGAGCACGAGCCGGACACCGGCGGAGGGGCCCGAGAGCAGCGCCCGCACCTCGTCGAGCTCGCGGTGCAGCCGCTCCACGGCGTCGAAGACGCTCTCCTCCGGCATCGGCACGCCCGCCGCGCGGGAGAGGACTGGCTTGAAGGCCTTGACGACGCCGCGGCCCACCGGGAACACGCGGCGCATGTACCACCCCAACGCCTCGGGCAGCGCCAGGAGCCGCAGCGTCTCGGCGGTGGGGGCGCAGTCGACGACGATCACGTCCCACTGGCCGGAGAGCGCCCGCACGCGCAGCTCGAGCAGCGCGAGCACCTCCTCGGCGCCCGGGATCACCGTGAGCTCCTCGGCGGCGAGGGGATTCACCCCGGCCACGTCGAGGACCGAGAGCAGGTAGTGCTGGATGTCCTTCCAGGACTGCTCGAACCGCCGCTGGGCGTCCACCTGCTCCACGAAGAGCCGGTCGGCCACCTCCGTCGGCTCGGCACCCACGCTGGCGCCGTAGGCGTCGGCCAGGGAGTGCGCGGCGTCCGTGGAGAGGACCAGCGTGCGGTGTCCGCGGGCCGCGGCCTGCGCGGCGGTGGCCGCCGCGACCGTCGACTTGCCGACGCCGCCCTTGCCCGTGAACAGCAGGATCCGCACTCCGGGGGCCCCGCTCAGTTGCTCTGCTCGACGCGCTTCTTGAGGCCCTTGAGGGCCGTGTCGATCAGGATCTTCTCGCCCTTGCGCTTGAGCATCCCGATCAGCGGGATGCTCACGTCGAGGGCCAGGCGGTAGGTCACCTCGGTGGACCCACCCAGGTCACGCAGCACGTAGGCGCCGTCGAGCTCGCGCAGCATCTTGCCCTCGACGAGCGTCCAGGTGACCTCCCGGTCGCCGTGCCAGGTGTAGGCCAGGGTGTACTCGTCCTTGATCGGGGAGACGTCGAGCGCGAAGAAGACCCGCGCGGCGCGGCCGTCGTGGCCCGGCTCGACCACCTCGGCCCTCTTCACCCCCGTGGCCCACGCGGGGTAGGCATCGAAGTCGGCGATGACGGCCATCACCTCGGCCGGCGGCGCCTCGACCACGATGCTGGAGCTGGTCTGCTCTGCCACGGGACCCCCTGCTCTGAGCTGACGCGGTGGCGGCTCGTCGCGCTGAGCGGTGCGGGCGCGACCGTGCACGACGACGGGCGAGCCTAGCGGACTCGGGGCCAGGGGACGCCACCGGTAACCTCCGGTCTCGTGCGCGAGTACTCCACACCCCTCACGGTCGACGTCCCGGGCGCGGGCAACCTGACCGACGACGTCGTCCGCAACGCGCGCGAGCACCCGGACGACGTCCTCATCCTGCGGCCCGACGGGGCCGGCGACCACCGGGCGGAGGTGACGGCACGCGCCTTCCGCGACCAGGTGGTGGCCCTCGCCAAGGGCCTCGTGGCCAGCGGTGTCTCGCCCGGGGACCGCGTAGCCCTGCTGTCCCGGACCCGGTGGGAGTGGACGTTGCTCGACTACGCCATCTGGTTCGCCGGCGCCGTCACCGTCCCGCTCTACGACACGACGCCGTCCGACGGCGTCCGGGCCGTGCTGCAGGACTCGGGTGCCCGCGCGGTGGTGACCGAGGGCCCCTGGCTCACCGAGCGGGTCACGCAGGCCCGCTCCGCCCTGCCCGACCTCGTGCACGTCTGGTCCCTGGAGGACAACGCCGTCGACGTCCTGGTGCGGCTCGGCATGGACATCTCCGACGACGCGCTCGAGGAGCGCCGCACGACCGCCGGGCCCGACGACCTCGCCACCATCATCTACACCTCGGGCACCACGGACAGCCCCAAGGGCTGCATGCTCACGCACGGCAACTTCCTCGTGGAGCTGGCGGTGGCCACCGACCAGCTGGGCCCACTGTTCCGCGGGGAGGACGCGACGACGCTGCTGTTCCTGCCGCTCGCGCACGTCTTCGCGCGGGTCGTCCAGGTCGGCTGCATCCGGGCCCGCGTGCGGCTCGTGCACTCCGCCGACGTCACCACGCTGCTCGCCGACCTGCGGGAGGTGCGGCCCACCTTCGTGCTGGCCGTCCCCCGGGTCTTCGAGAAGATCTTCAACACCGCCTCGATGAACGCGGCGGCGGACGGCCGCGGCCGCCTCTTCGACCGGGCCGTCGAGACCGCCATCGCGTGGTCCCGCGCCCGCGAGACCGGCCGCCCGTCGGTGGCGCTGCGGGCGCGCCACGCCGCCCTGGACCGCATGGTCTACGCGCGCCTGCGCGAGTCGCTGGGCGGCCGCTGCCGCTACGCCGTCTCCGGCGGCGCGCCGCTCGGGGACCGGCTGGGCCACTTCTTCGCCGGGATCGGCCTGACCGTCCTCGAGGGGTACGGCCTCACCGAGACCACCGCGGCGCTCACCGTCAACACGCCCGAGGCGCACAAGGTGGGCACCGTGGGTCGGCCGCTGCCGGGCACCGCCGTGCGGGTGGCCGATGACGGCGAGCTCCTCTTCCGCGGCGGCCAGGTCTTCGCGGGATACTGGGGCGACGAGTCCCGCACCGCGGGCGTCCTCGAGGCGGACGGGTGGCTGCACTCCGGTGACGTGGGCGAGGTCGACGACGAGGGGTTCGTGCGGATCGCCGGGCGCAAGAAGGAGATCCTGGTGACCGCCGGCGGCAAGAACGTCGCGCCGGCGCCCCTCGAGGACCGGGTCCGCGCACACCCGCTGGTCTCCCACTGCCTCGTCGTGGGCGACGGCCGGCCCTTCATCGGCGCTCTCGTGACCCTCGACGCCGACGCCGCCGAGGAGTGGGCCCGCCAGCGCGGCAAGCGGGGCGGACCGCCGGCGCTGGCCGAGGACCCGGACCTGCGGGCCGAGATCCAGGGCGCCGTCGACGACGCGAACCGGGCGGTCTCGCGCGCCGAGGCGATCCGACGGTTCACGGTGCTGCCGCACGACTGGACGGAGGATGACGGCCTGCTGACCCCCAGCCTCAAGCTGCGCCGCTCCGTCGTGCTGCGCAGCTGCCAGGAGGAGGTCGCGGCGCTCTACGGCTGAGCCGGGTCGAGGCGCCACGAGGGTGCGGGCCCCGCGGCGGGACCGGGCGCCCTCGGCCGCGGCGGCCGAGACCTGAGGATGCCGGTCCCGGCCGCCGGCGGCTGCCCACACCGGTCCAGACCGGGGCCCGGACGGGCGAGCCGACCTCGGCGAACTGCCGGACGAGCGGGCGCACGACGGGCACATTGGGAACGTGACCGCCGCGCCTCGTTCGCGGCTGTCGGCACCGAGGTCGGTGGGGAGACCGCACCCGGCCTGACGCCATCGGGAGGATTGAATAGGTCATGGATCGTCGCAAGGTCTTGCTCGTCATCGCGGCCGTCGTGGCCGCCCTGGGCACCGCGCTGGTGTTTCTCTACGTGCGCGGCGCCGACGTCCGGGCGGAACAGCGCTTCGAGACGGTCGACGTCCTGCGCGCGGTGCAGCCCATCGAGGCCGGGGAGGCGATCGAGGCCGCGGCCCAGGCCGGCAAGCTGCAGCTGCAGCCGGTCCCGCGCGAGCAGCTGCTCTCGGGCTACCAGACATCGATCGACGACCTGGCCGGGACGGTGGCGCTCACTACGATCTACCCGGGGGAGCAGATCATCGTCGACCGCTTCGGCGGGGCGACCGAGATCGCCTCCAGCCGGCTGCCGATCCCCGACAAGCAGCTGGCGATCTCGGTGCAGCTCAGCGACACCGCGCGGGTCGCCGGCTTCGTGAACCCGGGCTCGGAGGTCTCGATCTATGTCACCGGCACCGACCCGCGCTCCCAGCAGCCGTACACGCGGGTGCTGCTGAAGCGGGCGTCGGTGATCGGCGTCGGGTCCACCACCCCGGTGTCGACGACCACCACCAGCGCCGACGGCGAGCAGACGACGGAGCAGCTGCCCCGGACCCTGATCACGCTCGCGCTGACCAACAAGGAGGCCGAGCGGGTCATGTTCGCCCAGTCCGTGGGCGAGCTGAGCTTCGCCCTGCTGACCGAGAGCAGCAAGGTCTCCGCGGACGCGGGGACCACGGCGAACCAGCTCTTCGACTGAAGTACCCGAAGCGGTCAGGAGGGACCCATGCCCGTCGCGTTCGAGCCCGACACCGAGGCTCTCGACAAGCTGCTCGGCGCCATGCCCAGCGGTGGGCACGGCGTGCACGGGTTCGAGCAGCTGCGCGGCTGGCTCGAGCACCGGACCGACGAGTACTGCGTCGTCCTCGGCCCCTCGGTCGACCTCGACGAGGCCCTCGCCTTCTGCGACGACCTGCGGCTCTCGCGCCCGACCACCAGCGCCGTGCTGGTCCGCGACGAGGTGGACACCCCCGTCCTCACGCGCGCCATGCACGCCGGGGTGCGCGACGTCGTGCCGCGGGAGGACGCCGCGGCCGTGGGCGCCGCGGTGGAGCGGGCCGAGCAGCTCTGGCAGGTGCTCCGCGGACCCGCCCCGGGCACCCCGAAGGTCGGCCGCATCGTCACGGTCTTCTCGCCCAAGGGCGGCGTCGGCAAGACGACGATGGCCGTGAACCTCTCCCTCGCGCTGGCCGACGGCGGGGCGCGGCGCGTGTGCATCGTGGACCTGGACCTGGCCTTCGGCGACGTGGCCATCACGCTGCAGCTCTTCCCGACGCACTCGATCGAGCACGCCGTCGGCGGCGAGGACCAGATGGACTACTCGCTGGTGGAGTCCCTGCTGACGCGACACGCGGAGTCGGTGATGGTGCTCGCGGCCCCGAGCCTGCCGGACGCCCGCGACCGGGTCACCCCGCTCCTCATCTCTCGGCTGCTGGGGACGCTGAAGGAGAACTTCGACTACATCGTCATCGACACCGCGCCGGCCTTCGACGAGCAGACGCTGACCGCGCTCGACGAGACCGACGAGTGCGTCATCGTGGCCACGCTCGACGTCCCGACGCTGAAGAACGTGAAGGTCGCCCTGGAGACCATGGACATGCTGCACATCGCCGAGGATCATCGGCACCTGCTGCTCAACCGCGCCGACGACGCGGTCGGGATCGGGCCGGACAAGGTCGAGTCGATCCTGGGCATGCCCGTCTCCGCCGCCGTCGCCTCGTCGGTCGACGTCGCGGCGGCCACCAACGCGGGCAGCCCGATCATGCTCGCCTCGCCCGACGCGGCGTCCAGCCGCTCCATCCGTGCCCTGGCCCTCTCACTGCGGGGCGACGCCACCGAGGACGCCCAGGCCGACCACGACGAGCAGGGCGAGCGCGCGGGCCGGCGCTTCCGCCGCAAGAGGTGACCCGATGAGCAGCCTCTCCGACCGCCTCGCGAAGGCGGCCCAGGCAGCCTCCGAGAGAGAGGCCTCCGGCGGCGACAACGGCTCGCGGGAGGGTGGGGCCCCCTCCGGCTCCCCCGAGTCCGCTGTCGGGCAGGCCGGCGCCGACCACGCCGGCGCCGAGGCCGCCCGGTCCGACGCTGCCCCCGCCAACGGGTCGTCGCCCGCCGGTGCTGGCGTCGCGCCCGTCGCGACCCGGCTGGCCAGGTCGACCGCTCCCGGCGGGCAGACCCCGGGCAAGAGCGCCGGCAAGGGCAAGGGCGAAGGCGGGCAGCTGTCGGCCCGTCGCACGCTGTCGGGCCAGTCCGACCGGCTCGAGGAGCTCAAGATGAGCGTCCACGCCGAGCTGCTCCAGGAGCTCGGCCCCCAGCTGTACGACTCGCAGATGGACCAGGTCGAGCTCGAGAGCAGGGTGCGCGCGGTGCTCGGCGACGTGCTCGCGTCGCAGGACCGGCCGCTGAGCAGTGGCGACCGCTCGCGGGTCACCCAGGAGATCAGCGACGACATCCTCGGCTACGGGCCCATCGAGCCGTACCTGCGCGACTCCGACGTCTCGGAGGTCATGGTCAACGGGTTCAACAACATCTGGCTGGAGCGCAACGGCCGGCTCGAGCCGGCCGAGGCAACCTTCGGCGACGAGAGCCACCTGCGCCGCACCATCGACAAGATCGTCTCCCGCATCGGCCGCCGGGTCGACGAGTCCAGCCCCATGGTGGATGCCCGGCTCCCCGACGGCTCGCGCGTCAACGCCGTGATCCCCCCGCTGGCCATCGACGGATCGGCGCTGACGATCCGGAAGTTCTCCGCGGACCCGCTGACGGTCGACAACCTGATCGAGTTCGGGTCGCTCTCGCCGCGCACCGCGGACTTCCTCGACGCCTGCGTCCGCGGCCGGCTGAACATCATCGTCTCGGGGGGCACCGGCGCCGGCAAGACGACCACGCTCAACGTCCTCTCCTCCTTCATCCCGACCGACGAGCGGATCGTCACCATCGAGGACGCGGCCGAGCTGCAGCTCAAGCAGGAGCACGTGGTGCGGCTGGAGTCCCGCCCCGCCAACATCGAGGGCAAGGGCCAGGTGTCCATCCGCGACCTGGTCAAGAACAGCCTCCGCATGCGCCCGGACCGCATCATCGTCGGCGAGGTCCGCGACGCCTCGGCGCTCGACATGCTCCAGGCGATGAACACCGGCCACGACGGATCGATCTGCACCCTGCACTCCAACGGCCCCCGCGACACGCTCTCCCGCATGGAGACGATGGTGCTGATGGCGGGCATGGACCTGCCGATGCGCGCCATCCGCGAGCAGGTCGCCTCGGCCGTCGACCTCATCGTCCACCAGTCGCGCCTCAAGGACGGGAGCCGCCGGATCACGCACCTGACCGAGGTGGAGCGGATGGAGGGCGACGTGATCACCCTGCAGGACGTCTTCGTCTTCGACCACTCCGCGGGTTTCGACGCCAACGGCCGCACCCGCGGTCACCTGCGCTCGACCGGCCTGCGGCCGAAGTTCCTGGAGAAGATGCAGCACGCCAACGTGGGTGTGGACCCGATGCTCTTTGCGGCGGAGCGGTGACCGCCCGCGCCCGCGGCCTGCTGGCCGCGCTCCTCGGCTTCGCGCTCGCAACCGCGGCGGCCCCGGCGCTCGGGGCCGACCAGCAGCCCGGCCCCCAGGACCAGGCGCAGATCTCCTACGTCGAGCCCTCCAACGAGGGGCTGCAGGTGCTCGTCTCGGTGCCGCCGGGCGCGGAGATCGACTACGAGGACGTGGCCGTGACCGTCGCGGGCGAGGATGCCTTCGCGACCGCCGCACCCACCGGCGACGCCACCGCCGTCCGCCGCACCACGGTCCTCGCAATCGACACCAGCGCCTCGATGCGGGGCGCCCGCTTCGAGGCCGCTCGCGCCGCCGCGACCAGCTTCCTGGACAGCGTGCCCGACGACGTCGAGGTCGGCATCGTGACCTTCGACGAGTCCGTCGACCTCGCCCTCGAGCCGAGCACCGACCGAGACGCCGCGAGGGCGGTCGTCGCCGGGCTCACGCTCTCGAAGCAGACCGTGGTCTACGACGGGGTGCTCGAGGCCGTCGACGCGCTCGGCGACGAGGGACAGCGCAGCATCCTGCTCCTCTCCGACGGCGCCGACACGAGCAGCACCGACCTCTCGGAGGTCACTGCGGCCGTCGAGGAGGCGGGGGTCCTGCTCGACGCGGTCGCCCTGGAGCAGGCCGCCCAGGACGCCGCTCCGCTCCGGGCGCTCGCCGAGGCGGGGTCGGGCGACGTGATCAGCGCGGACGCGGAGGCGCTGACGGCCGCGTTCGCCGAGCAGGCGGACGCGCTCGCCCGCCAGGTGCAGGTGACCGTCGGCGTACCGAAGTCGATCAGCGCAGCCGAGGCCAACATCGAGGTGACCCTGCCGACCCCCGATGGTCCGCTGGTGGCAGGTGCCTACGTCCCGGTCTCGAGCAGCGCCGGAGGGACGGACATCACCGTCGGCACCGAGCAGGCGGCCCTCGCCCTGCCGCCCTGGGCCATGTACGCCGGGGTGGGCGCGGTCGGCGTCGGCCTCCTGGTGGTCCTCGTGATGCTGGTGCCCCGCCGTGCGCGGGCGGCGTCCGCGGAGGACCGGATCACGCGCTATGCGAAGTCGGCCTCGGGCGGCCCGGGCCCCGCGCAGGAGCGGCACGCGGGTGAGGCCGAGGACGCCCTGGCCGGAGCCAAGGACGCCGCGGCGTCGATGCTGAGCCGCAGCCGGGGCCTCGAGGAGCGTGTCCAGCGACGGCTCGAGGGGGCTGGCAGCGGTTTCAAGCCCTCGGAGTGGGTGCTCCTGCAGATCGGCTGCTTCCTGCTCGCGGGCCTGGTGGGGCTGCTCGTGGGACGAGGCAACCTGGTGATCGGCACCGTCTTCCTCGTCGGGGGCGTCCTCGGTCCGTGGATGTACCTCGGCTTCAAGCGCAAGCGGCGGCTCAGGGCCTTCAACCAGGGCCTGCCCGACACGCTCTCGCTCATGTCGGGCTCGCTCTCGGCGGGCCTGTCGTTGGCCCAGTCCGTCGACACCATCGTCCGCGAGGGCACGGAGCCCATCGCGGGCGAGTTCAAGCGGGTGCTGGTGGAGACCCGGCTCGGGGTGCCGCTCGAGGACGCGCTCGAGGGCGTCACCGACCGGTTCGAGTCCGAGGACTTCGCGTGGGTGGTCATGGCGATCAAGATCCAGCGCCAGGTCGGCGGCAACCTGGCGGAGCTGCTGGACACGGTGGCGGGCACGATGCGCGAGCGCCAGTACCTGCGCCGCCAGGTCCAGACGCTGTCGGCCGAGGGGCGGCTGTCGGCCTACGTGCTCGGCGGCCTGCCGCCCGTCTTCCTGTTCTACCTCTACCTGACGCAGCGCGACTACGTGCTGCCGCTGTTCACCGAGCCCATGGGCTGGATGATGCTCGGCGGCATGGTGGTCCTGCTGGGGGTCGGGAGCTTCTGGATGAGCCGCATGGTGAAGGTGGAGGTCTGAGGCGATGACGCTCCTGCTGATCCTCGGCGGCGTGATGGTGCTGACCGCCCTCTACCTCGTCTATGCCGCCACCGTGCCGAACGCTGACGAGGCCCGGGGCGTGACCCGCTCGCTGGCCGTGCTGGAGGCCATGAGCAATGCCCCCAGCGAGCTGACCAAGGAGCTCGACCGCCCCTTCGCCGAGCGGGTGCTGGAGCCCCTGCGGGCCCGGGCGCTCGTGATCGGACGCCGGGTCACCGGGGCCGAGAGCGCCGAGCGGATCCGACGCAAGCTGGACCTCGCCGGCAATCCCCCCGGGTGGAGCGTGGACCGCGTCGTCTCGGGCAAGGTGCTCGGCGCCGTCGCCGGGCTGGGGGGCGCCCTGATCCTGTTCAGCCTGCTGGGCGCCCCGTACACCGTGCGGATCGTGCTGATCGCCGCCTGCGGCGTCGCCGGGTTCTACGCGCCCAACATGATGCTCTACCAGAAGGCACACGACCGGGAGGCGCAGCTCGGCAGGGACCTGCCCGACGCCGTGGACCTCCTCACCATCTGCGTGGAGTCGGGGCTGGGCTTCGACGCCGCGCTCCAGCAGGTGGGCCGGAACACGGACGGGCCGCTGGCCGACGAGGTCACCCGCATGCTCAGCGAGATGCAGATCGGCTCCGGCAGGGCCGAGGCCCTCCGTGCGCTGGCCACCCGGACCAATCAGCCCGACGTCCGCTCGTTCGTCTCCGCGATGCTGCAGGCCGACGCGTTCGGCATCCCCGTGGGTCAGGTGCTGCGTGTCCAGAGCGGCGAGATGCGCATCAAGCGGCGGCAGCGCGCCGAGGAGGCGGCCCAGAAGGTGCCGGTGAAGATCACGGTGCCGCTCATCGTGTTCATCCTGCCCTGCCTGTTCATCGCCGTCATGGGGCCGGCCGTGATCACGATCATGGCCGACTTCGTCTAGGCTCAGGACGGGGCCACGCATCGCTGACTCCGGGACGGCCATGAACGAGCGCTTGAAGTTCCTCCCCCGTTACGTCGGGATCGCGGCGGGGGCGCGGCTGTTCGCACTGCTGGCCATCGGCCTGCCGTCGATCTGGCTGCACGATCAGCCCTCCCTGGTCGTCGTGCTCCTGCTGGGGCTCGTGTGGGCGGGGGCGACCACGCTGAGCGTCCTCACGCGGCTGGCCGTGATGCCGGCGCTCATCACCGAGGCGTCGCTGGTCACCCTCATCGTCTCGGCCGACCTGACGGGCACGCCGATGGTGCACCTGACCGCGCTCGCGGTCACGCCGTTCATCGCGGGGCTGCGCCGGGGTCCGCGGGGGGTCGCCGAGGTGCTCGCGGCCGAGGTGATCGTCCTGGGGCTCACCGCCGCGCTGATCGGCGGCAGGGCCCTCGACGCCACCGAGGGCGCCGGGATCTTCACCGCCCTCGTGATGGGGCTCGGCGTCGGCCTGGTCTCGAGCTTCCTGCGCTCCGTGCAGGAGGACCCCGACGACCTGCTCACGCCGTACCGCGACGCGCGGGCCCTGATCCTGCGCCTCCTCGACCTCTCCGACGACCTCGGTCAGGGCCTGGACCCGGTGTCGATCGCCGAGCGGATCGCCAGCCAGTTCGGGCAGGCGCTGCCAGCGACGGCCGTCACGGTCTACGTCGAGCGATACGGCGAGTTCGTGCCCCTGCTGGAGTCCCCCGCCTCCGGCGGTGTCGGGAGCCGGCGGTGGCTGGTCGACGAGGCGCGCGGCACCGGCCTGCCGGTGCGGTCGGAGGGCCAGGTGGCCCTGCCCCTCTCGACGGACGCCGGGATCGCCGGCGTCGTGGTCGGCCTGCTCGACGCACCGGAGGGACCCGAGGACCTCGACCGGGTGCTGCACCGACTCGAGCGCGACCTGGCAGCCGAGGCGCTGCGGCTCGACACCGCCCAGCTCTTTGCGCGCGTGCGCGAGGCCGCCACGAGCGACGAGCGCCAGCGCCTCGCGCGCGAGGTGCACGACGGGGTCGCGCAGGGCGTCGCGTCGCTGGGCTACCTCGTCGACGCGCTGGCCGCCGACGCCGCCGACCCGGTGCAGCGCGAGGGGCTGCAGCTGCTGCGGACCTCCATCAGCGACGTGGTCGGGGAGATCCGCCGCACGGTCTTCAGCCTGCGCAACGAGGCCACCGCCGGGCAACGGCTCGGCCGGAGGATCCAGATGGTCGCCGACAACCTGGGAGCCACCTCCGGGATGCAGATCGAGGTCCAGGTGGAGGAGTCCCCCGAGCGGTTGCTCCAGGAGGTCGAGTCCGATCTCCTGCGCATCGCCCAGGAGGCGATGAACAACGCCGTGAAGCACAGCGGCGCGTCGCTGGTCCGTGTCGTGCTGCGGGTGAGCGCCCCCCGGGCGATGCTGTCGGTCCACGACGACGGCGTGGGGCTGCAGCCCGGGCGGTCGGACTCGCAAGGTCTGCGCATCATGCGCGAGCGAGCGGCCCGCATCGGCGGGACGATCGAGATCAGCAACACCGAGCGCGGTGCTGCTGTTGTCGTCCGCGTGGGTCGCGAAGTGCGTAGCATCAGCCCGGTGGACGGGATGGCGGTGTCGTGACCCGTGACGAGCAACCGATCCGGGTGGTGCTCGTGGACGACCACGAGCTCATCCGGCACGGCCTGGCGCTCGCCTTCCACCGCGAGCCGGGGATGGAGGTCGTCGGGCAGGCCGGCAGCGTCGTCCAGGGCCTGGCGGCCTGGGACAAGCTCACCCCCGACGTGATCGTCACCGACCTGCAGCTGCCCGACGGCACCGGGCTCGACATCGTCCGCTCGATCCGCCAGAAGAACCCCGCTGTCGGCCTGGTGCTGCTGACGATGCACTCGGGGGACGACCAGATCTTCGCGGCCATGGAGGCCGGAGCCTCAGCCTTCGTGGGCAAGGACGCGCCGTCCGGCGAGGTGGTCAAGGCCACCCGGCACGCGGTGGTCTCCCCCCGCACGTTCCTGTGTGCCGGCCTCGCCCAGGCCATGATGCGCCGCGTCTCCGGCGAGTCCACCCGGCTCTCCCAGCGCGAGCACGAGGTTCTCCTCCTGCTCGCCGACGGCGACGGCACCGCGGCGATCGCCAAGCGGCTGCACATGAGCGAGTCGACCGCGAAGTCGCACATCGCGAAGATCTACCAGAAGCTCGGCGCCGCCAACCGCGCACAGGCGCTGGTCACCGCCATGCGGATCGGGCTGCTCTCCTCGGTCCAGCCGCAGGAACGCTGACCCCTGGCCCGGGCGCCACGACCCCCGGGGCGTGCCGGTGAGCGGCGACCATCGGCCACCGGCGCCCGTACCTGAGCCATTCCCGGCCGCGCGCCGACCGCCTCGCGAGGCGGCGACGGACGGCGCCGGCACATGGCACCAACTGACTACTGCCCTCCGCACGACTGCCCGATGCTTGCGGAGATCTTGAGACCCAGACTGGTTCTCATCGCGAGGGCGCACGGCCCCGCACTCGCCGCCTTGGCGGGCACCAACCGGGAGGAACCCCAATGATCGAGTTCATCCGCATCATGATCGGCGCCAAGCAGGCGAAGATGGACGAGCGCGGCGCGTCGGCCGTGGAGTACGGCCTGCTCGTCGCCGGAATCGCGGCCCTGATCGTCGCGGTCGTGCTGGCCTTCGGCGGCGTGATCAAGGAAGCGTTCACCGACACCTGTGGCTCCGTCGCCGGCGCCAGCAACATCAGCTCCACCTGCTGACCATGACCGCCGACGACCGCCGTCACCGGGAGTCGGGAGCCTCCTCCGTCGAGTACTCCCTCCTGGCGGCGGCGGTCGCTGGCGTGTGTGTCGCGGCCGTCCTCGCCCTGGGGGGCGCGACCGAGGAGCTCTTCCAGGACTCCTGCGACCAGACCTCCCAGGCGATCTCGGGCGACCCCGGCGCCGCCTGCTGACCCGAGCTCACCCGGGCGAGGCGCTCGAGGATCGTCGGGTGGCTGCCGAACCAGATCTGCGACCAGGCCGGCGGCGTCGGGTCCGCGAGCGAGCGGAGCGCGAGCCGCACCTGCAGCTCCTCGAAGGAGCGCGGGTCCCGCGTGGCCTCCAGCGCGTCGATGTCCGCGCGGGTCTCGATCCGGCGGCTGACCCCGTTCTCGAGCGGCGACGCCAGGGCGGCGCCGATCGCAACCAGCGCGAGCAGACGAGGGACGATCGTGGGATCACCCGCGGGGCGGCGGCGCAGCAGCACGGCGCCGAGTCCGGTGGCCCCGAGCGCGCCGGCGGCGCCCAGCGCCGTCCCGAGCACGACGTCGTGACGGCGCGCGTGGGCCAGCTCGTGGGCGACGACCGAGAGCGTCTCGCCGCGCGGCGTCCCGCGCACCAACGTGTCGTAGAGCACCACCCGCCGGCTGCTCCCGAACCCGCTGACATACGCGTTGAGCGTCGTGGTCCGGCGCGAGGCGTCCGCGACCAGGACGTCGTCGACGGCCACACCCTCGCGCTCGGCCAGGGCAAGGACCTCGGCGCGCAGCCCGCCCTCCGGCAACGACTCGAAATCGTTGAAGAGGGGCTCGACGAGCAGCGGGTAGACGAAGGATCCGAGCACCACCAGGCCCGCCAGCACGCCGCCGGCCGCCGCGGGCCACGCGCGCGGCAGCCGTCGGGCGAGGCCGACCACCACGAGGACGCCCACGGACGCCACGACGACCGACACCAGGCTCCCCCGCGCCACGTCGGCGGCCCAGCCGGCCCAGCCCTGGGTCGACAGGCCGTAGCGCAGCCGCAGCTCGTGGAGCGCCGCGGCGAACGGCAGCGCGGCCAGCCGACCGGCGAGCAGCACCGCGAGAACGGCCTGGACGACGCGCAGGGCCCAGGGGCCCCGGAGGCGCCCGACCAGCCGGACGCCCGCCTGCGTCAGGCCGAGCCACGTCGCGACCGCGAGCGAGACTGCCAGCGAGGACCAGCTCCAGGCCCGCGCCCAGCGGGAGAAGGTCTCGGCGCGCGCGAGCTGGTCGGCCGTGAAGTAGGCGTCGGGCGGGGGAAGCGGACCCCGCCCCCCGGGGACCGCGTCCCACGGCACGCACAACGCGGCGAGCACGCCGAGCAGCAGCGCGGCGGCGAGGGCGAGCAGCGCGCCGACCCTGGCCTGGCTCACGCGGGGCCGTCTCCGGCGAGGCCCGAGAGCACCGAGCGCCAGCGTCGCGTCAGCTCGCCCACCCCGATCCCGGCCCGTTCGCGCAGGGCCGTCTCGAGCCCCCGCCCCGAGGCGACGTCGTCGTAGAGCCCGACGAGCGCCTCCTCGCCACCGACGTCGGCGACGACCCGGCAGGCAAGCCACGACGCCTCGTACGCGGCACCGAACTGGTCCCCCGTCGCGTCGAACTGATCCTCGTCCGGCAGCGTCGCCGGAAGCCCGTCCTGGCGCACCAGCTCGATCGCCTGGGCGGCGGTGCGCTCGACCGGGAGGTCGACGTCGCGCAGGGCGACGTAGTCGGCGAACCCCTCGCGCAACCACTCCGGCAGGGCAGCGCGCGGACCGGCGCTGGTGGCCCCCGTGGCGACGTGCACCGCCTCGTGCGTCATCACGACCTGCGCACCGCGGTCGCCCAGGTCGCCGAAGACTTCGGGATTCACGAAGACGCGCACCGGGGCGGCGGGGTCCTCGCTGCCGTCGGCGGTGGCCGTGACGGCGGCGACGCTCTCGTAGGTCGAGGCCTCGGCCGCCACCGCGTCCGCGACGCCGGCGGAGTCGGGCGGCACCTCGACCACCAGCGGCCCGCGCCAGTCGGGCAGCACCCGACGCACCTGCGGCAACGCCCGACGGGCCGTGCGCCGGTAGCGCTCGGCCGGGACCCCGGCCGCGGTCACGACGAGGACCTCCCCGGAGCGCGCGCGGGAGACCGGGCCCGCCAACCACACCGGCAGACGCGAGGCCTCGCCCGCCGGCTCACGGAACCCGAGGACGTCCACCCGTGCGCCGGCGTCGACCAGCCGCACGTTGACCTCCGCGCGGGCCGTCCCGGCCTCCACGCCCGCGTAGCGCCACGTCGTCTCGACGGCGGCCGTCCAGCGACCCCGGTCGTCGGTGGGCGAGACCTCGTCCACGTAGCGGAACGACACGCCGGCCACGCGCAGCCGTCGGGCGTTGTCGGCCACCTCCGCCAGCGGCCGGCCCCGGCCGTCCGGCGCGAGGGCCCGGGCGGCTCCGGGGTCCCCGTCCGCGAGGGCGGCAGCGAGCCGCCTCAGTGCCGCGGTCGCGGCACCCAGGGGCGGCCCGGACGCCTCGGGCGGGCTCGGGGGGCGGGCGACGTACGTGTCGTCGCGGAGCACGACGACCAGGAGGGCGACGAGGCCGATGGCCCCGACGAGACCCAGCGCGAGGCCGGCCGTCCAGCGTGTGCGGGATCGACCGACCTCGGAGCGGGCTCGCTCAGCCAGGACGCACGGCCCCGCTGTAGGGCATCGAGTCCACGGAGGTCATCGAGACGCCGGTGCTCGGGTTGGCGGCGTGCACGATCTGACCGTTGCCGACATAGATGCCGACGTGGCTGATCGGCTGGTAGTAGAAGACCAGGTCACCCGGCTGCAGCGAGCTGCGCGAGACCTTCGCCCCGGAGCTGTACTGCGCCGAGGACGAGTGCGGCAGGCTCACGCCGGCGGCGCGCCACGCCATCATCGTGAGGCCCGAGCAGTCGAAGGCGTCGGGGCCCGCGGCGCCGTAGACGTAGGCGTCGCCCACCTGCGCACGCGCGTAGCTGACCGCCGCCGCGGCGCCGCCGGACGCCTGCACCTCGGGCGCCTCGGGGGCGCGGGGCGCGCTGCGCGAGACCTGCGCCTCGCGCTGGCGCTGGCGCTCCCGCTCCATCTGCCGGCGCTCCTCGGCCTCGAGCCGCTCGAGGAGCTGGCTCGCCTCGGCGGCCTTCTCGTCGATCTCCGCCTTGTCGGCGGCGAGCCGACGCTTCACCTTGGCCTGCTTCTCGGCCCGCTGCGCCGTCTTGCGGGTGCGGACGCTCAGCTTCTTCGCCTCCTCGGCGAAGTCGGCGAACACGGTCTGCTGCGCGGCGTTGTAGGCGTCCATGGCCGAGAGCGTCTCGACGAAGTCCTGGGGGTCCTCGGCGACCAGGACGCGACTGACTCCGGAGACGGCCTCGCCCTGGTACTGGCGGACCACGGAGTCCTCGACGCCCCGCTGGACCGCGGCGAGCCGGCGCTGCTGGCGCTGCTGGCGCGTCTTGAGCTTCTTGAGGTCGCGGCGGACCGACTTCAGCTCGATCCGGGCGTCGTTGTACCGCTCGGAGGCCACCTCGGCCTCGCGGTACAGGGTGTCGACCCGCTTCTGGACGTCGTCGACGTCGGGCTCGGCCGCCGAGGGGCTCGCCGGCACGAGGCCGACCGCCGCAACGGCGGCGAGGGAGGTCAGGGCGGTGGTGAGGCTCTTCCGGCCGTGTCGCACGAGCGGATGGTCTCCTTGTGTGGTCGCACGCCTGCCGGGTGAGCCAGGGGTCCGGGCACGCAGTGGTGGCCCGAGGTCCGGCTCCCGGGCACGTGGCCCGGATCACGGTCGATGGGTCCCGACCGTGGTGCTGCCCCGGCTTCCCGGCGGCCACAACGGACCGCCCGGAACTCGACGCGGCGCCCGCACGATCCCGTTCGGACCGTCGGCACGAGCGCCTTGTCGTCGACCATAACCAGACTCCGGTGGGCGGACCAAGTCGGCTGAGCGGGGCGTGTGGTGGACCTCACGCGGACTCGGTCGCGGGGCCACGCACCGGCTCCACCATGCGCAGCGGTGGCACCAGCCCGCCCTCGGCCAGCACGGCCAGTGCGTCGGCGTGCTCCTGGTCCAGCTCGAGCTCCGGGGGCGGCCCGAGGAGCACCGTCACGACGCAGTCGTGGCAGTGCAGCCCCCGGACCGAGCAGGAGTCGCAGTCGATCCTCGTCATGGCGTGACCGTGGCACAGGGCGCCGACATCGGGCCCGGGGCGCCGGAAACCGGCCGCGAGGGCGCGGGCGGTTCCCCCGATTCCCCGGCGGGGACCGGCGAGCGGACCTAGCCTCGAGAGGTGGGAACGGCCGGAGGCTCGAGCGTCCTCGACGCGGCGGCGGGGGACGCGCAGGACGCTCCGGAGGGCCCCGAGCGCTCCCCGGCGGGGCCGGCCGCCGCGCCGTGGCCGCGCACCCTGCTCCTGGCGCTGCTCTACACGGTGCCCGTGGCCATGCTCTGCGACGCGGTGCTCGAGGTCTCCGTGTGGTGGGGTGCCTACGACGTCTCGTGGTACGACTTCGTCTGGGCCGGCTACGGCTTCTTCCTGGGCTCCGTCGTCCTCTGGGCCGTCCTGGTGTGGCTCCTCTGCGTGACGGGCCGCCTGTGGATCAGTGCGGCGCTGCTGCTCTCCGCGGCGCTCGTCGTGGCCGTGGTCTCCCGCCAGAAGCTCGAGGTGCGCGAGGAGCCGCTCTACCCCAGCGACCTCGACTTCGTCACCTCGGCCGGCTTCCTGCTCGACATGGCCGGGCCGGTCGCGCCGGTCGCCCTGGCGGCCGTGGTCGCGGCGCTCCTGGCCGGTGGCGTCCTGCTCGGGCGCCGGCTGCGGGGACGCTTCCCGCCGCTCGACCGCCGGGCCCGGCCGCGCGCGTGGCGGCGTCTGGTGGTCGTGCGCCTCGGGGTCGGCCTGCTCACCACCCTGCTCCTGCTCCAGCTGCCCGGCTTCAACCAGTCCGGCAACGTGTGGCGCGCCCTCTACGAGTCCAAGGACGTCCGATGGAGCTCCTGGTACCAGCGGCTGAACTTCCAGCGCGCCGGCTTCGTCGGCGGGTTCCTCTACAACATGCCGATGCGGGCCATGGCCGAGCCGCGGGGCTACGACCGCGCCGCGATGGACGACCTGGTCGAGCGCTACCGGTCGCGGGCCGGTCAGATCAACGCCGGCGCTGACGCCGGCGTCCTCGGGTCCACCAACGTGGTCCTGGTGCTCAGCGAGGCCTTCAGCGACCCGGCCCGCCTCGACGGGGTGGCGCCGGCGGAGGACCCCATCCCGCGCACCCGCGAGCTGATGGACGCCGCGCCCAGCGGACCGATGCTGGCCCAGCTCTACGGCGGGGGCACCGCCAACATGGAGTTCGAGGCGCTGACCGGCATGTCGCTGGGGCTCTTCCGACCGCAGATGACCACGCCGTACCAGATGCTCGTGCCCGGTTTCGAGACGTTCCCGAACGCCGCCCGGTTCTTCGGCCGGCTCGGCTACGACACCGCGGCGCTGCACCCCTACTTCACCGGCATGTACAAGCGCAACGCCGTCTACCCGGTGCTCGGCTTCGACGCCTTCCTGAGCAAGGACGACATGGCCACCACCGACCGGATCGGCGACAGCGACTTCATCTCCGACGCGTCCACCTTCGACGAGGTCCTCCACCGCATCGACGCCTCCGAGGACCCCATGTTCCTCAACGTCGTGACGATGCAGAACCACTTCCCCATGGCCGGCACCTACGACGACCCGATCCCGGTCGAGGGCGTCGACGAAGCCGAACCACGCGCCGAGGTGGAGCACTACCTGCGCGGGCTCACCCACTCCGACCGCGCGCTCGAGCGCCTGCTGGAGGGGCTCCGGTCCCTCGACGAGCCGACGGCGGTCGTCTTCTACGGCGACCACCAGCCGGGCATCTACCCCGACTCGGTGACCCGCCGCGGCGACAACGAGCGGAAGATCATGCAGACGCCGTTCCTGCTCTGGAGCAGCGAGGGCAACCGGGCGCGGACGCTTCCGCTGACCAGCCCCATCTATTTCCTGCCCCTGTTGCTGCGGGAGCTGGGGGCGCCCGTGCCGACCTACTACGCGCTGCTGCTCGACGCCTGGCAGCACCTGCCGGCCATGGAGAAGGGCCAGTTCCACGGACCGGACGGCGCGCCGCACCCCGAGGAGGAGCTCGACCCCCGGGCGCGAGCGCTGCTGGCCGACCTGCGGCTCGCGCAGTACGACCTGAGCATCGGCGAGCGCTGGGCCGCCGACGACCTGTGGGAGGTCCCGCCCGGGTCGCGCTGACCCCGCGGACGACCCGCCCCGTCAGCCGGCCGCGGCGCCCGAGGCCGGCTCGTCCGACGCGACGACGTCGTGGCGCTCCACGAGCTCGACCGCGTCGTCCCGGCCACACCAGCGGCAGGTCACCGATTCCACGGCCTCGTCGCGGACCTCGGTCTCCTCGACGTCGTGGTCGCCCGCCAGGTCGAAGTGCCAGAACTCGGTCGTGCGTCGGGTCCGGCTCACGTCGAAGCGGGTCAGGTTGCCGCAGCCGCCGCAGCGCCAGCGCTGGTGCGGTGCCGGGATCGGGGTGGTCACACGTCCTCCTGGAGCGGGGGTCGGGGTCTGCGCGCCACCCACCCTAGCCAGTCCGGCGGCGCCTCCCGCGCGCCGCCGGGTCGCTGTCGGCGCCGCCACCTAGCGTCGGGACCATGATCGGCTCGGTTCCCTGGGAGGAGCAGCGCAGCTTCGATGAGCTCGGCCGGCCGCTGCGCGACATCACCTTCTGCGTCGTGGACCTCGAGACCACCGGCGGCTCGCCCGAGGGTGGCGCGATGATCACCGAGGTCGGTGCGGTCAAGGTGCGGGGCGGCGAGGTCCTCGCGGAGTTCCAGACCCTGGTGAACCCCCGGAGCACGATCCCCCCCTTCATCGCCGTGCTGACGGGGATCAGCGACTCGATGGTCGCCGACGCACCGGCGGTGGAGGAGGTCCTGCCGACCTTCCTGGAGTTCGCGGCGGGCACGTGCCTGGTGGCCCACAACGCGCCGTTCGACGTGGGCTTCCTGCGCCACTTCGCCGAGCGGTCGGGTCGCGCCTGGCCGGCGTTCGAGGTGCTCGACACGGCCCGGCTGGCCCGCCGCGTCGTCAGCCGCGACGAGACCCCCAACTGCAAGCTCGGCTCGCTGGCCCGGCTCTTCCGCTCGGGCACGACGCCCAACCATCGGGCGCTGGCCGACGCGCGGGCCACGGTCGACGTGCTGCACGGCCTGATGGAGCGCCTGGGCGGGCTGGGGGTGCAGACGCTGGAGGAGCTGCAGACCTTCAGTGCGCGGGTGAGCACCGCCCAGCGCCGCAAGCGGCACCTCGCCGAGGGGTTGCCGCACGCCCCGGGGGTGTACCTCTTCCGCGACGACGCCGACCGGGTGCTCTACGTCGGGACGTCGCGCGACCTCCGCACCCGGGTGCGGACCTACTTCACGGCGTCGGAGACGCGCTCGCGGATGGGCGAGATGGTCGGGATCGCGGCGTCGGTGCAGGGCATCGAGTGCTCGACGCCGCTGGAGGCGGAGGTGCGGGAGCTCCGCCTGATCGCGGAGCACAAGCCGCGCTACAACCGCCGGTCGAAGTTCCCCGAGAAGACGCACTTCGTCAAGCTCACCTGCGAGGTGTGGCCGCGCCTGTCGCTGGTGCGGCGGGTGCTCGACGACGGCGCCGACTACGTGGGCCCCTTCTCCTCGCGACGCGGGGCGGAGCAGTGCCTCGCGGCCCTCCACGAGACCTTCCCGGTGCGCCAGTGCGCCGACCGGCTCGGGCGGACGGCGTCCCGGTCCCCGTGCGTCCTCGCCGAGATGGACCGGTGCCTCTCCCCCTGCGACGGGTCGGCCGACCCCGCGGCGTACGCCGTCCTCGTGCACGACCTCCGCGCGGCCCTGCTCCGTCGACCCGACCGGGTGGTGGAGGCCGTCAACGCCCGCATGGCCAGTCTCGCCGCGGCGGAGCGCTTCGAGGAAGCGACGGCCCACCGCGACCGCCTCGCGGCCTTCGTCCGCGCCGCGAGCCGCACCCAGCGGCTCACGGCGCTGGGCCGCTGCCCCGAGATCGTGGCCGCCCGCCGCGAGGAGGAGGGGCACTGGGCGGTCCACGTGGTGCGGCACGGCCGGCTGGCGGCGGCGGGGGTGATCCCGTCCGGTGCGGACGCCGCTGGCTGGGTGGGCACGCTGCGAGCGGGCGCCGAGACCGTGCGCCCCGCCCCGGGTCCCGTCCCGGCCGCCACGGCCGAGGAGATGGAGAAGGTGCTCCGCTGGCTGGAGCTGCCGGGCGTGCGCCTGATCGAGGTCGACGGGGAGTGGAGCTGCCCGGTGCAGGGCGCGACGCGCCACCTGCCGCTCTACGACGCCGCGCAGGCCTCGCGGCGGTCGCTGGTCGGCTTCGCCGACCGGCGGGAGGTCCGCCCCGAGCACCGCCCCGCCCGGTGAGCGTCGCTCACCGGGCGGGGCCGCTACGCTCGCGGCCATGATCACCGCCATCGTCTTCGTGAAGGCCGACGTGGACCGGATCCCCGAGGTGGCCGAGGCGATCGCGTCGCTGGAGGGGGTCAGCGAGGTCTACTCGGTGACGGGACAGGTCGACCTGATCGCGCTGGTGCGCGTGCGCGAGCACGAGGAGATCTCCTCGGTCGTCGCCGACCGGCTCAACAAGGTCGACGGCGTGATCTCCACCGAGACCCACATCGCGTTCCGCGCCTACTCACGGCACGACCTGGAGTCGGCCTTCTCGCTCGGGCTCGACTAGGTCCTCCCCGCCCCCGGGCCCCGGCCCCCGCTGGCGGCCACCCAGCGGTCCAGGGTCGCCCGGGCCGCTCCGCCGTCGAGGGCCTCGCGCGCGCGGGCCATGCCGGCCGCCGTGCGCTCGTGCAGGTCACCCGGCTCGGCCGCGTGCACCGCCAGGGCCGCGCCCGCGTTGAGCACCACGGCGTCGCGGACGGCGCCCCGCTCGCCGTCGAGCAGGCGCCTGACCACGTCGGCGTTGTAGGCGGTGTCCCCGCCGCGCAGCGACTCGGCCGACGCCGGCGGCAGGTCGAGGCGACCCGGGTCCAGCGTCGCCTGGTGCGCCTCGCCGTCGCGGACCACGAGCACCGTCGAGGTGGTCGTCGTCGTCAGCTCGTCGAGACCGTCGTCGCCGCGGAAGACCCAGGCGTCCACGCCGCGGCGGGCGAAGACGCCCGCCATCACCGGCAGGGCGCGGGGGTCGGCGCAGCCCACGGCCTGCGCCGCCGGCTTGACCGGGTTGGCCAGCGGGCCGAGCAGGTTGAAGGTCGTGCCGATCCCCAGCTCGCGGCGCGGGACGGCCGCGTGCCGCAGCGCCGGGTGGAAGGCGGCGGCGAAGCAGAAGGTGATCCCCGCCTCCTCGGCGACCCGGCCGACCTCGCCGGGCGGGAGGTCGAGCCTGATGCCGAGCGCCTCGAGCACGTCGGCGCTGCCCGACTGCGACGAGGCCGACCGGTTGCCGTGCTTGACGACGCGAGCCCCGGCGCCGGCCGCCACGATGGCCGCCATGGTGGAGATGTTCACCGACATCGAGCGGTCACCGCCCGTGCCGACGACGTCCAGCAGCCGACCCGGGACGGAGAGCGGGGTGGCGTGCTCGTACATCGCCTCGACGAGACCGGCGACCTCTCCGACGGTCTCACCCTTGGCGCGCAGGGCGACCGCGAAGCCGGCGACCTGCGCGGGGGTCGCCTCGCCGGAGAGGATCTCTCCCATCGCCCAGCCTGTCTCGTCGGCGGCGAGGTCGCGGCCCGCGACCAGCGTGCCGAGCACGTCGGGCCAGGAGGTCCCCGACCCGTGCGTCCCGAGGGGGTGGCTCACGCGACTCAGCCCGTGGCGGGCACGCGCGCCTGCAGCACGCTGACGACGGTCTCGGCGAGCTGGATCGGGTCGAGCGGGTGCGGCACGGCCCCCTCGGCCCGCGACCAGGTCGCCAGCCAGGCGTCCTGCGGACGCCCGGTCAGCACGATCACGGGCGGACAGCCATAGATCTCGTCCTTGAGCTGCTTGGCGATGCCCATCCCGCCCGCCGGGACCGCCTCGCCGTCGAGGATGGCGAGGTCGATCCCTCCGGCGTCCAGGTTCTGGATGACGACCGGCTCGGTCGCGACCTCGACGTAGCGCAGCTCCGGCAGGTCGGGGTGCGGGCGGCGGCCGAGCGCCAGGATCACCTGCTCGCGCGTCCGCACGTCGTCGCTGTAGACGAGAACCGACAACGGGGCGGGCTTCGAGGCGTGGTCGCTCACGGCGCGCATGCTACCCCGGGCGGGCCCGGCCTCCTGCGCCCGTCCCGGGGCCCTGCCCGGCGCGTTCGAGCCGGTCCAGCCGGCGGTCCTCCCGCTGGGCCTCGCGCTGGGACTGGCGCACCCACTGGGCGAAGAGCACAGCGAAGAAGGACAACCCGATCAGGTCGCCGCTCCCCCACAGGATCCCGCCGGCGAGGTGCTGGTCGGCCGCCATCGAGGGCAGCCAGGACGCCATCGGGCCCTCGCGCAGGGCGGCGTACCAGTCCTCGGCGATGATCCGGGACTGGTCCATGACGGTGACCCCGAGGAAGGCGTGGAACGGGAGCGTGAGCACCGTCAGACCGACCCGGAAGGGGTAGGCCACCCGGCCCGGCACCGGGTCGGCGCCCACCAGCGGCCAGAAGAAGAGCGAACCCACGAGCACGAGGTGCACGTGCGTCATCTCGTGCACGAAGGGGTTCCGCAGGCTCGCCTCGTACCAGCCCGTGAAGTAGAGCGCCCAGGGCGAGACGATGTAGAGGAGGAAGGCGAGCGGCGGGAACGACAGGACGCGCGCCACGCGGGAGTGCACCAGCGCGAGGAGCCAGCGCCGGCCGGTCGGCGGCAGGGTGCGCAGCGCCAGGGTCACCGGCGCGCCCAGCGCGAGGAACAGCGGCACGACCATCGACAGGATCATGTGCTGCACCATGTGCACGCTGAGCAGCGTCGTGTCGTAGGCCCCGAGCCCGGAGGAGGTGGCCACCACGAACGAGCCCATGCCCACGCCGGCGAACATCACCGTGCGGCCGACCGGCCAGTGGTCGCCGCGGCGGGCCAGCACCCGCACGCCGAGCAGGTAGAGCCCCACCACCCACACCGACGCGACGAAGAGGAACGGGTCGAGCGCCCACTCGGTCACGACCCGCGCGGGCCCGAACGGCGGGAGCACCGGCTCCGCGGTCAGCGGCGGCGCCAGCGCGGCTTGGAACGCGAACGACGACACCCCCCAGAGAATACCGGGGAAGGGATGCCTCCCGACCCGCCGTGGGGGGCGGCTCGCCCCCGCGGGCGCTGGCGTTCATAATGTTCCCGTGGCGACAGCAGCAGCGATCCCGGCATCCCGGCTCCACGGGCACCACGACCGCCCGAGCATGGTCAGCGTGGGCACCATCATCTGGCTCTCCAGCGAGCTGATGTTCTTCGCTGCCCTGTTCGCCAGCTACTTCACGATCCGCGCCGTGAGCCCCGAGCTGTGGGCGCAGGAGACCGAGAAGCTCAACGTGCCCTACGCCACGGCGAACACCATCATCCTGGTGCTCAGCTCGGTGACCTGCCAGCTCGGCGTCTTCGCCGCCGAGCGCGGCCAGGTGGGCCGCACCCGCAGCGCGCTCGACGTCCGGGGCTGGGGGCTGCGCGAGTGGTTCATCCTCACCTACGTCATGGGAGCGGTGTTCGTCGCCGGCCAGGCGCTGGAGTACGGCGAGCTCATCGCCGAGGGCGTGACCATCCCGGACTCGGCCTACGGGACGATGTTCTACCTGACCACGGGCTTCCACGGCATCCACGTCACGGGTGGTCTGATCGCCTTCCTCCTCGTCCTCGGCCGCACCTACATCGCCCGCCGCTTCACCCACGAGCAGGCCGTCAGCGCGATCGTGGTCTCGTACTACTGGCACTTCGTCGACGTCGTGTGGATCGGCCTGTTCGCCACCATCTACCTCATCCAGTAAGGCCGACCCTCACCCGAGAGCCGAGCCACCAGGGCTCGACTATCCTGTGGACAAGGACACCCGAGGACATATCGTGCGCATCCTGAACCGCTCCGCCGGCCGGCTCTCCCGGCATCGCCGCGGACCCCTCGCGGGCCTGGCCGTGCTCCTGCTCGGTCTGCTCATGACCGGGGGCCTCTACGCGGCGTTCGCGCCCGCCCAGGCCGGCGAGACCGCCAGTGACGCCGACCAGGTCGCCGAGGGCCGCGAGCTGTTCCTCGTCGGGTGTGCCTTCTGCCACGGCCAGAACGGCCAGGGCCAGCTCGCCCTGGACGGCGAGTCCCAGCTCGGACCGTCGCTGGTCGGCGTGGGCGCCGCCGCCGTGGACTTCCAGGTCGGCACCGGCCGGATGCCGCTGGCCGCCCCGGCGGTCCAGGGTCCGCAGAGGCCGGAGGTCTACAGCGACGAGGAGCGCGAGGCCCTCGCCGCCTACGTCGCCTCGCTGGGCCCCGGCCCGGAGATCCCGGACGAGCAGGACTACTCGACGGACGGCCTCTCCGAGGAGGAGCGGCAGCTCTCCGTCGTCAACGGCGGCCAGATCTTCCTGACCAACTGCACGGCCTGCCACAACTTCGCCGGCGCCGGGGGCGCCATGCCGCGCGGCAAGTGGGCGCCCGCGATCCAGGGGACCTCGGAGAAGCACGTCTACGAGGCGCTCCTCACCGGGCCCTCGCAGATGCCGGTCTTCTCCAACGGGAACCTCACGCCGGAGGAGAAGCGCGACGTCATCGCCTACCTCAACTCCCTCGACGAGCAGCCCGATCATGCCGGGTTCAACCTCGGCTCGCTGGGCCCCGTGACCGAGGGCCTCTTCGCCTGGGTCGTCGGGGTCGGCGGCCTGGTCGCGGCCGCCGTGTGGATCGCGGCCCACACCGCCCGTTCCAAGAAGACCCGGCCCGCGACGGATGGGCCCGCTACTGATGGGGTGGACGCGTGACCGTCGAGAAGCAGCACGAGGGCCGGAACCTCCCGGCCGAGGAGCCCATCGAGAACCCGGGACTGCCGTCGCACACCTGGCGGCCGACCGACGTCGACGAGCGCGCGGAGAAGCGCGCCGAGCGCCAGGTGGCCTCGCTGTTCCTCGCCTCGATCGTCTTCACGCTGCTCTTCGCCGTGTCGTACTTCTACTTCGAGATCGGCGAGAACCCCGACACCCTCCTCGGGTTCGGCGCCTCGAACGTCGCTCTCGGCGTCACCCTGGGGATGGCCCTGCTGCTGATCGGCGTGGGCGTCATCCAGTGGGCCCGCAAGCTGATGGCCGACCACGAGATGGTCGAGATGCGGCACCCCATCGCGTCCTCGGAGGACGACCGGCAGGAGAGCCTCACGGCCCTCGGCGCGGGTCTCCAGGACTCCGGCATCGGCCGTCGGCCGCTGATCCGCAACACGCTGCTCGGCGCCATCGGCGTCCTCGGCATCCCCGCCGTCGTGGCGCTGCGCGACCTCGGCCCGTTGCCGGGCGACAAGCTGTACTCGACCGTCTGGGAGCCGGGCATGCGCCTGGCCCGCGACGTCATCGGCACGCCCATCAAGCCCGAGGACCTCGTGATCGGCGACCTGGTCAACGGCGAGCCGATGATCCTCTTCGAGCCCGACGGCCCGCACGGCACGGAGCTGCAGGTCGCGAAGTCGAAGGCCGCGATCGTGATCGTGAAGATGCGTCCGGAGGAGATCCAGCCCGTGGAGGGCCGGGAGGACTGGACCGTCGACGGCGTCATCTGCTACTCGAAGATCTGCACCCACGTGGGCTGCCCGATCTCCCTCTACGAGCAGCAGACCCACAACGTGCTCTGCCCGTGTCACCAGTCGACCTTCGACTTGGCGGACGGTGCGAGAGTGGTCTTCGGGCCGGCCGCCCGCCCGTTGCCGCAGCTGCCGCTGGCGGTCGACGACGAGGGCTACCTGGTCGCCCAAAGTGACTTCACCGAGCCGGTGGGTCCGAGCTTCTGGGAGCGTGGCTGACGATGAGCACGAGCAGCACGGTGGCCGACACGAACGGCACGAAGGCGGCCACGCCCAAGGGCCCCAGCAAGGCGGGCGCAGCGGCGACCTGGGCCGACGACCGGCTCGGCCTGGCCGCGGCCATGAAGAAGAACATCCGCAAGGTGTTCCCCGACCACTGGTCGTTCATGCTCGGCGAGATCGCCCTGTGGAGCTTCGTCGTCCTGCTGCTGACGGGCACCTTCCTCACGCTGTGGTTCCGCCCGTCGATGGCGGAGGTCGAGTACCTCGGGTCCTACGACCCGCTGCGCGGCCTGGAGATGTCCGAGGCGATGGCCTCGACCGTCGACATCTCCTTCGACGTCCGTGGCGGCCTGCTGATGCGTCAGATGCACCACTGGTCGGCCATGATCTTCATCGCGGCGATGCTCGTGCACCTGCTGCGCGTCTGGTTCACGGGCGCCTTCCGCAAGCCGCGCGAGCTGAACTGGGTGATCGGCTCACTGCTGCTCCTCCTGGGCACCCTGGAGGGCTTCACCGGCTACTCGCTGCCCGACGACCTGCTGTCGGGCACCGGCGTCCGCGCCGCCGACGGGTTCATGAAGTCGATACCCGTGGTCGGGACCTACATGTCGTTCTTCCTCTTCGGCGGGGAGTTCCCGGGCGACTCCATCATCCCGCGCCTGTACACGATCCACGTGCTGCTCATCCCGGGCGTGCTGCTGGCGTTGATCGCCGCGCACATGCTGCTGCTCGTCTACCACAAGCACACGCAGTGGCCTGGACCCGGCCACACCGAGCAGAACGTCGTGGGCTTCCCGATGCTGCCCGTCTATGCGGCGAAGGCCGGCGGGTTCTTCTTCATCGTCTTCGGCGTCACCGCCCTGATGGGCGGCCTGCTGCGGATCAACCCCATCTGGGAGTACGGACCGTACGACCCGTCGAAGGTGACGGCAGGCTCACAACCGGACTGGTACATGGGCTGGCCGGACGGGGCCCTGCGGGTCATGCCGAGCTGGGAGTCGCACTTCTTCGGGTTCACGCTGTCCTGGAACGTCTTCCTGCCGATCATCGTGCTCCCCGGCCTGATGTTCACGATCCTGTTGCTGCTGCCCTTCGTCGAGTCCTGGATCACCGGCGACAAGCGCGAGCACCACCTGCTCCAGCGCCCGCGCAACGCGCCGACCCGGACCGCCGTGATGGTGTCCCTGATGACCTTCTACGGCCTCATGTGGGCCGCGGGGGGCAACGACATCATCGCCATCACCTTCGGGCTGAGCATCAACCAGATCACCTACTTCATGCGCGGAGCGGTCTTCATCGGTCCGCTCATCGCCTTCTGGGTGGCCCGGCGCTGGTGCATCTCGCTGCAGCGCAAGGACAACGAGACGCTGCTGCACGGCTACGAGACCGGCATCATCATGCGCTCGGCCCAGGGCGGCTACTCCGAGCGGCACGCGGAGCTGCCCGAGGAGATGGCGTACACGCTCACGGCGCGCGACCGCGACGAGAGGTACACGCTCGAGGCGCCGGAGGACACGAACGGCATCTCGGCCAGGGCGGCCGCCCTCAAGAAGGTGCAGGCGAAGCTGTCGCAGAAGTACTACGGCGACAACGTCCAGAAGCCGACGCGCGCTGAGCTCGAGGACGGCCACCACCACAGCGAGCACGAGCACGAGCTGGAGGCGGGCCTGGACCACCCGGCCGACGGACACCAGTTCGACGGGCGCGGCGGCCTCGACGAGGGCGGTCCTCTCCGCACCCACTGAGCCACCGCCGAGCCGGCGTGGGATTCCCGCCCCGCCGAGCCGGCGTGGGTTTCCCGCCCCGCCGAGCCGGCGTGGGTTTCCCGCCCCGCCGAGCCGGCGTGGGTTTCCCGCCCCGCCGAGCCGGCGTGGGTTTCCACAGCGTCGCGGTTCGACCGGGTTTTCCCCAAGCGGGTGCGCAGGGGGGCGTCGGGGCTGTCGGAAGCCCGAGCGTGGGCGCCCATGAAGAGCCCCCGACTCGCCCAGAACCCCACCACGGATGTTGGCCGCCAGGACTGGGCCACCTGTGCACCGTTCACCCACCACGATGCTCACGAGCGTGGTCTGACGGACAAGGCCCTGATGGCTCTGTGCCGCGACGGGCAGCTGCGGCGTCCGCTGCGCGGGGCGTACGTCGGTGCGGCCTGGCCCGACACGCTCGCCCTGCGGTCGCAGATCCTGTGCCTCGTGGTCCCCTCCGACTGCTTCGTCGCCGATCAGACGGCCGCGTGGCTCCATGGCGCCGATTCCGCGCTGAGCCCCAACGACCACCTGGAGATCCCCCCGGTGTCCGTCTTCCGCAGACCGGGCGCGGGCCGCCTGCGGAACGGCCTGGCGGCTAGCGGTGAGAGGCGCGTCCTCCCCCGGGACCTCGCGATCGCAGACGGCCTCCCCGTTACCACTCCCCTGCGCACCGCGCTCGACCTGGGTCGGCTTCAGCGCCGCGACATCGCGCTGGCCGGGATGGACGGCCTCGCGCGGCTGAGCGGAATCGGCGTGGCTCAGATCGTCAGGGAGCTCCCCCGGTTCGCGAAGATGCGCGGCGTCGTGCAGCTGCGGGCCTTGGCACCGCTGGTCGACGGGCTGGCGCAGTCCGCGGGCGAGT
>CAWHTZ010000011.1:0-378021 GCA_963832415.1 uncultured Actinomycetota bacterium | reverse complement strand
CCCAGCAGAATGGTCTTGCGATAGTGCGCGAGGATCCTGGTGTCGGTGAGCGATCTCCGAATTGCTCGTGTCTTCCGTCGCCAACGGAAGACGAACATGTCCTCGAGCCTCTGCCGGGCCAGGTCCTCCACATAGACGTAGTTCTCCAGGGCGTCCATCCAGAGCGCCAGCTTCTGCTGCACGCCGGCCACGTCCATCCTCAGGTCGAGATTCACCGGGTCCAGGCGAAGCGCCTCCGCGAGCTCCCCCAGCGCCTCGTCGTACTGGCGGCTGTTGATCTTGCGCTGGGCGCGCTCGTAGTGCGCCATCAGCCCGGCCGGCATCTCCTCACCCATCCACCACGCCCACGGCGGTCGCCGGGCCTGCCGGGTCCACGGCAGGATCGTCTCGGCGATGCTGTAGGCACCGGTCTCGAGCGCCTCCCCCCAGGTGGCGGCCCAGTGGATGGTCGGCGTCGACATCCACCCGGGAAGCAGCTGGACCTGGACGGAGATGCCGTAGGGCGTGCGGCTGCCCTCGCGCTGCATCACTGCGCAATGGATGCGGTAGGCATGGGTGGGCATCGCGACGCGCAGCAGGCGCGCCACGCGTTCCACCGTGTTCTTCCCCGACGCGGCCGACTCGACCTGCGCCACGAAGTCCTGCGGCGTGGAGGCCCCGGGGATGAGGGATTGCGGGTACAGGTTCACTTCGGCCAGATGCCGGCGAAGCACGGTGGTCAGCTCGACAACGGGTGCGCCGGGGGTCTTACCGGTGGCGTCGGTGACCGTGGGGATCACGATCGGACCCGGACCCCGCGCCAGGCGCACGAGCTGGAGCCGGTGGAGTGCATAAAGAGCAGCGAGCCCCAGCAGCGCAGCGGGGAGCCACGAGAGCGCCGAGGGCAGCCAGGCGAAGGCGCGGGGCAACCAGTCCAACACCTCTGGAAGGCGCGACAGCGGTTCTGGGAGCCAGGCTGGACGCCAGGTCGAGCCGGTCGCCGCGTAGGAGCCGCACCAGATGCAGGCGCCGATCAGGATGAGGAACTGCGCGGCCCATCGGACACCGCCGCCTCCCGGGAGCGTGCGAGCACTGCCGCGCTCGGGCCGGCCCGGAGTGCTGAGAACTGCTCCCGTCAAGCCAAGGGCCACCCCGAGGGCCAGCAGCCGCGTGACTCCGGAGTCGGCCAGCACGTCGTAGACCACCGAAGCGGCCGCGGCGATGGCACTGGCCACGGGCCCGCCCACGAGGAGGACGAGGCCGACGAGGACCAGGAGCGCCCCGACGAAGCGCAGGCAGCTCCCCAGCCCGACTGGGCTTGTGATCACCTTGGAGAGGCGGTTCGCGCCGTCTTTCGCGACCCGGACGGCTCGCGAGGACCGGACGCGTTGCCAGCCATTCTCAGACATGGCCAACCCCCTGATGCGCGATGTCGCGCGGCCGCCTGCTGCAAATGGATCGTAGGGGGGTCAATCCGGGGGTGCAATCAGTGCCGAGCAACCCCGCGGCCGCACCGGCGACAGCGTCAGCGGCGGGCGTCGGTCCGCTCGGCGGCGCCGTCCTCCTTGGCGGGCAGGACGAACCGGTAGCCCACGTTGCGCACCGTGCCGATCAGCGTCTCGTGCTCGGGGCCGAGCTTGGCGCGCAGGCGCCGCACGTGCACGTCGACGGTGCGGGTGCCGCCGAAGTAGTCGTAGCCCCAGACCTCCTGGAGCAGCTGCTGCCGGCTGAAGACGCGCCCCGGGTGCTGGGCGAGGAACTTCAGCAGCTCGAACTCCTTGAAGGTCAGGTCGAGCGGCCGGCCGCCGAGCCGGGCCGTGTAGGTCGCGTCGTCGACGACGACCTCGCCGGAGCGGATGACGTGCGACTCCGGGTCGTCCTGGTCGCGCTGCGCCTGGAGGCGGGCGATGGCCAGCTTGATCCGGGCCTCGAGCTCGGCGGGGCCGCAGGTGTGCAGCACGACGTCGTCCATGCCCCAGTCGACCGCCACCACGGAGAGGCCGCCCTCGGTGACGATCAGCAGCACCGGCGCGTCGGAGCCCGTCGTGCGGATCAGCCGGCAGAGGTCGCGCGCGGGGGCCAGGTCCTTGCGGCCGTCGACGAGGATCAGGTCGGCGTCGGGGGCCTCGAGGAGCGCGCTGCCCTCGGCGGGCAGGATCTTGACGCCGTGGCCCAGCAGGGCGAGCGCGGGCAGGACCTCGGCGGAGGGCTGGAGCGCGCTGGTCAGGAGCAGCAGGCTGCTCATCTGGATCTCCTCCCGGAGATGGGGCCGCAGGAGCGCCGTACGTCGTCGGGCGGAGCGCTGCGGGTCGTGCGGGTGACGTGCATGCTATCCGAGCGTGGCGGCGTCCCGCTGTGACGCAGGCCCGCCGTGGCAGGATCGACACGTGCCAGACGGGACGATCACCCTGCGCTACTGGGCGGCGGCCAAGTCCGCCGCCGGCGTGCCGAGCGACGAGGTCCAGGTCGACGGCCCGGTGAGCCTCTCCTGGGCCATGGGGGAGGCCGTGCGCCGGCACCCGGGGCGCCTCGGCGACGTGCTCGCCTGCTGCTCCGTCCTGCTGGGGGAGCGGCCCGTGGGGGCCGACGACCCCGAGCGCGTCAGCGTGTCGCCGGGCGACACGCTGGAGTTCCTGCCGCCGTTTGCGGGCGGCTGAGCGCGAAACCGCAGGTCAGCCGACGTCTTCGCGTGAACACCACATTTCGTGGCACGACCGATAGGACAAACGGCCGACGTGTGTTGTAGGGTCCAGATCGTCTTGAAACGGGGGCCGCGGTGCGGTTCTACCCCGAACTCACACGTGGGGAGAATCTCTTGAAGTATCTCGTGGGCCTCTTTGTGACCGTGCTGCTCGCAGCCGGCCTCTCGATGGCCACCACCACCGCCAGCAGCGCCCGTGGCGGCGCATACCCCAACAGCGTGCAGGTGCGCTGCAACCTCGCGGTCTTCCGCCGCTCCTACTTCGGCAACGTCAACAACGTGGGCGACCCGTACGGCCAGCCGTACGGCCAGTTCCAGGTGTCGGTGAAGCGCTTCGACAATCGCGTCCAGCGCTTCAAGCGGCACGGCTACGGCGGCGGCAAGACGCAGCGCGGCTGGTACCGCCGCCTCCCGAACGGCTTCTACACCGGCAAGATGTATGCCAACCCGAAGCAGAAGAAGTACAAGAGCTGCAGCCGGACCGTCTTCACCAGGATCGGTCGCTAGGCAGCCGAGAGCGCACAGCTCCAAGAGGGGCACGGGACCTGGTCCCGTGCCCCTCTTGCTGTGCGCCCACGTGCCGCGGCGCATCCGCATGACGGACGCCGCGTCCGCATGACGAGACGTCCGGTTGCCGCGGTGGCGCACGTCGTAGTGTCTGCGACGTGCGACCGATCATGCTCACCAAGCGCCGCGCGGTGGATCACTGCCGCGTCCACAGCGCGCTCTGTCGCCCCTCCTGAGCCCTCGCGACCTCTCTCTCGCCGGCGCTCCACCTGCTCGCAGCGCCACCGTCGCTGATCGACAGGGCCCGAGCCCGCAGGCGACCGCACGCACAGCCACAGCCACCGATCCCAAGGAGCACCATGTCCCGCGAAAACGCGCTCGTCTCGACCCAGTGGGTCGAGGACCACCTCGACGACCCGAAGGTCGTCCTCGTCGAGGTCGACGAGGACACCTCGGCCTACGACAAGGGCCACATCCGTGGCGCCATCAAGCTCGACTGGACCACCGACCTGCAGGACCAGGTGCGCCGCGACTTCGTGAACAAGCAGCAGTTCGAGCAGCTGCTCTCCGAGCGCGGCGTCGCCAACGACGACACGGTGGTGCTCTACGGCGGCAACAACAACTGGTTCGCGGCGTATGCGTACTGGTACTTCACGCTCTACGGCCACGCCGACGTGCGCCTGATGGACGGCGGCCGCAAGAAGTGGGAGCTCGACTCCCGCGAGCTGACCGAGGAGCTGCCGAGCCGCGAGAAGACCTCCTACACCGCGCAGGAGCAGGACCGCTCGATCCGCGCCTTCCGCGACGAGACGGTCGACGCGATCGGCACGCAGAACCTCGTCGACGTGCGCAGCCCCGACGAGTACGCCGGCCGCCTGCTGGCCCCGGCCCACCTGCCGCAGGAGCAGGCGCAGCGCGCCGGGCACATCCCCACGGCGGCCAGCGTGCCGTGGAGCAAGGCGGCCAACGACGACGGCACCTTCAAGTCCGACGAGGACCTCAAGCAGATCTACACCGAGGCCGGCGTCGACTGGAGCAAGGACACGATCGCCTACTGCCGCATCGGCGAGCGCTCGAGCCACACCTGGTTCGTGCTCAAGGAGCTGCTCGGCCAGGAGAACGTGAAGAACTACGACGGCTCCTGGACCGAGTACGGCTCGCTGGTCGGCGTCCCGGTGGCGCTGGGTGACGAGAAGGGTGACGCCTGATGTGCGGCGGCACCGAGGGCGGCCTGTCGCTCGACGGCGTGAACGTGGCCAAGGAGGCCGTGGTGCAGGGCCAGGTGACCCGGGGCGGCGAGCCGGTCGGCAACGCCTACGTGCGGCTGCTCGACCGCACCGGCGAGTTCACCGCCGAGGTCCCGACCTCGGCGACCGGGCACTTCCGGTTCTTCGCCGGCGAGGGGGAGTGGACGCTGCGGACCCTGGCGCCGAAGGCCGAGCCCGTGGACCGCGCGGTCCACGCCCAGGTCGGCTCCGTCGCCGAGGTGGCCATCGCGATCTAGCCCAGTTTGCCGTGAGTCCGCCCCGCAGGACGCCACCCACTGGTCGACCCGGGCACTGGCTGCCAAGCTCGGCATCAGCCGGCAGACGGTCTCGGAGATCTGGCGCGTCTTCGGGCTGAAGCCTTGGCGTCAAGACGAGTTCAAGGTCTCCCCCGCTCCCGACCTGGTTCGACCGGCCCGGCACCGGCAACGGACCCACCGAAGCCATCAACGGACGGCTCGAACACCTCCGAGGCTCCGCCCTCGGGTTCCGCAACCTGACCAACTACATCGCCAGATCGCTGCTCGAGACCGGCGGGTTCAGGCCGCAACTACACCCTCGATCGTGAAGAGCCAGTTTTCTCGTGGCCGCCGACAAGACGGTGGCCCCGGGTAGTCTCATCATTACTCGCACCCGCCGCGGTCCGCAGCGCCCCCTCCATCGGCTCCAACTCTGTTGGCGTAGTGATCCTCTGTGCTCAAAGGAAGTGGCGCAACCGTGTGGCGGTCTGCCGGCTCTTGCGTCCGCCCCAACACCAGCTAGCCCACCTCCGTGCGGCAATATTGCAGCTAGCTCAAGCAAGTGACGACGGCGAAGGGATCGAGAATGCGTAGGCCACCGGCCGCGAATACGGCAATTACGCCGGTCGTTCTTGCACTTCCGATCGGGTTGATCCTGGTCGTGCCTAGTACTGAGCTGCTCACCTGGGCACTGTTGGCCGCGCCGCTTGTGTTGCTTTGGCTTGGTCGGCGGAGGATCCAACCGGCGTACCAATCGCCGTTGTGGATTGCTAGCCTCTTCCTGGTCGCGGTGGCGGCGGGGGGCTTGATGTTTACGGGGACGCTCGCGGGCGTTGGCGGAGTTGGCGCCCAAATCGTTCTGCCCGATAAACTTCATGAACCAACGGCTCGGTTGTTCGCCATTTCTGTGTTGTGTCTCGTCGCCGGCGGCATGCTCGCCTCCGTTTCAGGCCGTCCACTACCTAGTGGCACGTTGATCATTCAAGACCTTGGGCGAGCCGGGGTGGCTGTGTGGCTACTCGCCGTACTGCCGGCGGGTCTGCTCTTCCTCACTCTCGGAGCTGACCTGCTACAGAGGAGCGACTATCTTGCAGTGTCTCCCGACTCCATCACAGGAATCGCCGGGGCGTCCCTATCGGTGGGTTCCGTCGGCGCCGCCGGGTACCTTGCAGCGAAATCGCGGGGGCTCCTGCGCGTGTCGGCCGGGATCTTAGGTATCACATACTTCTTGGTTTTCCTCAGTCTCGGAACTCGCCGCCTGGCGCTTGCCCCGATTCTATTTTTCGTTGGCATGTTACTCGCTCGTCGTGGGCGCTGGACGGTGGTCGCCCTGGCCGTCGCAGTTGCCGCTGGGGTCGCCCTGATCCCGGTCAGCCTGTTCGTACGCGGCCAGGCCTCACATGGCCTAATCCCATATAGCTCAGCACTCCTCGGCGGTGGCTTCAGTTACCGCACTACCGATTGGTCGGCCGTGATAAACAATGTGCTTGTGGCTTTTCCGACTTCCGGTTCCACGGCCCTAATCCGACCCAAGATCCCCCCTGAGTATTTCTGGATTGAGGTCAATCCGCTGCCAGGGCAATTGACCAGATTCTACGAGATCCGGCATAGCCTACGCTTTAACCGTGTAACCCCCTACAGTGCTGTTGGGGAAGTCGGGAACTATGGGTGGGGCTATGTGGTCGGATTCTGGTTCGTCGTGGGCCTCATCACGGGGTACCTTGACCGGCGCGTTGGTTTCTACGCCGCTTCGCGGCACCCCATGCTGGGCTTGTTGTTGTTGGGCCTTTCGATTGTATTCACAGTTCAGTCAGGTCAATATCTCATCCGTTCGAGTTTCCGGCTGCTTCTCTATGCGCTCGCCCTCGACTTGCTGTTTCGATTCGTGGTGCGACGCGGTCAGACGAGTGATCAATCGGTGGGGTCGGATACTTTCGGCAAGAGGCGCCGCGTGCGAACCTGATAGGCCTTCAGTTCGGAATTGCTGAATCGACCTGGCTAGTTAACCCGGATCGTTCACGAGACCGCGGCGTGATCGGCGCGTAGAAGCACGTAAGTGCCTGCCCAGCAAGGGAAACTTGGGATTGCGACGTCTCAAGATTCTCGAACTGGAAGGCACTCCGTAGGTGAAGCGTACTTCGTGGTCTGCTGGCTTGTCCGTGTCCGCTGATGGTGTCGGCGTGGTGGCCCACGCGGGCAGCGTCGCGACCCGGCTCTTGGCCGACCGGACCGGTCTGACGGCGGAGCTGTCCAACCTGAGTTGGGCCAAACCCTTTAGTGCCTTGGAGTCGGGGTCTGGAGCGCTTGGAGGAGTGCTTCTTCGTGGGGGCTGGGTCGGGGCGGGATGGTCGTGGTGATGCCGTTGATCTCGACGGTTGCTGAGCGCAGTGGCCGCAGGGTCCGCAGGACTCGGCGTAGCGAGAGTCCGGTGCGGTTCTGGACTTCGCGGCTGAGGGCCAGGGCGGTGAACACGATGGTCAGGTGGGCCTCGATCGCGTCACGGGTGCGCGCGAAGATCGGTCGGGCGCGGAGGTCGGTCTTGGACATCCGGAAGGACTGCTCGACGGTCCATAGGTCGTGGTAGCTGGCGATGACCTCGCCGGCGTCGATGAGGTTGGCGGGGATGTTGGTGACGTAGCCCTTGAGCCCGACCAGGCGGCGTGCCCGGGCGAGGGATGTCTCGTCGAGGACGGTGTCGCCGTTGTGGTTCTTCACGAACCGTGGCGTGCGCGCCGTCTTCTCACCGGCCACGACGGCCTTGGCGCGGTTCTCTTGCAGGGTGAGGGTCTTGTTGTCACGTACCGCCCGTTTGGTCGAGTACGCCCACACTGCGCGCCACGAGGCCGGGTGCTGCTCGGGGTCCCAGAGCGGTTCTGCTTTGAGGTGCGGGTCGTTCTCGATCTTGTGGCCGGTCCGTGGGGTGATCGTGTCGATGATCTGGCCGTGGGTGAACGCGTCACCGTGCCAGCGGAAGTGGGACTCCAGATCCTTGGGCGCCTTGGTCACCCGCGAGCCGACGATGAAGTGCAGCTCGGCCTCATCGAGTGAGGTTCCCCCCGGACCGTAGAGGCATCGACAATGAGGATCGAGATGCCAGAGAAGCGGAAGAAGTACGACCGGGAGTTCCGTGAGGGAGCTGTCCGGATCGTCGAGGAGACCGGCAAGCCGATCGCGCAGGTCGCTCGCGACCTGGGCGTGAACGAGGGCACGCTGGGCAACTGGGTGAACCGTGCCCGCGAGGCGGCCGAGGGCACCAAGGGGATGTCGAAGGACGACGTCGAGGAGCTCAAACGGCTCCGCGCCGAGGTCGCTGAGCTCCGGATGGAGCGTGATGTCCTCATTGGATGAGTATGGGTGGGCGGGTCAGGTTGGCCTGCTCGTGTCAACGGCGAGCGAAAACTGACCCCCTGGCTGCAAGTGAAAGTTGACCCCCTGGGTTCTAGTTCTCGCCGTTGGTGGCCGCGGGGATGCGGCCGAGTTCTCGGTCCTTGAGTCGGTAGGAGTCTCCTTTCAGGGCGATGACTTCGGCGTGGTGGACGAGGCGGTCGATCATGGCGGCGGCGACGGTGTCGTCGCCGAAGACCTCGCCCCAGCGGGCGAAGTTCTTGTTGCTGGTCACGATCAGGCTGGCGCGTTCGTAGCGGGAGGAGACGAGCTGGAAGAACAGGTTCGCGGCCTCGGCTTCGAAGGGGATGTAGCCGACCTCGTCGATCTATGCCGACCTCGGCATAGATCGACCTATGCCGATCCCGGCACTATGCCGATTGCGGGCTGGAGGCCCGCTGATCATGTGACGGCGGCAGGGCTGGTGGGTCGGCCAGCTCCGATCTGGTCGGCATAGTTCCCTGGTCGGGGTGAGGCTTCCGGTGGAGCAGGGTGCTCCAGATCGGAGGCCGTGTGATGGCGATTTCGAAGCGGAAGCCGGGTGCGCTGGCAGCCCATGTCGAGGGGTTCCAGTCGTACTTGTTTGATGTCGGATATACCCCCGGCACGGTGCGGGGACAGATGAAGGTGCTGGGTCACCTCGGCCGCTGGATGGAGGCCCGCGGTCTGCGCCCAGCCGAGCTGACACTGACGGCGGTCGACACCTTCGTCGTTGAGGCCTGCCGTGAGCGCGGACTGCGTCGAGCCGACCATCGCACTGTCGCGCACGTCCTGGAGCACCTGATCGCCCAAGGTGTGGTGCTGACTCCCGGGGTGGAGCCGAAGACCGAGTTGGAGCGGTTTCTCGACGGATACCGCGACTGGATGTTCGGCGAGCGTGGCTTGGCCGAGGCGACGGTCCGCCGCTACGAGAACACCGCTCGACGCTTCCTCGGCCAGCGGGCCGAAGGAGTCGCCGGTCCCGGTGTCGGTGTGACCAGCGCCGAGATCAACTCGTTCCTGATGGCCGAGTCCGCGCGATGCAGCGTGGGTGCCGCCAAGGGCCGGGTCGCCGAGCTCCGGTCGCTTTCGCGCTACCTGTTCGTCCGCGGGTTGACCATCACCCAGCTCGCGGCGGCGGTCCCGCCGGTGGCGGGCTGGCACAACACCGGCATCCCTCCGGCCCTGTCACCGACGGACATTCAGGCAATGCTGGACAGCTGCGACCCCGGCAGGCCGAACGGGATCCGGGACCTCGCGATCCTCACGCTGGTGGCACGGCTCGGGTTGAGGTCCATTGAGGTGTCCCGGATGGAGCTGGACGACGTCAACTGGCGGACCGGGGAGATCACTATCCGCGGCAAGGCCCGCCGGATCGACACCATGCCGCTGCCGGTCGAGGTCGGGGAGGCCTTGGTTGCCTATCTGGCCGAGGCTCGGTCCTCGAGCGACTCCGGCCAGCGCCGACTCTTCCTCACCGGACGCGCACCGCGGTCCCCGATCCACGCGGACTTGGTCAGCGACGTCGCCAGACGAGCCTGCCTCCGCGCGGGGCGTGCTCCGGTCGGGGCGCATCGGCTCCGTCACGCCCTGGCCCGGCAGATGGTGGCCGAGGGTGTGGCGCTCACCGACATCAGCCAGGTGCTGCGGCACCGCGACCTGGCCACCACCGCGATCTACGCCAAGGTCGACCTGGACTCGCTGCGAATGGTCGCCCGACCCTGGCCAGACCTTGGTCAAGCCCCTGCTGTCGCGGTGGACTCCACGATGAATGGAGCACGGCGATGACCGCGCTCGCTGAGGCGTTGAGCGACTACCTGACGCTGCGCAACAGGCTTGGCCACAAGCTCGCCGACTCTGCCCGGGTGTTGCCTCGGTTCGTGGCCTGGATGGACGCCACGGGGCAGTCCACGGTCACCATCGCCGCAGCCATGGAGTGGTGTCAGCAGCAGCCTTCGACGGGTCCGTCCAGCGTGGTCTGGCCGCACCGGATGACCGCGGTCCGCGGGTTCGCCCGCTACCTGTCCGGGATCGACCCGGCCACCCAGATACCGCCGCTGGGGCTGATGCCCGAGCGACGCCACTGGACACCGCCCTATATCTACACACCCGATGACGTCGCCACGTTGCTGCGGGGAGCCCGGCAGCTGCGCTCACCGCTGCGGGCCGCCACCTACGAGACCCTGTTCGGATTGCTCGCGACCACCGGGATGCGCGTGGGCGAGGCGATCCGGCTCGACCAGGCCGACCTGGACTACGAGACCGGCGTGATCTTGATCCGGGAGTCCAAGTTCGGCAAGTCCCGACTGGTGCCGGTGGACGTCTCCACCGTCGTGGTCCTGCGGGGCTACGCCGACCACCGATCCGAGTTCCAGGTCCAGCCCGGCAACGACAGCTTCTTCGTCTCGCTGACCGGGCGACGGCTGATCTACGTCTCGGTCGATGAGGTGTTCCGGGAGCTCCGCGCCGAGACCGGGCTCGGCGCAGGGTCGACGGTTCGCCCGGTGATCCATGACCTCAGACATACCTTCGCGGTCACCACCTTGATCGGCTGGTATCACGACGGCGTCGACGTCGCCGCCCGGCTGCCCTGGCTGTCGACCTACCTCGGTCACTGCGACCCCCGGTCGACCTACTGGTATCTGTCCGCAGCACCAGAACTGCTTGCGATCGCAGCGGAACGGCTGGAGCCCATGATTGGGAAGGCGTTGGCACGATGACCACGACAACCCCCACGTTCACCTCGACGTTGCAGACGTTCTTCACCGACCGGCTGCTCCAACAGCGCCAGGCCAGCCCGCACACGATCGCGTCCTACCGAGACACGATCCGGCTGCTGCTCGTCTTTCTGCAGGCCCGCACCGGCACACCACCCTCGCGGCTGGACTGGTCCGACCTCGACGCCAAGGCCATCACGGCATTCCTGGACGACCTCGAGACCACCCGCCACAACGGCGCCCGGACCCGAAATCTCCGCCTGACCGCGATCCGATCCCTGTTCGCCTACGCAGCGCTGCGGCACCCGGAGCACGCCGACCTGATCGCCCACGTGCTCGCGATCCCACCCAAGCGGTTCGACAAGGCGAACATCGCCTTCCTCGACGACACCGAGGTCGCAGCCCTCCTCGCAGCACCTGACCGTAGCCGCTGGGAGGGACGACGCGACCGGACCCTCATCCTGCTCGCCATCCAGACCGGGCTGCGAATCTCCGAGCTCCTCGGACTCAACCGCGGCGACATCACCCTCGGACCCGGCTCCCACCTACGCTGCCGAGGCAAGGGCCGCAAGGAAAGGGCCGTCCCTCTCACCAGTCCCGTCGAAGCCGCATTGCGGCTCTGGCTCACCGAGAGGGGTGGGCTGCCCGATGACCCCGTGTTCTGCACCCGCACCGGACGAAGGCTCAGCCCCGACGCCGTCCAACGCCGACTCGCTCAACACGCCGCGGCGGCGGCGAGGACCTGTCCCTCCATGGCCGGCCGGAAGCTCAGCCCCCACGTCCTCCGGCACACCAACGCCATGGGGCTCCTCCACGCCGGGGTCGACACCACCGTGATCGCGCTCTGGCTCGGACACGCCGACATCCGCTCCACCAACGCCTACCTGCACGCCGACCTCGCCATCAAGGAACGCGCCCTCGCCAGAGTCCAACCAGCCTCGATGCCCAACGGTCGCTACCGGCCCCCAGACCGAATGCTCGCCTTCCTCGAAGGCCTGTGACTATGCCGACCAGATCGGAGCTGGCCGACCCACCAGCCCTGCCGCCGTCACATGACCAGCGGGCCTCCAGCCCGCATTCGGCATAGTTCCGGGATCGGCATAGGTCGATCTATGCCGACCTCGGCATAGATCGACGAGGTCGGCTACATCCCCTTCGAAGCCGAGGCCGCGAACCTGTTCTTCCAGCTCGTCTCCTCCCGCTACGAACGCGCCAGCCTGATCGTGACCAGCAACAAGAACTTCGCCCGCTGGGGCGAGGTCTTCGGCGACGACACCGTCGCCGCCGCCATGATCGACCGCCTCGTCCACCACGCCGAAGTCATCGCCCTGAAAGGAGACTCCTACCGACTCAAGGACCGAGAACTCGGCCGCATCCCCGCGGCCACCAACGGCGAGAACTAGAACCCAGGGGGTCAACTTTCACTTGCAGCCAGGGGGTCAGTTTTCGCTCGCCGTTGACATCGCCTCCACGATGCGGGCGATGACCAGGTCCCGGAAGACTGGATCCTGGAGGCTGTCAAAGCCCAGCGAGGTGTACACCGAGGCGAGGGCCTCGTAGACCAGCCTCGACTCTGTGGCCACCACCCTGCCCGGCTCATCACGCCGAACCGGCACTGCTCCGGTCGAGGGGGCCGGCAGGTCGAGCGCACCCTGTCTTGCGGGGGCGCCCACCATGCCCGCCACCCGCGGCGCCGACTCGACACCCAGATCGAGCTCATCTTGGCCCGGGTCGCCCAACAGGTCCCGCGCCTGCTCGAGCAAGACCCCGAGCTCGGCGTAGGTGTGTGCTGAGCCGAGATGCCTCACGATCCGTTGCCGCCCGTCCGCGTACTCAGCGATCTGCACCGCCGTCGCGCCCGACGCGGTCCGCACCCGCCGGACGAACGCCACTCGATGACCCTAGAACGACCTCGTTAGTGCGTGAAACCGCCCCAACTCGAAGCCATCAACGCAGGTCAGGGCGCCGCGCCATCCAAGGTCACGCCACCGTGAGCCAAGTCAGGACAAACCATCGTCGCAGGCCAGCGCGATGCGCGCTGCCGAGACCAAGGCAGTCTGACCAAACTCAAGTGGTGATTTGCTGCCGTCACCGGGGGAACCCTCATCGCCCCCACGGGTTCTGCAGTCCCCCCACCAGCGGAACCGGATCCCGCGCGCCACCGCCCATCAAGGCATGCCGAACTGGGAGACGCCAAACCAGCCTGTCAGCCCTCGTAGACCCCCGAAGAATTTGCGCGCAACCAAGGAGAAATATCGATCCCCACGCTTCGGGCCAATCGTATCGTGTCACCGCGGTAGTAGGCCCAAAGCGCTGCTCTTGTCTGTCGAGAGATCTTCGGCGGCTCATTAGAGAAGAAACGCGAAAGGACAAACCGATCTACACCCGCCAGGCCACGATTCAATACGGATCGAACCCTTCCGTTGGGGCGATAAATATTCCAGTAGGTGTGGCTTGACTCATCCCATACCAGGATGAGTCTTCCACGGAGACGGGCCACTCGCAGCCGCAGCGGGCTGTATATTCCGAGGTTCGACATAGCCGCACCCCCTGAAGGCTCAAAATTGGTGTCGACCCCTAAAAACCCAAACGCCTTCTGAAGAGTTGCATCAAAGTCAGAGCGCAGTTCGTGATCAGTCGTGATAAATAGGTCAGGTCTCTCGAAATAGGTCAGGTAGCGCTCGACGTGCTCGCCGTAAAGTCCCCACGTGAGGATCTGGTCCGCTGTTTGCACATGACTGTAAGCGCCGGCGAGGAGTTTTTGTAAACCGAGATCCGGGTGTTCTAGCGGCAAGACATTCCAGCGAAGGTACCAATAGTACGCAGAGATCGCCCTCTTGACTGGATCTCGCAAGATGATGATGATGCGGGGCTTCTTGGGTAGTGCTGCAAGCCTCTCAGGCACTTCCGGCTGGCCCAGGTAATCTGGACACTTGAGTCCGCAAAGTTGACCAGTCGCACCAGAGTACCGTTGCAGAAACAGATCGATCTGGCTAGGGTCGAACAAGGGGTCTCGAAGAAACGGGTCCTCCTCTTGACCCAACCAAATCTCGGGATGTTCTCGCAGACCGGCCATTACCGACGTCGAGGCCGCCTTTTGGGCGCCGACGATAACGAAATCAGGACCAGGTATCATTATGAGTCCGTCTCTTTTGGAATCGCGTTCGTTCGAAATTGTGAGAGGCATGAGTAGACCAGCGCGGAAAGACTTCCGCCAAATGTGCCCAAGAACAGACCCCAAGCGGCGCCTTCTACCCCAAACAAAACGGAACCACCCAGCGTTGAGCAGACGAGGATAGCCGTCGCAATGGAGCGCTGGAGGAGGGCCGCGTTCAGTCGGCGCGAGGCCTGTAGGGCGACTTGGATTCCAGTCACTGGCCCCCTTACTGCTGGCTGTAAAGCGAAGGGAAGTAAGACGGCCGCGACCAATTCCCAAGTCTCCCCAAATATCTTGGAACCTACGCGTGGAGGAATGCTAAGCAACAGGGCGCCGTACAGCGCTCCCAGAATACTCACTGGGACGGCCCAGGCAACAAAAACAGGAACTACTCCACCGCCGCTCCGAACATGGCGAGAACCGATCGCAAGGGCGGCCGGCGCCAGACCGGATACGACTAGGTTCATACCCCCCAGAAGGGTTTGTCCGGCTCGAAATGCGCCCACAGCTTGGAGTCCGTACAAAGAGCCAAGCAGTCCAACCACTCCGACGGATTGAATTGACATGATGACGGTGTCGACAGCCAACCGATGACTCATCCAGCGGTTGGCTGTGTAAAATCGTCGGGCCACCGAGAACCCGAACCGTGGACGAAAGAGGTAGATACCAAGACTGCACGACATGACGAGGCCCAGACCCCAGTCCAAAGTTAGGGATACGGCACCGACATTTTGACTTGTTGAGAGAGCCAAGAACCCTAACGCTTGAACACCCGTCCACGTTGCGTCGACCAGGAGTGCGCTGCCCGGGCGAAGCTGCCCAATCGCCCAATATCGGACAGCGTCATGTAAGCAGCCCAACGGAACGAGAACCGAAAACACAATGCCAAGAACGGGGTTCCCGGTTAGCGAAACCGTTACGCCGGCCGCGAGACCAATCAGCGCACCAACTCCCGCGGCGAGCGATAGCGCACCAGATGGAGAACTCGAGAGGGCATCTCCGTCACCGGATCGCAGAATCTGGGGCGTTGATGAGACGGCGCGGGCGGCGCTGGTAGCCACGATGAAGAAGGCGTAACCGAGCGCCCAGGCGCCAAATTCCGTGACGGTGCTGGATCTTGCGACGAGGACAGTGACAGCAATATTTCCCCCCGAATTCAAGACCTGGCTAAGTACACTAGTCAACGCTATCCGGGCGGTCCGCCTCCGTCTATTCAAACTTCTGACCGACGAGGTGATGATATGCAGTCTCCGCGCGACTCAACAGGTTCTTCTCACGAGCAGTCCATTGCGCGACCACCGAGTCATGCGTCGGCCGGAATGCGGACGGCCGGGCAACGGACCCCTCGTCCACGATCCCGCCATTTCTGAGGCGGGACACCGAGTCGATACGCTGCCCCACAGCACGGACTATGTCGCCGTCGGAAGACCGCGGACGCGGTAGATGAGCGGCGCGCGCGATCAGGGCGAGGCTTCCGATGAGGTCTGAGGTGGCCTTTTCGAAAGTTAGAATGACCAGTTGACGCTTGATTTTCCTCAAGGATTCGTGGAACCTGGTGTACGCGCTCAGAGCGGAAGCAACTGAGGGCGCGTCGGCAAAACTCATCATGGACGCGACCGCCATAGCGGGCGGCCTAATTACCAAAACCGCCGATATTTCAGCTCTTGTAGCAACCTCCAGAAGCCCTGCGGAGTGGCAATGACCCGCGACTGCACCCTCACCCCAAGTAATTCGGGCGCCGTGAAACAGATAACTATTGGCAGAGCGTGGAAAACCGTCAACGTACACGCGGGTGCTCGTGCTGATGCGCCTGTCCGAGTACGCAGGTCGCTTAGCAACCCAGTGCGGAGCGAATCGGGGCGAATTGAGTGCACGGTAGCGGATCGAGAAGCGCGCAGTCTTCGATAGTGCTGTCAGTTGCTCAGTCACTAGGTGAACCTCCGGCCCCGAAGAAGGTTCCGCGATAGCGTGAAGTTCGCCTTCTAAGGCTCACAGGTACCGCCTTCCTTCAATTATCGAGCGCCAGTTGGGCATTACAGCGGACGGGCAGCGCTCCTCTTGTAAGAACTTCGCGCCAGCCTCGCCCCGGCGGTATGCCTCGTCGCGCGTAATCTGTTGCAGGGCACTCATAACCTCGCGGACGGTGGCCGAAGCGACCCAGCCAGCCCCAGCGCGACGGACATCCTTGGCTACCTGCCCGTCTCCCGACCCAATATATAGAACAGGCTTGTGCATCTTCATTGCCTGATATGCTTTTGAAGGGACGCACATTCCCGTATATTGCTCGCCTAGAACAACGCAGTGCACGTCTGCCGATCGGGCCAATTCTTGGTACGAATCCCAAGGAAGTGTGGAAGTCAGTGCAACGGAGGGGTGGTTGGCCCACTCCTTATGTATGGCGGCGTAAGCTGGCCCTCGTCCGACGATGCTAAGAAGAAGGCTTTCTGGGCTCTCGGCCACCGCACTCAACAGTGGACCTAAGGGGGATCGCGGCCCGATGTGACCCCCATAGAATAGCGTCACGGGAGCTTGTTGATCGATGTTTGTCGGAGGACCGGGCGATTCAGCAGGAGTTGCGAGCAAGGGAATGTAGGAACTCTGGACTCCGCGCGAACTAAGAGCCTCAGACATGCAGGTGCCAATCGTGACTGTCTGGCTGCAGGAGCCACGTAATGACTGCAATTCGAGCCATGCGCCAAGCGCAGCAGTTCGGGCTTGGCTACCGGCCGTAGTGGACTCCATGAGCGAAAACAGGTCCATTACCCAACTGACATGACCGACTCTCCGCCTAGTGAGGCCTTGTAACAGGCGACCGACATAACCGACGCCGGGGGGGTCGTCAACGGTGATCACTATATCAACTTGAGCCCGTATGGTTAGCAACTTCGCCAAGGCGGCACTTAGAAACATAAGACTCGTCATCCTGCGCGGTAGACCGGATTTCGCCAGGAAGCGGAGGGCTCTGCTCGAGAGCAATTCTATTTCCCCTGGGGGGTTCGCCGGGACGGCGACGATTCCTACCCGATAACCTTCGCCTCTCATGGCCCGCGCCAGGTCATCCATGACATCAGTCACGGGACCGGACCGGTCAGAGTAGGCCCGCCGCACAAACACGACGTTCACGATCTTGTCGGACTGTCCACTAGGTTGATCGCCTCGCTTTGCCAGGGGATCCGCGTCGGTGCTTGGGAGAGATTGACTCATCCGTGTTCGGCTTCGTGGCAGGCTCAAAATTCTCAGTGGGGCACGACCTCGTCAGCGATTTCGCGGAGTACGAACCATGAGTCCCATAATGATAGCGACTCAAAGACCTGAACGTAACCGCTTTTGGCCATCAATTGTCGTAGGGCGCGGCGGCCTTCGGTTGAGTTGTTGTGTTCGATAGTGGCGATCCGAGGACGATACTTAGTGAAGTCTAGGTTCTGCAGGATCAACAGTTCCGATCCTTCGGTATCTACCGACAAGTAGTCGAAAGCGGTGGGAGTGCCTGATTGCTCGAGCAAGTCGTTGAGCGAGATTGTTTCGACTTCGTATGTTTGGCTTCCGACGCGGGACTGCGCGTGGTGGTCGCCGGCGGAGTAAGCTTGAATAGTGGACAGCTCGGGATTCTTGGCCTGAGAAAAGAGCATCCTGTCACCTGTGCGGTCAGCGACGCAGCGTTTGTCAATTCGACAAGTGCGGTTTGACATTAGGGCGCTATGCCAATTGCGGCCTGGTTCAGCAAGAATTCCTGTCCATCCGTATTGGGCTTCAAGCAGGAAAGTGTTGCTGCGCGTGACCCCGTCAGTCGCTCCGAATTCAACAAAATACCCATTGGTCTTGCCATGTAGGACAAATCGGGTGAACAGGTCTTGGAACAGCTGGGCTCGAGAATCAGAGTAGTTGTCCAAGCAAAATGTCACGAAACGATCGGTAGGGGAATCGCCCAAATTCGCAGGCATGCGCGCATTTATGAGCGCACGCCACAGTCGGATAGGAGGTGTGCCGAGCACCTCCTGAGACAGGCGTCGCCGTCCGATACGCCCGAGTCTTTGTACCTGGTTGAGCATGTTGGCTCCCAATCTTGTGCTTCATGATCGGGCCCGGAGTGCGTCTACGCACGATGGGGCCAATTGTCGGCCGAACTGGGGGCTGTCTAGAGGGTCATGCCTGCGCCGACGGTGACGCCAGTCGCCTCGTCGATCAGGATGAACGACCCGGTGTAGCGGTTCTTCGAGTACGGGTCGCACAGCAGCGGCGACGCGGTGCGCAACTGCACGCGCCCGATCTCGTTGAGGCCGAGCTCCGTCGCCTCCTGGTCGCGGTGCAGGGTGTTGATGTCCATCCGGTACTGGATGTCCTTGACGATGGTCCGCGCGGTGCGCGTGGTGTGCTTGATGGCCAGCTTCTGGCGGGGCTTCAGCGGCTCGTTGACCATCCAGCAGACCATCGCGTCGATGTCCTGGGCCGGCTGCGGGGCGTTCTTGACGCGGGCGATCATGTCGCCGCGCGAGACGTCCACGTCGTCCTCCAGTCGCACGGTGACCGACATCGGCGGGAAGGCCTCGTCGATCTCGCGGTCGTGCAGGTCGATGCCCTGGATCGTCGAGGTCATCCCGCTGGGCAGGACGACGACCTCGTCGCCGGGCTTCATCACCCCGCCGGCGACCTGGCCGGCGTAGCCGCGGTAGTCGTGGTGCTCGTCGGACTTCGGGCGGATCACGTACTGCACCGGGAAGCGGACGTCGACCAGGTCGCGGTCGGAGGCGACGTGCACGTGCTCGAGGTGGTGCATCAGGGTCTGGCCGGTGTACCAGTCCATGTTCTCCGACCGGGTCACGACGTTGTCGCCCTTGAGCGCCGAGATCGGGATGACCTCGAGGTCGGGGATCGAGAGCTTGGTCGCGAACGAGGTGAACTCGTCGTGGATGCGGTCGTAGGTGGCCTGGTCGTAGTCGACGAGGTCCATCTTGTTCACGGCGAGGACGAGGTGGGGGACCCGAAGCAGGGACAGGATGACGGCGTGGCGCCGGGACTGCTCCGTGAGGCCCTGGCGCGCGTCGACGAGCACCAGGCCGAGGTCCGCCGTGGAGGCGCCGGTGACCATGTTGCGCGTGTACTGCACGTGGCCGGGGGTGTCCGCGATGATGTACTTGCGGTTCGGCGTCGCGAAGTAGCGGTAGGCCACGTCGATGGTGATGCCCTGCTCGCGCTCGGAGCGCAGCCCGTCGGTGAAGAGCGCCAGGTCGGTGTAGTCGTAGCCCCGCGACTTCGAGGTGGTCTCGACCGAGAGCAGCTGGTCCTCGAAGATGTTCTTGGAGTCCATCAGGAGCCGGCCGATGAGGGTCGACTTGCCGTCGTCGACGGACCCGGCGGTGGCGAAGCGCAGCAGGTCGGCGTCCTTCGCGATCGCCTGCTGCTCGCCCTGGGCGTGCTCGGTGTCCTGGGTGTCGGGGCTGGTGTCGCCGCTCATCAGAAGTAGCCTTCCTTCTTCCGGTCCTCCATGGCCGCCTCCGAGAACCGGTCGTCCCCGCGGGTCGCACCCCGCTCGGTCACCCGGGCGATGGCGATCTCCTCGATGATCTCGGCGGTCGTCGCGGCGCTGGACTCGACGCAGCCGGTGAGCGTGAGGTCGCCGACCGTGCGGAAGCGCACCTGCTTCTCCTCGACGGTCTCGCCGGCCTTGGTCGGGTTGTAGTCGCTCTCGGAGAGCAGCATCCCGTCGCGCTCGAAGACGCGGCGCTGGTGCGCGAAGTAGATCGAGGGGATCTCGATCTGCTCGCGGTGGATGTAGGCCCAGATGTCGAGCTCGGTCCAGTTCGACAGCGGGAAGACGCGCATGTGCTCGCCCTCGTGCAGCCGGCCGTTGTAGAGGCTCCACAGCTCGGGGCGCTGGTTCTTCGGGTCCCACTGGCCGAAGTCGTCGCGGTGGGAGTAGACGCGCTCCTTGGCGCGGGCCTTCTCCTCGTCCCGGCGCCCGCCGCCGAACGCGGCGGTGAACTGCTCCTCCTCGAGCACGTGGAGCAGCGTGCCGATCTGGAGCCGGTTGCGGGTGGTCTTGCCGTCGTCGACGACGATGCCCTTCTCGATGGCCTCCTCGACGCTCGCGACGATGAGGCGCATCCCCAGGCGCTCCACCCACTTGTCGCGGGTCTGGATCACCTCGGGGAAGTCGTAGCCCGTGTCGACCTGGAGCACCGGGAACGGGACCTTCGCCGGGTAGAAGGCCTTCTCCGCCAGGCGGAGCATCACGATCGAGTCCTTGCCGCCGGAGAACATCAGCACCGGCTTCTCGAACTCGGCCGCGACCTCACGGAAGATGTGGATCGACTCCGCCTCCAGCTGGTCGAGCTGACTCAGCTGGTAGTCGGCATGGGTTGCGGTCATCGGGGTGGTAGACCTCTCGTCGGGTGTGCCTCAGGCATCGTATCGGTCCCCGCGGCCCCCGCTGATGGGGTCCGTCACTTTCCAGGCGGCCCGGTTCTCGTCGAACGCGGGCAGTCCGCGGGTCTGCCGGACGAAGCCCCACGCCAGGGGGCCGAGCAGCAGGAAGCCCGCGCCGATGATGCCGACCGCCTCGGGTGACGCGCCGAGCAGCTTCAGGCCCGTCAGGCTCAGCACGATCACGATGCCGCGGCGGATCACCGACTGGCTGACCCAGTTCGCCATCCGGGCCCCGAGGAAGGTGCCCGGCGTCCCGCCGACGATGAGGGGGATCAGGATCCCCCAGTCGACCCCGTTGACGATGACGTGCCCGATCGCCGCGGCGAGCACCAGCGGGACGGCCTGCACGAGGTCGGTGCCGACCAGCCTGACCGCCGAGAGGCCGGGGTAGAGCAGCAGCAGGGCGACCATGATCAGGGAGCCGGACCCCACCGAGGTGATCCCGACCAGCAGGCCGCCGACCATGCCCACGACGATCGTGGGCACGGGTCGGACCTGGAACGCCTGCTCGGGCGCCTCGTTGCCGCCCGTGACCTGACGGAGCTGGATGTACATCCGCACGGTGTAGGTGGCCGCGGTGAAGAGCAGGGCCACGCCGATGGCCGTCTTCACGAATTCCTCGGCCGACTCGCCCCCGAAGTGGTCCACGATGAAGGCGCCGGCGAAGGCGAACGGCACCGAGCCACCGATCAGCATCGCGGCCAGCTTCAGGTTGGGTGATCCGGCGCGCCAGTGCACGGCCGCGCCGACCGACTTGTTGACCGACGCCGCCACGAGGTCGTTGGCGACGGCGGCCGTGGGGGAGACGCCAAGGAAGATCAGCGCCGGGGTCATCAGGGCGCCGCCGCCCATGCCGGTGAGCCCGACGACGATGCCGACCCCGAAGCTGACGGCCAGGACGGCCAGTGCGGCGGTCGTGAAGAGGTCGTCCATCAGTCCTTCCCAGGATCCTGCGCCGGGACGAGCGCGGGGAGGACCACCGCGAGCAGGTCGTCGATCTGCCGCGCCGCGGCCTCCGCGGCGGCGTCCCCGCGACGGTACGGGTCCGCGACGTCCAGGTCCGGCGACGCGCTGCCCCGGGCCCGGCCGGCTTGTGACACGAGCTCCCGGCCACGCAACTCCGGGTCGTTGTTCGTCACGAACGCCGCGAGCTGGCCCAGCGTGAAGACCTTGCGGAAGGCGGCCGGGTGCTCCTCGAGGAGGAACTGCCGGTGGGCGGCCTCGGCCGTGAGCACGACATCCGCGTCGTCCAGCATCTGTCGGGTCACGGCGCGGCTCCGGAAGCCAGGCTGGTCGAGGCCGCGGGCCGCCAGCTGCTTCGCCATCACCTCGTCGGCCGGCTGGGCGTCGAAGCCGTGCGTGCCGGCGCTGGCGATCTCCACGCGGCTTCCCGCCAGCTGGTGGCGGGCCACCGCCTCCATGTAGGGCGACCGGCAGATGTTGGCGGTGCAGACGAAGAGGATGCGGAGCGGGGGCTCCGCGGGCTGCGGTGGACCGGCGGTCTCCCGCGAGGGTGCGAGGTCGAGGCCCTCGTCGGCGAGGGCGGCGAGCACGTCCTCGAGCGCGTCGTCGATCGACCGGCCGGTGGTGTCCACCACCACGTCGGCGTCGGCGGGCTCCTCGTAGGGCGACGAGATGCCGGTGAAGTCCGGGATCTCCCCGGCCCGGGCCTTGGCGTAGAGGCCCTTGCGGTCGCGCCGCTCGCACTCCTCCAGGGGCGTGGCCACGTGGACCAGGAAGAAGCGTCCCCCGGCCTCCTCGACCATGGCGCGCACCTGCTGGCGGGTCTCGTCGAACGGGGCGATGGGGCTGCAGACCGCCAGGCCGCCGTGGCGGGCGATCTCGGCGGCGACCCAGCCGATGCGGAGGATGTTGGTCTCCCGGTCCTCCCGGGAGAAGGTGAGCCCCTTGGACAGGTGCCGCCGCACGAGGTCGCCGTCGAGGCTGGTCACGCTGCGCGGGGTCTGCTCGAGCACGCGGTCCATGAGCGCGCGCGCCAGCGTCGACTTGCCGCTGCCGGAGAGGCCGGTGAAGAACAGCACCAGGCCCGGCGGCCGGTCGGCGCCCAGGGTCGCCGCGACGGCGTCGGGCAGCGGGTCGTGCTCGCTCGGCGCGGTCACGTGTCTCACCGGGGCCGGGCCCGCGTAGGCGGCGACCACGGGCCCGAGCAGGGCGTCCTCCGGCGAGTCGTGCCGCAGGGCCACGGGTGCGGCGACGACGACGGCGTCGGGCAGCAGGCCCGCCGCGGCCACCGAGGCGCGGAGCAACCCCGGCGCGGACGGGGACGGCGTGCCGGCCCCCACCAGCGCGAGCAGCAGGACGGGGCCCAGCTCGCCCAGCTCCGCCACCTGCCCCTGGGTCAGCGGCTCCCGCACGGGGACGACGGTGCGGCCGGCGTGCCGCTCGCGCACCTCGGCCGGGGAGAGATAGAGGCGTCGGAAGGGGCCGTGCTCCGGGGCCGCCAGCGGCTCGACCGCCCCGGTCGGCCACGCCACGCGGGCGAGCGGCAGCCCCTCCGGGTCGACGATCTCCACCGACCCGGCCTCCCGGGCCGCCGACTCGACCTCGGAGGGGAGCGCCAGGGTCACCGCGCTGCCCGGCTCGTTGAAGCCCGCGGTGGGCGCGAGGGCCCCGTTGAGGAGCAGCTCGAGGTCGTCGAGCTCGCGTTGCGTGGGGCAGTGCTGCGGGACGGGGGCGGGCGGCACGGCGTCATCCTGCCACCCGCCCCACCTCCCCGGGCGCCCCGCGTAGCGTGCCGCCCATGCAGCCCCCCGCCAGCGGCCCCGTCGTCGTCGCCGACATCGTGCGCTCCGGGTTCGTCGAGGGGCACCACTACGGCTCGGTCGTGGCGCTGGCGTCCGACGGCTCGACCGCGTGGTCGGTCGGCGACGTCACGTCGTCGATGCTCCCGCGCTCGTGCAACAAGCCCCTGCAGGCGTTGGGGATGGTGCGGGCCGGGCTCGACCTGCCGCCCCGACCTGCTCGCGCTCGCCAGCGCGTCGCACGCGGGCGAGCCCTTCCACCTCGAGGGCGTGCGGCGGATCCTGGCCGGGGCGGGGCTGGACGAGTCCGCCCTGCAGACCCCGCCGGACTGGCCGCTCGACGAGGGCGCGCGGGACCAGATCATCCGCGAGGGCGGCGCGAAGTCGCCGATCCTGATGAACTGCTCCGGGAAGCACGCCGCGATGCTGGCGACCTGCGTCGTCAACGGGTGGCCGACGGAGACCTACCGGGATCCGGACCACCCGCTGCAGCGGGCGATCGCCGCGACCTTCTCCGAGATGACCGGGGAGCCCGTCGAGGCCGTCGCCGTCGACGGCTGCGGCGCGCCGCTGCTCTCCGCGTCGCTGACCGGCCTGGCGCGCGCGTTCGGCCGGATCGCGCGGGGGGTGGACGGCCAGGAGGCGCCCGACCCCGCCGTGGCGCGGGTCGCCGAGGCGATCCGCTCCCACCCGAGCTACGTCTCCGGCACCGCCAGCGACGAGCTGCAGCTGCTGAGCGCGATCCCGGGTGCGATCGGCAAGGCGGGCGCCGAGGCCTGCTACGCCGTCGCGCTGCCCGACGGGCGCGCGTTCGCGCTCAAGATCGACGACGGGGGCAAGCGGGCCCGCCCCGTCGTGATGGCCGAGGCCCTGCGGCGGTCGGGAGTCCTCGAGGAGGACGGCGTGGACGCCGAGGCGGTGCGCCGCACGGGTGTCCACGAGCTGCTGGGTGCCGGGGCGCCGGTCGGCGAGGTGCGGCCCGCCTTCTGATCGATTGCCGCGAGGCGGCCGGCTACGCGTCGCTGGCTACGCTCGGCGGATGCTTGCGGGAGTGGTGTTGACGGCGCTGGTCCTGACCGCCGCCCTCGCGCCGCGCAATCGCCGGGGCGCCGGCCTGCTCGCCCTCGTCGCCGTGCTCTGGTTCGTCGTGAACCGCCCGATGGAGGGCCCGGTGCTGTGGCCGGTGACCGAGGACCACGGCCTGACCGCGGCCGACCTCGCGGGGCTCGCTGCGCTGGCGCTCGCCGGGGCGTGGCTCCGTGCCGGCGCGAGCTCGAGGTCGCACGCGGCCCCGTCGCTAGCAGCGAGGCAGCGCCGTCACTCGAACGAATGACCGCTAGAAATCTGGGCTCCTGTGACTCGACGCACCCACACAGCCCTTGTTAGCGCTAGCACGTGCTAGCATGATGGACACATGGCAAAGGGCAAGGTCGGCAAGACAGTCGAGAATCTCGGCGACTACCTCCGGGAGCAGCGCACTGGCGCTCAGCTCTCGCTGAGGCAGCTCGCCGAGATGACCGGCGTGTCGAACCCGTACCTGAGCCAGATCGAGCGTGGGCTGCGTCGCCCGTCCGCCGAGGTGTTGCAGCAGCTGGCGAAGGCCCTCCGGGTCTCCGCCGAGCAGCTGTACATCCGGGCGGGCATCGTCAGCCCGGAGGACGGCGTCGGAGGCTCTGTGGAGCTCGCCGTGCTGTCCGACACCGGGCTGACGGAGCGGCAGAAGCAGTCCCTGCTCGACGTGTACTCGTCCTTCCTCGCCATGAACGCCGCCGACGCGTCCACCGACGCGGAGGCGGCAGCCGAGAAGAACGAGTCCTGATGGCGCGGCCGACCGCCGCGCCCCACCAAGCAGAAGGAGAGATCGACATGGCCAAGACCACGTTTGACATCAAGTCCGAGGCGACGCGCTACCTCTACGCCGGCGCCGGCGTGGCCGACCTGGCCGTCGAGGTCGTGCGCGACTACGTCGCCGACGTCCAGGCGAAGTTCACCGACCTCCAGAAGGACGTCCAGAAGGTCGACTTCGAGCCGAAGGCGCTGCGCGAGCAGGCCGTCACGGTCGTGAACGAGCGCGTCGAGGCGCTCAGCAAGGAGGCGCAGACGCGTCGCGCCGCGATCGAGAAGCGGGTCGGCGAGCTGCAGTCCGAGGCGAAGTCCACCCTGGACGAGAACATCGCCGCGGTGAGCAGCACCTACGACGACCTGGCCAAGCGCGGCGAGCAGCTCGTGCTGCGCATCCGTCGCCAGGAGTCGACCAACCGCGCCAAGTCCAACGCCAAGACCACCAAGTCGAAGGCGAAGGCGACCGGCACGCAGGCCAAGCAGGCCGGCGAGTCGACCGCGACGACGGCCAAGCAGTCGGCGTCGCAGACCGCGTCGAGCGCCAAGAAGACGGCCTCGACCACCAAGAGCGCGGCCGCCAAGAAGTCGCAGCCTGCCAAGAGCAGCGCGAAGGCGACCGGCACCGCCGCCAAGAACACCGCGGCGTCGACCGGCCAGGCCGCCTCCGACGCGGCCTCCAAGGTCGGCAACTGATCGACACTCGCTGACGAGCGGCCCGCCGCTCGCACGGCGAGGGCCCCCGCACCGACCCCGGTGCGGGGGCCTTGTCGTTCCGCGTGGTCGTTACGCTGGGGCGGTGGACGTGTTCCAGTTCCAGGCCGGCATCCTGCTCGTGGTGCACCTGGCCCTGCTGGTGGTCAAGGGCTTCGCCTTCGTCAACGCCCTCACGTTCCCCGCGCAGGCCTACACGGCCGCCGACAAGCTCACCAAGACCACCTGGTCGGCCATCCTCGGCCTGGCCCTGGCGTTCCAGATCGTCTTCGTGGGGAACCTCAGCATCTTCCAGATCGCGTTCACGATCGCCGCGTTCGTGTATCTGGCCGACGTGAGACCCGCCCTCGCGTCCGTCACGCGTCGCTGACGCGCCTACACTGGATCTCTACGCCGTCGCACCGAGGAAGAGGATCATGGGACTCGACTGGGCAGAGCGGCCATGGGGGTCGTGGCACGTCATCGACGACGGGCAGGGCTACAAGGTCAAGCGCATCCACGTGAGGCCGGGCCACAAGCTCTCCTACCAGACCCACAAGCACCGCTCGGAGCACTGGGTGGTCATCTTCGGCATGGCCACCTGCGTGGTCGACGGCGAGACCGTCGTGGCAGGCCCCGGGGAGTCCATCGACGTCGGCACCGGGGCAGCGCACCGGATCACGAACATGCACTCCGAGGAGCTCATCATCATCGAGGTCCAGCAGGGTGCCTACACCGGCGAGGACGACATCTGCCGGCTCGAGGACGACTACGGGCGCACCGACGCGCTCGACGAGCTCGAGGCCCACTTCAAGGACTGACGACCGGGCAGCGACTCAGTCCTCAGTAGGCGCCGCGGGAACTGAACACGGCCCCGAGCGTGCGGAAGAGGATGCTGAGGTCCTGGACCATCGACCAGTTGTCCACGTAGTAGAGGTCGAGTCGCACGGCCTCGTCCCACGCGAGGTCGGATCGGCCCGAGACCTGCCACAGGCCCGTCATTCCGGGTCGCACGCGCAGCCGCCGCTCGACCGCCTTGTCATACGTGGCGACCTCGCGGGGGAGCGGCGGCCGCGGCCCGACGAGGCTCATGTCGCCGCGGACCACGTTCCACAGCTGCGGCATCTCGTCGATCGAGAAGCGGCGCAGCCACCGGCCGGGCTTAGTCACGCGGGGGTCGTCCTTCATCTTGAACAGGCCGGACGCGTAGCCGCGTGCTCCGCGTGCAGGTCCGCCAGCAGGTCCTCCGCGTTGGTGACCATGGTGCGGAACTTGAGGCAGGCGAAGTCCTCACCGTCCCGGCCCGATCCGGGTCTGTCGGAAGAAGCACCGGCCCCTGGTCGGCCGCCTTCACCCGCCAGCGCGGCGAAGCCGAGCAGGGGCGAGAGAAGCAGCAGCAGCAGCGAGGCGCCGACGGCGTCGAAGGTGCGCTTGGCCCAGTGACTGGCGCGCAGCCGCGCGCGGGGCCTCCAGATGGATCATGGGGAGGCCGCCGAGGGGCCGCACCCGGAGGCGCTCGCGCGATACGTCGGTCACGCTGGGCGCGACGATGACCTGGACGTCGTGCTGCTCCAGCTCCCAGGCGCGGGCGCGCATCTGGCTGCTGCTGCTGAAGGCTCCCCCGGCGAAGAAGATGACATCGGCGTCGAGCTGCTCGACGCGCCCAGGCCGCGTCTTCGACGTTGCCGAGCACCCGGATGCCCGAGGCGGTCTCGAGCGTGGGGTCCTCGGTCGGTGTCAGGGCGCCCACCGTGCGGTAGCCCAGCCACGGCTCGCGGCGAAAGACGGCGTCGATCTCGTCGACGTGGGACTCGTTGCCCGCGATCACGACCCGCTCCGTCGAGCCGCCCTTGCGCGCGGGCCGCGTGCACGAATCGGCGGACCACGTATCGCTCCACCAGGAGCAGGGCGAGGCCAACGAGAAAGGCCAGCGCGAAGAAGCCGCGCGACAGCGGGAACTTCGCCAGGTAGCACGCCACGCCCAGCGACGCCCACCGGTGAGCACCGACGCGCGGGCCACGAGCCCGTATTCCTCGACGCCCGCGCCGAAGAGGGAGCGCTGATAGGCCCCGCGAAGCCAGAGCACCGCCAGCCAGGCCAGCGCGACCACCGGGCGCCAGCGAGGCCCACCGTTTCGCGACAGATTCGTGCCCCCGCGAAGAACGGGAGCGAGTCGCGCGCCTCGGCGGCCAGGGTGATCGCGACTGCGAGGACGGCGGCGTCGAGCGCGAAGACGAGGAGCGGGAGCAGTCCCACGACCCGGGCCTGCCGCGTACGCCTCACCTCGTCCGCGTCGACCCGGTCGTCGATCAGTGTCATGCTCACCCCATGCGCCGAGTGTTTCCCCCACGGCCCGTCGCCTCGGCCGAGCGACGGAACCCGGTAACACTCTCACGGACTCAGGTTTCAGCCAAGTGTGGGGCGGCTGACCGCTAGGTAGCGGCGGGCAAGGCCGCCGGCTCGCGGACGCTCAGGTCTTCCGGTGGTCCGATGCCCCGCGGCGAGCCCGGCGCCGGGGCAGGCCCGGCAGCCTCCGCTCCTCCGGCCGGGTCGCCCGCGTCTTCGGAGCAGCCTCGGCATCGGGTGCGTAGCCGTAGCCGTAGCCGTAGCCGTAGCCGTAGCCGTAGCCGTAGCCGCCGCCGCCGCGCCGGCGCGGGGTCATGTTCAGGACCACGCCGATCGCCCGGGCGCCGACCGCGCCCAGCCGCTCGGTCGCGCCCTGGAGCTGGTCGCGGGTCGTGCGCCCGTGCCGGACGACGAGCAGCGCGCCGTCGACCTGCGAGGCGATGATCGCCGCATCGGTCACCGGCAGCAGCGGCGGCGCGTCGATGATGACCACGTCGTATAGGTCGCGCACCTGCTTGAGCAGGTCCGCCATGGCGTGGGACTGGAGCAGCTCCGCCGGGTTGGGCGGGACGGCGCCGCTGGTCAGCACGCCAGCTCCGTCGCCCCGGTGCGTCTGGATGGCGTCCGTCGCGCTGACCCTGCCCAAGCAGCGCGGTCGTGAGGCCGACCGCGTTGTCCAGGTCGAAGCAGGTTCGCGACCTGGGGCCGGCGCAGGTCGCCGTCGATCAGCAGCACCCGCTGTCCGGTCTGGGCGAGCGTCAGCGCGGCGTTGACCGAGGTCGTCGACTTGCCCTCCTCGGGCAGCGAGCTGGTGACGACGAAGGCCTTGTCGGGGTGGTCGACGTCGACGAACTGGAGGTTGGTGCGCAGCACCCGGAAGGCCTCGACCCGCGGCTCGTGCGAGCTCAGGCCCGAGATGAGCGGCTGCTTGGTGGCGCGGGGGTCGAAGGCGATGCCCGGCCATCACCGGCGCGCCGGCGGTGTCGCCGGCGTCGTCCACGGTCTTGATGGTGGTGTCGAGGACCTCGCGGAGCACCGCCTGGCCGAACCCGAGCAGCAGGCCCAGCACGAGGCCCAGGCCGAGGTTGCGCAGCGGCTGGGGCGAGACGGGATTCTCCGGCAGGGTGGCGGCGTTGCTGATCTGGCTGCGCAGCGCCGGCTTGCTCGACCCGGTGGGGGTCTCGTACTCGGCGACCACGCCGCGCATCGCGGTGGCGTAGCCCTGGGCGAGGCGCTGGGCCTCGCGGGGGTCGGGGTCGGTGACCGAGATGTCGAGGATGACGGTCTCGGGGCGCACGGTCGCCTCGACCTTGCGCTTGAGCTGGTCGGGGGTGAGCTCGAGGTCGAGGTCGTCGATGACGATCTTCGCGACGTCGTCGTTGGTCACCGTCTGGGCGTAGGAGGTCACCCGCTGCGAGGAGAACAGGGAGCCCTGATAGGCCTCGGACGTGTTGTCGGAGGTCGTCGAGATGAACAGCTGCGACGTCGACTGATATTGCGGCGTCGTCTGCGCGGTGAAGATCATGGCCGCTGCGACCACCGCGAGGACGATCAGCACGATGCTGATCCAGCGGCGGCGAACGACGCCGAGATAGTCCCGGAGCTCCACGGCTGCCCTTCCACGGGTTGTTTGATGGCGCGCACAGCCTAGGCGACGCGCCTTCGGCGCGCAGGAGACGCCCGGCAGGTCAGCGCGGGTAGGCGTCGCCCGCCCGCTGCCGCGCCGCCCAGGCGGAGGCGACCATGTCGGTCAGCGAGTGCCGCATCGCCCAGTCGAGGTCGCGGGCGGCCAGCTCGCCCGAGGCGACGATCCGGGCGGGGTCGCCCGGCCGGCGCGGGGCGACGGTGGGCTCGAAGTCGACGCCCGTGACCTCGCGGATCGTGTCCATGATCTGGCGCACCGAGGTGCCGTCGCCGCTGCCGAGGTTGTACACGCGTTCGACCGGCTCGCCCGCCTCGAGCCGCCTCGCGGCCGCCACGTGGGCCAGCGCCAGGTCGGAGACGTGGATGTAGTCGCGCACGCAGGTGCCGTCGGGCGTGGGGTAGTCCTCGCCGTTGATCCGGGGCGTGTCGCCGCGGTAGAGCATGTCGAAGACCAGCGGGAAGAGGTTGTGCGGGCTGGCGTCGAAGAGCTCCTCGGAGCCCGAGCCGACCACGTTGAAGTAGCGCAGGCTGGTGTGCCGCAGGCCGCCCGCGCCGCCCCAGGTCGCGCAGCAGCCACTCGCCGATCAGCTTGGTCTCCCCGTAGGGCGACTCGGGGGCGGTGGCGGTCTCCTCGGTCACGAGGTCGACGTCGGGCGTGCCGAAGGTGGCGGCGCTGGAGGAGAAGACGACCTGGTCGGCGCCGACCTCGTCCATGGCCCGCAGCAGCGTGACCATGGCGGAGACGTTCTGCTCGTAGGTGTGCAGGGGGCGCTCGACCGAGACCCCGGCGTACTTGAAGCCGGCGATGTGGATGACGCCGGTCACCCGGTGCTCCTCGAGCGTGCGGCGCACCAGGTCGGCGTCCAGCAGCGAGCCCCGGGCGAAGGGGACGCCGTCGGGCACGAACTGCTCGAACCCGGTCGACAGGTCGTCCAGCACGACCACGGGCATCCGGGCGTCCTGCAGCGCGCGCACCACGTGCGACCCGATGTAGCCCGCGCCGCCGGTCACCAGCCAGGTCATGCGTCTCCTCCTGCGTCGACGTCCGGCTGGTCAGCATAGGGGGGAGCGGAACCAGCGGCGGGCTACGGTCGGGGCCATGTCGCTGGATCCAGGAACCAAGGCCCTGCTCGACCTCATCGAGGAATCGGACCGCCCCAAGCTGCACGAGGGGACGCCCGAGACGGCCCGCGAGGCCCTGCGGGCGATGACCTGCGACGTGCTGCCGCCGGACCAGGTGATCGCGGTGCACAGCGCCGAGGACACCACGGTGGCGGGGCGCCCCGCCCGGGTCTACCGCCCCGCGGCCGACGGCACCCGCCCGACGGTGCTCTACCTGCACGGCGGCGGCTACGTCATCGGCGACCTCGACACCCACGACCAGACCTGCCGCCGGCTGGCCAACGACGCGGACGCCGTGGTCGTCGCGATCGACTACCGGCTGGCGCCCGAGCACCCGTTCCCGGCGGGCTACGAGGACGCCGTCGCCGCCGCGGAGTGGGTCGCCGGCCACCTCGACGAGCTGGGCGGCTCCCCGGTGATGGGCGTCGCGGGCGACTCGGCCGGCGGCAACTTCGCCGCCGGGGTCGCCCAGCGGATGCCCGACCGCATCGCGGCCCAGCTGCTGATCTACCCCGCCACCGACGTGCACGGCGACTACCCCTCGCGCGAGGAGAACGCCGAGGGCTACTTCCTCGAGGCGCCGACCCTGGCGTGGTTCCTGGGGCACTACGTGGACGGCGTCCACGACGTCGACACGCAGGACCCGCGCCTGTCCCCGCTCCGGGGCGAGCTGACCGGCCTGCCGCCGGCCGTCGTCGGCACGGTCGGCTTCGACCCGCTGCGCGACGAGGGCGAGGCCTACGCCGAGGCGCTGCGCGAGGCGGGCGTGACGGTGGACGCCGTCCGCTACGAGGACCTCGTGCACGGGTTCGCCGACATGGGGCTCTTCAGCGCGGCGGCGGTCGAGGCCGCCGGCGACCTGAACAAGCGGTTCGCGGCGCTGCTGCACGGCTGAGCGCCCGACCGGGGTGCGGTGCGGCCCGCCGCGCTCGCCTAGGCTGCCCCCGCACGCGACGGAATGGGGGCGAGCCGTGAGAGAGCTGCCGAAGTGGGCCGGCAGCGCCCTCGTGGGCGCCCTGGCCGTGCTCGGGATCGTCGCCGCCTTCGCGTGGGCGGTCTGGTATCAGCAGTCGCTCACGGTCGACGCGAGCGACGCCGGGGGCTCGTCGCAGGCCCTGGGCGGGTCGTCCGGGTCCAGTCAGCCAGCCTCCTCGTCCTCCTCGGCGTCGGCTGAGGGCCCCCGCGTCGTCTTCGTCGGCGGCTCCTACACCGCGGGCGTCGGGCTGGACGACCGCAAGCAGGGGGCCTTCCCCCGCCTGATCGGCGACTCCGAGGGCTGGACGATCGTGAACACCGCCCGGGAGGGTGCCGGCTATCTCGTGACGCCGCCCGAGGACGACCCCGACTACCCGGAGACGATCCGCCGCGTCGTCGCCGCGGATCCCGACGTCGTGGTGGTCGGCGACGGGCGCGGCAACGTCGGGGCGGCGTCGGAGGAGCTGGACGCCGGGGTGGAGCAGTACTTCCGGCGGCTGCGCGAGGCGCTGCCCTCCGACACCGAGATCGTCGCCGTGGCCCCGCTGTGGGACTCCTCCGAGCCGCCGGCCGACCTGCTGGCCGTGGCGGAGGCCGTGGAGGCCGGGGTCGAGGCGGTGGACGGGACCTTCGTCGGCCTCGAGCAGCCGCTGACCGGCAAGCCGGCGCTGGTGCAGGCCGACGGGATCCTGCCCAACGACCGCGGTCACGCCGTGATCGCCCAGGTGCTGGGGGACCAGCTGGCCGGGGTCGTCGACCCGGGCTGAGCTCAGGCGGCGGGAAGGATGATCAGCAGGGCGATGAAGAGGAGGATTGCGAGCGCCGAAAACGCAGCGACCTTGCCGAGGTCACGCTCTCTCCCGGAGGGGAGCCGCGTGCTCTCCTCTGAAGACCGCTGCCGCTCGATCAACCTCACCCCGTTGCCCACTTTCACTTGCGATTCGGATCCCGACCTTCATCTTCCTGCCAGGGGGGCGGGGCGACAACGCGATCCGCGGACCAGATATGGACACCTGCCCGATCCGGCCTTGGGCTCCCCGGGGCTAGGGGCGCCCGGCCCCCGGGGCCAGGTCGGCGGCCTCCACGAGCGAGGGGCCATACCAGGTGAGCAGCCGCCCGCTGACCAGCTCGGTCGGCGTCCGCTCGAACGCCTCGGGCCCGTCGGAGGCGCCGAAGACGTAGGGCTCGTCGGGCAGCAGGACGACGTCGGCGCCGGCGGCGTCGAGGTCGGCGAGCTCGACGCGCGGGTAGCGCTCGGGCGACTCGGCGTACACGTTCTCCCAGCCCAGCCGGCGGACCAGGTCGCCCGTGAAGGTCCGGCCGCCCACCACCATCCAGGGGTCGCGCCAGATCGCCACCGCCACGCGCCGGCTCACCGGCGGCGCGTCGCCACACCAGCGGTCGCGCGCCTCGACCAGCCACGCCGGCCGCTGCCAGCCCAGCGCGAGGTCGAACACCCGCCCGAGGGCGGCCACGCCGTCGGGCACGGTCTCGACGTCGGTCACCCAGACGCGGACGCCGGCCTCGCGCAGCCGGCGGACGTCGAGCTCGCGGTTCTCCTCCTTGTTGGCGAGCACGACGTCGGGCCGCAGCTCGCGGATCGCCGCCAGGTCGGGGTTCTTCGTGCCGCGCACCCGGGCCACGTCGAGGTCCGCGGGGTGCGTGCACCACTCGGTCGCGCCGACCAGCGCGGCGCGGTCGGCCGAGGCGACCGCCTCCGTGATCGAGGGGACCAGCGAGACGACGCGGCGGGCGACGGGCGGGCCGTCGAACGGCTCGCCGAGGTCGTCGACGCGGGGGCCGCTCACGCCGGAAGTGCGCCAGTCATCAGCCAAGGGTGACAGGTAGGAGCCGAGCGCCGGCTCGCCTGAGTCTGCATGTCATCGGATCAGCTGGAATTTGCCAGCTGGTATGCGCCAGGGTCGGCGCGGGCGACCGACGGATGGGTGATGCCGCGCGAGAATTGTGCCCCGATAACCCGGACGCCATGATGTGCCCCCGGTTTCGCGGACACGGCCGTGGCCGAAGACCGCACGGCCGGAGATGCGTGTCGTCCCGCACCTCCGGCCGCGCCGCTTGCAGGCGCGATCCGACTACCTCGGCAAGTACCAGCCGAGATACCGAGCTCCCGGCCACCGCTTGCCCACGATGCGGATCTTGGAGGCCGTCGTCACATACCGGCCGCCCCCGAGGGAGATCATCGCGTGACCCCAGTTGTGGTTCACGCGAGCTGCTGCGTAGAACACGACAGCGCCGGCTGGGGGCGTCCCTGTCGTGTGAACCGAACCCCGCTTGGCGCGGTAGTGGGCGATCGCGCTCGCGTGTCGCCCGGTCTTGCCGCCCCAGACGTGCTCGACCCATGCCTCGCACCAGTTGTTCCAACCCGACCGCCCCTCCATGCTCTTCGCGTACTTGGCGACCCGCTTGCGCTCGGCACTGCTGGCGTTCGCCTGTCCCGACTTGCAGGCGGGCGCGATCGCGCCGCTCGTACCCGTGAAGAGGAAAGCGTCGGTGATGTAGCCCTTCTTGCCTCGATAGCTGACCTTGTTCCAGAGGTTCGTTCTCCCGTACGGCCCGCGCATCGTCTTGCCTCGGCGCGTGCAGATCACGGAGATGCGTGTGCGGTAGGGGACCGCGCCAATCACCTTGTAGGTAGTGCTGGGCCCTGTACGGATCACGACAGATGGGTTCGCGATCACCGTCCCCCTTCCGCCTGCAGCTGCCGGTGACTGAGTGCCCTCACTCTCACCCCGAGATGTACTTCAGGGGCCGCTCACGCCCGGCCCGCCAGGTAGCGCTCCAGGGCGGCCCCGGCGTCCTCGGGCTCGAACCCGGTCGCGTGGATCCGCGACAGGTCGAGGGCGCTGTTGAGGGGGCGCGGGGCGATCGCCTTGCCCGCGGCGTACTCCTCGGTCGTGACCGGGGTGACGTCGCCGGGGTCGCGGCCGCAGGCCTCGAAGACCCGCCGCGCGACGTCGCAGAAGCTCGTCACCGGCCCGGCGTTGGTCAGCTGGTAGAGCCCCGGGGCGGCGCCCGCGGCGAGCAGGTGGTCGATGCCGCGCGCGAGCTCGTCGGCGAAGGTGAGCCGCCCCCGCTGGTCGTCGACCACGTCGGGGGAGACGCCGCGGGCGGCCAGGTCGGCCATCGTCGAGACGAAGTTGCGGCCCTCGCCGACGACCCAGCTCGTGCGCACCACGTAGTGCCGCCGCGCCGCGAGGACGGCCAGCTCGCCGGCCGCCTTGGTCTGGCCGTAGACGCCGAGGGGGCACAGGGGGTCGTCCTCGGTGTAGGGGCGGTCGAGCGTCCCGTCGAAGACGTAGTCGGTGGACAGGTGCACCAGCCGGAACCGGTGCTCGTCGGCCAGCCGGGCCAGCTCGGCCGGCACCCAGGCGTTGAGGCGCCAGGCGGCGGGGCGGCCGGACGCCGTCTCCGCGTCGTCGACGGCCGTGTAGCCGGAGGCGTTGACCACGACGTCGTAGTCCGCCCAGGGCCAGGCCGCCAGCGCGGCCGGGTCGGTCAGGTCGAGGTCGGCCAGGTCGGCGCCGGCGGCGTCGGGCAGCAGGGCGCCGAGGGCGCGGCCCACCTGGCCCTGCGCGCCCAGCACGAGCACCGAGGGGCCCGGCATGGCGCCCGCCTCGCGCCAGGAGGGGTTGGCGCGGTCCTTCTCCGAGACCTCGGCCTCGGCGGGCGGCACCGGCCACGGGATGGCGAGGTCGGGGTCGGCGAGGTCCACGGCCGGGTAGTGCCGCCCCGGGCGCCAGTGGTCGTTGACGAGGTAGGAGTAGGTCGTGCCGTCCTCGAGCGCCTGATAGCTGTTGCCGACGCCGCGGGGCACGAACACGGCCGTGTCGGGGCCCATCTCGAGATGCGTGGTGCGGCCGTGGGTGCCGCCGCCGCGCAGGTCGACCCAGGCGGCGAAGACGCGGCCCCCGCCGACCGAGACGAGCTTGTCCCAGGGCTCCGCGTGGATGCCGCGCGTGGCGCCGCGGTCGGCGTTCCAGGCGACGTTCTGCTGCACGGGCGCGAAGTCCGGCAGGCCGGCGGCGACCATCTTCTCGCGCTGCCAGTTCTCCTTGAACCAGCCGCGGGCGTCGCCGTGCACCGGCAGGCGCAGCACGAGCAGGCCGGGGATGTCCGTGGTCTCGACGGCGAGGTCAGTCATGCTCACGGCCCCCTATTGGCCCCGGGCGGCGTACGCGGCCTCGGTGCGTTCCTTGTGCGGGCGCCACCAGTCCTCGTGGTCGCTGTACCACTCGATCGTGCGGGCGAGGCCCTCGGCGAAGTCGGCGTGCCGCGGCTCCCAGCCGAGCTCGGCGCGCAGCCGGGTGGAGTCGATCGCGTAGCGCAGGTCGTGGCCGGCGCGGTCGGTGACGTGGTCGAAGTCGTCGGGGTCGCGCCCGAAGGCCTCGAGCAGCATGCGGACGACCTCGAGGTTGGAGTGCTCGCCGTCCGCGCCGATCAGGTAGGTCTCCCCGATCTCGCCCCGCTCGAGCACCGCGCGGACGGCGGAGGAGTGGTCGTCGGTGTGGATCCAGTCGCGCACGTTGGCGCCGGCCCCGTAGAGCTTCACGCGGCCGCCGGTGAGCAGGTTGGTGATCTGGCGCGGGATGAACTTCTCCACGTGCTGCCAGGGGCCGTAGTTGTTGGAGCAGTTGCTGATCGTCGCGCGCACGCCGAAGGAGCGGACCCACGCGCGCACGAGGTGGTCGGAGCCGGCCTTCGAGGCGCTGTAGGGGCTGCTGGGCCGATAGGCCGTCGCCTCCGTGAAGCGCTCGGGTGAGCCGAGCGGCAGGTCGCCGTACACCTCGTCGGTCGAGACGTGGTGCAGCCGCGCGTCGTGGCGGCGGACCGCCTCGAGCAGCGTGAAGGTGCCGACGAGGTTGGTCTGCACGAAGGGGGAGGGGTCGGCCAGCGAGTTGTCGTTGTGCGACTCGGCGGCGAAGTGCACGACCGCGTCGTGGCGGGCGACCAGCGGGTCGACGGCCTCGGCGTCGGCGACGTCGCCGACGACGAGCTCGACGCGGTCGTCGAGCCCGGCCAGGGACTCGCGGCTCGCGGCGTAGGTCAGCTTGTCGAGCACCGTGACGGCCGCGTCGGTGTGCTGGAGGAGGTGGTGCACGAAGTTGGAGCCGATGAAGCCCGCCCCGCCGGTCACCAGGATGCGCTGCATGGTGGGCAGGCTAGCCGGGGCGCTGCGGTGCGCGGGCCCGGTGGTGCCGGGTCTGGTGGTGCGGGGCCACTAGGGTGGCGGCCGTGCGAGGGATCATCCTGGCCGGTGGCACCGGCTCGCGGCTGCACCCGCTGACGCTGGGGACGAGCAAGCAGCTGATGCCGGTCTATGACAAGCCGATGATCTACTACCCGCTCTCGACGCTGATGCTGGCCGGGATCCGCGACGTCCTGGTGATCACGACGCCCGCACGAGGCCGACGGGTTCCGGCGGCTGCTGGGGGACGGGTCGCAGTTCGGCATCGACATCACCTGGGCCGAGCAGCCGAGCCCCGACGGGCTGGCGCAGGCCTTCGTGATCGGGGCCGAGCACATCGGCGACGACCGGGTCGGGCTGGTGCTCGGCGACAACATCTTCCACGGGCAGGGGCTCGGGGGGCAGCTGCGGCGCTTCCACGACCTCGACGGGGCGGCGGTCTTCGGCTACCACGTCGCGGACCCGGCGGCCTACGGCGTGGTCGACTTCGACGAGGACCGCAAGGCCGTCTCGCTCGAGGAGAAGCCCGAGCGGCCGAAGAGCCGCTACGCGGTGCCGGGGCTCTACTTCTACGACTCGTCGGTGGTGGAGCACGCCGCCGCGCTGAAGCCGTCGGCGCGGGGCGAGCTCGAGATCACCGACCTGAACCGGATCTATCTCGAGCAGGGCCGGCTGCACGTCGAGATCCTGCCGCGCGGGACGGCCTGGCTCGACATGGGGACCTTCGACAGCCTGCACGACGCCGGGACCTTCGTGCGCACCATCGAGGAGCGGCAGGGCTTCAAGATCGGCGCGCCCGAGGAGGTGGCCTGGCGGCTGGGGTTCCTGACCGGCGACGAGCTGCGGGAGCGGGCGGAGCCGCTGGTCAAGAGCGGCTACGGGTCCTATCTGCTGGGGCTGCTCGACCAGTAGCGGCCCCGGCCGGGGCGCGCCTCAGCGGCGCAGGCTGACGCCGCTGTCGATGTCGGCGAGCCAGGGGTGCTGCGCGACCTGGGCGTCGAGGATCGCGGCGACGTCGTCGGGGATCGGGACCGCGCGGCGGGCGTTGATGTCGACGTGCACATACATGATGTCCATCTGGCAGGCGACCCGGTCGTGGGTGCGGTCGACGACGTAGGCGACGCCCTGCACCGCCTTGCCGGCGCGGCCGACGAGGCTGGCGTGCACGGCGTACCGCTCGCCGAGGCGCAGCTCGGCGAGGTAGCGCAGGTGGTGCTCGACGGTGAAGAAGGACAGCCCGCGCTCGGCGATGTAGTCCTCGCCCATCGGGCCCTCCTTCATGGCGAGCCACAGGCCCCAGGCGCCGACGGCGAAGTACTCGGTGATGTTCATGTGGCCGTTCTCGTCGATCGCCGACTCGGGGACCTCGCGGTCGATCGTGGCCGGGAGGGAGAGGACCTGCTCGATGCTGGGAGTCACACGGGCGTTTCTACCGGAGGGGCCGGAGCTCATGACAGGTCGGTCCGCTCCGCGGGGAACAGCTGCTCGAGCATGTCGGCGAGCGTGACGACCGAGGCCTCTCCGTCGCCGCGGATCACCGCGAGCTGGGCGCTCGCCAACCGCATCTGCGAGAGCGCGTCGAGCACCGTGGTGTCGGGCGCGAGCTCGTAGCACTCGCGGACCAGGTCGTCGAGGTCGTCGCCGGGGCTCGCGGTGAGGGTGTCGCGCACGTGGACGACCCCGCGGGGGTCGCGCGGGTCGCCGACGACGATCCGCAGGTGGCCCGAGCGCCGGCTGGCCTCGCGCACGTCGCCCACGGAGGCGTCCGTCGGCACGGTGACCGGGTCGCCCCCGCGGCGCAGGTCGGCGACGGTCAGCCGGGTCAGCTCCAGGGCGCCCTCGAGCCGCTCGCGGGAGCGCTCGTCGAGGTCGCCGACCTCGGCGGAGTGGCGCACGAGCTGGCGGAGCTCGTCGGGGTCCTGCTCGATGGCGACCTCGTCGACCGGCTCCGTGCCGGTGCGCGCCACCAGCCCGTTGGCGGCCCGGTTCAGCAGGGCCAGCGCGGGCCGGGTCACCCACATGAACCCGCGCATCGGCAGGGCGAAGAGCATCGCGGACCGCTCGGGGTGCGAGATCGCCCAGGACTTCGGGGCCATCTCGCCGACCACCAGGTGCAGGAAGGTGACCACCCCGAGCGCCAGCGCGAACGCCACGGCCCCCGTCGCGAACCCGGGCAGCGGGGTCGCCTCGAACAGGGGGTGCAGGGCGTGCGCCACGGCGGGCTCGGTGACCGCGCCGAGCGCCAGGGTGCAGCCCGTGATGCCCAGCTGGCAGCCGGCCAGCAGCACCGAGACCTCCGAGGCGCTGCGCAGCGCCGCGCGGGCCGAGCGGCTGGTGGTCGCCATGTCCTCGAGCCGGGGGCGGCGCGAGGCGATGGTGGCGAACTCGATCGACACGAAGATCCCGCTGGTCACGAGGATCAGCAGGGTGGCGGGGATGGCCACGGCGGGGTCGTCCATCAGCCCTCCTCGCCCGGCTCGGCCGCCGGCCCGGCCGTCTCGGTCTGGGGCTCGACCAGCTCGACCCGGAGGACCGCGGGCACGTGGTGCTCGACGGCGTCCACGTGCAGCCGCACCAGCCGGCGCGGCGGGTCGTCGAGGTGCGCCAGCTCGACCGTGTCGGGCTCGAGCTCGAGCTCGACGACGTCACCCTCGGCGACCAGGTTGCCGCGCCGCGCCATGGCCAGCCCGGCGACGGTCTCGAAGTCGCCCTGCGGGAGGTCGTGGCCCAGCTCGCGCGCCACCTCGTCGAGCGGGGCGTCGCCGCGCACGGTCCAGACGCCCTCCTCGAGGCGGGTCAGGTGCGGGTCCTCGTCGTCGTGCTCGTCGGTGATCTCGCCGACCACCTCCTCGACGAGGTCCTCGATCGTGACGATGCCCGCGAACCCGCCGAACTCGTCGACCACGCAGGCCAGCGCGTCCCCGGCGCGGACCATGGTCATCAGCGCGTCGGGCAGCAGCATCAGCGTGGGGATGACGGTCACCTGGCGCAGCACCTCCGAGACCGGCCGGTCGTCGGGGTCCTCCTCGCGGGCCAGCACCTCGAGCACGTCGAGGATGTGCACGACGCCGGCGACGTCGCCGTCGCTGCGGAGGACGGGGTAGCGCGAGTGCCCCTCGTCCATCCGCTGGCGCACCTCGCCGAAGGTGGCCGTGTCGCCGACCACGTCGACGCGGGAGCGGGGGACCAGCGCGTGGTGCACGTCGCGCTCCGGGAAGTCGAGCAGGCGGTCGAGCAGCGCCGAGAGCTCCGGGGGCAGCTCGCCGGCCTCGGTGGAGGAGCTGACGATCCGCTGCAGGTCGCGCGGGTTGGCGGAGTGCTCCACGTCGTCCACCGGGTCGATCCCGACCAGCCGCACGAGGCCCGCGGACGACTTGTCGAAGAACGCGATCAGCCAGCCGGCGAGGCGCATGTAGATCAGCGTCGAGCGGGACAGGCGCTCCGCGACCCGCTCGGGCTTCGCGATCGAGAGGTTCTTCGGGAAGAGCTCGCCGAAGAGCATCTGCACGAAGGTCGAGACCACCAGCACCGTCACCGTGCCCACGGCGATGCCCACGCCCGTCGGCACGCCCACGCCGCCGAGCATCTCGCCGAGCGCGCTGCCGACCAGGGGCTCCGCGATGTATCCCACGAGCAGCCCGGTGACCGTGATGCCGAGCTGGGCGCCGCTGAGCATGAACGAGGTGCGGTCGGTGACCGCGAGCATCCGCTTCGCCGCGGCGTCGCCCTCGGCGGCGCGCGCCTTGAGGCGCGCCCGGTCGACGGCCATGAAGGAGAACTCCTGGGCCACGAAGTAGCCGTTGGCCGCGATGATGAGCGCGATCAGGAGCAGGCCGGCGACCAGCGACAGCGCGACGTCCATGGAGCCTCCCTCCCGCTCGGCGCCCGCTCATTGTGACGGGCCCGTGGGCGGCGCGAGGGTCACCCCCTGTGGAGAGCCGGCGCGGGCCGGGCCGGCGACCGTGCAGGGTCGGCTCGTGGATCCGGTGGTTGCGCTCGCGCAGCTCGGCGGGACTGCGTCGCTCGCCCAGCTGCTGCGGATGACCACCCGGCGCAGGCTGCGGACGGCGGTCGCAAGCGGGCACGTGCTCCAGGTGCGTCGAGGCTTCTACGCGCTCTCTGGGCTGGCCGCCGAGGTCGCCCTGCGGTGCGGCGGCTTGCTCGCGGGGCCCAGCGCCGCTCAGCAGCACGGCCTGGCCCTCAAGCGGCCTCCCCCCAGGCCGGTGGTGCTGGTGCCACCGGGCGCCTCTCGCCCCACGGAGGACGTGGAGGTGCACTGGGGGAGACTTCCTGGGCAGCACGAGGGCGTGACTTCCCCGCTCCGCACGGTCGCGGACTGCGCCCGGTGGTTGGAGTTCGACGAGGCCCTGGTGGTCGTCGACTCGGCCCTGCGCTCGGGCCTGCGGGCCGTGGACCTCGCCGCGGCGGCGGCAGCCCTACCGCGCAACGGCCGCAGTCGGGCCGCCGCCGTGGTCGCGGCCGGCGACCCCGGCGCCGCCAGCGCCCTGGAGTCGCTGGTTCGGGCCCACGCCCGCGACGTCCGCGGGCTCATGCTCGAGACGCAGGTCCAGATCGGCCGCCACCGCGTCGACCTCGCCGACCGTCGGCGGCGGATCGTGGTGGAGTGCGACTCCTTCGGCTTCCACGGCGGGCCAGCGGCCTACGCCCGCGACGTGCGGCGCTACACCGAGCTGGTCGTGGGCGGGTGGACGGTCCTCCGGTTCTCCTGGCAGGAGGCCATGGACGATCCCCAGTGGGTCGTTGCGGCGCTCACCGCCGCGGTCGAGGCCGCCCGGACGGATACTCGCCGCTCTCAGGCGCCGCAAACCCGCCTGAAGCGCCCAGTCTCCGCCCGGGTGGTCGGGGCTCCGTCAGACGTTGCGCCTGTACTGCCCGCCCACCTCGAAGAACGCGTCGGTGATCTGGCCGAGCGAGCAGACGCGGGCGGCCTGCATCAGGACGGCGAAGACGTTCTCGCCGGCCATCGCCGCCTCCTTGAGCCGCGCGAGCGCCTCGGCGCCGTCGGTGTCGTGGCTCCGCTGGAAGTCCCCGACCCGCCGCAGCTGCGACTCCTTCTCCTCCTCGGTCGCCCGGGCCAGCTCGACGTGGTCGGGCGTGGCGGAGTCGGCGTCGGGCTTGCGGAAGGTGTTCACCCCGACGATCGGCAGCGAGCCGTCGTGCTTGCGGTGCTCGTAGAGCATCGACTCGTCCTGGATCCGGCCGCGCTGGTAGCCGAGCTCCATCGCGCCGAGGACGCCGCCGCGCTCGTTGATGGCCTCGAACTCGCGCAGCACCGCCTCCTCGACGAGGTCGGTCAGCTCGTCGATGACGAAGGAGCCCTGGTTGGGGTTCTCGTTCATCGCGAGGCCCCACTCCTTGTTGATGATCATCTGGATCGCCAGGGCGCGGCGCACCGACTCCTCGCTCGGCGTCGTCACCGCCTCGTCGTAGGCGTTGGTGTGCAGCGAGTTCGCGTTGTCGTAGATCGCGATCAGCGCCTGGAGCGTGGTGCGGATGTCGTTGAAGTCCATCTCCTGGGCGTGCAGCGACCGGCCGGAGGTCTGCACGTGGTACTTCAGCTTCTGGCTGCGCTCGGAGGCCCCGTACCTGTCGCGCATCGCCACGGCCCAGATCCGGCGCGCGACGCGGCCGAGCACCGAGTACTCCGGGTCCATGCCGTTGGAGAAGAAGAAGGAGAGGTTCGGCGCGAAGTCGTCGATGTCCATGCCGCGCGCGAGGTAGGCCTCGACGTAGGTGAAGCCGTTGGCGAGGGTGAAGGCGAGCTGGCTCAGCGGGTTCGCCCCGGCCTCGGCGATGTGGTAGCCGGAGATCGAGACCGAGTAGAAGTTGCGCACCTGGTGCTCGATGAACCACTCCTGGATGTCGGCCATCATCCGCAGGCTGAACTCGGTGGAGAACAGGCAGGTGTTCTGGCCCTGGTCCTCCTTGAGGATGTCGGCCTGCACCGTGCCGCGGACCGTCGCGACGGCGTGCGCGGCGAGCATCGCCCGCTCCTCGTCGCCGGGCTCGCGGCCCTCGGCCTCGCGGAAGCGGTCGACCTGCTGGTCGATCGCGGTGTTCAGGAAGAAGGCGAGCACGGTCGGCGCCGGCCCGTTGATGGTCATCGAGACGCTGGTGGTCGGCGAGCAGAGGTCGAAGCCGTCGTAGAGCGCCTTCATGTCGTCCAGCGTCGCGACGGAGACGCCCGAGGTGCCGACCTTGCCGTAGATGTCGGGCCGCTCGGCCGGGTCGTGGCCGTAGAGCGTGACGCTGTCGAAGGCGGTCGAGAGCCGCTTGGCGTCGCTGTCGGCGGAGAGCACCTTGAACCGGCGGTTGGTCCGCGCGGGGTCGCCCTCGCCCGCGAACATCCGCGCCGGGTCCTCGCCGTCGCGCTTGAGGGTGAAGACCCCGGCGGCGAAGGGGAAGTGGCCCGGCAGGTTCTCCTTGCGCCAGAAGCGCACGAGCTCGCCGTGGTCGTCGAACTTCGGCAGCGCGACGCGGTTGACCTTGTTGCCCGAGAGCGACTCGCGCGTCAGCGGGTAGCGCACCTCCTTCTCGCGCACGGTCACCACCATCTCGTCGCCGGCGTAGTCCTCGACCACCCGCGGCCAGGCGGCGATCTGCTCGGCGGTGGCCTCGGGCAGCGCCCCGCGGGCGTCGTCGAGCAGCGCGGGGACGCCGCCGGCGTCGGCCCCCGCCTCCTCGAGCTCGCCCGCGACCCGCTCGAGGCGCTGCACGCGGCGGGCGGCGTCGACCAGCCGGTCGGTCTCGGCGTGGTAGTCGCGCACCGTCTCGGCGATCTCGGCGAGGTAGCGCACGCGGTCCGCCGGCACGACCTGGCGGATCTGGCTGGAGTGCCGCACGTCGACGGCGGGGAGCACGCCCTCGTCGAGGGGCAGGCCCTCGCCGGCCAGCAGGTCGCGCAGGGCCTGGTAGAGCGCGGTGACGCCGTCGTCGTTGAAGGTCGCGGCGGAGGTGCCGTAGACGGGCATCGACTCGGGCTGCTGGCCGAAGGCCTCGCGGTTGCGCACGAGCTGGCGCCCGACGTCGCGCATCGCGTCCTTCGCGCCGCGGCGCTCGAACTTGTTGATGGCGACGAGGTCGGCGAAGTCGAGCATGTCGATCTTCTCGAGCTGGCTGGCGGCGCCGAACTCCGGCGTCATCACGTAGACCGAGCGGTCGACGAAGGGCACGATCGCCGCGTCGCCCTGGCCGATGCCCGGGGTCTCGACGACGACGAGGTCGAAGCCGGCCGCCTTGAAGATGTCGATGACGTCGCTGATGTGCTCGGGCAGCTCGTGGGCGCCGCGGGTCGCGAGGCTGCGGAAGTAGACCCGGTCGCCGTCGAGGGAGTTCATCCGGATGCGGTCGCCGAGCAGGGCGCCGCCGCCCTTGCGGCGGGTCGGGTCGACGGCGAGCACGGCGACGCGCAGCTTGTCCTGCTGGTCGACCCGGAAGCGGCGGACGACCTCGTCGGTCAGGCTGGACTTGCCCGAGCCGCCGGTGCCGGTCAGGCCGAGCACGGGGACGGTGCGGCTCGCGGCGGCGTCGCGGATGCGGGCGAGCAGGTCCTCGGGCAGGCGGCCCTGCTCGGCGCCGGTGATGGCGCGCGCGACGGCGGCGCGCTCGCCGGCGAGGACGGCCTCGGCCTCGGCGTGGCCGGCCTCCCAGAGGTCGACGTCGCAGTCGGCCACGACCGTGTTGATCATGCCGGGCAGGCCGAGGCGCTGGCCGTCCTCGGGGGAGAAGATCGTGACGCCCGAGTCGCGCAGCCGGGCGATCTCGTCGTGCACGATCACGCCGCCCCCGCCGCCGACGACCTGCACGTGGCCGGCGCCCTGGGCGCGCAGCGACTCGACGAGGTATTCGAAGTACTCCACGTGGCCGCCCTGGTAGGACGAGACGGCGACGCCCTGCACGTCCTCCTCGACGGCGGCGTCGACGACCTCCTTGACCGAGCGGTTGTGGCCGAGGTGCACGACCTCGCAGCCCTGGCTCTGGAAGATCCGCCGCATGATGTTGATCGACGCGTCGTGGCCGTCGAAGAGGCTGGAGGCGGTGACCAGGCGGACCGGGTGCGCGGGCTGGTGCAGGTCGGGCATGCGGGTTCCTCGCAATTAGTTGGACGTCCTAGTTTTGATGGTACGCCGGGCCGCCGCTCCCCGCCAGGGGGCGGCCTCGCCGCGGCGTGCGGCCGGGGCGCCCGGCGGGGGCGGTCAGTCGACGACGTCGCCGGAGCGGGCGCGGAGGCGGCCGAGGAGGGCGGTGAGGCGGCGTACGTCGTCGTCGTCGAGGCCCGGGTCGCGGAAGACCTCGTTCAGGCCGTCGGTGGCCCGGCCGACGGCGTCGCGCCCGGCGTCGGTGAGGACGGCGAGCTTCACGCGCCGGTCGTCGGTGCCCGGCTCGCGCCGCACGAAGCCCTGCCGCTCGAGCCGGTCGACGGCGCTGGTCACGGACGTCGGGTGCACCTGGAGCAGGGAGCCGAGCCGGGTCATCGGCATCCGGCCGGCGGAGGAGAAGGCCAGCAGCTGGAGCACCTCGTAGCGGGCGAAGGTCAGGTCCAGGGGGCGCAGCACGGCCTCGATCCGCTCCATCAGCAGCTGCTGCACGCGGACCATCGAGGTCACCATCGCCATCCCGTCGGCGGCGTCCGCCCAGCCGCGCCGCGTCCACTGCCGGTGGGCCTCGCGGATCGGGTCGCGGTCGTCGCGGCCGGGGCTCATGCGGGTCAACGTAGCCGCGAACGGCCCGGGCAGCGCTCAGGCGTGCGTGATCGCGCCGGCGTCGCCGCGCTCGAGGTGGCGGCCGATCACCATCCGCTGGATCTGGTTGGTGCCCTCGAAGATCTGCATCACCTTGGCCTCGCGCATGTAGCGCTCGACCGGGAAGTCGCGGGTGTAGCCGTAGCCGCCCAGCACCTGCACCGCGTCGGTGGTCACGCGCATCGCGTTGTCGGTGGCGACCAGCTTGGCGACCGAGGCCTCGCGGCCGTGCGGCTGCCCGCGGTCCTTCAGCCGCGCGGCGTGCAGGTAGGTCGCCCGCGCGCTCGTCACGGCCGCCTCCATGTCGGCGAGCAGGAAGGCCAGGCCCTGGTGGTCGATGATCCGCTTGCCGAAGGTCTCGCGCTCCCTCGCGTAGGCCACCGCCTCGTCGAGCGCGCCCTGGGCCAGGCCGACGGCGACGGCGGCGATCCCGAGGCGGCCGGCGTCGAGCCCGGCCAGCGCGATCCTGAGCCCGTCGCCCTCCTCGCCGAGGCGGCGCTCGGCGGGCACCCGCGCGTCGGTGAGCAGCATCGTCGCCGTGGTCGAGCCGGTGAGCCCCATCTTGCGCTCGGGGGTGTCCGCGACCAGGCCGGGCGTGTCCGCGGGCACCAGGAAGCAGGAGATGTCGCCGCCGCGGGAGCCGGCGGCCCCGTCGCCGGTGCGCGCCATCACCTTGTAGACGTCGGCCTCGCCCCCGTGGGTCACCCAGGCCTTGGTGCCGTTGAGGATGTAGTCCGCGTCGTCGCCGGGGCCGTCGCGCCGGGCCGTCGCGCGCATGGCGGCCGGGTCGGAGCCGGCGTGCGGCTCGGAGAGGCAGTACGCCCCCAGCAGCTCGCCGCCGAGCAGGTCGGGCAGCCACGCCCGCTGCTGCTGCTCGGTGCCGCGGGTGACCAGGCCGAAGCAGCACAGGGCGTGCACCGACGTGCCCACGCCGACGCTGGCCCAGACGCTCGCGATCTCCTCGAGCACCTGGAGGTAGACCTCGTAGGGCTGCCCGCCGCCCCCGTGCTCCTCGGGGTAGGGGAGGCCGAGCAGGCCGGCGCGGCCCAGCGTGCGGAAGACCTCGCGCGGGAACGCGCCCTCCGCCTCGGCCTGCGCGGCGGCCGGCGCCAGCTCCTTCGCGGCGAGCTCGCGCACCAGCCGCAGCAGGTCGGCGGCCTCCTCGGTGGGCAGGACGCGGGTGGCGGGCACGGGGAACCTCCGGGGCCGGTGGACTGGGCGGTGCCGCCCAGTCCACCACGCCCGCGGCGGGCGGGTCAGCGCAGGACGGGCGCGGACCGCACCGCGCCTGTCCGGCTCCACCAGCCGCCGACGCCCCACGTGTCGCCCGCCTGCGTGAGGCCGAGGACGACGAGGGAGAGGGCCCCGAGGAGGTGGTCGTCGAGAACCGGGTGGTTCTCCGGGGGCAGCGCCACCGTCCACATGAGCACGTAGAGCACGGCGCCCGTGGCGACCGCGATCCGCATGCCGGCGCCCAGCGTGAGCGCGACGCCGATGCCGAGCAGGCCGGCCATGAACAGCCAGTCGGCCCAGGCGTCGCCCGCCATCGAGGCGTAGAAGTCCGCGAAGGGGCCCTTCGCGCCGAAGGTGAGGAACCCCTCGGTCGGGCTGCCGCCGTTGATCCAGGCGGCGTCGCCGAAGCGGTCGACGCTCCCGTCCTCGGCCGTGCCGGTGGCGAAGCCGAGGGCCAGCAGCTTGTCGAGGAAGGCCCAGAGGAAGGTCAGCCCGAAACCGATCCGCAGCAGGGCCAGCGCCCGGCGCGCCGCCGGGCTGGTGACGACCTGCCGCTCCGCCGTCGGCGGTGCGGGCTGCGTGCGGGTGTTGCTGCTCACTTGGTCACTCATCTCCTGCGTCCGGGAGGGCCCGACGGTCGCGCCGGGCCCAGACCCGATTCTCGCGTCCGGGAAGGCGCCCGGACGAGGGACCCGGGTCACCGCCGCGGGGGACCCGGGGCCTCCGCGGCCCGCGTTGGGGTGTGGGGCGGCGCGGCCGGTGGGTCCTCGAGGTCGACGACGCGGTCGACCAGGTCGAGGCCCGCGCCGGCGTGGCTGATCCACAGGACGCCCGGGCCGCGCGGCCCCGCCAGCAGCTCCCGCGCCAGCGCGACCCCGGTGGCGTGGTCGAGGTGCGCGGCGGGCTCGTCCAGCACGAGGACCGGCTGGTCGGCGAGCAGCGACCGCGCGACGGCGATCCGGGCGCGCTCCCCGCCCGAGACCTGCGCGTGCCCGTCGCCGAGCCACGTGTGCAGGCCCTCGGGCAGGGTGTCGAGCCAGGGGCCGAGGCGCGCGCGGCGCAGCGCCCCCTCCACGGCCGCGTCGTCGGCGTCGGGGCGCGCGAGGCGGACGTTCTCGACCAGCGTGGTCGCGAAGAGGTAGGGGTCGTCGTCGACCAGGCCGACGCGGGCGCGCACGTCGTCGAGGCGCAGCCGCCGCGCCGGGGTGCCGCCGAGCGCGACCTCGCCGCTCGCCGGGTCGAGGAAGCGGACCAGCAGCGCGGCCAGGGTGCTCTTGCCGCAGCCGCTCGGCCCGACGACGGCGACCCGCTCCCCGGGCCCCAGCCGCAGCGAGACCGGCGCGGTCGCCGGCATGGCCTCGTCCCACCGCGCCCGCGCGCTCACGACGTCGACGTCGGCGGACGCCGGGGCCGGCAGGGGGTCGTCGGCGTCGGCGACCGCGGGGGTCGTCTGCTCCAGGCGGGCCAGGCGCTCGGCGGCGGCCCGGGTGCGCACGGAGAGCGGGCCGGCGTCGGTGACCGGGGGCGCGAGGTCGGCCAGCGCGAGGGGCAGCAGCAGCAGGAGGGCCGCCGTGGGCCCCGAGACCTCGCCTGCGGTCACCGCCGGGGAGAGCACCAGCGCCACCAGCGCCATCGCGCCGCCGGTGACGGCGAGCACCCACGCCCGGGCGCCCCCGAGCCACGCGGCGGCGCGCCGGGCGTGGGCGCCCATGGCCTCGCTGGTCCGCGTGACCTGCGCGACCACCGGCGGCACGGCCTGCCACATGCGCAGCGGCTCGGCGATCTGGACGGCGTCGACCACCCGGGCCGAGAGCTGCGCGCGGAGCGCCACCAGCCCGCGCTCGGCGCGCCGCGCGCCCCGGCGGGCGAGCAGGTGGCCGCCCGCGCCGGCCAGGACCGCCGCCCCGCCCACCACCGCGCCGGCCGCCGGGAGGATCAGCGTGGCGACACCGGTGGCGAGGAGCGCGACGGCCAGCGAGGAGCGCACGGGCATCCGCACGCGCAGCTCGCGGTCGACGACGCTGTCGGTGTCGTCGACCACCGCCGCGAGGACCTCGCCCCGGCGGCGCCCCAGCCGGGCGGGCACCAGCGGCACGACCGCGTCGTAGACCTCCACGCGGCGGCGCGCGAGCAGCCGCAGCGCCCGGTCGTGGGAGAGCACCCGCTCCGCGTAGCGCAGCGCCGGGCGCGCGATGCCGAAGGTGCGCACGCAGACGATGGCCACCATCAGCGTCAGCATCGGGGGTCGCGTCGAGGCCTCGACGATCAGCCACCCGGCGGTCGCCGTCAGCGCCACCCCGGACGCCGAGGCGAGCGCGCCCAGCGCCGTGGGCAGCGCCAGGCCGCCGCGCGACCTCGGCGGCCCCTCGGGGTCGACGGGCGCGGCGGCGCGGGGCCGGGGGTGGGACTGCGGGTCGGACTGGTCGGACTGTGGGTCGGCGGGGGGGTCGGCGGGCGGGCCCGCCCCGGGTGCCGGGAGCGCCAGGACGCGGTCGGCCACGTCGAGCAGCGCCGGGCGGTGCGCCACCACCACCACGCCGGCCTCGCGGCCCAGCTCGGCGACGGTGTCGACGATGACCGCCTCCGTGACGTCGTCGAGGTGGGCGGTCGGCTCGTCGAGCAGGACCCGGGTGCGGCCCGCCGCCACGCCGAGGACGACCCGGGCCAGGGCCAGCCGGGCCCGCTCGCCGGCCGACAGCGAGGCGCCGTCCTCGCCGAGCGGGGTCGCCAGGCCGTCGGGGAGGGCGCGCACCCGCTCCTCCAGCGCCACCCGCCGCAGCGCCGCCCAGAGGGCGGCGTCGTCGGCCGCGGCGTCGCCGAGCGCGAGGTTGTCCGCGATGCTGCCGGCGACGAACGGCGGCCGCTGGGGGGACCAGGCGACCTGCTCCTGCCAGCGGGGCCCGCCGACCGGTACGCCGCCGGCGGTGATCGAGCCCGCCGTCGTCGGGCGCAGCCCGGCGAGCGCGTCGAGGAGCGTGGACTTGCCGCACCCCGAGGGGCCGGTGACGACCGTGACCCCGCGCGCCGGCAGCACCGCGGAGAGCCCCGCGAGGGCGGGCACCGTGCGGCCGGGGTGGGTCAGCGTGACGTCGTCGAGCACGATCGGCTCCGCGGCGGACGCCGCCGCGGCCGCGCCGGGGGACGGGGCCCCGGCGCCCAGCAGGGCGTCGGCCGCCTCGAAGGTGGCGACGCCCTCGGCGGCGGCGTGGAACTCCGCGCCGACCCGACGCAGCGGCCAGTAGGCCTCCGGGGCGAGGAGCAGCACGACGAGGGCGGTCCGCAGGTCGAGCCCGCCGCCCGCGAGCCGCACGCCCACCGTCACGGCGACCAGCGCGACCGAGAGGGTGGCCACCAGCTCGAGCACCGCGGACGACGCGAAGGCCAGCCGCAGGGTCGCCAGCGAGGCGCGCCGGTAGCGGTCGGTGACGGCCGCGATGCGGCCCGACTGGGCGCGGGCCCGCCGGTGCGCGACCAGGGTCGGCAGGCCGCGCACCACGTCGAGGAAGTGGCCGGAGAGCACGCCCAGCGCCCGCCACTGCTCGCGGGCGCGATCGCGGGTGGCGAGCCCGACCAGGGCGCCGAACACCGGGACCAGCGGCAGGGTGAGCAGGACGATCAGCGCGCTGAGCAGGTCCTGGGTCGCGATCGCCAGCACGGTCAGCGGCGGCAGCACGGCCGCCAGCACCAGGGCGGGCAGGTAGCGGGTCAGGTAGGGCTCGGCCGCGGCCACGCCGCGCGTGACGAGCGCGGCCACCTCGCCGCTGGGCCGGGCGGCCCCGCCGGCGCCGGCCCCCGGCGGGCCGGGAGCCGCCGCGGCCGCCGCGGGCTCGGAGCGCAGCGCCGCCGCCAGCAGCCGGCCGCGCAGCGACGTGCCGACCACGGAGGCCGCCCGCGCCGCCAGCAGGTCGCCCGCCCAGGCGACCAGGCCGCGCAGGGCGAGGACGCCCGCGGCGGCCGCCGCGGCCCCCGCGAGGGGCTGGCCGCGCACCACCGCCACCACCAGCGCGGCGACGGCGACGGCCTGCGCGACGACGAGGAGCGCGCCCGCGACCCCGGCCGCCAGCACCCCGAGCAGCTCCCGGCGGGCCGGCGCCAGCTGGGCCCGCAGCCGCGGGTCGCCCGGCCTCACGGCCCGCCCTCCCGGGTCGCCCGGGGGCTCACCGGGTCTCGGCGGGCGCGGGGGCCGCCGTCGGGATCTGTTGCACCGAGATCCGGCGGCGGAACACCCAGTAGGTCCAGGACTGGTAGAGGAGCACCAGGGGCGTGAAGATCACGGCCGTGACGGTCATGATCGTCAGGGTGTACGACGTCGCGGCGGCGTTGGTCGTCGTCAGGCTGACCCCGTCGGCCAGCGTCGTCGGCATCACGTCGGGGAAGAGGGCGAGGAAGAGGCCGGCGACCCCCGCGGCGATCGCGACGAAGGTGCCGACGAAGCCCCAGCCCTCGCGGCCGACCGCGAGCGCCACCAGCCCCGCCACCAGCGCGAGCGCGGCCGCGGCGAACGCCACGGCCGAGCCGACGCTGCCCGTCTCGACCTGCGTCAGCACCAGGAAGGTCACCGTCACCGCCGCGGCCGCCATGCCGAGGCCGAGGGCCAGCGCGCGGGCGGCGTGCCGGATCCGCCCGTCGGTCTTCAGGCTGACGAAGGTCGCGCCGTGGGTCAGGAAGAGCAGCAGGGTGGTCGCGCCGCCGAGGAGCGCGTAGGGGTTCAGCAGGTTCAGCAGCCCGCCCGTGTACTCCAGGTCGGCGTCGATCGGCACGCCCCGCAGGATGTTGGCGAAGGCGACGCCCCACAGGAACGCCGGCAGCAGGGACCCCACGACGATCGCGGCGTCCCAGCGGCGGCGCCAGGTCGCGTCGTCGCGCTTGGCGCGGTATTCGAACGCCACGCCCCGCACGATCAGCGCGAGCAGGATCAGCAGGAGCGGCAGGTAGAAGCCGCTGAAGAGCGTCGCGTACCACTCCGGGAACGCCGCAAACGTGGCGCCGCCGGCGACGAGGACCCACACCTCGTTGCCGTCCCAGAGCGGCCCGATGGTGTTGATCATGACCCGGCGCTCGGTGTCGTCGCGGGCCAGCACGGGCAGCAGGATGCCCACGCCGAAGTCGAAGCCCTCCAGGGTGAAGTAGCCGATCCAGAGGACGGCGATGAGGACGAACCAGACGGTGGTGAGCTCCACGGGGTCTCCAGGTGGGGTCGGCAGGGGTGGCGGGGCGGGCGCGTCAGTACGCGAAGGCGAGCGGGCGGTCCTCGTCGCCCGCGTCGTCCGGGGCCGGCTCGGGGAGGGGGTCGGCGCCGCGGCGCACGTAGGTGAGCAGCAGGCCGACCTCGACGACGGCCAGCACGCCGTAGAGCGCCGTGAGGGCGATCAGCGAGGAGAGCACCTCGCCCGCGCCCACCCCGGGCGAGACGCCGCGCTCCGTGGTCATCAGGCCGAAGACGACCCACGGCTGGCGGCCCATCTCGGTGAAGATCCAGCCGAACGAGTTCGCCGCCAGCGGCAGCAGCGGCAGCGCCAGGACGGCGGGCATGACGAGTCGCCCGGTCGGGACCCGGTCGCGGCGCGTGGCCCACAGGGCCCAGGCCGCGATCACCGCCGCGAGCAGCCCGGCGCCGATCATCAGCCGGAAGGTCCAGTAGGTCAGCGGGATGATCGGGGTGTAGTCGCCGGGCGTGTAGTAGGTCGCCCCGGGGTCGGTGCCGTAGGTCTCCTGGTATCGCTCGCGCAGCTGGTTGATGCCCTCGACCTCGCCGGTCGTCGTCCCCGTGGCGAGGAAGGAGAGCAGCCGCGGCACGGTGACCGAGAAGACCTCCTCGCTGCCGTCCAGCGATCCGACGGTGAACAGCGAGAAGCCCGCGGGCGCCTCGGTGTCGTAGAGCGCCTCGGCCGCCGCCATCTTCATCGGCTGGACGTCGGTCATCACCTTGCCCTGCACGTCGCCGCTGATCGCGACGCCGACGCCGGCGACCAGGACCACCCAGGCCGCGGTGCGCACGCCGCGGCGGTGCACCGACCGCTCCTCGGCCACCAGGTCGGCGTCCCCGTCCGCATCCCCGGCCCCGGCTCCCGCTCCGACCCCGGCACCGGCCAGCGCGGCGACGCGGCGCAGGTTCCACAGGCAGACACCCAGCACGAAGCCGCCCGCGGTCATGTAGGCCGCGAGGACGACGTGCGGGAAGGTGACGAGCTGGACCTTGTTGAACAGCACCGCGGCGAAGTCGTCCATCTCGGCGCGGCCGGTCTCGGGGTTGAACGTGTAGCCGACCGGGTTCTGCATCCAGGAGTTCGCGGCGAGGATGAAGTACGCCGAGAACAGGGTGCCGAGGTGCACCAGCCAGATGCAGGCGGTGTGCACGCCGGCGCTGAGCCGGTCCCGCCCGAAGATCCACAGGCCGAGGAACGTCGACTCGAGGAAGAAGGCCAGCAGCCCCTCGATCGCCAGCGGGGCGCCGAAGACGTCGCCCACGAAGCGGGAGTAGTCGCTCCAGTTCATCCCGAACTGGAACTCCTGCACGATGCCCGTGACCACGCCGATGGCGAAGTTGATCAGGAAGAGCTTGCCGAGGAAGCGCGAGAGCCGGAGCCACTCGCGGTTCCCGGTGCGCAGCCACGCGGTCTGGTAGGCGGCGACGAGGGCCGAGAGGCCGATCGTGATCGGCACGAAGAGGAAGTGATAGACGGTGACGATGCCGAACTGCCACCGGGCGAGGTCGATCAGGTCCACGTGGTCTCCTGCCGGACGGGGGCCGCGGGGCGCGACTCCGCCACGCTAGGCGGCGGCGCGCGCCGTCCCCATGGTCCGCGATCCCGCGGCCGGCGGACCTTGGTCCTCGGCCGCCGGCCCCCGATCCGCGGGGCCCGGTTGCGGGCCCGGTTGCGGGGCGCGCGCGGGCCGCGGCGCTACGGTGACCCCATGGACAGCGAGGCCGGCTCCTCGGGCGACCTCGTCCGGGTCTTCCTGCTCGACGACCACGAGGTCGTGCGCCGGGGGATCCGCGAGATGCTCGAGGACGAGGAGGACATCGAGGTCGTCGGGGAGACCGGCTCGGCCGCGGAGGCCACCCGCCGCATCCCGGCCCTGCGGCCGGACGTGGCGGTGCTGGACAACCGCCTGCCCGACGGGTCGGGCATCGACGTGTGCCGGGAGGTCCGCTCGCAGGACCCGGAGATCCGCGCGCTGATCCTCACCTCCTACGACGACGACGACGCGGTCTTCGCGGCGATCATGGCGGGGGCGGCGGGCTACCTGCTCAAGCACGTGCGCGGCACCGACCTGGTCGACACCATCCGGCGGGTGGGCGCGGGCCAGTCGACGCTCGACCCGGCGGTGACGGCGCGGGTCATGGAGCGGGTGCGGCACGGCCCGCCGGTCGACAAGGCGCTCGAGGGCCTCACGGAGCAGGAGCAGCGCCTGCTCGCGCTCATCGGCGAGGGGCTGACCAACCGGGAGATCGCCGCCAAGCTCTTCCTGGCCGAGAAGACCGTGAAGAACTACACCTCGACCATGTTTGCCAAGCTCGGGCTGACCAGCCGCACCCAGGCGGCGATCTTCGCGACCCGGCACCCGCCGGGCTAGAGCCCGCTGCCGAGCCGCCGGCCGGTGAGCCGGTCGACCTCGATGCGCAGGGAGACCGGTCGCGACCCCCGGGGCCAGACGTCGACCCCCGCGCCGCGGCTCACCGGGGGCAGCTGCTCGACCTGCCCGCGGCCCCGCGCCAGCACGCTCCACCCCTCGCGCAGCTCGGGGTCGGCCCGGTCGGCCTGGAAGGCCACGTGGGCCCGGTCGCACTCGCGCGCCGCCAGCGACCACGGGGCCAGCCGGACCAGGACGTCCTCGCCCTCGAGCGCGAAGTTCACCGTGACCACGGTGAGCCCCTCCTGCCCGCGCCACACGAGCCGACCCACGCTGGTCTCGGCCAGCAGCGCCCGGCAGGCGGCCTCGTCGAGCTCCTGGAGGTTCCCCTCGAATCCGCCGTGCTGCTGCGTGCGGTGTTCCATGGCCCGGTCCCGTCCTGTCGAGGTGCTCGCGTCGAGGTGGTTGCGTCGCCTCCACGATGCGCCGCCCGGGGATCGCTAGCCTAGGGCGGGACGTCACCCGTCGCGGGACCGCGGACCCGGCGGCGATGGACGCTGGTCCCGCGGGGCAGGAGCCGCCAGCAACGACATGGCCGACGACACGACCGACACGACCGACGACCGGCCGGCGCCGGCGCTCGACCGCGCCGGGCTGGACGACCTGTTGCGCGAGCTCCTCGACCGCGTGCACGGCGTCGTCGACGAGCAGGAGCGGCTGCGGCTGCTGCTGGAGGCCGTCGTCGCGATGAACGGCGACCTCGCGCTCGACGGCGTGCTCGAGCGGATCGTCCGGATCACCGCCCGCCTGGTCGACGCGCGCTACGTGGCCCTCGGCGTCCTGGCCCGCGGGCCGGGTCAGCGGCTGCGCACCTTCGTCCACCACGGGCTCACCGAGGAGGAGGCCGAGGCCATCGGGAGCCTGCCGCGCGGGCACGGGCTGCTGGGCCTGATCATCGACCGCCCGGAGCCCCTGCGCCTGCACGACATCGCGGCGCACCCGGCGTCCTCCGGCTTCCCGGAGCACCACCCGCCGATGCACAGCTTCCTGGGCGTGCCGGTGCGCGCCCGCGGGCGGGTCTTCGGCAACCTCTACCTCTCCGAGAAGGAGAACGGCCTCGACTTCACCGCCCACGACGAGGAGGTCGTCGTCGCCCTCGCGTCGGCCGCGGGGGTGGCGATCGAGAACGCCGCGCTCTATCAGGAGACGCGGCGGCGCGAGTCCTGGGCCACCGTGACCGCGGAGGTGACCCAGCTGATCGCCCGGGCGGGCTCGGGCGAGGAGCCGATGCGCGTGGTCACGCGCTGCGCCCGGGAGGCCGCCGGCGCCGACCAGGCCCGCATCGTCGGGGCCGGCGACGTGCCCGCCGGGTCAGCGCAGGCGCACACGCTGGAGACCGGCGAGATCGTGCGGGACACCGCCGCGGGCCTGCTCGCCGTCCCGCTCGGCTCGGTGGCGGGCGAGCCGCGGGCGCTCGTCCTCGGCTGGTCCGCCGACCGCGTCGAGGACCTCTACGAGGTGGACGTCGGCCTGCCCGCGGCGTACGCCGAGCAGGTCGCGATCGCCGCCGAGGCGGCGCAGGGGCGCGAGGACCGCGAGCGCCTGGCCGTGCTGGAGGACCGCGACCGGATCGGCCGCGACCTGCACGACCTCGTCATCCAGCGGCTGTACGCCGTCTCGCTGAGCCTCGACCACGCCGCGCGGCGCAGCGGCGACGAGCGTCTGGCGGCGCGGGTCTCGCGCGCGGTGGACGACCTGGACCAGACGATCAAGGACGTGCGCCGCAGCATCTTCGCCCTGGCCACGCCCGACGGGTCCGAGGACATCCAGTCGGAGGTGACCCGGATGGTCGACCGGGCCGGGTCGACGCTGAAGTTCCGGCCCTCCCTGAGCTTCTCGGGGCCCGTGCGCTCCTGCGTCGACGCGGACCTGGCCTCCGACCTGCTGGCCGTGCTGGGCGAGGCCCTCTCCAACGCCAGCCGGCACGCGGAGGCGGCCACCGTCGCCGTCGAGCTCTCGGCCGGCGACGACGCCGCGGGCGGGGTGCGGCTGGTCGTCACCGACGACGGGCGGGGGATCGGCGGGGAGGTGGCGGAGAGCGGGCTCGCGAACATGCGCGGCCGCGCGGCGCGGCGCGGCGGCTCGTTCGAGATCGACTCCGCCGCCGGCCGCGGCACCCGGCTCGTCTGGACGGTGCCGGTCCCCCCCGGGTGAGGGGCCGGCACCACCAGCCGGGGGTGTCAGGGGGCTGTCAGGAGGCCGTCAGGAGGCCGGCACCACCGCGACGGCGGTGCTGGCGTGCTCCAGCACCGAGGTGGCGATGCTGGCGTGCAGCGAGGCCAGGTGGCCGTGTCGGCGCCCGACCACGATGAGCGAGGCGTCGGGGTCTCCCTCGAGCAGCGCGGGCTCGACCTCCTGGCCGCGGACCACCCGGTTGATCTCGACGTCGGGGAACTTCTCCTGGAAGCCGGCCACGGCCTCCGCCAGCGTGCGGGTGGCCTCCTGGACCTCGGCCGTGTCGGCGACGATGTGCAGGCCGTAGGCCATGGAGATCTGGTCGACGTGGGTGTGCAGCACGGTGAGCGGCCGACCGCGCAGCGACGCCTCGCGGAAGGCGAAGTCGAGCACCGGCCGCGACGACGCGCGCCCGTCGACGCCGACCACGATCCCGCCGGCGTGCTCCTCGGCGCCGGGCCGGAGGACGACGACCGGGCAGGCCGCGTGCCTGCTCACGGCGTGACCGACCGAGCCGATCAGGAGCGAGGCCACCGGGCCGCGGCCGCGCGAGCCGAGCACGACGAGCGAGGCGTGGTCGGCGGCCTCCAGCAGCGCGTGCCGGGCGTCGCTGAGGGTCACGAGGGTGCGGACCTCGCCCCCGGGGTGCAGGGCGCGGGCGCGCTCGGCCGCCTCCTCGCTCATGCGGCGCGCCTCGGTCTCCACGTCGTGGATGACCTGGCTGTGGTCGATGGGGCTCCCCTCGGCCCAGACCTGGGAGAAGGCCGCGGCGCTGTCGGCGGCGAAGAGCACGACGAGCGGTCGGTGCTCCAGGCTCGCCTGCTCGGCCGCCCACACCAGGGCGGTCTCGGAGTTGTCGGAACCGTCGATGCCCACGACGACGGCACCCGTCGTGGCCTCGGGGATCTGGTCGTTCGTCGGGGTCTCACGCTGGGTGTCAGTGGTGTCCATGGGGCCATCCTGACGCGGGCTCCGGCGAAGTGGAAGGGGACCGGGTCCTCGGCGTCGGGGACCTGGGCCCTCGGGCCCGCGCCGCGGTCCCGGCGGCGGGTGGGGGGACCTTCGGCCCTGCCTGTCGTGCCCTCCGAGCACTGCCGCCGGTCGGCCCCGGCGCCTAGCGTCGGCACCATGGCCAGTGCAGACCGGGCGCGCCCGATCACCGTCTACCTGCTCGACGACCACACGCTGCTGCGCCGCGGGCTCCGCGCCGCCCTCGAGAGCGAGGGGGGCGTCGAGATCGTCGGCGAGGCCGGGCTGGCGCGCGACGGCGAGCGCCAGATCCCCGCGCTGCGCCCCGACGTGGCGATCCTGGACCTGCGGCTCCCCGACGGCTCCGGCATCGACGTCTGCCGCGCCGTGCGCTCGGTCGACCCCTCGATCGCGGTGCTCATGCTGACCACCTTCGACCGCGAGGAGGACGTCGTCGCCGCGGTGCTGGCGGGGGCCGCCGGCTACCTGCTCAAGGACGTCTCCGCCGGGGACCTGGTCGCGGCCCTGCGCCGGGTCGCCGACGGTCAGTCGACCCTCGATCCGCAGGTGACGACCCGCGTCCTGGAGCGCGTGCGGCAGGGCCCGCGGGTGGACCCCCGGCTCGACCGCCTCACCGAGGGCGAGCGCCGCGTCCTCGGCCTGGTGGCCCAGGGCCTCACGAACCGGCAGATCGCCTCCCGCACGGGGCTGTCCGAGAAGACGGTCAAGAACTACGTCTCCGACATCCTCGCGAAGCTGGGGCTCGCGAGCCGCACCCAGGCGGCGGTGCTCGCCGTCGAGCACCGCGCGGCCACCGTCCACTCGACGGCGTGAGCGCGCCCCGCCCGCGCCGTACCTGACGGCATCGGCCGGGTCGCGCTAGCCTGCGCCGGCGGGCGGCGCCCCGGGCGCCTGGTCGCAAGACCTGAGGGAGAGACGGGTTTCGGGGGGAGACGGTGGGAGCACGACGCCGGGCCGGCGCGGTCCGCGGTCTTCGGGCGCGGCTGCGCGGGACGACCGCCGAGCCGTCGCTCGCCGCCTACTGGGACGCGTATGCCGACGAGCGGCCCGCCCGTCCGTGGCTCTTCTGCCTGCGGCACCCCTGGCTCTCGCTCACCGCCCTCGTGGCGGTGCTGCGCCTGCCCGTGGCCACGCTCGACGTCGCCGAGCCGTCGCCGGACGCCGCCTTCCTGCTCGCGCTGCTCGACGAGCCGGGCGTCGGGCCCGTGCCGCTGCGCAGCATCGGCCTGGCGGCCCTGCGCCTGCCGGAGGACCCCGCGGACTACAGCCGGGGGCGCCGCCGCCAGACGCTGCGGCGCAAGGTCCGCAAGGCCCTGCGCGAGGACGTCGCCTGCCGGCCCGTGCACGACGACGCCGAGCGGCGGAGGCTGCTCGACCTGGCCTCGGAGGCCGAGACCCGGCACCCGGACGACTGGTACCGCCAGGAGACGCCGGACAACGCGGACCTGCTGGACTTCGACACCTGGATGGTCGCGGAGTCCCCCGGGGGCGAGCCCCTGCTCCTGGCCGTCGTCCCGGTCTGCGGCCAGTGGGCGGCGCTGCGCTACTTCCGCACCCTCGGGTGGGGGCGGGTGCACAGCGACGCCCGCTACCTCGCCACCCAGGCCCTGGCGGAGCGGCTCGCCGCGCAGGGGGTGCGCTGGCTGCTCGACACCGAGCACCCCGGGGAGCAGTCGGCCGGGGCCCGGCACTTCCAGCGGATGGTGGGCTTCCGGTTCGTCCGGGCCCGGATCGAGGACCAGGCGCGGCGGGCGGCCGCGGCCCCCGGCCCCGCCGGCCGCTGACCTCACCCGGGGGCGGCTTGTGGGCCTCGCGGGGCCGGCGGCAGGCTCGGGCCATGAGCGCCGACACCCCGGTCCCGCCGCCCCGTCTCCTCGTGCTCGACGTCAACGAGACGCTGTCGGACACCGCGCCGCTGCGCGAGGTCTTCGTCGAGATCGGCCTGGAGGCGCACGAGGCGGAGCCGTGGTTCGCGGGCGTGCTGCGCGACGGCTTCGCGCTCTCGGTCGTGGGGGAGAACCCCGACTTCGCCGAGCTGGCGCGCGAGGGCGTGCGCGTGCGGCTCGGCCGGGACGACGCCGACGCGGTCGACCGGGTGCTCGCGAGCTTCCGGGACCTCCCGGTGCACCCCGACGTGGTGCCGGGGCTGAGGGCCATCGCGGGGGCCGGCGTCCGGCTGGTCACGCTGAGCAACGGGGCCTCCGCGGTCGCCCGGACCCTGCTCGAGAACGCCGCGGTGGCCGAGCTCTTCGAGCACTTCCTGAGCGTCGCCGACGCGCCGGCCTGGAAGCCCGACCCCCGGGCCTACGCCCACGCGCTCGACGTCACGGGCGTCACCGCCGACGAGGCGATGCTCGTCGCCGTGCACCCCTGGGACGTCGACGGTGCGGCCCGCGCCGGCCTGCGCACGGCGTGGGTCAACCGCACCATCGGCGCCTACCCGGCGTACGCCACCACGCCCGAGGTCGTCGCGAGCGAGCTCACCGACCTGGCCCGGCAGATCGGGGCTGGCTGATTCCCACCGCCGCGGGCGCCGTGAAAGCATGGGCCCGGCATGTTCCTGTCGACATATCGTGGGGGCGGGACGGACTGGGGGTCCCGCGTCGACCAGATCGATCCGCTCCAGCATCCCGCTGCGCTCGCCCGGGAGGTCGTGGCGCGCGCCCGCGACTACGACGCCGTGATCCTGCGCGGCGCCATGGGGTCGGACTGGCGATACGTCGACCAGCTCGTCGCGGCGGTGGTCGCGCGCCGGGGCACGCCGGTCGTGCTCGGGGAGTGCATCTGGGAGCAGACGAGCCGGCGGATCTCCCGCGCCGGGCCGCCGACGATGGTCGACCGGGCGCCCGAGGGCTCGGGCCGGCTGGCCCGCACGGCGATCCGGGCCCTCGACACGGCGCACACCCACTACTGCGTGCTGTCCACCGGCGAGGCGCGGCAGTTTCCCGCGGGCTGGGGGATCCCCGCGGAGCGGGTGCACCCCACGCTGTTCGGGGCGACGGCGTCGGACGAGGGGCCCCTGGGCCCCGGCCCGGGGGGCGTCTTCGCCGCCGGGAACTCGCTGCGCGACTACCGCGCCATGGCGGCGGTCGCACCGCAGGTGCGGGCACCCGTGCGGATCGCCAGCCGGCTGCTCCCCACCGCGGAGGGCCCGAACCTGGTCACGGGGGAGCTGACGCCGCAGCGGTTCCGGCAGGCGGCCCGCGAGGCGACGGTCGTCGTCGTCCCCGTGCTGGCCGGCGCCATCCGGAGCGCCGGCCAGGAGACCTACCTCAACGCGATGCTGCGCGCGAAGCCCGTCGTGGTCACCGACACGCTGGGGGTGCGGGACCACATCGAGCACGGCGTCGACGGCTTCGTCGTGCCCCCGGACGACAGCGACGCCCTGCTGGAGACGCTCAACGCCCTGCTCGCCGACCCGGCCCGGATGCGCGCGGTGGGCGAGGCCGCCCGGCGCCGCGTGCTGCGGGAGTTCACCTCCGAGCAGTTCTTCGGGCGGATGCTCGCCGTCGCCGACCTCGCCGCGCAGCGGCGGTAGCCGGCCCGGCCGGCCCCCGCGCGGGCCGGGCGCGGTGGGCGTCGCTGGCTAGGGTCGCCCCGTGACGTGGTTCGCCGAGCACACCCACCGCTGGCAGGACTGGCCGCTCGAGGCCCTGCTCGCCGCCAAGCAGGGCGCCGGGCGGGTCTCGCTCGTCGTGCCCGCCCGCAACGAGGCCGCGACCGTCGGCGACGTGGTCGCCCGGGTCCGCGGCGCCCTGATGGACACCGTCGCCCTGCTCGACGAGATCGTCGTGATCGACTCCGACTCCAGCGACGACACCTACGCCGTGGCCCGCGACGCCGGGGCCGCCGTGCACCGCGCAGCGGACGTGCGCCCCGACCTCGGGGTCGCGACCGGCAAGGGCGAGGCGATGTGGAAGTCGCTCTTCGTGACCACCGGCGACCTGCTGGTCTTCATGGACGCCGACCTCGTCGACTGGGACACGCACTTCGTGCCCGGCCTGCTCGGCCCGCTGCTGACCGACCGGCGCATCGACCTGGTCAAGGGCTTCTACGAGCGGCCGTGGCTCGGCCCCGCGGGCGCCGGAGATGCCGGGGACGCCGCCGCCCTCGAGGGCGGCCGCGTGACCGAGCTGGTGGCCCGCCCCCTGCTGGCGCTGCGCCACCCCGAGCTCGGCGGGCTGGTGCAGCCGCTGGCCGGGGAGTGGGCCGTGCGGCGGTCGGTCTTCGAGACCCTCGCCGTGCCGACGGGGTATGCCGTCGAGCTCGCCGCCGTGCTCGACGTGGCGGCCGCGCGCGGCGTCGGCGCGATCGCCCAGGTCGACCTCGGCCGCCGGGCGCACCGGCACCAGGCGCTGCGCGACCTCGGGGCGATGGCGACGCAGATCCTGGCCGCCGCCGACGCGCGCGACCCGGCGCGCGCGGCGGGGCGGGCGGGGCCGGGCCCGGCGCGGGTGGCGCTGCGGCAGTACCACCCCGTCGACGGGGCGGTGGTCCCGCTCGACCGGGTCGTGCCGCTGGGCGAGCGCCCCCCGGCCCTCGACGTCCTCGACGCCCTCGCGGCGAAGCGTCGCGCGACCCCCGCGTGAGCCGGGCATGACCCTCGCGCTCGGGCGGCACCGCTTCGCCGACGACGCGTCGCTGGTGATGGCGATCGTCAACCGCACGCCGGACTCCTTCTACGACCGCGGCGCCACCTGGGCCGAGGAGCGAGCGGCCGAGCGGGTCGCCGAGGTCGTGGCGCAGGGCGCCGAGATCGTCGACATCGGCGGCATCAAGGCCGCCCCGGGGGAGGTGATCGGCGCCGCCGAGGAGCGCGCCCGGGTGGTCGACTTCGTCGCGCGGGTGCGGGAGGCCCACCCCGGGGTCGTCGTCTCCGTCGACACCTGGCGGGCCGAGGTCGCGGACGCGGCGTGCGCCGCCGGCGCCGACCTCCTCAACGACGCCTGGGGCGGCGCCGACCCCGAGCTGGTCGACGTCGCCGCGGCCCGCGGCGCCGGCCTCGTCTGCACGCACACCGGCGGCGTCACCCCGCGCACCCGGCCCCACCGGATCGAGTACGGCGACGTCGTCGCCGCGGCCATCGCCGACACCACGGCGTACGCCGAGCGGGCGGTCGCCGCCGGCGTCGACCCGGCGGGCGTGCTGATCGACCCGGCCCACGACTTCGGCAAGCACACCTTCGACTCCCTCGAGCTGACCCGGCGGCTCGGCGAGCTGGTGGCCACCGGCTGGCCGGTGCTGGTGTCGCTGTCGAACAAGGACTTCATCGGCGAGACCCTCGACCGGCCCGTGGGCGAGCGGCTCGTGGGCACCCTGGCCGCGACGGCGCTGTGCGCCCGGGCGGGGGCGCGGGTCTACCGCGTGCACGAGGTCGCCGAGACCCGGCAGGTCGTCGACCTCGTGGCGTCGGTCGACGGCCGCCGCCCGCCGGCGCGGGCGATCCGGGGGCTGGCGTGAGCGATCCGGGGCTGGCGTGAGCGAGGTGCGCGCCGCGGTGCTGCCGCCGCTGCTGGCGCTGCTGCCGGAGCGCGCCGGGCTCGTCGACCCCGTCCCCGAGCTGCGCGCCGCCTGCCGGACCGCGCTGGCGGACCTCCTCGCGGCCGCCGGGTCGGTGGTCGTCCTGCACGACCCCCTCGACGACGCCGACCGCGCGCGCGGTCTGACCACCGCCGGGGGAGCCCGGGTGGCGGGCGCGCTGCTCGCGGACGCCGGCTGGACGGGCGCGACGGCGTACCGCGCACCCGAGGAGCTCGGGCCGCGCGAGGCGGGGCCCGCGCACCCGGGGGCGCCGGTCGCCCTGCTGGTGATGGCCAACGGGTCGGCCCGGCGCGGCGAGAAGGCCCCGGGTCACCTCGACGAGCGCTCGTTCGCCTTCGACCGCGAGGTCGGCGCGGCGCTCGCCGGGGGCGACGCCGGTCGGCTCGCGGGGCTCGACGCCGACCTCGGCGACGCGCTGTGGGCGGCCGGCGTGCGCGGCCTGCGGCGGCTCGGGGCGCTGCTGGGCGCCGCGGGGGGACCCCCCGCGGCGGAGGTCCGCTGGGCAGGGGACCCTTACGGGGTGCAGTACTGGGTGGTGACGCTCGCGTCCGCCCGGGCACCCGGCCGCGCCGCCGACCGACCGTGAGGAGACGCTCGTGCAGGTCCTGCTCGACACCACCGGCCGCGCCGCCGAGGTGGCCGACCCCGGCGACCTGAGCGACGCGGACCTGGAGGCGCTCTACGCCCCGCCGACCGCGGAGTGGCTGCGGGTCAACATGGTCAGCACGGTCGACGGGTCGGCGACCGGCGACACCGGGCGCAGCGGCGGGATCAACAACCCGGCCGACCACCGCGTCTTCGCGACGCTGCGACGGCTCGCCGACGCGATCATCGTGGGGGCCGGGACCGCGCGGGTGGAGGCCTACGGACCCACCGACACCCCGATCGTGCTGGTCAGCCGCAAGGCCCAGGTGCCCGAGACCCTGCGGGGGGCGCCGCCGGGCTCGGTCTGGCTGGCGACGTGCACCTCCTCGGAGGGCCTGGACGAGGCGCGGACCGTGCTGGGCGAGCAGCACGTGCTGACGCTGGGGTCCCACCGGGTGGACCTCGCGCTGCTGCGCCGGACGCTGATGGACCGGGGCTGGCCGCGCCTGCTGTGCGAGGGCGGGCCACACCTGCTGCGGGACCTGGTCTTCCAGGGCGCCGCCGACGAGCTGACCGCGACGACGGTGCCGCGGCTGGTCGCCGGCTCGCACCCGCGGATCACCGAGGGCGCGCCGCTCGACGTGCCGCTGCGGCTGGCGATGCTGCTCGAGGAGTCCGGCACGCTGCTGGGTCGCTGGGTGGTCTGAACCGGTCGAGGCCGGCGACCCTGGTCGACCCGGGTCCCGGGGGGCCGCCCGGCCGGGGATGGCCGGCACCGGCGTCGGGGGCCCAATCGGCCTCAACCACGGGGCTCCCGAGGACAGGGAGTGCGCAAGGTTCGCTCGACATGAGCGCGGGGAAGCCGAGCGGACCTTGCGGCAAATCTCAGGTTTTGCGCAGTTGCCTGGGACAACACGCCGAGACGGCGGGCACGATTGGCATCACTCGGGCTCGAGGGCGGCCCGCTTAGGGAGGGAGACAAGGCATGAAGATCACGCGTATTCGCCGGGCACTCACCACCGCTGCGGTGGCGGTCCTGCTCGTGGGGGGCGTCAGCTCCGCTGCGTCGGCCGACAAGCCGGACAAGGACAGCTCGTCCAAGGTCCAGAAGGACAAGGGCGGTGACAGCGGCGGCGGCACCAGCTACCGCCGCGGCGACTGGTGGTGACCCACCGACGCTGAGCGTCTGCACCTCGGGGTGCATCCACGCTCTCAGGGGCCGGGCAACGCGGGGGACCGCGAGGCCCGGCCCCTGTCGTGCGTCCGGGGGGCTCGGCAGGAGCCGGCCGAGTCGGCGTGAACTTCCACCGGGGATGGGGCATTTCACGCCGACTGGGCGTGAACTTCCGCCGGGGGGTGGGGCATTTCACGCCGAGTCGGCGTGAACTTCCGCCGGCGGGGTGGGCATTTCACGCCGCCTGGGCGGAACAAGTCGGGCCCTGCCCGGTGTTCACTGTCGTTGATGGCCACCTCCGACGACACCTCCCGCGACCCGGGCGCCCAGCCCGGGGCGGGCGCCGACGAGGGGCCCGCGGACTCCCGGCGCGTCGCCACGCTGCTGGGGGCGCTCTTCGGGATCACCGCGATGGGCTCGGCCTCCGCCGCGGTCGCGCTGCCCGAGATCGGTGACCACTTCGGGGTCGACATCGGCAACGCGACCTGGGTGATCAGCCTCTACGCCCTGATGCTCGCCGTCACCACCGCGGTCTACGGGCGCGTCTCGGACCTCGTCGGCGTGCGCTGGCCCCTGACGACCGGCATCGGGCTGATGGTGGGCGGGGCCTTCGTGGCCGCGCTGGCCCCGTCGTACCCCGTCCTGCTCGCCGCCCGCCTCGTGCAGGGCGCCGGGGCCGCCGCCGTGCCAACCCTCGGGGTCACCATCCTCAGCGCCCGCTACACCGGGCGCGTGCGCGGCGTCGCCCTCGGGCGCCTCGCCGGCACCGGCGCCGCGGTCGCCAGCCTCGGGCCGCTGGTCGGCGGCGTGGCCGAGCACCTGCTCGGCTGGCGGTTCGTGCTGGCCCTGCCCATGCTCGGCGGCCTGGTGCTGCCCTTCGTCTGGCGCGCGCTGACCGGCGAGGGGACCCGCGCGACGCTGGACATCCTCGGCGCCGTGCTGGTCGCCGTCACGGCGGCGGGGGCCGTGCTGCTCGTGCAGTCGCCGTCGACCGGCGCGGTCGTGGCCATCGCCGGCCTCGTGCTGATGATCGCGGGCGCCCCGCTCGTGACCCTGCGCGTGCGGCGCCGCCCCCACGGCTTCCTGCCCCTGGCCGTCGTGCGCAACCTGACGGTCGTGCGCAGCGCCGCCGCCGCCTCCGCCGTGCCCGCCGCCTGGTTCGGCTTCCTCATCGCCACGCCGGCGGTGCTGATCGCCCGCGGGTGGGAGCCCTGGCAGGTGGGCCTCCTGCTGCTGCCGAGCTCGGTGACGGCGATGCTGATGCCGCGCGCGGCCGGCGCGCTGCTCGGCCGCCTCGGCCCGACCGCCGCGCTCGGCGTGAGCACGGTGACGGCGACGAGCGCCCTGGGCCTCGCCGCCGTCGGCGCGGGCCTCGGCTCGGGCGCCATGCTCGGCGGGGCCGCCGTGCTCGTCACCCTCTCCTTCGGGCTGGGCCAGCCCGCGCTCTCCGCCGCGGTCGGGTCCTCCGTGGAGCCCGAGGTGCGCGGCGTGGCCCTCGGCGTGGCGACCCTGCTCTTCCTCGTCGGCGGCAGCATCGGCTCGGCCGTCGTCGGCGGCGTCAGCCAGGCGATCGGGATGTGGCAGAGCCTCGTCGTGCTCGCGGCGCTGCCCTGCCTGGGACTCGCCGTGCTCTCCCCGGAGCTCCGGGGCCGCGGCCGGGGCGCCCGGCCCGCCACAATGGCCGGGTGAGCGACCCGAGCCAGCGCGCCTTCCTCGACGAGCAGCCCGACGCCTGGGTGGCCGCCGCCCGCGGGCTGGCCGACGCGACGCGCGACCTCGTCGAGGCCGTCGGCCTCACCGCGGTGGAGGCCGACGAGCTCGAGGCGGCGCGCGCCGACGTGCGGCGCCTCGCCGACCGGCTGCGCGCGTCGACGCGGGCGCACCCGCTGCGCACGCGACCCCCGCAGGGCGACGCGGCCGAGGCGGTCGACGGCTTCGTCTCCCGCCCCACCAGCGCCGTGCACCCCGTGCTGCCGATGAGCTTCGACGGCGAACGGCTGACGGCGACCTGGACGGCGTCCCCCGCGCACGAGGGCCCGCCGGGCCACCTGCACGGCGGCCTGAGCGCCTGGCACCTCGACGCGCTGCTGGGCACGCTGGCGAACCTCGTCGCGGCGCCGGCCGTCACGGCCACGCTCGAGGTGCGCTACCGGCGGCCGGTGCCCGTCGGCGTCCCGCTCGAGCTCGTCGCCACCCCGGGCCGCCGGACCGACCGGCGCCTCGTCGTCGAGGGCACCATCGCCGCCGCCGGCGAGACCTGCGTCGAGGGCCGGGGCGTCTTCGCGCGCCTGGAGCGGCCCGCGGCCGACCGGCGGCCCCCGCGGTGACCCCGGGCGAGCCCCGGGCGGGCGGGCGCCGCGGGACGACGGCGCTGGCCGTCGGCGCGGCCGTCAGCGGGCTGCTGGCCTACGCCTTCTTCGCCACGGTGACGCGCCGCCTCGGCGCCGGGCCGGCGGCGCCCTTCGCGATGCTCTGGGCCTTCTGGACCTACGCGAGCGCCGCGCTGACCTTTCCGGTGCAGCACTGGGCGGCCCGGTCGGTCGCCGCCGACGGCGGCGAGCGCTCGGTGCGGGAGTCCCGCCGCGCGCTGGCGGGCGCGTCGGTGGGCGTGGCGGTCGTGGCGGGGGCGGTGGCCTTCGCCGCCCGCGGCACCCTCTTCCCGGGCGGGGAGGGCGTCTTCTGGGCGCTGGTGGCCGCCACCTGCCTCGGGGCCGCGGCGACCGGCCTGGTGCGGGGCGTGCTGAGCGCCCGCGGGCGCCTCGGCGCCGTCGCGGTCACGCTGGTCGCCGAGAACGGCGTCCGCTTCGCGCTCGCGCTCGCCCTCGCGCTGGCGGGGGTCGAGGCGGCGTGGGCCTACGGGCTCTGCCTCGTGGCGGGGTACGCCGGCTGCCTCGCCTGGCCGTCGACGTGGCGGCTCGGCGCCGACGGGGCGCCGCGGGTCGGGTCGCCGCTCGCGTTCCTCTCCTCGGCCTCCTCGGGCCAGCTGCTCGGGCACGCGGTGCTGACCAGCGGCCCCGTCGCGCTGGCGGCGCTGGGGGGCGCGCCCGTGGCCGTGACGTCGCTCTTCGCCGGGCTCGCGCTCTTCCGGGCGCCGTACACGCTGCTCGTGGGCGCCGTGGCGGGGCTGACCACCACCCTGGCCGCGCACGCGGCCGCCGGGCGGCGGGCGCTGCTGACCCGCTTCGGCCGGCGGATGCTCGGGCTGCTCGGCCTCGGCCTCCCGGCCGCCGCGGGGGTCGGGGCGCTCGCCGGGCCGCCCCTGCTGCCGCTCGTCTTCGGCGGCGACGTGCGCCTCGGCGCGGGGGTGTGCGCGCTGCTGGCCGTGGCCTGCACGCTGGCCATGGGCAACCTGGTCGCCGGCGTCCTGCTGCTGGCGCTCGGCCGGCCCGCCTCCCTGACCGGCGGCTGGGCGGCGGCGCTGCTCCCCGGGGCGCTCGTGCTCGCCCTCGGCCGCCTCGCCGGCGGCCCGGGCGACGCGACGGTGCTGGTCTCCTGGGCGCTGCTCGCCGTCGAGGTCGCGGCGCTCGCGGCGCTCGCCGCCGCCGGGGCCCGCGGGGTCGCGGCGGTCGCCGCGCCGGTCAGCGACCGGTCGGGGCCGGCGAGCTCCTGAGGACCTGCACCAGGGCCTCCACCACGCGGTCGGTGTCGGCGGTGGTCAGCCCGTTGTGGAAGGGCAGGCGCAGCAGGCGGGCGCTCACGTCGTCGGTGACCGGGCACGCGGTCTCCCGCGCCGCGAAGCGGCGCCCGCCCGGCGAGCTGTGCAGCGGCACGTAGTGGAACGCCGTCGCGATCTCGCGCTCCGCGAGCTGCCGCATCACCCACGACCGGTCGGCGTGCGCGGGCAGCAGCACGTGGAAGAGGTGCCAGGCGGGCTCGCAGTCCGGCGGCACCACCGGCAGGCGCAGGCCGACCTCGTCGGCGTGCGGCGCGAGGCCGTCGAGGTAGCGCGTCCAGATGCCCCGGCGGGCCGCCTGGATCTGCTCCCGCGCCTCGAGCTGGGCCAGCAGGTAGGCCGCCAGCGCGTCGGAGAGCGCGAAGGAGGAGCCGGTGTCGCGCCAGGAGTACTTGTCGACGTAGCCGTGGAAGAAGGCCCGCCGGTCGGTGCCCTTCTCGTGCAGGATCCAGGCGCGGGCGACGTCCTCGGGCTGGTTCAGCGCGAGCGCGCCGCCCTCGCCGCAGACGATGTTCTTGGTCTGGTGGAAGCTCTGGGTCGCGAACCGCCCCAGGCTGCCCAGCGGCCGACCCCGGTAGGAGCCGAACAGGCCGTGGGCGTTGTCCTCGACGACGACGACGTCGGGGCGGTCCGCGAGCGCCGTGCGGACCCCGTCGACGTCGCAGGGGATGCCGGCGTAGTGGACCAGGACGACGGCGCGCACCGAGTCGTCGAGCAGCTCCGCCAGGTGCCGCGGGTCCGGCCCCAGCGTGGCCGGCTCGATGTCGCAGAAGAGGATCCGCGCGCCCTCGCGGGCGAAGGCGAGCGCCGAGCTGGTGAAGGTGTAGGACGGCACGATCACGGTGTCGCCGGGCTGCAGCTCCAGCAGCATCGCGCACATCTCGAGCGCCGAGGTGCACGAGGTGGTCAGCAGGACGTCCTCGGCGCCGAGCAGCTCCTCCAGCAGCGCGGCCGCCCGCCGCGAGAAGGGCCCGTCCGAGGCCGTCTGGCCGCTCGTCAGCGACTCGGCGATGTATTCCAGCTCGCGGCCGACCGGGGCGGCGTGGTTGAAGGCGATGGGCGGTGGCGTCGTCGTCATGCTGCTCCAGAGGGGGTGGGGGTGCGCCACGGGAGCGGTCGGCCCAGGCGGTCGGCGAGCGCGGCGTCGGAGGCGGCGAAGTGGTCGCGCAGGTCGGCGACCAGGTCGGCGGGCAGCGGCTCGCGCGGGTCGCCCGAGGCGTGCACGGGCCGGCCGAGCCCCTCGGGGCGGAAGGTCGGGTCGACGCCGATGGCGGCGTACACCTCGCCGATGCGCGCGGGGTCGGCCGCCAGGTCCTCGAGGAGCACGACGTGCACGTCGTCGCCGAAGGCGGCCCACCACGGCTCGAGGTATCGCACGTAGTGCCCGCGCTCGAGGTAGGCGAAGGGCGAGACCGACGTCGCGCCGGCGTCCCACGGCTCGCCGTCGCCCCGGCTCGCGCGCAGGCCGTCGCGCAGCGCCTGCTCGAGCGGCCGGTCCTCGAAGCCGTGGCGGGTGCTCAGCGACCAGTTCGACGCGGCGCGGTCGATCGGGTCGCGCAGCACGACGAGCACCAGCGGGTCGCCGAGCACGGCGGCGGCGCGCGCGGGGGCCGCGGGGTCCTCGAGATAGCTCGTGCTCTTGTCGCCGAGCACCGCCGCGTCGCCGGCGTGGGCGAACCAGGTGGCGCGGTACCACTCCGCCCCGCGGGCGCTGAGCTCCGCGGAGCAGAAGACCTTCGGCTCGGGGCGGGCCGGCCGGGCCATCGCGACGTCGGGGTGGGCCTCGAGCAGCGCGTGCAGGTAGGTCGTCCCGCTGCGCTGCGCGCCGGCGACGAGCAGGTGCCGGCTCACTGGTCGACCCGGCTGATCACGTGGTAGTCCTCCGTGCTGCTCACCGTGGTCAGCGTGCGCACGACGTACTCCCCGAGCATCGAGAGCAGCGCGATCGTGAACCCGTTGAAGACCGAGAGCAGCACGACGACGGTGGTCCACCCGGGGACCTCGGTCCGCCCGGTCACGCCGAGCACGAGGTAGAACCCGCCGAGCAGCATCGAGCCCGCCGCGACCACGAACCCGACCAGCGCGAGGAAGCGCAGGGGGAAGGAGGAGTAGCTGAAGAGGATCGTCAGCACCAGGCGCAGGATCTTCGGGAGGTTGTAGCTGCTCTTGCCGACCGGGCGGGCGTCGTGGCGCACGAGCACGTTGGCGCGGTGCCGGCTGTAGAGCAGCGCCTGGCCGGTGATGTAGGGGTACGCCGTGCGCGCGGCGCAGATCCGGTCGACGACGTCGCGCCGCAGCACCCGGAAGTTGGAGACCACCAGGTCGTCGGGCTGGGCGAAGATCCGCTTGTTCAGCGCGGCGATCAGCACCGTGCCGAGGCGCCGGTGGCCGGCGGCCTGCTTGCGCTCGAACTGCCCGAAGACCAGGTCGTGCCCGCCGGCCACGGCCGCCTCGAGCAGCTTCAGCGCCTCCTCGGGCGGGTTCTGCAGGTCGTCGTCCATGGTGATCACGTAGTCACCCGTGGACTCGCGCAGGCCGGCCATGTTGGCGCGGTGCTGGCCGTAGTTGCGCAGCAGGTCGAGCGCGACCACCTGCGGGTGCTCGCGGGCCTTCGCGGCGAGGACCTCCCAGGAGCCGTCGCGGCTGCCGTCGTTGACGAGGATCAGCTCGAGCTCGAGCCCGGCGCCGGTGAACGTCTCCACGATGCGGTCGATCGTGGTGCCCACGATCTGCTCGCTGTTGTAGACGGGGACGACGACGGACCAGCGCTGGGCGCGGGCCTCCGGACTGGCGGTCACGGGCTCTCCTCGGTGATGCGGTGCAGCTCCTCGGTCAGGGCGCGCCGCTGCTCGCGCGGGATCTCGCGGGAGGCGAACCAGATCCACCCGTTGCTCCGCGCGATCCAGCGGTAGTCGCCCCGCAGCGGGCCGATCCAGGGTGGCAGGCCGTTGCCGGTGACGAGGACGAGGTCGGGCCGGATCCGCCGGACCCGCTCGGCGTAGCCCGCGAGGCCGCCCGGGTAGTCCTCCTCGACGTAGGTCGCCAGGCCGTTGCCGAACATCTGCAGGCGCGTGGGGTGGGTCTGGTCGAGCAGGACCAGCGCGTTGGGCGCCCCCGCGGAGACGACCCGCGGGGGCCGGCCGAGCACGTCGGTCGCGGCGGCGAGGGCGGCCCGCTGGCCGTCGAGCGCGTGCCGCTTGGGCACGCTCAGCGCGTGGGCGGCGCCGGTCGCCGCGGCCCCGACGGTCACCGCCGCCGCGAGGGCGACGGTGGCGCGGGCCGAGAGGTGGCGGGCGAGCAGCGCCACGGCGGCGCCGACGCCCAGCGCGGCGAACGGGAGCACGACGAAGAGGTCGGGCGGCCCCTGGAAGGCGCGCAGCGTCCAGGCCAGGGCGCCGACGGCCCCGGCGCCCAGGCCGGCGACGGTCGCGCGATCCGTCGCGCCGGGCGGCGTCCCCCGCCCGGGCGGGGCGTCGGGCGGGGCGTCGGGCGGGGCGTCGCGCGGGGGCCGGAGCGCCGCCAGCCCGACCCAGAGGATCACCGGCAGCCCGACGACCAGGAACAGCGCCGAGAGCCCGTACCCGTCGCGGATCGTGCCCAGCGACTTGCCGAGGTCGGCGAGGAACGACTGCTGCTCGGTGTAGCGCAGGTTGATCAGGACGAAGGCGTCGACCGCGACGCGGAGCTGGCCGATCAGGGCGTAGAGACCCACGGCCGCGGCCGTCGGGACGGCGCCGCCGACGAGCACGCGGGTGAGGATCGCGAGCCGGCCCGGCTCCCCGGGGCGGGGGGTCGGCAGGAGGCCCATCACCAGGACCGCCGCGATCGCCGCCAGGAACGCCGGCTGCCAGGTCAGCGTCACCGCCGCGACCAGGGCCCCGGCGAGCAGCCAGCGGCGGGCGCTGCCGGCGAGCAGCGTGAGCAGGAGCAGGAGCACCATCAGCGTCTTCTCGCGCGGGCCCCAGGCGGCGTGCTCGATGAAGTCGTGGAACGACAGCAGCACGGCGCCGGCCGCGACGCCCGCGGCGACGGAGCCGAAGGCGCGCCGCGCGAGCAGGAAGGCTGCGCCGACCGCCGCCACGCTCAGCGCGAGATAGAGCACCCGCATGGCGGTGAGGTCGTCGACGCCGAGGGGCCGGGCGAGGAGCACCGCGCCGCCCGGCACGAGGTGGCCCAGCGGCCCCGCGCGGTTGAGCACGCTGACGTAGGGCGCGACGCCGTCGGCGACCTGCTGGGCGCCGTACGCATAGACGCCGACGTCGCGGCGCAGCGGGCCGTCGAGCCCCGGGGCGAGGAAGACGGCCGCGGCCAGGGCCATCAGCAGGACGGCCGCCAGCGCGTCGACGCGGCGGGATCCGGGCGCGGGCAGCCGGGCCGATGCGGAGTGGTCGGAGGGCACGCCCGCCGTCCGACCCCTCAGCACGCCGGCGAGTCTAGGCGCGGGCACCCTTGCGCGCGGCCTTGCCGCGCTCACTCTGGTCGAGCAGCACCTTGCGGATGCGCACCATCGACGGCGTGACCTCGACGCACTCGTCGGTGCGGCAGAACTCGAGGCACTGCTCGAGGGAGAGCTTGCGCGGCGGCACCAGCTTCTCGAAGTTGTCCGCCGTGGAGGAGCGGACGTTGGTCTGCTGCTTCTCCTTGGTGATGTTGACGTCCATGTCGTCGGCGCGCGAGTTCTCGCCGACGATCATCCCCTCGTAGACCTCGGTCGTGGGGTCGACGAAGAGCACGCCGCGCTCCTGCAGGTTCGTCATCGCGTACGCCGTCGCGGCGCCGGCGCGGTCGGCGACCAGGGATCCGGAGTTCCGCGAGCGGATGTCGCCGGCCCAGGGCTCGTAGCGCTCGAAGACGTGGTGCGCGATGCCGGTGCCGCGCGTCTCGGTGAGGAACTCGGTGCGGAAGCCGATCAGGCCGCGCGAGGGCACGAGGAAGTCCATCCGCACCCAGCCGGTGCCGTGGTTGGTCATCTGCTCCATCCGGCCGCGTCGGTTGGCCAGCAGCTCCGTGATCGCGCCGAGGTACTCCTCCGGCGCGTCGATCGTGAGCCGCTCGACGGGCTCGTGGAGCTTGCCGTCGACCTCGCGCGTCACGACCTGCGGCTTGCCGATCGTCAGCTCGTAGCCCTCGCGGCGCATCTGCTCGACGAGGATCGCCAGCGCGAGCTCGCCGCGGCCCTGCACCTCCCAGGCGTCGGGGCGCTCGGTGGGCAGCACGCGCAGGGAGACGTTGCCGACCAGCTCGGTGTCGAGGCGGTCCTTGACCAGGCGGGCGGTGACCTTGCCGCCCTTGGTGCGCCCCGCCAGCGGCGAGGTGTTGGTGCCGATGGTCATCGAGATGGCCGGCTCGTCGACGGTGATCAGCGGCAGCGGGCGGGGGTCCTCGGGGTCGGCCAGCGTCTCGCCGATGGTGATCTCGGCGATCCCCGCGATGGCGGCGATGTCGCCGGGCCCGGCCTCGGCGGCCGGCTCGCGCTCCAGGCCGCGGGTGATCAGCAGCTCGGTGACCTTGACCTTCTGGGTCGAGCCGTCCTTGCGCAGCCACGCGACCTGCTGGCCCTTCTTCAGGACGCCCTGGCGCACCCGCACGAGGGCGAGGCGGCCGAGGAAGGGCGACGCGTCGAGGTTGGTGACGTGGGCCTGCAGCGGCGCCCCCTCGTCGTACGTCGGCGCGGGGATCGTCTCGAGGATGGTGCGGAACAGCGGCTCGAGGTCGGGGGAGTCGGGCTGGTCGCCGTCGCCGGGCTGCTCCAGCGACGCCCGGCCCGACTTGGCCGAGGCGTAGACGACCGGGAAGTCCAGCGCGTTCTGGTCGTGGTGCTCGTCGAGCAGGTCGAGGAAGAGCTCGTAGGTCTCGTCGACCACCTCGGAGATCCGGGCGTCCGGGCGGTCGACCTTGTTGACGACGAGGACGACGGGCATGTCGGCGTTCAGCGCCTTGCGGAGCACGAACCGGGTCTGCGGGAGCGGACCCTCGGAGGCGTCCACGAGCAGCACGATGCCGTCGACCATGGACAGGCCGCGCTCGACCTCGCCGCCGAAGTCGGCGTGGCCGGGGGTGTCGATGATGTTGATCGTCATGGGCTCGCCGCCGGCCGACGGGCCGGCGTAGCGGACCGCGGTGTTCTTCGCGAGGATCGTGATGCCCTTCTCGCGCTCGAGGTCGCCGGAGTCCATGACCCGCTCGGCCACGCCCTCGGCCTCGTGCGCGCTGAACGTGCCGGCCTGGTGCAGCATCGCGTCGACGAGGGTGGTCTTGCCGTGGTCGACGTGGGCGACGATCGCGACGTTGCGCCGGTCGGTGCGGGTGGAGGAGGGCATGCGCGGGCGGCGTCGCTTTCGATGGGGAACGGGGTGCGGGCTCGCGGGGGCGGGCTCGGGGTGCGGCTCGGGCGCGGCGCGGGAGTCGCGGCCGGCGCGGGGCCGGGGGCCAGTCTACGGGCGCGGGCCCGGCCCCGCCGAGGCGGCGTGGGTTTCCGGGGCGCCGAGGCGGCGTGGGTTTCCGGGGTCGGCGAGGCGGCGTGGGTTTCCGGGGCCGCGGGGCGGCGACCTCAGCCGGCGAGCGAGCCGCCGAAGATCTGCCAGGCCAGCGCCGACTTCGCGGCCAGGCTGAGCACGAGGTACACCTTCTCGCCGAAGGCGTAGCTGCGCCACGGGCCGACGCCGCGGTATTGCAGCCACTGGTTGACCGCGAAGCTGGAGAAGAAGACGGCCAGCGAGCCGACGATCCCGAAGACGAAGGTCGGCACCTCGTCGGCCCCCACGAGGTTCACCACGATCGCCACCCACGGCGCCGCGCCCGCGAGGGTGCCGAACCAGAAGGGCAGCATGGTGGTGTGCGCGCGGCCCGGGGGGTTCATCACCTCCTGGAGCCAGCCGAAGAGGATCATCGCCACGTTGGCCCCGACCACGGCGATCACGGCCGTGATGTCGGTGATGCCGTTGTAGAACCCGATCAGGACGATCATGATCGTCGCGCTCACCGAGTACTCCACCCAGCGGAAGCGGTTGATCCCGCTGCGCAGGCCGCGCTCGTAGCGCTCGCGCATGAGGGTGCCGGTGAGTCCGTGGTCGAGGGCGGCGAGCAGCAGGAACACCGCGATCGCCCACCCGATGCGCACGTCGAAGAGCGCGTCCGGGGCCGGCGGGGCGGTGCCGGGGGGACCCTGGGGGAAGGTCGAGGTGACCGCGATGGCGAAGTCGGTCGCCAGCAGGAGCACGACCAGGGCCTGCCCGGCGTGGAGCACGGTCAGGGCGACGTTCCACCGGCGGAGGTTGCGCAGCCGGGCGTCGTCCACCCCGCTCGCGACGGGTTCGGCGGTCTCGACGTCGGCCTGGTGCGCGCCGCGCGCTGCCTCCATCGGCCCTCCTCGGGTCGGGGCCACGGGTCCGCTCCGGAGCCCGGGTCTGCTGCCAGCGTGGCAAGGGGCTGGTGAGCGCCCGGCGGGACCGGGCCCGCTGAGGTCGCCGTCGCCCGTCAGCAGGAAGGTCGGCCGCGCTGCGTCGGCTGCCCCGGCTGAGCAGACGGGATCCGCGCCGACCTTCCTTCGGGGCGGCGGGCACCGGCGGCCGGCGGCACCTTAACTCGAGCAGACTTAAGCGATAACATGAACACATGCCGGTCTTGGTGACGCTCATCGGCGACCTGGTCGGGTCGCGGCGGCTCGCGGACCGCGCCGCCACCCAGCGGCGGGTCGACGCGGTGCTGGCGGACCTCACCGCGCGCTGCCAGCCGGCCCAGGCGCTCGAGCCGACGGTCGGGGACGAGTTCCAGGGCGCCTTCGAGGAGCTGTCCGAGGCGGTGCTGGCCTCCCTGCTGGTGCGGCTGCGGCTCCTGCCCGAGGTGGACGTCCGCTGCGGCCTGGGGGCGGGCCAGGTGACCGTCCACGACGCCGACCGGCGGCCGCTGCTCCAGGACGGGCCGGGTTGGTGGGCCGCCCGCGACGCGCTGGACGCGCTCGAGCGGCCACGGAGCGCCGGGGGCCACACGTGGTATGTCGGCCCCGACGCCGCCACCACCAACGCCTTCCTCGTGACCCGCGACGCGCTGGTCGACCGCCTGGGCGAGCGCGGGCGCCGGATGCTGCTGCGGGCCCTCGAGGGTCGGACGCAGGCCGAGATCGCCCTGGAGGAGGATGTGTCGCGGTCCGCCGTCTCGCAGCAGTTCGCCCGGGGTGTCGGCGCGCTGCGCGATGCTCACCTCGGGTTCGGTGCCGAGCCGCAGGGATCCTGAGCTGGAGGGGCAGGCGTGACGTTCATCGTGGTCGGGGTCTTCCTCGGCGTGGTCGGAGCGGGCGACCTGCTGCGCGCGGCGCGCGACCTGACCTCGATGCGGCGCCGGGTCGCGATCCTCGGGTTCGGCTGGGCGCTGCTCGCCCTCGGCGTCCTCGCGCTCGGCCCCGGGGCGCCCGGCGTGCCCCTCTGGCTCGGCCTCGCGGCGGCGTACGCGCTGTGGCTGCTCGGCTCCTCGGCGGCGCTCGCCGGATCGGGGCTCTGGGAGCCGTCCGGCCACCCCGGGGCGGCGCGGGCGCTCGCCTTCGCCGGGCTCGGGGCCGGGATCGCCGTCGGGCTCGTCGGCGCGGAGGTCTCCGAGGTGCCCGACTGGCCCTCCTTCCTCGACGAGACCGCCCTGGCGCGGTGGCCGGTGCAGGACGTCGTCGTGGCCGTGGGCGCCGTCCTGGTGCAGCTGGCCACCGCAAACGTGCTCGTGCGCCTGCTGCTCGACTCGGTCGGCGTGCCCGCCACCCGCAACGAGAAGCAGCTCAAGGGCGGCCGCGTGCTCGGGCCGATGGAGCGCGTGTTCATCGTGGGCCTCGGCGCGATCGGCGAGGTGACCGCCGCGGCGATCGTGGTCGCGGCGAAGGGGCTGCTGCGCTTCCCCGAGCTGCAGCGGGCGGTGCGCCTGGGCGGCGAGGACGTGCTCGTCGAGGTCGACCCGCACCACCTGCCGGCGCCCGGCGACCCGCGCGACCTGCCCGGCCCCACCGACGTGACGGAGTACTTCCTGATCGGCAGCTTCGCCAGCTGGCTGGTCGCCCTGGCGGGCGTCGCGCTGATCTACCTGGCCTGAGGCGGACAATGACCTGACCTGAACTCCCGGGCTGTGAAGTCAGAAGCTTCACTCTCGTGCCGGTGTCGGCGGGCTGCGCCACGCTGCAGCCATGGCGAGCTCTCGGGTGACAGCAGGCGGTTTCGAGCACGGGTGCGGCGTCGTGCCGCCCTGGTTGGTGCAACGCGTCGCCGAGGCCCAGGCCGCGGCCGGGTCGGCGTCCGCGGCCGAGCCGCCGGACCGGGCGGCGGGCGCGTCCCCGGTCGTCGACGAGGGGTTCCGGGCGCGCCGGGCGGCCGCGACCGCCGAGGTGCCCGCGGCCGTCGCGGGCATGCTGCCGGCGGGGGAGCGCGTCCCGGGCGGCGCGCCCGCGCCGGCCTGGCTGGTGCACGACGCCGACAACGACGAGGTGCTGCCGGGCCGCCCCGCCCGCTCGCCGGGGCAGCCGGCGACCGGCGACCTGGCCGTCGACGAGGCCGCCGAGGGCATCGACGCGACGATGCGGCTCTTCGCCGAGGAGCTCGGCCGCTCGTCGTACGACGACCGCGGCGCGCCCGTGTCGCTCACGGTGCACTTCGGGCGGGCCTACAACAACGCCTTCTGGGACGGCACGCAGCTGGTCTTCGGCGACGGCGACGGGCAGATCTTCGGCCGGTTCACCTCGGCGGTCGACGTGCTGGCCCACGAGTTCGGGCACGCCGTCACGCAGTTCGCCGCCGGGCTGGTCTACCGCGACCAGTCGGGCGCGCTCAACGAGCACGTCTCCGACATGTTCGCCGCCTGCCTCAAGCAGTGGCTCGCCGGCGAGGGGCCGGAGGAGGCGGACTGGCTGGTGGGCGAGGGCCTCTTCGTGCCCGGCCTGCAGGCCCGCGCCCTGCGTGACATGGAGCGGCCCGGCACGGCGTACGACGACCCGACGCTGGGGCGCGACCCGCAGGTCGGCCACATGGACGACTACCTCGAGACCGCCGACGACAACGGCGGCGTGCACCTGAACTCGGGGATCCCCAACCGGGCCTTCGTGCTGGCCTCCCGCGCGATCGGCACGCCGATCTGGGAGGGGGCGGGGCCGATCTGGTATGCCGCGCTCACCTCCGGCGAGGTCGGCATCCACGCGGACTTCGCCGACTTCGCCGCCGCCACCGTGCGGGCGGCCGGGGAGCACGCCGAGGCCGTCGCCGAGGCGTGGCGCGGCGTCGGCGTCGAGCCGGGCGTCGACGTCGGCTCGCCGGGCGGGGTCGAGGAGCCGGAGGAGGTGCCGGCCGCGGTGGTCGAGGTGCGGCGCTCGGGCGGGTTCGCCGGCCAGCGCGTCACCGGGCGCGTGGACCTCGAGTCGGGCGCCGACGCCCGGGCCGGCGAGGTCTCGAGCCTGGTCCGGCGCACCCGCGGCCGCGAGCTGACCGGCCAGCAGCGCTCGCAGGACCAGCCCGACCGCTTCGTCTATGCCTTCGTCGTCGACGGGAGCGAGACCGTCGTCCCGGAGCAGAACATGAGCGAGGACCTGCGCCGGCTCGCCGCCGTCGTGCTGGAGCTCGACGAGCGCTGATCAGTCCAGGGCGCGCGCCAGCGCCGCCTCGACGTGCAGGGTGGTGCACGGGAGCACGGGGATGTCGCAGTCGGCCTGCTTGACGAGCAGCTCGAGCTCGGTGCAGCCCAGGATCACGCCGCCCGCGCCGGCGTCCCAGAGCTCCTCGACGAGCCCGACGATCCGGCGGCGGCTGTCGTCGATCAGCTTGCCGTGCACGAGCTCCTCGTAGATCACGCGGTCGATCTCCTCGTGGTGCCGCGGGTCCGGCGTGACCACCTCGATGCCGTGGGAGGCGATCCGGTCGCGGAAGAAGTCCCGCTGCATGGCGAACGACGTGCCCACCAGGCCGACGACCGAGAGGTTCTGCGCGTGGGCGGCTTCGGCGATCACGTCGGCGAGATGGAGCAGCGGGATCGAGATGGCCTCCTGCACCTGGTCGGCGACCCGGTGGAAGGTCGTCGTGCACAGGAGCAGGAAGTCGGCCCCGGCGCGCTCGACCCCCCGGGCGGCGTCGCTGAGCATCCGCGCGACCTCGTCCCAGTTCTCCTCCCGCTGGTGGTCGGTCAGCTCGGCGAAGTCCACCGACGACATCACCGTGCGGGCCGAGCTCAGGCCGCCCAGCCGCTCCTCGACACCCCGGTTGAGGTCGGTGTAGTAGGCCGCGCTGGACTCCCAGCTCATCCCGCCGATCAGTCCGATGCACTTCATGCCGGGCAGTCTGACCTGCCGGTGCCGGACCGTGCCACCCGCCGTCCACGACGGGCGGAAACTCACGCCGACTCGGCGGGGCGGAAACTCACGCCGGCTCGGCGGGGCGGAAACTCACGCCGGCTCGGCGGGGCGGAAACTCACGCCGGCTCGGCGGGGCGGAAACTCACGCCGGCTCGGCGGGGCGGAAACTCACGCCGGCTCGGCGGTCAGGTCTCCCGGTGCACCTTGTGCTGCGCGGCCTGCGCGCGCGGGCGGATCACCAGCTCGTCGATGTTCACGTGCGCCGGGCGGGTGGCGACCCAGGCGATCGCGTCGGCGACGTCCTCGGCGACCAACGGGTCGGGGACGCCGGCGTACACCGCGTCGGCGGCCTCCCGGTCGCCGCCGTAGCGCACCAGCGAGAACTCCTCGGTGCGCACCATGCCCGGCGCGATCTCGGTGACCCGCACGGGCTCCCCGCAGAGCTCGAGGCGCAGCGTCTCGGTGAGCACCTGCGTGCCGTGCTTGGCCGCGGTGTAGCCGCCGCCGCCCTCGTAGGCCACGCGGCCGGCGGTCGAGCCGACGTTGAGCAGCAGGGCGTCGCCGCTCGCCCGCAGCGCCGGCAGCAGGGCCTGGGTGACGCGGAGGGTGCCGAGCACGTTGGTCTCATACATCGTGCGCCACTGCTCCGGGTCGGCCTCGGCCACCGGGTCGGTGCCCAGCGCGCCGCCCGCGTTGTTGACCAGCACGTGCAGCACCCCGCCGACCTCGGCGGCGAGGCGGGCGACGTCGTCGGGGTCGGTCACGTCGCAGGCGACCGCCCGCCCGCCGATCGCGGCCGCGAGGCGCTCGATCCGCTCGGTCCGCCGCGCCGCGCAGACGACCTCGAAGCCGGCCGCGGCCAGCGCGCGGGCGGTCGCGGCGCCGATGCCGCTCGACGCGCCCGTCACGACGGCGAGGCGCCCGGCGGTGCGTCCGGCGTACCCGGCGGCGTCGAGGTCCGCCGGCGCGGTGGTGGGGTCGGAGTCGTCGGCGCGCGTCATGGCCTCATCAAAGCACCGGGGGCGGGGTGCGAGGATCCTCGCCGTGACGATCACGGCCGCCGCGGACGGCTCCGCGCTGGGCAACCCCGGGCCCGCGGGCTGGGGTTGGTATGTCGACGAGGACCGCTGGGCCTGCGGCGGCTGGCCGCACGGCACCAACAACCAGGGCGAGCTGATGGCCGTGCTCGACCTGCTGCGCCAGAGCGCGCACCTCGGCGACGACCTGCACGTGCTGTGCGACTCGACCTACGTGATCAAGGCGGTCACCCAGTGGATGCCGGGCTGGAAGGCGCGGGGCTGGCGCAAGCGCGACGGCAAGCCGGTGCTCAACGCCGCGCTGATGCGCGAGCTCGACGCCGAGATGGCCGCGCGGCGGGCGGACGGCCGGGCCGTCGAGCTCTCCTGGGTCAAGGGGCACGCGGGACACCGCCTCAACGAGGAGGCCGACCGGCTCGCGCACGCCGCCGCGACGGCCTGGCGGGCCGGCCGCGCGCCCGAGCCGGGGCCGGGCTTCCCGGGGGCCGCGCGGCACGCCGACGCCGAGCGCCTGGTGGCCCCCGGGAGCGGCGAGGCGGAGCCGCCCGACCTGCTCGGGCTGTTGTAGTCTCTGCGCGCATCGCCCGCTCCGGCGTCGTGGCCGGGGACCACCGACCCGAGGAGAGGCGAGACCTCTGATGCGCGCCAGGTACGTCGTGTGGCCGGCGCTGCTCCTCGTGCTCCTGCTCGGCGTGTGGATCGCCTGGACGCTGATCCAGACCAAGACGGACCTCTCCGACGCGGGCGACGCCGCCGCCGAGCTGCAGGAGTCGCTGCAGGCCGGGGAGCAGCGGAAGGCCGAGCAGAGCCTCGAGGACCTGCGCGCGAGCGCCTCCAGCGCGCGGGACCACACCGACGGGCCGACGTTCGGCTTCCTGGGCCTCCTGCCCGCCGTCGGCGACGACGCCGACGGCGTCGCCGAGGTGGCGCGGGTGCTCGACGAGCTGACCAGCGGCGCGCTCGACCCGCTCGTGAACGCGACCGAGGGCCTCGACGCGGGGACCTTCACGCCGCGCGACGGGCGGGTGCCCCTCCAGCCGATCGTGGCGCTGCAGGACCCGCTCGACTCGGCCGCCCGCACCTTCGCCGCCGCCCGCGAGGACCTCGACGCGCTCGACTCCTCGGGCTACGTCGCGCCCCTGCGCACGCCCGTGGACGACCTGCGCCGCCGCGTCGCCCGCGGCGACCGCGTGCTCTCCTCGGCCGACACGGCGGCCGAGGTGCTGCCGGGCATGCTGGGGCAGGACGGCGAGCGCCGCTACCTGCTCGTCTTCCAGAACAACGCCGAGGTGCGCGCCACCGGCGGCATCCCCGGGTCCTTCGCGGTCATCAACGCCCGGCGGGGCAAGGTCTCGCTCGGGCGGCAGTCCTCCACGGCCGACTTCCCCTTCCTGGAGAAGCCGATCGTCCCGATCACGCAGGTGGAGCAGGCGCTCTTCGACGACCAGAAGATCGGGCAGTACATCCAGGACGCCAACTTCACGCCGGACTTCCCGCGGATCGCGGAGATCCTGCTCGGCCCGGTGGCGAGCGGCAGTTCGACGAGCGGGTCGACGGCGTGCTCTCGGTCGACCCCGTGGCGATGTCCTACCTCCTCGACGCCACGGGCCCGATCGAGGTCGGCGGGCGCCGGATCACGGGCGACAACGCGCTCGAGGAGCTGCTCTCGCGGCCCTACCGCGAGCTGAGCCCCTCCGCGCAGGACGAGTTCTTCGCCGACGTCGCCGAGAAGGTCTTCGACGTCGTGTCGGCGGGCGCGGCGAGCCGCGCCAGGTGCTCGAGGCGCTCGCCCGGGGCGCCGACGAGCGGCGGCTGCTGATCCGCAGCTTCGACGAGGAGGAGCAGGCGGCCCTCGACGGCGCGGCCGTCGGCGGAGCGCTGGTCGACCAGGCCGTCGACGAGCCGCATCTCGGGGTCTACCTCAACGACGGCACCGGCTCGAAGATGCAGTACTACCTCGAGTACGACGTGCGCGTGGACGCCGAGTGGTGCACCGCCGACGGTGTGCAGCAGTTCGGGGGACGGATCGACTTCACGTCCACCACCCCCGAGGGGATCGAGGAGTTCCCCGACTACATCACCGGAGGGGGCACGCTGTTCCCGGCCGGGACGCAGTTCCTCGGGTTGGTCTTCTATGCACCGAGGGACGGACAGATCGGCGACTTCGAGCTCGACGGGGAGGAGTTCGTCCCCGACATCCCGACCGTCGACCGCGGGCGGCCGGCCGTCGGCGCCGGGCTCCAGCTCGCGCCCGGGGAGTCGAGGACGATCACCTGGAAGGTGCGCTCCGGCCCCGGCCAGCCGGGCGACGGCCGACTCGAGGTGACCCCGGGCGCCCAGCCGGGGAGCGAGTCCGGGCGCGTCCGCTCCGCCTGCGGCCGCTGACGCGGCCGGCGGCTCGGCCGCGGCCGGGGTGGGGGATCCGCCCGCGGCGGCGCGCCACCCGGCGGTCGGCCGGCGTGTGACGCAGGTCGAAGTGACGTAGGTAAGGCTTGCCTCATACGATGGGGCGGTGAGCCTGCAGCCGGACGTCCGCCCCGCGCCCGCGGCGGCGCGCGCGCCGGGTCGCGGGCGCCCGCCGGGCTGGTCGCGCACCTGGCCTCCTTCGGCTCCGCGCCGGCGCTGGTCGGCCCGGGCGCGGGTGCGCTGGACTACGCGACGCTCGCGCGCCGGGTCGCCGACGCGGCCGCGGCGTTTGGCACCCGCCGCCGGCTCGTCCTGCTGGAGGCCGGGCGCGACGTCGACTCGGTCGTCGCCTACCTGGGCGCCCTGGCCGCGGAGCAGGCCGTGCTGCTGGCCGGGGCCGACGCGGCCGGTGCCCTGGCGGAGCAGTGGGACCCCGACCTGCGGCTGGACCCGGCCCGGGCGGCCGACCTGCCGGCCGCGGTCGCCCGCGCCGACGCCGACCGGCCGGCCGGCGCCCACGACCTGCACCCCGACCTGCGCCTGCTGCTCTCCACCTCGGGGAGCACGGGGTCCCCGCGGCTGGTCCGGCTCAGCGCGGACAACCTCGTCAGCAACGCCCGCGCGGTCGCGGCCACCCTGGGCATCCGCCCCGGCGACGTCGCGCCGACCGTGCTGCCGCTGGGCTACTGCTACGGCCTCTCCGTGCTGCACAGCCACCTCGCCGTCGGCGCCGCCCTCCTGCTCACCGACGCCTCGGTGACCGACGAGGCGTTCTGGGAGCAGGCCGCGCGGCACCGGATCACCAGCCTGGCCGGCGTCCCGCACACCTTCGAGCTGCTCGACCGGGTCGGCTTCGCCGAGCGCCTGGCGGCCCTGCCGCGGCTGCGCACGCTCACGCAGGCCGGCGGGCGGATGGGCGCCCCGACCGTGCGGCGCTGGGCCGAGCTCGGCCAGGAGCGCGGGTTCGACCTCGTCGTGATGTATGGCCAGACCGAGGCCACGGCCCGGATGGCCGTGCTCCCGCCCGACCGGGCCGCCGCCGCGCCGGAGGCCGTCGGGCACCCGGTGCCGGGGTCGCGGTTCACCGTCGAGCCCGTGGCCGACCTGCCCCCCGGCCTGCCGGAGGGCACGGGCGAGCTGGTCTTCCGCGGCCCGGGCGTGATGCTCGGCTACGCCGAGACCCCCGGCGACCTCGCCCGCGGCCGCGAGATCACGGCGCTGCGCACCGGCGACCTGGGCCGCCTGCGCCCCGACGGCCTCCTCGAGGTCGTGGGCCGGCGCGGCCGCGTGGCCAAGGTGCTCGGCCTGCGCCTCGACCTCGACCGCGTCGAGCGGCTGCTCGCCGCCGACGGCACCGTGGCGACCGCGGCCGACGGCGGCGACCACCTCGTGCTCGGCGTCGCGGCCGAGGCGGCGGCCGTCGACCCCGGGGCCGTGCGCGCCGCCGCCGCCCGGGTGCTCGGCCTGCCCGCGAGCGCCGTGCGCGTCGTCGTCCGCCCCGAGCTGCCCCGCCTGCCGAGCGGCAAGCCGGACCACCGCGGGCTCGCCGCCCTGGCCGCCCCGCCCGGCGGCCCGTCGCGGCCGGACAGCCAGAGCGCGCCTGGTGGTCCGCGGGCGCCCGGGAGGACCGAGACGTCTCCGCGCGGCCCCGCGGTCACCGGGGCCGACGTCGCCGCGGTGTACGCCGCCGTGCTCGGCCGCCCCGACGCGGGCCCGGGCGACGCGTTCACCACGCTCGGCGGCGACTCCCTGACCTACGTCGAGGCGTCGCTGCGGCTCGAGGACCTGCTCGGCGCGCTCCCGCCCGACTGGCCCTCCCGCCCCGCCGCCGACCTGGCGCGCGCCGCCACCCCCGGGCGCGCGCGGGGCGAGCGGGGCGCGCCGTCCGGCCCGCGCCGCCGGCTGCGGGACCTCGCCCGGCCCCGCGGCACGGAGACCTCCGTGCTGCTGCGCGCCTTCGCCATCGTCAGCATCGTCGGCACGCACGCCAACCTCTTCACCCTGCTCGGCGGCGCGCACCTGCTGCTCGCCGTCGCGGGGTTCAACCTGGCCCGCTTCCCGCTCGCCGCCGACACCGCGGCCCAGCGGCGCCGGCGGATGCTCCGCGCGGCCGCGCGCATCGCCGTGCCGGCGGTGCTGGTCATCGCCACCGTGTCGCTGTGGACCGACGGCCTGGGCTGGCGCCAGGCCCTGCTCGTCAACGGCCTCGGCGACCAGGCCTGGAGCGAGCCGGCCTGGTACTACTGGTTCATCGAGGCGCTCGTCTCGATCCTCGTCGTGGTCGCCGCGCTCTTCGCCGTGCCGGGCGTCGACCGCCTCGAGCGCCGCCTCCCCTTCGCCCTCCCGGTGGCGCTGGCGCTCCTCGCGCTGGTCACCCGCTACGGCGTCGTGCCCACCGCCGGCGACCAGATCCACCGCGCGCACGTGGTGTTCTGGCTCTTCGCGCTCGGCTGGGCGGCGGCCCGGGCCCGCACGCCGGCCCACCGGTGGCTGCTCACCGCGATCGCGCTCGCGTCGGTCCCGGGCTTCTTCGACGAGGGGGCACGCAACGCCTACGTCGCCGCCGGGCTCGTGGCGCTCGTGTGGCTGCCGACGCTGCGCCTGCCCGACGCCCTGGCGCGGCTGACCGGCACCCTCGCGGCGGCCTCGCTGTGGACCTACCTCGTGCACTGGCAGGTCTACCCCCACCTCGAGCACCGCATCCCGTGGCTCGCCACCGTGCTCTCGCTGCTGGCGGGCGTCGTGGCCTGGCGGCTCGCCGAGCGCGTCACGGCCGCCGTCCGCCGCCGCGCCCGCGCCGGGGTGCCCTCGCCCGCGACGCTGATCGGGAATGCGGCAGGATCGTCCCCGGTTGCGCCTCGGGGGAGCAGTGTCGACGAAGGGACGGAACGTGCACCGAGTGGCCATGGTGAGCCTGCACACGTCCCCGCTCGACCAGCCCGGCACCGGTGACGCCGGGGGCATGAACGTCTACGTCCTCGAGCTGGCCCGCCAGCTCGCGGGGCGCGGCATCGCGGTCGACATCTTCACGCGCGCCACCTCCTCGGCGCTGCCGCCGGTCGTCGAGGCGGCGGACGGCGTCCTCGTGCGGCACGTGGCCGCCGGGCCGTTCGAGGGGCTGCTCAAGGGCGAGCTGCCCGGGCAGCTGTGCACCTTCGCCCGCGAGGTGCTCCGCACCGAGGCCGCGCAGCCGCAGGGCCACTACGACGCCGTGCACTCCCACTACTGGCTCTCCGGGCAGGTCGGCGCGCTCGCCCGCGACCGCTGGGGCGTCCCGCTCGTGCACTCGATGCACACGATGGCCAAGGTCAAGAACGAGGCGCTCGCCGCCGGCGACAAGCCCGAGCCCGCCGCGCGCGTGATCGGCGAGGAGCAGGTGGTCGACGCGGCCGACATGCTCATCGCCAGCACCGACGACGAGGCCAAGGCGCTGATCAACCTCTACGACGCCGATGCCGGCCGGGTCGAGGTCGTGCACCCCGGGGTCGACCTCGACGTGTTCCGCCCCCGCGACCGGGCCGCCTGCCGCCGCGAGCTGGGGCTGCCGGAGGACGCGGCGGTGCTCCTCTTCGCCGGCCGCATCCAGCCGCTGAAGGCGCCGGACGTGCTCCTGCGGGCCGTGGCCGTGCTGCTGGCCGAGGACCCGTCGTTGCGCAGCCGCCTGGTCGTCCCCGTGGTCGGCGGCCCGTCGGGCTCGGGGCTCGAGCACCCGGAGTCGCTGGCGGCGCTGGCCGACGAGCTCGGGCTCTCTGACGTCGTCCGCTTCATCCCCCCCGTGGGGCAGAACGAGCTGGCCCGCTGGTGCGCCGCGGCGACGACGGTCGCGGTGCCGTCCTACAACGAGTCCTTCGGCCTGGTCGCCGCGGAGGCGCAGGCGACCGGGACCCCCGTGGTGGCCGCCGCCGTCGGCGGCCTGACGACCGTGGTCGACCACGGCCGCAGCGGGCTGCTGGTCGACGGCCACGAGCCGCGGGCGTGGGCGGCGGCGCTGCGGCGGCTGCTGGGCGACCCCGAGCTGCACGCGCGGCTCTCGGTGGGCGCGCGCCACCAGGCGAGCCACTTCGCCTGGGAGCGGACGGCCGACGAGACGCTGGGGGTCTACCGCCGGGCCGCGCAGCTGATGCGCACCCAGGTGCCGGCGTGAGCGAGGAGCCGGCCGAGCCGCGGGGGGCGGCGATCCCGAGGTCGCCGCGACGGTGCGCGAGCACCTGACCGACGCCGGGATCGAGTTCTCCGAGACCGAGCCCGGGGTGTTCTCCGCCAGCCTGCCGGGCGAGAAGAAGCTGCAGACGCCCGTGCGGATCGACGTCGGGGCGCACGCGCTGGGGCTGCACGCCTTCGTCTGCCGCCGACCCGACGAGAACACCGAGGGCGTGCACCGCTGGCTCCTGCAGCGCAACCTGCGCATGTTCGGGGTGGCCTTCGCCATCGACCGGACGGGCGACATCTATCTCGACGCGCGGCTGCCGCTCAGCTCCGTGACCCACGAGGAGCTCGACCGGCTGCTCGGCTCGGTGCTGACCTACGCCGACGACTCGTTCAACACGATCCTCGAGCTGGGCTTCGCCTCCTCGATCCGCAAGGAGTGGGAGTGGCGCCGGTTGCGCGGGGAGTCGACCCGCAACCTCGAGGCCTTCCGCGGCTGGCTCGAGGCCGGCGAGGACCCGCACCCCGACCTGAGCTGACGCCCCTCCGTCACCCGGGGCCCGGGGGTGGGCTCACAGGTCGAGCTTGTAGCCCAGGCCGCGCACGGTGACGAGCAGGCGCGGCTCCCCGGGATCGGGCTCGAGCTTGGCCCGCAGCCGCTTCACGTGCACGTCGAGCGTCTTGGTGTCGCCCACGTAGTCGGCGCCCCAGACGCGGTCGATCAGCTGCCCGCGCGTGAGGACCCGGCCGGGGTTGCGCAGGAACATCTCCAGCAGCTCGAACTCCTTCAGCGGCAGCCGCTGCTCCTGGCCGTGCAGCGTGACGACGTGCCGCTCGACGTCCATCCGCACCGGCCCCGCCTCGAGGGTCGCGGGCTCGGCCTCGGGCTCCGCGCCCCGCCGGAGCACGGCCCGGATCCGCGCGGTCAGCTCGCGCGGCGAGTAGGGCTTCGTCACGTAGTCGTCCGCGCCCAGCTCGAGCCCGACGACCTTGTCCACCTCGTCGTCCTTGGCGCTGACCATGATCACCGGCACGTTGGAGGTGGTCCGGATCTGCCGGCAGACCTCCGTGCCGGGGATCCCCGGCAGCATCAGGTCCAGCAGGACGATGTCGGCGCCGTTGCGGTGGAAGTCGGCGAGGGCGTCGTTGCCGTCCTCGGCGACCGACACCTCGTAGCCCTCCTTGCGCAGCATGTAGGCGAGGGCCTCGCTGTAGCTCTCCTCGTCCTCGACGACGAGCACCCGGGTCACCGGCGTACCTCCTGGTCCTGGGGCGCGGACTGGTCCTGCTCGCCGCGCCGCGCCGCGGCCTCGGCCGCGACGCCGGCGGCCGAACCCGGCTCGACGACGGCCTTCACCGCGGGCGCCGACGGTGCCGGCGCCGTGGCCGCGCCGGCCGGCTGGTCGCGCGCGCCCTGCTTGCCGGCCCGCGGCAGGCTCAGGGTGAAGGTCGACCCGCGACCCTCCTCCGACCAGACCCGGATGTCGCCGCCGTGCGTCGCCGCGACGTGCTTGACGATCGAGAGGCCGAGGCCCGTGCCCCCGGTCGAGCGGTGCCGCGCGGGGTCCACGCGGTAGAAGCGCTCGAAGATCCGGTCGATCTCGCCCTCCGGGATGCCGATGCCCTGGTCGGTCACGGACACCTCCACGGAGGGCCCGGCGGCGCGGGTCGTGATGGCCACCCGCGAGTCGGGCGGCGAGTACGCCACGGCGTTGGCGACCAGGTTGCCGACCGCGACCGTGACCTGCTCGGTGTTGCCGAGCACCTCGAGGCCGGGCGCCCCCGTGGCGACGAGCGCGATCCGGGAGGCCTCGGCGTCGATCGCGTTGGCGTCGAGCGCGGCGGCGACGACGTCGTCCACGCCCACGGCCACCGGCTCCTCGAGGGGGTCGTCGCCCTGCAGCCGGGAGAGCTCGATGATCTGCTGGACCAGCGTCGAGAGGCGGTCCGACTCCGTGAGCATGCGCGCGCCGAAGCGCCGCACGGCGTCCTCGTCGTCGGCCGCGTCGACGACGGCCTCCGCGAGCAGCCGGATCGCCCCGACGGGCGTCTTCACCTCGTGGCTCACGTTGGCCACGAAGTCGCGCCGCACCGCCTCGACGCGGCGCTCCCGCGTGCGGTCCTCGACCAGCGCGAGCACCAGGCGCGGGCCCAGCGGCGCGACCCGGGCCGTCACGGTGCGCGGGGGCCGACCGCGGCCGCTGTGCATCGTCAGCTCGGTCTCGCGGATCTGGCCGTCGCGGCGCACCTGGCGCACGAGGTCGGCGAGCTCGTCGGCGACCAGGTCCTGCCCGCGCACCAGGCCGAGGGCGTACGCCGGGGCGCTGGCCTTGAGGACCACGTCGTCGGGGCCGACCACGACGGCGCTGCTGCGCAGCACGGAGAGGACGCTGGCCACCCCGGGCGGGACGACGGGGGGCGCCGCCGCGGGGACGCGGCGCTGGAGGCGGTCGCTGATGTGGAACGCCAGCACGGCGCCGCCGCCGACGGCGGCGCCGATCAGCGCGGCCAGGAAGGCCTGCGTCGTCGGGTCCACACGGCCGATCGTACGCAGCCCCGCGGGTCCCGGGCGCGCCACGCACCCGCGCCGCAGAGCTGTTCACCGCGCGTTCACACCTCGGCTGCGTCCTGTCAGCGCGACTCCGTAGTGTGCCCCTCATGCGTGAGGCCTTCAACGATCAGCTCGAGGCGGTGCTCAACGACCTGGTGGCGATCACCCGTCGGGTCGAGACCGCCACCCGGGAGAGCAGCCAGGCCCTGATGACGGGCGACGCCGAGCTCGCGGAGCAGGTCATCTCGGCCGACGCCTCCATCGACCTGGCCCGGGAGCGGGTCGAGGACAACGCCTTCGCCCTGCTCTCGCTCCAGCAGCCGGTCGCCGGCGACCTGCGGATCATCGTGGCCGCCCTGCGCATGGTCAGCGAGCTCGAGCGCATGGGTGACCTGGCGGTGCACGTCGCCAAGATCGCGCGGCTGCGCGTGCCCGACCGGGCCGTGCCCGACGACGCTGTCCCCTCGATGCAGCAGATGGCGGCGGTCGCCCTGGAGATGGTGACCCGGGTCAAGGTGATCATCGAGGAGCGCGACGTCGAGAGCGCCCTCGACCTGGCGGCCGCCGACGAGGAGATGGACCGGCTCCGGCGGGCCAACTTCGCCGAGCTCTTCGGCGCCGACTGGTCCCACGGGGTGGAGGCGGCCGTCGACATCGCGCTGCTCGGGCGCTACTACGAGCGGATCGCCGACCACGCCGTCTCGGTCGCCAACCGCGTCGTCTTCGTGGTCACCGGGGAGTACCCGACCACCGACTGAGCCCCGCGGCTAGCGGCCCTGGCTCGCCACCGCCGCCGCGGCCTCGGCGGCCGCGTCGGGGTCGAGGTACTCGCCGCCGGCCACCGTCGGCCGCAGGTCGTCGTCGAGGCGATAGAGCAGCGGCATGCCGGTGGGGATGTTCAGCCCGGAGATCTCGTCGTCGCCGATGCCGTCGAGGTGCTTGACCAGCGCCCGGAGGCTGTTGCCGTGCGCCGCCACGAGCACCGTGTGCCCGGCGCGCAGGTCCCCGGTGATGCCCGACTCCCAGTGGGGGAGCATCCGCTCGACGACGTCCTTGAGGCACTCGGTGCGCGGCATCTCGTCGCCGAGGTCGGCGTAGCGCGGGTCGCCGGCCTGCGAGAACTCCGCGTCGTCCTCGAGCGGGGGCGGGGGCGTGTCGAAGCTGCGGCGCCAGAGCATGAACTGCTCCTCGCCGAACTCCTCGAGCGTCTGCTTCTTGTCCTTGCCCTGGAGCGCGCCGTAGTGCCGCTCGTTGAGCCGCCAGCTGCGGCGCACCGGGATCCAGTGCCGGTCGCAGGCGTCCAGCGACAGGGCGGCCGTGGTGATGGCGCGCCGCTGGAGCGAGGTGTGCACGACGTCGGGCAGCACGCCGGCGTCCGCGATGAGCCGGCCGCCGCGCACGGCCTCCTCGCGGCCCCGCTCGGTCAGGTCGACGTCGACCCAGCCGGTGAAGAGGTTCTTGGCGTTCCACTCGCTCTCGCCGTGCCGCAGCAGGACGAGAGTGGCGCTCACGGGGCCGTCTCCACCGGTTCGGCGAGCCCCTCCTCGAGCAGGAACGTCCCCTCGGGCACCTCCCGCTCGAGGTCGCTCTCGTCCTCGCCGCTGATGCCGGCGTACTCGTCGGCGTTGGGCAGCACCGGCACCTCGAGGGTGCTGGACCGGCCGTCGTCGAAGGTGAGCGAGACCTCCACGAAGTCGCCGAGGCCGAAGCTCCCCGCCACGGGGATCCCGACGCCGCCGGCGCTCTCGGTCGTGGCCAGGTTGACCAGGCCGCCGCCGGGGACCTCCACGGGCTCGAAGCTGCCCACGCTCAGGGTGCCGCTGGACCCGGCGCCGGTCAGGGACTCCAGCGAGCCCGGCTCGGTGGCGTCGTCGTTGGTCAGCGTCGCGACGAAGCGGCCGGTGCTCCCGTCGGTCGAGACGATCGCCGCGTTGAGCACGTCGATCTGCCCGTCGCGGTCGTTCACCCCCGCGGCGGGCGTGTAGATCATGTCGGTGGGGTAGTTCATGCACGACGACAGCGTGGGCACGGTCAGGATCGCGCCGGTCAGGAGCGCGAGACGGCGCTTCTTCTGCATGGTCAGCCTTCGCGGGGTCGGCGGCGCCCGGGGGGCGCCGCATCGGCGGGTGCGGCGACAGCCTAGCGGGCGGGGCCGGGTGGTCGCGGGGGTCGGGCTACTGCCCGATCCCGAGGGAGCGCACCGTGAGCAGCAGGGCCACGCCGATGCCCGCGGTCCAGACGCTGCCGAGCACCAGCAGCTTGGTGGCACCGAGCTTGAGCCCGAGGCGCAGCGGGAGGTGCCGCAGGCCCGCGCGGTTGTCGGCCACCAGGCCCGGCAGCGCGCGCAGCACGTGCACCCCCAGGCCGAGCAGGGCGGCCAGCACCACCACGGCGACCTGGGGCGGGTCGCCCTGGACCCCGCCGCCGAACCCGCCGTAGGAGAGGAACGCGGGATAGATCGCGTACTGCACCATCCACGGCAGGGGCGAGAGCACGGACCCGCGGAAGAGCACGTTGCCCAGCAGGCCCACGGCCAGGGCGACCAGGTAGACGCTCCCGGCGGTGACGCCGTTGCTCACGGCCAGCGGGACGAGCACGAGCACGGCCAGCGCCATCGAGAACCAGACGGTCCCGGGGTCGAGGCGGCCGTCGGCGACCGGCTTGCCCGGCAGGTCGGCGGCGTGGTCCCGCTCGCGGTCGACCAGGTCGTTGTGCCAGCCGAGGATCGTCTGCCCCGTCAGCACGGTGCACAGGACCAGCAGCACCCCGGCCGTCGACCGGCCGCTGAGCCCCGCGAACGCCGCCAGCGCGCCGGCCGTGAGGAGGGCCTGGCGCGGGTGCGCGGCCATGACCAGCTGGGCGGCCGTCCTCGCCGCGCCAGGGCTGCGGGTCGCGGCGGTGGCACTGACCCGCTCCATCGGGCCCGTCGCGGGATCCCTCCCGCCGCTGCGGCGGAGCCGGGGCAGCCGGCGCGTGCGGTGCCGGCCCGAGTCGCCGGAGGTGCGGTCGTCGGCGGCGGAGCCGCCCGCGCCGCGGGCAGCCTGGTCCTGGCTCCCGGCGGGCGCCTGACCGGCGCGGCGACGGGAGCGAAGTGGTGTCCTCCCCATCGGGCCAGTATCCCCCTCGGGGGCGGTCCGTGCCCACACCTCGCCGATGCCGTTTCTCGACCGTGACCACACGACCCCCCGGTTGTCAAGCCCCGAGAACGGCTCTGACCTGCACAAACGCGTCGTCGGCGGCCGCGGCGCCGTGCTAGGATGGAACCCGCGAAAGGGGAACTCCACATATGACCTTCACTGTCGGGGAAACGGTCGTCTACCCCAACCACGGGGCCGCGATCATCGAGGACATCGAGACGCGGAAGATCAAGGGGGAGGACCGGCAGTACCTGGTTCTCCGTATCGTGGCGCAGCAGGACCTGGTCGTGAGGGTGCCCGCGTGCAACCTCGACCTCGTCGGGGTGCGCGACGTGGTGGACAAGGCCGGTCTGGACCGAGTCTTCGACGTGCTGCGGTTGACGCAGGTCGAGGAGCCGACCAACTGGTCGCGGCGCTACAAGGCCAACCTGGAGAAGCTGCACAGCGGCGACGTGATGAAGGTGGCCGAGGTCGTGCGCGACCTCTGGCGCCGCGAGCGTGACCGTGGCCTCTCCGCCGGGGAGAAGCGGATGCTGGCCAAGGCGCGCCAGATCCTCGTCTCCGAGCTGGCGCTGGCGGAGTCGACCAACGAGGACAAGGCCGAGGCCCTCCTCGACGAGGTGCTCGCCTCCTGAGCGTCGTCCCGCTGGACACCGCCGCGGGCTGACCGCGGCGCGACGAGAGGCCCCCGGGAGCGACCCCGGGGGCCTCTCGTCGCTTGTCGCCGGGGCTAGCGTGGGACGGATGGAATCCCTGCCGTACGCCGTCCCCGAGGCGCCCGCCGAGGGCGGGCCCGGCGACCCCCGCACCCCCCGCGAGCGACCCGACCAGCCGTCCGCGCTCGGCACCGTGCTCGAGCAGGACCGCGGGTCGCTGCCCTTCCTCCTGCTGCACGGCGAGTCCCTCGTGGTCTGCGCCGCCTGGACCCTCGGCGAGGCCGGGGTGACGTCGCTCGACGTGACCACCGGGTGGGCCTCGGTCCGCGAGAGCGGCGAGCCCCTCGTGCTGCACGACGCGCTCTGCCCGGCCACCCCCGCCTGGTTCCTGGCCGCCTGCGTCGAGGAGTCGGTCGAGCACGACGCCGTGGTCGCGGGCGTGCGGCCGGTCACCGACACCGTCAAGGAGCGTGAGCCGGGCCCCGAGGACGGGCTGCTCGGCGCCACCGTCGACCGCGAGGAGCTGGTCACCGTGGCCTCGCCCGTGGTCCTCCCCGCGCGCGTCGTCGCGGGGCTCGAGGAGCTCCCCTCGACCGACCTCGCGGCCGTCGTGGAGGCGCTGCGGGCCGACCATCCCGTGCGCCTGCTCCAGGCGCCGCCCGAGGGGCGCCGGGTCGGCGACGAGGACGAGCTCGAGGTCCTCGCCTCCCTCACGTCCCCGGAGGGCTCCCCGCTGGGCTGACCGCGTGCTCGGCGCGCCGGCGCCACAGCCGCGTGGCCAGCCGCAGGTCCTCGGGAAAGGTGATCTTCAGGTTCGCGGGCCCGGAGCGCACGGCCACGACCCGCACCCGCTCGCCCAGCCGGTCGGCGTACCGCTCGAGGCACGAGGCGGTGTCGGTGCCGGTGAAGCCCTCGCGCTCGGCCAGGCGGTAGGCCGCCAGCAGCGGCGCCGCGCGGAAGGCCTGCGGGGTCTGCACCCCGACGAGGTCGCCGCGCACGCGCTCCCCGTCGCGCCGCAGGAGGCCCCGCAGGGGCGCGACCGGGAGCGCGCCGCCGTGGGCGCGCGCGGCGTCCAGCACCCGCGCGAGCAGGTCGGCACCGGCGAGGGGCCGGGCCGCGTCGTGGACGGCGACCACGCCGAGCCGGCCGGCGTCGACGTCGGCGGCCAGCGCGCGCAGCGCGACCCACTCCGACGCGTGCCGCGTGGCACCGCCGGTCACGACGTCGACCTGGTCGTCGGGGCCGAGGTGCGGCACGACCGCGTCGGCCACGGCGTCGCCCTCCCCGTCGCGCACGACCAGCACCACCCGGCGCACGCCCGGCACCGCCAGGGCGTCCCGCAGCGACCACACGAGCACGGGGGCGTCGCCCAGGGGGAGGAGCACCTTGTTGACGCCCGCGCCGACGCGGCTGCCGGCGCCGGCCGCCACGACCACGACGGCCGCGTCCGCGCCCGCGTCCGTGCCCGCAGTCATCCGCACTCCCGTCCCCGGCGCCCGTCCCGGGGCGCGGCGAGGACACCCTAGTCGCCCCCAGGGCACCGGCCCGACCGAGGTTTTCACGGTTGTTACACGCGGAAACCGGGCGAACACAGCCGCGCCCTAGGTTCGAGCGGCAGGAGCAGAAGGGACACGCGGATGAGGACGGTCTCGGGGTCGGCCGCGGCGCTGGTGGATGCGTGAGCAGCGACGTGGAGCGGCCCGACCCCGGGCTGCTGGACGACCAGGGGCCGGACCCCGAGTGGCAGCCCGTCTGCCGCCTCGCGGACCTCGACGTCGAGCGGGGGGCCACGGCGCTGGTGCACGGGCAGTCGATCGCGCTCTTCCGGATGCCCGACGACGCCGTCTACGCCCTCGGCAACCACGACCCGTTCGACCGCACGACGCCGCTGGCCCGCGGGATCGTCGGGGTGCGCGACGGGGTGCCGTTCGTGGCGTCGCCGGCGCACCGGCACGGGTTCGACCTGCGCACCGGGCACTGCCTCGACGACGTCCACGCGGCCGTGGCGGCCTACGGGACGCGGGTGGCGACGGGCGTCGTCGAGGTGGGGCCGCGTCGGTGAGAATGGCGCGGTGAGGACGCCACAGACCGCCGGGACGCCGACGGGCGTCGCGTGAGCGCCGACCTCGCCCCGCCCGCGCACCTCGTCATCGGCGACAGCCTCACGGCGCGCGGCGAGGCGGCGCTCCGGGGTCGCGTGGCCGACCTGGACGTCGACGCCGTCCGCGGCTCCAACGTGCTGACGCTGCACGACCGGATCCGGGCCTGGCGCGACCGGCACGGCCAGCCCACCTCCCTGACCGTCGCGCTCGGCACGAACTCGCACGCGTCGGTCGACAAGCACTTCTACGTCTCGGCGCTCTGGCTGGTCTGGCGCCGGGTCCCCGTGGTGCTGGTGACGCCCTTCGTCGTCCCGGACCTCGTGGAGCCGCAGATCGCCGCGCGCGTGGCGTCGTACGCCGGGTGGCTGCGCGAGATCGGCGCCGAGCGGCCGCGCACCTACGTCGCCGACTGGGCCGAGGTCGCTCAGCGGCGGCCCGACCTGCTCCAGGACTGGGCGCACCAGACCTCGCCCGAGGGCGAGGAGGTCTGGGCCCGCGTGGTGGAGGGCGCGCTGCGGCACGCGATGGCCGAGCTCGTCTGAGGGACCGGCGCTCAGACCACGAGGGCGGTGGCGACGGCGGCGACCCCCTCGCCGCGCCCGGTGAGCCCCAGGCCGTCGGTCGTGGTCGCGGAGAGCGAGACGGGGGCGCCGAGGGCGCCGCCCATCGCCGCCTCGGCCTCCGCGCGGCGGTCGCCGAGCCGCGGGCGGTTCCCGATCACCTGGACCGCCACGTTGCCGATCGTGAACCCGGCGGCGCGCACGCGGCGGGCGGTCTCGGCGAGCAGCGCCGCGCCGGAGGCGCCCGCCCAGGCGGGGTCGGAGGTGCCGAAGTGCTGCCCGAGGTCGCCCAGCCCGGCGGCCGAGAGGAGCGCGTCGCAGGCGGCGTGCGCCGCGACGTCGGCGTCGGAGTGGCCCTCCAGCCCGGCCGGCTCGTCGGGCCAGGCGAGGCAGCCGAGGTGCAGCGGGCGGCCCTCGACGAGGCGGTGCACGTCGGTGCCCGTGCCCACGCGGGGGAGCCGGGGCCGGCCGGACCCATCCGGCGCCGCCCCCGGCGGCGAATCCCCGGGAGAGCGGGCGGCGGGCTCGTCGTTCACGGCGCGATCATGCCTGATGGGAGACTGGTGGGGTGAACAGCCAGCGCATCCCCCGGGGCGCGTGGACCGTGGCCGGCCTGCTCACGGGGCTCGCCGGCCTGGCGACCAGCTATGCCGCGGCGGCCGCCCTCTCCGTGCGCGACTCGCCGGTCGTGGCCGTCGCCGAGCTCGTGATCCGGCTGACCCCGGGGCCGGTCGTCGAGACGGCGATCGGCCTGCTCGGCGCGTCCGACAAGCCGGTGCTGCTGGGGGTGATGGCGCTGCTGCTGGCGCTGCTCTTCGGGCTCGCCGGCCGGCTCGCGCGCCGGGCCTGGTGGCCGCCGCTGCTCGTCTGGATCCCGCTCGGGGCGGTCGGCTTCGCGGCCGTGCTCACCGCACCCGATCCGGCCGCGGCGTCGGTCCTCCCCGTGGGCGTGGGGCTGGCCACGTGGCTGGTCGTGGGGGCCGTCCTCGCCGAGCCGCTGCGCACGCTCGCCGCCGCGGGCCCCGCGACCGCCGCGCCCCGCGCGGACGCGGGGGACGCCGCGCCCGGCGACCCGGCGGCGGCCGCGACGCGGCGGGCCTTCCTCGTCGCGGCGGGCGCCGTCGCCGCCGGCGCCGCGGTCGTCGGCCTGGCGGGGCGCCTCGTCGGGCGGGGCCGGCGCCGGCTCGAGCGCACCCGCTCGCTGCTCAAGCTGCCGATCTCCCGCGCCGGCCCGCCCGAGGGCACCAGCGTCGGGCTCGACGGGATCGCGCCCTGGCGCACCCCGAACGACTCCTTCTACCTGATCCACACGGCGATCGTGCTGCCGACCCTCGACCCCGACGCGTGGGAGCTGCGCATCCACGGGCTGGTCGACCGCGAGCTGAGGCTGACGTATGAGGACCTGGTCGCGCGGGAGGTGACCCAGAGCTGGATCACGCTCAACTGCGTGTCGAACGAGGTCGGCGGCGACCTCATCGGCAACGCCTGGTGGAGCGGCGTCCGCGTCGCCGACCTCCTCGCCGAGGCGGGCGTCTCCCCGGAGGCGGACGCCGTCAAGCAGACCTCCGAGGACGGATGGACCTGCGGCACGCCGCTCGCCGCGCTCACCGACGACCGCGCCGCCATGCTGGCCGTGGGGATGAACGGCCACCCCCTCCCGATCGAGCACGGGTTCCCGGTGCGGATGATCGTGCCCGGCCTCTACGGCTTCGTGTCGGCGACCAAGTGGGTGGTCGACCTCGAGGTCACGCGGTTCGCGGACTTCGAGGCCTACTGGACCTCCCGGGGCTGGGCCGAGCAGGCGCCGGTCAAGATCTCCTCGCGGATCGAGGTGCCCGGCTCGGGCGACGCGGTGCCGGCCGGGCTGGTGCGCATCGGCGGCGTCGCCTGGGCGCAGCAGAACGGGATCGCCGGGGTCGAGGTCGCGGTCGACGGCACCGACTGGCAGCCCGCCGAGCTCGGCTCCGTCCCCAACGACGACACCTGGGTGCAGTGGATCGCGCGCGTCGACGTGGCGCCGGGGGACCACCTCGTGCGGGTGCGCGCCACGGGCAAGGACGGCGAGGTGCAGACCGGCGTCCGGGCCCAGCCCGTGCCCGACGGCGCCTCGGGGTGGCACACCATCGACTTCACCGCCACGGCGTGAGCCGGCGCGCGGGCGGCGCTCACCAGTTGCGGCGGGGGCCCCGGGCGGGGAGGGCCGTGCCGCGCGGGCGGATCACGTAGACCACGCCCCCGGAGGCGCGCAGCCAGAGCCGCTCGAACTGCCCCCGGTCGTAGACCCGGCGCACGCCGCGGCCGCGGCCGGCGGGGTCGTGCGCGATCACGTCGCCGCCGCGGGTGAAGCCCGAGATCACCAGCAGGTGCCCGTTCGAGGAGCGGATGGGGGAGTTGGACAGCTCGCCGCTCCCGTAGGCGATCGACGCGACGAGCGGGATGCCGGCGACGATGAAGTCCTCCGCCTCGCGCAGCGAGCGCAGCCGCGTGACGAACGCCTTCGTCCCCCGCAGGGCGGCGTACGCCGTGTTGAAGGGCCAGTTGCCCGTGCCGCCGTAGCGGTGGTCGTAGGTGTAGCGGGCGGCGTGGTCGACCCACGGCTGGCGGTGGCCCCGCGGGATCCAGCGGTAGGCGCGCCTGCCGACCACGCGGCCGTAGTGGCCGAGCACCATCGAGACCGACGTCGGGGAGCACCAGGCCTGGCCCCCGCCGCCCCAGCGCGGGTAGTGGCCGCTGTGCGTGTACTGCGACCACCGCGGCATCGCGAGCGAGCGACCCCGACCCGGCCCCGGCGACGAGGTCGGGGGGGTGCTGTCGGGCAGGCGGGAGACCATCGCGCCGATGGCGTCCACGCGCGGCGTCGCCCGCGAGCCGACGGGGCGCATCAGGTGCACCCGCAGCTGCCAGCGGCGCACGCCGGCCGCGCGGGTCGAGCGCCAGGTGTCGACGGAGACGCGCCCCAGGTCGTCGGGCTGGGAGCCGTGGCTGCGGCGCCGCACGCGGCCGTCGGGGTTGGCCCAGTCGGCCAGGGTGTCCCACGAGGAGGTGCGCCCGGCGTTGCGGACGCGGACCTGCACCTGGATCCAGGTGCCCCCCGGCGTCGACGCGTTCCACGACGCGATCAGCTCGGTCAGGCCGAAGCCGGGCCTGCCCCAGGGGGAGTGCCAGGTGGCCACCGCGTAGCGGCGTCCCCCGCGGGTGCGGCGCCCCCGCGGCCGGGCGATGACCAGCGCGCCGTGCCGGGCCTTCGTGCCGCGGTGCCAGCCGCGGCGCAGCTGGCGCTGGCTGTCGTGCCAGGTGTGCACGATGCCGCGCGGCGCGACCCGGGCGTCCGCGGCGGCGGGAGCGGCGGCGGGGGCCGCGGGGTGGGCGCCGGCCGCGGGCGCCAGCAGGGCCGCGGCGAGCGCCCCGGCGAGGCCGGCGGCGAGGAGGCGCGCCGCCGGGCGGAGTCGCCGGGCGCGAGCGCTGGGGAGGGTCGGCAGCATGCCGAGAACGGTAGGTCGCGCACGACACTTCTGTCCCGGGAGTCACACAAACGCCGATGCCGGGCCGCGCCGCGCCCACCCCTAGACTCGACGGGTGACACTCCGGCTCCACGACACCGCGACGCGCGAGACCCGCGACTTCTCGCCCCTGCAGGAGGGCCGGGTCGGGGTCTACGTCTGCGGCCTGACCGTGCAGTCCGAGCCGCACGTGGGGCACGTGCGGTCGGCCGTCAGCTTCGACGTGCTGCGCCGCTGGCTGGAGCACCACGGCTACGCCGTCACGTTCATCCGCAACGTCACCGACATCGACGACAAGATCCTGGCCAAGGCGGCCGAGCGCGGCCGGCCCTGGTTCGAGCACGCCGGGATGATGCACCGCGAGCTGGACCGGGCCTACGCGGCGCTCAACGTGGCGCCGCCGACCTACGAGCCCGCCGCGACCGGCCACGTGCCCGAGATGCTGGCGCTGATCGAGGACCTGATCGCGCGCGGCCACGCCTACCCGGCCGGGGACGGCTCGGGCGACGTCTACTTCGACGTGCGCTCGTGGCCGGCGTACGGCGAGCTGACCCGGCAGGGCGTCGACGACATGGAGGCCGCGGAGGACGCCGACCCGCGCGGCAAGCGCGACCCCCGCGACTTCGCGCTCTGGAAGGGCCGCAAGGACTCCGAGCCCGAGACCGCGTCGTGGCCCTCGCCCTGGGGCCCCGGCCGCCCCGGCTGGCACATCGAGTGCTCGGCGATGGCGGGCAAGTACCTCGGGCCCGCCTTCGACATCCACGCCGGCGGCGTGGACCTGCGCTTTCCCCACCACGAGAACGAGCAGGCGCAGTCGCGGGCCGCGGGCCGGCCCTTCGCGTCGTCCTGGATGCACAACGCCTGGATCACCACCGCCGGCGAGAAGATGAGCAAGTCGCTGGGCAACAGCCTGACCATCCCGGCGGTGCTGGAGCACTGCCGCGGGATCGAGCTGCGCTACTACATGGTCTCGGCGCACTACCGCAGCCACGTCGAGTTCAGCTTCGAGGCGCTCGCCGAGGCGGCGGCGGCGTTCCGGCGGATCGAGGGGTTCCTCGACCGGGCCCGGGCCGAGCTGGGGGAGGTCCCGGCGGGCGGGATGCCCTGCGCCGAGTTCGTGGAGGCGATGGACGACGACCTCGGCACGCCCGCCGCGGTCGCCGCCCTGCACGGGGTGGTCCGCGAGGGCAACAAGCTGCTCGGCAGCGGCCAGCCGGCCGCGCTGCGGGGCTCCGCCACCAGCGTGCGGGCGATGCTCGGCGCGCTCGGGCTCGACCCCGCGGACCCGGCCTGGCCGCACGCGGGCGGCGCCGACGCGCGGCTCACGGCCGCCGTGGGCGCCCTGGTCGCGGGGCTGCTGCAGCAGCGCACGCAGGCGCGGGCGGCGAAGGACTTCGCCACCGCCGACGCCATCCGGGACCAGCTCAAGGCGGCCGGCATCGAGGTCGAGGACACCCCCGACGGCCCCACCTGGACGATCTGATGGGAAGCAGCTGATGGCCGGCAACAGCCAGCGCAAGGGCGCCGTCCGCAAGTCGGGCAAGGGCAACCCCACCGCCGGGTCCGGCGGGCGCGTGCGCCGCGGGCTGGAGGGCAAGGGCCCGACCCCGAAGGCGAAGGACCGCCCCGGCCACAAGGCCTACCGGGGCGGCAAGCAGGGCAAGCAGGCCCAGCAGGGTGGCACCAGCGGCCAGGGCGGCCAGGGCGGCCAGGGCCGGGGCGGCCGGTCGCGCTCGCGCGGCTCGGCCGACGAGTGGGTCGCCGGGCGCAACGCCTGCGTCGAGCTGCTGCGCGCCGGTGCGCCGGTGACCGGGCTCTACGTCGCCGACGGGACCGAGCGCGACGGGCGCCTGCGGGAGGCCTTCGCGCTGGCCTCCGACCGCGGCGTCCCGCTGCTCGAGGTCGCCCGCGCCGAGCTGGACCGGCTCACGGGTGGCGCCGTGCACCAGGGCCTCGCGGCGCGGGTGCCGGCCTACGAGTACGCGCACCCCGACGACCTGCTGGCCCGCGCCGAGGAGCGCGGGGAGCCGCCGCTGATCGTGGCGCTCGACTCGGTCACCGACCCGCGCAACCTGGGGGCGGTCGTGCGCTCGGCCGCGGCCTTCGGCGCCCACGGCGTCGTGGTGCCCGAGCGTCGCGCGGCGGGGGTGACGGCGGCGGCCTGGAAGGCCAGCGCGGGTGCGGCCGCCCGCGTGCCGGTGGCGCAGGCGGTCAACCTGGTGCGCCAGCTCAAGGCCTACCAGTCCGCCGGCTGCATGGTCGTCGGCCTCGCGGCCGACGGCGACGTCTCGCTGCCGGACCTGGCGCTGGCCGACGGCCCGCTGGTGGTCGTCGTGGGCTCGGAGGGCTCGGGGCTCGGCCGCCTGGTGGCGGAGACCTGCGACCAGCGGCTGAGCGTGCCGATGGCGGCCGACGTGGAGTCGCTCAACGCCGGCGTGGCCGCCTCGGTGGTGCTGTACGCGGTCGCCCAGGCCCGCCGCTGACGCCTGCGTGACCGGCGCCACCCGTTTGCGGATCCCGGCTCGGGCCCGCGCGAGCCTCAGGCATGGTGGAGGCGTGGAGACCCCTGCGCCGCCGTCGGGCCGGAGGCTGCCCGCGGCCGGCCGGGCGCTGGCCGCGCTCGTCGCGGTGCTCGCGGTCGCGGTCGCGGTGGCCGTGCCGCTGTTCGCCCACAGCAGCCGCGCGGTCACGGTGGTCAGCCACGACGCGGTGGTCCGCCCCACCTTCGACGGCGAGGTCGTGCTGCGCACCGGGCCGGTGCTGCCCGACGTGCGTCTCGCCGACCGCGACGACCTCGGGCTGCCCCTCGGGGTGCGGATCGAGCTGGGCAAGACGGAGGCTTCCTCGACCACGGCGCTGGTGAACCGCTACGCGGTGATCGCGAGCCAGCCCGATGCCCAGCGCGGCGTCCTGCGGCGGGCGGTGGTCGAGATGGCCCTGGCCGCCGCCCTGCGGGGCCTGGCCGCCGGGGTGGTCGTGGTGGCGCTGTGGGCCCTGCTCGGCCCGCGCCGCCGGCGCGAGCTGGTCGCCGCGCTCCGGTCGCGCCGGGGCGCCGCCGGCGTCGGGGTGCTCGCGCTGGTGGTCGCCGCGACCTGGCAGCCGTGGGACCGCGGGCCGCGCTCGATGCAGGGCGACGACCGGTGGCAGACGCTCCAGGCGCTCCTGGGCCCGGAGGTGCCGCTGCCCGACGAGGCGGCCGGCCTCGAGGTGAGCGCCGACTCGATCGTCTCCTCGGAGACCCGCCGCCTCGTGGCGAACGCCGTCGACACCTACCAGCGGAGCCGGGAGTTCTACTCGCTGGCGCGGGAGGCCGCGGCGGAGCTGGACCTGCGGCAACCGGCCGAGGACGAGACCGTGGCGCTGGTCGTCTCCGACCGGCACGACAACATCGGCATGGACCCGGTGGCCCGCGCGGTCGGCGACGCCGGCGGGGCCACGGTGGTCCTCGACGGCGGCGACGACACCTCCAACGGCAAGTCGTGGGAGGCCTTCAGCCTCGACTCGCTGCAGGACGCCTTCGGGGACCTCGACCGCTACGGCGTGACCGGCAACCACGACAACGGCCGCTTCGTGCAGGACTACCTGGCCGACCGCGGCTGGCGGATGATGGACGGCGAGGTCGCCGACGGCCCCGGCGGCTCGCGCATCATGGGCGTGCCCGACCCCCGCAGCAGCGGCTTCGGCTCGCTGCGGACGTCCGCCGGGCTGACCTTCGCGGAGCGGTCCGAGCTGCTCGCCGACGCCGCCTGCGCGGCCGAGGAGCGCGGCGACCGCGTGCAGACCCTGCTCGTGCACGACACCAACCTGGGGCGGCCGGCCCTGGAGCGGGGGTGCGTCGACCTGGTCGTGGGCGGCCACCTGCACGTCACCGTGGGGCCCGACCCGGTCGCGGCCCCGGGCGGCGGCACGGGCTGGAACCACATCAACGGCACCACCGGCGGGGCGGCGTACGCGATCGCCGTCGGCAGCAAGATCCGCCGGACCGCCGCGGTGTCGCTGGTGACCTACCGCGAGGGTCGGCCCGTGGGCGTGCAGCCCGTCGAGCTGCGCACCGACGGCGTCTTCGAGGTCGGCGACTACTCGGAGCTGAGGTACGGCGACGACGTGGTGACCCGCGACCGCCCGGACCCCCACCCGGGGGAGGGCGAGCAGCCCGGCCAGCAGCTCGGTCCGGGCACCACCCTCACCCCCGACCCCTGACCGCGGCCTCGACGCCGGCGGCCGCCGCGCCCGCTACCCGGCGGGGGGACCCTCCGCCGCCGCGTCCGGGGTGCCGGCGAGCAGCTCGTCCGGCCGGCGCGTCAGCTCGCTCGCGAAGTAGTCCCGGGCGGTCTCGAACAGGTCGACCTCGCGCCCGGCCTGCTCGGAGAGGTACCAGCGGTGCTCGAGCACCTCGTGGAAGAGCTCGGCCGGCTCGAGCTTGCCCCGCTCCTCGGCGGGGACCATCCCGGTGATCGGCTCGTAGACCTCCTGGAGCCAGCGGCTCGCCACCAGCGACCGGTCCTCCCGCCCGAGGTCGTGGTGCGCGGTGAAGGCGGCGAGGTCGTTGAGCAGCCGCCTCGCCTGGTTGTCCTGCACGTCCATGCCCGTCAGGTCGCGGAGCTCGCGGCTGTGGTGCCCCAGCTCGACCACGCGCGGGAGGATCCGCAGCGTGTCCCCGCCGAGGTCGGTGACGATGTCGAGCTCCTCGACGTCGAAGCCCAGCGAGTTGAGCCGCTCGACCCGCTGCTCGACGCGCCACAGGTCCTCGGCCGGCGCCTCCTCGGCGGCCGTGAGCTCGTGCCACAGGGTCTCGTAGCGCTCGCGCAGCATGGCCACCACCTCGTGCGGCGTGGGCGCGTGCGCCTCGTGGTCCCCCTGCGAGGTGCGCACGTCGCCGGCGGCCTCCAGGTCCAGCAGCTCGGCGAAGACGTTCTCGCAGCCGACGGTGAGGTCGTGCTCGCGCATCTGGTCGGCCAGGCTGCTCTGCAGCTCCCCCGTCTCCGCGTCGACGAGGTAGGCCTCGAAGGCGCCGGCGTCGCGGCGGAACAGCACGTTGGACAGCGAGACGTCGCCCCAGAAGAAGTCGGCCAGGTGCAGCCGCACCAGCAGGACCACGAGCGCGTCGACGAGCGAGGGCAGGTCCCGGGCGGTCAGGCCGTGCTTGAACAGCGTGCGGTAGGGCAGCGAGAACGGCAGGTGGCGGGTCACCAGCGCGGCGGACAGGGTCTCGCCGCCGTCCGTGGTGCGGCCCGCGATCACCGCCTGCGGCTCGACGGTGGGCATCCCGAGCCGTTGCAGGTCGCGCAGCAGGCGGTACTCCTGGTCGGCGCGGTCCTCCTGCGTCTCCTTGACGGCCCAGACCGACGCCCCGGTGCGCACGATGCGCACGACGTGACGCGAGAGCCCCCGCGGCAGGTCGAGGACGTGCTCCGTGCCCCACTCCTCGAGCGGCTCCGACCACGGCAGCCGGAAGAGCGCCGGGTCGGGCCGGCGCGAGGTGATCCGGAACGCCATGGGGGAAGGCTAGACCCGCCAGACGCTCAGCACGGGCCCGTTCGACGGGAGCCGCACGCTCCCGCCCCGCACCGCCAGCCGCTCCGGGAGGCCCGGTTCCGTCGCGAGCAGCAGCGCGGGCCCCTCGTGGGCGGGGGCGTCGTCCGCCAGCCCGAGCGCGGCGGCGGGCAGGTCCGGGGAGTCGCCCGGGGCCCGGCGGGCCAGCACGAGCAGGGAGCCCCCGGCGTGCTCGCGCAGGAAGGCCAGCGCGTCGCCGTCCGCGTGCACCCACCGCAGCCCGCCCCGCCGCAGGGCGACCTCCGCGCGCCGGAGCCGGGCCAGGTCGCCGTACGCCGCGAGGGTGCCGCGGTCCCACGCCTCCTCGTCGCGCCAGGGCATGGGGCGCCGGGCGTCCTCGCCGGTGACGCCCTCGAGGCCGAGCTCGTCGCCGGCGAAGACCATGGGCACGCCGGGGAGGGTGAACTGCAGGCCGGCGGCCACGCGGTGCGCCGCCGCCGACCCGACGAGCGTGCGGATGCGGGCGGAGTCGTGCGAGCCGAGCACGTTCCACGACCACTGCGAGGCGCGCCAGCCGAGGCGGCCGCGCCACTCCCGCAGGCCGCGCAGGACGGTCTCGGCCGGCCGCCGCGGCACCGGCACCGGTCGCCCGAAGGGCCGCGCCGGCGAGGCCGGGTCGCGCAGCCACGACCACAGCGGCCAGGAGAAGCCGGAGTAGTTCATGGTCCCGTGCCAGCCGTCGCCGTCGACGTCGCCCGACGCGTCGTGGTTGTGCTCGCCCACGACCAGCGCGTCGGGCCGCTCGGCCTCGGCGGTCCGGCGCACCGCGCGGGCGACCTCGTGGTTGACGTCGAGCGCGCCGAGGCGGCCGGTCATGTTGGCGACGTCGATCCGCCAGCCGTCCAGCGCGAAGGGCGGGCGCAGCCAGCGGGCGACCACCGACGCGGGGCCCTCGACCATCGCCGCGCGCAGGTCCGGATCGGTGTGGTTGATCTTCGGCAGCGTGTGGTGGCCCAGCCAGGACGCGTAGGAGCCGTCGGCGCCGAAGTGGTAGTAGCCGCGCTCGGGGGCGTCGGGGTCGGCCAGGGCGCGCCGGAACCACTCGTGGGTGTCGCCGGTGTGGTTGGTGGTGAGGTCCCCGAGGATCCGCCAGCCCCGGGCGTGCACCGCCGCGGCCAGGCGGGCGTAGCCGTCGTCGCCGCCGAGCACCGGGTCGACGCGGTCGAAGGTCGTCGCGTTGTAGCGGTGGTTGGACTCGCCGGGAAAGACCGGCGTCGTGTAGAGCACGTCGGCGCCGGTCCGGGCGACGTGGTCCAGGTGGTCCCGCACGCCGTCGAGGTCGCCCCCGAAGAGCTGCAGCGGCGTGCTCGGGTCGTCGGGCTCGAAGGCCACCGGGTCGTCCCAGCGCGCCGGCACCGCCCAGCGCGGCGTGGCCCGCTGCTCCGCGGCCTCCGACCGCGCGAACCGGTCGGGGAAGACCTGGTAGACGACCGCGTCGCGGCCCCAGTCGGGACCCGCCGGGTGGCTGGTCACGCGGAAGTCGAAGGCGTCCGGCGGGTCGTGGTCGACCACGCCGGCGCCGGTCAGCCACCGCTGCGAGCCGTCGTCGGCGGCCAGCAGGAAGCGGTAGTGCGTGACGGGGTTGTGCACCGGCAGCTCGCCCTGCCACCAGCGGGCCTCGCCGACCGCGCCCGCGGGCGCGTCGGCCGGGGAGCAGGGGTGATAGACGGGCTCCGCGTCCTCGGTCGTGCGGAGCCAGACCGCCGTGGCCGGGTCGTCCGGGGCGGTGCGGCAGCGCACGCGGACGACGCCGCCGAGCGGCGGCGCCTCGTCGTCCAGGTGCAGCGGCGACCCGTCGTGGTGGGGCTCGCCGAGCAGGTGCGTCACGGGCCGGGTCGCCATGACGGCAGTGTCCCCGACCCGGCCCGCCTCGGCGGAGCCGGCCCCGCGGGACTGACTACGCTGGGCGCGCCCCGCCGCCCGGCGGCGCGGGCGCGCCGCGTTAGCTCAGCTGGCAGAGCACCCGCCTTGTAAGCGGACGGTCAGGAGTTCGAATCTCCTACGCGGCTCCGGCTCAGCCGACCCGGGTCGTCTCGAAGGCCCGGGGCGGGTCGACGAACACGTCCTGGGCGGCGACGATCCGCAGCTCCCGCTCCCCGGACTCGTGGGTGGCGGCGAGGAGCGCGTGCACCGAGGCGGCGGTGCGGGCCAGGGCGGTCGGGGCGTCGGTCTCGCGCAGGTGCGCCGAGAACAGGGCGGAGGTGACGTCGCCCGACCCGTTCGCCTTCATCGGGAGGCGCGGGGTGCGCACCAGCCAGGCGCCGTCGCCGGTGACGGCCAGCATGCCGATCTCGTCGGGCTCGGAGCCCGCCTCGGCCAGGCTGGTGACCAGCACCGTCCCGGGGCCGAGCGCGCGCGCCTCGTGGGCGGCGGCGAGCACGTCGTCCAGCGCCGCGGGGTCGCGCCCCTGGTCGCCGACGAGGTCGCGGTCGACGAGGAAGCCGAGCTCGAACTGGTTCGGCGTGATCACGTCGGCCGTCGGCACGACCCGCTCGCGCACCAGCGGCGGGAGCGCCGGGTCGACGAAGCAGCCGGACGCGGCGTTGCCCATCACCGGGTCGCAGGTGTAGGTCGCGCCCGGGTTCGCCGCCCGGGTCCTCGCCACGGCGTCGAGCACCACGTCGATGATCCCGGGGGAGCCGAGGAAGCCGGAGAGCACGCCGTCGACGGTGCCGAGCACCCCGCGCTCCTCGATGCCGGTCACGACGGCCCGGACGTCCTCCGGGTCGAGCAGCGGGCCCCGCCAGGCGCCGTAGCCCGTGTGGTTGGAGAAGACCACGGTCGGCACCGGCCAGACCTCGTGGCCCAGGCGCTGCAGCGGGAAGACGGCGGCGGCGTTGCCGACGTGGCCGTAGGAGACGAGGGACTGCACGGACAGGAAGCGCATCCCCCCATCCTGACCGGGCGACCGATGATCAGGAAGCTCGCGGGCACCTCCCCCGCCCGCGGCGCGTCGCACCGGCGTGTCGGTGCGGGCGCCCGCACGTCCTGCGCCGTGGCCGCCGTCAGGCGGGCAGGCGCCAGTCGACGCGCGCGCCCTGGTCCGCGAGCAGCCGGTCGACCCGCGAGAAGGGCCGCGACCCGAAGAAGCCGCGGCTCGCCGAGAGCGGCGAGGGGTGTGCCGACTCGACCCACGGCACCGGCGAGAGCAGCGGCTTGAGCGACTGGGCGTCGCGGCCCCAGAGGATCGCGGCGAGCGGGCCGCCGCGGGCGGCGAGCGCCCGGATCGCGCACTCCGTGACCTCCTCCCAGCCGCGACCGCGGTGCGACGCCGGCTCGCCCGGCCGCACCGTCAGGCAGCGGTTGAGCAGCATCACGCCCTGGTCGGTCCACGCCGACAGGTCGCCGTGCTCCGGCGTCTCCAGGCCCAGGTCGGTGCGCATCTCCTGGTAGATGTTCGCCAGGCTCCGCGGCACCGGGCGCACGTCGGGGGCCACCGCGAAGCAGAGGCCGATCGGGTGGCCCGGGGTCGGGTAGGGGTCCTGCCCGACCACCAGCACGCGCACGTCGGCGAGCGGCCGCTGGAAGGCGCGGAAGATCCGGTCGCCCTCGGGCAGGTAGGCGCGCCCGGCCGCGAGCTCCGCCCGCAGGAACCGCCCCATCGCCGCGATCCGGTCGTCGACCGGGGCGAGCGCCTCGGCCCAGTCCGGGGCCACCAGGCCCTTGGCCACCAGTCCCGCCAGCGCGCTCATCGCGGGCAGGCTAGCGGCGCGGTCGTCAGTCGAAGTAGGCGCCCGGCGGCACGAAGGGCCGCACCCCGCGCTCGCCGACCTCCACGTCGAGGATCGCGTGGTGGCTCGTGTCCCCGGTGAAGGACTGGTTCGCCACGAGGACCCGCGTGCCCAGGAAGGTCGCGCTCGAGGGGGTGTCGAAGGGGATCCGCGACCCGTTGCCGCCGCCCCCGGGCACCTCCGGGAAGCGGCGCAGCTCCTTGCCCTTGCCGCTCAGCACGACGAGCTGGTTGGGCGGCCCGGCGTTCGCGAGGTAGATGCGCCCCGATCGGCCGATGCCGAAGCCGTCGGGCAGGTCGGTGGGGCCGGAGGTCCACAGCGTCCGGAGCCTCCCGGGGCGGCCGTTGCGGCGGATCGGCAGCCGGTAGAGCGCCCCGTTGGTCGGCGCGGATGCGTCCACGGCCGTGGACTGCTGCGCGACGAGCAGGTCGCGGCGCCAGGGGCGGTAGACCAGCCCGGTGGTCCCGAACTCCGTGCCGTCGAGCTTCGGGGAGGCGAACCAGACCCGCGGCCTGCCGCCGCGCGGCGGGATCCGCCAGATCACGGCCTGCCCGTAGTCGCTGACGAACAGGGCGCCGCCCGGCCCCCAGGTGGCGAAGTTGGGGATCGCCGGTCCGTCGTGCACGTTCGGCGAGCACCAGGTCTTCGGGGTGGTGGGGTCCGGGCAGGCCGGCAGGTCCCGCAGGCGCGCCACCCAGCGCATGCGCCCCGTGTCCGGGTCCAGCAGCCGGATCGAGCGGGTCGACTTCTCCAGCAGCACCAGCTCGCCGCGGGAGGTCTGGTTGGCGACCTGGACCCCGTGGTCCCGGCCGAGCCGTTGGTGCGGGATCCGCCACGAGCGCAGCAGCCGCCCGCCCGGCGACCACTCGCGCACGATCGAGCGCTGCCGGTCGCCGGTGGGGTTGGTGTAGGTGCCCGCGTAGACCCGCCCGTTGCGGTGCGTGAGCACGTACGCCGGGTAGCCCGGCGCCTGCACGCGCGCGAAGACCCGCGTGTCGAACCGCTCGCGGGCCGGCGCGGCCTCCGTCGCCACCGGCGCCGCGGCGAGGCCCAGCGCGGTCGCCAGGCCCGCGGCGAGGGCGAGGAGCCGCGCCGCGCGGCGGCGGCCGGCCTGCTCGACGCGGGGCATCAGCGCAGCCTCCCCAGCACCTCGAGGGCCGCGCGCTGGCCCGAGCGGACGGCGCCGTCCATGTAGCCCGTCCAGTAGGTCGAGGTCTCGGTGCCGGCCCAGTGCACGCGCCCGAAGGGTCGCCGGATCCAGGGCCCGAAGGTGCCCAGCGTGTTCGGGCCCATGATCCCGACCGGCCCTCCCCGGGTCCACTTCTCCCGGTTCCAGTCCTGCTCGGTGTACTCGATCGGGTGCAGGGCCCGGTCGCCGAACATCTCGGCGAGGCCCTCGAGCACCAGCCGCCGCCGGCGGTCCCGCGACATCGTGCCGACCCGGCGCCAGGTGGAGCCACCGACGAAGGCGAGCAGGACGCCCGGGTCGCCGCCCGCCGGGCTGTTGTCGAAGGCGACGCGGACCGCCCCGGAGTCGTTGAGCCCGAAGCCGTTGAGCCCGTCCCCGCGCCAGAACGGCTTCTCGTAGACGGCGTCGCACTTCATCAGCTGGCCCATGTCCATCCCGCGCAGCAGCTGGACGCGCTTCTGCGGCAGCCGGGGCCACCACTTCATGTCCAGCACGAGCTCGGGCGGGGCGGCGACGATGACGCGCTTCGCGCGCACCGAGCCGCGGGCGGTGTGCACCACCGCGCGTCCGTTGCCCTGCGTGACGGACCGGACCGGCGCCGCCAGCGCCACCCGGCGGCCGAGCATGCGCGCCAGGCGGATCGGGATGAGCTGCGAGCCGCCGACGAAGCGCCGCTCCTGCGCGCCGCCCTCGGTCTCGGAGTTGCGCTCGAAGGTGCCGGTGTGGCGCTCGTTGCCGGAGCAGGCGATGTACCAGACCGTGTAGAGCAGCGAGAGCTCCGCCGGGTCGGCGCCGAAGCCCGGCTGCGTCCAGCTGCGGATCAGGTTCTCGACGCCGTCCTTGTTCACGGCGTTCGCCCGGATCCACTCGGCGAGCGTCATGGAGTCCCACTCGCGGGCCTTCGGGTGCGCCCACGGGGCGTCGACGGCGATCTCGGCGGCCATCCGGTTCAGCCGCTCGAGCAGCTGGCCGGCGTCGGGCAGGATCAGCGGGTCGGGCGGGATGGTGCCCTGGTACTCCTGGCGCCCGGTCGTCGAGGAGACGTAGACGCTGTTGCCCTTCGTGTACTCCTTGAAGGTCGGCACCTCCAGCTCGCGGGCCAGCGAGGCGATCTTGTTCTGGGTGGGCCCGATGAAGGCGCCGCCCCGCTCGATCACGCCGCCGCTCGCCAGCTCGTGGTTGAGCACGCGCCCGCCCACCCGGTTGCGCGCCTCGACGCAGAGCACCGACCGGCCCGCCGCGGCGACCCGGCGGGCGGCGACGAGCCCGGCCAGGCCCGCCCCGACGACGACCACGTCGACCTCGCGCGGGAGGCGGCCCTGGCGGGTGGCGCCGGTGGCGTCCTCGGTGAGCGCGCCCAGGGTGGTCGCCCCGGCGGCGCCCGCAGCGAGGCCCATCAGGCTCCGGCGCGTGAGGTCGGTCTTGCCGAGGTCGAGGGTCGGCTGGTCGGCGGGCGTCATGGCGTCGCTCCTCGGGGAGTGGACGGGCGTTCTGTCCACTCAACGAGCGAGGAGCGACAAGGCGACGCCCCGGTTCAGCCCCCGCGGGTGCCGGGGCGGCGGACGGCGGCGGGACCCGGGCCGGGCGAGCGGGTCGGGCGAGCGGGTCAGGGGGAGAGCGAGCGGGAGCCCGCGGAGGAGTAGCGGCGGGTGCGGTTGGCGCCGATCGCGTCCCGGCGGGCGGAGCGCTCGGAGGACCGGGTCGCGGCGTCCGCGGCCGCGGGCTCCTTGGTCGACCAGCGCTCGATCCACTCGTCCAGGACCTCCCAGGTGGTGGTCCGGGCGGCGCGGCCGGTCAGCATCCCGAGGTGGCCGCCGGGCACGATCTCGAACCGCGCCTCCGTGGCTCCGGTCAGCATCGGCACCACGGCCTTGACCGCCTTGACGGGCGCGATGCCGTCGTTCGCGCCGCCGAAGACCAGCGTCGGCGCGGTGATGTCGGCGAGCGAGATCGTGCGGTCGTCGAGCTCGAAGCTGCCGCGCGCGAGCGCGTTGCCCTTCACGAAGCGGTGGTAGAGCTGCCCGAACGAGCGGCCGGGGTAGGCGATCATGTTCTCGGTGAACCGGTCCACCGCCTCGAGCTGGGCCAGGAACTCGGTGTCGTCGAGGTTCATCGCCACGGCCGCCGGCTTCGTCACCAGCTTCTGGAAGGAGCTCAGCTGGAAGGCCCACCGCACGGCCGGCTTCGGCAGCCCGCCCATCGCCTGGTAGGCGCGCGTGATCGCCCCCGGACCCTGCATGACGTTGAGCCGCAGCAGCGGCCGCAGCGGCGCCACGAGGGGCACCAGCGTGACGTCGACCGGGCTGCCGACCACCGTCACGGACGCGATCGGCAGGTCCGGCTGGTCGGCGGCGGTGAGCATCGCGAAGATCCCGCCCAGGCTCCAGCCCACCACGTGCACCGGCCGCCCCCCGGCGTGCGCGGACACCGCCTGGATCGCGGCCGGGACGACCTCGTCGATCCAGTGCTCCATGCCGAGGTTGCGGTCGCGGAAGGAGACCTCGCCGTACTCCACGAGATAGGTGCGCCGGCCGCCCGCGACGAGGTGCTCCACCACGGAGCAGCCGCGCCGCAGGTCGAAGCAGAGGCTCGGCGCCGCGAGCGGCGTGACCAGCAGGACCGGGTCGCCCTCCTCCTGGGTGGTCGCCGGGCGGTAGTGGTAGACCTCGCGCAGCGTCCCCTCGTCGATCAGGGTGCGCGGCATCGGCCGCAGGTCCGCGAGCCCCCCGTAGAGCACCTTGTGGGCCACGTTGCTCGCCGCGGAGACGACCTGTCCGGGCTTGGGGATCACGTCCATGGGCGCAAGGTACCCGACATCTCACCCTCGACAGCCGACCAGCGGTTGGCTAGACACGACTCCCGGGCAGCGACGGGAGGCCGGCCACCGGGCCGGGGCGGCTGCCCGCCGGAGGGAGTCGTCCATGAGGTGGAGCTCGGCCGTGGCCGGGGGCGTCGCGGCGCTCGGGGCCGTCGCGGCGCACGACCTGCTGCAGAAGCGGCACACGATCCTGCGCAACTTCCCCCTGATCGGGCACGGGCGCTACGCGGTCGAGCGGCTCGGCCCCGAGCTGCGGCAATACATCGTGACCTCGGACGACGAGGGCCGGCCCTTCAGCCGGGACCAGCGCGAGTGGGTCTACGCCTCGGCCAAGCAGCAGAACAGCTACATCGGGTTCGGCACCGACAACGACATCGAGAACGGGCGCCGCTACCCGGTGATCAAGCACAGCACCTTCGTCGGGGCGGGCGTCGACCCGACGACCGCGCCGAAGGACGACCACCTCCCCGGCGCGAAGGTGCTCGGGGGCCCGCGCGGGCGCCGCCACGCCTTCCGCCCCGACTCCGTCGTCAACATCTCGGGGATGAGCTTCGGGTCGCTGTCGGCCCCGGCGGTGCTCGCGCTCAACCGCGGCGCCCGCGAGGCCGGCTGCCTGCACAACACCGGCGAGGGCGGCCTCGCGCGGCACCACCAGCAGGGCGGCGAGCTCGTCTTCCAGATCGGGACGGGCTACTTCGGCTGCCGCACGGACGACGGCCGCTTCGACCTCGCGCAGCTCAAGGAGCTGGTGGAGCGGAACCCCGTGCGCGCCCTGGAGATCAAGCTCTCCCAGGGGGCGAAGCCGGGTCTCGGTGGCATGCTCCCCGGCGCGAAGGTGACCCCGGAGATCGCCGACGCCCGCGGCATCGAGGTGGGGGAGGACTGCTTCTCGCCGAGCCGGCACAGCGCCTTCGACGACGTCGACTCGATGCTCGACTTCGTCGAGATGCTCGCGGCGGAGACCGGCCTGCCGGTGGGCATCAAGGCGGCCGTCGGCAACCTCCGGGTCTGGGACGAGCTGGTCGACCAGATGGGGCGGGGCACCGCCGAGACCCGGCGCGGAGTCGACTTCGTGACCATCGACGGCGGCGAGGGCGGCACGGGCGCGGGCCCGATGCTGTTCAGCGACGCGGTGGCCTACCCGTTCCGGGTCGGCTTCACCGAGGTCTACCGCCGGTTCGCCGCCGCCGGCCTGACCGACGAGCTCACGTTCGTCGGCTCCGGCAAGCTCGGCATCCCCGAGAACGCCGTCGTCGCCATGGCGCTCGGCGCCGACCTGCTCAACGTCGGCCGCGAGGCCATGTTCGCGGTCGGCTGCATCCAGTCCCAGAAGTGCCACACCGACAAGTGCCCGACCGGCGTGGCGACGCAGAACCCGCGCTTCACCCGCGGGCTCGTCCCCGAGAACAAGGCCCCGCGGGTGGCGAACCTGATCGCCGCGCTGCGCCGGGACCTGATCCGGCTCTCCGCGGCCGTGGGCGTCGTCCACCCCGGGCTGATCACGCCGGACGACATCGACCTGATGGACGGGCAGCGCGAGGGCGCCGCCCTGAGGGAGATGTACGACTACGCCGAGGGCTGGGGCGAGCTCGGCGAGCGGGTCCGCGCGGACCTGCGGGCGGCGCTCTCGATCCCCTGACGGCGTGCGCCGGCGGGCCGCGGCGCCGCCGGCTCAGGAGCGGGTCGCCGGGCGCACGGTCTTGCCGTGCTCGGGCCGCTGCTCCGAGAGGTCGTTCAGGAAGCCGTCGGCCCACTTGTTGATGTCGTTCTCCCGGACGGTCTTGCGCAGGGCGCGCATGCGCCGGTGCAGCTCCCGCGGGGGGGCGTCGTTGGCCTCGAGCAGCGCGGACTTCATCCCGTTGATGTCGTAGGGGTTCACGAGCCAGGCCTGCCGCAGCTCCTCGGCCGCCCCGGCGAACTCGGAGAGGACGAGCGCGCCGTCGTCGTCGGTCCGGCAGGCGACGTACTCCTTGGCGACCAGGTTCATGCCGTCCCGGAACGGGGTGACGACCATGATGTCGGCGGCCCGGTAGAGCGCCGCCATCTCCTCGCGCGGGTAGGAGGAGTGCAGGTAGGAGATCAGGGGCCGGCCGATCCGGCCGAGGTCGCCGTTGATCCGCCCGACGAGCCGGTCGATGTCGTCGCGCAGGATCCGGTACTGCTCGACGCGCTCCCGCGACGGCGTGGCCACCTGGACGAAGACGGCGTTCTCGGTGGCGAGATGGCCGTCGCGCACGAGCTCGCTGAAGGCGCGCAGCCGCGCGTAGATGCCCTTGGTGTAGTCGAGCCGGTCGACGCCCAGGAACATCTTGCGCGGGGCGCCCAGCGCCTCGCGGATCTCCGCGGCGCGCTTGACGACCGAGTCCTTCTCGGCGAGCTCCGCGAAGCCCTGGGTGTCGATCGAGATCGGGAACGCCTTCGCCTTCACCGAGCGGCCGTCGGGCAGGTAGACCATCTCGCGGTGCGTCTTGTGCCCGACCCGCTGCCGGACCAGGCGCACGAAGTTCTGCGAGGCCCCGGGCAGCTGGAAACCGACCAGGTCCGCGCCGAGCAGGCCCTCGAGCAGCTGGCGGCGCCAGGGCAGCTGCTGGAAGAGCTCGGCGGGCGGGAAGGGGATGTGCAGGTAGAACCCGATGCGCAGGTCGGGGCGCAGGTCGCGCAGCATCTGCGGGACCAGCTGCAGCTGGTAGTCCTGCACCCACACCGTCCCCTCGGGGGCGGCGACCGCGGCCGCCCGCTCGGCGAAGCGCCGGTTGACGGTGACGTAGGAGTCGAACCACTCGCGGTGGAACTCCGGCTTGGCGACGACGTCGTGGTAGAGCGGCCACAGCGTGCCGTTCGAGAACCCCTCGTAGAACTCCTCGATCTCCTGCGCCGACAGCGAGACCGGCACCAGCGAGAGGCCGTCGTCGACGAACGGCTCCAGGTCGGTGTCCGTGCCCCCGGGCCAGCCGATCCACGCGCCGTCGTTGGCGCGCATCACCGGCTCCAGGGCGCTGACGAGGCCGCCCGGCGAGCGCCGCCAGCCCACGCTGCCGTCGGGGTTCTTGACCCGGTCGACGGGCAGGCGGTTGGCGACGATCACGAGGTCGGCGGAGCCGGTCTTGGTCACGGCCCGACCCTAGTCGGCGGGCCTCGGGGCGGCGCCACCCTCGCCCGCACGGGCGGCGGCGTGTCAGCCGCGGTTGAATCACATCGGCGTGGTTTGCCGTGTAGCCTCCTGGAGAGCCCCAGCCCCCGCGCGAGGAGACGCATCATGGATGCCGCGAACGCCGTACCGGGAGAGGACGCGCCGGACGCCGCCACCCTGTCCGACCGCGACCGCGACATCCTGGGCTTCGAGCGCCAGTGGTGGAAGTACGCCGGGGCCAAGGAGCAGGCGGTCCGCGAGAAGTTCGACATGTCCTCCACGCGCTACTACCAGGTCCTCAACGCGCTGATCGACAAGCCGGAGGCGCTCCGGGCCGACCCGCTGCTGGTCCGCCGGCTGCGCCGGCTGCGCTCGCAGCGCCAGCGGCAGCGCTCGGCCCGGCGCCTCGGCTTCGAGGTCTGAGGCCGGCATGCGAGCCCTCCTTCCCCGCCGGCGCCGCCGCGCCCCCGGACACCCCCGCCAGCGCGCCGAGGCCGAGCGCGCGCGACGCGTCGCCCGCGCGCTCGAGGCCACCCGCCGCGACGAGCGCGGCGTGGCCTTTCCCTCGCCGGTCGTGGCGCTGAGCGTCGGCGCGATCGCCCTCGCCGGCGTGGCGTTCGTGGCGACCGACGACGGCGACCCCCGGTCGGAGGTGGTCGCGGTGTCGCGCCCGGCCGAGGCGGACCCCTCCACGCCCGCGGCCGAGCCGCCGGAGCCGCAGCGCACAAGGAAGGCCGCGCCGGTCGAGAAGAAGAAGGAGAAGCAGGAGAAGCCCGTCGAGCGCGGCGAGACCTATGTGGTGGTCTTCAACAACACCAACATCGCGGGGCTCGCCGGCTCGGTCGCCTCGCAGGCGGCGGGCGCGGGATGGCAGGTCGTGGGCTCGGACAACTGGGTCGGCACCATCCCCTCCTCCACCGTCTACTACCCGCCGCGGCTCGAGGCGGAGGGCCGGGTCCTCGCCCGGGACCTCGGGATCGACCGCGTGATGCCCAGCGTGGAGCCGATGCAGTTCGACCGCCTCACGGTGATCCTCACCGGCGCGATCTGACGCCCCTCAGTCCGCCGCGTGCGCGCTGCGCGCCGCGGCGGCGTCCGCGGACAGCCGGCGCAGCAGCCGCAGCACGCCCTCGGGCCCGGGGACGACGACGTCCGCCCGCTCGGCCAGGGCGGACTCGCCCCCCGCGTCGGAGCAGACCAGCAGCGTCGCCATCCCGCCCCGGCCGAGCGCCGTGACCGCGTCGAAGGCGTCGACGTCCCCGAGGTCGTCGCCGGCGAAGAGGAAGCCCCCGGCGTCGAGCTCGCGGGCGAGGGTGCGCACCGCGTCGCCCTTGTGCATCCCGGGGGCGCGCGCCTCGACGACGTGCCGCCCGGGCTCGATGACGAGGTCGTGGGTCGCCGCCAGGTCGCGCATGGGCTCCACCAGCCGGGCCAGCGCCTGGTCGGGGTCGCGCAGCCGGCGCGTGTGCACGGCCACGGCGATGTGCTTGTCCTCGATCCAGGCGTCCACGGCGCCCAGGCGGTGCAGCAACCCGGGCAGCTCGCGCACGAAGGCGGCCAGGCCGGGCGGCGGGGGCGGGGAGAGCACCTCGGGGCGCGCGGTCGACCAGCGCTGGTTGCCGTACTGCCCGAAGACGTAGAGGTCGGTGCCGTGCCGGGCGAGGACGTCGCCCAGGCCCTCGAGCCCGCCGAGCGCGAGGGCCTGCTCGGCCGGGCGCCCCGTGATCACCGCGATCGCGCGCACGTGCCCCGCCAGCTCGCTGAGCACCTCGGTGGCCTCGGGGTGGATGTGCGCCTCGGTGGGGTCGTCCACCAGCGGCGAGAGCGTGCCGTCGAAGTCGAGGCCCACGACGGAGCGTTCCGCGGCGCGCACGAGCGCGTCGTACCGTCGCTTCGCCTCGCGCGAGGCGAAGGTCGTCCCCTCTCCCATGGGGACACCCCACCACACGCGTCCCATGGGGACACCCCACCACACGCGCCGCCGGCCCCGGGGGGGTGCCGCCCCGGGCCCCGGCAGGGGCGCGGGGGAGCGGGATCGCCGTTCCAGATCCCGGGACGGATGTGCACATGTTGAGACAGATGCGTAGGCTCGTGACCAGCTCATCCAGAGGGACTGAGGGAACGGCCCGTCGACGTCCCGGCAACCGCCGCGCATCTCCCGACCCCGCCGAAGGGGCCGGTGCGGAAACGGTGCCAATTCCGCTCGGAGCGAGAGTCGCTGCCGGGGAAGATGAGGAGGAGGGTCATGAGCGCCACCGCCACCGTCACCGCCCCCAGCACGCCCCGCGCCCCCGGCGCCCCCGGCGCCCCGGCGCCCCCGGCAAGCCGGTGCTGCGCGAGGGAGCCTTCGGGCACGCGACCGGCCTCTCCTGTCGGGAGTGCGGCCACGAGATCGAGCTCGGCCCGCACTACGCCTGTCCGGAGTGCTTCGGCCCCCTCGAGATCTCCTACGACTTCCCGGCGCTCACGCGGGAGCAGATCGAGGCCGGGCCCCGCAACCTGTGGCGCTACAAGGACCTGCTGCCCGTGCCCGCGGACATCGAGCAGAGCCCGAACATGGAGCCCGGCTTCACCCGGCTGCTGCGCAGCGACAACCTCGGCCGGGCCCTGGGCATCGAGAACCTCTGGGTCAAGGACGACTCCACGAACCCGACCAACTCCTTCAAGGACCGCGTCGTCGCCTGCGCGCTCTCGGCGGCCACGGAGTTCGGCTCCCGCGTCTTCGCGTGCCCCTCGACCGGCAACCTGGCGAACGCCGTCGCCGCCGCCGGGGCCCGGGCGGGCATCAAGACGGTGGTGTTCATCCCGAGCAACCTGGAGCACCCCAAGCAGGTCAACTCCGCCGTCTACACCGACTCGCTGGTCGCGGTCGAGGGCACCTACGACGACGTGAACAAGCTCGCCTCCGAGATCGCCGGCGAGGAGGAGGGCTGGGCGTTCGTCAACGTCAACGTCCGCCCCTACTACGCCGAGGGCTCGAAGACGCTGGGCTACGAGATCGCCGAGCAGCTCGGCTGGCGGCTGCCCGACCAGATCGTGATCCCGGTGGCCTCGGGGTCGCAGCTGACCAAGGTGCACAAGGCCTTCCAGGAGCTGATCAGCCTCGGGCTCGTCGAGGACAAGCCCTACCGCGTCTTCGGCGCCCAGGCGACCGGCTGCTCGCCGGTCTCCGCGTCGTGGAAGGCCGGCGTCGACGCGATCCGCCCGGTCAAGCCCGACACCATCGCCAAGAGCCTGGCCATCGGCAACCCGGCCGACGGCATCTACGTGCTCGACATCTGCCGGGAGACCGGCGGCGCCGTCGAGGACGTCACCGACGAGGAGGTCCGCGAGGGCATCCTGCTGCTCTCGCGCAACGAGGGCATCTTCACCGAGACCGCGGGCGGCACGACGGTCGCCGTCACGAAGAAGCTCGTCGAGACCGGCCAGCTCGACCCGACGCTGGAGACCGTGGTGATCAACACGGGCATGGGTCTCAAGACGCTCGACGCCGTCGCCGGCTCGGTGGGCCCGGCGGCGACCATCGGGGCGTCGTACGCCGACTTCACCGCCACCGGCATCGCCTGACGCTGCCCCCGACGCCGCCCCGACGCCGCCCCGACGCCGCCCCGACGCCGCCCCGACGCCGCCCCCGACCCCGTCCCGACAGGAGCCCCGTTGTCCGTCTCCGTTCGCATCCCGACGATCCTGCGCACCTACACCGGCGGTGAGTCCGACGTCAGCGCCGAGGGCGACACCCTCGCGGGCGTCCTCGCCTCGCTGGACGAGCAGTACCCCGGCGTCCGCGGCCGCGTCCTCGACGACACCGGCAAGATCCGCCGCTTCGTGAACGTCTACGTCGACGACGAGGACGTCCGGTTCGCCGACGACCTCGACACGGTGACGAAGGACGGCGCCAGCGTCTCGATCATCCCCGCCGTCGCCGGAGGCTGACCCGCCTACGCGTCCCGCCCGGCGCCCCGCGACGGCTCCGCGGCGCGGACGGCGGGCTCCGGCCACCCCTCGGCCCGGGCGCGCCGGCGCACGGCCTCCTCGACGGCCGGGCGGTCGCCGGCCGCCAGCAGGGCGATCGCGGACCCGCCGAAGCCGCCCCCCACCATCCGGGCGCCCAGCGCGCCGGCGCCCAGGGCCGCCTCCACCGCGCCGTCCAGCTCGGCCGCGCTGACCTCGTGGTCGTCGCGGAGCGAGGCGTGCGAGGCCGTGAGCAGCCCCCCGAGCGCGCGCGGCTCGCCGGCCCGCAGCGCGGCGACGGCCTCCCGGACCCGGCGGTTCTCGGTGAGCACGTGCCGCGCCCGCCGTCGCTGCGTGGGGTCGTCGAGGCGGGCCAGGACCTCGTCGACGGGGGTCCCGTCGTCGGAGAGGTCGCGCAGCCCGGTGCCCAGCGCCGCCTCGGCCGCGAGGCAGGCGTCCCGGCGCGCGGCGTACCCGCCGTCGGTGTGCGCGTGCGAGACCCGGGTGTCGACCACCAGCAGCACCAGGCCGGCCGCGGCCAGGTCCAGCCGCACCGGCGTGGCGGCCAGCGAGCGGGTGTCGAGCAGCACGGCGTGCCCGGCCGTCCCGAGCAGCGAGGCGAGCTGGTCGAGCAGGCCGGTCGGGGCGCCGACGAAGTCGTTCTCGGCGCGCTGCACCACCCGCGCGACCTCGCGCCGGTCGAGGTCCTCGTCGAGGACCCGGCCGGCCAGGCCCGCCAACGCCAGCGCGACGGCCACCTCCAGCGCGTGCGAGGAGGAGAGCCCCGCCCCGGCGGGCACGTCGCTGCGCACGGTCAGGTCGGCGCCCGGGACCGGCACCCCGGCCTCGCCCAGCGCCCAGGCGACCCCGGCGACGTACGCCGCCCAGCCCGCGACGGAGCCCGGCCGGGGCCGGGTCGGCAGCTCGGCGGTGCCGTGGCCGGCGGAGGTCACGCGCAGGCGCTCGTCGCCGCGCGGCACGGCGCGGACGCGCGCCCGCTCGGCGAGCGCGAACGGCAGCGCGAGGCCCCCGGTGTAGTCGGTGTGCTCGCCGATCAGGTTGACGCGGCCCGGGGCCGACCAGGTCCCCGGGCCGGGGGGCGGTGGAGGCACCCGCGACACCCTAGCCGCGGCGGCGGGTGGGTCGTCTTGCACTCGGTGAGGGCGAGTGCTAAACATGACGCTGGCACTCGGCACGTGAGAGTGCCACCACACGGACCGGCACGTTGAGGTCTGCAGCGACGGCGGGAATGGTCCGCCGGCTCGGCCAGATCGTCCGTCGCGGGCAGCGACCGGGACCGTCCACAGCTGATGCACCTGACAAGGAACCCCAGGAGACCATGTCGAAGCTGATTGCGTTTGACGAGGAGGCCCGCCGCGGCCTCGAGCGTGGCATGAACACGCTCGCCGACGCCGTGAAGGTCACTCTCGGCCCCAAGGGCCGCAACGTCGTGCTCGAGAAGAAGTGGGGTGCCCCCACGATCACCAATGACGGTGTGAGCATCGCCAAGGAGATCGAGCTCGAGGACCCCTACGAGAAGATCGGCGCCGAGCTGGTCAAGGAGGTCGCGAAGAAGACCGACGACGTCGCCGGTGACGGCACGACGACGGCGACCGTGCTCGCCCAGGCCATGGTGCGCGAGGGCCTGCGCAACGTCGCGGCCGGCGCGAACCCGATGGCGCTCAAGCGCGGCATCGAGGCCGCCGTCGAGGCCGTGTCCGAGCAGCTGCTCGCCATGGCCAAGGACGTCGAGACCAAGGAGCAGATCGCGTCCACCGCGAGCATCTCCGCGGCCGACCCCACCGTCGGCGAGATCATCGCCGAGGCGATGGACAAGGTCGGCAAGGAAGGCGTCATCACGGTCGAGGAGTCGAACACCTTCGGGCTCGACCTCGAGCTGACCGAGGGCATGCGGTTCGACAAGGGCTACATCTCGGCCTACTTCGTGACCGACACCGACCGCATGGAGACGGTGCTCGAGGAGCCCTACATCCTCATCGCCAACTCCAAGGTCTCGAACGTCAAGGACCTGCTGCCGATCCTCGAGAAGGTGATGCAGTCGGGCAAGCCGCTGCTGATCCTCTCCGAGGACGTGGACGGCGAGGCGCTCTCGACGCTGGTCGTGAACAAGATCCGCGGGACCTTCAAGTCCGCCGCGGTGAAGGCGCCCGGCTTCGGCGACCGCCGCAAGGCCATGCTCCAGGACATCGCGATCCTGACCGGCGGCCAGGTCATCTCCGAGGAGGTCGGCCTCAAGCTCGAGTCGACCGACCTGGGCATGCTCGGCCAGGCCCGCAAGGTCGTCATCACCAAGGACGAGACCACCATCGTCGAGGGCGCGGGCGACCAGGACCAGATCAACGGCCGGGTGAACCAGATCCGCGCCGAGATCGAGAAGTCCGACTCCGACTACGACAGCGAGAAGCTGCAGGAGCGGCTCGCCAAGCTGGCCGGCGGCGTCGCCGTGATCAAGGTCGGCGCGGCCACCGAGGTCGAGCTCAAGGAGCGCAAGCACCGCATCGAGGACGCCGTGCGCAACGCGAAGGCGGCCGTCGAGGAGGGCATCGTCGCCGGCGGCGGCGTCGCCCTGGCCCAGGCCGCGGCGACCGCGTTCGACAAGCTCGACCTGGCCGACGACGAGCTGACCGGCGCGAACATCGTGCGGCTGGCCACCGAGGCCCCGCTCAAGCGGATCGCGATCAACGCCGGCCTCGAGGGCGGCGTCGTGGCGGAGAAGGTGCGCGGCCTCAAGCCGGGCCACGGCCTGAACGCGGCCACCGGCGAGTACGCCGACATGGTCGCCGAGGGCATCATCGACCCGGCCAAGGTGACGCGCTCCGCGCTGCAGAACGCGGGCTCGATCGCCGCGCTGTTCATCACCACCGAGGCCGTCGTGGCCGACAAGCCGGAGAAGGCTGCCCCGATGGGCGGCGACCCGTCCGGCGGCATGGGCGGCATGGGCGGCATGGACTTCTGATCCGGCTCGCCTGAGCGCCGTCCGGCGCACGCACGGCACAGGGCCCCGGGAGCACCCGCTCCCGGGGCCCTCGTGCGTTCCCGCGCGCCGTTTTCCCGGTCACCGCCGCCGCCGACTACGGTGCGGGGGATGACCGAGACCGCAAGCGGAACGAGGACCGACCAGGCGGTCGACCGTTACCTCGACCTGACCGCCAAGATGCTGACCCGCTACGGCTTCGAGGGCCGCACGAAGAACGTGGGCTTCCCGCGCCGTTCCTACGAGTCCTACCTCTGGACGCTGCTGCTGCGCGCGGTCAAGGGGCGCGACATCCGCCTCGCGGAGCCCGGCGAGTTCGGGCCGAAGCAGGCCGCCCGCCGCGAGGAGGGCCGCGACTGGCCCGCCGACGCGGAGACGATGATCGGCCTCAAGCGGCTGGCCAACATCCGCTCCTGCCTCGAGCGGGTGCTGGCCGACGGCGTCCCCGGCGACTTCGTCGAGACGGGGGTCTGGCGCGGCGGGGGCTCGATCTATGCCCGCGCCGTCCTGGCCGCGCACGGCGTCGAGGACCGCACCGTCTGGCTCGCGGACTCCTTCCAGGGCCTGCCGAAGGCCGACGGGCGGTTCGACGCCGACTCGGGCGACCAGCTGCACGCCTTCGCCGAGCTGGCCGTCACGCGCGAGACGGTCGAGGAGAACTTCCGCCGCTACGACCTCCTCGACGACCAGGTCCGCTTCATCGAGGGCTGGTTCTCCGAGACGCTGCCGACCGCGCCGATCGACCGCGTCGCCGTGCTGCGCCTCGACGGGGACATGTACAGCTCGACCATGGACGCGCTCGAGGCGCTCTACGACAAGGTCCCCGTCGGGGGCTTCGTCATCATCGACGACTACGCGCTCGAGATCTGCGCGCAGGCCATCCACGACTTCCGCGACGCCCGGGGGATCACCGACCCGATCGAGAAGATCGACTGGACCGGCGCCTTCTGGAGGCGGTCGTGACGGCGGTCTCCGAGGAGCAGCGCCGCGAGCACCTGCTGACGACGATCCGCGGCCTCGAGCAGGCGCTCGACGACACCCGCAAGCACGCGGCGAAGGCCACGCGGCAGATGCACCGCACGCTGCTGGCCGAGCTGAAGGAGGCCGAGCAGCGGGCCCGGCAGGCGGAGCGGGGCGCCAAGCGCGCCCGACGCCGGGCCGAGGCCGCCGAGGCCGAGCTCGCCCGCGTGCGGGCCAGCGCCACCTGGCGGGTCGGCCGGGCCGCGGTCGCCCTGCCGGCCCTCGTGCGCCGGCGCCTCGGCTGAGGCGGGTCGCGTCCGGCCCCGGCAGGGCGCGCGGCGTCGCGGGCGGGCCCACCCCCGCTGTGTGAGGCTGGGCGGGTGCAGGAGGAGCGGAGAGCGCGGTTCGAGGCGCTCGTGCCGGGCCTCGTCGAGCCGCTGCGGCGCTACCTGGCCCGGCGCACCGACCCGGCCACCGCCGAGGACGTCCTCGCCGAGACGCTGCTGGTGTGCTGGCGCCGGCTCGACGAGCTGACGGACGAGCCCCTGCCGTGGGCGTACGGGGTCTGCCGCCGCTGCCTCGCCAACGCCGAGCGCTCCGAGCGCCGCCAGCGCCGGGTCGCCGCCAAGGTCGCCGCGCTCGACCCCCCGCGCGACGTCGCCGCCCCCGGCGGGGACGCCGACGCCGACCCCGGGCTGCGGGCGGCGCTCGCCCGGCTTCCGGAGCCCGACGCCGAGCTGCTCCGCCTCTGGGCCTGGGAGGACCTCGGCCCGACCCAGATCGCGGGCGTCCTCGGGGTCACGCCGAACGCGGTGTCGATCCGGCTGCACCGGGCGCGGGGCAAGCTCGCCGAGCAGCTGCGAAAGATCGACGGCTCGCCCGGACATGACGGGGCAGAGGGGAGGACGCGATGAGCCACGACGGGCCACCGCCGGGCGAGCAGCCCGGGGACGACCTGCGGGCGCGCCTGCGCGCCGCCGATCCCGCGGCCTCCCTGCCCCCGGTCGGGAGCGACCGGGTCCGAGAGCTCCTGGAGGCGACCATGAACGACGACGACCACACCGCCCGCGCCCCCGAGGCCGCCCGCCGGCGCCGCTGGCCCGTGGTGGCCGCGGCGGCCGCCGCGCTGGTGCTCGGCGGCCTCGCGGTCGGGATCGCCGCGACCGGCGGCGAGGACACCGGGCCTGCGGTCAGCGCCGACGACGCGTCGTCCGAGGCGCCCGCCGACCCCGGAGCGAGCCCCGACACCGGGGGCGACGACCTCACCACCCTCGCCCTGGAGGCCGCGGCGCCGCCGCCGAACCTGCGCTGCCGGCGGGTCACCGACGACGCGCTCGCCGGCATGGAGACCGCCTTCGCCGGCACGGTGACCGACGTCGAGGGCGAGACGGTCACCTTCGAGGTCGAGCGGTGGTACGCCGGCGGCGACGTCGACGTCGTGGAGGTGCTCAACCCCGAGGGGCTCGCCGCCGCCCTCGAGGGCCCCCCGGACTTCGAGCCCGGCCAGCGCTTCCTGATCACCGCCTCGGAGGGCCAGGTGACCGGGTGCGGCTTCAGCGCGCCGTACTCCGAGCGGCTCGAGCGGATGTTCGCCCGGGCCTTCGCGTGACCCACCTGGCGCCGGACCCCGGCCGCCGGGACGCGCCCCCCGACCCGCTCCGCCTCCAGCCGCTGACCCGCGCCCGCGTCGCCTCGCTGGGCGAGGCCGGCACCGCGTGGCTGGAGGGGCTGGCGGCCGACCTGGCGCACCTGTCGGCGCGCTGGGGGCTCGAGCTCGGGGGCGCCATGCCGGGCGGCAGCGCCTCGTACGTCGCGCGGGCCCGCACCGCCGACGGCGCCGGGCGGGTGCTCAAGGTGGGCACCCCCGACGTCGACCTGGCCGGGCAGGCCCGCCTGCTGGGGGCGGCCCAGGGGCGCGGCCACGCGCTGCTGCACGGCTACGACGCCCCGCGCAACGCCCTGCTGCTCGAGGAGCTCGGCGCCTCGCTGGAGCACTCGCCGATGCCGGTGGAGGACAAGGTCCGGCTCCTGGCCAGGACGCTGCGCGCGGCCTGGCTGCCGACCGAGGGGCCGTGGCGCCCCCGGCCCGGCGGGTGCCGCCCGGCGCAGCGACTCGCGTCGGTGCTCCGCCCGGGCTGGGAGCGCCTGGGGCGCCCCTGCTCGGCGGAGGCGCTGGAGGCGGCGCTCGAGGCGGCGGACCGACGCGCGGCGGCGCACCGGCCGGGTGAGTGCGTCGTCGTCCACGGCGACCCCCACCCGGGCAACCTCCTGCGCGTGCGCGAGGGCCGCCCGGGCGCCGTCCCCGGGGCCGGGTCGGGCTGGGTGCTGGTGGACGCGGACGGCTTCGCCGCGGAGCCGGCCTACGACGTCGGGGTGGCCATGCGCGACTGGTCCGGCGCGCTGAGCGGGCTCGACGACCCCGCGGCGGCGCTGCGCGGCTGGTGCGGGCTGGCCGCCTCGCTCACCGGCACCGACCCCGAGGCCGTGTGGGACTGGGCGCTGCTCCAGCGCGTGTCGACGGGCCTGCACGTCGCGGGCTTCGGCGCCGAGCGCATCGGCCGGGCGCTGCTCTCGTCCGCCGACCGGCTGGTCGGCGCGCCCGCGCCGCCCGCCGCGCGGGCCTAGTCTCGTCGGGTGGCCGTGCACGGACTCCTCCTCGCCGCCGGCGCCGGCCGCCGCCTGGGCCGGCCCAAGGCCCTGGTGGCCGGCGACGACGGCGACCCGTGGCTGGTGCGGTCGGTCGCGGCGCTGCGCGCGGGCGGGTGTGCCGAGGTCACCGTCGTGCTGGGGGCCGCCGCCGCGGAGGCGGCCGCGCTCGTGCCCGGCGAGCGGGTGGTCGTCGCCGAGGACTGGGCGGAGGGCATGGGCGCCTCCCTGCGCGCGGGCCTGCGCGCCGTGGCCGCGACCGACGCCGTCTGCGACGCCGCGCTCGTGCTGCTGGTGGACCTGCCCGACGTCGGCGCCGCGGTGGTCGACCGCGTGGTCGCGACCGCGGCGGGGCCGGCCGACCTGGCCCGCGCGGCGTACGACGGCGTCCCCGGCCACCCCGTGCTGCTGGGGCGCGACCACTGGGTCGAGGTCGTCGCCACGGCCCGCGGCGACCGGGGGGCCCGCGACCACCTGGCGCGGCACGAGGCGCGGGGCGGCGTCCGCCTCGTGGAGTGCGGCGACCTGGCCACCGGGGCCGACGTGGACGCCCCGCCGCCCGGGGCCTGAGCGAGCCGTCGCGCGGCCGGCGGCCCAACCGCCGGCCAACGGGACGCGGCTACCGTGGAGGGCATGCAGCACGGCGAGGGCGCGCGGCCGCCCGGCCTCCGGCCCGAGGGCCCCGGCGAGACCGCGGCGATGCTCCGGGGCACGGGCTACCTGACCGACGAGGCCCTGGCGACCGTCACGTTCCTCGCGCTGCGGATGCAGCGACCGCTGCTGCTCGAGGGGGAGCCGGGCACGGGCAAGACCGCCCTGGCCGAGGCGCTCGCGACCGGGCTGGACCTGCCGCTGGTGCGCCTGCAGTGCTACGAGGGCATCGACGCGACCCAGGCGCTCTACGACTGGGACTTCCCGCGCCAGATCCTGCACCTGCGCGCCCTCGAGGCCACCCGCGGGGAGGCGTCGACCGACCTCGAGGAGGCGGAGAAGTCGCTGTTCGACCCCCGCTTCCTGCTGGCGCGGCCGGTGCTGGCCGCGCTGCAGCAGTCGCCCGCCGTGCTGCTCGTCGACGAGGTGGACCGGGCCGACGACGAGTTCGAGGCGTTCCTGCTCGAGGTGCTCTCGACCTATCAGGTCTCGATCCCCGAGCTGGGCACGGTCGCGGCCGCCACGCCGCCCGTCGTCGTGCTGACCTCGAACCGCACGCGCGAGCTGCACGACGCGCTGAAGCGGCGGTGCCTCTACCACTGGATCGACCACCCCGGGCTCGAGCGCGAGGTCGAGATCGTGCGCTCGCGCGCGCCGGAGGTCTCCGAGCGGCTGGCGCGCCAGGTCGTGGCCGCCGTGCAGCGGCTGCGCGGCCGTGACGACCTGCTCAAGCCGCCCGGCGTGGCGGAGACGCTCGACTGGGTGCGGGCCCTGCAGATGCTCGGCACGACCGACCTCGACCTCGGCTCGGCCGCGGCCTCGCTGGGCGCGCTCGTGAAGTACCGCGAGGACGCCGACAAGGTGCAGCACGCGCTCGACCGGATGCTGGCGGGCTGAGGTGACGGCCGCGCTCGCGCCCGGGCCGACCCCGGGGCCCCCGGGGTGGCGGCACGACGCCGACGAGCTGCTGCTCGGCTTCACCCGCGCGCTGCGCGCGGCCGGCGTCCCGGTGACCCAGGACCGCGCGCACGGCTTCCTCGCGGCCGTGGCGCTCGTCGGGCTCGGGGACGCCGCCGCCACCCGCCTGGCCGGCCGGGCGACCCTGTGCGCCACGCCGGAGGACCTCGAGCGCTTCGACCAGGTCTTCGAGGCGTGGTTCGACCACCGCAGCGGGCTCCCGCGCAGCAAGGCGGCCGACCAGCCGTCGCGGCCGGCGTACGTCGACGTGCCGGAGACCGACGGCGAGGGCGACGCCGGGGAGGAGGACCCGGAGGTCGTCCGGGCGGCCGCGAGCGACGCCGAGGTGCTGCGGCACCGCGACGTCGCCGACCTGACCCCCGCCGAGCGGCGGCGCCTCGACGCGCTGTTCGGTGCGCTGGCGCCGCGGCTGCCGGCCCGCCGCACCGCCCGGCACCGCCCGTGGCACCGCGGCGACGTCGACGCCGCCCGGACCCTGCGCACCAGCCTGCGGCGGATGGGCGAGCCCGGCGAGCTGTCCTGGCGGCGGCGGGCGACGAAGCCGCGCCGGGTGGTGCTGCTGGTCGACGTCAGCGGGTCGATGAGCTCCTACGCCGACGCGCTGCTCCGGGTGGCCCACCGGTTCGTGAGCGCCGCGCCGGGCCGCGGGGCGGTCGAGGTGTTCACCGTCGGCACGCGCCTGACGCACCTGACCCGGCCGCTGCGGCTGCGCGACCCGGACCGGGCGCTGGTCGCCGCCGGCGAGGCCGTGCCCGACTGGTCCGGGGGCACCCGGCTCGGGGAGTCGCTCCAGGTCTTCCTCGACCGCTGGGGCGCCCGCGGGATGGCGCGCGGCTCGGTCGTCGTGGTGCTCTCCGACGGCTGGGAGCGCGGGGACGCGGCCCTGCTCGGCGACCAGATGGCCCGGCTGCACCGGCTGGCCCACCGAGTCGTGTGGGTGAACCCGCACCGCGGCAAGGCCGGCTACGAGCCCGTGCAGACCGGGGTGCGGGCGGCGCTCCCGCACACCGACGACTTCCTCGCCGGCCACTCGCTGGCGACCTACGCCGAGCTGGTCGAGGCGGTGGCGCGTGCGTGAGGTGATGGACGAGCTGCTGGCCTGGTGGGAGGCCGGCGAGACGGTCGGCGTCGGCACGGTGGTGGCGACCTTCCAGTCCGCGCCGCGCCCGCCGGGCGCCTCGATGCTGGTCGGCCCCGACGGGGAGGCGGTCGGCTCGGTCTCCGGCGGCTGCGTCGAGGGCGCGGTCTACGAGACCGCGCAGGAGGTCGTCGCCGGGGGCGCGCCCCGGCTGGAGCGGTACGGCGTCTCCGACGACGACGCCTTCGCCGTCGGCCTGACCTGCGGCGGGATCCTGGACGTGTACGTGGAGCGGGTCTCGCCCGAGACCTTCCCCGAGCTGGGCGCGGTCGCGGCCGACCTCGGGGCCGGGCGCCCGGTCGCCGTCGCGACGGTCGTGGAGCACCCCGACCCGGCGTACGTCGGGCGGCGCGCGATCGTGCGCCCCGACGACGAGACCCCGCTCGGGCTCGGCAGCGAGCGGATGGACGCCGCCGTGCACGACGACGCGCTCGGGCTGCTCGCGGCCGGGCGCAGCGAGACGCTGGGCTACGGCCCCGACGGCGAGCGGCGCGGGGAGGGCATGCGGGTCTTCGTGTGGGCCTTCGCGCCGAAGCCGCGGATGCTGGTCTTCGGGGCGATCGACTTCGCGGCGGCGGTGGCGCGGGCGGGCTCGTTCCTCGGCTACCACGTCACCGTGTGCGACGCCCGGCCCGTCTTCGCGACGGCCAGCCGCTTCCCGGAGGCCGACGAGGTCGTCGTCGACTGGCCGCACCGCTACCTCACCGGCGAGCAGGAGGCCGGCCGGATCGACGGGCGCACCGTGCTCTGCGTGCTCACCCACGACCCCAAGTTCGACGTGCCCCTGCTCGAGGTGGCGCTGCGCCTGCCCGAGGTGGCCTACGTGGGGGCGATGGGGTCGCGGCGCACCCACGAGGATCGCGAGGAGCGGCTGCGCGAGGCCGGGTTGACCGAGAAGGAGATGGCCCGGCTCTCCAGCCCGATCGGCCTCGACCTGGGCGCGCGCACCCCCGAGGAGACCGCGATCAGCATCGCCGCCGAGATCATCGCCCGCAAGTGGGGCGGCTCCGGCGAGCGCCTCGCCGGCACCGAGGGCCGGATCCACCGCGACCTGGCCCCGGTCGACGCCGACTGACAGCCGGCGCGCCGAGTCGGCGTGAGTTTCCGGGCCGCCGAGTCGGCGTGGGTTTCCCGGCCGCCGAGTCGGCGTGGGTTTCCGGGGCGCCGAGTCGGCGTGGGTTTCCCGGGCGCCGAGTCGGCGTGAGTTTCCCGGCCGCGTGGCTGGCCCGCCTTGCCACACTCGGCGCATGAGGAGGCGCTCGCCCCGCCCGGCGCTCGCGGTCGCCGCCGCGCTCGTCGGCGCGGCGACGTCGCTGTCGGCCTGCGGCGGCGCCGCCGATCCGGGCGCGGAGGGGCCGGCCTCGCCGCGTTCGTCGCCGTCCGCGTCACCCTCGGGGACGCCCTCACCCTCGGCGCGCGCGACCCCCTCCGGCGCGGCCCCCTCCGGCGCGGCGGCGCTGCCGCCGGTGGAGAACCCGGTCTCGCTCCCGGCCCTGATGCGCGAGGACGTGCGGGCGGGTCGGATCCGGCGCACCGAGCGGCTCGGCGGCACCGAGCGCTGGACCAGCTGGGCCGTCACGTATGCCGTGAACGGCAGCACCGTCTCCGGGGAGCTGCTGGTGCCCTCGGGCGCGGGACCGTTCCCCGCCGTCATCCTCAACCACGGCTACATCGATCCCGCGATCTACACGCTCGGGCGCGGCATGTCCCGCGAGCAGGAATGGCTCGCGTCCAACGGCTTCGTCGTCCTGCACACCGACTACCGCGGCCACGCGGGCTCCGACCCGGTCAGCGACGTCGGCCGCGAGACCCGGCTGGTCTACACGCGTGACGCCATCGGCGCGGTCGGCGCGCTGGAGCGGGAGTCGGCCGTCGACCCCGACCGCCTGGCGATGCTGGGCCGCTCGATGGGGGGCGGCGTCACCCAGAACGCGCTGGTCGCGAAGCCGGGCCTGGTCGACGCGGCCGTGGTCTTTGCCTCGGTCAGCTCGCGCTTCGTCGACAACCTGCGCCAGTTCACCGAGCCCAACCGGCCCGACGGGGCGCGGGCGTTCTACGAGCGCTTCGGGCGGCCGGCGCAGGCGCCCGCCTTCTATCGGGGCCTCTCCCCGCGCACCTACTTCGATCGGGTCGAGGCGCCGGTGCTGATCCACCACGGCGCCTCCGACGACACCTGCCCGATCCGCTGGTCGCGCGAGACGTACCGCCTGATGCGGCGAGCGGGGGCGGAGGCGACCCTGGCGACGTACGACGACGGACACGCCTTCGGCCCGGCGTTCGACGACGCGATGCGGCGCACCGTCCGCTTCCTGCGGCGCGAGCTCGGCCCCTGACCGGAAACCCGCGCCGGCTCGGCGGGGTGGAAACCCGCGCCGGCTCGGCGGGGTGGAAACCCGCGCCGGCTCGGCGGGGCGGAAACCCACGCCGGCTCGGCGGGGCGGAAACCCGCGCCGGCTCGGCGCTCGTCCGCGGTTGACGGGCGAGTTACCGTGTGCGACACACGTCACACCAGGGGGGTGCCGCATGCCCGTCCGCGAGGACCTCCAGTCCAAGCGGCTGGACGCCGTGCGGGCATGGACGGCGTTCGTGGAGCACGGCCGCGGTGTCGCCCCGCCGGTGCGGCCGGAGATCTTCAGCAGCTGGGTGCGCTCGGACGCCGGGCACGGCCTGCACGTGGCCGAGGCGCCGCTGGCCGACGAGCAGGACACGGCGGCCTACTTCTCCGACTCGCCGCTGCACCTGGCCGTCTCGCGGGTGGAGGAGGAGCTGCGCCGCACCGCCGAGGACGCTGACCTGGTGCTCGCGGTCACCGACGCCGAGACCCGGATCCTGTGGACCTACGGTGGCCGGGTCATGCGCCGCAAGGCCGAGTCGGTCAACTTCGTGCCCGGCGGCCGCTGGGACGAGACGAACGTCGGGACCAACGCCCTCTGCCTGGCCGGGAGCACCGGTCAGCCGTCGATGGTCTTCTCCGCCGAGCACTACGCGCCGATCGTGCACAACTGGGTCTGCTGGGCCGCGCCGGTGCACGACCCCAGCACGGGCGAGCGGCTCGGCGTCATCGACCTCTCCACCACCTGGGACCGCACCCACCCCATCGGCCTGGCGACCGCGCGGGTGATGGCCCGCCTGATCGAGACCGCCATGCCGGGTGCCGGCCGCCCCGCCGTCGAGCCGCCCGCCGAGCGCGACGAGCCCGGCCTGGTGCTCCGCCTGCTCGGCGGCGCCGAGGCCCGGCTCGACGGCGAGCGGCTCCTGCTCAACCGCCGGCAGACCGAGATCCTCGCCCTGCTGGCGCTGCACCCGGGCGGCCTGACGCTGAAGGACCTGCACGCCCGCCTCTACGGCGACCACGCGGTCACCTTCTCGACCCTCAAGGTGGAGGTCTCGCACCTGCGCCAGGCGCTCGGGGGGCGGTTGGCGTCCCGGCCGTACCGCCTGATGATGGCCGTGAGCAGCGACGTCGACGACGTCTTGTCCCTGCTGCGCCGCGGCCGGGTGCACGCGGCCGTCGACGCGTACGGCGGCGACCTGCTGCCCGGCACCGACTCGCCGAGCCTGCAGGAGTACGCCGACTACGTTGCCGTCGCGCTGCGCGAGGCGCTTCTCGCGGACCCGGCGCCGGAGGCGGTGAGTCGCTACTGCGCGCTCGCGCCGTACGACACCGAGGTCATCGAGGCCTGCCTGGCTCGGCTGTCGGGCCGGCCGCACCCGCTCGTCCCGCTGCTCAAGGGTCGGCTGGCTGCGGCGCGTTCCTGACCGAATCGGGAAAATTCCCCCCTTTGGGGCTTGTCTCCCCGGGGCAGGTGTGCATTTTTGCCCATCGAGTCCCAATTGTTGTCTCAAGTCCCACGTTTCGCAGCCTGCCGCCGGCGTTTGTCCCTCTAGGCTCACAGCGCCCGTGGCTCCGGGGAGCCCTTCTCGGGGAGGTGGCGGGTTCCTCAGCACGACGCCGTCGTCGCTGGTCGCCCCCGGGTCGCACCTACGAGACCGAAGGATGAGCGGATGCGAACAGGCAAGAAGATCATTTCACTCACTGCGGCGCTGGGCCTGAGCCTCGCCGCGGCCGGCTGCGGCGGCGACGACGGGGGCGGGGGAGCTGTTGCCTCGGGCGACGCGCTCGACGGCGTCTCCATCACCGTCGCATCGAAGGACTTCACCGAGAACATCCTCCTCGGCCAGATGCTCAAGCTGGCCCTCGAGAACGCGGGAGCCTCCGTCAAGGACCAGATCAACCTCGGCGGCACCGAGGTCGTCCGCGACGCCCTGGTCAGCGGCGACGTCGACGTCTCCCCGGAGTACAACGGCACCGGCTGGACGGTCCACCTGGGCAACGAGAACCCCAGCTCGGACCCGGAGGAGCTGTTCACGAAGACGGCCGAGGCCGACCTCAAGCAGAACGGCATCAAGTGGGTCGGCCGCTCGCCCTTCAACGACACCTACGGCTTCGCGGCCAACGGTGACCTGGCCAAGGCCGAGGGCGGCTTCGACCTCCAGGGCATGGCCGACTACCTCAAGGCCAACCCGGACACCAAGGTGTGCATGGAGACCGAGTTCCCCGACCGCCCCGACGGCCTGGTGCTGTTCGAGAACGCCACGGGCTACGAGGTGCCGCGGAGCCAGATCCAGATCCTCGACACGGGCCTGATCTACACCGAGACCGCGGACGGCAAGTGCGACTTCGGCGAGGTCTTCACCACGGACGGCCGGATCCAGGCCCTCAACCTGGAGCTGGTCGAGGACCCGGGCGTCATGATCCTCTACAACGTGTCCTACACCTTCAAGGAGTCGGTCTACAACGAGCACCCCGACACCTACGACGAGATCGCCGACGCGATCTTCGCCGATCTCGACAACGAGAAGATGGCCGAGCTGAACGCCCAGGTCGACGTCGAGGGCCAGCAGCCCGACCGCGTCGCCCAGGCCTACCTCGAGGAGGCGGGCGTCCTCTGACGTCCTCCTGCTGAGCGGCCCGCCCCCGGCCCCGCCGGGGAGGACCAGACACAGCGGCGCCGCCGGGTCGAGGACCCGGCGGCGCCGTTCTGTGTCCCCGGGCCGGACCCGGGCACGTCGCTGGCGGAGATCGCTGCCACACGCAGCGGCGCCGCCGGGTCCAGGACCCGGCGGCGCCGTGCTGTGCGTCGGGGTGGTCCCGACGCCGTGCGTGGGGGTGGCCCCGACCTGGGGCCTCAGAGGCCCTTGGGCTTCAGGTAGCGCTCCAGGACCGCGCCGATCCAGTCGAAGGTCAGGGCCGTGAGCGCGACGAGCACCGCGCCCACGATCAGCACCGGGTTCTCGTTGAGCTTCAGCCCGGAGTTGATCGTGATGCCGAGCCCGCCACCGCCGATCAGGAAGGCCAGCGTCGCCATGCCGATGTTGATGATCATGGCCGTCCGGATGCCGGCGGTGATGATCGGGACGGCGATCGGCAGCTCGATCCGCGTCAGCGCCTGCATCTTGGTCATGCCCATGCCGCGACCGGCCTCGATCACGTTGAGGTCCACGGCGTCGAGCCCGACCATCGTGTTGCGCAGCACCGGGAGCAGGGCGAAGAGCGCCAGCACGTAGACGGTGGTCGCGAGCCCCTGGCCGGCGACGATCAACCCGATCACCAGCAGGCCGTAGGCCGGGATCGCCTGGCCCGAGTTGGCGATCGTGATGATGTAGGGCGCTGCGCCGCGCATGATCGGCCGGGTGAGGACGATCCCCAGCGGGACCGCCACCACGACCACCAGGGCCGTCGAGTACGCCGCGATCCTGAGGTGCTCCTGCAGCTGCGGCACCAGCTTGCCCGACCAGTTCAGGGCCGAGCGCTGCTGGATGCCCGCGTTCTCGAGGTCGAGGCTCTGGTAGTAGAGGTAGAGCAGGAACGCCAGGAACGCGATGATCACCGGCGCGATGAAGATGCCGGCGTCGTTGATCAGCCTGGCCGCCTTCTTGCCGAAGGGCTCCGGCGCCTCGACGTAGAGGTCCGGGTCCGCCTCCTCCGCCCCGCTGTCGTCGGACCTCTCGAGGGTGCCCGAGCTCATGACTGGGCCTCCATCTCTTCGTAGTGCAGCCGTGCCTCGAGCTGCGCCTTGCGGATCGCCTTGTTGAGGTGCGTCATGTCGATCACCCCGCGGAAGACCCCGTCGCGACCGACGACGCAGGTGCTCCCGGAGGCGCTCTGCACCATCAGCTCGAGGGCGTGGAAGAGGGTGTCGTCGTCGTTGAGGACGTCGCCGACGTCCTCGCCCTTGTCCTCGTAGGACGAGGCGTCGAGCTCCTCCTCCCGCAGCCAGCGCTTGGGATGGCCGTTGGCGTCCAGCCAGACCAGCCACTCGTGGTGGCTGTCGCGCAGCGTGGCCCGCGCCTGGTCGGGCGACTCGCCCTCGCGCAGCGAGAGGTACTCGGCGGGCTTGAGCGAGGCCACCGTGAGGAAGTTCAGCCCCTTGATGGTCGAGCCCGTGCCGATGAAGTCGTTGACGAAGTCGTCGACCGGGTAGGCGAGGATGCGCTCGGGGGTGTCGACCTGCCGGATGGTGCTGCGGTCGCCGAGGATCGCGATCCGGTCGCCCATCTTGATCGCCTCGTCGATGTCGTGGGTGACGAAGACGATGGTCTTGTGCAGCTCCGACTGCAGGCGCAGGAACTCGTTCTGCAGGCGGTCGCGGGTGATCGGGTCGATCGCGCCGAAGGGCTCGTCCATCAGCATGATGTCGGGGTCCGCGCCGAGGGCGCGGGCGACGCCGACGCGCTGGGCCTGGCCGCCCGAGAGCTCCTTGGGATAGCGGCTGCCGTACTGCTCCGGGTCGAGCCCCACCGTGCTGAGGAGCTCCTCGGTGCGCTCGCGGGTGCGGCTCTTGTCCCAGCCCAGCATCTTGGGCACCGTCGCGATGTTCTGGGCGATCGTCTGGTGCGGGAAGAGGCCGATCTGCTGGATGACATAGCCGATCTTGCGCCGCAGCTTGTCGGGGTTGACGTTCGTGACGTCCTCACCGTCGAGCAGGATGCGGCCGCTGCTCGGCTCGATCATCCGGTTGATCAGGCGCAGGGTCGTGCTCTTGCCGCAGCCGGAGGGCCCGACGAGCACGAGGATCTCGCCCTCGGTGATGTCCAGGGTCAGCTCCTCGACGGCGGGGACCTTGGTGCCGGGGTAGGTCTTGCCCACCCGGTCGAGGTGGATCTTGGGCTCGGAGCTCATGGTTTCCTCTCGTTTCTCAGATGCGCAGGCCGCGGGCGGTGGTGAGGCGCTGGACCAGCGCGAGAAGCGTGTCCAGGAGCAGGCCGAGGAGGATGGTGAAGACCACGCCCGTCCACACCGACTCGGAGGCGAGGGGCAGGCCGAGGCGGGTCAGGCCGCCCTGGATCCAGACGCCGAGGCCGTCGCCACCGACCAGCACGGCGATGGCCGTGATGCCCACGACGAGCAGCGTGGAGATGCGGACGCCGGCCATGATCACCGGGTAGGCGAGCGGCAGCCGGACCCGGATCAGCTGCTGGTAGGCGTTCATGCCCATGCCCTTGGCCGACTCCACGATGGCGGGGCTGACGGCGTCGAGCCCCGTCACCGTGTTCCGGAGGACCGGGAGCAGCGCGTACATGTACAGCGCGATCATCGCCGGCGGGTTGCCGACGCCGACCACCGGGATGAAGAGCGCGAAGAGCGCCAGCGAGGGGATCGTCAGGAAGACACCCGTGACGGCCAGCACCAGGGCGCGGGCCAAGGGCCGGCGGGCGATGGCGATCCCGAGGAGGACGGCGGTGATGCTGGCGAGCACGACCACGATCACGACGATCCGGGCGTGGTCCAGCGCGTCCTCGAGGATGAACTGGAAGTTGTCTTGGACGTAGGTGAACCAGTTGCTGATCGCTTCCACGGCTGCCCTTCCGGAGTCCGACTGCACCGCACCCTACGCGAACACACCCTGAGGGGGGGTCGACGCGACGGCGGTTCGGCCACGAGGTCGTCGGCACCAACGATTGACCAACCTGGCCCAACTAGCGTGACGGGTGCCACACAAGTGCTCGGAGTTCCACGCCCCAAGGGAGAGTCCATGACCAGGATCGAGATGACGGTCGACGGCTCGACCGTCTCCGACGACGTCGAGCCGCGCATGCTGTTGGTGCACTACCTGCGGGAGAAGGTCGGCAAGACCGGCACCGTGGTCGGCTGCGACACGAGCAACTGCGGCGCGTGCACGGTGCACCTCGACGGCAAGTCGGTGAAGTCGTGCAACGTGCTGGCCGTGCAGGCCGACGGCGCGGAGGTGACCACGGTCGAGGGCCTCGCGAAGGACGGCGTGCTGCACCCGGTGCAGGAGGGCTTCAAGGAGTGCCACGGCCTGCAGTGCGGCTTCTGCACGCCCGGGATGATCATGCAGTCCATCGACCTGCTCAACGCCAACCCGGACCCGTCGGAGTCCGAGATCCGCGAGGGCATCGAGGGCAACCTCTGCCGCTGCACGGGCTACCACAACATCGTCAGGGCCGTGCAGCACGCGGCCGGGCAGGGGGCGAAGGCATGACCGCGACCCAGGACGCCGCCGCGCCGGAGATCGGGCGCGACCGGCGGCGCAAGGAGGACCTGCGCCTGATCACGGGGCGCACCCGCTGGACCGACAACATCGCCCTGCCGGGCATGCTGCACATGGCCATGGTGCGCAGCCCCTTCGCCCACGCGCGGATCACCTCGATCGACACCTCCGAGGCCGAGCGGTCCCGCAACGTGGTCGCCGTGCTCACGGGCGCGGACCTCGGCGAGGAGCAGGGGGCGCTGATCACCGCCTGGTCCATCACCGAGGACCAGGTGACCCCCACGCACCCGCCGATGCCGTCCGACCGCGTCACCTTCGCCGGCGAGGTGGTGGCCGTCGTGGTCGCGCGGAGCGCCGCGGAGGCGCGCGACGCCGCGGACCTCGTCGACGTCGACTACGAGGAGCTTCCGGCGGCGCTCGACCTCAAGGAGGCCGCCGAGGCCCCGGAGAACGGCGGCGCCCTGGCGCACCCCGACCTGGGCACGAACAAGTCGGCCTTCTGGGCGTTCGACTCGGCCGAGATGGGCACGGGCGGCTCCGCCGACGAGGCCATCGAGAAGGCCCGCGGCGACGGGATCGTGCTCGAGCGCGAGTACCGCCAGCAGCGGCTGATCCCGGCCTTCATGGAGCCGCGGTCGGTGGTCGTGGACCCGACCGGCGAGCAGATCACGATGTACTCGGCGACCCAGGTCCCGCACATCGTGCGCTTCGCGCTCGCGGCCACGACGGGCGTGCCCGAGTCGAAGATCCGGGTGATCGCCCCGGACGTGGGCGGAGGTTTCGGCGGCAAGCTGCAGACGACGCCCGAGGAGTGGCTCGCCTTCGCGATCGCCCGGCGCCTCGGTCGCCCGGTGAAGTACACCGAGACCCGTTCGGAGTCCCTGATGTCCGGACATCACGGGCGCGACCAGTGGCAGAAGCTGACGCTGGCGGCCGAGAAGGACGGCACCGTCACCGGGCTCAAGGTCGAGCTGCTCGCCGACATGGGCTCCTACGTGTCCCTGGTGGGCTGCGGCGTCCCCGTCCTCGGCGCGTTGATGTTCAACTCGATCTACAAGTTCCCGGCCTACCACTTCGACCTGCAGACGGTGCTGACCAACAAGGTGTGGACCGACGCCTACCGCGGTGCGGGGCGGCCCGAGGCCACCTTCGGCATCGAGCGGATCATGGACGAGCTGGCCGCGGAGGTCGGGGTGGACCCCCTGGCGATCCGGGAGAAGAACTGGATCAACCACGACGAGTTCCCCTTCACCACGGTCGCGGGGCTGGAGTACGACTCCGGCAACTACGAGGCGGCCACGGCCCGGGCCAAGGAGATGATCGGCTACGACGAGCTCCGGGCCGAGCAGCAGCGCCGCCGCGAGAGCGGCGACCCGGTGCAGCTCGGCATCGGGGTCTCGACCTTCACCGAGATGTGCGGCCTCGCGCCCTCCCGGGTGCTGGGCCAGCTCAACTACGGGGCCGGCGGCTGGGAGCACGCCAGCGTGCGGATGCTGGCCACCGGCAAGGTCGAGGTCGTCACGGGCGTCTCCGCCCACGGCCAGGGCCACGAGACGGCGTTCAGCCAGATCGTCGCCGACCGGCTCGGGGTGCCCTTCGAGGACGTCGAGATCCTGCACGGCGACACGCAGGTGGCCGCCAAGGGCATGGACACCTACGGCTCCCGCTCGCTGGTGGTCGGCGGGGAGGCGCTGGTCAAGGCCACCGACAAGGTGATCGAGAAGGCCAGGGCCGTCGCGGCCCACCTGCTCGAGGCCAGCGCCGACGACCTGGAGTTCTCCGGCGGCCGGTTCGGCGTCCGCGGGACCGACCAGGGGATCGGCATCGCCGAGGTGTCGACGGCCGTCTTCACGGCCCACAGCTACCCCGAGGACATGGAGCCCCGGCTCGACAGCGACGCGACGTACGACCCGATCAGCTTCAGCTTCCCGCACGGCACCCACCTCTGCGCCATGGAGGTCGACACCGAGACGGGCCAGGTGACGATGCGCCAGTACGCCTGCTGCGACGACATCGGCAACGTCATCAACCCGCTCATCGTCGAGGGCCAGGTGCACGGCGGGCTCGCCCAGGGCATCGCCCAGGCGCTCTTCGAGGAGGCGGTGCACGACGACGCGGGGACGCTCGTGTCGGCGTCGTTCGTCGACTACCTGGTGCCGACCGCGGCGGACACGATCAGCTACGACGTCGACCACACGACCACGCCGTCGCTGACCAACACGCTCGGCACCAAGGGCGTCGGCGAGGCGGGCACGATCGCCTCGACGCCGGCGGTGGTGAACGCGGTCGTCGACGCGCTGCGCCCCCTGGGCGTGACCGACGTGCGCATGCCCTGCACCCCGGAGCGCGTCTGGCGGGCCGTCACCGAGGCCCGAGGAGAGAAGGCGCCGACCACCGGGGACGCCCAACCCCACTTCGACCCGGCCGACACGGCCGACCGCACGGACGGAGCAGACCAGTGATCCCCGCGGAGTTCGACTACCTCGCCCCGACGTCGCTCGAGGACGCGCTCGCCGCGCTCGACGAGCACGGTGACGACGCCAAGATCATCGCCGGCGGGCAGAGCCTGCTGCCCGTGCTGCGGATGCGGCTCAATGCCCCCGAGGTCGTCATCGACCTCGGCAAGGTGGCGGGCCTGACCGGCGTGCGGGAGGAGGGCGACGCCCTCGTGATCGGCGCGATGACCACCCACGAGGAGGTCGGGGAGGACCCGCTCGTGCGGGAGCACGCGGCCCTGGTGAGCCGGGCCGTGGAGCACCTCGCCGACCGGCAGATCCGGCACCGGGGCACCTTCGGCGGGGCCCTGGCGCACGCCGACCCGGCCGGGGACCTCGGCGCGCCCGTGCTGGCGCTCGGCGCCGAGCTCGTGATCGCCGGGTCGGGCGGAACCCGGACCGTGGCCGCGGACGACTTCTTCACCGACCTGTTCACGACCGCCATCGGCGACGCGGAGATCCTCACCGAGGTGCGGCTGCCCAAGCACACCGGCTGGGGGGCCCACTACGAGAAGTTCGTGCGCGTGGCCCACCAGTGGCCGATCGTGGCGGTCGCCGCGACGGTCCGGGTCGAGGGCGGGTCCATCAGCGAGGCGCGGGTGGGGCTGACCAACATGGGCTCGACGCCGCTGCGGGCGCGTGCGGTGGAGCAGGCGCTCGTGGGGCAGCCGGCCACCGACGAGGCGGTGCGCGCCGCCGCCGCGCAGGCCGCGGAGGGCACCACGCCGCCGTCCGACCTCAACGGCGACGCCGACTACCGACGTCACCTGGCGACGGTGCTGACGCGCCGCGCGGTCCTGGCCGCGGCGGGGGTGTGACTGCGTGGAGCTGACCCACGAGTTCACCGTCCCGGCCACCCGGGAGAAGACCTGGTCGGCCTTCAGCGACATCGCGTCGGTCGCCGAGTGCTTTCCGGGCGCGACGGTGGAGGAGGCGACGGCCGACACGTTCTCCGGGCAGGTCAAGGTCAAGCTGGGTCCGATCCAGCTCACCTACAAGGGGTCCGGCGACTTCATCGAGAAGGACGAGTCGTCGGGCACGATGCAGATCTCGGCGAAGGGCAAGGACAGGCGCGGCAACGGCACCGCCGGCGCCGAGGTCGTGGCGAGCTTCGCGGACGCCGGCGGCGGCTCCACGAAGGTCACGGTGCACACCGACCTGTCGATCACCGGGAAGCCCGCCCAGTTCGGGCGGGGGGTGATCGAGGACGTGAGCAACAAGCTCCTCGACCAGTTCGTGGCGTGCCTGGCGGAGAAGGTGGGCCGGCCCGACGAGCCGGCCCCGGCCCCCGGGCCGGGCTCGGGCTCGGGGCCGGGCGCCGGCCCGCTGCCCGGCTCGGTCAACGGGTCCGACCCCTCCGCCGGCGCCGCCGCGACCCCCGCCGGCGCGGCGGACGCCCGCGCGGGCAGCGACGTGCAGGACGAGCTCGCGGCGCGGCGGAGCGCCCCCGCCGCGGGGGCCCCGGACGGACGGCGGCCGGACGACGCCCTCGACCTCGGCGCCACCGTGCTGCCGGTCCTGCTGCGGACCTACGGCCGGCAGGCGGGGGTGGCGCTCGGCGTCCTCCTCCTGCTCGTGTGGCTGGTCCGCCGCCGCCGCTGCCGCTGATCGACGGCGCCGGCGGGCGTCAGACGTGGCTGACGGGCAGGCGCACGGTGAAGACGCTGCCCTCGCCCGTGTCCGACTCCAGCCGGATCGAACCGGTGTGCCGCTGGACGATGCGGCGCACGATGCTCAGGCCCAGCCCGGTGCCCGGCATCGTGAGCGCCTCGGGGTTGTTGGTGCGGTAGAAGTCGGTGAAGAGCTCCTCCTGGTCGGACTTGCTGATCCCGATGCCCGTGTCGGAGACGATCAGGCGCACGAAGCGGTCGCTGCGCTGGCACTCCACCCGCACGCGGCCCCCGCTGGGCGTGTAGGTGATCGCGTTGCCGATCAGGTTCAGGGCGACGCGCTCCAGCTCGTCGCGGTCCCCTCCGATGAGCAGGGGCCCCGGGGGCGCGCTGAGCGCGAGGGAGAGGCCCTTCTCCTCGGCGCGCAGCCGGAGCGACGCGACCGCGTCGCGCGCCACCTGGGCCAGGTCGACGACCGACCCGCGGTCCAGGGGGGTGTCGTCGGAGAGCTTGTGCAGCGTCAGCAGGTCGTTGATCAGCCCCTGCATGCGCTCGAGGTTGCGGTCGATGACCCGGTAGCTCTCCGGCGGAGCGCCCTCCGGGTCGTCCTGGATGATCTCCAGGTGTCCCCTGATCGAGGTCAGGGGCGTGCGCAGCTCGTGGGAGACGGTGGTGATCAGCTCCCCGGTGTAGCGGTCCAGGGCGTCGAGCTGCTCCACGACCGCGCGCTCCCGCTCCAGCACGCGGGCGTTCAGCACGGCCTGCCCGAGGTGGCGCGCGGCCTGGGCCGCGGCCTCGATCTCGTACGGCGTCCAGTCCTCGTCCTTGCGGCGGACCGCGACGAGGTAGCCCAGGCAGTCCGCCCCGGCGCCGATCGGCGCCAGCAGCACCGCGTGCGCCCCGCCGGGCGCCAGGAACTCCAGCAGCCGGTCCTGCTCCGCGTCCGTGCTGGAGGCCGTCACGGCCTTGCTGCGGCGGACCCACCCCGCCACGCCGTTCGCGACCGGGCGGTGCGGCACCCCCTCGAGCGGGACCTCGGCGGCGCTCACGCGGGCCGGGCCGGCGTCGACCACGGTGGTGCCGCCGCTGGTGCGGTGGCGGGCCGGCGTCACGTCGCCGCCCTCCCGGATGCGTCCGGTCTCGACGCAGCGGTTCTCCCAGGCGACGCGGGCGTTGCGGGAGACGATCTCGACGATCCCGGCCGGCGTCCGGTCGGCGACCGGCCACCGCACGGCGTGGCCGCCCTCGGTGTCGCCGCCCGTGCCGTCCTCGGTGTCGAACGCGCGCAGGAAGAGCGCGTCGGCGGCCAGGGCCATGGCCACCGGCTCGGCGCTGCCGTTCAGGATCGCGGCCACGTCGCGCTCCTTGCTGGCGGCGGTGTGGATGGCCTCGACCGCGGCGGCCAGGCGCAGGCGGTCCTCGAGCTCGTCGGCGTAGCGCGTGTTGCTCAGCGCGACCCCCGCGAGGTCGGCGTACGTCTCGAGAACCCGGCAGCGGTCGCGGTCCGGCCGGCGGCCGTCCAGCGGCGACTCCACGGAGAGCATGCCGAGCAGCTCGCCCTCGGGGGTGCGCAGCGGGGCCCAGAGGACGTCGCCGGGGTGCCACGGCCGCCCCTCCGGGTCGCCCTCCCAGGCGGCGTCGTCCTCGGCGCCGAGCCGGTCGGAGACGAACAGGAGCCCGCCCCACTCCTCGGCCCGCAACAGCTCGGCCTCGGCCTCGCGCAGCGGGACGCGGCGCCGCCCCAGGCCCTCGAGCACGTCGGTGGGCCCGGCGACCGCGGTCGTCTCCAGCTCGAGGTCGCGGTTGAGCATGCTGAGGGAGACCACCTCGAAGCCGGTCGCGCGCGCCACGCGCTCGACGATCGCCTCCAGGACGGCGTGGACGGCCGCGCCCGCGCTGATCAGCCGCAGCACCTCGTGCACCGAGCGCGCTTCCCTGATCGTGCCCATGTCGGCCACTGTCCCCCTCCTCCCCGATTGGTCGCGACCCGTACCTCCGTGGCGACCCAGTGTTCCAGTCCAGGCGCGGCCCGGCAGCCGATCGAGGACGCTTGTCCGAGGTCGGTCAACCGGGGCCGGGCCGGGGGGTCGCGGGCCCTCAGAAGACGTGGCGGGGGCGCAGCTGCACCGAGACCCGGGGGCCGGCGCCGGTCACCTTGGGCACGGCGTGCTCCCACGTGCGCTGGCACGAGCCGCCCATCACCAGGAGGTCACCGTGGCCCACCGTGAAGGACACCCCGGCGCCGCCACCGCGCGGTCGCAGCGCGAGGCGCCGCGGGTCGCCGAAAGAGAGGATCGCGACCATCGTGTCCTCGGTCCGCCCGCGGCCGTGGGTGTCGCCGTGCCACGCCACCGAGTCCCGACCGTCGCGGTAGTAGCAGCAGCCCGCGGTCACGAACGGCTCGCCGAGCTCGTCGGCGTAGTGCGCCGAGAGCGCCGTCCGCGCCCGCGCGAGCGTCGGGTGCGGGAGCGGCTCGCCGGCGGAGTAGGTGTGCAGCAGCCGCGGGACGTCGACGACGCGGTCGTACATCTCCCGCCGCTCCCCGCGCCACGGCACGTCGGCGAGCAGCGTGGCGAGGACGTCGTCTGCCCCCGCGACCCAGTCGCGGCGGACGTCGACCCACGCGCCGCGCGCCAGGGGGTGCCGCCGCAGCGCCCCGGCCAGCGGGCGGAGCGGCTCGGCCGAGACCTCGACGAGGGTCGCCTGGAAGTCCACGAGGCGACCCTAGCCGACGATCGAACGTGAGTTCGACAGCCCGCGACCGGGTAAAGAATTCGGCGTTCTTGCGGTCTAGTCCGCGGGGCTTCCTTATCGTCAGTGGGGTGACCGAGACAGCAGACCCCAGCACCGGACGACCCGGGGAGTCGGGCCGCGGCGGCGAGCCCGTGCTCAAGCACGTGCAGGTGCGCGAATACGTTCGCTCCCTGTGCGAGGGTCTGCCGCCGGGAACGGCCGCGCCGTCCGAGCGCGAGCTCGTGCACCGCTTCGGTGTCGCCCGGATGACCGTGCGCCAGGCCATGGACGCGCTGGTGGGCGACGGCCTCCTCGAGCGGATGCCCGGGCGCGGCACGTTCGTGGCCAAGCCGCGCGGCGAGGCGGGTCGCCTGAGCAGCTACACCGAGGAGATGGCCCGCCGCGGGCTCCTCGCCGAGTCGCAGACCCTGCTGGCGCGGCGCGAGCAGGCCGGCCCCGGCGTGGCCCGGGCGCTCGACATCACGGAGGGCGACGCGGTGATCCACTGGAAGCGGCTGCGCCGCGCGGACGCCGTCCCGATGTGCGTCGAGGACGCCTACCTCAACGAGATCCTGCTGCCCGGCTTCCTCCAGTCGGGGATGCCGACCAGCCTCTACGAGGCGCTCGCCGCCCGCGGGCTCCGGCCCACCTGGGCGGAGGACTCGATCGCGGCCGACCTGGCGACCGAGGACGAGGCGGCGATGCTCGAGGTCGAGCCCGCCAGCCCGGTCCTCCGGGTGGCCCGCCGCGCCCTCGTCGACGAGAAGTGCGTGGAGGTCTCGCGCTCCGTGTTCCGCGCCGACCGGTTCACCTGCTACGTGCAGTTCAGCGACCCCAGCTGACGTCGCCGCCGGCGCCGGGCAGCGCGCCGAGCGCCGCGACGCGGGCCCCGGTCTCCTCGCAGACCCACTGCGGGTCCGGCCCCCCGAGCTCGGGGTGGATGTGCAGCGGGTGCACCGGTTCGCAGCCGCGGCACAGGGGCCAGCGATGACCCACGTCGACGAGCGCGTCCTGCACGTCCTGCGCGATCAGCCCCGCGACGTACGGCGCTCCCTCGGGCCACTGCTCGGCCCACCAGCTCCGGCACGAGACGGCGTTCTCGAGCGCCGAGACCGCCTCGGGCCCGTCCATGCCGGCGGCCCGCAGGTCGGCGAGGACGTCGGCCCGGGCCGAGAAGAGCAGCGACGTGTCCACCCCGCCATGGTGCCCCGCAGGGGGGCGCCGCGGGGGATGATGACCCGGTGAGCGTGCTGATCGATCCGCCGTCGGCGCCGGGCCCGGGGGGCGGCCTCTACTCGCACCTCGCAAGCGACGTCTCCCGCGACGAGCTGCACGACTTCGCCGCGCGCGCGGGCATCCCCAGACGGGCGTTCGACGGGGACCACTACGACGTCCCCGCCGTGCTGCACGACCGGCTGGTGCGGGCCGGCGCCCAGCCGGTCAGCAGCCGCGAGCTGGTGGCGCGGCTCACGCGCGGCGGCCTGCGCCGCCGGCGCACCGGGCGCGCCGGCCGGCGCCCCCCGGGCCGGTCCCTGCTGTCGCCGCCGCGGCTGGGGCCGGGCTCCCGCGTGGTCGTCGTCGCGCCCGCCGGACCCACGGACGACGGCCGGGTGGAGGCCGGGATCGAGGTGCTGCGGTCCTGGGGCCTCGCGGTGGACGCCGCCCCGGAGCCGGCCGCCGACCGGAGCGCCCCCTGGCTCGCCGCGGGCGACGAGGCCCGCGCCGCGGACCTGCAGCGCGCCTGGACCGCGGAGGGCGTCGACGCCGTGTGGTGCACCCGGGGCGGCTTCGGCTGCCACCGGATGATCGACCTGCTGGGCTGGTCGGAGCTGCTGGACGCGCGCCCCCGCCTGCTCGTCGGCTTCTCCGACGTCACCGCGCTGCACGAGGCGTTCGCCGCGCGGCTGGGGCTCGCGACCGTGCACGGGGCCGGGGTGGCCACCCTGGCCGGGCTCGACGACGACGCCCGGGAGGCGACCCGCGCCCTGGTGCTCGACGGCGTGGCGCCGCGGCTCGCCGGCCGGACGCTGGTGCCCGGATCCGCCGTCGGCCCCGTCGCCGGCGGCAACCTCACGGTGCTCGCCGCGGGCGCCGGGACGCCGACCGCCCGCCCGGCCCACGGGGCGCTGGCGCTGCTGGAGGACGTGGGCGAGGCGCCGTACCGCCTCGATCGCGCCCTGACGCAGCTGCTCCGCGCCGGCTGGTTCGACGGGGTCGCCGGCGTTGCGTGCGGCGGCTTCACCGACTGCGGCGAGCCCGACCGCCTGCGGGAGCTGCTGCGCGACCGGCTCGGCGGGCTGGGCGTGCCGGTGGTCACCGACCTGCCGGTCGGGCACGAGCCGCACCACCGGCCGGTGGTCCTGGGCGCCCGCGCGGAGCTGGAGGCCGACGCGACGACGGGCGAGGGCCGCCTCGTCGCCACCGAGCCGCTGGCCGCGCCCCGCGGCGCGACGGGCGGCTGACCCGGCCCGGCCTCAGCCGGCCCGGCGCCCCGCGGCCTCCGGGCCGGTCGCCCCGGTCGGCCCGGTCGGCCCGGCGTCGGCCGCCGAGCGCATCTGGCGCGCCTCGGCCCGCCCCGTGCCGAGCGCCCAGCGGATGGCGCGGGTCAACCCCTGGCCGAGCAGCCGGCCGAGGGCGCGATCCACCGGGCCCGCCCGGGGCAGCCCGAGCTCGCGGCGGGTCCAGGGAGGCATCAGCGAGACCGCCGCCAGCCAGAGCCCGAGGTAGGGCGCCCGGGCCGGGAGCGGCAGCGGCGGGCGCCAGACGAGGAAGCGGATGGCGTCCCGCGCCACCGCGGTGCCCGCGAGCTCGTCGCGGTAGGCCGCCAGCACCGTCGCGACCTGTGCCTCGGTGGTCGGGGGGTCGAGCACGCCGAGCCGCCGGGCCACCACGGCGGTCTCGCGCACGTAGGCGTCGCGGCCCGCCTGGTCGAGCGGCCGCAGGCCGAAGGCCTGGTGGGCGCGCAGGAAGCTGTCGACCTGGGCGACGTGGATCCACGCCAGCAGGTGCGGGTCGGAGGCGGCGTACGGCGTCCCGTCCGGCATCGTGCCGGTGACCCGCGCGTGGATGGCCCGGACCTGGGCGATCGCCTGCTCCGCCTGGTCCACGGTGCCGAAGGTGGTCACCGCGAGGTAGGTGCTGGTGCGGGCGAGCCGCCCGAACATGTCGCCGCGGTAGCCGGAGTGGTCCGCCACCGCCTGCATCGCCTGCGGCTGCAGCGTCTGGAGCATCAGCGCCCGGATGCCCCCGACGAACATCGAGGCGTCGCCGTGCACCCGCGCGATCGCGGAGTCGGCGGCGAACCGGCGCGGGCCCGGCGTGCCGTGGATCCGGGCCCGGTTGCGCGGGCCCTCCTCCCCGGCGACCCGCGCAAAGATGGCCGCGCCGAGGCGGTCGCGCACGCCGCGCAGGGCGCGGGTGGTCGGCAGGTCACGTGAGCCGGGCAGCCCCATGCCCCCATGGTGCCGCGCGGGTGGGAGCGCGCCGCCGCCGCGGGCGGCGGTCAGGCGGGGAGCTCGTCGGAGTCCACGATCCGGTAGGCGTAGCCCTGCTCGGAGAGGAACCGCTGGCGGTTCTGGGCGAAGTCGGCGTCCACGGTGTCGCGCGAGACCACGGTGTAGAAGCGCGCGGTGCGCCCGTCGTCCTTGGGTCGCAGCAGCCTCCCGAGGCGCTGCGCCTCCTCCTGCCGCGAGCCGAAGGCCCCCGAGACCTGGATCGCCACCTCGGCGCCGGGCAGGTCGATGGAGAAGTTGGCGACCTTGCTGACCACGAGCAGCGAGAGCTCGCCGGAGCGGAAGGCCTCGAAGAGCCGCTGGCGCTCCTTGACCGTCGTGTCGCCCTTGATCACGGGCGCGTCGAGCCGCTCGGCGATCTCGTCGAGCTGCTCGAGGTACTGCCCGATGACCAGCGTCGGCTGGCCCGCGTGCCGCGCCACGAGGTCGGTCACCACGCGCGTCTTCTGCGCGGTGCAGGCCGCCAGGCGGTAGCGCTCGTCCTGCTCCGCCGTCGCGTAGGCGATCCGCTCCCCGTCGGGCAGCGTCACGCGCACCTCGACGCAGTCGGCCGGCGCGATCCAGCCCTGCGACTCGATGTCCTTCCAGGGCGCGTCGTAGCGCTTCGGTCCGATCAGCGAGAACACGTCGCCCTCGCGGCCGTCCTCGCGCACCAGGGTGGCCGTGAGCCCGATCCGCCGCCGCGCCTGCAGGTCCGCGGTCATCCGGAAGATCGGGGCCGGCAGCAGGTGCACCTCGTCGTAGACGATCAGCCCCCAGTCGCGGGCGTCGAGCAGCTCGAGGTGGGGGTAGGCGCCCTTCCGCTTGGTGGTCAGCACCTGGTAGGTCGCGATGGTCACCGGTCGGACCTCCTTGACCGAGCCGGAGTACTCCCCGATCTCCTCGGCGGTCAACGTGGTGCGGCGCACGAGCTCGTCCTTCCACTGCCGGGCCGCCACCGTGTTGGTCACCAGGATCAGCGTCGTCGCCCCGGCGTGCGCCATGGCGGCGGCGCCGACCAGCGTCTTGCCGGCCCCGCAGGGCAGGACGACGACGCCGGAGCCCCCGTGCCAGAAGGAGTCCGCGGCGTCGCGCTGGTAGTCCCGCAGCGACCACGCGGTCTGGTCGAGCTCGATCGCGTGCGCCTCGCCGTCGACGTAGCCCGCGTAGTCCTCGGCCGGCCAGCCCAGCTTGAGCAGCGCCTGCTTCAGGTTGCCGCGCTCCGAGGCGTGCACCGCGACCGTGTCGTCGTCGACGCGGGGGCCGAGCATGCCCTGGACCTTCTTGGCGCGCAGAACCTCCTCGAGCACCGGCCGGTCGGTGGTGGTCAGCACCAGCCCGTGGCTGGGGTGCTTCTCCAGCCGCAGCCGGCCGTAGCGCGCCATCGTCTCGGCCACGTCGACGAGGAGGGAGTGCGGGACGGCGTAGCGGCTGTGCTCCAGCAGCGTGTCGACGACCTGCTCGGCGTCGTGTCCGGCGGCGCGCGCGTTCCACAGGCCCAGCGGCGTGAGCCGGTAGGTGTGGATGTGCTCCGGGCTGCGCTCGAGCTCGGCGAAGGGGGCGATCGCCTTGCGGCACGCCTGCGCCTGGTCGTGGTCGACCTCGAGGAGGAGGGTCTTGTCCGACTGCACGATGAGGGGTCCGCCGGTCATCGGCGGGCCCCCGCGTGGCGCCGGGCGCGAGGTGGGAGGTCGGGCGGGGTGGGCATCGGGCCAGTCTACGAACCGGGGCTACGGCCCCGGGGTCACCGCCCGCACGCCCGTGATCCGGTGCACGGCGAAGTCGCGCTCGTCCTCCGAGCGCTCGTCGTACGCCGTCAGGGTGCCGCCCTCCACCCGCCGCGGACGCACCACCCGCTCCGTGGTCGTGCCGTGGCTGTCGACGTAGCCGATCCACACCGGCGCCGCCGCCTCCACGGCCTCGCGCAGGGCGGCCATCGCGGCGGACGGGCTCGTCGCCGCGGACCGCTCGGGGCGCGCGGCCGCGGCCCGGTCGCCGGCGCGCACCGCGGTCACGGCGGCGGCCAGGTGCGCCTCCTGCCGGGCGCCGGCGGCGGGGTCCGGCCTCCGCTCGCGGGGCGTCCTGGCGCGCCGCCGATCCGGCCGCGCGACGCGCACGGTGCCGTCCTCGGCCTCGACCACCGGGGCCGCGCCGAGCTCGCGCAGCCGCGGCAGCAGCACGTCGGCCGGGGTGCTGGTGACCAGCACCGTGGGCGCGATCCGCCGCAGCCCCAGCGAGCCGGCGCGGCGGTCGTGCAGCAGCGCCGCCAGCGCCGCCTCGTCGTCGGCGCGGAGGAACGCCGCCGCGTGCCCGACCCGCACCGCGCCGTAGGTGCGGGCCGCGTCGTCGACCAGGTAGGTCAGCGGTTGCGGCACCGGCGTGGTGGAGACGTCGTCGAGGAAGGCGTGCACCTCGGCCGCGGTCCACCCGGCGTCGAGCGCGCGGCGCACCGACTGCGGCCGGAACCGGTAGGTGGTGGCCCCGCCGCGCGACTCCACGTCGGCGAGCAGCTGCAGCCGCCGGGCCAGCTCGGACTCCAGCGGCCCCGGCGCGACCGCGGTGAGGTCGGCCTGGAGCAGCACGTGGTCGACCGGCTCGGGGAGCAGCGGCGCGATCGCCGCCTCGGCGCCGCTCGGGTCCTCCAGCAGGCGCCGCCCGTGCGTGGCCAGCGCCTCGAGGGCGACGACGCCGAGCGTCGTCGCCTCGGACACCGCGGCCGCGACCATGGCGTCGCGCGCGGCCGGGCGGCGGGGGCGCAGCCATCTCACGCGCGACACCAGCGACGGCACTCCGGTGCCGGCGGCCAGCGCCGCTCCCGGCGGCAGCGCCCCGAGCTGCTGCAGCGCCGCCTGGCGCGACTCCGCCTGGATGCTGCTCGCCAGCTCGGGCGCGAGCGCGTTCCACGTGCGCCCCGTCCGGTCCTTGGCGCCGACCAGGGCGGGCATCCGCGACATCGCCAGCCAGGCGGTCACCAGGTCCGACCAGCGCCGGGCGACGGGCTGGGCGCTCCACGCGTCGAAGCGGTCCGTCGGGGTCCAGGCGGGGTCGCCCTCCGCGTCGGCGGCCGTGCTGACCAGCCCGGCGGCCGCGGCGACCTCGACCAGCAGCGCGGCCGCCGGCGCGTCGGTGTGGAGCAGCGAGGCCGCGGCGCGCAGGTCGCGCACCGCGAGCCCGCCGCCGCGCAGCGTCACCGGCGGGTCGGCCCCCCAGTGGTCGAGCAGCAGCTCGACGCGGCGCACGGCCTCGAACGCCGTGCCCGCCGCCGCGCGGTCGACGAGGCCGGGGTCGCGCTCGACCACGGCCAGCTCCGGGACCCGGTCGACCGGGTCGCCGGTGGTCCGGCCGCCGCGCAGCGCCAGGGCGACCTCGCCGGGCAGGACCAGCACCCCGTCCTCGCGCGGACGGAGCAGGTCCCGGGCCAGGACCTCCTCCACCGGGGAGCGGGCCTCCTCCGGGGAGGGCGGGCGTCGGGCCGCGCCACTGGTGCCGGTGCCGCCGTGCTCGTCGACGTGCTCCAGCAGCGCCCGGGCCGCGGGCGTCGCCGCGGCGATCCGGTCGCCGAGCGCGGCGAGCGCGGCCGGCGTGACCTCCGCGGGGGAGGTGCAGGGCTGGGTCGCGGTGGCGCCCGGCCCCCGCGCCCCCAGCGCCTCGCCCACGCCGCTGAGCGCCCGGAGGCCGCCCGGCGACTCCCACGCGAGCGCGAGCGCCAGCAGCCGGTCCACGGCGCCGGCCACGGAGGTGGGGTCGGCGCGCACGACCCCCGCCACCTGCTCGCGGGAGGCGTGGCCGAGCAGGACGAGGGCGTCGGCGACGTGCAGCTCCAGGGTCGTGAGGTGGTCGAGCGCGCGGGCCACGGAGGCGCGGGTCGCCGCGCGGGAGGCCAGCTGGCCGGAGTCCTGCGGGACGGGCGTCGCGAGATCGGGCCGCTCGCGCAGCAGCCGGGCCAGGGCGTCGTCCGGCCAGCGACGAAGCTGGTCGGCGAGGCTGCGTGGCGCGGCGCGAGACATCTCTCCAACGCTACTGTGCGGGGTGAGGAGGGCCCATGAGCGACGTCGAGCTCCGGCACGGCCACGCCACGGACGTCGGCCGGGTCCGCGAGGTCAACGAGGACGCGTGCCTCGCCAAGCCACCGGTCTTCGTGGTCGCCGACGGGATGGGCGGTCACCACGGGGGCGACGTCGCCAGCCGGATCGTGGTCGAGGGCCTGGACCGGCTCGCCGGGGCCGTCCGCGTGGCCGACCACGACTCGGGGCACGACGCCCGGAGCGGCCAGCGCGAGCTGCGCCGCGTGCTGCGCGAGTGCCAGGAGGCGATCCTCGCCTGGAGCCGGGAGCAGGGCGGGCAGGGCCAGCGGTGGTACGCCGGCACCACCGCCGTCGTCGCGATGCTGGTCTCCGTCGACGGCGCACCGCACTGGCTCGTGGCGAACCTCGGCGACTCCCGTGCCTACCTGCTTCTCGACGGCGAGCTCACGCAGGTCACGCGCGACCACTCCCTGGTGCAGGACCTGGTGGACGCCGGGTCCGTCGCTCCCGAGGACGCCGGCGGGCACCCCGAGGGCCACGTCGTCACGCGGGCCCTCGGCGGTCCCGAGCAGCACGAGGCCGACTTCTACCTGCTGCCGCTGCCCTCGCTCGACCGCCTGCTGCTCTGCACCGACGGCGTCACCGACATGGTCTCCGACGCGGAGCTGCAGGAGATCCTGACCACCTCCGACCACCCGAAGGACGCGGCCAACCGCATCGTGTCCGCCGCCCTCGTGGCGGGGGGTGAGGACAACGCCACCGCGGTGGTCGTGGATGTGGTGGGATATGCCGCGTCCGGGCCGGTCACCGACGACGAGCGCCGGCCCGGCACGCTCGAGGAGAAGCTGGGAGCCATGCCGTGAGCGCGCTGCAACCGGGAGCGCCGGTCCTCGGCGCCGGGGAACCGGAGGCACTCGACGACGCGGCCTGGGCGTACGGCGAGGGCGCGTGGTACGCCGTGCTCACCCCCGTCGCCGCCGTGCTGCTGCCGCCGGAGGAGCGGCAGCGGGCCACGGCGCTCTGGGCGGTCGCCGACGACGGCGCGCGCCAGGAGGCGCTGCTCGACGCCCTGCTCGCCGACGGGCTCCGGGAGCTCTCGGGCTTCGCGTTCGTCGCGCTCGACGGGGACGCCGTCCGGGTGCACGTGCGCGGCGAGGCCGCCGTCCGCTGCGACACGGCCGGGGGCGCGGTCCTGGTCGACGGCCGCGGCGCCGCCACCTGGACGGAGCGGAGCCTCGACGGGGTGCGGGCCACCCGGGTCACCGCGGGTCGTCGGCCCGACGACGAGGAGCCGGACGCCCCGGCCGCCCGCGTCGTGGGCACGGCTCTCGTGCGCGCCTCCTGGGCGACCCACCCGGCCGCCCTCGCCCGGCCGGCCGCGCCGCCGGCCGACTCCGCGGCAGCCCGCTCGCACCGGGGCGAGTCGGTCGCCCGGCTCGTCGTGTCGACCGGCGAGGTGGTCGACGTCGACCGCGTGGTGCTCGTGGGCCGGGACCCCGAGGCGCGGCCGGGTGCGGCCCCGGGCCAGGAGCCGGGCGAGCCGCGCCTCCTGCGGGTCCACAGCCCGCTGCACGAGATCAGCTCGACCCACCTGGAGGTGCGCCCCGGCTCGGGCGCGGACCTCGGCGCGGCCGTCGTCACCGACCTCGGGTCGACCAACGGCACCATCCTCGTGCAGCCCGGGCTGCCCGCGGAGGACCTCCAGCCGTGGGCGCCGGTGCAGCTCCTCCCCGGCGCGGTCCTCGACCTCGGGGACGGGCTCCACCTGCAGGTCGCCGGGCCGTGACCGCCCCGCTCCCGATCCGCGTCGGCCTGCCGCCCGCGGGCCTCGAGCGGCGCCTGCAGGCCTTCGTCCTCGACCGGGTGCTCGCCTGGGGCCTGGCGGGTCTCGCGTGGTGGTGGGTCCCGGCCGTCCCGGTGCCCTCCGGGCCGGGGGAGGCCGCCGTCGCGCTCCTCCTGGTCACCGCGCTGGCCGAGGTCGCCCTGGCGCTGCCGCTGGGCGTCCTCGGGGTCTCCCCGGGCTCCGCCACGCGCGGGCTGCGGCTCGTGCACCGCTCGAGCGGCCGGCCGATCGGCCTGGCCCCGGGGCTGGCGCGCGCCGGCCTCCTGACGGCGGCGCTGGTGCCGACCGCCGGTGCCGGGGCCGCGGCGCTGGGCTGGAGCGCCGCGACCGACCCGGGCCGGCGGCGCCGGGGGTGGCACGACCGGTGGACCGGCGGGGTGGTGGTGGACGCCAGGCCCGGCCCGCGGGTCGCGCCCGCGCGCGAGGGGAGAGCCGCGATGGTCAACCTGACCGCGCTCCGGCTCGCCCCCGGCCCCGACCTCCCCCTCCCGGCCCCGGGGCACCGCGACCCCTGAGCGGCGGGCCTCGTGGCTACGGTGGGTGCCACCATGTCGCACGTCTGGTACGTCAGCTACGGCTCGAACATGTCCGCCGCCCGGCTCGCCTGCTACCTCGAGGGCGGACGCCCGCCCGGTGGGTCGCGGCACAACCCCGGGGCCCGCGACCGCACGCCGCCCGCCCGCAGCATCGCGGTCGACCTGCCGGGCACGACGTACTTCGCCGGCGACTCCCCGCAGTGGGGCGGCGGCACGGCGTTCTACGACCACGAGGCGGAAGGCGGGACCGCGGCCCGGGGATACCTCGTGACCGCCGGGCAGTTCGCCGACATCGCCGCCCAGGAGATGTACCGCGAGCCCGACCCGGAGGATCCGATCGAGCGGCTGGTGCTGGACCCGCTCGAGGGCGGCCGGCACAGCTTCGGGCCCGGTCACTACGAGACGCTGGTGAGCGTGGGCGAGTGCGAGGGCCTGCCGCTGCTGACCTTCACGGCCCCGCACGGCGTCGGCGGGGTCCCCCACCGCCCGCCCGCGTCGGCCTACCTCGAGACGCTGGCCACCGGCCTCCGCGAGTCGCGCGACTGGGACGAGCGGCGGGTCAGCGCCTACCTCGCCCGGATCGTCCCCCGCGCCGAGCCGGCGTGAGCGTCAGCGGCCGCCGACCGCCACCGGGACGCGCACCTTCGTGCCGTCGGCCCCGCGCCACACGACGTACCCGGCGTCGCGCGGCCCGGGCCCGCGCAGGGTGACGGTGAACTCCGCGGACTCGCCGGGCGAGAGCCGCAGGGCCGCCGGCCGGACGCGCACGCGCGCCGGGTCGAGGCCCTCGACCCGCGAGGAGAAGTAGAGGGCCCGCCCGCCGACGCGGGTGAGCGTCCGGGTGCGCGATCCCGGCGCGGCGAGCGTGATCGAGGTGGTGTTCGCGCGCGAGCCGGCGCCCGTGCGCCGCCACTCGCGGGCCGGCATGTCCAGGACGAGCCCGGGCCGCCGGGCCGCCCGCGGACGGAGCAGGCCGCTGCCCTGCCGGAGCACGCGCTCGCCGGCCAGCGGGGACGCCGAGGTCGCCACGGCGGAGCGAACGCGGGCGGCCGACCAGTCCGGGTGCGCGGCCCGCAGGGCGGCGACGACGCCCGCCGTGGTCGCGGTCGCCGCGGAGGACCCGGAGAAGAAGTCCCACCGGTCCCCGGTCGGACCGGGGGGAACGGCGCCCAGCACCCCCGTGCCCGGGGCCACGAGGTCCGGCTTGACGCTCCCGCGGGCGGGGTCGCCCGTCGGCGTGCTGGCCGCGAGCCGGCCGCGGTCGAGGTCCTTCGCCGCGGGCCGCAGCGAGGCCCGGGCGTCCGTGCGCCCCCCGAGCCAGCGGTCCAGCGCCGCGCTCGCGCGCCGGTCGAGATGCACCGTGGGGACGCGGTGGAAGTCGGTGGTCAGGGCGCCGGCGTTCGCCTGGGTCAGCACCATCCCGACCCCGTCGGCCCGCGCGACCGCGGCCGACTTCTCGACCCGGCCGATCCTGCCGCGCTCGCAGACGACGACCGCGCCGGCGGCGCGGGCCGCGTCGAGCGACCCCGGACGGCACAGGGCGGCGGCGGCGGGCCGGCTCCCCTCCGCGGCCACGTCGGACCCGCGCACCAGGCGTGCCGGGCCGACCCCCTGCCGCGCGACCATCGCGCCGCGCAGGGTCGGTCCGCCGGCGAGCTGCACCCGGCCCGCGCGCAGCGGGCCGAGGGCCGAGCCGACGGTGGTGACCCACGCGGAGCCGTGCGCCGGCGCGGTGCCGGCGCCGCCGTTGCCGGAGGCGGCCACCACGGCCACGTCGGCCTCGGCCGCGCCCAGCATGGCGCGCTCGAGCGTGTCGGACCGGGCGGGCCCGCCGACCGGCAGCGCGAGGACGTCGACGCGGTCGGTGACGGCACGGTCGACCGCCGTGACGAGGTCCGCCGTGGCGCAGCCGTCGTCGGCGGGGTCCGGGGCCGCCCAGCACGCCTTGTAGACGGCCAGGCGCGACTGCGGCGCCACGCCGCGGTAGCGGCCCGCGTGCCGGCCGCGGACCCGGATGCTGACGTCGGCGTCCCCGCCGACGACGGAGGCGACCTGGGTGCCGTGCCCCAGGTCGTCGCGCGGGGAGAGCCGGGAGGTGGAGCGCAGGCGGTCGCGCCCGAAGCCGTCGACGAACCAGCGGGCCCCCACGATCTTGGAGGAGCAGGTCGACGCCGGCCACCCGGGTCCCTCGACGCACTCGCCGCGGAAGCCCCGGGTGCGCCCCCCGTCGCGCAGCGGCGCGAAGAGGGGGTTCTCCGGGAAGAGCCCGGAGTCGACCACCCCGACGACGACTCCGTCGCCGCCCCGGCTGCCCGGGACCGGCGGACCCGGCCGGCCGGCGCCTCCGGGCGAGCCCGCGAGCCGGCGCACGGTGTTGCGCTCGACGCGGGCCACGGCGCGCACGCCCCGCAGGCGGTCGGCCCGGGCCGGGTCGAGGCGGACGGCGTAGCCGTTGAGGGCCGTGGTCCAGCGATAGGTCGGCTCCGGGGAGCCGACCTGGGCGAGCGTGGCGTCCTGGCGCTCGAGGAGCCGGGCCCGGAGGGTGCCGCGCTCGTCCGCCGAGGCATCGCGAGCGCCCGGGCGGCCGGCGAGGCCGGGGCTGTCCAGCGTCACGAGATAGAGCCGGTCGCCGCCGGGCTCCCCGTCGGCACCGGAGGCCCCGGCGGGGGCCAGCCCGACGGCGAGACCCGCGGCAAGCACGACCGCGAGCAGGCGCCGGCGCGAGCGTCCGCGTGCGAGCACGGGTCTCCCCTCCCCACGAGTGGCGTCGTCTCCGGCGTGCAGATCTGCCGGACCTTCCATCGTGGCACGCGGGTGGGTGCCGCGGCGCGCGGGTGGGTGCCGCGCCCCCCGGGCGGCCTGCCGCGGGCTCGGCGCGGGCTCCTACGCTGGGGCGATGCCCACCCCTCCCGCCGGCCCTGCCGCCGGCGGCGCCGACCCCGGCCGGCCCCCCGTGGTGGGGTTCGACCTCGACCTGGCGCTCGTCGACACGACCCCCGGCCTCGCGGCCGCGCTGGCCGCCGTGCGCCGGCACCGGGGCCGGACGGTGCTGGTCACCGACACCGGCGCCGCCCACGCGCGGCGCCGCGTCGACCACCTGGGCCTCGACGTCGACCACGTCGAGGAGCGGGTCCGGGGGGTCGGCCGCGCGGGGGCGCCGGAGCGCGAGCGGGCGACGGTCCACGTGGGCACCCACGCGGAGGACGTCGCCGGCGCCCGCGCGGCCGGGGCGACGAGCGTCGGCCTGCTCACGGGGGGCTCGAGCCGGGCGGGGCTCGAGGCGGCGGGCGCCGGCGTGGTGCTCGCGGACCTGTCGGCCTTTGCGGCGTGGCTCGACGAGCACCTGCTCGCGGCGCGGCTGGCCGCGCTCGAGGCCGACCTGGGCGCACGGGGCTCCGTGCTGGTCGCCTACTCCGGGGGTGCCGACAGCGCCCTCGTCCTGGCGGCCGCGGTGCGCGCGCTCGGACCGGACCGCGTGCTGGCCGCCACCGGGCGCTCCGCCGCGCTCCCGAGCGTCGAGGTCGGGCCGGCCGAGGACCTCGCCCGCGACCTCGGCGTCCGGATGGTCCACCCGGAGACCCACGAGATGGAGCGGGCGGGCTACCGCGCCAACGACGGCGACCGGTGCTTCTTCTGCAAGGCCGAGCTGCTGGAGGTGCTCCTCCCGCTCGCTGCCGCCCACGGCATCGCGCACGTGGCCACGGGCACGAACGCGGACGACGTCGTGGCCGGCTTCCGGCCCGGCATCCGGGCGGCGGCGGAGCGCGGCGCGCTCACCCCGCTGGCCGACGCGGGCCTCGACAAGGCCCAGGTGCGCGAGGCGTCGCGCCGCTGGGGGCTGCCCACCTGGGACAAGCCGGCCGCCGCCTGCCTCTCCTCGCGGGTGGCCTACGGCGTCGGGATCACCCCGCACCGGCTCGCGCGCGTCGAGCGGGCCGAGGCCGGCGTGCGGCGCGCGCTCGCCTCCGTCGGCCTGTCCAGCCGCGACCTGCGGGTGCGCGACCTCGGGGAGTCGGCGTCCGTCGAGGTGGACGCCGGGCTGCTGCGCGCCGGCCTGGCGGACGGCGCGCCGGGGCGCGCCGCCGTGCTGGACGCCGCCCGCGCGGCCGGTTTCGAGGAGGTGGCGCTCGACGAGGGCGGCTTCCGCAGCGGCTCGATGAACGAGCGCCTCGCCGAGCCGGAGCGCTGGCGCTAGCCCGGCGTCCGCCCGGCGGCGCTCCGTCGCGCGCCGGGCCGGATCGGGTTGGCCCGCGCCACCGGTGCCCGCCTAGGCTTGGGCCCGCGGCAGCAGGCCGCACACGCCTCCCGCTCCCGGGGGGCGTCGCGCTGTGAGGAGGCGACCTCGTGCCGACGGGCAAGGTGAAGTGGTTCGACGCCGCGAAGGGCTTCGGGTTCCTGTCCCAGGAGGACGGGCCCGACGTCTACGTGCACGCCGACGCGCTGCCGTCCGGCGTGGGCGACCTCAAGGCCGGCACGCGCGTGGAGTTCGGCATCGTCCAGGGACGCCGCGGCGAGTCGGCGCTCCAGGTGCGGGTGCTCGACCAGCCCACGTCGGTCGCGCGCAACCGCACGCGGGCGCAGCGCAAGAAGCCCGAGGAGATGGCCACCATCGTGGAGGACCTGATCCGGCTGCTGGACGGGATCGGCGAGGGCTACCAGCACGGGCGGCACCCCGACAAGAAGACGGCCCAGCCGACCGCGAAGCTCCTGCGCGCCCTGGCCGAGGAGCTGGACCGCAACTGACGCGGGCCCGCCGCGCTAGCCGCGCGGGGGGCCGGGCGCCGCGCGGGCGGACGTCGGGCGGCTCGCGACGACGAGGACGAGCCACCCGGCCAGGACGGCGCAGCCGATCCCGAGCCCGAGCCGGGGGATCAGCGGCATCACGATGCCCACGAAGCCGCCGAGCACCCACGCCAGCTGGAGGAGCGCGTCGGAGCGCGCGAACGCGCTCGTGCGGACCCGGTCGGGGACGTCGCGCTGGATCGTCGAGTCGAGCGAGAGCTTGGCCAGCGACTGCGAGACGCCGGCCGTGAGGCCGAGCAGGACGACGGGCAGCAGGCCGTAGAACACGGCCGCGAGCAGCGCCATGGCGACGTCGGCCGCCAGGACCACGACGACGGTGACGAGGGGGTTCACCGAGCGCAGCAGGGCCGCGAGCGCGACGCCGAGCGTGTTGCCCGCGATGGCCGCGCCGGTCACCAGCGCCAGCAGCAGCTCGGGGCTCAGGCCGCCGATCGGCTGCTCGCGCAGGAGGAAGGCCATGAACATGATCAGGAAGCCCGACAGGAAGCGGGGCCCGCAGTTGGCGCGCAGCGCGAAGGCCACCGTCCCCGGGATCCCGGTGCCGCGGCCGAGGAGGCGCGCCGCGAGCCCGTCGTCGTCGCGCCCGCGGGCCCGTCCGGGCCCGGGCCGGTCGCGGGCGGTCGGCATCAGCGCGGCGGGCTCCTCGCCCAGCGTCGAGTCCACCTGCGCCGGCAGCATGATGGCGAGCACCGTGCCGACCGCGAACAGCACGAACGCGTAGCGCAGGGACCACTCGGGGCCCACGGTCGCGGCGACGGCCGCGATGGGCGCCGAGGCCAGCGCCCCGACGACCCCGGCCAGCGAGGTCCGACCGTTGGCCTTCACCAGGGTCAGGGACGCCGGCAGCAGGCGCGGCACCGCCGCGGCCTTGGTGACGCCGTAGGCCTTGGAGGCGACGAGGACGCCGAGCGCCGCGGGGAAGAGCCAGCGCGACTCCGTGGCGACCGCGCCGGCGAGCACCCAGCACAGGAAGGCGCGCACCGCCATGGTCGAGCCGATCGCCCAGCGGCGGCCGTGGCTGAAGCGGTCGAGGAACGGGCCGATCAGGGGCGCCACGATGGCGAAGGGCAGCATCGTCAGCAGCAGGAACAGGCCGACCTGTCCGCGCGCCTCGCCGGTGGGCACCTGGAAGAAGAGCGTGCCGGCCAGCGAGATCGCGACCGCCGCGTCGCCGGCCGCACCGAAGGCGTGCATCTCCAGCAGCCGGAAGAGGCCGGACTCCCCGGCGCCCTCCGCGTGCGAGGCCCGCCGGGCCTGGCGCACCGTGTAGCGGCTCGCGCGGCCGGTCGCCCGGGCCGTGGCGGCGGCCCCGCGGCCCGCGGCCTGGCCCACGCGGCGGCCGGTCTGCCGGCGCTCCCGGGCGGCGTCCGAGCCCTCCTCGTCGGGGGCGGACGGGTCGTCGAGGGCGAACGGGTCGTCGAAGGCGGCATCGTCGTCGCCCGCCGGCCGCTCCGGGCCACCGGTCCCGGGCGGACCGCCGTCGATCGCGGGCGGCTCCCAGGAGTCCTCCTCGTCCCAGGTGTCAGCGCGCGTGGTCCCGGGCTCCGGGCCGGGCCCGCCGGCCGGCCCGACGTCGGTGCCCCCGGAGCGGCGCGCACGGAGGCCCCGGCGCGTGCGACCCGAGTGCGACGTCATGGGCTCCATCTTGCCCCTCGCGCCCGAGGGTCGCGGCCCCCTCCACGCCGCGCAGCGGCATCTCGCCGCGCCCGTCGGCGCGGCGCGAGAACGCGCGGCGCCGATCGGCGCGCCCCCCGGCGACATCGCGGCCCGCGGTGGGCGATGATGGGCCCGTGAGCACCGCCCTGCGCAGCCGCCCCGACTCGGTGACGGTGAAGGCCGTCGCCGAGGCCCGCGCCGCCCTGCTGGAGAGCGTTCCCGCCCCCGACGTGGGCGAGCACGTCTCGCACCGCGTCGAGGAGGAGCGGGTGGTCACCCACCACTTCGCCTGCACCCGGCGCGGCTACCGGGGGTGGCAGTGGGCTGTGACCGTCACGCGGGCCTATCGCCAGCGCGGCATCACGGTCGACGAGGTCGTGCTGGTCCCCGGCGACGAGGCGATCGTCGCGCCGGAGTGGGTGCCCTACAAGGACCGCCTCGCTCCCGGCGACCTCTCGCCGGGCGACGTCCTGCCGGTCGAGGACGACGATCCCCGCCTGGTGCCGACCTACAGCTACGGCGACGACCCCCTCGACGCCGACGACAAGGCCCAGGTGCGCGAGGTCGCCGCCGAGCTGTACCTGGGCCGCTCCCGCACCCTGAGCCGCGAGGGTCGCGACCTCGCGGCCGAGCGCTGGTACGACAGCGAGCAGGGCCCCGCCGGCGCCCTGGCCGCCGCGGCCCCCGCGCCCTGCAGCACCTGCGGCTTCCTGATGCGCCTCGCCGGGCCGCTCGCGGAGACGTTCGGCGTCTGCGCCAACGCCCAGGCCAACGACGACGGCCGCGTCGTCTCGCTCGACCACGGCTGCGGGGCCCACTCCGAGGCGCGGCTGTCCAAGAAGCACCGCACGCCCCCGCCGCCGGACCCCTTCTGGGACACCCTGAGCGACGAGGAGCTCGAGGAGTTCTGAGCGACGCTCAGGCGCGGGCCAGCACCAGCACGGCGTACGCCGGGTCGGGCGGCTCCAGCTCGTAGCCGCCGAAGTGGTGCTGCACGACGAGGCCCGCCGTCGCGGCGTCCGCGGCCAGCTCCTCGACCGGGTAGGGGCGGGTGCCCGGGGGCCGGTCGGCCAGGTGGAGGCCCGCGAGCACGCGTCCGCCGGGAGCCAGCAGCCCGGCGATCCGCGCGAGCACGGCCCGCTCGGTGTCCGGGGCGGTGTAGGGCAGCACGTTGCCGACGCAGATCGCGAGGTCGAAGGCGTCGGGGCGACCGGCCGCCCGCAGGCGCGCCGCGTCGAGGGCCAGCACGTCCGCCTCCAGGACGGGCAGGTCGGGCCAGGTGGAGCGGGACTGCGCCGCGAGCGCCGGGTCGGGCTCCACCGCGACCACGTCGTGCCCCCGAGAGGTCAGGGCGGCCGCGACCCGGCCCATCCCGGACCCGACGTCCAGCACCCGCGCGCCGCGCGGCAGCAGCGCGTCGGCCAGGCGTGCCTCCCCGTCGACGTCCTCGCCGTCGGCCAGCAGGCGGGCCATGTTCTCGGCGTACCTCGACTCGGCGGCCGCACCGGACCACCGGGTGGGCGGCGTCCGGCCCCAGGCGGCGCCGGCGCTCACGTCGGCGGGCCGGCGGCCCCGCGGGCCCGGCGCTCGCGCCGGCGCCGGCGGCAGTACTCGAGCCCGAGCAGGCCCAGGCCCGCGCCGCTCAGGCAGGTCCAGAGCCACCAGAGCCGGTCGGCGTCCTCGAGGCGGCCGTAGAAGGGCAGCAGGGCGAGGAAGCAGAGGAACCACAGGGCCGTGCCGACCTCCACGGCGCGGACGCCGTCGGCGTCGAGCACCTCGACGTCGGCCACGATGTAGGTGCGGTTCCCGATCTCGTGGCGGTCCGGCTGCTCGTCGCGCAGGTCCACACCCGAACCGTAGCCCAGGTGGGCGGGCGCCGTGACCTGCCGGCCGCTCGAGCGCGCCGGCGATCTGCCAGAATCCGGCCGCGTGAGCGCTCCCTCGACGACGTCCTCGTCCCCCCGCAGGTCCCCCGGCTCGTCGTCCGGGATCGACCGCTTCTTCCGCATCTCCGAGCGCGGTTCGACCGTGGGCCGGGAGGTGCGCGGCGGGCTCGTGACCTTCCTGACGATGGCCTACATCATCGTCCTGAACCCGCTGATCCTCGGGTTCGTGCCCGACTCCGAGGGCGCGTTCCTCGGCGGCGGCGGTGGCGACGGGTCGAACCTCCCGGCGATCGCCGCCGGCACGGCGCTCGTCGCCGGCGTGCTGACGATCCTGATGGGCGCGGTGGCCAACTTCCCGCTGGCGCTGGCCACCGGACTGGGCCTGAACGCGTTCGTCGCGGTCGCGATCGCCGCCCAGTCGACGTGGGCCGACGCGATGGGGCTCGTCGTGCTCGAGGGCATCGCCATCCTGGTGCTGGTGCTGACCGGCTTCCGGAGGGCGGTCTTCCACGCCGTGCCCACCCAGCTCAAGGTGGCCATCTCGGTGGGCATCGGGCTGTTCATCGCGCTGATCGGCTTCGTGGACGCCGGTTTCGTCACCCGGATCCCCGACGCCGCCCAGACCACGGTGCCGGTGCAGCTGGGCAACGACGGGACGCTGACGGGCTGGCCCGTGCTGGTCTTCGCGATCGGGCTCGCGCTGGTGGTGGGCCTGTGGGTCCGCCGCGTGCGCGGCGCGATCCTGATCGCCATCCTCGCGACCACCGTGCTCGCCGTGGCGCTCGAGGCCGCGCTGGGGCTGGGGTCCGCGGCCGAGAACCCCGGCGGCTGGGCGCTCGCCGTCCCGAGCGTGGACGGCGACCTGGTCGGCATGCCCGACCTGGCGACGCTGGGCACCTTCTCGCTGTTCGGCGCCTTCGAGTCCATCGGCGTGGTCGCCGCGTTGCTGCTGGTCTTCTCGCTGCTGCTCGCCGACTTCTTCGACACGATGGGCACGATGACCGCCATCGGGGCGGAGGCCGGCCTCAACGACGCCGAGGGCACCCCGCCGCACCCCCAGCGGATCCTCGTCGTGGACTCCGTGGCCGCCATCGCCGGCGGCGCCGGGGGCGTCTCCTCCAACACCTCCTACATCGAGTCCGCCTCCGGCGTGGGCGAGGGTGCCCGGACCGGGCTGGCATCCGTGGTCACCGGGCTGCTCTTCCTGGCCGCGATGTTCTTCACGCCGCTGGTGCGCGCGATCCCCTCCGAGGCGGCGGTCCCCGCGCTGGTGCTGGTCGGGTTCCTGATGATGCAGCAGGTGGCCCGGATCGCCTGGCACGACCTCGAGATCGCCATCCCGGCCTTCCTGACGATCGTCCTGATGCCCTTCACCTACTCGATCACCGTCGGCATCGGCGCCGGCTTCCTGGCCTACGTGCTGATCAAGCTCGTGCTCGGCAGGGTGGGCGCGGTGCACCCGCTGATGTGGGTGATCTCCGCGGCGTTCGTCGTCTACTTCGCCATCGAGCCCCTCACCGCCTGGCTCACCTGACCCGGCCGACCGGGGCCGGGCCCGGCTCCCTTCCCTTGCCCGCGCTGTGAGAGCAGAGCGTGGTCCGGGGCTGCCCTGGGCCGCGCTGTGAGAACGGAGCGTGGTCTGGGGCTGCCTTGAGCCGCGCTGTGAGAGCAGAGCGTGGTCTGGGGCTGCCTTGAGCCACGCTGTGAGTGCAGAGCGTGGTGTGCGCCCGCCCTGCCCCACGCTGTGAGAGCAGAGCGTGGTGCGCCCTGCCCTGCCCCGCGCTGTGAGAGCAGAGCGTGGTGCGCCCTGCCCTGCCCCGCGCTGTGAGAGCAGAGCGTGGTGTCCGGCTGCCTTGGGCCACGCTGTGAGAGCAGAGCGTGGTGCGCCCGGACCTGGCCGACGCTGTGAGAGCAGAGCGTGGTGTGCGCCCGCCCCGGCCGACGCTGTGAGAGCAGAGCGTGGTCTGGGGCTGCCCTGCCCCACGCTGTGAGAGCAGAGCGTGGTGCGCCCTGCCCTGCCCCGCGCTGTGAGAGCAGAGCGTGGTGCGCCCTGCCCTGCCCCACGCTGTGAGAGCAGAGCGTGGTGTGCGCCCGCCCCGGCCGACGCTGTGAGCGCAGAGCGCGACCCCCCGACCCCCCGGCCACCCGACCCAACGGGCGGGGGAGGGTGACGGCCCGCGGGCGGCGAGTAGACAGGGGGCATGAGCGAGGCAGACGCAGCAACGGGCCCGGCCAGTCGGACGACGCTGCACGAGCAGACGGTGGGCGAGCTGCGCGACCTGGCCAGGGAGCGCGACGTCGCCGGCCGCTCGTCCATGTCGAAGGCCGAGCTGGTCGAGGCGCTGGGGGAGGGCCCGGCGGACGGGTCCGGTCGGCCGACGCCGTCGCGGCTGGAGGCCTTCCGCAGGCTCGCCGAGGCCCGCGCCCGGGGCGAGATGGTCTTCCTGCCCCGCCACCTCGACGGCTACGAGCGGCGGCGGCACGTGCGGCAGACGATCCGCGAGGACCACGAGACCCGGATCGCCAACCGCAGCAGCGACGCCTTCGCCAAGTTCGACAAGCTGCACGGCTCGGCGTACCACTTCTTCCGCGGAACCTGCCTGCTCTTCTACCGCGACCTCGCCGGCGAGGACGCCTGGCTGCCGACCGTGCTCACGCTGGGCGACGTGCACCCGGGCAACTTCGGGGTGATGCCCAGCGCGGACGACGTCCCCATCTTCGGGGTGAACGACTTCGACGAGGCCTACTACGCGCCGTTCACCTGGGACCTCAAGCGCGGCGCCACCGGGTTCATGGTCGCCGCCTCGACCGCCGGCGGCCACGGCCCGAAGAAGCAGCGCAAGATCGCGCGCGCCTTCGTCGAGGGGTACGTCGCCGCGACCCGCCGGTTCGCCGCCGAGGCCACCGAGCGCCAGGAGCAGATGCGGCAGGACAACGCGCCGAAGCTGATCCGCAAGCTGATCGAGGGGGCGCTCGAGGACCGCGCCGCGTGGCTGCAGCGCAAGTACCACGACGAGTTCCGGCGGGGTTTCCGCGCCGACGACGAGCACGTGCCGGTCAGCTCGCGGATCGAGGAGTTCCAGGAGGTGCTCGACCGGTTCGTGCGCGAGAACGAGGTCGAGGTGCCCGAGCGGGCGGGCGGCATGCGCGTCAAGGACGTCTGCGAGCGGCTCGGCCAGGGGACCGCCTCGCTCGGCCTCCCGCGCTACTACCTGATGGTCGAGGGCCCGCGGCAGGACGGCAGCGACGACCTGATCCTCGAGCTCAAGCAGGCGCGGCGCTCGGCTCTGACCGGGCTGGTGCCGCCGACCGAGTTCGTGGTGGACGGGCACGCGGAGCGCATCGCTCACGCCCAGGGGGTGCACCTGGTGCGCGGTGACCGCTTCTACGGCGCCGTGGAGCACGACGGGCTGAGCTTCATGGTGCGGGAGCGGTCGCCCTACCGCGACGACATCGACCTCGACGACCTCTCCGAGAAGGAGTGGAAGAAGTACGCGCGGATCTGCGGCGGCTCGCTGGCCCAGTCCCACGCGCTCTCCGACGAGACGGGGCTGATCGACCACGACGTGGAGCCGGAGATCCTGGCGGCGATCGAGCCCGAGGAGCTCTTCGTCAGCGACGTCGTCGCCTTCGCCGCCCAGGCGGCGGCCCGGGTGTTCTCCGACCACCGGCACTTCCGGGCGGACCACGCCCTGGGGGCCTTCGCCCGCCTGGACCACGTCTTCCGCTGAGCCCGCCGCGCGGGTCGCGATCCCCGCGTTTTGACCCCCACGTGGGCCACCGGTACGCTCGACGGTCGTGTCTGGGACGACCAGGCGCCTGCGCGTGCCCGCACGCCGTTCCCGGACAGGACGGGGGTGGATCGGGCGCGGGATCCCCACCCGGCGGCTCGCCCCGGACGAGGATCGTAGTGGTGGACACGCCCGACCGCGTGGGTCACCGGCTTCTCGCAGCGCCGGTCACCGCACCTCGCCCGACACCGCACGTCATACCGCTCCCGGCAGGTCGCCGGGTGCTGAGAGAAGGACAGAGAGGGAACCGCTCGGTGCCCACGATTCAGCAGCTGGTCCGCAAGGGCCGACAGGACAGGGTGTCCAAGAACAAGACGCCCGCGCTCAAGGGTTCGCCCCAGCGGCGGGGCGTCTGCACCCGCGTCTACACCACCACCCCGAAGAAGCCGAACTCCGCCCTCCGCAAGGTCGCCCGCGTGCGCCTGTCCAGCGGCGTCGAGGTCACGGCGTACATCCCGGGCGTGGGACACAACCTCCAGGAGCACTCGATCGTGCTCGTGCGCGGCGGCCGGGTGAAGGACCTCCCGGGTGTCCGCTACAAGATCGTGCGCGGCTCGCTCGACACGCAGGGCGTGAAGAACCGCAAGCAGGCCCGCAGCCGCTACGGAGCGAAGAAGGAGAAGAGCTGATGCCGCGCAAGGGCCCCGCACCGAAGCGCCCCGTCGACGTCGACCCCGTCTACGGCTCCCCGCTCGTCTCCCAGCTGGTCAGCAAGGTCCTGCAGGACGGCAAGAAGCAGGTCGCCCAGCGGATCGTCTACACGGCCCTCGAGGGCGCGCGCGAGAAGACCGGCACCGACCCGGTCGTCACCCTCAAGCGCGCGCTCGACAACGTGAAGCCCTCCCTCGAGGTCAAGTCCCGCCGCGTCGGCGGCGCGACCTACCAGGTCCCGATCGAGGTCAAGCCCGGGCGCGGCACCACGCTGGCGCTGCGCTGGCTGGTCGGCTACTCGGCGGACCGGCGCGAGAAGTCGATGTCCGAGCGGCTGATGAACGAGATCCTCGACGCCTCCAACGGCCTCGGCGCCGCCGTGAAGAAGCGCGAGGACACCCACAAGATGGCCGAGTCCAACAAGGCCTTCGCCCACTACCGCTGGTGACGTCGCGGGGCGCCCACCGGGTCACCGACCCGGGCCGGCGCCCCGCACCCACCGACGAAACGACACGTGAGGAACTGAGCTTTCAGTGGCTGTCGACATCACCACCGACCTGAAGGTCGTCCGCAACATCGGCATCATGGCGCACATCGACGCCGGCAAGACGACCACCACCGAGCGGATCCTGTACTACACCGGCATCTCCTACAAGATCGGTGAGGTGCACGACGGCGCCGCCGTGATGGACTGGATGGAGCAGGAGCAGGAGCGCGGCATCACCATCACCTCCGCCGCGACCACCTGCTGGTGGAAGGACCACCAGATCAACATCATCGACACCCCCGGGCACGTCGACTTCACCGCCGAGGTGGAGCGCTCGCTGCGCGTGCTCGACGGCTCGGTGGCCGTCTTCGACGGCGTCGCCGGGGTCGAGCCGCAGACGATGACCGTGTGGCGCCAGGCCAACAAGTACGCCGTCCCGCGGATGTGCTTCGTCAACAAGCTGGACCGCACGGGCGCCGACTTCTTCCGCTGCGTCGAGATGATGGTCGAGCGGCTGAACTCGACCCCGCTGGTCCTGCAGCTGCCGATCGGCGCCGAGTCCGACTTCCTCGGCGTGGTCGACCTGGTCAAGATGCGCGCGCTGACCTGGCGCGGCGAGACCCGCATCGGCGAGGACTACGACGTGGAGGAGATCCCCGCCGAGCTCGCCGACCAGGCCGCGCAGTACCGCGAGAAGCTCCTGGAGACCCTCGCCGAGAACGACGAGGAGTTCCTGGAGGCCTACCTCGAGGGCCACGACGCGACCCCCGAGCAGATCGAGGCGGCCATCCGCCGCGCGACGCTCGCCGACCACGTGAACCCGGTGCTGTGCGGGACCGCCTTCAAGAACAAGGGCGTGCAGCCCCTGCTCGACGCGGTCGTCAAGTACCTCCCCTCGCCCATCGACGTCGAGGGCATCGTCGGCCACGACGTCAAGGACGAGTCCAAGGAGATCGTCCGCCGGCCGAGCGACGACGAGCCCTTCTCCGGGCTGGCCTACAAGATCGCCTCCGACACCCACCTGGGCCTGCTGACCTACGTGCGGGTCTACTCCGGCGTCCTCGAGGCGGGCGGCACCGTGCTGAACCCGATCACGGGCCGCAAGGAGCGGATCGGCAAGGTCTACCAGATGCACTCCAACAAGCGTCAGGAGATCGCATCGGTCGGCGCCGGCCAGATCGTCGCCGTGATGGGCCTGAAGGACACCAAGACGGGGCACACGCTGTGCGCGCAGAACGCGCCCGTGATCCTCGAGTCGATGACCTTCCCGGCGCCGGTGATCGAGGTGGCCATCGAGCCCAAGACGAAGAGCGACCAGCAGAAGCTCTCGACCGCGATCCAGCGGCTCTCCGACGAGGACCCGACCTTCACGGTCAAGACCGACGACGAGACCGGGCAGACCATCATCGCCGGCATGGGCGAGCTGCACCTGGACATCCTCGTCGACCGGATGAAGCGCGAGTTCCGCGTCGAGGCCACGGTCGGCAAGCCGCAGGTCGCCTACCGCGAGACCGTCCGCAAGAAGGTCGCGAACCACAGCTACACCCACAAGAAGCAGACGGGTGGCTCCGGCCAGTTCGCCAAGGTGGTCGTCTCGCTCGAGCCGCTCGAGCCCGAGGCCGACTCCGACGTGCACTACGAGTTCGTCAACAACGTGACGGGCGGCCGGGTGCCGAAGGACTTCATCCCCTCGGTCGACCAGGGCGGACAGGACGCCATGGAGTTCGGCGTGCTGGCCGGCTACCCGATGGTCGACGTGAAGTTCACGCTCGAGGACGGGCAGTACCACGACGTCGACTCCTCGGAGCTGGCGTTCAAGATCGCCGGCCACCAGTCCTTCAAGGAGGCCGCCCGGATGGCCAAGCCGGTGCTGCTGGAGCCGATGTTCGCCGTGGAGGTGACCACCCCGGACGACTACCTGGGCGACGTCATCGGCGACATCAACAGCCGGCGCGGGCAGGTCCAGAGCATGGTGGAGCGGCACGGCGACCGGGTGGTCCACGCCCTCGTGCCGCTCTCCGAGATGTTCGGGTACGTTGGCGACCTGAGGTCGAAGACCTCCGGGCAGGCCTCGTACTCGATGGAGTTCGACTCGTACGCCGAGGTTCCGCAGACCATCGCCGACGAGATCATCAAGAAGGTTCGCGGCGAGTAGCTCGCCGGTTCCTCGGCCAAGCAGCACCCCACCAGACGAGTCAAGTACCACACCCACACCCAGAAGGAGCCCCCGTGGCTAAGGCGAAGTTCGAGCGGAGCAAGCCGCACGTCAACATCGGCACGATCGGTCACATCGACCACGGCAAGACGACGCTGACGGCTGCGATCTCGAAGACGCTGCACGACAAGGACCCGGCAGCAAACCCGAACACCGAGGCCTTCGACATGATCGACAAGGCCCCGGAGGAGCGGCAGCGCGGCATCACGATCTCGATCGCGCACATCGAGTACCAGACCGACAACCGGCACTACGCCCACGTCGACTGCCCGGGTCACGCCGACTACATCAAGAACATGATCACCGGTGCCGCCCAGATGGACGGCGCGATCCTGGTGGTCGCCGCGACCGACGGCCCGATGCCGCAGACCCGCGAGCACGTGCTGCTCGCGCGCCAGGTCGGCGTCCCCGCCATCGTGGTGGCGCTGAACAAGTGCGACATGGTCGACGACCCGGAGCTCATCGAGCTCGTCGAGATGGAGGTGCGCGAGCTCCTCACCGAGTACGAGTTCGACGGCGACGACATCCCGGTCGTGCAGGTGGCCGCCTTCCCCGCGCTCAACGGCGAGGAGCAGTGGACCGAGGGCATCATGAACCTGATGCAGGCGATCGACGACTGGATCCCGACGCCGCAGCGCGACACCGACAAGCCGTTCCTGATGCCGGTCGAGGACGTCTTCACGATCACCGGCCGCGGCACCGTGATCACGGGGCGCATCGAGCGCGGCGTGGTCAAGGTCAACGAGGAGGTCGAGCTCGTCGGCATCCGCGAGAAGTCGCAGAAGACGACCGTCACCGGCGTCGAGATGTTCCGCAAGCTGCTCGACGAGGGCCAGGCCGGCGAGAACGTGGGCCTGCTGCTCCGCGGGACCAAGCGCGAGGACGTCGAGCGCGGCATGGTCGTGGTGAAGCCGGGGACCACCACCCCGCACACCAACTTCGAGGCCTCGGTCTACATCCTGTCCAAGGACGAGGGCGGCCGGCACACGCCGTTCTTCCAGAACTACCGCCCGCAGTTCTACTTCCGGACCACGGACGTGACCGGCGTCGTCGACCTGCCCGAGGGCACCGAGATGGTGATGCCGGGCGACAACACCGAGATGACGGTCGAGCTGATCCAGCCCGTCGCCATGGACGAGGGCCTGCGCTTCGCGATCCGCGAGGGCGGCCGCACCGTCGGCGCCGGCCGGGTCACCAAGATCCTCAAGTGAGCTGAGGCCCTCCCCGCGGGGGCCGGCTCGAGAGCCACAGCCCAGAGGCCCCGTCCCCACCCGGGGGCGGGGCCTCCGGTGCGTCCACCCGCGGGCGCCGGAGAGAGGAGGCCCCGTGCCCGAGCGTGACCCGGGGGCGCCCCGCCCCGTCCGCCCCCACCAGCGCGTCCTGCCCGACGGCCGCCGCGCGCGCGAGGTGCTGACCTACGCCCGTCGCGGCGGGCGCCTGACGCCGCGGCAGCAGCAGGCCTGGGACGCCTGGGCGGGGGAGCGGGTGCTCGGCGACGACGCGCTGGACCGTCCGGTCCTCGACCTCGCGGCCGTCTTCGGTCGGCCGGCCCCGCTGGTGGTCGAGATCGGCTGCGGGGTCGGCGAGGCGACCGGGGTGCTGGCCGCGGCCCGGCCGGAGGCGAACGTGCTCGGGATCGAGGTCTGGAAGCCGGGGCTCGCCTCGGCCCTCGCCGAGGTGGCCGAGGCCGGGGCCACGAACGTGCGGCTCGCCGGGGTCGACGCGGTGTGGTTCTTCGAGCAGCACCTCGGCCCCGCCTCGGTGGCCGAGGTGTGGACGTTCTTCCCGGACCCCTGGCCGAAGACCCGGCACCACAAGCGGCGCCTGGTCGGCCCGGCGTTCGCGGCGCTCGTCGCCGACCGCCTGGTCCCGGGCGGCGCGTGGCGGCTGGCCACCGACTGGCCGGCGTACGCCGACCGCATGCGGAGCGTCCTCGACGCCGAGCCCGCGCTCGCCGGTGGCGAGGTGGAGCGCTGGTCCGAGCGGCCCGTGACCAGGTTCGAGCGGAAGGGCCGGGCGGCCGGTCGCCCCGTCGTGGACCTCGCCTACCGCCGGGTCGACGACCCGGTCAGCCCCGCGGCGGGCCGCCGGGACCCGTGAGCCGCGCGCGCAGCGCCGCCTCCCGGGCGAGCCGCTGCAGGTCGCGCTCCCGGCGCGTCGCGGCGACCGCCGCCAGGAACGCCGCGGGGGGCGTGCCGCGCGGCGGGGGAGGGGAGACGTAGGGCGCCACGCGCTCCGCGAGCTCGGCGACGAGCCGCTCGTGCGCGCGGGGGTCGAGGCTGGCGCCGCGCGCGAGGACCTGGCGCAGGCCGATCGCGAGCGGCAGGGGGAGCGGCGCCACGTCGGCCGACCGGGCCCACCCCGCCAGCGGCGGCGGCATCGGGGTCGGGGGCGGCAGGCGCAGCCGGGCCCGGTCGCGGACGACCGTGGTCCCGGCGGCGTGGTCGCCGAGGCGCTTGCCCCGTCGGCTCACCAGGGCCGAGAAGAACGCCGGGGTGCCGGTGAAGACATAGATCTCGACCACGCCCACCAGGGCCCGCACGAAGGCGTGCTGGAAGGTGATGGGCCCCCCGTCGTCGCGCACGGTGCGGAGCCCGAGCGCCGTCTTGCCGAGCGTGCGCCCGCGGGTCAGCGTCTCGAGCGCCGTCGGCAGGACCAGCAGCGCGCCGACCACGGCGCCGATGACGGCGACGGTGGCCAGCGCCTCGTCGGTGCCCGCGGTGACGGCCCCCGAGACGATCACGGCGCCGATCAGCACCACGAAGGTGACGACGAGGTCGAGGAGGCCGGAGACCATGCGGGTGCCGAGGCCCGCCGGGGGCAGGTCGAGGGCCACGGCCTCTCCCGTGACGAGGTCGTCGGGAGTGAGCGTGGCGTACTCGGGGCCCTCCGGCCGCGGCGGGGTCGCAGGCATCCCGGCCGAGCATAGGCTGGCGCGATGGACCTCGATGCCTACGTGCAGGCGCACGGGCACGAGTGGCAGCGGCTCGAGCAGCTGCTGCGGGTGCGCCGGCCCTCGGGAGCCCAGGCCGACGAGCTCGTGGACCGCTACCGGCAGGTCGCCACGCACCTGTCGGTCGTGCGCACCTCGGCGCCGGACCCCGCCCTCGTCGCGCACCTGTCGTCGCTCCTCGCCCAGGCGCGCGGCCGCGTCGGCGGCAGCCGGGTCACGACGTGGGGTGCCGTGGGCTCCTTCTTCGCCCGCCGGTTCCCGGCCGCGCTCTACCGGCTGCGCCGGTGGTGGCTGAGCACGATGGCGCTCAGCCTCCTGCTCACCGCCGTCGCGACGTGGTGGCTGCTCGGCCACCCGGCGGTCGAGCAGAGCCTGCTCTCGCCGGGCGAGGTCGAGCAGCTGGTCCGGGAGGACTTCGAGGGCTACTACTCCGAGTACGCCGCGGGGAGCTTCGCCGCGCAGGTGTGGGTCAACAACGCGTGGGTGACTGCGCTCTGCCTGGCGCTCGGGGTGCTCGGCGTGCCCGTGCTCCTCCTGCTCTTCCAGAACATGGCGAACCTGGCCGTCATCGGCTCGATCATGATCCGCAACGACCGCGCCGACCTGTTCTTCGGCCTCCTGGCGCCGCACGGGCTGCTGGAGCTCACCGCGGTCTTCGTGGCCGCGGGCGTCGGGCTGCGGCTGTTCTGGTCCTGGGTGGAGCCCGGCGACGAGACGCGGGGCCGCGCGCTGGCCCGGGAGGGCCGGACGGCCGGGACCGTCGCCCTCGGCCTGGTCCCGGTGCTCCTGGTCAGCGGCGTGGTGGAGGCGTTCGTGACGCCGTCCGGCCTGCCGACCTGGGCGCGGGTGGGCATCGGGGTCGCCGCGTGGGTGGCCTTCCTCGGCTACGCGCTGGTCGTGGGCCGGGCGGCCGCGGCGCGCGGCCACACGGGCGACGTCGACGCCGACCAGCTCGAGGATCCCGTCGCCAGCCGCGCCTGAGCCGGCTACAGCAGGCCGCGGGCCTTCAGCGTGAGGTAGTGGTCGGCCAGCGCCGGGGGCAGCGCCTCGGGGTCGGCGTCCACGACGTCCACGCCGAGCGCGCCGAGCAGCGCCGCGGTGCGGTCCCGGCCGCGGGTGGTCTGCTCGGCCGCCGCCGCCGCGTACACCTCCGCCGGCCCCCCGCGCGCCCGGCGCAGCGTCTCGAGGCCGGGGTCGGCGACCGAGGCGACCACCACGCGGTGGTGGCCCACGAGGGTGGGCAGCACCGGAAGGAGCGTCTCCTCCACCGAGGAGGACTCGAGCGGGGTGAGCAGCACGAGGAGGGCTCGCTGGCGCCCGAGCCCGGCCACCGCGGCGGCCAGCCCGCCCCAGTCGGCCTCGGCGAGCACGGGCTCGAGCTCGGCGAAGGCGTCCTGCAGGGTGGCGGCGGCGTCCCGGCTCCCGGCGGCACGGAGCCGGCGGCGCACCCGGCTGTCGCCGGCGACGACGTCCACGCGATCCCCCGCGCGCGCCGCGAGCGACGCGAGCAGCAGTGCCGCGTCCATCGTGGCGTCCAGCCGGGTGCCGTCGCCGATCCGGCCGGCCGAGGTGCGGGAGGTGTCCAGCACCAGCACGACCCGGCGGTCGCGCTCCGGCTGCCAGGTGCGCACCACGATCTCGCGGCTGCGCGCGCTGGCGCGCCAGTCGATCGAGCGCACGTCGTCGCCGGAGACGTAGGCGCGCAGCGAGTCGAACTCGGTGCCCTGCCCGCGCACCCGCACCGCGGCGCGGCCGTCGAGCTCGCGCAGCCGGGCCAGCCGGCTGGGCAGGTGCCGGCGCGACCGGAAGGGCGGGATCGAGCGGACCGTCCCGGGCACGGTCCGGGTGTGCTGGCGGGCGGCGAGGCCGAGCGGCCCGGCCAACCGAACCGTGACGCCCGCCGCGCGCAGCTCGCCGCGGCGCTCGGGCCGCAGCCGGGTCTCGAGGGCCGTCGCCGCGCCGCCGGCGAGAGAGATGCGGTGTCGCTCGCCGCGGGCGCCGGCCGAGGGCTGCCAGGCGTCGCGCACGACCCCCCGGGCCCGGCGCCCCGGCGGCTGCGCCACGCGCAGGCGGCTCACCGCCTCGTCGCCCTGCCGCACCGAGCCCACCTCGTCCCGCTCCACGCTCAGCCGCCGGGGGCTCGGGGCCAGGGCGAGGTCCAGACCGACCAGCACCACCACCACCAGCGCCCAGAGCCAGACCGTGCCGCCGGCCGGGCGGAGCAGGACGGGCCCGAGGCCCAGCAGCACCAGCAGGGGCACCCGGCCGGTGAGCACCGGCCCGGTCACCGGGGGACGGGCACGGAGTCGACCGCCGCGCTGAGCACGCGGCCGGCGTCCACGCCCTCGAGCTCCGCCTCGGGCCGCAGCGCGAGCCGGTGCCCGAGCGTGGGATGGGCCAGCAGCTTCACGTCGTCCGGGGTGACGAAGTCGCGGCCCGAGAGCCACGCCCACGCCCGCGCCGCCCGCAGCAGCGCCACCGCGCCGCGGGGGCTCACGCCGAGCTCGAGGGAGGGGGAGGCCCGCGTCGCCCGCGCGAGGTCCACGACGTAGCCGGTGACCTCGTCGCTCGTCCGGACGCGGCCCACGGCGCGGCGGGCCCCGGCGACGTCGTCCGGGCCGGCGACGGCGCGGACGCCGGCGGCCGCGATGTCCCGCGGGTCGAGCCCGGCCGCGTGCCGCCGCACGACCTCGCGCTCGGCGTCGCGCCCGGGGATCGGCAGCTCGAGCTTGAGCAGGAAGCGGTCGAGCTGCGCCTCGGGCAGGGGGTAGGTGCCCTCGTACTCCACCGGGTTCTGGGTCGCGGCGACCAGGAACGGCTCCGGCAGCCGTCGGGAGACCCCGTCGACGGAGACCTGGCCCTCCTCCATCGCCTCCAGCAGAGCCGACTGGGTCTTGGGCGGGGTCCGGTTGATCTCGTCGGCCAGCAGCAGCTGGGTGAACAGCGGACCCTCGCGGAAGGTGAGCCCCCGCGCCTCCTCACCCCGGCCCCCGCCCTCGACGACCATCGACCCGGTGATGTCGCCCGGCATCAGGTCGGGGGTGAACTGCACGCGCCGGGTGTCGACGTCGAGCGCCCCGGCCAGGGTGCGCACCAGCAGCGTCTTGGCGACGCCGGGCACGCCCTCGAGCAGCACGTGGCCGCCGCACAGCAGCGCCACGAGCAGGCCGGTGACGGCGCCCTCCTGGCCCACCACCACCTTGGCCACCTCGCCGCGGACGGCGGACAGCCGTTCGCGCAGCGCGTCGTCGCCGGGCCCGGGGGCGGAGGATCCCGCGTCGGTCGTCGGCCGGTCGTGGTCGTCGGTCGGTCCACTCACGTGGGGCGCACCTCTCGCTCGAGCTCGGCCAGCCTCCTGGCGAGCGTGGTCAGGTCGTCGTCGCCGTGCGGCGGCGGGGCCTCGTCGGCCACCAGGGCCCGCAGGTCGTCGGGGCCGCGGCCCGTCGCCCGGGCCAGGGCGGCCACGAGCGCCTCGCCCTCGCGGCCCGGCCCCGCGGCCCGGGGTGGCAGGCCCAGCGACGCAGCGGCCCGGTGCCGGGTGCCGCGGCGCAGCGCCCGCGCGGCGTGGGCGCGGTCCCCGCTGCGGTGGTAGAGCCGGCCGCGGCCGTGGGTCGACTCCAGGGCGCGGACCCGCACGGGCAGCGGCTCCGTGGCCAGCGGGCCCAACCGCCGCCCGCGCCACGCCAGGCCGGCGATCGCGGCGAGCGTGAGCAGGCCGAGCCCGGGCAGCAGCCAGTCGGGCAGCAGGCCGGCGACGCCCACCGGGTCGCCGCCGTCGAGGTCGGCGAGGTCGGGGACGTACCACACCAGCCGGTCGCGGCCGCCCAGCAGGCGCAGCGCGACGGCGGCGTTGTCCGCGCGCAGCACCTGCCCGTTGCTGAGCACGCCGGGGGCGCCCAGCACGCTGGGCCCCTCCCCCCGCGCGAGCAGCGAGCCCTCGTCGACGCCGAAGCACCCCGGGGCCTCGAGGGCGAGGCCCCGGTCGGCCTCCACGCTGAGCCCGGCGAAGGTCTCGTCCGCGCAGTCCGCGGCGACGTCGTCGACCGGCCCGGTCCGCGTGGGCGCGCCCGGCAGGCCCAGCAGCTCCGCGGCGGCGATCCCGGGGCCGACCAGCACGAGCTCCGCCTGCTCGGTCGCCGCGAGCAGCCCCCGGGCCGTCCGCGGCCCGAGGTCGTCCGTCCCGGTGACGACCACGGTCACGCCGCCGGCCTCCGGCGACCCCGGTCCGCCCAGGGCGTCCTCGAGGCGCTCCTCCCCGCGGGCCACGTCGACCCGCACGCCGGAGCGCTCGAGCACCCGGGCCACTGCCCGGGCGCCGTCGGGGTCCGGGTTCTGCGGGTCCAGGGCGCCGCCGTGCTCCGGGCCGCCGCGCGCCCAGCCCGCCAGCGCGGCCGCGGCGAGCGCGGCCAGCACGATCCCGGCCGTGGCCCAGCGCCGCGCCCACGCCCGGGCGGGGCGCGCGGTCTCGCCGCCGGCCGGCCCGGCGGCGGCGCCGGTGTGGAGGCCGCCCGCGCTCACGCGCGGCCCCCCGGGGTCGCCCCGCCCGAGGGGGAAGCGGTGCCGGCCGCCGGCCGGGGCACCGATCCCGCCTCGCGGAGCCAGCGGTCCAGCGCGAGGACCCGCTCGGCCAGCGGCGCGTCGGGGTCGCGGGCGCCGTACAGCGCGGCATCGAACGCCTCGGCGGCGGCGCGCGCGTCGGCCGACCGCTCCGGGAGCGCAGCCGCGAGCGCGGCCGACACCTCGCGCGCCGTCGCGCCGGGCAGGTCCGCGAGGACGCCGCGCTCCACGCCGCGCACCGCCACCGCCCGGAAGCCCTCGACCAGGGCCGTGCGGGCGTCGCCGTCGCCGAGCGCGCGCCGCGCGCGGTCGGCGAGGTCGTCGGCGCGCACGACCTCGCCCGCGGCCAGCACCGCCCGGTCCCCCTCCCGGGCGCGGGACCAGCGCGCCCGCGAGACCAGCCAGGCGACGCCGGCGACCAGGCCGACGAGCAGGATCATGGAGGCCAGCGTCACCAGGGGCGGCGCCGAGGCGGCCGTGCCGGTCAGGCGGTCGACCTGCCGACCGACCCAGTCGAGCACCCGCCCCACCACGTCGCGGTCGCGGTACGCCGGGTCGAGCAGCTCGCGGCGCAGCTGCCGCCGCGCCTCGTCGGCCCCGGGGTCGAGCGGGGCGCGGGGGAGCAGGGTCGCGGCGACCGGCCCGGCGGTCACGTCACCGTGGTCCCGGGGGGCCGCCGGCGACCCCGCCGCTCGAGGGCACGCCCGCGGCGGAGAGCAGCTCGACGTCGTACCCCTCCTTGCGGATCCGCTGGTCGAGGTAGAGGAGCGAGGCGACCGCGGCGCTGAAGGGGGTGACGAACGCCGAGGAGAGCACCGTGGCGAGGGCCTGGCCCACGACGTAGACGATGAGCAGGGTCTGCGCGCTCTCCACCGTCACGAGCAGGATCTGCTGCACCACGGTCACCGGGACGGAGACGATCGCGCCCGCGACGCTGGTGATCAGGCCGGTCAGCAGGGCGATCCCCAGCAGCCGCCAGAACTGGCGGCGGCTGAGCCGGAAGGCCCGGGTCAGCGAGCCGCGGATGCCCGTGCCCTCGAGCATCATCGGCGGGACGGCGAGATACTGCACCCGGATCGCGTAGAAGGCGAAGAGCGCGATGACGAGGGGGACGGTGACGAGCCCGAAGACGACGGCGAAGGCCGTCGACCCGAGGGCGATCACGGCGACCCAGAGCGCGGCGTACACGACGAGCGCCGCCAGCGGGATGAGCGCGACCACGAGGACCAGGCCCACCAGTCGCCCGCGGCGTCCCCGGGTCGCGGCCCACGCCTCGCCGAGCCCCATCGTGCGGCCGAGGGCCGCCGCCATCGTGACGTGGGCGATCATCCCGGTCACCAGCACCAGGCCGATCCACTGCAGGAACGAGCCGAGGACCAGCGAGCCGAAGCCGGCCACGAGCCCGGCGACCTCCCCGCGCTGCACGTCCTCGGGGTCGACCGTGGAGCCGGCGGTGGGGTCCGCCAGGCTCTCGATCAGGCCGCCGTCGACGTCCACCAGCAGGGCCACGAGCAGGGTGATCAGCACCGGCAGGGCCATCGCCGCCGCGGCGACCAGGGCGGCGGAGCCGACGGTCGCCTTCGGGTTGTGGCGGATGATCTTGAACGCCGCGTCGTAGAGGTCGCCGAGCCCCAGCGGGCGCAGCGGGACCGCCCCGGGCTTGTGCGCGGCGCCCCGCAGGGGCCCGCCCGGGGGCGGCGACCAGGCCGGCGGCCCCGGCGGCGGTCCGCCCGGGGCGCGGTCGGGGCTGCCGGGTGGGGTCCACCCGGGGTCGGGGCCGGGGCCGGGGTCGGGGCCGGACATCGGCGTCCCCCTGTCGTGGTCGGCGTCCGGAGATCGGGGTCATCCTGTCAGGTGCCCGCATGCGATTTGGCGCCGTTCCACCCGATCTGCCAAGATAGGCAAGTTGCTCCGGCGGGTCGTCGGACCGCGGCACAAGTTGACTCCTGAATCGCGCCTCCTGAGGGATCGGCGGTCAGGCGTGCGCCGTGCCGGTCCGGGAGGCCCGATGAGCCCGACCGGCTTCGGACGGGTGACACCAGGACGACCACCACGAGCTCCAGATCGGTCGTGGCGCGTGCGACAGGCGCGACACGCCCGACCACGTGGGTCGGGGGTCGGGTGGGAGGACGGCGGCGCGGAACCGACCCGGACGCGCCGGGACCAGCTTGCGGGACGAGACGAAGAGGACGAGAGAGACCTATGGCGGGACAAAAGATCCGCATCAGGCTCAAGGCCTACGACCACGAGGTGATCGACACCTCGGCGCGGAAGATCGTGGACACGGTGACCCGGACGGGCGCGCGCGTCGCCGGGCCGGTGCCGCTGCCGACGGAGAAGAACGTCTACTGCGTCATCCGCTCGCCGCACAAGTACAAGGACTCCCGCGAGCACTTCGAGATGCGCACCCACAAGCGCCTCATCGACATCATCGACCCCACGCCGAAGACGGTGGACTCGCTCATGCGGCTCGACCTCCCCGCCGGCGTCGACATCGAGATCAAGCTCTGAGGTCGGACGACACATGACTCACACGCTGGAACACCCCCTGAAGGGGCTGCTGGGCACCAAGCTCGGCATGACGCAGACCTGGGACGAGAACAACCGCGTGGTCCCGCTGACGGTCGTCTCGGCCGCCACGAACGTCATCACGCAGGTCCGTTCGCCCGAGCGGGACGGCTACAACGCCGTCCAGATCGGCTTCGGCGAGATCGACGGCCGCAAGGTCACCAAGCCGCGGTCGGGCCACTTCGAGCGCGCCGGGGTCACGCCGCGACGCCACCTCGTCGAGGTCCGCACGTCCGACGCCTCGTCCTACGAGGTCGGCCAGGAGCTCGGCCCGGACGTGTTCGCGGCCGGCGACCTCGTCGACGTCACGGCCACGAGCAAGGGCAAGGGCTTCGCGGGCACGATGAAGCGGCACGGCTTCTCGGGCGTCGGAGCCTCGCACGGCGCGCACCGCAACCACCGCAAGCCGGGCGCCATCGGCGCCTGCGCGACGCCGTCCCGGGTCTTCAAGGGCCTGCGCATGTCGGGCCGCATGGGTGGCGAGGTCGTCACCACGCAGAACGTGACCGTGCACGCCGTCGACGTGGAGAAGGGCCTGGTGCTGCTCCGCGGCGCCGTCCCCGGCCCCCGCAACGGCGTCGTCGTGCTCCGCTCGGCCGTGAAGCAGATGGAGGTCGCCCCGTGAGCCCCCAGTCCGACAGCACCCGGTCCGGCACCGTCGCGACCGTCGACGTCGACCTGCCGGCCGACGTCTTCGACGTCGACGTGAGCGTCGCCGTGATCCACCAGGTCGTGGTCGCCCAGCAGGCGGCCGCCCGCCAGGGCACGCACTCGACCAAGACCCGCGGCGAGGTGCGCGGCGGCGGCGCCAAGCCCTACCGCCAGAAGGGCACGGGTCGCGCCCGCCAGGGCTCGATCCGCGCGCCGCAGTTCACCGGCGGTGGCACGGTCCACGGCCCGCAGCCCCGCTCGTACGAGCAGCGCACCCCCAAGAAGATGAAGGCCGCCGCCCTCCGCGGGGCCCTCACCGACCGGGCCCGCGGGGGCAAGGTCCACGTCGTGGAGTCCCTCGTCGACGGCGAGACGCCCCGCACCGGCGACGCGGTGAAGGCCCTGCGCGGCCTCGCCGACGCGCGCCGCTTCCTCGTGGTGGCCGAGCGCGCCGACCAGGTCACCTGGCTCTCGCTGCGCAACGCCCCCGAGGTGCACCTGATCGCGCCCGACCAGCTCAACACCTACGACGTGCTGGTCTCCGACGACGTGGTGTTCACCCGGGCGGCCTACGAGGCGTTCGTCGCCCAGGCGAGCCACGGGGCCCAGAAGCCTGCACAGGAGAAGGAGGCCACCGGATGAGCAGCCTGCACAAGGACCCGCGCGACATCCTGATCGCCCCGGTGGTCTCGGAGAAGAGCTACGGCCTGATCGACGAGAACACCTACACGTTCCTCGTCCGCAAGGACGCCAACAAGACCGAGATCAAGATCGCCGTCGAGAAGATCTTCGACGTCAAGGTCACCTCCGTGAACACGCTGAACCGGCCGGGCAAGGCCCGCCGCACGCGGTACGGGACCGGGCGCCGCGTGGCGACCAAGCGCGCGATGGTCGCGCTGCGCGAGGGCGACACGATCGACATCTTCACCGGCCCGGTCGGCTGACCCGGACGACGAGCGAGGACTGAGCACCCATGGCTATCCGCAAGTACAAGCCGACCACGTCGGGCCGCCGCGGCTCGTCGGTCGCCGACTTCGTCGAGGTCACCCGCGCGACGCCCGAGAAGTCGCTGACCAGGCCGCTGGCCAAGAAGGGCGGCCGCAACAACCAGGGCCGGATCACCACCCGGCACCAGGGTGGCGGCCACAAGCGCGCCTACCGCGTCGTGGACTTCAAGCGCTACGACAAGGACGGCGTGCCGGCGAAGGTCGCGCACATCGAGTACGACCCCAACCGCACGGCCCGGATCGCCCTGCTGCACTACCTCGACGGCGAGAAGCGCTACATCATCGCCCCGGTGGGCGTCCGCCAGGGCACGCGGCTCGAGGCCGGCCCGAACGCCGACATCAAGCCGGGCAACAACCTGCCGCTGCGCAACATCCCCGTCGGCACGACGATCCACTGCGTGGAGATGCGCCCCGGCGGCGGCGCCAAGATCGCCCGGTCGGCCGGCATCTCCGCCCAGCTGGTCGCCCGCGAGGGCACCCGCGCCACCCTGCGGATGCCGTCGGGCGAGATGCGCTTCGTCGACGTGCGCTGCCGCGCCACCGTCGGTGAGGTCGGCAACGCCGAGCAGTCCAACATCAGCTGGGGCAAGGCCGGCCGGATGCGCTGGAAGGGCAAGCGCCCGACCGTGCGCGGTGTCGTGATGAACCCCGTCGACCACCCGCACGGCGGCGGCGAGGGCCGGACCTCCGGTGGTCGCCACCCCGTGTCCCCCTGGGGCCAGCCGGAGGGCCGCACCCGGACCCCCAAGCAGAGCGACTCCCAGATCATCCGCCGCCGCAAGTCCGGCAAGAAGCGCTGAGTTAAGGACGAGACCGCATGCCTCGCAGCCTGAAGAAGGGCCCCTTCGTCGACGATCACCTCATGAAGAAGGTGGACGTCGAGAACGACAAGGGCTCGCACAACGTGATCAAGACGTGGTCGCGTCGCTCGATGATCGTGCCGGCCATGATCGGCCACACGATCGCCGTGCACGACGGCCGCAAGCACGTCCCGGTGTTCGTGACCGACGCGATGGTCGGGCACAAGCTGGGCGAGTTCGCCCCCACCCGCACCTTCCGCGGGCACGTGAAGGACGACCGCAAGGGTCGCCGTCGCTGACGCGGCGGCGCAAAGGAGACAGACAGCCATGAGCGTTACTGAGCGCAGGCGCACGAGTGCCCGCCGCGAGTCGCTGCTCGGCGACGAGCCGGGTGCCTTCGCGAGCGCACGCTTCACGCGGATCACGCCGATGAAGGCGCGCCGCGTCGTCGACATGGTGCGGGGCCTCCCCGTCGAGGAGGCGCAGCCGCTGCTGGAGTTCGCCCCGCAGTCGGCCGCCGAGACCGTGCGGAAGGTGCTGGAGAGCGCCGTCGCCAACGCCCGCTCGACCGAGGGCCTGGACACCTCCGACCTGGTGGTGTCCGCCGCGATGGTCGACGAGGGCCCCACGATGAAGCGCTGGCGCCCCCGCGCGCAGGGCCGCGCCACCCGGATCAACAAGCGCACCAGCCACATCACCCTGGTCGTCCAGCCGGCCGACGTGGTGTCCGCGAAGAAGGGACGGACCGCCTGATGGGCCAGAAGATCAACCCGAACGGCTTCCGCCTCGGCGTGTCGATCGACCACAAGAGCCGGTGGTACGCCGACAAGCTCTACAAGAGCTACGTCGGCGAGGACGTCGCCATCCGCAAGCTGCTCAGCAAGGGCATGGAGCGGGCCGGCATCGCCAAGGTCGAGATCGAGCGCACGCGCGACCGCGTGCGGGTCGACATCCACACCGCCCGGCCGGGCATCGTGATCGGCCGCCGCGGCGCCGAGGCCGACCGCCTGCGCGGCGAGCTGGAGAAGCTCACCGGCAAGCAGGTGCAGCTGAACATCCTCGAGGTGAAGAACCCCGAGGTCGACGCGCAGCTGGTGGCCCAGGGCGTCGCCGAGCAGCTCGCCGGCCGCGTGCAGTTCCGCCGCGCGATGCGCAAGGCCATCCAGACGACGATGCGCTCGGGGGCCAAGGGCATCCGCGTGCAGGTCTCCGGCCGGCTCAACGGCGCGGAGATGTCGCGCACGGAGTTCTACCGCGAGGGTCGCGTGCCGCTGCACACGCTGCGCGCCGACATCGACTACGGCTTCTACGAGGCCAAGACGACCTTCGGGCGGATCGGCGTGAAGGTCTGGATCTACAAGGGCGAGGTGGCCGGCACCCGCGCCGAGCGCCAGGCCCAGGCCGCCGCCCGGGCCGGCGCCCCGAGCCGCGGTCGCGGCGGCGGTGGCGGTGGTCGCGGCGGTGGCGACCGCCCGGGCCGCGGCGCCCGCGGCGACCGCCCGACCCGCTCGGGCCGCGACGGGGCCGAGACCCCGGCCGGCGCGACCTCCGCCCCGAGCGCCTCCGAGGGCCTCTCCGGCGAGGCCACGACGTCCGGACAGGAGGGCTGAGCGACATGTTGATGCCGCGACGCGTCAAGCACCGCAAGCAGCACAGCCCGAAGCGCAGCGGTGCCGCCAAGGGCGGCACCCAGCTGGCCTTCGGCGAGTACGGGATCCAGGCGCTCCGGGCCCACTACGTGACCAACCGGCAGATCGAGTCGGCCCGCATCGCGATGACCCGGCACATCAAGCGCGGCGGCAAGGTGTGGATCAACATCTACCCCGACCGCCCGCTGACCAAGAAGCCGGCCGAGACCCGGATGGGCTCCGGCAAGGGCTCCACCGAGTGGTGGGTCGCCAACGTGAAGCCCGGACGGATCATGTTCGAGCTGGCCGGCGTCCCGGACGACGTGGCCCAGGAGGCCCTGCGCCGGGCCATCCACAAGCTGCCCATGAAGTGCCGGATCGTGTCCAGGACGGAGGGTGAGTTCTGATGGCTTCGGAGAAGCTGCGCGCCCACGAGCTCGACGACCTCGAGGCCGACGACCTCGAGACCCGCCTGCGGGAGGCCAAGGAGGAGCTGTTCAACCTCCGCTTCCAGGCGGCGACCGGACAGCTGGACAACAACGGACGCCTCCGGACGGTCAAGAAGGACATCGCCCGGATCTACACGGTGGTGCGCGAGCGGGAGCTCGGCATCCGCGCCACCAGCAACGACGAGTGAGGACCCCAGAAGATGAGGACGGCGCCCGCATGAGCGAGCAGACCACCACCGAGCGCTCCGCGCGCAAGGTCCGCGAGGGCCTGGTCGTCAGCAACAAGATGGACAAGACCATCGTCGTGTCGGTCGAGGACCGGGTGAAGCACGCGCTGTACGGCAAGGTCCTGCGGCACACCTCGCGGCTGAAGGCGCACGACGAGGAGAACCAGTGCGGCGAGGGCGACCGGGTCCAGATCATGGAGACCCGACCGCTCTCGGCCACCAAGCGTTGGCGGCTCGTCAAGGTCCTCGAGAAGGCCAAGTAATTCCCCCAGGCTCGTCCACACCCAGGGCGAGAACCGGGGCGACAAGGAGAGAACAGTGATCCAGCAGGAGTCGCGACTCAAGGTCGCCGACAACACCGGTGCGAAGGAGATCCTCTGCATCCGGGTGCTCGGCGGCTCGGGTCGTCGGTACGCCGGCATCGGGGACGTCGTCGTCGCCACGGTGAAGGACGCGATCCCCGGCGCGGGCGTCAAGAAGGGCGACGTCGTGAAGGCCGTCATCGTGCGCACCGTGAAGGAGCGCCGCCGGCCCGACGGGTCGTACATCCGCTTCGACGAGAACGCGGCCGTGATCCTCAAGGCCGACGGCGAGCCGCGCGGCACGCGCATCTTCGGCCCCGTGGGCCGCGAGCTGCGCGAGAAGAAGTTCATGAGGATCATCTCGCTGGCCCCGGAGGTGCTCTGAGTCATGGCGAAGCACGCGATGAAGATCAAGAAGGGCGACACCGTGAAGGTGATCGCCGGCAAGGACAAGGGCGCCGAGGGCAAGGTGATCCAGGTGCTGCGCGAGAAGGACCGCGTGATCGTGGAGGGCGTCAACCGCATCAAGAAGCACACGCGCTCCGCCGAGCAGGGTGGGCCCGCCGGCAGCACGGGCGGCATCATCACGCTCGAGGCACCCATCCACGTGTCCAACGTGATGCTGGTCGAGGGGGACGGCGTGACCCGGGTCGGGTTCCGTCGCGACGAGGTCACCAAGAAGCGCCCCGACGGGTCGGAGTACACCGGCTACCGCAGCGTCCGCATCTCGCGCTCGACCGGTGAGGAGATCTGAGCATGGCCGACGAGACCACCACCATCTCCGCGCCGACGGCGCCGCGGCTCAAGACCCGCTACCGCGAGGAGGTCCTCCCCGCGCTGCAGTCCGAGTTCGCGATCGGGAACGTCATGCAGGTGCCCGGCCTGGTCAAGATCGTGGTCAACATGGGCGTGGGCGAGGCGGCCCGCGACTCCAAGCTGATCGAGGGCGCCGTGCGCGACCTCACCGCGGTCACCGGCCAGAAGCCGCAGGTGACGCGGGCCAAGAAGTCGGTCGCCCAGTTCAAGCTGCGGGAGGGCATGCCGATCGGTGCGCACGTCACGCTGCGCGGCGACCGGATGTGGGAGTTCCTCGACCGGCTCCTCTCCCTGGCGCTGCCGCGCATCCGCGACTTCCGCGGGCTCAGCGACCGGCAGTTCGACGGGCGCGGCAACTACACCTTCGGTCTCAACGAGCAGGTCATGTTCCACGAGATCGACCAGGACCGCATCGACCGCTTCCGCGGGATGGACATCACCGTGGTGACCACCGCGGAGAACGACGACCAGGGTCGCTCGCTGCTCAAGCAGCTCGGCTTCCCCTTCCGCGACAGCGGAAGCTAGACGGAGCAAGGAGAACTGACATGGCGAAGACCGGACTGAGGGTCAAGGCCGCGCGCAAGCCGAAGTTTGCCGTCCGCGGCTACAGCCGCTGCCAGCGCTGCGGCCGGTCGAAGGCCGTCTACCGCAAGTTCGGCCTGTGCCGCATCTGCCTGCGGGAGATGGCGCACCGGGGCGAGCTGCCCGGCGTCACCAAGTCCAGCTGGTAGTCCGAGCTCACCACACCACGAATCGCCACAGGTCGTGCCCGAAGCGCGGGTGCGAAACCACGGTGGAGAAAGGGCCTTCCGGCCATGACGATGACTGACCCGATCGCAGACATGCTGACCCGTCTGCGCAACGCCAACCAGGCGTTCCACGACGACGTGACCATGCCGTACAGCAAGCTCAAGGTGGGCGTCGCCGAGATCCTCCAGCAGGAGGGGTACATCACCTCGTTCGCCGTGGCGGACCCCGCCGAGGGCGAGGTGGGCAAGACGCTGACGATCACCCTCAAGTACGGCCGGCACCGGGAGCGCTCCATCGCGGGCGTGCGCCGGATCAGCAAGCCGGGCCTGCGGGTGTACGCGAAGAAGACCGGCATGCCGAAGGTGCTCGGCGGACTGGGCGTGGCGATCATCTCCACGAGCCAGGGCCTCCTCACCGACCGGCAGGCGACCGTCAAGGGCGTGGGCGGGGAAGTCCTCGCCTACGTCTGGTGACCCGGGCGAACCAGAGACCAGGACAGGAGCACAAGACATGTCGCGCATCGGCAAGCTGCCCATCGCGGTCCCGTCCGGAGTCGACGTCGCCATCGAAGACGCGCTCGTGACGGTGAAGGGGCCCAAGGGCACCCTGTCGCACACCGTGGTGGACCCCATCACGGTCGGCCGGGGCGAGGACGGCGCGATCGCCGTCGAGCGGCCCGACGACGAGCGGGAGAGCCGCTCGCTGCACGGGCTGACCCGCACCCTGATCAACAACATGGTCGTGGGCGTGACCGAGGGCTACGAGAAGAAGCTCGAGATCGTGGGCGTGGGCTACCGCGTCCTCCCCAAGGGCCCGACCCAGCTGGAGTTCCAGCTCGGCTACTCGCACTCGATCACCTTCGACGCACCCGAGGGCATCACGTTCACCGTCGACGGCCCCACCAGGTGCGCCGTCCAGGGCATCGACAAGCAGCTCGTCGGCGAGACCGCCGCGAACATCCGCAAGCTGCGCAAGCCCGAGCCCTACAAGGGCAAGGGCGTCCGATACGCCGACGAGCACGTCCGGCGCAAGGTCGGAAAGGCTGGTAAGTGACGATGGCGATCACGCTGAAGCACAACAAGCACACCGCGTCGAAGGCGCGTGCGCGCACGCGTCGCCAGATCCGCGGCCGCAAGAAGCTGCAGGGCACGGCCGAGCGGCCGCGCCTGGTCGTGAGCCGCTCGAGCAAGCACATCACCGCCCAGGTCGTGGACGACCTCGTCGGCCACACGCTGGCGCACGCCTCCTCGATGGAGGACGACGTGCGCTCGGCCGAGGGCGACAAGACCGCCAAGGCCACGCGGGTGGGCGAGCTCGTGGCCGCCCGCGCCCGCGAGGCCGGGATCGAGGACGTGGTCTTCGACCGCGCCGGCAACCGCTACCACGGCCGCGTGGCGGCCCTCGCGGACGCTGCGCGCGAGGGTGGCCTGGCGTTCTGATGAGCATCAACGTCGCCCCAGACGCACAGCTGAGAAGAGAGAAGAGGACAGTCTCATGAGCGGACCCCAGCGCGGACGCGCCGGTGGCGAGCGCCGCAACCGCGACGACCGTCGCGGCGGTGGCGCCGACAAGACCGCCTACGTCGAGCGAGTCGTCGCGATCAACCGCGTCGCCAAGGTCGTGAAGGGCGGACGTCGCTTCAGCTTCACCGCCCTGGTCGTCGTCGGCGACGGCGACGGTCTGGTCGGCGTCGGCTACGGCAAGGCCAAGGAGGTGCCGGCCGCCATCGCCAAGGGCGTGGAGGAGGCCAAGAAGCACTTCTTCAAGGTTCCCCGCATCCAGGGCACGATCCCGCACCCCGTGCAGGGCGAGAAGGCCGCCGGCGTGGTCATGCTGCGCCCGGCCGCCCCCGGTACCGGTGTGATCGCCGGTGGCCCGGTGCGCGCGGTGCTCGAGTGCGCGGGCATCCACGACATCCTGAGCAAGTCGCTCGGCTCCTCCAACCAGATCAACATCGTGCACGCGACCGTCGAGGCGCTGCGGATGCTGGAGGAGCCGGAGGCCGTCGCGGCCCGTCGCGGACTGGCGGTCGAGGACGTCGCGCCGTCGGCGCTGCTCAAGGCGCGCAACGAGGTGCCCGAGGGCACGTCGGCCGAGGTGACGACCCCGTGACCCGGCTGGAGGTGCGGCAGCAGCGGTCGACGATCGGCACCAAGTCCAACCAGCGCGACACCCTGCGCTCGTTGGGCCTCAAGCGCGTCGGCGACACCGTCGTGAAGGAGGACCGTCCCGAGATCCGCGGGATGGTCGACGCGGTCCGTCACCTGGTGACGGTCACCGTCATCGAGGAAGAGGTCGAGTGACATGACGCTCAAGGTCCACCACCTGCGCCCCGCCGCCGGTTCCCGCCCCGCCAAGCAGCGGGTCGGCCGCGGCGAGGCCTCCAAGGGCAAGACCGCCGGCCGCGGCACGAAGGGCACCAAGGCACGCAACCAGGTGCCCGCGGCGTTCGAGGGCGGCCAGATGCCGATCCACATGCGGCTGCCGAAGCTGCGGGGCTTCAAGAACCCGTTCAAGGTGACCTACCAGGTCGTGAACCTGGACCGCATCGGCCAGCTGTTCCCCGAGGGCGGCGAGGTCACGCGCGAGGCCCTCGCGCGGCGCGGCGCCGTGCGCAAGAACGGCCCGGTCAAGGTGCTCGGCCAGGGTCACCTCTCCGTGGCCGTCCAGGTCAGCGCGGATGCCGTCTCGGCCTCCGCGCGACAGAAGATCGAGGCGGCCGGGGGCTCGGTCTCGCTCGTCTGAGCCGCCGCGAGGACCCCCCGGACGCCCCGTGTGGCGCCGGGGGCCCCTGTTAGGCTTCCCGGGTTCTCGCGAAAGTGCGGGGCCCCCCGAGCGACTCCTGAGAAGAGGGACAGTGCTACGCGCGTTCGCCAACGCCTTCCGGACGCCGGACCTGCGCAAGAAGCTCCTGTTCGTCTTCGGGATCATCGTGCTCTTCCGCCTGGGTTCCCAGGTGCCGGCGCCGGGCGTCGACGTGGCCAACGTCCAGCAGTGCATCGAGGGCGTCGAGGACAGCGGCGTCTACAACCTGATCAACCTGTTCTCCGGCGGCGCGCTGCTCCAGCTCACCATCTTCGCGCTGGGGATCATGCCCTACATCACGGCGAGCATCATCCTGCAGCTGCTCGTGGTCGTCATCCCCCGGCTCGAGGCGCTGAAGAAGGAGGGCCAGGCCGGGCAGGCGAAGATCACGCAGTACACGCGCTACCTCACGCTCGGGCTCGCGCTGCTGCAGGCGACCGGCATCGTCGCCCTGGCCCGCTCCGGCCAGCTGCTGCAGGGCTGCAACCAGCCGCTGCTGCACGACGACGGGACCACCACCTTCCTCGTCATGGTCATCACGATGACCGCCGGCACCGCCGTGATCATGTGGTTCGGCGAGCTGATCACCGACCGGGGCGTCGGCAACGGCATGTCGCTCCTCATCTTCACCCAGGTCATCGCCACCTTCCCCTCCTCGCTGTGGCAGGTGCAGAAGAGCCAGGGCTACTGGATCTTCGGCATCGTGCTGCTCGTCGGCCTGCTCGTCGTGGCCGCCGTGATCTTCGTCGAGCAGTCCCAGCGCCGCATCCCCGTGCAGTACGCCCGCCGGATGGTCGGCAGCAAGATGTTCGGCGGCAACTCGACCTACATCCCGCTCAAGGTCAACCAGGCCGGCATCATCCCGGTCATCTTCGCCTCGTCGCTGCTCTACCTGCCGGCGATGGCGGCGCAGTTCAACCAGAGCAGCGACTCGCCCTGGGTCCGCTTCCTCAACGACTACCTGGTCAGCGGCACGCACCCGCTCTACATGGCGCTCTACGTGGTGCTGATCGTGTTCTTCACCTATTTCTACGTCTCGATCACCTTCAATCCCGAAGAGGTGGCGGACAACATGAAGAAGTACGGAGGCTTCGTCCCCGGGATCCGGGCGGGCAAGCCGACCGAGCAGTATCTCGCCTACGTGCTGTCCCGGATCACCGCGCCGGGTGCGCTCTACCTCGCGCTGGTGGCGCTGCTGCCGCTGATCGCCTTCGGCGCCATCAACGCCAACCAGAACTTCCCCTTCGGTGGCACGTCGATCCTCATCATGGTCGGCGTCGCCCTCGACACGGTGAAGCAGATCGAGAGCCAGCTCCAGCAGCGGAACTACGAAGGATTCCTGCGCTGAAATGCGACTGATCATCATGGGCCCGCCGGGAGCGGGCAAGGGCACCCAGGCCACCGTCATCGCGGGCCGCTACGGCATCCCCGCGATCTCCACGGGTGACATCTTCCGCGCCAACGTCACCGAGGGCACGCCGCTCGGCGTCGAGGCCAAGCGCTACATGGACGAGGGCGACTACGTGCCCGACGAGGTGACCAACGCGATGGTCCGGGACCGGATCGCGGAGCCCGACTGCGAGCCCGGGTTCCTGCTCGACGGCTACCCGCGCACCACCGCCCAGGTCGCCGAGCTCGACGGCATGCTCGAGGGCGCCCCCGGCCTCGACGCCGTGCTGGTGCTCACCGTCGACCAGGAGGAGCTCGTGCAGCGGCTGCTGCAGCGCGCCACCGTCGAGGGCCGCACGGACGACACCGAGGAGGTCGTGCGCCGCCGGCAGGAGGTGTACGCCGAGCAGACCGCCCCGCTCATCGAGACCTACGGGCAGCGTGGGCTGCTGGTGCAGGTCGACGGCATGGGTGGGGTCGACGAGGTCAGCGAGCGGATCTTCGCCGAGCTCGACTCCGTCACCTCCGCCTGAGGGCTGCGGGCGCTCGCGTGGGGCTGCGCGACCGCGGCGTCCAGGTCAAGACGCCCGAGCAGGTCCGGACCATGCGCCGGGCCGGCCTGGTGGTCGGCCGGACCCTGGAGCTGCTGCGCCGCACGGTGCGCCCGGGCCTGACGACCGCCGAGCTTGACGCGGTCGCGGAGGACCACATCCGGTCCTGCGGGGCGCAGCCCTCGTTCCTCGGCTACCTCGGCTTCCCGGGCTCGATCTGCGTCTCGGTGAACGAGGAGATCGTGCACGGCATCCCCGGCGACCGCGTGCTGGCCGCCGGTGACGTCGTCAGCATCGACTGCGGCGCGATCGTGGACGGGTGGCACGGCGACGCCGCGATCACCGTGCCGGTGGGCGAGGTCCCCGAGGAGGTGGCCGGGCTGGTCGCGGTGACCGAGGAGGCCATGTGGCGCGGCATCGCCGCCGCGCGCCCCGGTGGCCGCGTCACCGACATCTCGCACGCGGTCGAGAGCCACGTGCGCGCGAGCGGCGGCTACGGCGTGGTCGAGGAGTACGTGGGCCACGGCATCGGCACCGCGATGCACATGCCGCCCAACGTGCCCAACGTCGGCCGCCCGGGCCGGGGCGCCCGGCTGGTCGAGGGGGTCGCCCTCGCCGTCGAGCCCATGGTGACGCTCGGCGGCCCGGACAACCGCACGCTCGAGGACGACTGGACCGTCGTGACGCTCGACGGCCGGCCGGCGGCGCATCACGAGCACACGTTCGCGCTCACCGCCGGCGGCGCGTGGGTGCTGACCGCGCTCGACGGCGGCGCGGAGGCGCTCGGGCGCCTCGGGGTGCCCTTCGGGCCGCTCGCCGAGTGAGGGGACGGGCCCGCCCCGCCGTAAGGTGGGTCTGCTCCGTGACCCCGCACCCCGACCGGGAGGACCTGACGCGTGGACGTGCCCACCTGGCTGTGGTGGAGCACCGTCCTGCTCACCACCGGCCTGCTGCTCTTCGACGTCTTCGTGATCGGACGCCGTCCCCACGAGCCGTCCCACCGGGAGCTGGGCCTCCACCTCGCGGGCTTCGTCGGGCTGGCGGTGGCCTTCGGGCTGGGCGTGTGGGTGCTCGCCGGCGGCGGCTACGCCGGGGAGTTCTACGCCGGCTGGCTCACCGAGTACTCCCTGTCGGTGGACAACCTGTTCATCTTCATCCTGATCATGACCAAGCTGAACGTCCCGCGCGCCTACCAGCCCACGGCGCTGCTGATCGGGATCGCGCTCGCCCTGCTCCTGCGCGGGATCTTCATCGGGGTCGGCGCGGCCGCCATCGGCCGGTTCAGCTGGGTCTTCTACATCTTCGGGGCGTTCCTGATCTACACCGCGGTGAAGCTCTTCACCGAGGACGAGGAGGAGGACTACGAGGAGCCGCGCGCGGTCAGGTTCGCCCGGGAGCACATGCCCCTGTCGCCGGACTGGCACGGCGTGCGGTTGACGGTGGTCCGGGCCGGGAAGCGGATGGCCACGCCGATGGCCGTCGTGGTCCTCTCGCTCGGCATGACCGACCTGCTCTTCGCCCTCGACTCGATCCCCGCGGTCTTCGGCCTCACCCAGGAGCCCTACCTGGTCTTCGCGGCCAACGTCTTCGCGCTGATGGGCCTGCGGCAGCTCTACTTCCTGATCGGCGACCTGCTCAAGCGCCTGGTCTACCTCTCCTACGGGCTGTCGTTGCTGCTCGCGTTCATCGGCACGAAGCTGGTGCTGCACGCCCTGCACGAGAACGACCTGCCCTTCGTCAACGGCGGCCAGCCGGTGGGCTGGGCGCCGGAGGTGCCCATCTGGCTCTCGCTGACCGCGATCGTCGGGATCCTCGGCGTGACCGCCGGCGCGAGCCTCGCCAAGGACGCCCACGACCGGCGGACGGCGGCCGTGGAGGACCGCTCCTGACCCCGCGCCGGCGCGGGCCCGGCGCACGAGGACCGGCGGCGGGAATGTCGCGGGGGCGGGGCCCGTTCACCGGGGGATGACGGCCACTCCCTCCGCTCCCTCCGCCCCCCCGGCTCTCGGTCCTCGACCTCGTGCCGGTCCGCAGCGACCAGACCACCGGCGGCGCGCTCGCCGCCACCCGCGCCCTGGCGCGGACGGCCGACCGGCTCGGCCTGCACCGCTACTGGCTGGCGGAGCACCACAACATGCCGGCCGTCGCGGCCACCAACCCCGCCCTGCTCGTGAGCATGGTGGCCGCGGCCACCGAGCGGATGCGGGTGGGGTCCGGAGGCGTGATGCTGCCCAACCACGCGCCGCTGGTGGTGGCCGAGCAGTTCGCCCTGCTCGAGGCCGCCCACCCCGGCCGGATCGACCTGGGCATCGGGCGGGCCCCGGGCACCGACCCGGTCACCTCGTTCGCCCTGCGCCACGGCGCCGGCGGCGTGAGCGACGACGCCGTCGAGCGGTTCGGTGAGTACCTCGACAACATCCGGGCGATGCTGGGCCCCGACGGCGTCGGGCTCCAGGTCGCCGGCCGGACGCATGCGCTGCGGGCGACGCCGCGGGCCGTCTCGGTCCCGCCGCTGTGGCTGCTCGGCTCCTCGGACTACAGCGCCCGCCTCGCCGCGGAGCGCGGGCTGCCCTACGTCTTCGCCCACCACTTCTCGGGCAAGGGGACCGCGGAGGCGATCGAGCTCTACCGGTCGACCTACCGGCCCTCCCCGGAGCACCCGTCGCCGCGCACCCTGCTGACCGCGAACGTCGCGGTCGCCCCCACGGCCGAGGAGGCGCGCCGGCTGGCGCTGCCCCAGGTGCAGGCCATGGTCGCCCTGCGCACGGGCGGGCCCCTGACGGCGCAGCGTCTCGTCGAGGAGGCGGAGGCCGCGCCCGTGCCCGAGGCCCACGCCGCGCTGGTCGAGACGATGCTGGAGCGCTGGATCGTCGACGCGCCCGACGCCGCGGCGCGGCGGGTGCGGGACCTGGCCGCCTCGTTCGACGTCGACGAGGTGATGGTCCACCCGGTCGCCGGCGCCCCGGAGGGCACCGACCCGGACCGGGCGCCCGCCCGGGAGGCGACGCTCGAGCTGCTGGTGGGCGCCCTGGCGGCGGCCGAGGAGCCCGCCGGGGCGGCGTCCGCGGGGCGCGCCTGAGCCGGCCTGCCGACCGGCGGGTCCGATTAGGGGTTTCGGCGCCGAGCCGCGTAGACTCAACCGTCGGCCCAACGTGGGCCTGTCTTGTGGTGCCTTGCGGCTGCCCGGACCCTACGCTCGGAGCCCCTCGAGGGGCGTCCTGCGGCGTGCCCGGGAAGAGGCACCCGAGCGGCTGCACGAGGTCCGTCCGGCCCCGCACGACGCGGGTGCCGGGGAGGTTCCCGGGCCACGGTAGACACCAGAAGAACAGACGGCGGCACAACAGATTGCGGAGGACATGCCGAAGAAAGAAGGCGTGATCGAGATCGAGGGCACCGTGATCGAGGCCCTCCCGAACGCGATGTTCCGGGTGGAGCTCTCGAACGGTCACAAGGTGCTCGCCCACATCAGCGGCAAGATGCGTCAGCACTACATCCGGATCCTCCCCGAGGACCGGGTGGTGGTGGAGCTCTCGCCGTACGACCTCAGCCGGGGTCGCATCGTCTACCGCTACAAGTGAGCCGTTCCCCGCGCGGTTCGCAGCAACCCAGCCAGCCGAAAGAGATGAGGACCTCCCCGTGAAGGTTCACCCGAGCGTGAAGCCGATCTGTGACCGGTGCCAGGTGATTCGTCGCCACGGCCGGGTCATGGTCATCTGCAGCAACCCGCGCCACAAGCAGCGCCAAGGTTGATCGCGACGCGATCAAGCACCACCGCGACACACAACTGAACACACCCTTCGTGATCGCTCGCCGGTCCTCACGACCGGTCAGACACCCCCGGACCAGGGGCCGGGGCCCGCAGCCCGAGAGGGCGACGGGGCGCGACACGGACCGACACCCCTGTCACGACACAGAAAGGGTGGCCACCTGATGGCACGCCTCGTCGGTGTCGACCTCCCGCGTGACAAGCGCGTCGAGATCGCACTCACCTACATCTACGGCATCGGCCGTAGCTCCGCTCAGCAGATCCTGGCCGAGTCCGGCGTGGACCCGCACACGCGCGTCCACCAGCTCGGCGACGACGATCTGGTCCGTCTCCGCGACGCGATCGACGCCGGCTTCCAGATCGAGGGCGACCTCCGCCGCGAGGTCCAGGCCGACATCCGGCGCAAGATCGAGATCGGCAGCTACCAGGGTCGCCGCCACCGCACGGGTCTCCCCGTCCGTGGCCAGCGCACCAAGACCAACGCGCGCACCCGCAAGGGACCGAAGCGCACCGTCGCCGGCAAGAAGAAGGCGGGCAAGTGACCGCTCGGAGCGTGCCCAGCCGCGTCCCGAGCCACTGAGCCAGCCAGCCACTCGATCAGCTACAGCCAGGAGTTAGCCACATGCCTCCCAAGTCACGCGCCGCGGCCGGTGCCAAGAAGCCGCGCCGCAAGGAGAAGAAGAACGTCGCTCAGGGCGAGGCCCACATCAAGAGCACGTTCAACAACACCATCGTCACGATCACCGACCCGACCGGTGCGGTGATCTCGTGGGCCTCGGCCGGCACCGTCGGCTTCAAGGGGTCCCGCAAGTCCACCCCGTACGCCGCCCAGATGTGTGCCGAGGCCGCGGGCCGTCGGGCGCAGGAGCACGGCATGAAGAAGATCGACGTCTTCGTCAAGGGCCCGGGCTCGGGCCGCGAGACCGCGATCCGGTCCCTGGGTGCCATCGGCCTCGAGGTCGGCACCATCCAGGACGTCACGCCCTCGCCCCACAACGGATGCCGGCCGCCCAAGCGGCGCCGCGTCTGACGACCGCCCTTCCTCGGCTGAGCACAAGGAGCACCTGAGACATGGCCCGCTACACCGGCCCCATGACCAAGAAGTCGCGCCGCCTCGGCGTCGACCTCGTCGGCGGCGACCAGGCATTCGAGCGCCGCCCCTACCCGCCCGGCCAGCACGGCCGCGGCCGCATCAAGGAGACCGAGTACCTCCTCCAGCTGCGGGAGAAGCAGAAGGCCCGCATCTCCTACGGCGTGATGGAGCGTCAGTTCCACCGCTACTACGTCGAGGCATCGCGGCGGCCGGGCAAGACCGGCGACAACCTCCTGGCGATGCTGGAGTGCCGGCTGGACAACGTGGTCTACCGCGCCGGGTTCGCCCGGACCCGGCGGCACGCGCGCCAGCTGGTCACGCACGGCCACTTCCTGGTCAACGGCCACAAGGTCGACATCCCGTCCTACCAGGTCACGGCCCACGACATCGTGGACGTGAAGGAGAAGTCCAAGGAGACGACCCCCTTCATCGTCGCGCGCGAGACGCACGGCGAGCGGGTCGTCCCGGCCTGGCTGGAAGCACTGCCGAGCCGGATGCGGATCCTGGTGCACCAGGAGCCCGTCCGGGCCCAGATCGACATCCCGGTCCAGGAGCAGCTGATCGTGGAGTTCTACTCCAAGAAGTAGGCGCACGGGGGGCGCCGCCCCCCGTGGCCCCCCCGAACCCCTTCGGGGACCACAAGTCCACACCTTCGCTTCGCCTTCACGTTCGGGTCCGTCAAATAGCGGGTGGGCCCGGAAAGGACAGAAACAGTGCTTATCGCCCAGCGTCCGACCCTGTCGGAGGAGTCCGTCGACGAGTTCCGGTCGCGGTTCGTGATCGAGCCGCTGGAGCCCGGCTTCGGGTACACCCTCGGCAACTCACTGCGTCGGACCCTGCTCTCCTCGATCCCCGGGGCAGCGGTCACGAGCATCAAGATCGACACCGTGCTGCACGAGTTCTCGACGATCGAGGGCGTCAAGGAAGACGTCACCGAGGTCATCTTGAACCTCAAGGGCCTGGTCGTCTCCTCGGAGCACGACGAGCCCGTGACCATGTACCTGCGCAAGTCCGGTGCCGGTGACGTCACCGCGGCGGACATCGCGCCGCCCGCGGGTGTCGAGGTGCACAACCCCGAGCTGAAGCTCGCCACGCTCTCCGACAACGGCAAGCTCGAGATGGAGCTCGTCGTCGAGCGCGGCCGCGGCTACGTCTCGGCCGTCCTGAACAAGGGGGCGGACAACGAGATCGGCCGCATGCCGGTGGACTCGATCTACAGCCCGGTCATGCGCGTGACCTACAAGGTCGAGGCCACCCGTGTCGAGCAGCGCACCGACTTCGACAAGCTGGTGATCGATGTCGAGACCAAGCCGTCGATCCGGCCCCGCGACGCGATCGCCTCGGCCGGCAAGACGCTGGTGGAGCTCTTCGGCCTCGCCCGCGAGCTCAACGTCGAGGCCGAGGGCATCGACATCGGCCCCTCGCCGGTGGACGAGCAGCTCGCCGCGGACCTCGCCCTGCCGGTCGAGGACCTGCAGCTGACGGTCCGCTCCTACAACTGCCTCAAGCGCGAGGGCATCCACACCGTGGGTGAGCTCATCTCGCGCTCGGAGCAGGACCTGCTCGACATCCGCAACTTCGGCGCCAAGTCGATCGACGAGGTCAAGGCCAAGCTGGTCGAGATGGGCCTGTCGCTGAAGGACAGCGCGCCCGGCTTCGACCCGGCGACCGCCCTCGCGGCGTACGGCGACGAGGACGACGACGCCTTCGTGGAGGACGAGCAGTACTGAGTCGCACGGGGGGCTCCGCCCCCCGGGTTCCCCCCGAAGATCAAGACCTTCGCACGGGGGGCTCCGCCCCCGCCCCGTAGAACCCCATAGCACCCCGAAGCACACCGACTACCCGGGTACCTCGTACGGCCCGGGAGGATCGAGACAGAGACCATGCCGCAGCCCAAGAAGGGGCGCCGCCTCGGCGGCGACCCGGCCCACCAGCGCCAGATGCTCGCCAACCTCGCCACCGCGCTCTTCGAGCACGGGCGGGTCACCACGACGGAGACCCGGGCACGCTCGCTGCGTCCGGTCGCCGAGAAGCTGATCACGAAGGCCCGCAAGGCGCACGCCGGCGACAACCCGCTGCACCAGCGGCGCGAGGTCCTGAAGACCATCCACGACAAGTCCGTCGTGCACGAGCTCTTCACCGAGATCGCGCCGGGCTTCGCGGAGCGGCCCGGTGGCTACACGCGGATCACCAAGCTGGCTCCGCGCAAGGGTGACAACGCGCCCATGGCGGTCATCGAGCTGCTGACCGAGCCGTATGAGCCGACGCCGAGGGCCGAGGCGCCCCAGGCCGCGCCGGCCGCCGCGGAGGAGGCCCCGGCTCCCGAGCCGGCGGACGAGCCGGCCCCCGAGGCGACGGACGAGACCTCCTCCGGCGAGGAGCCGGGCGACCGGGCCTGACCCGGCCGCACCCGCCCACACCGAAGCCCGCCATCCCCGAGAGGACGGCGGGTCTCGGTGTCCGGGGCGGTGCTTCTCCCGCCCGCTAGGCCGACCGCGAGAGGCGCCGCAGGCCGAGGCCCTGCGCCACGGTCACGGGCACGGCGACCACGAGCCCGACCACGAGGGGGGTTCTGGGGCCCACCACGCCGGCGAGCCCGAGCACGATCGCGGTCATCACGGCGAGCAGGCCCAGCGAGGCCACCGTGAAGGTCAGGAGCGTCTCGCGCTCGGCGTCCGAGCGCGTGCGCGAGCCGGCCGCGGACGACGCGGACTGGCGCGGGACTGGTCTGACGACGGCCATGGGCATTCCTCCAGGGAGCGGGTGCTCTCCGCCCGTCAGCATGGTCCCGACCGGGCCCGAGGGTGGTCCCACCCGTCACATGGTGCCCGACCGGCTGCCGGGGCCGGGACCAAGGTCCCGCTCCTACCGGCCCGCCGACCGCTTCCAGGCCGTCTCGACCAGGCGCTGCGCCTCGGGCAGCTCCACGCCGAGCGGGCGGAGCGCCGCGACGAAGGCCTGCGCGGCGGCGCCGGCCTCGGCCGACGCGCCGCCCGGGGAGGCCGCCACCGAGGTCCCGCGGCGGCCCTCGGTGAGGACGACCCCGTCGGACTCGAGCTCCCGGTAGACCCGCGCGACCGTGTTCACCGCGAGCCCCACCTCGCCCGCGAGGGCCCGGACGGTCGGCAGGCGGGCGCCGGGCCGCAGCGTGCCGGCGGCGACCAGGGCGGCGATCCGGCTGCGCAGCTGCTCGAAGGGCGGCGCGGGATCGTCCGGGTCCACCGGGGGCAGCAGGGCGCCCAGGTCCACCGTGTCCATCGCCCGAGAGTAGTCCTGCCTCGCGCGGGACGCCCCCCGTGCGGTAGAAGGCGGGGGTGACCACCAGCGCCGCGTCGCCGCCCGACCCGCGGCCCGCGCTCGTCGTCGGCGAGGCGCTCATCGACGTCGTCCGCCGGCCCGAGCAGAGCGACGAGGAGCACCCCGGGGGGAGCGGGGCCAACGCCGCGGTCGCGCTGGCGAGGCTCGGCCGGCCGGTGCGGTTCGCCAGCGCCTGGGCCGACGACGACCGTGGTGCGGCGCTCTCCGCGCACCTCGCCCGCGACGGGGTCGTGCTGGCCGGGGACCCGCACGTGCTGGAGCGCACCCCGACGGCGGTGGCCACGCTCGCGCCGACCGGGGCCGCCTCCTACGAGTTCGACCTCGCCTGGCGACTCCCGACACTCGCCGCGGGGAGGCCGCGCGTCGTGCACGCGTGCTCCATCGGGGCCGTCCTGCCGCCGGGCTGCGACGACGTGCGCGCGCTCGTCGAGCGGCTGCGCGCCGTGGCGACCGTGACCTACGACGTGAACGCGCGGCCGGCCCTCACCGGGACCGGGCCGGCGGTCGTCGCGCGGACCGAGGCGCTGGCCGCCCTCGCCGACGTGGTGAAGGCCTCCGACGAGGACCTGGCGGACCTCTGGCCCGGCCGGTCCGAGGCGGAGACGGTGGCGGCGCTGCTCGACGCCGGGCCGTGCGCGCTGGTCGTCACCCGGGGCAGCGCGGGGGTCTCGGTCGTGACCCGGGAGGGACGCGAGGACGTGCCGGCCCCCCGGGTCAGCGTGGCGGACACGATCGGGGCCGGGGACACCCTGGGCGCGGCCCTGCTCGACGCGCTGTGGGAGGCCGACCTGCTCGGCGCGGGGCGCCGCGCGGCGCTGCACGAGCTGACGCCGCGGGAGTGGCGGCCGCTGCTCGCGCACGCCATCGCCGCGGCGTCGGTCACCGTCTCCCGGCCGGGTGCCGACCCGCCGTACCGCTCCGAGCTCGCCCGACCCGAAGGGCCCGGTGGGGGTTGACATTTGCCTAACACTGTTAGAAGTTTCTAACTGTGGTAGGTACTGTGAGCGTCGGTCGCGTCGAGGTTCGCCGCGCGCGCGTCCGCGACGAGATCCTGGACGCGGCCTGGGAGCTGTGCCGCGATGCGGGGCTCGCCGGTCTCTCCCTGCGGGCGGTGGCCTCGCACCTGGGCATGCGCGCGCCGAGCCTGTACACCTACTTCGCCTCCAAGGACGCGATCTACGACGCGATGTTCGCGCAGGGCCAGCGCCAGCTGGCCGAGCGAATGGCATTCCTGTCGGAGGGGGCCGTGTCGCGCGCGGCGTTCCGCCGGGGCTCCGCCGCGTTCTTCGACTTCTGCACCGAGGACCCGACGCGCTACCAGCTGCTCTTCCAGCGCACCGTCCCCGGCTTCGAGCCGTCGCCCGAGTCCTACGCGCTCGCGGTCGCCAACCTGGACCGCTTCGCCGGCCAGCTGCGCGCCGCCGGGGTGCGCTCCGGGCGGCACGTGGACCTGTGGACCGCGCTCGTGACGGGCCTCGTCGACCAGCAGCTGTCCAACGAGCCCGGCGGCCGGCGGTGGCGCCGCCTTCTCGACGAGGCCGTCGACCTGTTCTGCGACCACGCGGGCATCCCGCCCGACCCAGCTACCCAGGAGGACACACCATGAGCACCACGTCTGCGGCCCCCGCGGCCGCCCGTCGCCCCGCGCCGGGGCTCGACCGCGCCGCGCGCCTCGACCACGCCGAGCGGGCGTACGCCGGCTTCGCCGAGACGGTCGACCGCGTGCGCGACGACCAGTGGGCGCTGCCCACCGACTGCGCGGACTGGACCGTGCGCGACCTGGTCGGCCACGTGCTCGGCGCCATGCGGTCGGCCGCCTCGGTGCGCGAGCTGGTCAGCCAGCAGCGCGAGATCAAGGCGCGGGCCGCGCGCACGGGGGAGCCCGAGGTCGACGCGATGACCGCCGTGCAGGTGCGGCGCGCCGCGTCCGCGTCCCCGGCCGAGGTGGCGGCCGAGGTCCGCCGGCTCGTCGGACCCGCGACCCGCGGGCGCCGACGGACGCCCGGTCTGGCGCGACGCCTCGTGCGCCTCCCGGTGCAGATGCCCGGGATCGACGAGACCTGGACGCTCGGCTACCTCAACGACGTCGTGCTCACCCGCGACGCGTGGATGCACCGCATCGACCTCGCCCGGGCGATCGGCGCCCCGGTCACGCTCACGGCCGACCACGACGGGGTCGTCGTGGCCGACGTCGTCGCCGAGTGGGCCGAGCGGCACGGCGCCGACCACGACCTGCGGCTGACCGGCCCGGCCGGGCTGCACGCGACCCGCGGCTCGGCCGAACGGATCGAGATGGACGCGGTCGAGTTCTGCCGGGCCGTCTCGGGCCGGGAGCCGGCGGAGGGCCTGCTGGCCACGATGGTCCCCTTCTGACGGCCCTCAGTGGGCGCTGGTCCCACCCCCCGAGTCGGTGTGAGTGCCAGCGGCCACGCCGTCACCCTGGCTCAGGCCACCGTGCCCGCGTCCCGCAGCGCCGCGATCCGCTCCGCGTCGTACCCGAGCCCGGTCAGCACGTCGTCGGTGTGCTGTCCCACGGACGGGGGAAGCTTCGCTTCCACCTTCTCGACGTCGTCGAGCTCGAAGGGCACGGCGATGGTGCTGACGCGCTCGTCCTCGGCGAACGGCACGACCAGCCCGTTGGCGCGGATCTGCTCGTCGTGGGGGATGTCCTCGGGGGTGGCGACGATGTCGAAGACGATGCCGTTCTCGCTGAGCAGCTCCTCCCAGTGGGCGCGCTCGTGCCGGGCGAACGCCTCGTCGAGAGCCGCGATCAAGGCCTCGGAGTTGCGGTGCCGGTCGGGCGTGGCGGCGAAGCGCTCGTCCTCCAGCAGGTCCTCCCGCTCGAGGCAGCGAGCCAGCACCGGCCAGTGCCGGTCCTCGTTGAGGATGGTCAGCAGCAGCCACTTCTCGTCCGCGCACTGGTAGTGCAGGCTCAGCGCGTTGAAGTGCTGCTCGCGCGGCGGCCGCGGGATGAACTCGGCGCCGCACAGGGCCGCCGTGGCCATGTAGGAGTTCGCCCACAACCCGTTGGCCTGTAGCGACGAGGACACCTTGGTGCCGCGGCCGGTCTTCTCGCGCTGGTAGAGCGCCGTGACGATCCCGGCGTAGAGGGTCATCGCCGAGGGGTGGTCGCCCTGGCCGACCACGGCCCGGGCGGGAGTGCCGTCGGCGGCGGGCCGGACGGTGTCCATCATCCCTGAGCGGGCCCAGTACGCCGTGGCGTCGAAGCCCGGCTTCCCGGCCTCGCGGCCGTTCTCGCCGTACCCGGTGAAGGAGCCGTAGACGAGCCGCTCGTTGAGAGCAGCGAGGGTGTCGTAGTCGATGCGGAACTTGTCGCGGGCCCGGAGTGGGTAGTTGGTGACGAACACGTCGGCGTCGGCGACGAGGTCGTGCAGCACCTGCTGACCGTCGGCCGACCCCATGTCGAGCGCGAGGCCGCGCTTGCTGCGCGAGTCGAGCAGCCAGGCATAGCCGTGCTCGGAGACCGGGTTGCCGGGCAGCTGGGGCAGCTTCCGGTAGGCGTCGCCCGCGCCGGGAGGCTCGATCTTGATCACGTCGGCGCCGAGGTCGCCCAGGATCGTGGCCGCGGCGGGTGCGGCGATGTAGCTCCCGCAGTCGATGACCTTCAGGCCGGTGAAGAGGCTCATGACGCGCTCCCGGGTGTCTCGTAGTCGTCGTAGAAGCCGCGTCCGGCTTTCACACCGAGGCGGCCGTCGTCGATGTAGCGGCGAAGCAACGCGCGTGGGCCCTCCGGGATGCCGTCCCGGTCGGCGGCGTAGTTTTCCTCGATGTCCAGGACGACGTCGAGGCCGACCTGGTCCATCGCTCGGAAGGGACCGCGCCTCGCGCCCAGCACCATCGTGTAGAGCTGGTCGATGTCCGCGGGAGAGGCGACGCCCTCGTCGAGCACCATCAGCGCCTCGCGCTTGATCGCCGCCCAGATGCGGTTGTGGATGAAGCCCATGCTCTCGCCCTGGACGCGAAAAGGGGTCAGCCCGAACCCGGGGAGGGCCTCCATCAGCCGGTCGAGCACCGCCGGGTCGGTCTTGCCGCAGGACATCAGCTCACAGGCCGTGGCGACGGGCGGCATGAAGAAGTGCATGTTGATGACCCGCTCCGGGGCGCCGACCTCGTCGATCATCCGGCTGGAGGGGTGCGAGGAGGAGTTGGTGGCCAGGATGGCGTCGTGCGGGGCGAGCTTGTCCAGCTGGCCGAAGACGGGGATCTTCACGTCCAGGCGCTCGGGCAGGGACTCCACCACCAGCCAGGCGTCGCGCACGGCCTCGGTCAGGTCGTCGGTGAGCTCGACGGTCCCGGGAGTGCTGCTGCCGACCTTCTCGAGGGTCTTCGGCAGCTGCTCCTCGATGAAGGCGGCCGCCTGCTCGCGAGCCGTCGCGTCGAGGTCGCAGACCCGGACGGTGCCCCCGCCGGTCGCGAACATCAGGGCGATGCGGCGGCCCAGGGTGCCGGCGCCGAGGACCGCGACCGGGCGCTCGGTCACGGGGGAAGGGGTGCTCATTGCTCCTCCTGGAGGTAGTTGTGCACGGGCACCGGTCGGTCGAGCGTGAGGTCGGTCAGGATGTGGCTGGCGCCGACGACCTCCCGCACGGGCAGGTCCGCGAGCGGTGCGGCGAGGTGGTGGAACAGCTGGAGCCGCGCCGGGCCCGTCCAGGCCTCCTTGATCACCAGGTCCTTCACGCCCGCGCGGATCAGGTCGCAGAGCAGCGGCTTGCGCCCGTAGCCGCGGACCACCTTGACCATGAACTGCGGCACGCCGATCTGGGCGCGTGCCTCGTCCTCCTCCAGCGGCCGATGCTTGTACCCCATCGTCGCCGTTGCGACCCGCTCGTCGGTGACGTCCAGCGTGCCGAGCAGCACGCCGTCCTGCACGCGAAGGTGCGGGTCCCCCATGCCCTTGGGGAAGGCGCTGAGCTCGCGGCCGGCGACGGTGGCGCCGAAGTTGTTCAGGTACATCCCGTGCAGGTACTCGCCCTGCTCCCCACCGAACCGCACCGGGATCGCGATGCCGCACTCGGTGTAGGGCCCGAAGGACCCGACGTCACCCATGTGCATGACCTCGAATCGAACCAGCGGCTCGTCGAACTCCAGCGGCTCCGGCACGGCGGCCCGCAGCGCGTCGGCGTCGGTCCGGTAGGTGATGTTCAGGTACTCGCGGTCGACGAACCGGTTGACGACCAACGGGTACGGCGGCGCGGTCAGGGGCGTGGCGTGCGCCTTCGCGACGTCCTCGGCGCGCATCAGAGCCCCATGTCCTTCGCGATGATCGTCTTCATGACCTCGGACGTTCCTCCGTAGATTCGGTTGACCCGGTTGTCGGCGTACAGGCGGGCGATCGGGTACTCGTTGATGAAGCCGTAGCCGCCGTGGAGCTGCAGGCAGCGGTCGACCACCCGGTGCGCGACCTCGGTGCAGAAGAGCTTGGCCGAGGCTGCCTCGGCGGGGGTGAGCTCGCCGGCGTCGAGGGCCTCCAGGGCCCGGTCGGTCACCGCCTCGGCGGCGTCGACCTCCGCCCGGCAGGCGGCCAGCTCGAACTTGGTGTTCTGGAAGGAGGCCACGGTCTTGCCGAAGATGACCCGCTGCTCGACGTACTCCTGGGCGAAGCGCACCGCGGCCTTGGCTTGGGCGTAGGCCGAGTGCGCGATGCCCCAGCGCTCCGAGGCGAGGTTCTTGCCGAGGTAGCTGAAGCCCTGGTTCTCCTCGCCGAGCAGGTCCTCGACGGGAACCTGGACGTCCACGAAGGAGAGCTCCGCGGTGTCGGAGGCGCGCAGGCCGAGCTTGTCGAGCTTGCGGCCGACCGTGTAGCCGGGGGAGTGCGCGTCGACCGCGAACAGGGAGATGCCAAAGCGGCGGTCGTCGTCCTTGGGCGGGCCGGTGCGGGCCGCCACGATCATCCGGTCCGCGTGCACGCCGCCGGTGATGAAGGTCTTCGCCCCGTTGAGCACGTAGTGGGTGCCGTCAGCCGAGAGCTTGGCGCTGCTGCGCAAGCCCGCCAGGTCGGATCCGGTGCCCGGCTCGGTCATCGCCAGCGCCCACATCTCCTCGCCGGTCACGAAGCTCGGCAGGTAGCGCTTCTTCTGCTCCGGGGTGGCGAGCATCTTGATGTAGGGAAGCGCCAGCAGCACGTGCACGCCCGACCCGCCGAAGGTGACGCCGGCCCGGGACGTCTCCTCGTACTGGATCGCGTGGAACTTGTGCGTGGCCTGGCCGGAGCCGCCGTACTCCTCGTCCACGCTGATGCCGAAGATGCCGAGATCGGCGAGCTTCGCGTAGAGCTCCTTTGGCACGGCCCCCTCGGTGAACCACTCGTCGTAGTGCGGGACCACCTCGGCCTCGACGAACGCCCGGATCATCTGCCGGAAGGACTCGTGGTCCTCGTCGAAGACCGTCCGCCGCATGGCAACCTCCCGTGGATCGGAACGACGTGGTGAGAGCCACACTGTGCAACAAACGCAAAAGTGTTGCAAGCCTGCGACATCTTCAGATACCGTCTCATTTCATGAGACCGCTGTCACATCCCCGCACCGTACCCGCCCGGCAGGTGGGGCTCGGCCGGACGCGATCCGTTGGAGGCAGTGATCAGTGCCATGAGTCAGCCGATACCCCTGTCTCGCTTGCACGCCGAACGTACGCAGGCACGTCCCGACGCCCTGGCCGCGTTCCGGGCGGCCCGTCGCGCGTTCCTCGACGGGAGGCGGCTGGAGATGCAGGACCTGGCCGCGGAGCTCGGCGTCAGCCGCGCGACGCTCTTCCGCTGGGTGGGGGGGAAGGAGCCGCTGCTCGCCGAGATCATCTGGTCGATCGCCCTGCCGACGTTCGAGCAGGCGGTGCGGGACGCCCGTGGGGTGCGGGGCCCGCAGCGGATCGCGGCGGTCTTGAGTGGTTTCGCTGCGGCCTCGATCCGCTCGGCGCCCTTCATGGAGTTCGTGCAGCGCGAGCCGGAGCGTGCGCTGCGCCTGCTCACCACCCGCGCGGGCAGCTTCCAGGCCAGGCTCCTCGGGCTGGTCGAGCCGCTCTTGCAGGAGGAGATCGAGGCCGGACGCCTCGTCCCACCGTTGCCGCTGCACGACCTGGCCTACCTGGTGCTGCGCATCACCGAGACGTTCGTCTACTCCGATGTGATCGCGGGGGTGACGCCCGACCCGGCCACGGTGCGGACGGCCATCGGAGCCCTGCTGCGCGAGTGACCCGGCGGATTGGCCAGCCAACCTGGGGGGCCGCGTGATGCGTCTTCCCGGGTTCCGCGACCTCTCCCAGCAGCTCGGGAAGCTGGCCGAGCCGGCCAACGGGCTCACCCACTCCGAGGAGTTCGCCCAGGCGGCAGCGCTGCTCGCCAGCGTGAACCACGGCGTCCGCGGCGGGCTGAGCAGGCTCGCTGCGCGCGCCTGGCACGCGGTCAACCTTCCCGCGGGCACCGACGTGCAGCGCCTCAAGCAGCAGGTCGGCTCGCTCGACCGCCAGGTGCGGCTCGTGTCCCTCGAGCTCCAGCAAGCACGGAAGGAGGCGGAGCGGCGTGGCGTCGATCCCCGGCCAGAGCACGATTGACCGCGTCCGGCGTGAGGTGGAGCGCAACGCGCTGCGCGCGCGCAACGGCATCCGGATGGCGACCGGAGTCCAGCGCACGGACGTCGGACTGAGCCCGAAGGACGTGGTGTGGAGCCACGGACGGACCGAGCTGTGGCACTACCGCAGCCCGGGGGTCTCCCTGAAGCCGCCGCTGCTGATCATCTACAGCCTCTTCAACAGGAGCTACATCCTCGACCTGCGCCCCGGCAACAGCGTCATCGAGAAGCTGGTCGAGGCCGGGTTCGACGTCTACATGCTCGACTGGGGCGTCCCCGACGAGCGCGACGCGGCCAACCAGCTCGAGGACTACGTCGACTCCTACATCCCCGCCGCGATCGACCGGATCCTCGAGCTGTCGGGCAGCGAGAGCGTGAACCTGCTGGGCTACTGCTTCGGGGGCACGCTCGCGATGCTGCACGCCGCACACCACCTCGACTCGCCGCTGCGCAGCCTCACCGTGCTGACCACGCCGGCGGACCTGCAGCAGTGCGGCCCCATGACCGAGATGCTCTCGCGCACCGACCTGGAAGACGTGCTGGGGGTCGACGGCATGGTCCCGGCCGGGGTCATCGGCCAGGGTTTCCGAACCCTGGCCCCGGTGGGCGAGGTGACCTCCCGGGTGGACCTGCTCGAGAAGCTGTGGAGTGACGAGTTCGTGACCGCTTACCAGGCCATGGCCGGCTGGGCCAACGACCAGGTACCCCTGCCCGGAGGCGTCGCTCGCCAGCTCAAGCAGCAGGTCACGGACAACGCGTTCCTCAACGACCGGATCATGCTGGGCGGTGATCACGTGCGACTCGCGGACATCACCGTCCCGTTCATGCACGTCCTCGGGCTGCGCGACCACATCATCCCGCCGGCCTCGGCCAGCCCGCTGGTCGGGCTGGTCGGCTCCGAGGACAAGCAGGAGCTGCGGCTCGACGCCGGCCATGTGGGCCTCATGCTCGGTCGCACGGCCCACAAGAACACGCTCCCCGTCCTGATCGAATTCCTCCAGCAGCGAAGCGAGGCCGTGTCATGACCATCCAGGACTTCACCCCCGCACACCTCGATCCGCTCGGCGCCTTCTTCGGGCGGCTGCCCGAGAGCGACCTGACCTTCATCAAGGAGGACGTCTCGCCCGCGTCCCTGGCCGGCTGGCCGGACCGCCCCGGCCAGCGGTGGGTGTCCGTCGACGACGACGGGACGGTGAACGGCATCGTGGCCCTCCGGAGGCTGACCAGCTGGTCGGACCACGTCGCCGAGCTCCGCCTGCTCGTCGACCCGGCGACACGGGGGCGCGGCATCGGCCGCGCGCTGGCCCAGCACGCGCTCGCCCACGCCGTGCGCTCGGGCCTGCTCAAGGTGGTCGTCGAGGTGCCGGCGGCCCACGAGCGGATCACGGAGATGTTCCTGGACCTCGGCTTCACCGGCGAGGCACTCCTGCGGGACCACTTCCGCGACCGCAACGGCCAGCTGCAGGACCTGGTCATGCTGGCGTGCCTCGCCGAGGAGACGTTCCAGGCAATGGACGCGGTCGGGATGGCCGACGTGATGGGAGGGGAATGACATGGGAGTCCTGGACAGCTTCCGGCTCGACGGCAAGGTAGCGGTCGTCACCGGCGCGTCGAGCGGCCTGGGCGTGACCTTCGCGCTCGCGCTGGCCGAGGCCGGCGCCGACCTCGCCCTGGGCGCGCGGCGCGAGGACAAGCTCGCCGACACCGTGGCCAAGGTGGAGGCGCTCGGTCGCAAGGCCATCGCCGTCCGCACCGACGTGACCAGCCCCGAGGACTGCCAGGGGCTCGTGGACGCCGCGATGGCAGCCTTCGGGCGCGTCGACGTGCTGGTGAACAACGCGGGCGTCGGCACCGCCGTACCCGCGACCAAGGAGACGCCGGAGCAGTTCCGCTCCGTCGTCGATCTGAACCTCAACGCCTGCTACTGGATGGCCCAGGCCGCCGGCAAGGTGATGCAGCCGGGAAGCGCCATCGTCAACATCAGCAGCGTCCTCGGCCTCACCACCATGGGCCTTCCCCAGGCGGCCTACGCCGCCAGCAAGGCCGGCCTGATCGGGCTCACCCGCGACCTCGCCCAGCAGTGGAGCCCCCGCAAGGGCATCCGGGTCAACGCGCTCGCGCCCGGCTACTTCGAGTCCGAGATGACCGACCAGTTCGGGGGCGACTACGTCGAGCAGGTGGTCATCCCTCGCACCTTGCTGGGCCGCCTGGGCAAGCACGAGGAGCTCGGCGCCGCGCTCCTCTTCCTTGCCAGCGACGCGGGCGGTTACGTCACCGGCCTCACCCTCCCGGTAGAAGGGGGCGTGCTCGCCACGTGACCACCCGGCTGTTCCCCGATGCGATCCGACGACGACGGCGAGGAGGAGCGAGATGACCAATCTTGCCGAGAACCTGGCGCAGAGCGCCGCGACGTTCCCCGACCGCCCGGCGCTGCGCCTGGGCGCGACCACCCTCACCTACGCCGAGTTCGACGACCTGGCCGGCCGTGCCGCCGGCAGGATGGCCGCCCTCGGCGTGCGGCCGGGCGACCGGGTCGGGCTGATGGTGCCGAACCTGCTCGAGTTCCCGGTGTTGTTCTACGGCGCCCTGCGGCTCGGTGCCGTCGTGGTGCCGATGAACCCGCTGCTCAGAGGCCGCGAGATCACCCACCACACCGGCGACTCCGGCATGGTGCTGCTCTGGGCGCACGAGTCGGTCTCGACCGGCGAGACCGCCCACGCGGCCGAGGGCTGCCGGGTCGAGGTCGTCGACGACTCGGTCCTTCCCGGGTTGGTCGGCCAGGAGCCGACGCCCGTGGTCGAGCGCGAGCACGACGAGACCGCGGTCATCCTCTACACCTCCGGCACCACCGGGACGCCCAAGGGCGCGGAGCTGACCCACGGCGGTCTCGACAGGAACCTGCGCGTCTGCGTCGAGGACCTGATGACGATCAGCGAGCGGGACGTGATCATGGGCTGCCTGCCGCTGTTCCATGTCTTCGGTCTCACCTGCGGCCTGAACGCGAGCGTGGCCGCCGGCTCGCTGCTGATCTTGATTCCTCGCTTCGACGCCCAGGTGGTGCTCGACTCCATCGCCGCCAACCAGGTGACGATTCTCGAGGGCGTGCCGACGATGTACACGGCGCTGGCCGACCTCCCCGGCGCGACTCCCGACCAGGCCGCCACGCTCAGGCTGTGTTCCTCCGGCGGTGCGGCCATGCCCGGCGAGGTGGTGCGCGCGTTCGAGGCCAAGTACGGCGCCAAGATCATCGAGGGCTACGGGCTCTCGGAGACCTCGCCGGTGGCCAGCTTCAACCGCGTCGAGCAGGCGAAGGTCGGCTCGATCGGTACCCCGATCCCCGACGTCGAGTTCAAGCTCGTCAACGACGACGGCTCCGAGGCCCCCCCGGGCGAGGTCGGCGAGATCTGCATCCGCGGCCACAACGTGATGAAGGGCTACTGGAACCGGCCCGAGGCGACCGCCGAGGCGATCGATGCCGAGGGGTGGTTCCGCAGCGGCGACCTGGGCACGGTCGACGAGGACGGTTTCTACTACATCGTCGACCGCAAGAAGGACCTGATCATCCGCGGTGGCTTCAACGTCTACCCGCGGGAGGTCGAGGAGGTGCTCTACGAGCACCCGGCCGTGCGCGAGGCAGCGGTCATCGGACTCCCCCACGAGACCCACGGCGAGGAGGTCGGCGCGGCGGTCTCGCTGCGGCCCGGAGCCGAGGTGAGCATCGACGAGCTGCGCGACTACGTGAAGGCCCGGGTGGCCCCGTACAAGTACCCGCGGGTGGTCTGGATCCTCGACGACCTGCCCAAGGGCGACACCGGCAAGATCCTCAAGCGCGCGATCGACCAGCCGGTCGGCACGGCCTGATGACCACGCGCGGCGTCACTCCCGCCCGCCGCTGGTGGGGTCATCCCGTGCGCGAGCACGGCTGGCCCCTCGAGTTCGCCGCGCTGCTCTCCGCCCCGGTGTGGCGCGGCGAGGGCGTTCCGGCGGGGGAGGGGCGCCCCGTCCTGCTGATCCCCGGCTTCATGGCCGGCGACGCTTCGCTCGGCACGATGGGGCGCTGGCTGCGACGGCGGGGATACTCCACGGAGCTGTCGGGCATCCGCTGGAACGTCGGTTGCGCGAGCCGGATCCTTGACGGGCTGCTGCTCCGGCTTGACCGGCTGTACGAGACGACCGGGGAGCCGGTGGCCGTCGTGGGGCACAGTCGCGGCGGACTCCTGGGCAACGCGCTCGCCGGGGTGCTTCCCGAGCGGGTCTCCCAGGTGATCACCCTCGGCAGCCCACTCGCTGACAACTACGACGTCGCCGTGCTCACCGATCTCGCGGTGAGCGGCGCGCGGCGGCTGGAGTACGGGCTGCACCCGGAGTCGCGCGAGCGTGGCTGCTTCACGACCGCCTGCCGGTGCTCGTACGCCCGGGGGACGCAGACGCAACAGTCACGGGTGGTGCCCCTCACCTGCGTGGTCACGGCGGACGACGGGGTGGTGGCGCCGGCCGCGTGCTCCCTGCCCGGCGCACGCACGATCCAGGTCCGGGGCACCCACATCGGCCTCGCCTGGAATGCGCAGGTGTACCGCGTGCTGGCGAGAGAGCTCGCTCGCTGACGCCCCACCTGCGCGCCCAGCGGAGGATCGCCCAGCAGCCCCTGCGTCACCTTTGCCCGGATGACCTCGGACTCCTACCTCAGCGGCTCTCCGCCGCCCGGCGTGCCGAGGAGAGCGCGACCTCGCAGCTCCCGCGGCCGAGCGCGATCGCCGAGGCGGACTCGAGCTGACCGAGCCCCTGCTCTCCGCGCAGAGGGATCTCACCTTGAATCACGGGTTCCTGCTGGTCGAGGGCCTCAGGCGCGCCCGGCGTGAGTCGTGATCTCTCCGACGATGTGGGGCCACATCCCGCGGGGCAGGTCGTGTCCCATGCCCGGCCAGGTCACGAGACGCGCCTCGGGCACCGCGGCAGCGGTAGCCCGGCCGCCGTCGACCTGCACCAGCGGGTCGTCCTCCCCGTGCAGCACGAGGGTGGGCACGTCCAACCGGCGCAGCCGCTCGGTCCGGTCACCGGAGGCGTGAATTGCCGCGAGCTGACGGGCCACGCCGGCCGGGTCGTTCGCGCGGCGGAAGGATTCCTGAGCGCGGGCCGAGAGGGCGACCTCGTCGAGGGGGTGCCCCGGGGAGCCGATCACCCGGTAGACCATGATCGCGCGCTCTGCAGCCTCGTCCTCGGTCGTCGCCGGCGGGCTGAACAGGACGGCGCCCGCCTCGGGCGTCGGTGGGCCGACGTCGGGGGCGGTGGTGGACATGATCGAGGTCAGGCTGAGCAGCCGCTCGGGGTGTCGCAGCGCCACCTCCTGCGCGATCATGCCGCCCATCGAGGCGCCGACGAGGTGGACCCGGTCCAGGCCGAGGGCGTCGAGCAGGCGGACGGTGTCGTCGGCCATGTCCGCCAGCGAGTACGGCGCGGACGTGATCGGCTGACCGGCGAACAGGGGGGAAAGGTCCGGCGTCCCGGCCTCGTCGAGGTGTGTGGACAACCCGATGTCACGGTTGTCGAAGCGCATCACGTGGAAGCCGCCGTCGGCGAGCTGCTCGCAGAACTCGTCGGGCCAGCCGAGCATCTGGGTGGCCAACCCCATCACCAGCACCAGCGGCGGGTTCCCGACGGCGCCGAAGGTCTCGTAGGCGAGCTCCACGCCGCCGCAGGAGGCGTGCTCGACGCTCATGCGGCCCGCCTGGCATCGTGCGGCTGACCGGCGACGACGGGCTGGCGGAGGAGCCGGTCGAGGACGATGCCGATCTGGGTCATGGGTTCCCCTCGTTGCGGCGCGACTGGCACGCGACCGGCGTCACCATACAAACCGGCCGGTCGGAATGTCCATCACCTGACGACGCGGGTGGTCGGCGGTGCTGGCTACCCACCCGCTGGCCAGCGCACAGGGCTTCCGAGTGCTGGTGGTGCGCCGCGACCCGGAGCCCTCAGCTGCGACCGCGCCCGGTCGCACCGCGGGCCCGCCTCCGGCGAGGAGACGGGCCCACGGTGGGTCGGTGCCGCTGTGCTCAGCCCTGCGGGATGCCGCCCTCGGGCGGTTCGTTGTCGGCCAGGCCCTCATCCTGCTCGGTGATCTCGGCGTCGCCGATGTCGGTCACCAGCACCGGGGTCAGGTCCTCTCCCACGCCGCCATTCTGGAACTCGATGACCTTCATGCCCGAGATGCCGAGGTGGCTGTCCTCCGAGTAGCGGTACGGCGCGAGGTTGGGGCCCTCGAAATCCCCGCCCTCTTGTTCCAGCGCCTCGACGATGCCGTCGCGGCTCAGGTCGTCACCTGCGGCCACCAGCGCCTGCACGAAGGTGTAGGCCTGCGACATGCCGTAGATCCGGTAGTTGGTGAGCTCGGCCGAGCCGCCCTGCTCGTCCCAGACCTTCTGCCACAGCTGGACCCACGGGTTGTCGGGGGAGTCCGTGTACGGGATGTACTCGGTGGTGAGCACGCCGTTGAGCAGCGTCGCGCCGTTCTTGACCTCGCCCTCGGAGAAGCGCGCGAGCAGGCCGCCGACCAGGTTCGGGTCGGAGCCGACGTTGGAGTAGAACCAGGTCGGCTTGAAGCCGGTCTGCAGCGAGACGAGCTGGCTCAGCGCCGTGTAGGACGGGGTGTTGAAGCCGATCACCAGGTCGACGCCGTCGGCCTTGAGCGACGAGATCTGCGGTGCGACGTCGGTGTTGCCCGAGGTGTACTTGGCGACCGAGACGATCTGGTCGTCCAGGAACTGCCGCACGCCCTTCTCGCCGTCGCGCCCGAAGTCGTCGTCCTGCAGGAACAGGCCGACCTTCGCGTCGGGCATGTTCTCCTTGACGTACTGCCCGATGATCTTGCCCTCGGACTCGTAGTCCGTCTGCCAGCCGAACGTGAACGGGTAGGCCTCCGGGTCGTCGCCCCACTGCAGCGAGCCCGACGAGACGAAGAGGTCCGGAACCTCCTCGCTGTTGAGGAAGTCCACGACCGCGGAGTGGGTCGGCGTGCCCAGGGCCCCGACCATGGAGAAGACCTCCTCGCGCAGCACCAGCTCGTTGGTCACGTTGCTGGTGTTGGTGGGGTTGTACGCGTCGTCCTTGACCACGTACTCGATCTGGCGGCCGTTGATCCCGCCGTTGGCGTTCACGTAGTCGAAGTACGCCTTGGCGCCGGTCGGGATCTCGCTGTAGCCGGGCGCAGCGACTCCGGTGAGCGGGAAGGTCCCGCCGACCTTGATCGAATCCTCGGTGACCCCGGGCGCGTCGGCACCACTGGGGCTGTCGGAGTCGCCGTCACGACCGCCGGCGCCGCAGGCGGTCAGTGCGGTCGCCAGCGCTGTGGCGGCGACCACCAGACCGGCCCCGCGGGCCTGTCGGTGGGTGCGATGCTTCATTGCGGATCTCCCTTCGGGGTGGTGCTGCCGTCGTCGCCGGCAGCTGGCGCGGAGCGCGCGGGGGTGTCGCCGGGCTGGTCATCCGGGCGTGCCTGGTCGTCGCTGGACGCGTTGCGCCCGTCGGCGGCATCATCGCCCGCCGCTCCGGCTCCGGACTTGCGACGCGCCCGGCGCTTGGCGATGGCGCCGCCGATGCCGCCGACGATGCCCGCGGGAGCCAGAAGGATCACCAGAACCATGACGATCCCGTAGACCAGCGGGGCGAGCTCGGCCGCCTGGATGTCGGTCAGCCCCGCGTCGACGCCACGATCGGTCGCGAACACGGGCAGGAACGTGAGCAGCGCGGCGCCCAGGATCGCACCGGGCAGCGAGCCCAGGCCGCCCAACACCACGGCCGTGATGAGGGTGAGGCTGAGGAACAGCGTGAAGCCCGACGGCGCCGCCAGTCGGACCGTCAGGGCCAGCAGCGCGCCCGCGACCCCCGCGGCCGCCGCGCTGACCATGAAGGCCGAGACCCGGGCGCGACCCAGGTCGATGCCGGCCAGCTCGGCGGCCACCTCGTCGTCGCGGACGGCCCGCCAGCGGCGTCCGACCCGGCTGCGCGAGAGGTTCGCCAGCAGCACGAAGGTGAGGACCAGGACGAACCAGCCGATGTACGCCGTGTACTGCGACTGGCTCATCTCGCTGCCGGTGAGGAAGAAGTTGACGTCGAGCAGCCAGGTCGGGGCGTCCCGCGTGGCGACGCGGAGACCCTGCTCGCCGCCCAGCGTCTCGCCGAAGTAGAGCGCCACACCCGGCATGGCCACGGCGAGCGCCAGGGTGGCGCCCGCCAGGTAGGGGCCGTGCAGGCGGGCCGCGGCGGCACCGACGATCGTGCCGACCACCAGGGCCGTGAGCATCGCGGCGAGGATGACCACGACGAGCGGGGGTCCGGCGTTCCGCTCCTCCATCATCAGCGCGGCGGTGTAGGCGCCGACCGCCATGAAGGCGCCGTGGCCCAGCGAGATCTGACCGTTGAGACCGGTGAGCACGGTCAGCCCGCCCGCCGCGACCCCGAGGTAGGCCAGCGAGGCGAGCTGGACGTTGCGGAAGTCCGAGACCGTCTCGATCACGAGCGTGATCACCAGCAGCGCCAGCCCGGCCAGCAGGAGGTGGCGCAGCAGGGTCTGCTCGCTCACCAGGAGCCGCGCGCGCTCGGTGAGCCCGGGGGAGTGGTCGGTGGTCTCGCCGGAGGTCGGGTCAGGCGATTTGTCGGTGGTGGTCTGCGCCATGGTGCCCTCCTAGACGCGTCGGGCCCCGGCGGTGCCGAAGAGACCGCCGGGTCGCAGGGTCAGGACGATGGTGAGCACTGCCAAGGCGGCGAGGGGCACGACCTCGGAGCCGACGTAACCGCTGACCAGGCTCAGCACGAGTCCGAGACTGATCCCGCCGACCACGGCGCCGATCGGGCTGTCGAGCCCGCCGAGCACCGCTGCCACGAAGCCGAAGACGACCACCGAGTCCATGAATGCCGGGAAGACGAGGCCGCCAGCGGCGATGAGCAAGCCGGAGAGCGAGCCCACCGTCGCGGCCAGTGCCCAGCCCAGGGTGAGCATCACCCCGACCCGCACGCCCAGCACGCGGGCGACCTCGGGATTGAAGGCGGCTGCGCGCATCCGCAGGCCCACGTCCGTGAAGCGGAACAACCCGAACAGCAGGCCCATCGTGACCGCCACGGCCGCGAGTGTGAAGGCGTCGGCCGGCGTGAAGGCGATCGTCACGTCGCCGATCTCGAAGCCGCGGATGTCGAACGGGGCCGGGAAGGAGCGGAACTGATTGCCGAAGATGATCGCGGCCAGCGCCTGCAGGACGATGAAGATTCCGAGGGTCAGGATCACCGCCTGGATGTCGCCCTTGCCCTCGACGTGGCGCACCAACAACCGCTCCACGAGGGCGCCGAGCAAGGTGCCGCAGAGCAGCGCGACGATGAAGCCCAGCCAGTAGGAGTAGCCGGCGTCGATGATCTGGAGGGCCACGAAGACGGTGACCATCGCCATCGGCGCCTGGGCGAAGTTCACGATGCGCGTCGAGCGCCAGATCAGCACCAAGGCGAGGGCGAACGCGGCGTAGACCGACCCGATCGTGATCCCACCGATGATGGTATTGAGCAGCTGTTGCACCAGGTCCCTTCTTCCTCTAGAAGCCCAGGTAGGCGTGGCGGAGCTGGTCGTCGGCCGCCAGCGTGGCGGCGTCGTCACGCGCGACGACGGTGCCGACGTTGAGCACCACGCCGGTGTCGGCGATGGACAACGCGCTGCGGGCGTTCTGCTCCACGAGCAGGACGCCGATCTGGCGGTCGTGCACGAGTCCTCGGATCAGGTCGAACATCTGGGCGACGATCCGGGGCGCGAGCCCCAGCGACGGCTCGTCGAGCAGCAGCTGTGTCGGGCGCGCCATCAGCGCCCGGCCGATCACCAGCATCTGGCGCTCGCCGCCGGAGAGGGTGGCGGCGGAGGCCGAGCGTCGATCGCCGAGAATGGAGAACAGATCGTAGATCTCGTCGAGATCGGCCTGCTTGATGCCGCCGCCGGGACCGAGTCCCCCCAGGCGAAGGTTCTCCTCGACGGTGAGCTCGGTGATGACCCCGCGTCCCTCGGGGACGTGCGCGAGACCGAGCTTCGCCATCCGCTCGGGCGCCGTCTTGGTCAGGTCCTTGCCCTCGAAGCTGATCGAGCCCGACGCGGGGCGCTCCAGGCCGGAGATCGTGCGCAACAGGGTCGTCTTGCCAGCGCCGTTCGCGCCCAGCACGGCGGTGATCTTGCCCGCCTCGGTTGCCAGGTCCACCGAGTCCAGCGCGACGACGGCTCCGTAGTTGACGGTCAGGTTCTCGACCGTGAGCATCAGTCACCCTCCTGAGGCTGCGACGAGCTGTCCTGTTCCGAGGCGCTGTCCTCGGAGACGTCCTCGCCGAGATAGGCCGAGAGGACAGCGGGGTCCTCCTGCACCTCGGCGGGTGAGCCATCGGCGATGACGCTGCCAAAGTCGAGCACGGTGATGCGGTCGCAGACCTTCATCACCAGGTCCATGTGGTGCTCCACGAGCATCACCGACATCCGCTCGGAGAGCCCGCGGATCAGCTCGCCGAGCTCGTCCATCTCGGCGGAGGACAGGCCGCTAGCCGGTTCGTCCAGGAGCAGCATGTCGGGTTCGGCCACGAGTGCCCGGGCCAGCGCGACGCGCTTGCGGACGGCGTAGGGCAGGCTCGGCGGGTAGTGGCCGGCGTACTCAGGGATCCGCAGCTCCTCGAGCAGCCGCTGACCGCGCTCCCGGAGCCGGCGCTCCTCGCCGCTGGACGTGGGGAGGCCGAGCAGCGAGCCGAAGAAGCCGGTGCGTGCGTGCCGGTCCGCGCCGGTGACCACGTTCTCGAGCACCGTCATCCGGTCGAAGAGGCCCAGTCCCTGCAGCGTGCGGGCGATGCCGAGCGAGGCGAGCTGGTGCGGACGCAGGCCGGAGAGCTGCTTGCCCTGCCAGGTCAGCGACCCGCTGTCGGGGGTGACGAAGCCACAGGAGACGTTGAAGAGCGTGGTCTTGCCGGCGCCGTTGGGGCCGATGACCCCGTGCACGCTGTGGTCGTCGACGTCGAGGCCGACCTCGGTGAGGGCCGTGATGCCCCCGAATCTGACGGTGACGTCGCGGATCGAGAAGAGGACGTTGTTGCCTGGGCCCCTCGGGCTGGGCGTGCTGCTGTCGGCGGGTGCGGTGCCGGTCGAGTCGGGCACTGCGCTCCTTCCTCCTGGTCGATGCTCGGGGTCCAGGACGCAACCCGAGGACCCCCCACGGCACCCGGACCCTCCCTGTGTGACGGGCACCACCTTGGTATCTACGCACATGAAAGGCATTAGGCAGATTGCCCAAAACACTTGAGGCGCGATGCCACGAATGCGAGGGGGGGTCTGGTCAGACTTGTGCAGTCAGTGGCACGGTGCGCGCATGCCCGTCGACCGGCCGCACGTGACGCCCGGCAGCCTCGAGGCGGCGTCCGTCGCCGGGGCGGGCAGCCCGCCCCCGTCGGGCGACCCGGCGGACGACGAGTTGCGAGAGCAGGTCCGCGCCGCCTGGGCGTCGCTGCTCGACGACTCCGGGGCGATCGCCGACGCCATCGCGCTGACCCTGTTGGAGCGGGACAAGGCCCTGTACGAGCGGGCTGAGACCTGGCTGCCGGCGATGGTGCGCGAGTCGACCCGCAAGCACGTCCGGCGCGGGCTGGAGTCCATGGCGGGTCGCCCGGGTGCCGGGCACCGCGCCGCCGAGCTGTGGCGCGACACAGGGCGCGAGCGGGCCCGCCATGGCGTGCCGATGGAGCTGGTGCTCAACGCCTACACGTTGGGCGCGCGCGCGCTCTGGGAGGCGCTGTTGGCGCGCCAGGCATCGGGCCTCCTCGACGTGAGCGAACGCGTCCTGCTCGCCGCTGGTCGGTCGGTCTGGGCGTCGCTCGACGTGCAGAACGCGTTGATGATCGAGGCCTACCGCCGGGAGAGCAGCCGCGTGCAGCGGCGCGACCTGCGGCGCCGCAACGGAATGCTCGACGCCATCGCGGACGGCCGCACCGCCGACCCGGACGTGGCGTCCGAGGCCCGCGAGCTCCTGGGGCTCCCAGACGGCGGCGACGTCGCCTGTGTGGTCGCGCTGTACGACGGCTCGCTCGAGGAACCCTTCGTGGCCCCCGAGGACCGCCTCGAGCGGCTCGGCATCGTCAGCGTGTGGCACGTGCGCGCGGGCATCTCCTTCGGCCTGCTCGCCGGACGGCCGCTGCCCTCCGAGCCGGCCCTGGTCGACCTCCTCGGCGAGGGGGCGCTGGGCCGCGCGGCCCTGGCACTCTCGCCCGACGGGCTGACCGGCTTCCCCACCGCCTACCAGCTGGCGACCCGGGCGGCACAGACCCTCGACCCCGGGACGCGCCAGCTTGTCTCGGTCGCCGACCGGATCCCGGAGGTGCTCATGGCCGGGAGCCCTGAGGTGCTGCCCCTGCTGCTGCGCCAGACCGTGCAGCCCCTGCTCGCCCAGCCGGGGGCACAGGCCCGGACCCTGATGGACACGCTGCTCGCGCTACTCCGGCACGACGGCTCACCGACCCACGCAGCCGAGGACCTCTTCTGCCACCGCAACACCGTCATCTACCGGCTGCGGCAGATCGAGGACACGACGGGCCGGTCTCTCTCCGACCCCCGCGACAAGCTGTTGCTCACGCTGGGTGCCATGGCCGCGGCGCACGCGGCTGCCGAGCAGCCGCCCGGCTGAGCCCGCTCGGCTGCGGAAGAAGCCGGCAGGTCACGGTGACGTCGCCGGACTGCACAGCGCCGATGAGACGGCAGACGCCTCAGCAGTCGCGTCATCTGGGCAGCCACCGTCCGTCGCCCGGCGCGTTCGACACCGTGGCGGCCGAGCAGGCCATGGCGCAGTGACGTCCCTCGATCATGGTGCAACACTGAGGTCGGCGGCACCGCCACCCCGCCGGACTGGGAGAAGCCGTGACCGCGCACGAGAGCCCCGCACCGCGTACCGCCGCCCCCGCGGGGAAAGGCGCCCTCGCGCCGCTGCCCGGCGACCTGTACGGCTATGAGCAGATGCTGCCCCCCGAGGACCAGGAGGTCCTGCTGAGGCTGCGCGAGTGGCTGCAGCGCGAAGTCGCCCCGATCGCCACCGACCAGTGGTCGCGAGGGGAGTTTCCGCACCACCTCGTGCCGTCACTGGGCGAGCTCGGGGTCATCGGGCTGGGCTACGACCGGCCGGGGCGCCCGGCGGCCAGCCGGCTGCTGACCAGCTTCGTCACCCTGGAGATCTCCCGGGTCGACACCTCGATGGCCACCTTCTTCGGCGTGCACAGCGGCCTGGCGATGGGCAGCATCGTGGCGCTGGGCTCGCCCGAGCAGCGCGAGCGCTGGCTGCCCGACATGTTCACGATGCGCAGCATCGGCGCCTTTGCCCTCACCGAGCCCCAGCGCGGGTCCGACATCGCCGGCGGGCTCGAGACCACCGCGCGGCGCGAGGGCGACACCTGGGTCCTGGACGGCAGCAAACGGTGGATCGGCAACGCCACCTTCGCCGACCTCATCGTCGTCTGGGCCCGGGACACCGCCGACGGCTCGGTCAAGGGCTTCGTCGTCGAGCAGGACAACCCCGGCTTCACGGCCACCAAGATGGAAGGCAAGCTCGCGCTGCGGAGCGTGGAGAACGCCGACGTCGTGTTGCACGACTGTCGGGTGCCGGAGGGTGACCGACTGGCGGGCGCCAACACCTTCAAGGACACCGGGCGGGTGCTGCAGCTGACCCGCGGCGGCGTCGCCTGGAACTCGGTCGGCTGCATGATGGGCGCCTACGAGGCCGCGCTGCGCTACGCCGGCACCCGCGAGCAGTTCGGCCGGCCGATCGCCGGCTTCCAGCTGATCCAGGACCTGTTGGTGAAGATGCTGGGCAGCATCAGCGCCTCGCTGGGGCTCACGGTGCGCGTCGCCGAGCTGCAGGAGGCCGATGCGTGCACCGACGCGCAGGCGGCGCTGGCCAAGGCCTACTGCACCAGCCGGGCACGCGAGACCGTCGCCCACGCCCGCGAGGTGCTCGGCGGCAACGGAATCCTGATCGACAACGACGTGGTCCGGTTCTTCAACGACGCTGAGGCGCTGTACTCCTACGAGGGCACCCGCGAGATCAACACACTCATCGTCGGGCGGACGATCACCGGCCTGAGCGCCTTCGTCTGAGCCGCTGCCCGGGCGGGGCCCGCCGACGACGAGCACCAACGCCGAGCCGTCCCTGCCCGGGCGGATGAGGTCCTGCTCGCCGCCGCATGTCCAGGTGGGCCACGGACCGGTGCGAGTGCCCTGGACCCCGAGGGCCGGGGGCACGCGATCTCCTGCGTGAGCTGAGCGGTGCGACGATGGAGCGATGCGGCTGCGGATCGACCTCGCCTACGACGGCGGCGGGTTCCACGGGTGGGCGACCCAGCCCCGGCTGCGGACCGTGCAGGGCATCCTCGAGGCGGCCCTGGCGACGGTGCTGCGAGTGCCCGAGGTAGCGGTGACCTGCGCCGGGCGCACGGACACCGGAGTCCACGCGCGCGGCCAGGTGGTGCACCTCGACGTCGACGAGTCCGACCTGCTCGCGTCGGCGGGCGGCTCCGACGAAGCGCCGGCCGGAGCGCTGCTCCGCCGGCTCAACGGCGTCCTGCCCGCCGACGTGCGCGTCCGCGCCGTCGCGGAGGCACCGGCGGGCTTCGACGCCCGCTTCTCGGCCGTGTGGCGGCGCTACGCCTACCGCGTCGCCGACGAGCCGCGCCTCCTCGACCCGCTCGCCCGGGGTCACGTGCTCGCCTGGGCGCGGCCGCTCGACCTGGGGGCGATGGACGACGCGGCCGGCGCGCTGCTCGGGGAGCACGACTTCGCGGCATTCTGCAAGCGCCGGGCTGGAGCGACGACCATCCGCAGCCTTCGACGCCTCGGCTGGCACCGCGACGACACCGGCGTCGCCGTCGCGACCGTGGTGGCCGACGCCTTCTGCCACTCCATGGTGCGCGCCCTCGTCGGCTGCCTGCTCGCCGTCGGGGAGGGCAAGCGCCCGGTCTCCTGGCCGGGGAAGGTGCTGGCGGCGCAGCATCGCGACCCGGCGGTGACGGTCGCCCAGGCGCACGGCCTCACGCTGGAGGAGGTCGGCTACCCGCCGGATGCCGACCTCGCCGCGCGGGCCTCGGCCGCCCGTGCCGTCCGCACGCTCCCGGGGGACCCGTGACCGACGAGCACTACTTCACGGCCGACCCGCGGGCCCCGTTCCGGCGTCAGCCCGTGGTCACCGAGGTCTGGGGCCGAGCGCTCGAGCTGACCAGCGGGTCGGGAGTCTTCGCCCACGGGCGCCTCGACGCCGGCACCGGCGTGCTGCTGCGGGCCATCGACCCGCCGATCGGCGCCACCACGGTCCTCGACCTCGGTTGCGGCTACGGCGCCATCGGGCTCGCGATCGCGCGGGCGGTGCCGGGCTGCCGGGTCACCGGCGTGGACGTGAACGAGCGCGCCCTCCTGCTCGCGCGAGAGAACGCAGAGGCGATCGGCGTCGCCGCCCGATACCTCGCGGTGCGGCCTGACGAGGTGCCGGCCGGGGAGACGTACGACGAGATCTGGTCGAACCCGCCGATCCGGATCGGGAAGCCGGCGCTGCACGCCCTGCTGCTCGACTGGTTGCCGCGGCTCGTCCCGGGCGGGCGCGCCGTGCTCGTGGTCGGCAAGAACCTCGGCGCCGACTCGCTGCAGCGCTGGCTCGGCGAGCAGGGCTGGCCGACCGGGCGGCTGGGCAGCGCGAAGGGCTTCCGCGTCCTGGAGGCGCGGCGGGGCCCCTGAGCCGCGGACGCGACGCGGGCCGGCCCCCCGGGGGGGACGGGCCCGCGCGTGGACGTGCAGCGATCCGAGCCCTCCAGCGTGTGCGGGGACCCACTCTCGGTGCTGCGCACAGGAGGGAGATTGGGCGGAGAGCCCAAAACACCGGTGGCGGCCTCGTGGCGGTCGGTCTGGGCCGCGTTGGACGTGCCGGGCGCCCTGATGATGCGCCAGCTGCCGGGATGAGCCTCAGACGAAGGCGCTGATCCCGGTCTCCGCGCGGCCGATGAGCAGCTTCTGGATCTGGCTCGTGCCCTCGTAGAGCGTCATCACGCGGGCGTCGCGCAGGTACTTCGACGGCGGGTACTCGTCGACGTAGCCGGCGCCGCCGTGCACCTGGATCGCGTTGTTGGCGGCGCGCACGGCGGCCTCGGACGCGAAGAGCTTGGCCTTGGACGCCGCGACGCCGTAGGGCTCGCCGCGGTCGATCAGGTCGGCGCAGCGCCAGCACAGCAGCCGCGCGGCGTCGGCGTCGAGCGAGATGTCGGCGATCATGTCCTGCACCAGCTGGAACGAGGCGATCGGCTTGCCGAACTGGGAGCGGGAGGTGGCGTAGTCGACCGACGCCTCGAGACAGCCCTGGACGATGCCGACGCAGCTGGAGGCCACGGCGAGCCGGCCCTTGTCGAGCGTGCTCATCGCGACGCGGAACCCGCCGCCCTCCTCGCCGAGCATCGCCGAGGCGGGCACCCGCACGCCGTCGAGGAAGAGCTCGGCCGTCGCCTGGCCGCGCAGCCCCAGCTTGCCCTTGATCTCGCGCGCCTCGAACCCCTCGGCGTCGGTGGGCACCAGGAAGGCGGAGACGCCCTTGGGGCCCGCGCCGCCGGTCCGGGCGAAGACCAGCGCCACGTCGGCCCAGGTGCCGTTGGTGATGTAGAGCTTCTGGCCGTCGATCACGTAGTCGTCGCCGTCCTTGCGGGCCCGGGAGGTCAGGTTGCCCGCGTCCGACCCCACGTCGGGCTCGGTCAGGCCGAAGCAGCCGAGCTTCGTCGCGGTGGCCAGCTGCGGCAGCCACTCCTGCTTCTGCTCCTCCGAGCCGTGGAACAGGATCGACTTGCCCACGAGCCCGCTGGAGACGGAGACGATCCCCCGCAGGGCGGAGTCGGCGCGGCCGAGCTCCTCCATGGCGATCGAGTACGTCACGTAGTCGCCGCCGAGGCCGCCGTACTCCTCCGGGATCGTCAGGCCGAAGAAGCCGATCTCGGCCATCCGGGGCAGGATGTCGAGGTCGACGGACTCGCGCCTGTCCCACTCGACGCGGTGCGGGACCGCTTCGTTGTCGAGGAACTCGCGCGCGAGGCTGCGGAACGCCTGCTGCTCGTCGTCGAGCGTCATGTCCATGGGTGGTGCTTCCTCCCTGTGCGGCCGGCGCGGCCCCGGGTGAGCCCGGCCCGCCGAGCCTAGCCCCGGTGGCTCAGCCCGCGTGCCGGGCGATCTCGGCCTTGGCGAGCGCGTTCTTGTGCACCTCGTCGGGGCCGTCCGCGAAGCGCAGCGTGCGGATCCCGGCGTACGCCGCGGCCAGCGGGAAGTCCTGGGAGAGCCCGCCCGCGCCGTGCACCTGGATCGCCTTGTCGAGGATCCACTGCACCGTGGCGGGCGTGGCGATCTTGATCGCCTGGATCTCCGTGTGCGCCGCCTTGGTGCCCCGCTCGTCCATCAGCCAGGCGGTCTTGAGCACCAGCAGCCGCAGCTGCTCGAGCCGCACCCGCGACTCGGCGATCCAGTCCCGGACGACGCCCTGCTGGGCGAGGGGCCGACCGAAGGCCGACCGGGAGTCCGCCCGGCTGCACATCAGCTCGATCGCCCGCTCCGCGATGCCGATCGAGCGCATGCAGTGGTGGATGCGGCCGGGGCCCAGCCGCGCCTGGGCGATGGCGAAGCCCGCGCCCTCCTCGCCGATCAGGTTCCCGGCCGGCACCCGCACGTCCTCGAGCACGAGCTCGGCGTGGCCGCCGTGCTCGTGGTCGTCGTAGCCGAAGACCTCCATGCCCCGCAGCACGCTCAGGCCCGGGGTGTCGCGGGGGACCAGCACCATCGACTGCTGCCGGTGCCGCGACGCCTCGGGGTCGGTCTTGCCCATCACGATGAAGATCCGCGCGTCGGGGTTCAGCGCGCCGGTGATCCACCACTTGCGCCCGTTGAGCACGAGCTCGTCGCCGTCGCGCTCGATCCGCGTCTCGATGTTGGTGGCGTCGGAGGAGGCCACGGCGGGCTCGGTCATCGCGAAGGAGGACCGGATCTCCCCCTCCAGCAGCGGCGTCAGCCACCGCTCCTGCTGCTCCGGCGTGCCGAACATCGCCAGCACCTCCATGTTGCCGGTGTCCGGGGCCGCGCAGTTCATGGCCGGGGGCGCCAGGTGCATGGATCGCCCGCTGATCTCGGCGAGCGGCGCGTACTGCAGGTTGGTCAGGCCGGGGGCCCCGTGCTCGGTGCCGGCCTGGCCGGGCAGGAAGAGGTTCCACAGGCCCCGGGCGCGCGCCGCCTCTCGCAGCTCGTGGATCACCGGCGCCTGCGACCACGCCCAGCGGTCCTCGAGCGCGGCCAGCTCGTCGACGAACCGGGCCTCGGCGGGCACGACATGGCTCTCCATGAAGTCGAGCAGGGTCCGGCGCATCTCCTCGGTGCGGTCGTCGAGTGCAAAGTCCATCGGGTGCCTCCTGGTGGGGACGGGGAAGGGGACGGGCGGGGGACGGGCAGGGAGCGTCAGCCGCCGCGGACGGCGTCGAGGCCGGCGGCGAGCAGCGGCTCGACCGCGCCGCCGACGCTGTCGAAGCCCTCGCCGACGGTCTTGCCCTGCAGGTAGCGGTAGTGGATCCCCTCGAGGATCACCGCGAGCTTGAAGTAGGCCAGCCCCAGGTGCACCGAGAGCTCGCCCAGGTCGCGGCCCGAGGCTCCGGCGTAGCGCTCGAGCTGCGCGTCGTGGTCCAGGAAGCCCGGGGCGGTGTTGGCGTCCGTCACGATGGCGCCGCTGGCGTCGAGCCCGGAGAGGCGGTCGTAGACGGCGAGGAGCGCCAGGTCGGTCAGCGGGTCGCCGAGCGTGGCCATCTCCCAGTCGACCACCGCGCGCACCTCCGCGCCCCGCGCGTCGGGGTCGACCAGCAGGTTGTCGAGGCGGTAGTCGCCGTGGACGATCGTGTGGTCGGCCGACGCGGCCGCCGGGGCCCGCTCGGTGAGGATCCGGTGCAGCTCGTCGGCGCCCTCCAGCTCGCGGCTGCGCGAGCCCTCGAGCTGCTTGCCCCAGCGGCGCACCTGGCGCTCGAGGAAGCCCTCGGGCCGGCCGAAGTCGCCCAGGCCGACGGCCGCGGGGTCGACGGCGTGCAGCTCCGCGAGCGTGTCCACCATGGCCCCCGAGATGCGCGCCGTCGTGGCCTCGCCCAGCTCCTCGAGCTGCGCGCGGGTGCGGTACGGCGTCCCGGCCACGCGCTCCATGACGTAGAAGTCCGCGCCGATCACGTCGGGGTCGGTGCAGCGCGCGTAGGTCGCCGGCACGGGCACGGCCGTCGCGGCCAGCGCCGAGATCACCGTGTGCTCGCGGCCCATGTCGTGCGCCGTCGCCTGCACGTGCCCGAGCGGGGGGCGGCGCACGATCCGGTCGGTGCGGCCGTCGGAGACCACGTAGGTCAGGTTGGAGCGGCCGCCGGCGACCAGCTCTCCGGTCAGCGGCGTGCCGAGGTCGCCCGGCCGCTGTGCGTCGTACCAGGCATGGAAGGCCTCGAGGTCCAGGCCCTCGGGGCTCTCGCCGGCGTCCGCGGTCACCTGCTCGCTCACGGGGTCCCTCCGTCGTCGGCGGCGTCGACCATCCGGCGCAGCTTGCGCATGCCGCCCAGCCAGCGGTCGGTGTCGGTGGCTCGCGCGACGTAGTAGTCGCCGACCTCCGGGTGCGGCAGGACCAGGAAGCGCCCCTCGGCCGCCGCCACCGCCCAGGCCTGCGCGACATCGGCCGGATCGAGCGCGCTGTCGTGGGAGAGCAGCGCCGAGAGCGGACCCGCGTCCTCGAGCATCCGGGTCCGCACGCCCTGGGGACAGATGGCCTGCACGGTCACGCCGCGGTCGCCGTAGGTCAGCGCGAGCCACTCGGCGAAGGCGACGGCGCCGTGCTTGGTGACCGAGTAGGGCGCCGAGCCGATCATGCTCAGCAGCCCCGCGGCCGAGGCGGTCACGACCAGCCGGCCGCCCCGCCCGTCGCCCCTGCCCCGGCCGTCGCGGTCATCGGGCCCCAGCCAGCGCGGGACGAGGTGCCGGGCCGTGCGCACGTGGGCCAGCACGTTGACGTCGATCGCCCGCGCCCAGGTCTCCTCGTCGGTGTCCAGCCCGAGACCCGCGTCGGTCCCCGCGTTGGCGAAGAAGGTGTCGATCCGGCCCAGCTCGCCCTCGGCCGCCTCCAGCAGCGCCAGGACGCCGGCGTCCGAGGCGCAGTCGCCGGGCACCGCGACGGCACCGAGCGCCTCCGCGGTCGTGCCGAGGCGGTCGGCGTCGAGGTCGTTGACCACCACGCGGCCGCCCTCGGCCACCGCCCGCTCGGCCAGCGCGCGCCCGATGCCGCCGGCGGCGCCGGTGACGACGACGCCCTGGCCCTCGAGCAGCCCCGCGCCCGCCATCAGGCGCCCCCGGTCAGCGTCACGCCACCGTCGAGCACCAGCGTCTGGCCGGTGACCCAGTCGGCGTCGTCGGAGAGCAGGTAGGCCACCGCGCCGGAGACGTCCTCGGGGACGCCGAGCCGCTTGAGCGGGTACGGCGCGGCGACCTCCTCCTCGCGGTCCTCGTAGAGGGCGCTGGCGAACTGGGTCTTCACGACGGCGGGGGCCACCGCGTTGACCCGGACGCCGGGGCCGAGCTCGACGGCCAGCTCCTCGGTGAGGTGGATCAGCATGGCCTTGCTGGCGCCGTAGAAGGCGATCCCGGGCGCCGGCCGGAGCCCGCCGACCGAGGCCACGTTGACGACGGCGCCGCCGTGCTCGCCGAGCCAGGCCCGGTGTGCCTGCTGCACCCACGCGAGGGCGGCGAGGCAGTTCACCTCGGTGATCTTGCGCGCCGCGCCGAGGTCGAGCTCCATCAGCGGGCCGTAGACCGGGTTGATGCCCGCGTTGTTGACCAGCAGGTCGAGGCTGCCGAACGCCTCGAGCGTGCGCTCGACCGCCTCGGCCTGGTGGGCGGGGTCGTCGGCCTTGCCGGCCACCGCGATCGCGTGCTCGGGACCGCCGAGGGCGGCCACCGCCTCCTCCAGCGCCTCGGGCTTGCGGGCGGTCACGCAGACGCGCGCGCCCTCCTCCACGAGCCGCTGGGCGATCCCGAGGCCGATGCCGCGGCTGGCGCCGGTCACGACGGCCGTCCGGCCCGCCAGCCCCCTCACGACGCGAGTCCGGCGGTCGGGGCGGGCAGTGCGGCGAGGGGCATTGGAGCGGCTCCGGGGACGTCGTTGTCAGGTGACTAAGCGCTTGCTTACTATGGTGCACGCCGGCCCGGTCGTCAACGCCCTCGCGGGAGTGCCGGTCGCCGCCCGCGGTCGCCGCAGCCGACGAGGAGCCCCATGGCCAGCCAGCCCGGAGCCGGGACCGCCGGGCCCGCGCGCGCCGAGGCCGGCCGGGACCGGCTGGCGCAGGCCGCGGTGGAGGCCTTCGCCGCCCGCGGCTTCCACGGCACGACCACCCGCGACATCGCCGCCGCCGCGGGGCTGAGCCCGGCGGCGCTCTACGTCCACCACCGATCGAAGGAGGAGCTGCTCTTCCTCCTGGCCGAGGAGGGTCACGCCCGCACCCTCGCGATCGTCGAGGAGGCGGCGGGCGGCCCGGGCTCGCCGGCGGAGCGGCTCGGCGCGCTGGTCGAGGAGTTCGTGCGGCACCACGCGGTGAACCACACCTCGGCCCGGGTGGTGAACTACGAGCTGGCCGCGCTCTCGCCCGAGCACCTCGGGGTGACGCAGGAGGTCCGGCACCGGATCGAGCAGACCGTGGTCGCGCTGGTGGCGGAGGGCGTCCGCTCGGGGGAGCTCCGCTCCGCGGACCCGCGCATCACCGCGGCCGCGCTGCTCTCGCTCGGCGTCGACGTGGCGCGCTGGTTCCGCGCCGGCGCCGGCTGGTCGCCCGACGAGGTGGCCGCGCACTACCGGGTCCTCGGCCTGCGGATGGTCGGCGTCGACGCCTGAGACCCGGCACCCGGGCGCCCGCGTCGGGACCGGGATGCGCCCCCGGTCCACGGGCGCCACGCTGGGCGGGTGACCCGGGAGACCGTCGACGCCGACGCGTGGGTAGCAGCCCGCGGGCCGGACCTGCTGCGACTGGCCTTCGCGCTGACCGGCGACGCGGGCGGTGCCGAGGCCGTGGTCGTGGAGGCGCTCTCGCGGGCGCTGCCCCGGTGGTCCCGGCTCTCGCGCACCGGAGACCCGGAGGAACCCCTGCGACGGATGGTGGTCGCGGCGCACCGGTCGCACGCGCGGCGGCTCGGCCGCCCGGCGGCGGGGGTGGGGCACGACGGCGCGGCCCCGGGTGAGGAGCGGGCCCGGCTCCGGGCCGCCTGCCGCGCCCTGCCCTCGGCGGAGCGCGCGGCCCTGGTGCTCGTGTGCGTGGAGGACCTGCCGCTGGCGCGCGCCGGCGACCTGGCCGGGACGCGGGAGGGGGTGGTGCGCGCCCGCCTCCAGCGCGCGCTGGCCGCGGTGCGCACCGACCTGGGGGAGGACGGCGCGCCCGACGACGGCCTGGTGGCCCGCCTCCGCGAGGCCCTCGCGCCGGGCGACGACGAGCTGCCCCCGGCCCCGGGGCTCCTCGAGCGCGCCCGCGGCCGCCTGGCCGAGCGCCGTCGGCGCGCGGTCGGTCTCGCCGCGGCGGCACTGGTCGCCGTCGCGGTCCCGGCGGCGGTGGTCGGGTTGCTCGCCGCGACCGGCGGCGACGCCGACGGTCCGCGGCGGGGGCCCACCCCGGGCGTCCCCACGAGCCCCGCGCCGCCGCCGCCCACGGCCACCGGCCCGGAGCAGCCCGAGGCCGGCCCGGACCCCCGCCCGAAGGGCTTCCGGTGGGAGACGTGGCACCGCCTGCAGGTGGCGGTGCCGGACGAGTGGGGCTACAGCAGCCCGCGCTCCTGCGACCCGTCGAGCCGCGCCGACGCCCCCGCGTTCGTCGAGCGGCCCGGCGGCCGGGAGCCCGGGCTGGGCTGCGGGCCCTCCTCCGGCGGCTACGGCGTGCGGTTCTCCGACGCGAGCGCCTTCGACGCCCGTCCGCGACCGGGGGACGCCGAGGGCCGCGTGGACGCGGACGACGCCTCGCGCTTCCCGGTCGGCAGCTGGGTCGGCTACCGGCAGCGGGGCTTCGACGCCGTGCGGGTGGTGGCCCGGTCGCGCGCGGAGCTGCGCGCGATCCTCGGGTCGCTCCGCGCGGTCGCCTTCCAGGACGTGCACGGCTGCTCGGTGGCGACGGCCCAGACGGCCCCGTCGACCGGCGAGGGCGTCTCGGTGTGCCGCTACGACGGCCAGGGCCTGCTCGCGCAGGCCGAGCGGCTGGACGGGTCCCGGGCGCTGGGGGCCCTCGCCGCGCTCGACGAGGCGCCCGTCTTGGAGCAGCCCTCCTGCGGCGCGTCCTCCGCAGCGGCCCGGTCGGACGGCCGCGTGCTGCTGCGCTACGGGAGCACGCGGGTGGTCATCGACCTGACCGGCCCGGACTGCCGGCACGGCGCCCGCGAGGTGGGCGGCCCGCGCCGTCGCCTCACGCCCGAGCTCCTCTACTGGGCACTGTCGCCCGGGTGGTCCGGCCCCGCGGCCGCCGGGGTGCCGGTGCCGGATCCGCTCCGGTCGAGGCTGGACCGGCCGCCCGCGCCGTAGCCGGGCGCCGGTCACCAGGGGGCCCGGCGCACCCGCAGCGGGCCCCGCGGGTCGGCGAGCCCGTTGAGGGCAGCACGGGGAGGGGTGTAGGCAGGGCCCATGCCGTTGCCGGGTGCCCGCCGCCGCGGGGAGCGGGACCGCCTCCCGCCGGAGGTCCTGGCCGACGTCGTGGACACCCTGGTCGCCTGTCCCGCGTTCACCGGCGTCCCCCGCGGGGATCTCGCCGCGCTGGCGCGGCGCGCCGAGATCGCCTACCTCGCGGGCGTCGAGGAGCCGCACACCGACGCCCTGGTGGTCCTGCGCGGCGGCCTCGCCCTGCACGACGAGCAGGACCGCGCGACCGACCTCGTGGGCGAGGGGGAGTACGCCGCGCCCGCGCCCGGCGAGCGGGTCGCGGCCGTCGAGTCGTGCCTCGTGCTCTGGCTCCCCGAGGGCGCCCGCGAGCTGGCCTGGTCGGTCCCCGCCTCCCGGCTCCCGCGCCGGCTGCTGGTGCGCGAGCGGCCGGTGGCGGACCTGCGCCGCGTGCCGGTGCGCAGCCTGATGCGCGGCCCGGTCGCCACCGTGGCGGCCTCGGAGACCTGTCGCGCCGCCGCGGCGCAGATGGCCGAGGCGGGCATCTCATCGGTGCTGGTGCGCGACGGCGACCCGCCCGGGGGTCGGCTCGGCATCCTGACCGACCGCGACCTGCGCGGCCGCCTGGTCGCCGCCGGACTGCCCCCGACCACGCCGGCGGGCGAGATCGCGACGTGGGGGATCCGCACCGTCGAGTCGTCGCTGACCGCCTTCGAGGCGCTGCTGGAGATGACGGCCAGCGGCATCCACCACCTGCCGGTGGCCGAGCACGGGCGGGTCGTCGGCATGCTCTCCTCGGGGGACCTCGAGCTGCTGGAGTCGCGCAGCCCGATGCGCGTGCGCGTCGCCGTCGACCGCTCGACCGACGTGGCCGGCGCCGCCGCCGCACTCGACGACCTTCCCGCCAGCGTGGAGGCGCTGCTGGCCGGCGGGACCTCGCCCCGCGAGGCGTCCCGCATGGTCGCCACGATCACCGACCGGGTCCACGAGCGGCTGCTGCGGATGGCCGTCGACGAGCTGGGGCCGCCCCCGACCGAGCTCGGCTGGGTCGCGTTCGGGAGCCAGGCCCGGCGCGAGCAGACCCTGCACACCGACCAGGACACCGGCCTGCTGCTGCCCGACGGCCTGGAGGAGGAGGCGCTGGCCGAGGCGACGGCGTACGCCGCCCGGCTCGCCGCGTGGATGGTGCCGGCGCTGGAGCAGTGCGGCTACCCCCGCTGCCCCGGCGGGGTGATGGCGACCGAGCCGGACTGGTGCGGAACCCTCGCCCAGTGGAGGTCGCGGGTCGACCGGCTGCTGCGGCGGCCCAGCGAGCACCACCTGATGGAGTCCGCGATCCTCTTCGACCTCCGCACCGTCTGGGGCGCCCTGGACGCCGGCCCCCTCCTGGCCCCCTCGATCGCGCGCGCGCAGGGCGAGACGTCGTTCCTGGGGCACCTCGCGCGGATGGCGGCCGGGCACCGTCCGCCGCTCGGCTTCCTGGGTCGCCTCACGGTCGAGCGCGGCGGCGAGCACAGCGGACGCTTCGACGTGAAGGCCGGCGCCATGCTGCCGATCACCGACCTGGCCCGGCTCGCGACCCTGGCGCGCGGCGGCGTCGAGGTCGGCACCGACGAGCGGCTCGTCGCCGCCGGCGAGACGGGCGCCATGTCGCGCGAGCTGGTGTCCGCCCTGCGCCAGGGCCACGAGCTGGCGACCGGGATCCGGCTGCGGCTGCACCTGCACCAGCACCGGGAGGGCCTGCCGCGCGACAACTGGGTGGACCCGCAGGACCTGGACGCGCACGAGCGCTCGATGCTGCGCGAGACCTTCCGCGCCGTGCGCACGGCGCAGGAGCACCTGGGCAGTCGCTACTTCACGGGGATGCTGGGGTGAGAGGAACCCGCCCGTCGCGGGACCTGCTCGCCCGGGGCTGGCGCGACGCCCGGCTGGTGGCGCTCGACGTCGAGACCACCACCGTCGACGCGCGACTGGCCGAGCCCCTCTCGGCCGGCTGGGTCGCGGTCGAGGGCGGGCACGTGCGGCTCGCGACGGCCGACTACCGGGTGCTGCGGCACGGGGGACCGCTGCCGGCGGCCGCGGTGCCGATCCACGGTCTGCTGCCCGAGGACGTGGCCGCGGGGGAGGACCCGGACGACGTCGCGGCGGTGCTCGCCGGCGCGCTGGAGGGCGCGGTGCTCGTCGCCCACGGCGCCGCCCTCGAGCGCGCCGTGCTCGAGCGGATGGGCGTGCCGGTGCCGATGGTGCTGGACACCCTCGCGATGGTGCGGCGGATCGACGAGCGCGGGGGCCAGCCCGACGCGGACCCGCGGCTGACCGCGGCCGCGCGGCGGCACGGCGTGCCGGCGCTGCCGGCCCACCACGCCTTCCGGGACGCCCTGACGACCGCGCTGCTGCTGGTCACCCTCGTGGGAGGGCTGGAGCAGCAGCGCGGCCGGGTGACGCTGGCGGACCTGCGAGCCCTGAGCCGCTGAGCCGGTCGTCCCGGGGGCGCTCAGCTCTGCTCGACGTCGGCGTCGGTGCCGAGCGTGACCGCGCTGGTCTGCTGCTCGCCGTCGCGGACCCAGGTGACCTGGATCTTGTCCCCGGGGCGGTAGGACCGGATGGTCGCGACCAGCGAGTCCGAGCCGGTGATCAGCGTGTCGTCGACCTTGGTGATCACGTCGTCGGTCTGCAGTCCCGCGTCGGCGGCCGCGCCGCCCTCGGGCACGTCGCGGATCAGGGCGCCGACGCGGGGCAGGTTGTCGAAGTCGCCCTCGAACCCGGAGCCGGGCAGCCGCGCCGCCGCGACGTCGCCCACCGACACGCCCAGCCGGGCGTGCGTGGGGTTCTCGCCGTTGGCCATCTGGTCCACGATCGGCAGCACCTCGTCGATCGGGATGGCGAAGCCCAGCCCGATCGAGCCGGCCTCGCCGCCGAGGCCGCCGCCGGCCGTGCGGATCGAGCTGTTGATGCCCACGACGCGTCCGCCGAGGTCGACCAGCGGCCCGCCGCTGTTGCCCGGGTTGATGGCCGCGTCGGTCTGGATCGCCGGGTACGTCGTGGAGTTGCCGCTGCCGTCGCTGCCGACGCTGACCGGCCGGTCGAGCGCGCTGACGATGCCGGTCGTCACGGTGGAGTCGAGACCGAAGGGCGAGCCGACGGCCACGACGTCCTGCCCGACGGCCAGCTGGCCCGACTTCCCGATGGTCGCCGGCTGGAGCCCGGAGACCCCCTTCGCCTGGATCAGCGCGGTGTCCGTGAGCTCGTCGGTGCCGAGGACCTCGGCCTCCGCGGCGGAGCCGTCGTTGAACGAGACGCTGACCGTGCCGCCGCCCCGGGCGACCTCGACGACGTGGTTGTTGGTCAGGATCTGGCCGTCCGAGCTGAGGATGATGCCCGACCCCGAGCCGCCCTGGGCCATGGGGTCCGGGGCGCCCGCGGATCCGCCCGAGCGCACCGTGATCTGCACGACGGAGGGGAGCGTGCTCTGCGCGACGGACTCGATCGACCCGTCCGAGGGCGCCGCGCCGTCGTCCACGCCCGAGCGCGTGACCTTGTCGGAGCCCTCGTCGCCCGAGTCCCGCCCCGTGGAGGTGTAGGCGGGGGTCTCGGTGGTCGCCGGCTCCTCGTCGCTGAACGCCTGGAAGGCGGCGGCCCCGGCGACGCCGCCGCCGACGCCGAGCAGGAGCGCGAGCGCGGCCAGCGAGCCGACGGCCCGTCGACCGGGCCGGGCGCCGCGGCCGTGGCTGCCCGCGGGCGCGCCGCCCGCGGCGAAGGCGCTGGTCTGGCCCTCGCCCGGCGGCGGGGGCGGCATCACCGGGGTGGAGGCCGCCGCGGGGGCCCACTCGTCCTCGGTCGCAGGGCGGCCGATGGGGCGGGTGTGCTCGGTGGCGGGCTCGCCGCGCCCCTCCTCCGTCGCCTCGGAGCCGAGCGGCTCCTCCCGGGGGTCTTGCGGCTGGTGCTGGTCGTCGTTGCTCATGTCTCCACCGTGTCGGGCGTTGCTGTGTGCTTCCTGAGACGGGGCTGGGCGGTCGTGAAGACCTGTGCACGGGCCGCTCGCGGCCGCCTGTCCCCTGCACCCATGGTGGCCCCCACCCGGTAGACCGACCCTGACGTTGCCCCGGCGCTGTGGTGCGCGTCACAATCGCGGCTGACCCCTGCCCCAGCCACGAGAGGCACCACGTGTCCGCACCCGATCCCCACTTCACCGACGACCGCCTGGCCCACTGGGCCTCCGCCACGCCCGACGCCGATGCGATGACCTACCTGTCGCGGTCGTGGAGCTGGCGCGAGTGGGAGGAGCGCGTGCGTCGGGCCGCGGGCGGCCTGAGCGCCCTGGGCGTCGGCCGGGGCGACGTCGTCGCCTTCCTGGACAAGAACCACCCCGCCGGGGTGGAGGTGAGCCTCGCCGCCGGGTCGCTCGGTGCCGCCAACGCCATCGTGAACTGGCGCTCCGCCGGCGACGAGGTGGAGTACGCCGTGAACGACTCCGGCGCTGCGGTGCTCTTCGTCGGCGAGGAGCTGATGCCGACGGTGGAGAAGGTCCGCGACCGGCTGACCCACGTGCACACCGTGATCACCGTGACGCCCGAGGGCGGCGAGAACGACGAGTACGAGGCCTGGCTCGCGGGCGCCGAGCCGACCGGCCGCTCGGAGGAGGTCGACGAGGACGACACGTACCTGATCATGTATTCCTCGGGCACGACCGGGCGCCCCAAGGGCATCATGCTCAGCCACCGCAACATGGTCACCCACACCATCGCGGCCCACGAGGGCTGGAGCTTCGAGCCGGGTGACAAGAACCTGGTCGCGATGCCGCTCTTCCACGTCGGGGGGTCGTCGTACGTCCTGTTCGGGATCCACGACGGCGTGCCGTCGATCATGACCCGCGACCCCGACGGGGCCTCGCTCGCCGGCGCGATCATGGCCGGCGCGAACCGCACCTTCCTGGTGCCGGCCGTGCTGGCGCAGGTGCTCCAGCAGGGCGAGGAGGCGATCAAGCTGTTCTCGCGGCTGAAGACCTACACCTACGGCGCCGCGCCGATGCCCCCGCCGCTGCTGCGCGCCGCGATGGAGGCGTGGCCCGAGACCGACTTCATCCAGGTCTACGGCCTGACGGAGGTGGGCGGCGTCGCCACGCACCTGATGCCCGAGGACCACCGCGACCCCGACCACCCGGAGCGGCTGGTCTCGGCCGGCAGGCCCATCCCCGGCGTGGAGCTGCGGGTGGTCGACCCGGAGACGCTCGAGGACGTCGCGACCGGCGAGTCGGGCGAGGTCTGGATGCGCACGGAGCAGCTGATGCAGGGCTTCCTGAACATGCCCGAGGCGACGGCCGAGGTGATCACCGAGGACGGCTGGTTCCGCACCGGCGACCTGGGCACGCTCGACGACGGTGGCTACCTCTTCGTGCAGGACCGCCTCAAGGACATGATCATCACCGGCGGCGAGAACGTGTACAGCCCGGAGGTCGAGCGGGTGCTCTCCGAGCACCCGGCGGTCGCCGAGTGCGCCGTCATCGGGGTGCCCGACAGCACCTGGGGCGAGGCCGTGAAGGGGGTGGTGGCCTTCAAGGAGGGCCAGAACGCCGCGGAGGACGAGCTCATCGGATGGTGCCGCGAGCATCTCGCCGGGTTCAAGTGCCCGCGCTCCGTCGACGTCGTGAGCGCGCTGCCGCGCAACCCCACGGGCAAGATCCTGAAGAAGGACCTGCGCCAGCCCTACTGGTCCGGCCGGACGTCGCAGGTCGTCTGACGCCCCACCAGGCTCCCGAGATGCGCTCTCGGGACGGGCGACGCCCCCGCGGACCAGCCGCGGGGGCGTCGTTGCGCCGGGTCTCGTCCCGGGGCGCGCCGAGCGAGGGTCAGCCCCGCTGCTCCAGCGGGACGAACTCGCGGCCGTGCTCGCCCGTGTAGATCTGCTTCGGGCGCGCGATCTTCTGGTCCGGGTCCTGCACGAGCTCGAGCCACTGCGCCAGCCAGCCCGGGGTGCGACCGATCGCGAAGAGCACCGTGAACATCTCGGGCGGGAACTCGAACGCCTCGTAGATCAGCCCGGAGTAGAAGTCGACGTTCGGGTAGAGCTTGCGGTCGACGAAGTAGTCGTCCTCCAGCGCGATCCGCTCCAGCTCCTGCGCGATCTCGAGCAGCGGGTTGACGCCCGTGACCTCGAAGACCTCGTCGCACGACTTCTTGATGATCTTGGCCCGCGGGTCGTAGTTCTTGTAGACGCGGTGGCCGAAGCCCATCAGCTTCTCGTTGCCGTTCTTCACGCCGTCGATGAAGGCGGGGATGTTCTCCTTCTTGCCGATCCGGCGCAGCATCCGCAGCACCGCCTCGTTGGCGCCGCCGTGCAGGGGCCCGAAGAGCGCGGCCACGCCCGCGGCCACCGAGGAGTAGGGGTCGACCTGGGAGGACCCGACGGAGCGGACGGCGTTCGCCGAGCAGTTCTGCTCGTGGTCCGCGTGCAGGATGAACAGCGTGTCCAGGGCGCGCACGAGCCGCTCGTCCGGCTCGTGCCTCGACTCGCTCATCTTGAAGAGCATCGAGAGGAAGTTGCCCGTGTACGACAGGTCGTTGTCCGGGTAGACGTAGGGCTTGCCCTGCGCGTGCCGGAACGCCCAGGCGCCGAGCGTGGGCATCTTCGCGATCATCCGGACCATCTGGATGTGCCGGTTGTCCGGGTCGTGGATGTTCTTCGCGTCGGGGTAGAAGGTCGACAGCGCGCCGACCGACGCCATCAGCATGCCCATCGGGTGCGCGTCGTAGCGGAAGCCCTGCATGAACGACTTCACGTTCTCGTGGACGAACGTGTGATAGGTGATCTCGTGCTCCCACTGCGTCGCCTGGTCGGGCGTGGGCAGGTCGCCGTGGATCAGCAGGTAGGCCACCTCGAGGAAGCTGGAGCGCTCCGCGAGCTGCTCGATGGAGTAGCCCCGGTATTCGAGGATCCCCTTCTCGCCGTCGATGTAGGTGACCGCGCTGCGGCAGGCCGCGGTGTTGGTGAAGCCCGGGTCGTAGAGCGCGATGCCGGGCGACTCGTCGTCCGGACGGATCTGCGCGAACTCCTTCGCGGGGACGGCGCCCTCGACGATGTCCATGTCGTAGGACCGCCCGGTGCGGTTGTCGCGGACGGTGAGCGACTCGCTGCGCTCGTCGGTGGCCGGGTCGTCGGTCACGTCGGCTCCTCGGTCAGGTCGTCAGGTCGGACCCAACCTAGTGCGCCGCACCATCCCCGGGGTAGGAGGGTCTTGAATTGCCGCTCACCCCGACGGGTGCGTACAGTGGGCCGTCGCGCCCTCTGCCGCGTCCGCGTGCGCCCGTCCGTCGGGCTCGCGGGACGCAGATCCGGACGGTCCAGCACCCAGCAGTCAGGGGTCGCTGCGAGTCGAGCCGGGCCGTGTTCGTCAGGGGCGTCGGAGCACCACCCGGCCGGGGTCCCGGCCCGGGCCCAACGAACGAGAAGGTACTTCCGCCGTGCGCACGTACAGCCCCAAGCCCGCTGACATCCAGCGCGAGTGGCACGTGATCGACGCGACCGACGTCGTCCTCGGTCGCCTCTCCGTCCAGGTCGCCAACCTCCTGCGGGGCAAGAACAAGCCGACCTACGCCCCGCACATGGACGTCGGCGACTTCGTCATCGTCGTCAACGCCGACAAGATCGCGCTGACCGGCAAGAAGCGGACCGACAAGCTGGCCTACCGGCACTCGGGCTACCCGGGCGGCCTCTCGGCCCAGCCGGTCGGCGAGCTGCTGGAGTCCGACGCCCGCCGGGTCGTGGAGAAGGCGGTCTGGGGGATGCTCCCCAAGAACCGCCTCGGCCGCCAGATCCTGAAGAAGCTGAAGGTCTACTCCGGCCCCGACCACCCCCACCAGGCCCAGCAGGCCACGCCGTACGAGATCTCCCAGGTCTCCCAGTAATTCCCCTTCTTGAGAGCGCAGAGCTGAGGACGAAGAGCCACCATGACTGAGAACACCGAGGTCGAGGAGACCTTCCAGACCGACGACCAGGGCGTTGCCTACAGCTCGGAGTCCGCCCCGGCGGCCGACGAGCTCCGCCCCGCGACGATCGCCCCCGCGCAGGCCACCGGTCGGCGCAAGGAGGCCGTCGCCCGCGTCCGGCTCGTGCCGGGCACCGGCGAGTGGACCGTGAACGGCCGCGACCTGGACTCGTACTTCCCGAACAAGCTGCACCAGCAGGTCGTCAAGGAGCCCTTCACGACGCTCCAGCTCGACGGCCGCTTCGACGTGGTCGCCCGCATCCATGGCGGGGGCATCACGGGTCAGGCCGGCGCGCTGCGCCTCGGCGTGGCCCGTGCGCTGAACGCCATCGACATCGACGCCAACCGCCCCTCGCTGAAGCGGGCCGGCCTGCTCACCCGCGATGCCCGCGCCATCGAGCGCAAGAAGGCCGGGCTCAAGAAGGCCCGCAAGGCGCCGCAGTTCAGCAAGCGCTGATCGGGCGCCCGTGGCGCAGGAGCTCTTCGGGACCGACGGGGTCCGGGGACTGGCGAACGGCCGCCTGACGGCCGAGCTGGCCCTGGCCCTGTCGACCGCGGCGGCGCGCGAGCTCGCCGACCGCGGCGAGTTCGCCGGGCACCGGCCCTTCGCGGTGGTCGGGCGCGACACCCGCGTCTCGGGGGAGTTCCTGGAGGCGGCGGTCGTCGCCGGCCTCGCCTCGGCGGGGATCGACGCGGTGCTGCTCGGGGTCCTGCCCACGCCGGGCGTCGCGCACCTGACCGACGCCCTCGGCGCCGACCTCGGCGTCGTCCTCTCGGCCTCGCACAACCCGATGCCCGACAACGGCATCAAGTTCCTGGCCCGCGGCGGCAAGAAGCTCGACGACCGCGTCGAGGACGCCGTCGAGGCCCGCCTGGGCGAGCAGTGGGACCGCCCGACCGGCGCGGAGGTCGGCCGGGTCCGCCAGCACCGGACCGCCGTGGCGGACTACGCCGGGCACCTCGTGCGCACCATCGAGAAGCCGCTCGCCGGCATCCGGGTCGTGCTCGACTGCGCCCAGGGGGCCGCCTGGGAGGCGGGCCCCCGCGCGCTGCGCGACGCCGGCGCCGACGTCGTCCCGCTGCACGCCGAGCCCGACGGCCTGAACATCAACGACGGCTGCGGCTCCACGCACCTCGAGCCCCTGCGCGCGGCCGTCCTGGAGCACGGCGCCCACGTGGGGTTCGCGCTCGACGGGGACGCCGACCGCTGCCTCGCCGTCGACCACGCGGGCGAGGTCGTCGACGGCGACCAGATCATGGCGATCCTCGCGCTCGGCCTGCACGAGCGGGGTCTCTTGATCGAGGACACCGTCGTCGCGACCGTGATGAGCAACCTCGGCTTCGTGCAGGCCATGGAGGCCCACGGCGTGCGCGTGCTGCGCACGCGCGTCGGCGACCGGTACGTGCTCGAGGCGATGAACGGCGGCGGCTACTCCCTGGGCGGCGAGCAGTCGGGCCACGTGATCCTGCGCGACCACGCCACCACCGGCGACGGGCTGCTGACCGCCCTGCAGGTGCTCGAGCGGATGGCCGTCACCGGGAAGAGCCTCGCCGAGCTGGCCGGCGTGATGACGCGACTGCCCCAGGTGCTCGTCAACGTCGAGGGCGTCGACAAGAACCGCACCGACGACCGGGAGCTCGCCCTCGCCGTCGGAGACGTGGAGCAGGAGCTGGGCGACGACGGCCGGGTGCTGTTGCGCCCCTCGGGCACCGAGGACCTGGTGCGCGTCATGGTCGAGGCCGACACCGCCGAGCGCGCCCAGGAGATCGCCGACGGCCTGGCCGTCGTCGTGCGGGACCGCCTCGGCCTCTGACCCGAGGCGGGTGCCGGTTTCTCGGCATCTGAGACCCGGGGAAGAGGGCGCGGGCCGGCCCGGTTGTGCCCGCCATGACTGACTCCCCGGAGAAGATCCTGTACACCGCCACGGCCTCCGCCCAGGGCGGCCGCCGCGAGGGTTCCTCGAGCACCGACGACGGCAAGGTCGACGTCACCATCACGGCCCCGACCGAGCTGGGCGGCGACGGCGCGGGCACCAACCCGGAGCAGCTCTTCGCCGTCGGCTACGGCGCCTGCTTCAACGGCGCCCTCGCCCTGGTCGCCAAGAACGAGGGCATCGACGCCTCGGCCGCCGCGACGCAGGTCGAGGTCGGCTTCGGCCCGGAGGGCTCCGGGTACGCCATCACGGTGGACCTCACCTCGACCATCCCGGGCGTGGACGACGCCACCGCCCAGAAGCTCGTCGAGGCCGCCCACCAGGTGTGCCCCTACTCGAAGGCCACCCGCGGCAACGTGCCGGTCACCGTGACCGGCAAGGCCGCCTGAGCTGACCCCACGACGTCGGGCGGCCGGTGAGGCTCGGCCGCCCGACGCGACGGCTGACCCAGGTCATCCACAGGCACTGGCCCGGGCCGCGCGCAGCACGCGCGGCCCGGGCTAGCGTCATTTCGTGGTCGATGGGGCGGGCGGCAGGCGGGCGGCGCGGGGGTTCCGGGAGCCCGTGCGCGGGCCGTTGCTCGCCCTGGGCTGCGCCATCGCGCTGCTCCTCGTCGCGGCGGCCACCACCGCCGCCGTCCTGGCCGACCCGGGACCGTCGGGCGGCCCTGGGCCACGAGCCGCGCCGCCGGCGTTCGCCCGCCCGCTGGCGGGGCCGACCCGCACCGTCGCCGCGGGCGGTGTCCGCTTCGCCGTGCCCCAGGCTCCCGCCTGGAGCGTGAGCGACCCCGGCACCCTGGTGGGCTTCGACCGGGCGGAGGGCACGGTGCTCAGCGGGCCGGCGTTCCTGCGCAGGGGCTGGTGTCCGGGCGACCGCCGCTGGAGCAGCCGCGCGCTGGTCGGCGTCGCCCCGCCCGCCGGCCGGGCGACCCGCGGCCCGGCCCGCCGGGCCACCCGCCGCGCCGCCGCGGCCTGGCGGAAGGCACTGGCCGGCGGCACCGGCGCGGGCCCGCGGCCGATCCGCGTGCGGCGAGCGCGCCTGGCCGACGGCACGCCGGCCTGGCTGGCCACGGGCCGCACGCCTGTCCCGCGCGACCGGGCCCGCTGCGCCCCGCCGGCCGTCGCCCTCTCCGTGCTGGGCGTCCGCACCGGCGGCGACGTCGCCCTCGTGGTCGCCCTCCGCGACATCGGGGTGCCCGACGCGCTGCCGGCCTCGGTGGTCGACCGGCTCCTGGCCGGCGTCCGCGTCGCCGGCGCCCCCTGACCGGTCCACCCGGGACCCCACAGCGGCCCGCCCGCCGCGTTGCACGGGAGGGCCGGGCGGGCCTCAGAGCTTGCGCAACCGCACGTAGCGCACGGAGTGGTCGATGTCCTTGCGCAGCACCAGCGTCGCGCGCGAGCGGGTGGGCAGCACGTTCTGCACCAGGTTGGGCCCGTTGATGGTGTCCCAGATCCGCCGGGCCTGGGCGACGGCCTCCGGCTCGCTGAGCTCGGCGTAGCGCGCGAAGTAGGAGTCCGGGTCGCGGAAGGCGGTCTCGCGCAGCCGCAGGAACCGCTCGACATACCACCGGCGGATGTCGTCGGTCGCCGCGTCGACGTAGACCGAGAAGTCGAAGAAGTCGCTCACGGCGAGCCCGGCGCGGCCGTCCTCGCGCACCCGCGCGGGGAGCAGGACGTTGAGCCCCTCGATGATCACGATGTCGGGGCTGCGCACGGCGACGGTCTCGTCGGGCAGGACGTCGTAGGTCAGGTGGGAGTACGTCGGGGCCTGGACCTCGTCGCGCCCCGACTTGATGTCCACCACGAAGCGCAGCAGCGCGCGGCGGTCGTAGGACTCGGGGAACCCCTTGCGCTGCAGGATGCCGCGGCGCTCCAGCTCGGCGTTGGGCAGCAGGAACCCGTCGGTGGTCACCAGCGCGACGTTGGGGTGCTCGGGCCAGTGCGCCAGCATCTGCTGCAGCACGCGGGCGGTCGTCGACTTGCCCACGGCCACCGAGCCGGCGAGCCCGATCACGAAGGGCGTGTGCGGCGGCTGGGGCTTGCCGAGGAAGTCCTCCTGCCGGCGGTGCAGCACGCGCGCCGACTCGACGTACATGCTCAGCAGCCGCGACAGCGGCAGGTAGACCTGCCGCACCTCGTCGAGGTCCAGCGCGTCGCCGAGGCCGCGCAGGCGGCGGATCTCCTCGCCGGTGAGAGGATTCGCGGTCGAGCGCGCCAGGGCGGCCCAGGAGGAGCGGTCGAGCTCCACATACGGCGAGGACTCGCGCCCGGTGTCGCCGTTCGACTCGGCGCTCCCTGCCGGGCCGGTGGCTGCCATGACCGGCATTGTTGCAGGGGGTGGCCGCGCGGGTGGCGCCACGGCGGAACCCGAGCGGCCGCCGCCGTAGACTCCGGCGACATGTGCGGAATCGTCGGCTACGTCGGACACCAGCAGGCGGGAGGCGTCGTGCTCGAGGGCCTCCGGCGCCTGGAGTACCGGGGCTACGACTCCGCCGGGATCGCCGTCGTCGCGGGCGGCACGGTGGCCTGGGACAAGAAGGCCGGCAAGCTGGCCAATCTCGAGGAGTCGCTCGCGTCGACCCCGTTGCCGGAGTCGACCACCGGGCTGGGCCACACGCGGTGGGCCACCCACGGTCCGCCCACCGACCTCAACGCCCACCCGCACCTCGGCGCCCAGGGCCGGGTCGCGCTGGTGCACAACGGCATCGTCGAGAACTTCCCCGAGCTCCGCGCCGAGCTGGAGGCCGCGGGCGTCGACCTGCGCTCCGAGACCGACTCCGAGATCGCCGCGCAGCTGCTCGAGCAGGCCGTGCTCGGCGGGGCCGACCTCACCACCGCGATGCAGCAGACCTGCCGGCGGCTCGAGGGCTCCTTCACGCTGGTCGCCATCGACGGCGAGGACCCCGACCGGCTGGTCGCGGCCCGCTGCAGCTCGCCGCTGGTGGTCGGGATCGGGGAGGGCGAGAACTTCGTCGGCTCCGACGTCGCCGCCTTCATCGACCACACCCGCGAGGCGATGGAGCTCGGCCAGGACCGCGTGGTCACCCTCACCCGCGACTCGGTCGAGGTCACCGACTTCCACGGCGCCCCGGCCGAGGGCCGGACCTACCACGTCGACTGGGACCTCGCCGCCGCCGAGAAGGACGGCTACGACTGGTTCATGCGCAAGGAGATCCACGAGCAGCCGCGCGCCGTGGCCGAGTCGCTGCTGGGCCGGCGCACGGCCGAGGGCCTGCTGCAGCTCGACGAGATGCGCCTCGACGACGACGAGCTGCGCGACATCGACAAGATCATCATCGTCGGCTGCGGCACGGCGTTCTATGCCGGCATGGTGGCCAAGTATGCGATCGAGCACTGGACGCGGACGCCGTGCGAGGTCGAGCTGGCCTCGGAGTTCCGCTACCGCGACCCCATCCTCGACCACGCGACGCTCGTGGTGGCCATCAGCCAGTCGGGGGAGACCGCCGACACCCTGCAGGCGATCCGGCACGCGCGGGTGCAGCGCTCCAAGGTCCTCGCGATCTGCAACACCAACGGGGCGTCGATCCCGCGCGAGTCCGACGCCGTGATCTACACGCACGCCGGGCCCGAGATCGGGGTGGCCTCGACCAAGGGCTTCCTCACCCAGCTCGTGGCCTGCTACCTCCTCGCCCTCTATCTCGCCCAGGTCAAGGGCACGCGCTACGGCGACGAGATCAGCGAGGTCGTCGACCAGCTCGACGCCATGCCCGACCGGATCGCCGAGGTGCTCGCCGCCGAGGACAAGATCTACGAGCTCGCCAGCAAGCACGTCGAGACCACCTCGGTGTTCTTCCTGGGCCGGCACGCGGGCTACCCCGTGGCGCTGGAGGGGGCCCTCAAGCTGAAGGAGCTGGCCTACCTCCACGCCGAGGGCTTCGCGGCCGGCGAGCTCAAGCACGGCCCGATCGCCCTGGTCGAGCCGGGCACGCCGATGCTCTGCGTCGTGCCCCCCCGCGGCCGCGACCAGCTGCACCAGAAGATGCTCTCGGCCATCCAGGAGGTGCGCGCCCGCGGCGCCCGGACCATCTGCCTGGTCGAGGAGGGCGACGACTCCGTCGAGGCGTACGCCGACGAGCTGATCCGGCTGCCGGAGGTGCCGACGCTCCTCCAGCCGCTGGTGGCGACCGTCCCCCTGCAGCTCTTCGCCTGCGAGCTGGCGACGGTCAAGGGCCACGACGTCGACCAGCCGCGCAACCTGGCCAAGTCCGTCACGGTGGAGTGAGCCGTGCCGGTCGTGGGCGTCGGCACCGACGTGGTCGACGTGGACCGGTTCGCCGCCTCCCTGGCGCGCACGCCCGCCCTGGCCGGCCGCCTGCTGACCGATCGGGAGCGCGTCCTGCCGGACGGCTCGCCGCGCCCCCCGGCGTCCCTGGCCGCGCGGTTCGCCGCGAAGGAGGCCGTCGCCAAGGCGCTCGGCGCCCCGCCCGGTCTCGCCTGGCACGACGCCGAGGTGGTCCCCGAGCCGTCGGGGGCCCCCCGGCTCGTGCTGCGCGGCACGGTGGCCGCCCGGGCGGACGCCCTCGGCGTGCGAGGCGTGCACGTCACGCTCGCGCACGACGGCGGCCTCGCCACCGCGACGGTCGTCGTCGAGTCCTGACGGCGCGACGCTCCGAGACCCCCCGGGTCTGCGCGCGGCCCCCGGACGACCGGCACGTCTCCGACTATCGTCACCGCACATGAGGAGCGCGCACACCGTCGAGCAGGTCCGGGCGGCCGAGGAGCGGGCGTTCGCCCATGTGCCGGAGGGGGCGCTGATGCAGCGCGCGGCCGCCGGGCTGGCGGCGTCCGTGCTCGACCTGCTCGGCAGCGCCTACGGCCGCCGGGTCCGGCTGCTGGTGGGCGCCGGCAACAACGGGGGCGACGCGCTGTGGGCCGGGGCGATGCTCCGCCGGCGGGGCGTCGCCGTGGACGCCGTCCTGCTCGCCGACCAGGCGCACGCCGCGGGCCTCGCCGCGCTGCGCCGGGCCGGCGGCCACGCCGTCGCCGGCGACGACCCGGCCGCCCACGTGCTGCCCCCGCCCGACGTCGTGGTCGACGGGATGCTCGGCATCGGTGGGCGGGGAGGCCTGCGTGAGGACGCCGCCGCGGCCCTGGACACCGCCGCCGCCGACGCGCCGACAGCCACCGTGGTCGCGGTCGACGTGCCCTCCGGGGTGGGCGTGGACACCGGAGCCCTGCCCGGGCGGCACGTCGACGCCGACCTCACCGTGACCTTCGGGACCCTCAAGCCCTGCCACCTCGTCGACCCCGCCGCCGAGGCCGCCGGGGTCGTGCACCTCGTCGACCTCGGGCTCGACCTGCCCCCGGCCGCGATCACGGCGCTCCAGCCCGACGACGTCGCGGGGCTGCTGCCGTGGCCGGGCGGGCCGGACCACAAGTACACCCGCGGCGTGGTCGGCGTGCGCGCCGGCTCGGCGCAGTATCCCGGCGCCGGCCTGCTCTGCGTGGCCGGCGCCGCCTCGGGCCTCGCCGGGATGGTGCGGTACGTCGGCGACGACGAGGTCGGCGACCGCGTGCGGCAGGCCCACCCCGAGGTGGTCGGCGCCGGCCGCGTGCAGGCCTGGACGGTCGGCTCCGGCACGGGGGACGCCGCCGCCGACGCGCTCGCGGCGGCCCTCGCCGACGGCGTGCCCGTCTGCGTGGACGCCGACGCCCTGACGGCCGTGCGCCCCGATGCCGGGGTGGGGCTGGTGCTCACGCCGCACGCCGGCGAGCTGGCCCGGATGACCGGGGTGGAGCGCGCCGCGGTCGAGGCCGAGCCCCTGGCCCACGCCCGGGCGGCGGCCGCCCGGTTCGACGCGACCGTGCTGCTCAAGGGGCGGCACACGCTGGTGGCCCGCCCCGACGGGGCGGTCCGGGTCAGCACCACCGGCCCGCCGTGGCTCGCCACCGCCGGCGCGGGCGACGTGCTCGCCGGCCTGGTCGGCGCGCTGCTCGCGGCCGGGCTGTCGCCCTTCGACGCCGCGTCGGTGGGGGCCTGGCTGCACGGGTCGGCGGCCACCCTGGCGGCGTCGGGCGGCCCGCTCGTCGCGGGGGAGGTCGCCGCCGCGGTCCCGGCCGCGGTCCGCGCGCTCCCGGCCCCCGCCTGAGATCATCGGTGCCATGAGCACCACCAGCGCGGCGGGCCCGGGCGCCCGGCTCGAGGCGGTGATCGACCTCGCGGCCCTGCGGCACAACGTCCGCGCCCTGCGGGGCGCGGCCGGGGGCGCCGCGATGATGACGGTGGTCAAGGCCGACGGATACGGCCACGGCATGCAGCAGGTCGCCCGCGCGGCCCGGGCCGCCGGCGCCGATTGGCTCGGGGTCGCCACGCTCGGCGAGGCGCTCGCGCTGCGCGCGGGCGGCGACGGGGGCCGCGTGCTGTGCTGGCTGGCGGTGCCGGGGGAGGCGTACGACGACGCGGTGCGCGCCGAGGTCGACGTCACGGCCTACGAACCGGCCCAGGTGGCCGCGATCGCCGCGGCCGCCGGGCGCTCGGGGCGCCGCGCCCGCCTGCAGCTGAAGGTGGACACGGGGCTCTCGCGCGGCGGCGCGACGGCCGAGGACTGGCCCGAGCTGCTGCGCGTGGCCCGCGCCGAGGAGCGGGAGGGCCGCGTCGTCGTGACGGGGATCTGGTCGCACCTCGCGGCGGCCGACGAGCCGCGGCACCCGGCGAACGACGCGCAGGAGGCGGCCTTCCTCCGCGCGCTCGACCAGGCCGAGGCCGCGGGGGTGCGCCCCGAGGTGCGGCACCTGGCGAACTCGGCGGCGACCCTGCTCCGCCCCTCGGCCCGCTTCGACCTCGTGCGCTGCGGCATCGCGTCCTACGGCCTGCATCCCGCCCCCCGGGAGGGCGGCGACCCCGGCCTCGTGCCGGCCATGACGGTGCGGGGCCGGCTCGTGCAGACGAAGGCGCTGGCCGCGGGCGCGGGCGTGTCCTACGGGCACACCTGGACCGCGCCGGAGGCCACCACCGTCGGGCTCGTGCCCGCGGGCTACGGCGACGGGGTGCCGCGGCACGCCAGCTCGGTGGCGGAGACCTGGGTCGCGGGGCGGCGGCGCCCGATCCGGGGGCGGGTGTGCATGGACCAGCTCGTGGTCGACCTCGGCGGCGAGGAGCTCGGCGCGGGGGAGCCCGTCGTGCTCTTCGGCACCGGCGCCGGCGGAGAGCCGACCGCCCAGGAGTGGGCGGAGGCGTGCGGCACCATCAGCTACGAGATCGTCACCCGCATCGGCGGCAACGCCGGTCGCCTCGCGCGCCGGTATGTCGACTCGGCGGGCGACGGGGAGGAGGTCCGATGAGCCGGTCGGGACGCCGCATCCTCGCGGCGCGGATCGCCGCCGGGGCGCTCGGCGTCGTGGCCGCGGGCACCGCCGCGCGGGCCGTCCACCAGCGGCGGGTGGGGGAGGCGCGGCGCGGCGCGGGCGACAGCACGCACTTCGGCACGCTCCGGGCGCGCCCGATGACCGTGGTCGCCGACGACGGCGTGCCGCTGCACGTCGAGGTGGAGGAGCACGACCCGTCCGGCGGCGGGGGCTCGGGCCGCGACCGCGCCGGCCCCGGCCTCACGCTCGTCTTCGTGCACGGGTTCATGCTCAACCAGGACTGCTGGCACTTCCAGCGCGCCGGCTACCGCGGGCTGGTGCGCTCGGTCTTCTACGACCAGCGCTCGCACGGTCGGTCGGGCCGGTCGACCGGTCAGTTCACCAGCATCGAGCAGCTCGGCGACGACCTCCGACGGGTGATCGAGCAGGCCACCCCCGGGGGACCCGTGGTCCTGGTGGGCCACTCCATGGGTGGGATGAGCATCGTCGCCCTCGCGGAGCGGCACCCGGACTTCTTCGTCGAGCGGGTCGCGGGCGTGGGCCTGATCAGCACCACCGCCGGCGGGCTCCAGCCGGCCCGGCTGCTGCTGCCGCTCCTGCCGCGCGGCGTGAGCTCGCAGCTCGGGCGGCACACGATCGCCACGCTCGCGCGGGGGCACAAGGCCGTCGACGGCGTGCGTCGGATCGGCAAGCGGGTGGCCATGGCCTTCACCGACGCGTTCGCCTTCGGCAGCGAGGTGCCGCCGTCCTACGTGGCCTTCGTGGACGAGATGCTCTCGGCCACGCCGTTCGCCGTGCTCGCCGACTTCTTCCCGCACTTCGACCGGCTCGACAAGTTCCACGCGGTCGAGGCCCTCTCCCGGGTGCCGACCACGATCGTGTGCGGCACCGGGGACAAGCTCACGTCGGTCGGCCACAGCCGCAAGCTGCACGCCTGGATCGAGGGCTCGAGGCTGGTGGAGTGCGACGGCGCCGGACACATGGTGATCATCGAGCGGCACGAGCAGGTCAACGCGGCCCTCGACCAGCTGATCGCGGCCGCCGCGGAGCGGGTGGGCCGGTGACCCAGGTCGCGGCGGGCTCCGGGGCGACGCTGGCCCTCCGCCGGGTCGGTCCCGAGGCGGCCGGCGCGGTCCTCGCGGTGGTGCGGTCCGCCTTCGGCAACCGACCGCCGCTCGATCCACCCGCCGACGCGCTCGGGGAGACGGAGGCGTCGCTGGCCGCCGCGCTGGCGGCGCACGGCGGGCTCGTCGCCGAGCGCGACGGCGAGGTCGTCGGCGCCCTGGTGCTCGACCCGGTCGACGACCGGCTCCACCTGCGCCGCGTCGGCGTGCTGCCCGGCGAGCAGGACCACGGCGTCGCCACCGCCCTGGTCGCGGCGGCCGTGGACGACGTCGCCCCGGGGCTCCCGGGGGTGGTGGCGGTGGCCGTCCTCGCGCGCGAGGAGCTGCCCGGCACCGTGGGCTTCTGGGAGGCGCACGGCTTCGTCGAGGTGGGGCGCTCGGCGCCGTACGTCGAGCTCGAGCGCCGCGCGCCGACCGCGCACGACGTCCCCGACGGCGAGGCCATGCGCGACCTCGGCCGCCGGCTGGCGGCCGACCTGCGGGCCGGCGACCTGGTCGTGCTCGCCGGCGGGCTCGGCGCCGGCAAGACCACCCTCACGCAGGGCATCGGGGCGGGCCTCGGGGTCCGCGGCCAGGTGACCTCCCCGACGTTCGTGATCGCCCGGGTGCACCCGAGCCTCGCCGACGGGCCGGCGCTGGTGCACGTGGACGCCTATCGGCTCGGCAGCGTCGACGAGCTCGACGACCTCGACCTCGACACCTCGTTGGCCGACGCCGTCACGGTCGTCGAGTGGGGGGCGGGCCTGGCCGAGGTGCTCGCGGACTCCCGCCTGGAGGTGCGGATCACGCGGTCGGAAGGCGGCGCGGAGCCCGGCCCCGAGCAGTCCGGCGGGGCCGACGCGAGACGTGTGCTGGTCGAGGGCTTCGGACTACGCTGGGTCGGTGGCTGACCCGCAGGCCGTCGTGTTCCTGCACGGGGCCGGGCCCGACGGCCCCGTCCGCTGGCCACGCCAGAGCGCGGTGCCCGGCGCCGTCTTCAGCTCCCGGCCCGCGGAGCAGCCCTGGGACGACCCCGCGCGGGACGCCGCGCACCTGCTGGCGCTGCTGGGCGAGGCCGGGGGGCACCTCGTCGCGCACTCGTACGGCGGCCTCGCCGCCGTCCTCGCCGCCCGGGGGGATCCCGGGCGCGTGCGGTCGCTGCTGCTGATCGAGCCGGCCTGCGTGTCGCTCGCGCGCGGCGTGCCGGCGGTCGAGGAGCACGTGGCCGAGATGAGCCCCGTGATGGCTCGCGCGCACGACTCCGAGGTGGACGACCTGGCGTTCGGCCGCGGCATCGTCGAGGTGCTGGGCATTCCGATGGGCGACGACCCCGAGGCCACCCGGGACCTCGGTGCGCGCTTCCGGCACACCCCGAACGTCTGGGAGGTCGACCTGGGGGACGCCCCGCTGCCGGTGCCGACCCTGGTGGTCACCGGAGGCTGGTCGCCGCTCTACGACGGCGTCGCGGCGGCGCTGCGGGACCTCGGCGCCCAGTGGAGCACCGTCCCCGGCAACGAGCACCGGCCCCACGACCTCCCCGCGTTCGACGCCCTGCTCGACGAATGGCTCGCCCCGTCGGCCTGAGCGGCGTCCCCCGCTGCTCGGGTGGCGGACTACCGTGGCGCCCATGCGCCTCACGAAGTTCGGGCACGCCTGCGTCCGGATCGAGCACGACGGGGGCGTGGTCGTGATCGACCCCGGCGGCTGGACCTCCCCGGAGGCGGTGGACGGCGCCGACGCGATCCTGGTGACCCACGAGCACCCGGACCACTACGACGCCGGGCACCTGCGGCGCGCGGAGGCGCCCGTCCTCACCATCGGGGCCGTCGCCGACAAGATCCGCGCCGAGGCGCCGGACGTCGTCGAGCGCCTGAGGGTGCTCGAGCCCGGGGACCTGCTCGAGGTCGCGGGGCTGCCGGTCGAGGTGGTGGGGCAGAAGCACGCGATCATCCACCCCGAGCTGCCGCACTTCGACAACAGCGGCTATCTGCTCGACGTGGGTGGCACCAGCGTCTTCCACCCGGGCGACGCGCTGACCCCGCCCGACCGGCCCGTCGACGTCCTCCTCCTGCCCGTCTCCGCGCCCTGGCTCAAGGCCAGCGAGGCGATCGACTTCGCGCGCGAGGTGGGCGCGCCGCGCAACCTCGCCATCCACGACGAGATCTACTCCGAGGCCGGCCTCGGCATCGTCGACGGCCACCTGCAGCGGTTCCTCGAGCCGCGCCAGCAGGCCTACACCCGCCTCGCGCCGGGCACCGACTTCTGACATGTCGTCCGCTGCGGTCCATGGTCGCAGCGTGTCCTCTCGACGCGCGGTCAGGAGACCCAGCGATCCCCCGCGGGCAGCACAACCTCCCGGGAGCGCGCAGTGGTCTCGGTGGTCGAGCAGCGAGCGCCAGCGAGCGTATCGAGACCCGCCTCAGGCGTACGCGTAGTCGTCGACCGGGAACGTCTGCATCTCCCGGTGCGTGCTGGTCGTCGAGCTCGGCCGCAGCAGTGCGGCCTCGCCGTGCTGGTTGAAGTAGTAGCTGCGCGCGGTGGCACAGGCGCCGAGGGTGAACACCGAGTCCTCGAGCCGCTCGGTGGCCCAGCCGAGGAACTCCTCGTTGGCGGGGTCGCGCACCTCGAACCTGGTCGCGCCGCGCCGCTCCATCTCGCCCAGCAGCCGGCCGATGTGCTTCATCTGCCCCTCGATGGTCGTGAAGTAGGAGAGCCCGGAGTAGGAGTACGGCGAGGCGAGGCTGAGGAAGTTGGGGAAGCCGGGCACCGCGATGCCCTGGTAGGCCTGGAAGCGCGTCGAGCGCCACCAGGCGCCGAGGTCCTTGCCGTCGCGGCCGACCACGCGGATCGCCGGGAAGTTCTTGTCCCACATGTCGTAGCCGGTGGCCAGCACCAGCACGTCGAGCTCGGTCTCACCGGCGGCCGTCACCACGCCGGTCGGCGTGACGCGCTCGATGCTGCCGGTCTCCAGGTGCACGTGGTCGCGGGTGAGGGCGGGGTAGTAGGCGTTGGAGAAGGTCGGGCGCTTGCAGCCGAACGAGTAGTCCGGCGTCAGGGCGCGCCGCAGGTCGGGGTCGGCGACCTGCCGCCGCAGGTGGCCGCGCGCGACCAGCTCGGCCCCGCGGTTCAGGGCCTTCGCGCGGCGGTAGTTGAGCACGCCGAGCACCATCACGGCCTCGAGCCCGGCCGTGTTCACAGCTCGCGCCGCGCGCTGGGTGCTCGGCAGGGCGGAGAACAGCCGGCGCACCGGGCCGGGGATCGGGAAGTCGAGCTTGGGGGTCACCCAGATCGGCGTGCGCTGGAAGACCGTCAGCTCCGCGGCGCGCTCCGCCAGCTCCGGGACGAGCTGGACGGCGGTGGCGCCCGTGCCGATCACGCCCACCCGGCGGCCCTCGAGGTCGACCGAGTCGTCCCACGCCGCGGTGTGCACGACGTCGCCGGTGAAATCGCCGACTCCCTCGATGTCGGGCAGCCGCGGCTGGGAGAGGAAGCCCGTGGCCGCCACGAGCAGCCGCGCCCGAAGCGGCTCGCGGCCCGCGACGTCGACCTCCCACTCCCCGGCGGCCTCGTCCCAGCGCGCGCCGGTGACCTCCTGGCCGAAGCGCATCAGCCGGCGCAGGTCGTAGGTCTCGGCGACGTGCTCGGCGTACGCCTTCAGCTCGGCGCCGCGGGCATACCAGTGCCGCCAGTGCGGGTTGGGCAGGAAGGAGTAGGAGTAGGTGACGCTGGCGATGTCCACGGCGAGCCCGGGGTAGCGGTTGACGTGCCAGGTGCCGCCGAGGTCGTCCTCGCGCTCGAGCACGACGATGTCGGTGAGCCCCTGCTCCGCGAGCTGGATCGCGGCGCCCATGCCGCCGAACCCCGCGCCCACGACGATCGCGTCGTGCCCCATGGCCGCCTCCTCTTGAACTTCGTTCAACAGTGGCGAGTCAAGCACGCGGGTCGGGCACCGCGCAACGCCTCGCGCGACGAGCCGGCGAACTGGCGCCGGGTCGACGAACCGAGGGTCAGTCGCCGCCGAGCGCGTCGCGCACGGGCACGAACTTCGCCTGCGACTCCGCGAGCTCGGCCTCGGGGTCGGAGCCCGCGACGATGCCGCAGCCGGCGAAGAGCCGCACGGTGTCGCCCGAGACCACCGCGCTGCGCAGGGCGATGCCCCACTCGCCGTCGCCGCGCGCGTCCATCCAGCCCACCGGGCCCGCGTAGCGTCCCCGGTCCATGCCCTCGATCTCCCCGATCAGGGCCGTCGCCTCACAGGTGGGGGTGCCCCCGACGGCGGCCGAGGGGTGCAGCGATGCCGCCAGCAGCAGCGAGGAGACCTCGGTCGCGTCGTGCACCACGCCGGCGAGGTCGCTCGCCAGGTGCATCACGTTGGGCAGGTGCAGCACGAAGGGCACCTCGGGCACGTTCATCGAGGAGCAGTGCGGGTCGAGCGCGTCGGCGACGGAGCGGACGGCGTACTCGTGCTCCTCGAGGTCCTTCGAGCTGCGCGCCAGCGCCCCGGCGAGCGCCAGGTCGTGCTCGTCGTCGCCGGTGCGGCGGATCGTGCCGGCCAGCACCCGCGACGTGACCAGGCCGCGCTCGCGGCGCACCAGCATCTCGGGCGTGGCGCCGAAGATGCCGTCGACGTGGAACGTCCAGCACATGGGGTAGCCCTCGGCGAGCCGCGCGAGCGGCCAGCGCACGTCGACCGGCCCGCGGGCGCGGGCCACGAGGTCGCGTGCCAGCACGACCTTCTCGAGGGCCCCGGCGTCGATGCGGGCGACCGCGTCGGCGACGGCGGACATCCACCGGTCGCCGTCCAGCGCGCCGTCCGCGAAGGTGATGCCGGCCGGCGCGTGGGGCAGCTCCGGCTCGTGCCCCGCCAGGCCCGGCTGGGCGGGCGGGAGGGACCCGCGGCTGATCCGGGTCAGCCAGGCCCGGTCCCCGCGCCGGCCGACGATGACCTCGGGCACCTGGAGCACGGAGGCGGCGGCCTTGCCGGCCTGCTCCGCGGCCGGGCCGGGGTCGCCGTCACCGAAGGCGAAGGTGCCGAAGGCGACGAGGCCGGTGCCGGGGGCGGCGACCTCGTCGCGGACCACGGCATGCCCCGTGAGGTCGCGCCACCACGCGTCGGCCTCGACGAAACGGTCGGGCCCCGAGACGCGCAGCTGGGCGGCCGCACCCCAGCCGACGAGCCCCTCGCCCTTGTGCAGCCAGGTGACCGGGCGGTCGCGGGGGAGCAGCGCGAGCAGCGGGGTGACCGAGGCCGGGTCGATCGCGACGGTGCGCGCCACCAGGGGGGCCGCCCGGGCCGCCCCGCCCTCGCTCGTCGCGCCGGTCGTCACGCGTCGAGAGTACTCAGGACGGCGGTGGCACCCGGGCCGGGTCGGGTGACCCGCGCGGGCAGGGGCCTAGGCTTCGGCGCGTGCCCCGCGCAGACCTCGACAAGCAGCCGCAGGACGTGCAGAGGATGTTCGACGCCGTCGCGAGGCGGTACGACGTCACCAACGACGTGCTCTCGCTCGGCCAGGACCGCCGGTGGCGGCGCGAGGTCCTGACCGCGGTGCGCGCGGGCCCCGGCGACCGGGTGCTCGACCTCGCGGCGGGCACCGGGACGTCGAGCGAGCCGTTCGCGGAGCGTGGGGCCACCGTCGTCCCGTGCGACTTCTCGCTCGGGATGCTGCGGGTCGGCAAGCGCGCCCGGCCGGCCCTGCGGTTCGTCGCGGGCGACGGCACGCGGCTGCCCTTCGCCGACGACACCTTCGACGCCGTGACGATCTCCTTCGGCCTGCGCAACATCGTCGACGCGGACGCCGGCCTGCGCGAGATGCTCCGGGTCACCCGGCCGGGGGGCCGGTTGGTGGTCTGCGAGTTCAGCCACCCGACGTGGGGGCCCTTCCGCACGCTCTACCTGGAGTACCTGATGCGGGGCCTGCCGGCGCTGGCGCGGGCCGTGTCCTCCGACCCGGAGGCGTACGTCTACCTCGCCGAGTCGATCCGCGCCTGGCCCGACCAGGAGCGGCTCGCCCACCAGCTGGCGCAGGCGGGCTGGAGGGCCCCCGAGTGGCGCAACCTGACGGGTGGCATCGTGTGCCTCCACCGGGCCACGGCCTGACGTTCCGGGGGCCTCCCCGGACCGGAAATATGTAGCCCCGGACGCGCCTCACCCCGCGTGGCGGATGTGATCCGGGACTCGTAGACTGTGGCGCGCAGCACTTCGTGAAGGTATTCACAAGGTCACGGGTGGGCGTCCCGGCGCCCCGGGGAAAGAGGTTGGCGGGATGGAGCTGTACACGCCGGTCCTGGCGCTTGCGGTCCTGGCTGCGGGCTTCGCGATCTTCTCGGTGGGCATCAGCTCGCTGACCGGACCGAAGCGCTTCAACCGCATCAAGCTCGACTCCTACGAGTGCGGCATCGAGCCCACGCCCCAGGCGCTCGGCGGCGGTCGCTTCCCGGTGAAGTACTACATCACCGCGATGCTCTTCATCGTCTTCGACATCGAGATCATCTTCCTCTACCCGTGGGCCGTGAACTTCGACGCGATGGGCGTCTACGGCCTGGTCGAGATGGTGCTGTTCATCCTCACCGTGTTCGTCGCCTACGCATACGTCTGGCGGCGCGGCGGGCTGGAGTGGGACTGACGGGCGGGGGCCTCCCCGCGCCGGGCGGCCACAGCGAGCGAAGGGACTGACGTGGGACTCGAGGAGAAGCTGCCGAGCGGCGTCCTGCTCACCACGGTCGAGGGTGTGGCGGGCTACATGCGCAAGGCCTCGTTCTGGCCGGCGACCTTCGGCCTGGCGTGCTGCGCGATCGAGATGATGACCTCCGGCGGGCCGAAGTACGACATGGCCCGCTTCGGCATGGAGGTCTTCCGGGCCAGCCCCCGCCAGGCCGACCTGATGATCGTCGCCGGTCGGGTGAGCCAGAAGATGGCGCCCGTGCTGCGCCAGATCTACGACCAGATGGCCGACCCGAAGTGGGTGCTCGCGATGGGCGTGTGCGCCAGCTCCGGCGGCATGTTCAACAACTACGCGATCGTCCAGGGCGTCGACCACATCGTGCCGGTCGACATGTATCTCCCCGGGTGCCCGCCCCGCCCCGAGATGTTGATCGACGCGATCCTCAAGCTGCACGACCAGGTCCAGCACACCAAGCTCGGCGCCAACCGGGCCGGTGAGATCGAGGAGCGCGAGACGGCCGCGCTCAACGCCCTGCCGACCGCCGAGATGAAGGGCCAGCTGCGGTGAGCGAGAAGGACGCGGGGGAGCGCGAGGGACCCCGGGAGGCCGTCGAGCAGCCCGCGCCGGACCAGTCCCCGGACAACGTCCCGGCCCCGGCCGGCGAGGTCCGCCAGGTCGGCGAGCGCCGCGGCATGTTCGGCGTGCAGGGCTCCGGCGACACCTCGGGCTACGGCGGGCTGGTCAAGCCGACGCTGTTCCCCGCCGAGAGCCGCCGCCCCTTCGGCGGCTGGTTCGACGAGGTCGCGGACGCCCTCGACTCCGCCCTGGCCGCCTCGCTGGGCGACGACGCCCCGGCCGCGATCGAGCGGGTGGTCGTCCACCGCCGCGAGATCACCTTCCACGTCGCCCGGGAGCACCTGCGGGCCGTGATCGGGCAGCTGCGCGACGACCCCTCGCTGCGCTTCGAGATGTGCTCCTCGGTCAGCGGGGTGCACTACCCGGACGACACGGGCCGCGAGCTGCACGCGGTCTACCACCTGCTCTCGATGACCCACAACCGCCGCGTCCGCGTGGAGGTGTCGGCCCCCGACGCCGACCCGCACATCCCCTCGGTCACGGAGCAGTACCCGACCGCCGACTGGCACGAGCGTGAGACCTGGGACATGTTCGGGATCATCTTCGACGGCCACCCGGCCCTGACCCGGATCCTGATGCCCGACGACTGGCCGGGCCACCCGCAGCGCAAGGACTACCCGCTGGGCGGCATCCCGGTGGAGTACAAGGGCGGCACCGTGCCGCCGCCCGACCAGCGGAGGGCGTACAACTGACATGAGCACTCACACCGACTCGGGCACCGGCGCCGCCGGCGGCGGCGAGGACCTCTTCGCCCCCAGCAGCGAGACCTCGGGGGGCCGGGTCTTCACGGTCACCGGTCAGGACTGGGACTCCATCTCCCAGGGCCTCGGCGAGGAGGCCGAGGAGCGGGTCGTGGTCAACATGGGCCCGCAGCACCCCTCCACGCACGGGGTGCTCCGGCTGATCCTCGAGCTCGAGGGCGAGACCGTGACCGAGGCCCGGGCCGGGATCGGCTACCTGCACACGGGCATCGAGAAGAACATGGAGTTCCGCAACTGGGTCCAGGGCGTCACGTTCTGCACCCGGATGGACTACCTGGCCCCCCTCTGGAACGAGGCGACCTACACCCTCGGCACGGAGCGGCTGCTCGACATCGAGGACGACATCCCCGAGCGCGCGAACGTGCTGCGGGTGATGATGCTCGAGCTGAACCGGATCAGCTCCCACCTCGTGGCGATCGCCACCGGCGGCATGGAGCTCGGTGCGCTCACCGTGATGACGATCGGCTTCCGCGAGCGCGAGCTGGTGCTCGACCTCTTCGAGCTGATCACCGGCCTGCGCATGAACCACGCCTACATCCGGCCGGGAGGCGTCGCGCAGGACCTGCCCCCCGGCGCGCTGGACGAGATCCGCGACTTCTGCAAGCTGATGGACAAGCGGCTGCTCGAGTACGCCGCCCTGTGCAACGCCAACCCGATCTTCCGCGCCCGCCTCGAGGACGTGGGCTACCTCGACCTCCAGGGCTGCCTCGCGCTCGGGATCACCGGCCCCCCGCTGCGCGCCACCGGCTACCCGTGGGACCTGCGCAAGTCCGAGCCCGTCTGCGGCTACGAGACCTACGACTTCGACGTGCAGACCTGGGACACCGCGGATTCCTACGGCCGGTTCCGGATCCGCCTGGCCGAGATGCACGAGTCGCTGCGGATCGTGCGGCAGTGCGTCGAGCGCCTCGAGAAGACCGAGGGCGCGCCGGTCATGGTGGAGGACAAGAAGATCGCCTGGCCGAGCCAGCTGTCCATCGGCAGCGACGGGATGGGCAACAGCCTCGACCACATCCGGCACATCATGGGCGAGTCGATGGAGGCCCTGATCCACCACTTCAAGCTGGTCACCGAGGGCTTCCAGGTGCCGCCGGGCCAGGCGTACGTGCCGCTGGAGTCGCCGCGCGGCGAGCTCGGCTGCCACGTCGTCTCCGACGGCGGCACGCGCCCCTTCCGCGCGCACTTCCGCGACCCCTCCTTCACGAACCTGCAGGGGACGAGCGTGATGAGCGAGGGCGGCATGGTCGCCGACGTGATCGTCGCGATCGCCTCGATCGACCCGGTGATGGGAGGGGTGGACCGGTGACCCTCTCCGCGCAGACGTATGCCGAGCTCGAGGAGATCGCGGGGCGCTACCCCCAGAAGCGCTCGGGGCTGCTCCCGATGCTGCACCTGGTGCAGAGCGTGGAGGGCATGGTGACCCCCGAGGGGATCGAGGCCTGCGCCGAGATCCTGGAGCTGTCGACCGCCGAGGTGAGCGGCGTCGCGACCTTCTACACGATGTACAAGCGCCGGCCGATCGGCGACTACCACGTGGGGGTCTGCACCAACACGCTGTGCGCCGTGATGGGCGGCGACGCCATCCTCGCGCGGCTCAAGGACCATCTCGACGTCGGCAACGACGAGACCACCGAGGACGGCAAGGTCAGCCTCGAGCACGTCGAGTGCAACGCCGCCTGCGACTACGCCCCGGTGGTGATGGTCAACTGGGAGTTCATGGACGACCAGACGCCCGAGTCCGCCGTCCGGCTGGTCGACGACCTGCGCGCCGGCACCGAGGTGCGCTCCACGCGCGGCGCGCGCCTGTGCACCTGGCGCGAGGCGGAGCGGGTGCTCGCCGGCTTCCCCGACGACCGGGCCGACGAGGGCCCGGCCGCGGGACCGGCCTCGCTGGTGGGGCTCGGCATCGCCCGCGAGCGGGGCTGGACCGCCCCGGGACGCGGCGGCGGCGAGGCCCCCGCGCTCGGGCGCGCGGCGCGGGGCGCCGCGGGCGGGCGCGAGGCCGAGCACACCGAGCAGGAGCGCACGCTGGCCGACAGCCCGGCCGAGGCGAAGCACGAGGACGACAGGGGCGGTGACTCCGGATGAGCGACCAGGGGACCGACATGCTGACGCCGGTGCTCAGCGAGAACTGGGACGGCGACCGACCGTGGACGCTGGCGTCGTACACCGACCAGGGCGGCTACCGCGCCCTGGCGATGGCCCTCGAGATGGCGCCCGACGAGATCGTGACCGCGGTCAAGGACTCGGGGCTCCGCGGCCGCGGCGGGGCCGGCTTCCCCACGGGCATGAAGTGGGGGTTCATCCCGCAGGACAACCCGAAGCCGAAGTACCTCGTCGTCAACGCCGACGAGTCGGAGCCGGGGACCTGCAAGGACACCCCGCTGATGATGGCCAGCCCGCACACGCTCGTCGAGGGCGTGATCATCTCCTCCTACGCGATCCGCGCGAAGGTCGCCTTCATCTATGTGCGCGGCGAGATCCTGCACGTGGTGCGGCGGCTGCAGCGGGCGGTCCAGGAGGCCTACGACGCGGGCCACCTGGGCACCGACATCCACGGCTCCGGCTACGACCTGGACGTCGTGGTGCACGCCGGCGCGGGGGCCTACATCTGCGGCGAGGAGACGGCGCTGCTCGACTCGCTGGAGGGGCGCCGCGGCCAGCCGCGGCTGCGCCCCCCGTTCCCGGCCGTCGCGGGGCTCTACGCCAGCCCGACGGTGATCAACAACGTGGAGTCCATCGCGTCGGTCCCGGCCATCGTCGAGATGGGCGCCGACTGGTTCGCCTCGCTGGGCACCGAGAAGTCCAAGGGCTTCGTCCTCTACTCGCTGTCCGGCCACGTGCGGCGGCCCGGGCAGTTCGAGGCGCCGCTCGGCATCACGCTGCGCGAGCTGATCGATCTCGCGGGCGGCATGCGCGAGGGCCACGAGCTGAAGTTCTGGACGCCGGGCGGCTCGTCCACGCCGATCCTCACCGACGCGCACCTCGACGTCCCGCTCGACTACGAGGCGGTGGGCGAGGCTGGCTCCATGCTCGGCACGCGCGCGCTGCAGATCTTCGACGAGACGACGTGCGTGCTGCGGGCCGTGCTCCGCTGGACGGAGTTCTACAAGCACGAGTCGTGCGGCAAGTGCACGCCGTGCCGCGAGGGCACGTGGTGGCTCGTGCAGACGCTGGCCCGCCTCGAGCGCGGCGAGGGGTCCGAGGAGGACCTGGACATCCTGCTGGACCAGTGCGACAACATCCTCGGCCGCGCGTTCTGCGCGCTCGGCGACGGAGCCACCAGCCCCATCTCCTCGGCGATCCAGTACTTCCGCGAGGAGTTCCTCGCCCACCTGACCCTGGGCGGCTGCCCGTTCGACCCGGCCGCCTCCACGGTCTTCCCCCAGGAGTCCGATGCGGGGTCCGGCGCGACCACGGGAGCGAGCGCATGACCACGACGCCCGACAAGACGCAGGGGGGCGCGCCCGAGCGGACCGACCTGGTCACGCTGACCATCGACGGCGTCGAGACCAGCGTGCCCGCCGGCACGCTGGTGATCCGGGCCGCCGAGCAGATCGGCGTGCAGATCCCGCGGTTCTGCGACCACCCGCTGCTCGACCCGGTCGGCGCCTGCCGCCAGTGCCTCGTCGAGATCCCGGACGCCGGCAACGGCCGGCCGATGCCGAAGCCGCAGGCCTCCTGCACCATCGCCGTCGCGGAGGGGATGGTCGTCAGCACGCAGGCCACCAGCCCGGTCGCCGACAAGGCGCAGCAGGGCGTGATGGAGCTGCTGCTGATCAACCACCCGCTCGACTGCCCGGTCTGCGACAAGGGCGGCGAGTGCCCGCTGCAGAACCAGGCGATGACCAACGGCCGGGGCGACTCGCGCTTCGCCGGCAGCGGCGGAGTGAAGCGCACCTTCCCCAAGCCGATCAACATCTCGGCCCAGGTGCTGCTCGACCGCGAGCGGTGCGTGCTGTGCGCCCGGTGCACCCGCTTCTCCGAGCAGATCGCCGGCGACCCCTTCATCGAGATGGTCGAGCGCGGCGCGCTCCAGCAGGTGGGGATCTACGAGAAGGAGCCCTTCGAGAGCTACTTCTCCGGCAACACGATCCAGATCTGCCCGGTGGGCGCCCTGACCAGCTCGGAGTACCGGTTCCGCTCGCGCCCCTTCGACCTCGTCTCGACGCCCAGCGTCGGGGAGCACGACGCCTGCGGCGCCGCGATCCGCGTCGACCACCGGCGCGGCAAGGTGATGCGGCGCATGGCGGGCAACGACCCCGAGGTCAACGAGGAGTGGATCACCGACAAGGACCGCTTCGCGTTCCAGTACGCGCGGGCCGACGACCGGTTGACGCACCCGCAGGTGCGCGACGAGCACACCGGCGAGCTGCGCGCCGCCTCGTGGCCGGAGGCGCTCGCCGTCGCCGCCCGGGGGCTCGCGAAAGCGGGGGCGACCGGCGTCCTGCCCGGCGGCCGCCTGACCGGCGAGGACGCCTACGCCTACGCCAAGTTCGCCCGCGTCGCGCTCCGCACCAACGACGTCGACTTCCGGGCCCGGCCGCACTCCGCCGAGGAGGCCGACTTCCTGGCCTCCCGGGTGGCGCTGACCGGCCCCGGTCACGGCGGCGTGACGTATGCCGACCTCGAGGCCGCGACCACGGTCGTGCTCGCCGGGCTGGAGCCCGAGGACGAGGCCGGCACGATCTTCCTGCGCCTGCGCAAGGCGGCCCGGCGCACGCCGGGGACGCGTGTGATCTCGCTCGCGCCGTACGCCTCGCGGGGCCTCACCAAGATGCACGGCGAGCTGGTCCCGACCGTGCCGGGCGAGGAGCCCGGCGCCCTGCGCGCGCTGCTCAGCCGCTCCGAGGGCGGCCTGGACCCCCGCTCGGTGATCCTCGTCGGCGACCGGCTCGCCGCCGTGCCCGGCGCCCTCTCCGCCGCGGCCGAGGTGGCCGGCAAGACCGGCGCGCGGCTGGCCTGGGTGCCCCGCCGCGCGGGCGACCGCGGCGCCGTCGAGGCCGGCTGCCTGCCCGGGCTGCTGCCCGGCGGCCGGCCGTGGTCCGATGCCTCCGCGCGCGTCGACGTCGCCACCGCCTGGGGCGTGCGCGCGCTGCCGGAGACCCCGGGCCGCGACGCGGACGCCGTCCTCGCGGCCGCCGCGTCCGGCGAGGTCCGCGGGCTCGTGCTGGGCGGCGTGCACCTCGACGACCTCGCCGACCCGGCGCTCGCCCGGCAGGCCCTGCAGACCGCCGCGTTCGTGGTGAGCCTCGAGCTCCGCGCCACCGAGGTCTCCCGGCACGCGGACGTGGTGTTCCCGGTCGCCGCCCCGGCGGAGAAGGCCGGCACCTTCGTGACCTGGGAGGGCCGGGTCCGGCCCTTCGACACCGTGCTGGCCGTCCCGGGCCTGCTGCCCGACCTGCGGGTGCTCGCCGGGATCGCCGAGGAGCTCGGCCGCCCGCTGGGCTTCCGCACCGTCGCCGAGGTCCGCGCCGAGATGGAGCAGGTCGGCCCCTGGGACGGCGAGCGCGCGGCCGCGCCGACGGTGCCGGCCCCCGCGGTCTCGCGGCCCCAGGGCTCCTACGCGCTGTCCGCCTGGAAGCAGATGCTCGACCTGGGCGTCATGCAGGACGGCGACGTGAACCTCCGCTCCACGGCGCGGCCCGCGGTGGCCCGGCTGCCCCGCGAGGCCCAGGCCGCGCTGGGGGACACGGTCACCGTGAGCGGCGACCGCGGCTCGATCACCCTGCCGGCGGAGCCGCGGGACGACATGCCGCCCGGGACGGTCTGGCTGCCGGCCTTCTCGACCGGGCGCGGGGTGCTCGCCGACCTCGCCTCCCCCGGCAGCCCGGTGACGGTGAAGGGAGCCACGCAGTGATCGGGGAGAGCTTGCCCGCGCTGGCCATCGCGCGCGCCACCGAGCTGGTTCCGGGGGAGCCCCGGGACCTCTCCGCCTTCGGCAACGACGCGTTGTGGGTGGTCCTGCTCAAGGCCGTGCTGATCTTCGTGGTCCTGGTGCTGCTGACCCTGTTCAACATCTGGTGGGAGCGGCGCGTGGTGGCGCGCATGCAGCACCGCATCGGGCCCAACGTGAACGGGCCCTTCGGCCTGCTGCAGTCGCTGGCGGACGGCGTCAAGCTGGCGCTGAAGGAGGACATCATCCCGAAGGCCGCCGACAAGGTGGTCTTCATCCTCGCGCCCGTGATGACGGTGATCCCGGCGTTCGTCACCTTCTCGGTGATCCCGTTCGGACCCGAGGTGCGGATCCCGTTCACCGACACCGTCACCCCGCTCCAGCTGACCGACATGCCGGTCGCGGTGCTCTTCGTGATGGCGATCGCCTCGATCGGCATCTACGGGATCGTGTTGGGCGGCTGGGCCTCGGGGTCGACGTACTCGCTGCTCGGCGGGCTGCGCTCGAGCGCCCAGATGATCTCCTACGAGGTCGCGATGGGCCTCGCGCTGGTCGCGGTGTTCCTCTACGCCGGCTCGCTGTCGACCTCGGAGATCGTGGCCGCCCAGGACGACCTCTGGTTCGGGCTGATCCTGGCGCCGTCGTTCGTGATCTACGCGATCTCGATGGTCGGCGAGGTCAACCGCGCGCCCTTCGACCTGCCCGAGGCCGAGGGCGAGCTCGTCGGCGGCTTCCACACCGAGTACTCCTCGCTGAAGTTCGCGCTGTTCTTCCTCGGCGAGTACGTCAACATGGCCACCGTCTCGGCGCTCGCGACGACCCTCTTCCTCGGCGGCTGGCACGCGCCGTGGGGCATCGAGCAGGTCTGGCCGGGCGCGAACGAGGGCTACTGGCCGCTGCTCTGGTTCTTCGGCAAGGTCCTCTTCTTCATCTTCGGTTTCATCTGGCTGCGCGGCACGCTGCCCCGGATGCGCTACGACCAGTTCATGGCGCTGGGGTGGAAGATCCTGATCCCGGTCAGCCTGCTGTGGATCATCGCGGTCGCCACCATCCGCACGGTGTCGCTCGAGGGCGGCATCCCGGACGACTACCTCTACATCGGCATCGGCGTCTTCGCGGCGCTGTTCGTGATCATCCTGTTCATCCCCGCGAGGGGCGACGAGGAGGCGGAAGCGGCGGCCGAGGCCGAGCGCGCCGACCACACCGGCAGCGTCGTGGGCGGCTTCCCGGTCCCCCCGATGCCCGAGGGGGGCGCCCGCCGCGGCGCGGCCGCCCCGCTGGAGTTCGGGTCGTCGTCCCCGTCGTCCCCCGTGCACGGTGAGGAGATCTGATGGCCACCATCAAGGAGCAGCTCGGGCTGGACAAGGTCGCCGGCTTCGGCGTCACGTTCCGCACCATGTTCCGCAAGGTCGTGACCGAGCAGTACCCGTTCCAGAAGGAGCCCACGGCGCCCCGGTTCCACGGCCGGCACCAGCTCAACCGCTGGCCCGACGGCCTGGAGAAGTGCATCGGCTGCGAGCTGTGCGCCTGGGCCTGCCCCGCCGACGCGATCTACGTCGAGGGCGCCTCGAACGACGACGCCGCCGGGGAGCGCTACAGCCCCGGCGAGCGGTACGGGCGCGTCTACCAGATCAACTACCTGCGCTGCATCCTCTGCGGGCTGTGCATCGAGGCCTGCCCGACCCGGGCGCTGACGATGACCAACGAGTACGAGCTGGCGGACAACAACCGCGCCGACCTGATCTATGAGAAGTCGGACCTGATCGCCCCCCTGCTGCCCGGCATGGAGGAGCCGCCGCACCCGATGCGGCTCGGCGACGACGAGACCGACTACTACCGCGGCAGCTTCGCCGGGGGCCGGACCGGTGCCGAGGGGGCGGCGCAGTGACCGCCTTCTGGCTCCTCGCCCCGGTCATGGTCGCCGCGGCGCTCGGCATCCTGGTCGTGCGCAAGGCCGTGCACGCCGCGCTCCTGCTGGCCGTGGTGATGATCAGCCTCGCCGTGCTCTACCTGCCGCTCGAGGCGCCCTTCCTCTTCGCCGTGCAGATCATCGTCTACACCGGCGCCATCTTGATGCTCTTCCTCTTCGTGCTGATGCTCGTGGGGGTCGACGCCTCGGACTCCCTGGTCGAGACGCTGAAGGGCCAGCGGCTGCTCGCCGGCGTCACGGGACTGGTCTTCGCGGCGCTCGTGGTCGTCGGGCTCGGCCAGGTCGGGCTCGGCACGGCCGCCGGCCTCGAGGCCGCCAACGAGGGCGGCAACATCGAGGCGCTCGCGAACATCCTCTTCAGCCGCTACGTCTTCGCCTTCGAGGTCACGAGCGCGCTGCTGATCACCGCGGCGCTCGGAGCCATGGTGCTCACCCACCGGGAGCGCCTCGAGCCGCGGGAGACGCAGGCGGCGCGCGCGTCGCAGCGCATGCGGGACTGGAGCGAGAAGGGGACCCACCTGGGCCCGCTGCCCTCGCCCGGGGTCTTCGCGCGGCACAACGCCGTGGACACCGCGGCGCTCCTGCCGGACGGCTCGGCCGCGGAGTCCTCGGTCTCCCGCGTGCTCGCCGCGCGCGGTTCGGTCCGCACCGCCCCGGACTACGCCGACGCCGTCGAGGACATGCAGCGCGCGCTCGGTCAGGACGCCGGCGTCGACTCGGAGGGCTCCTCGGGTGGCGGGGAGGCCGGCGTGGGCGGCGCGACCACGGAGGGCGGCTCGGCCGCGGTGCGCCACGACCCCGAGGACCCGGTCGGCACTGCCACGGGTCCGGTCGCCGGCCAGACCACGGACGCGCCCGACGAGCCGAGCCGGGACGACGACGGAGACGACGGGGAGGAGCCGCGATGAGCGTGACGCCCTACATCGTCCTCTCGGGGATCCTCTTCACCATCGGCTGCGTCGGCGTGCTCACGCGGCGCAACGCGATCGTCGTGTTCATGTGCGTCGAGCTGATGCTCAATGCCTCGAACCTGGCCCTCGTGGCCTTCGCCAAGCAGAACGGCGACCTCGACGGGCAGGTGGCCGCCTTCTTCGTGATGGTCGTCGCCGCCGCCGAGGTGGTGGTCGGCCTCGCGATCATCATGACCATCTTCCGCACCCGCCGCTCGGCGTCCGTGGACGACGCCAGCCTGCTGAAGTACTAGGGGAGAGCAGTGGTGTTGAACCTGATGACGGCGGGCGCCCGCGTGCTGGCGGAGGGCGAGGGCTCGGTGCCCGTCGTCGAGCCGTCGAGCGCCGAGGGCGTCCTGTCCCTGGCCTGGCTGGTGATCGCGCTGCCGCTGGCCGGCGCGCTGCTCCTGCTCGTGGTCGGCCCGCTCGTGGCCCGGGCGCTGAGCGACCGGCTGGGGCACTGGCTCGGCGTCGCGACCGTGGCCGGCTCCTTCGCGGTCTCGCTGGCGATGTTCTTCGCGCTGCTGGGGCGCGGGGAGGAGGAGCGCCAGGTGGGGCAGACGCTCTTCACCTGGATCGCGGCCGGTGACTACCGCGTCGACATGGACCTGCTCTACGACCCGCTGGCCGCGCTGTTCCTGCTGCTGATCACGGGCGTGGGCTCGCTGATCCACCTCTACTCGGTCGGCTACATGGAGCACGACGACCGGCGGCGCCGCTTCTTCGGCTACCTGAACCTCTTCGTCGCGGCGATGCTGGTGCTGGTGCTCGCCGGCGACTACCTCGCCCTGTTCCTCGGCTGGGAGGGCGTCGGCCTGGCCTCCTACCTCTTGATCGGCTTCTGGCAGTACAAGCCCTCAGCGGCCGCCGCGGCCAAGAAGGCGTTCGTGATGAACCGCGTCGGTGACATGGGCCTCTCGCTGGCGATCATGCTGATGTTCGTCACCTTCGGCACCTCCTCCTTCGTCGGTGTGAGCGAGGCGGCGGGCCAGGCCTCCGAGGGCACGCTGAACGCGATCGGCCTGCTGCTCCTGCTCGGCGCCTGCGGCAAGTCCGCGCAGGTGCCGCTGCAGGCGTGGCTGCTGGACGCGATGGAGGGCCCGACGCCGGTCTCGGCGCTGATCCACGCGGCGACGATGGTCACCGCGGGCGTCTACCTGGTGGTCCGCTCGAACTTCATCTTCGACTACGCCGCGGCGGCCCAGACCGTGGTGGTCATCGTCGCCTGCGTGACGCTCCTGTGGGGCGCCGTGATCGGGTGCGCCCGCGACGACATCAAGAAGGTGCTGGCCGGCTCCACGATGAGCCAGATCGGCTACATGATGCTGGCCGCCGGCATCGGCGTCGCCGGCTACGCGTTCGCGATCTTCCACCTGCTCACGCACGGCTTCTTCAAGGCCAACATGTTCCTGGGGGCCGGCTCGGTGATGCACGGGACCGACGACGACGTCGACATGCGGCACTACGGCCTGCTGCGCAAGGCGATGCCGGTGACCTTCGTGACGTTCGCGATGGGCTACCTCGCGATCATCGGCTTCCCGGGCTTCTCGGGCTTCTGGTCGAAGGACAAGATCATCGAGGTCGCCTTCGCCGAGAACGTGGTCGTGGGCCTCGCCGCGCTGGTCGGCGCGGGGGTCACGGGCTTCTACATGACCCGGCTGATGCTGATGACCTTCTTCACCCAGAAGCGCTGGGAGCCCGACGTGCACCCGCACGAGTCGCCGTCGGTGATGACGGGGCCGCTCGTGGTGCTGGCGGCCCTCTCGGTGCTCGGCGGCCTGCTCATCGCCGGCGACTTCATCGTCGAGTTCCTCGCGCCCGTGGTGGGCGAGGAGCCCGAGCACGAGCTGTTCCTGCCGGCCTGGGCCCTGACCGTGCTCATCACCGCGACGGTGGCCGTCGGGGTCGCGGTCGCCTGGCTGCTCTTCGGCAGGCGGGAGGTCCCGCGGACCGCGCCGCAGGACGTGAGCCTGGCGGTGCGCGCCGCCCGGGCCGACCTCTACGGCGACGCGATCAACGACGGACTGGTCGTCGTGCCGGCCAGCCGGACGGCACGCGGCCTGACGCTCTTCGACCGGAGCGGGGTCGACGGCGTCGTGCGCGGCACCTCGGCTTCGGTGGCCGCGATCTCCGGCGTGCTGCGCCGGGTGCAGACCGGCTTCGTCCGCTCCTACGCCCTCTTCTTCTTCGGCGGTGCGGCCCTGGTCGTGATCGCGATGCTGGCGGTGAACCTGCGATGACCGACTTTCCCTGGCTCACCGCGCTGATCGTGCTGCCCGCGCTGGGCGCCGCCATCACCGCCGTGACGCCCTCGCCGCCCGGCGCGCCGGTCGCCAAGCAGCTCGGCCTGGCGTTCTCCGCGCTGACCCTCGTCGGGGCCGTGGTCGTGTGGGCTCGCTACGACGTCGGCGCCGGCACCCAGTTCGTCGAGGACCACGTCTGGATCGAGGTGATCGGCGCCCACTACGCGCTGGGCATCGACGGCCTCGGCCTGGTGATGGTGCTGCTCACGGCCTTCCTGGTGCCCGTGGTGCTGCTCGCCTCGTGGCCCGACGTCGACGAGGGCAACACGCGTGCCTTCGTGGCCTGGGTGCTCGCGCTCGAGGCGGCCGCGATCGCGGTCTTCGCCGCCACCGACGTGTTCCTCTTCTACGTCGCCTTCGAGGCCACGCTGGTCCCGGCGTACTTCCTGATCGGCGGCTTCGGCGGAGCCGCGCGGCGCCAGGCCGCGGTGAAGTTCCTGATCTACATGCTCCTCGGCGGGCTGGTGATGCTGGCGGCCGTGATCGGGCTCTACGTGCAGTCGGCGGACGCCGGCGCCCCGTCGTACCTGGTCTCCGACCTGGCCTCGCTGGACATCGGCACGACCACCGCCCGGTGGCTCTTCGTCGGCTTCTTCATCGCCTTCGCGATCAAGGCGCCGCTGTTCCCGGTGCACACCTGGCTGGCCGACACCACCGGGGCGGCGACGCCCGGCACCAGCGTGCTGCTGGTCTGCGTGCTCGACAAGATCGGCACCTACGGCATGATCCGCTTCTGCCTCGGCCTCTTTCCCGAGGCCTCGCGGTGGGCCACCCCCGTCGTGGTGGCGCTGGCGCTGATCTCGATCGTCTACGGCGCGCTGGTCGCGATCGGGCAGGACGACATGCTGCGGCTGATCGGCCTCACGTCGCTGTCGCACTTCGGCTTCATCGTGCTCGGCATCTTCGTGCTCACCAGCCAGGGTCAGACGGGCGCGATCCTCTACATGGTCAACCACGGGCTCGCCACGGCTGGGCTCTTCATCGTGGCGGGCTACCTCATCCGCCGTCGCGGCACCGCGTCGATCGCCGCCACGAGCGGCGTCGAGAAGGCGGCGCCGGTGCTGGCCGGGGTGCTGCTCGTGGCCGGGCTCGCCACGCTGGGCCTGCCCGGGCTCTCGACCTTCGTCAGCGAGTTCCTCGTGCTCATCTCGGCGTTCGACTACGCGCCGTGGGTCGGCGCCATCGCCGTGACCGGCATCGTGCTCGCGGCGTGGTACGTCCTCTGGCTCTACCAGCGCACGATGACCGGGCCCGCCTCGCCCGACGTGGCGGCGATGAGGGACCTCGACCGGCGTGAGGTCGGCGCCGTCGCCCCGCTGCTGGTGGCGCTGGTGTTCTTCGGCTTCTACCCGATGCCGCTGCTCGACGTCATCAACCCGACCACCGACACCGTCCTCGAGCAGGTCGGGGTCACCGACGAGCCGCCCACGGTGCCCGGGGCGCGCGAGGAAGGGGTGCGCTGATGGAGTACGCGAAGCCCGTCATCGACTACGCCGAGCTCTGGCCCCTGCTCGTCGTCCTCGGCACCGCCATGGCCGGCGTGCTCGGCGAGGCCTTCCTCCCGCGGCGGCTGCGCTTCCCCGTCCAGACGGCGCTCGCCGCCCTCGGCCTCCTGGCCGCCCTCGCCGGCACCATCGTGGTCGGCGTCGGGCTCGAGCAGCTCGAGGACGGCCTCGCCCGCGGCCTCATCACCGCCGGCGGCACGATCGCGATCGACGGTCCCACGGTGTTCCTGTGGGGCCTGGTGCTCGTGCTCGCGCTGGCCGGCGTGCTGCTCTTCGCCGAGCGCCGCCTCGAGAGCGGCCTCTCCGCGTTCGCCGGACAGGCGGCCGCGCTGCCGGGCTCCGACGCGGAGCGTCGCGCCTCGGCCGCGGGCATGGAGCACACGGAGATCTACCCGCTGCTGATGTTCGCGGTCTCGGGGATGATGCTCTTCCCGGCCGCCAACGACCTCCTGACGATGTTCGTCGCCCTGGAGGTGCTCTCGCTCCCGCTCTACGTGATGTGCGGCCTGGCGCGGCGGCGCCGCCTGCTGAGCCAGGAGGCGGCGCTGAAGTACTTCCTGCTCGGCGCCTTCTCCTCCGGCTTCTTCGTCTACGGCATGGCGCTGGTCTACGGCTACGCGGGCTCGATGGAGTTCGCGGCGATCAACGAGGCGGTCCGCAACGGCGTCGGCAGCGACGGCCTGCTGCTCACGGGCGTGGCGCTCCTCGCGGTCGGCCTGCTCTTCAAGGTCGGCGCGGTGCCCTTCCACTCCTGGATCCCGGACGTCTACCAGGGTGCGCCCACGGCGGTCACCGCCTTCATGTCCGCGGCCACCAAGGTCGCGGCCTTCGGCGCCATCCTGCGGCTGTTCTACGTGGCGCTCGGTTCCGAGCGCTGGAGCTGGCAGCCGATGATGTGGGGCGTCGCGATCCTGACCATGGTGCTCGGGGCGGTGCTGGCGATCAGCCAGGACGACGTCAAGCGGATGCTGGCCTACTCCTCGATCGCCCACACCGGCTTCCTGCTCACGGGGGTGCTCGGCCTCCAGGCGACGATCGACCTCGGCCCGGGCGAGATCACGTCGCTGCAGGCCGTGATGTTCTACCTGGTCACCTACGGCTTCGCCACGCTCGGTGCCTTCGCCGTGGTGACCCTGGTGCGCGACGCCGGCGGAGAGGCGACCCACCTCTCCCGCTGGGCCGGCCTCGGCAAGGAGTCCCCGATGGTGGCGGCGGTCTTCGCGATCTTCCTGATCTCGATGGCGGGCATCCCGCTCACGAGCGGGTTCGTCGGCAAGTGGGCGGTCTTCGCGGCCGCGCTGGCCGCGGGCGCCTGGCCGGTCGTGATCACCGCCGTGCTCAGCAGCGTCGTGGCGGCGTTCTTCTACCTCCGGGTGATCGTGCTGATGTACTTCTCCGAGCCGGTCGGCGACGGCCCCTCGGTGGCGGCGCCCTCGGTGCTCACCGCGACCGCGATCGGCCTGGGCGTCGCGGTCACCCTCCTGCTCGGCGTCGTGCCCGGCCCCGTCCTCGACCTCGCCGGCAGCGCCGGTTCCTTCCTGCGGTGAGCGGCCCGAGCCCCGAGGCGGCGACCGGCAGCCTGGCGCTGCCCGTCGTCGACGAGGACCTCGCCGAGAGGCTGCGGGTGCGCCTGGAGCGCGTGGAGAAGGAGCTGACCGGCCACGTGGTGAGCCGGGCGCCGTACGTCACGCGCGCGGCGGTGCACCTCCTGCAGGCGGGCGGCAAGCGGTTCCGCCCGTTGCTCGTGCTGCTGGCGGCCGAGTGCGGCGGCCGCGCCGACAGCGACGAGGTGATCAGGGCCGCCTGCGTGGTCGAGCTGACCCACCTCGCCTCGCTCTACCACGACGACGTGATGGACGAGGCCGACCTGCGCCGGGGCGCCGACTCCGCCAACGCGCGCTGGGACAACCTCGTCGCGATCCTCACCGGCGACTTCCTGTTCTCCAAGTCCTCCGAGCTCACCGCCGACCTGGGCGCCGACGCGGTCCGGATCCAGGCCCAGACCTTCACGCGGCTCGTCGAGGGCCAGATCATGGAGACCGTGCGTCCCGAGCCGGGGGAGGACCCGCTCGAGCACTACCTCGACGTCGTGGCCGGCAAGACCGGCTCCCTGATCGCCACCTCCGCGCGCTACGGCGCGCGCTTCGGCGGGGCCGGCCCCGAGGTGGAGGAGGCGCTGGCGGCATACGGCGAGATCGTCGGCATGGCGTTCCAGCTCTCCGACGACGTCCTCGACATCGCCTCGGAGTCGGACGAGTCCGGCAAGACCCCCGGGACCGACCTCCGGGAGGGCGTGCCGACGCTTCCGGTGCTGATGGCGCAGGCCTCCACCGACCCCGCCGACGCGCGCCTGCGCGACCTGCTGGCGGGGGACCTGACCGACGAGGCCGTGCACGCCGAGGCCCTCGCCCTGCTGCGCCGGCACCCGGCGATGGACGAGGCGCGCGCCTACGTCGTCGCGCGGGCCGAGGAGGCCAAGCAGCGCCTGGCCGTGCTGGAGGAGGGCCCGGTGCGCGCGGCCCTCGAGGCGTTCGCCGACGTCGTGGCGGTCCGTTCCGCCTGAGGCGGATCAGACCGTGGCGGGAAACCGCGGGCGCTTCCGGTGCCTGAGCGAGTCGCTCGTGAAGACCACCAGGGCCACCCACACGAGGCCGAACCCGATCCACCGCGAGGGCGGCATCTGCTCGCCCCGCACCAGGACGCCGATCAGGAACTGCGTCACCGGCGTCAGGTACTGCAGCAGACCCAGCGTCGAGAGGGGGATGCGCGTGGCGGCGGCGCCGAAGCAGGCGAGGGGCACGACCGTCACGATCCCCGCGGTCGTCACCAGCAGGAGGTGGCCCGTCCCCTCGCTGGCGACCGACGCGGTGCCGTTGGCGCCGAGCCAGGCGATCCAGCCGATCGCCAGCGGCGCCACGAACCACGCCTCGACCGTGAGTCCCTCCAGCGCGCCCGCGCCGGCCCGCTTCTTGGTCAGCCCGTAGGCGGCGAACGAGCCGGCCAGCCCGAGCGCGATCCAGGGCGGTCTGCCGTAGCCGAACGCGATGACCAGGACGGCGAGCGTCGCGATGCCGACGGCGGCCCACTGCGCCGGGCGCAGACGCTCGCGCAGCACGATCACGCCGAGCAGCACGGTGACCAGGGGGTTCACGAAGTAGCCCAGCGACGTCTCGACGACGCGACCGCTGTTGACGCCGTAGATGAACAGCCCCCAGTTGAGGGTGATCGCGACCGACGCGAACCCCAGCAGCCGCAGCGTGCGGGGTTGCCGGAGGAGGGCGACCAGCCGCCGCCGGCGACCGAGCAGCAGCACGACCACCACCACGGTGACCGCCGACCACACCATCCGGTGGGCCAGGATCTCGACCGCCCCGGCGGGCTCGAGCAGGGGCCAGTAGAGGGGGAAGAGCCCCCAGATGCCGTAGGCGGTCGCGCCGAAGGCGAGGCCGGCGCGGGAGGTCTCGGGGGTTCCCCGCGGTGGAGCCGTCGCGGTCAGACGACGGTCCAGGTGTCGCCTCCCCCGATGAGCCCGGCGAGGCGCTCCTCGGGGGTGCCGGTGGCCGCGTCGACGGCCGTGGCGACCTGCGCGCGCGCCTGGTCGTCGTACGTCGGCCGGTCCACCTGGCGGAAGATGCCGATCGGCGCGCGGTGCAGGTAGCCGGCGTCGGTGAGGCGGCTGATCGCGAAGGCCAGGCTCGGATCCTCCCGGTGGGCGTCGTGCACGACCAGGTCGTCGACGGGCACCCGGCCGGGTCCGTCGCCGACGTCGACCACGCGGACACCCCCGGCGTCGTGGTCGCGGGCCAGGCCGCGGCCCCCCTCGCCGTCGCCCCCGTCCTCCTCCGACCAGGGGGCGCCGAACCGGATGGGCCGCCCCTGCTCCAGCGGGATCACGGCCTCGTCGCGCTGGCCCTTGTAGTCGCCCATGCCCTTGACGGCGTCGAAGGCGTGGTCGTTGAAGATCGGGCAGTTCTGGAAGATCTCGACCAGCGCCGTGCCGCGGTGCGCCGCCGCGGCGGCGAGCACCCCGGTCAGGTGCTTGCGGTCGGAGTCGATGGTCCGGGCGACGAAGCTGCCCTCGGCGCCCAGGGCCAGCGAGACCGGGTTGAAGGGGTGGTCCACCGAACCCATCGGCGTCGACTTGGTGATCTTGCCGGGCTCGCTGGTGGGGGAGTACTGGCCCTTGGTCAGCCCGTAGATGCGGTTGTTGAAGAGCAGGATCGTCATGTTCACGTTGCGCCGCATCGCGTGGATGAGGTGGTTGCCGCCGATGGAGAGCGCGTCGCCGTCGCCGGTGACGACCCAGACCGAGAGGTCCTCGCGCGTCGTGGCCAGGCCGGTCGCAATCGCCGGGGCGCGGCCGTGGATGGAGTGCATCCCGTAGGTGTCGAGGTAGTAGGGGAAGCGGCTCGAGCAGCCGATCCCGGAGACGAAGACGATGTTCTCGCGGCGCAGCCCGAGGTCGGGCAGGAAGCCCTGGACCGCCTTCAGGACGGCGTAGTCGCCGCAGCCGGGGCACCAGCGCACCTCCTGGTCGCTGGTGAACTCCTTGGCCGTCTGGGCGGGGGCGTCGTCGCCCAGCCGGGGCACGCCCTCGGTGCCCGAGCGCAGCGTCGGCGTCTCCAGGTCGGTCGTGGCCGAGCCGGTGGGGTCGGTCGAGGTCATCAGTCGTCTCCTCCCAGGGCGCCCTGGCCGGTGATGTGCGTGGCGGCGACGGCGGCGAGGTCGGCGCGCATCTCCTCCTCGGGGACCCCCTCGGCCTCGGCGACCAGGCTGCCGACGACGTCGGCGAGGACGGTGGCCTTGAGCGGGAGCCCGCGGACCTCGTGGTAGCCGACCACGTCGACGAGGTAGCGGGCGCGCAGCAGCAGCCCCAGCTGGCCGAGGTTCATCTCGGGCACGAGCACCCGGTCGTAGCGCCGCAGCACGTCGCCGAGGTCGGAGGGGAACGGGTTGAGGTGGCGCAGGTGGGCCTGCGCGACCTGGTGGCCGGCCCGGCGCACCCGGCGGGCCGCGGCGCCGATCGGGCCGTAGGTCGAGCCCCAGCCGAGCACGAGCACCTTGGCCTCGCCGGTCGGGTCGTCGACCTCCATCGGGGGGATCGTCTCGGCGATGCGGTCGACCTTGGCCTGCCGGGTGCGGACCATCAGGTCGTGGTTGGCGGGGTCGTAGGAGATGTCGCCGGTGCCGTCCTTCTTCTCCAGCCCGCCGATGCGGTGCTCCAGCCCGGCGACGCCGGGCGGCGCCCACGGCCGGGCCAGGGTCGCCGGGTCGCGGTCGTAGGCGCGGAAGGGCGGCTGGCCCTCGCCCCGGTCGGCGGGCGGCTCGGCAAAGGCCGGGTCGATCACGGGCAGGTCGGCGACCTGCGGGATCCGCCACGGCTCGGAGCCGTTGGCCAGGTAGCCGTCCGAGAGCAGCAGCACCGGCGTGCGGTAGGTGATCGCGATCCGCGCCGCCTCGAGCGCCGCGTCGAAGCAGTCCGAGGGGCTCGAGGGCGCGACGATCGGGACCGGGGCCTCGCCGTTGCGGCCGAACATCGCCTGGAGCAGGTCCGCCTGCTCGGTCTTGGTGGGCAGTCCGGTGGAGGGCCCACCGCGCTGGACGTCCACGACCAGCAGGGGCAGCTCGGTCATCACGGCCAGGCCGACGGACTCGCTCTTGAGCGAGATGCCGGGCCCCGACGTGGTCGTCACGCCGAGCTTGCCCGCGAAGGCCGCGCCGATGGCGGCGCCGATGCCGGCGATCTCGTCCTCGGCCTGGAAGGTGGTCACGCCGAAGGCCTTGTGCTTCGACAGCTCGTGCAGCACGTCGCTGGCCGGCGTGATCGGGTAGGAGCCCAGGAAGACGGGGAGGCCCGAGCGCACGCCCGCCGCCACCAGGCCGTAGGCGAGCGCGGCGTTGCCGGTGATGTTGCGGTAGGTGCCGGGCGGCACCGGGGCCGGCTTGACCTCGTAGGAGACCACGAAGGCCTCGGTGGTCTCGCCGTAGTTCCAGCCGGCCGTGAAGGCCGCGATGTTGGCGTCGCGGATGTCCGGCGTCCGGCTGAAGCGCTGGGAGAGGAAGTCGGTCGTCGACTCGGTGGGCCGCCCGTACATCCAGGAGAGCAGCCCGAGCGCGAACATGTTCTTCGCGCGCGACGCGTCCTTGCGGGAGAGGCCGTGCGGCTTGACCGCCTCGACCGTCATCCCCGTCAGGTCGACGGGGTGCACCTGGAACTCGGAGAGCTCCGAGTTCGGCTGCTCCAGCTCCTCGAGCGGGTCGGCCTCGTAGCCGGCCTTCGCCAGGTTGCGCGAGCTGAAGTCGTGGCTGTCCACGATGATCGTGGCGCCGCGCGGCAGCTCGGGGAGGTTCGCCTTCAGCGCGGCGGGGTTCATCGCCACGAGCACGTCGGGGGCGTCCCCGGGCGTGAGGATGTCGTGGTCGGCGAAGTGCACCTGGAACGACGAGACGCCGGGCAGGGTGCCCTGGGGCGCGCGGATCTCGGCGGGGAAGTTCGGCAGGGTCGCCAGGTCGTTGCCGAACGAGGCGGACTCCTGGGTGAAGCGGTCCCCCGTCAGCTGCATCCCGTCGCCGGAGTCGCCGGCGAAGCGGATGATGACGCGGTCGAGTTGCTTGACCTGCTTGGTCAACGCAGCAACTCCTCTCTGTGCCTCCCGCGGGCCGGGTGGCGGCTCCGTTCCGCGCGGTGCGCGCGCCGGGGTGGCTGGTAGTCGGATACGTCCCCACGATAGCCACGCGCTGATGCCGGACCGACGCATCTTCCCTGCTGGAACGGCTCACGCGGCCTCTTGTGAGGAGACTCACTAGCCTGTCCCGGTGACCCCCGCCGACGCACCCGATCCCGCCCCCGGGCCGCAGGTCGACGCCGCCGCCGTCGAGTCGGCGGCCGAGCGCCTGCGCGGGGTCGTCGAGACCACGCCCGTGCACACCGTGGACCGGCTGACGCAGGCCGCCGGAGCCCGGGTCTGGCTCAAGCGCGAGGACCTCCAGCCGGTGCGGTCCTACAAGGTGCGCGGGGCCTACCACCTGGTCTCGTCGCTGGGCCCGGCCGAGCGCGGGCGCGGCGTGGTCTGCGCCAGCGCGGGCAACCACGCGCAGGGGTTCGCGCTGGCCTGCGCGCGCCTCGGCGTGCGCGGCACGGTCGTGGTGCCGCGCACGACCCCGCGCCAGAAGCGGGAGCGCATCGCGGTGCACGGCGGCGACGCCGTCGAGCTGCGCGTCGTCGGCGACACCTACGACGAGGCGGCGGCCGAGGCCGCCCGGATCTCCGCGGAGACCGGCGCGACGCCGGTGCCCGCCTTCGACGACCCGCGCACGGTCGCCGGGCAGGGGACCGTGGTGGCGGAGGCGTACGCCCAGCTGGCCGAGCGGGGCGTGGTCCCCGACGTGGTCGTGCTGCCGGTCGGCGGTGGCGGCCTGCTGGCCGGGTCGGTGGCGTGGCTGGCCGAACGGCACCCCGGCGTCGCGGTGGTGGGCGCCGAGCCGTCGGGCGCGGCCAGCATGGCCGCCGCGCTGGCGGCCGGGCGCCCGGTGCGCCTCGACGAGCTCGACCGGTTCATCGACGGCGCCTCGGTGCGCGAGGTGGGCGCGGTGCCCTTCGGTGTGCTGCGCGACCGGGCCGCGGACGCCCCCCGCCTCGAGATGGTCACCGTGCCCGAGGGGCAGGTCTGCGTGGAGATGCTGGACCTCTACCAGTCCGACGGCATCATCGCCGAGCCCGCGGGGGCCCTGGCCCCGGCCGCCCTCGCGCCGTCGGCCTCCGGGCCGGCGTACGCACCTCCGCCGGGCTCCGACGTGCTCGTCGTGCTCTCGGGAGGCAACAACGACGTCAGCCGGTACGCCGAGGTGGTGGAGCGCGCGCTGGTGCACGAGGGCCGCAAGCACTACTTCCTGGTCGAGTTCCCCCAGGAGCCGGGTGCGCTGCGGCGCTTCCTCGACGAGGTGCTCGGGCCGGACGACGACATCACGCTCTTCGAGTACGTCAAGCGCAACAACCGCGAGACCGGCCCGGCGCTGGTCGGCGTCGAGCTCGGCGACCCCGCCGACTTCGACGCGCTGTGGGTCCGGATGGAGGCCGCGCCCCCGAGGATCGAGCGCGTCCCGCCCGACTCGCCGCTCTTCGGCTTCCTGCTCTGATCGGGATCAGCGAGCCTCCGCCGGCCTCCTGGGGTCGGGGGGCGGGATCGTGTGGGCGGGGGCGGCGGCCGCGATGGCGACGTCGACGCCCGGCGTCGTCCGCGCCGGGCGGGAACCGCGGACGAGGTAGACCAGCACGATGCCGAGGGCCGCGATGATCGTCAGGGCGATGGCGGCGGCCTGGAACCCGCTGGCCAGGGCGTCGGCCCGCGACGCGCCGTCGGCGAGGCGGTTGGCGGGGATCCCCGCGTACAGGGCGGCCACGATCGCGATCATCACGGAGGGCCCGACGTAGCGGGCCATGTTGGACAGCCCCGAGGCCGCGCCCACCTGGGAGTGGTCGACGGCGCTGGTCGCCGCCGAGGAGCACGGGTTGTTCGACAGGCACAGCCCGAGGGCGGCCAGGACGATGGGGCCGATGAACAGCAGGTATCCCCAGCTCGCGCTCGTCAGCACGAGCAGCCCGAACGCCGCGGTCATGACGATGAACCCGACCCCGACGACGGAGCTGGTGCCGTGTCGCTCGGCCAGGCCGGGCACCAGGGGCGTCAGGGCGATCATGCCGACGGTGGCCGGCAGCGTGGCCAGGCCCGCCTGGAGCGGGGACATGTCGAGCGTGGCCGGGTCCTGGAAGTACAGGCTGAGCAGGAACATGAAGGCGTTGATGGTGGAGGCGCCGATCAGGATGCCGAGCGACGCGCCGACGAGGACCCGGTTCCGGAAGAGGGCGAGGTCGACGAGGGGGGCCGGGACGCTCGACTCCACCTTGACGAACGCCGCGAGCGCTCCGACCGAGACGGCGAAGCAGGCGATGGTCCCGAGCGACAGCCAGCCCCAGCTCGCGCCCTGGCTGACGCCGAGGATGAAGGGCGCGAGGATCAGCGCGATCAGCACGGTGCCCGTCCAGTCGATCGAACGGCTGCGCGTGGGGTCGGAGGACTCGGACACCGTGCGCAGCGTGAGCGGGACCAGCGCGGCGGCGACCGCCCCGGAGATCCAGAACAGCGCCTGCCAGCCCAGCGAGTCGACGAGCGACCCGCCGATCAGCGGCCCGGCCGCGGCGCCGATCGCGGAGGCCGAGCCCCAGTAGGAGACCGCGCGCAGGCGCGCCTCGCCGGGGGAGGCGACCGTGATCAGGCTCAGGCCGCTGGCGAGCAGCGTCGCGCCGGAGGCGCCCTGGATGCAGCGGCCGAGGATCACGGCGAGGCCGGCCTCGACCACGGCGATGAGCGCACAGGAGGCGATGAAGAGCAGGAGCCCGCCGAGGAACACCTTCCGCCGGCCGAAGACGTCGCCGAGCGCGCCCGAGGTCACGATGGCCGCGGCGCCCACCAGGGTGTAGCCGGTGACGGCCCACTGCATCGTGCTCACCGGGCTGCCGACGTCCTCGCTGATCGCGGGCAGCAGGATGGTCACGGCGGAGGTGTTGGCGTTCACGACCAGCGTGGAGACGCACGCGGCCAGCATCACGCCGAGCGGGGTCCGCGCCGCGGTCGCCGCCCGGCTCTCCGCGCTCATGTGCGGACCCTAGACCCGGTGTCAACGATGGTTCGTGAAGCGCACCCGCCTGGGTGGGACTGGTCGGTCCCTGCCGACACTTGTGGGCTGACCTACGGGTATGTGCTTGGCGACGTTGACCGGCGACGGTCATCATCGAGAATCTTGCGGACTTTTCGCGGACTCGTGGCTTGGCGGACGGGGGCCGCCCGAGTGTTCCGCTGGCACGCGCACCGCGGTATGATTCCCTCATACCCGAGGAGGTCGGTATGCCCGTTCGGAAGGTCGCGGTGACGCTCCCCGAGGAACTCTACGAACTGGTGGAACGAGCGAGAGCGGTGGAGCACCGCTCCCGCTCGGAGGTGATCCAGGAGGCGCTGCGCACCCACTTCGGCGAGGCGATCTACACCCCGACCGAGGACGAGCGCCGGCGCCTCATTGAAGCGCTTGAAGCAGTCGACGAGCATCCGGACGAACTTCGCGAGTGGACGGACGTCCGCAGTGAGTTGTGGCCGACGGCATGAGGATCGTGCTCGGCGAGCACGCGGTCGATGACCTGCGCCGAGCACGCGACCATTGCTCGGCGATCGACCCCGCACTGAGCGACGACTTCGCACACGCCTTCGATGTCGTCGTTGAGCGCATCAGGATCTTCCCGCATGGCGCACCCCCGGTCGACGGGTTCCCCGGCCTCCGCCGCGCCCGGATGAGACGGTTCCCCTACGGCGTGTTCTACCGGGACACGGACGAGACCGTGATCGTCGTGCGCGTCCTGCACAACGCGCGCGACACGGAGCGCCACCTCCCCTGACCTGGCGCCGATCTCGGCAAGCGCAGGGGTGAGGAGCAAACTGGCCGGGATGCCCGTGTGCGACAGCGCAGGTCAGCGGCCTCCCCTAGACGACACGGCGTCGCAGCGGTGCCGGTCGCTTTGCTCGGTTCGCAGGTCGTGTCAGTGCTGCGCGCGATCTGTCTGCTCGGCAAGCCAGAGGACGAGGTCGGCGCGCCAGTAGCGGACGTGGCGGCCGACCTTGAAGCTTCGGGGTCCGGCTCCGAGGTGGCGCCAGTAGCGCAGGGTGCCTTCGGGGACGCGGAGGAAGGCGCAGGCTTCCTGGAGGCTGAGCATCTCGTCGCCGAGGCTCTTCGATGGGCGTCGGTTGGCGATGGGGTTGAACTGCTCCGCGGTCATGATGGTGCTCCTTGCTGGTCGATGAGGCCAAGCGGTTCTCGACCTCACCCAGCAGGTGGGCAGGCCCTCCTATCGATGATCAGCGATATTCTCGAGAAGCACCCGCCGATGGGGGAGGAGAGGTGGCTGTTCTCCCTCAACGGCTACGTGTACAACCGCAACAGCGCCGGCAACCAGTGGCGAAGCCTGCGAGGGAAAGTAGGCATGGAGGCATTCACCCTGCACGACTTGCGGCACTTCTTCGCGTCTGGCCTGATCGCCGACGGCTGCGACGTCGTGACCGTGCAGCACGCGTTGGGTCACTCCTCGGCGTCGATCACCTTGAACGTATACAGCCACCTGTGGCCGAAGGCGGAAGACCGCACTGGGGCTGCAGCGGCCACCCTGATGGCGACCGCCGCCGGTTCTGCGGACCCTGTGCGGACTCTCGCCACTTTCTGAGCGTGAATCAGCGGTAGTTGGTGAACTGCAGGGCCAGGTCGTAGTCCTGGTCCTTGACCAGGGCGATCACGGCCTGGAGGTCGTCGCGCTTCTTGGAGGACACCCGCAGCTCGTCGCCCTGGATCTGGGCCTTGACGCCCTTGGGGCCCTCGTCGCGGATCAGCTTGGAGATCTTCTTGGCGTCCTCGGAGGAGATGCCCTCCTTCAGCGCGATGCCGATCTTCGACTGCTGCCCCGACTGCCGCGGCTCGGAGGCGTCGAGCACCTTCAGCGAGACCCCGCGCTTGACCAGCTTGCCCTGGAAGACGTCGAGCACGGCCCGGGCCCGCTCGTCCGCGGAGGCGGTGATCTCGACGGCGTGCTCACCCTGCCACTCGATCGAGGCGCCGGTGCCCTTGAAGTCGTAGCGGGTGGCGACCTCGCGGGCCGTCTGGCCGAGGGCGTTGTCCACCTCCTGGCGGTCGAGCTTGCTGACGATGTCGAAGGACGAGTCGGCCACGATGGATCCTCTTCCGTTCCGCGTCGCGGGTCTGGTGAGCGCGCTGCGCCGGTTTTCCTGCCGCCCGGCGCGCTTGCTATTGTCGCGTCCTGCCGCGGTCGGGGCGAGGCGCCCCGCGGCGGCACTGGCAGATTGCCCGAGCGGCCAATGGGAGCGGACTGTAAATCCGTCGGCTTTTGCCTTCCAAGGTTCGAATCCTTGATCTGCCACCGGGTCCCCGACCGCGACACGCGGCGGGGGCCCCGGTCATTTCGGCCGGTCATCTCGGCCGGTCACCTCGGGGGTCACTCGAGGGGGATCTCACCGCGGTTGAAGGGAGAGTCCTTGCGCGAGATCATCTCGCGCCGCTCCTCGGGCGACATCGCCTCGAGCAGCTCCGTGACCGAGGCCGGGTAGCCGGACACCTCGGGGGCGTCGTTGACGGGGACGAGGCTGTGCACCACCCGGTCGGCGTAGAGGTGGACGGTGTTCACCGACTGGTGCGCGTCCACCGCGGAGACCAGCCGGTCCACCGGCGTGATGTCGCTGGTGTAGCAGGTGGCCGAGGCCACGGAGACGGGGACGCCGGCGAAGGTGCTGTGGCTCGTGAAGTGGAAGTGGCCGCCGAGGATGGCGCGCACGTCGGAGCCGGCCACGACCTCGGCCAGCGCGTCCTGGTCGTCCAGCTCGATCATCGCCGCGGCCGGCATCATCGGCACCGGGATCGGCGGGTGGTGCATCGCGAGCACCGTGCCCGCGGGCGCGGGGGTCGCGAGGACGTCCGTCAGCCAGGCCAGCTGGTCGCGGGTCAGGTCGCCGTGGTGGTAGCCGGGCACGCTCGTGTCGAGCGCGACGATCCGCAGCCCGTCGACGTCCTCCCGACCAACCCAGTGCACCCGGTCGAGCGGCCGGGCGGGGTCGGCGTCCGGGCCGAACAGCCCGGCGGCGTAGGGCTCCCGCTCGTCGTGGTTGCCCATCGTCCACACCACCTCCGCGCCCATCGCGCGCGCGGCCGGCTCGACCAGCGCGCGCAGCCGGGCGTACGCCGCCGGCTCCGCGCGGTCGGCCAGGTCGCCGGTGAACACCAGCGCGCCGGGCGGCGGGTCCATCCGGGCCAGGCGGGCCAGCGCCCGCCGCAGCCCGGCCTCGGTGTCGATCACCCCGAACTGGCGCGCGTCGCCGGCGAGCAGGTGCGGGTCGCTCAGGTGCGCCAGGACGTGCGCGGGGTCCGGGTGCTGACCGAGCGGCCGGGGCCGGCGAGGTGGCATCGGGAGACCCTACGGCGCGAGGCGACGGCAGGCGGCCAGGGCCGCGGCGGGGTCCGGCACGCTCGCGGCGCGCAGCCAGCGCCGGGCGCGGGCCAGCGACTCCGGGTCGCGAGCCTCCCCGGTGCCGGGGGCGGCGGCCAGCGCGGCGGCGGCCGCGTCGGGGTCGCCGTCGAAGGCCAGCGTCGTGGCGGCGAGCAGCCCGAGCAGCGCGTCCGGACCCTCGGCGGTGGCCGTGTAGGGCGTCTCGCGGTCGAGCGCGGCGTCGATGCGGGCCACCACGGCCTGCGGGGGCCCCTCGGGGGAGAGGACGAGCGCCAGCCCCGCGGCCGCCAGCTCGTCGGCGGCGGCGAGCCAGCCGTGCGACGGGCCCCCGGCGCCTCCACCGAGCCCGGCGTCGTCGGGGACGGCGACGTGCACCGGGGTGTCGTCGTCCAGCACGCCGTCTCCCCGCGCGGCGTCGACGGCAGCGACGACCCGGCGGGCGTTGCCGGCGAGGTCACCCGGGTCGCGCAGGGCCAGCTCGAGCCGGCGCAGCGACAGGCCCGGCTCGCGGGCGCAGCGCCCCGCCGGGCCGGAGACCTGGGCCGCGCCGCCGGTGATGACCACCGCGACCGGGAGCGGCTCGCCCGTCGCGCGGGTCGCCAGCGCGGGCAGGTCGGTGTCGGCGACCCGCAGCGCGCCGCCGCCGTCGGGCGGCGTCAGCCCGCCGCCCGCCGGTTCCTCGAGCGGGGCCGGGACGTCGAGCAGGCCGAGCCAGAAGGGTTCGCGGAGGGTGGGCGGGCTCATGGGCGCCACGGTAGCCAGCGGGGGCAGCGGCCCTCGGGCTGATCGGCCAGACTGGGCGCACGCTCGGCAGCGGGCACCGACGCAGGAGGCGGGCATGAGCAACCTGGAGCGCGACCCCGACGAGGTGGTCTGCGGCGATGCCGACGACGCCGCCGCCCCGCCGAGGGTGCAGCTGATCGAGCCCCGCGACGTGCCGCTCGGCGGCCCCCGGGCGATGCGCGTGCGCCGGACGCTTCCGCAGCGGCGCCGGTCGCTGATCGGGGCCTGGTGCTTCGTCGACCACTACGGCCCCGACGACGTCTCCGAGACCGGCGGGATGAGCGTGGCGCCGCACCCGCACACCGGGCTCCAGACGGTGAGCTGGCTGTTCACCGGGGAGGTCGAGCACCGCGACAGCATCGGCACCCACGCGATGGTGCGGCCCGGTGAGCTGAACCTGATGACCGCCGGTCGCGGGATCAGCCACTCCGAGGTCTCCACGCCCGAGACCCGCGTGCTGCACGGCGTCCAGCTCTGGGTGGCGCTGCCGGACGAGGCGCGCGGTGGCCCGCCGGCCTTCGAGCACCACGCGCCCCGCCCCGTGACGGCGCCGGGCGTCGAGGCGCGCGTGTTCCTCGGCGAGCTGCTGGGCGCGAGCTCGCCGGTCAGCACGGCCACGCCCCTGCTCGGCGCCGAGCTCCTGCTCGAGGCGGGCGCGAGCGTCGAGGTGGCGCTCGACCCGGCGTACGAGATCGGCGTGCTCGTCGACGAGGGTGCCGTCGCGGTGGTCCGCGGCGACGGGGCGGCGACCCGGGTCGACCGCCACCAGCTCGGCTATGCCGCGCCGGGCGAGGACTCGCTCTCCCTGCGCGCGGGGGAGGAGGGGGCGCGGCTGCTGCTGCTCGGCGGCCCGCCCTTCGGCGAGGAGATCGTGATGTGGTGGAACTTCGTCGGCCGCACCCACGAGGAGGTCGTCGAGGCCCGCGGGGCCTGGCAGCAACAGCTCGAGCGGGGGCGGCGCGGCGCGGTGGTGCGGGACTCCCAGGAGGTGCGCGACGGCCCGTTCGGCGTGGTGGTGGACGACCACCTGCCGCCCATTCCCGCCCCGCCGATGCCGAACGCCCGCCTGCGCAGCCGCTCCTGACCCGTCCCCGGGGCCGACCGGGGCCGCGGCGCGCGGGCCGGGTCCGAGCAGCCCCGGTCCGGCGGCGGCATAGTGGCCCCATGACCCGGAACGCCGCTCCCGGGGTGGTCGCGCCGGTGTCGGCGGTCGCCGCCGGGGGCCTGGTGTCGCTGCTCCTCGGGGTGTACGGCGCCGCCCACGAACCGACCTTCGAGGCCGTCGCGACGTTCGGCTTCGGGTCGATGATCTCGATGAAGGTCTACCTGTCCCTGGCTGTCGTCGTGCTCGCGCTCGGCCAGGTCGTCGGTGCCCTCTGGCTCTACGGGCGGCTGCCGCTGGCCGCGCCGGCCTGGCTCGGCAACGCCCACCGCGGGTCCGGCGTGCTCGCGATCCTGCTGTCGCTCCCGGTCGCCTACCACTGCCTGTGGTCGCTGGGCTTCCAGTCGGGCGGTCAGACGCCCCTCCGGGTGGTCGCCCACGGCATCCTCGGCTGCCTGGTCTACGGGGTCCTCGTGGTCAAGGTGTTCGCGGTGCGGAGCCGCTCCGCGCCGGGGTGGTTGCTCCCGGTCGTCGGCGGGGTCCTCTTCGCGGTGCTGGTCGCGGTGGTGTGGACGTCGGCGGGCTGGTACCTCCAGTCCGTCGGCTGGCCCGACGGCGGCGGCTACTAGGCGACCCGGCACGGCGGAGGCCCGCCGGGGGCCGCGCGCTGAGTAACGTGCGGTCCATGACGCGCGTGCACGCCTTCGCCGACGACGCCCTGGCCGATCACGACGCCACCGGGCTCGCGGCGGAGCTGCGGGCCGGCCGCGTCTCGGTGCCCGAGGTGGTCGACGCCGCCATCGGGCGCTGCGAGCGCGTCGCCCCGGAGCTCGGCGCGCTGGCCTGGACGGCGTTCGACCGGGCGCGGGCGCAGGCCGCCGACCCGCCGGGCGGCTTCTTCGCCGGTGTTCCCTTCCTGGTCAAGGACAACTGCGACGTCGCGGGCATGCCGACCCAGCAGGGGACCGACGCGTTCCGGGCGCGACCGGCGAAGGAGGACGGGGACTTCGCCCGGATGGCGCACGCCACGGGGCTGGTCACGCTCGGCAAGAGCCAGCTCTCGGAGTTCGGGTTCAACGCCTCGGCGGAGCACGGTCGGCTGGGCCCGGTGCGCAACCCGTGGCACCGCGAGCACACCGCCGGCGCCTCCTCGGCCGGCTCGGCGGCGCTCGTCGCCGCCGGCGCGGTGCCGCTGGCCCACGCCAACGACGGCGGCGGATCGATCCGGATCCCGGCCGCGGTGAACGGCCTGATCGGGCTCAAGCCCACCCGCGCTCGCCTCGCGCAGGACAAGCTGATGCGCGAGATGCCGGTGCGGATCATCTCCGACGGCGTCCTGACCCGGTCGGTGCGCGACACCGCGGCGTTCCTGCGGGAGGCCGAGAAGGTCTACCGCAACCTGCGCCTGCCGCCCGTCGGCGACGTCCGCCGACCCGCCGCGGCCCGCCTGCGGATCGGCGTCGCCACCGACTCGCCGGGTGGCCGCGCCGCGACGCCGGCGATGCGCGAGCGCACGCTCGAGGTCGCCCGCCTCCTCGAGGGGCTCGGGCACCGGGTGGAGGCGGTGGACCCGCCGGTCCCCGCCGGCTTCGGCGAGGACTTCCTCCTCTACTGGGCGTCGATGGCCTCCTACCTGGTCCGCACCGGGCGGTTCGGCTTCGGCCGCAGCTGGGACCGGGGCCGGCTCGACCCCCTGACCCTGGGGCTGGACCGGCACGCGCGCCGCAACCTGCACCGCGTGCCCGGCGCGACGCGGCGGCTCGCCACGTCGAGGCGCCACAGCGCCGCCTTCTATGCCGAGCACGACGTGGTGCTCACGCCGACGCTCGCGGGGGACACCCCGCGGCTGGGCCACCTGGACCCGGCGCAGGGGTACGACGACCTCGTCGAGCGCCTGCTGGCGTGGGTCGCCTTCACGCCGCTGCAGAACGCGACCGGGGACCCGGCCCTGTCCCTGCCGCTCGCGCGGGACGAGGCGGGCCTGCCCGTGGGGATGATGCTGTCCGCCGCACACGGGCGCGAGGCCACCCTGCTCGAGCTCGGTCTCGAGCTCGAGGAGGCGGTCGGCTTCGCCCGGATCACCGACTCCTGAGGCGATTTGGGGGGACCTCTCGGCGGTGTGTAATGTTCTCGGCCGTTGCCCCTTTAGCTCAGTCGGCAGAGCGTCTCCATGGTAAGGAGAAGGTCTACGGTTCGATTCCGTAAAGGGGCTCTGGTCGGGCCCCGTCGGCGCTGTGGCGCCGCGGAAGGCCTCGTCCAGTGGCGGGGTAGCTCAGGTGGTTAGAGCACACGGCTCATAATCGTGGTGTCGCGGGTTCGAGTCCCGCCCCCGCTACTCGGTTCCGACCGCCCGTTCCACCCCTGCACCCCATCCGACGAAGGACTTCCCGTGGCCAGCAAGAGCTCTGACGTTCGCCCGAAGATCACGCTTGCCTGCGTGGAGTGCAAGGAGCGGAACTACATCACCAAGAAGAACCGGCGCAACGACCCGGACCGCCTCGAGATGAAGAAGTTCTGCCCGCGCTGCCGCACCCACACCGCGCACCGCGAGACCCGCTGACCGCTGCCGCCTAGGCTGTCGGCATGCCCGTCGACGAGTCCCTGGTCGGGCGGGAGCTCCCCCCGACGCCCGCCCACCGCGTGACCGCGGAGCGGCTCCGCGAGTTCGCCGCCGCGACCGGCGGTGCGTGGGAGGAGGGTCGGCCGGCCCCGCCGACCTTCCCGATCGTGCTCGCGTTCGACGCGATGCAGGCCTTCCTCGACGAGCTGGGCGTCTCGCTGCACCGCATCGTGCACGGGGAGCAGCGCTTCGCCCACGAGCGCTCCGTCGTGCCCGGCGACGAGCTCACGGCGACCCTGCGGGTGGCGTCGGTGCGCTCGATGCGGGGGAGCGACATCATCCGCACGACGAGCGCCATCACCGACGCCGGCGGGTCGTTGGTCTGCACCGCCTCCGCGACCCTGGTCCACTCGCCCGACCCGGGGCCCGAGCCCGCGTCGGACGGGGCCGAGGGGGCCGGGGCATGAGCGCGCTCGAGGCCGGGACCACGCTGGGGCCGCGCACCTTCCGGATCACCCGGTCCGACCTGGTCCGCTACGCCGAGGCGTCCGGCGACCAGAACCCGATCCACCAGTCCGACGAGGTCGCGGCCGAGGTCGGCCTGCCGGGCGTCATCGCCCACGGCATGCTCACCCTGGGCCTGGTCGGGCAGGCGGTCACCGAGTGGACGGACCACGCGGAGGTGCTCGAGATCGGGGGCAAGTTCACCGCCCCCGTCGTCGTCCCGGACACCGACGAGGGCGCCGAGCTGGTCGTCAGCGGGACCGTGCGCGACGTCGAGGGCGACCGGGTCTCCCTGGCGCTGGAGGTGACCTGCGGGGGCGAGAAGGTGCTCGGCGCCCCGCGGGCGGTGGTCCGTGCCTGAGGTGCCGGGCGAGGTGCTGCTGCGCGACCGCACGACCCTGCGGCTCGGCGGCCCGGCCCGGCGCTTCGTCGAGGCGACCACCCAGGAGGAGCTGCTCGCCGAGGTGCGCGCGGCGGACGAGGCGGGCGAGCCGCTGCTGCTGCTGGCCGGGGGAAGCAACCTGGTCGTCGCGGACGAGGGCTTCCCCGGCACCGTCGTCGCCGTGGCCACCCGGGGCGTGCACCCCGAGCCCGCCGCCGACGAGGACGACCCCGCGTGCGAGGGCGCCGTCGTCCGGGTCGCCGCGGGCGAGAGCTGGGACGCCTTCGTCGCCCGCGCCGTCGCGTCGGGCTGGGTGGGCGTCGAGGCGCTGTCGGGCATCCCGGGCTCGGTGGGCGCGACCCCGGTGCAGAACGTCGGCGCCTACGGCCAGGAGGTCGCCGAGACCGTCGCGCGGGTGCGCACCTGGGACCGGCGCGAGGGGCGTCTGCGCTCCTTCGCCGCCGCCGAGTGCGGCTTCGACTACCGCAGCAGCCGGTTCAAGGCGGAGCCGGGGAGGTACGTCGTCCTCGAGGTCACCTTCCAGCTGCGCCGCGGCGAGCTGTCCAGCCCGGTCGCCTACGCCGAGCTCGCCCGCGCGGTCGACGTCGAGGTCGGCCAGCGCGCGCCGATGGCCGACGTGCGCGCCGCCGTCCTGCGGCTGCGGGGCGGCAAGGGAATGGTGCTCGAGGCGGCCGACCACGACACCTGGAGCGCGGGGTCCTTCTTCACGAACCCGCTCCTCGACGCCGCCGACGCGGAGGCGCTCCCCGCGGACGCCCCGCGCTGGCCGGCCGGCGAGGGGCGCGTGAAGACCAGCGCCGCGTGGCTGATCGAGCACGCGGGCTTCGGCAAGGGCTTCGGCCTCGAGGTCGGCGACGGGCGGGTGACGCTGTCGACCAAGCACACCCTGGCGGTGACCAACCGCGGCGAGGCCGGCACCGACGACCTGCTGGCGCTCGCGCGCACCGTGCGGGACGGCGTCGCGGAGCGGTTCGGCGTGCGGCTGGTCAACGAGCCCGTGCTGGTGGGCTGCTCTCTCTGAGCGGTCCCTCCGGGTCGGCGGCAAGCCACGCGTCGACGGCGGCCGTGCCGGCGGCCACGACGTCGGAGGGGGCTCGGGACGCCTCGAAGGACATCCGGGCCAGCCGGGCCAGGTCGGCGTCCTCGAGCCCGTGCGCGGCGCGCATCGAGGCGTACTGGCTGGCCAGCCGCGAGCCGAACAGGAGCGGGTCGTCGGCCCCGAGGGCCACGGTGGCGCCGGCCGCGAGCAGCTCGGGCAGCGGGACCGAGGAGGGGTCGGAGTAGACGCCGAGCGAGACGTTGGAGAGCGGGCAGACCTCGAGCGCCACGCCCGCGGCCACGACCCGGTCCAGCAGGGCGGGGTCCTCCGCGGAGCGCACGCCGTGCCCGAGCCGGTCGGCGTGCAGCTCGTCGAGGCACGTGCGCACGTGCTCGGCGCCGCGCAGCTCGCCCCCGTGCGGGACCAGCGCCAGGCCGGCGCGCTCGGCGATCGCAAACGCGCGCGCGAAGTCCGCCGTGCTGCCCCGGCGCTCGTCGTTGGAGAGGCCGAAGCCCACGACGCCGCGGCCCGCGTACTGCGCCGCCAGCCGGGCGAGCGCCCGGGCGTCGAGGGGGTGCCGCGTCCGGTTCGCCGCGACGACCAGGGCGATGCCGACGCCCGTGCGGTCCGCGGCGGCGCGCACGGCGTCGAGCACGAGGTCGGTGAAGGCGGTGATCCCGCCGAACCGGGTGGCGAACCCGCTCGGGTCCACCTGGATCTCGAGCCAGCGGCCGCCGTCCGCCGCGTCGTCCTCGGCCGCCTCGCGGACCAGCCGCCGGACGTCGTCCTCGGTGCGCAGGACGGAGCGGGCGACGTCGTAGAGGCGCTGGAACCGGAACCAGCCCTTCTCGTCGGCGGCCGAGAGGTGCGGCGGCCAGCCGTGCACCAGCGAGTCGGGCAGCGAGATCCCCTCCCGCTCGGCCAGCTCGAGGAGCGTCTCGTGCCGCATGGAGCCCGTGAAGTGGAGGTGCAGGTGGGCCTTGGGCAGCGCGCGCAGGTCGCGCCGCGGGGTGCTCACGCGGTCATCCTAGGAGTCGGCGCTCCGCCCGGGACGGGGCAGGGGACCGGGGCGTCCCGGGCAGGCGGGCCCGGCGGCCGGGCGGTTTGGACGGGGAACGCGCGCACCCGTAGACTCCTCGACTGGTGCTGTTCCCGGATGCTTCGCCCTGCCCTCGCGCCGATCGTGCGGGGGACGCGAAGGGCGGGGGCGACGCCGGAGGGCACTAGCTCAACTGGCAGAGCATCGGTCTCCAAAACCGAAGGTTGGGGGTTCGAGTCCCTCGTGCCCTGCAGGGACCCGGAAGTCCCGACCGCCGGCCGGAGGGCCGGAGAGTCGCGGCTGACACGACGAGACAGCTTGGTGAGGTGAGGGCGTGACGGACAGCAAGGCCCCCTCGCGCGATGCGCGCGAGGACGGCCCCGAGCGCACCGGACCGCGCACCTTCCTCCGGCAGGTCATCGCGGAGCTGCGCAAGGTCGTCGTGCCGACCCAGCAGCAGCTGATCACCTACTTCATCGTGGTGATGGTCTTCGTGCTGATGATGATGGCGATCGTCTCGGCGCTGGACCTGGGCCTCGGCCAGCTGATGTTCGAGATCTTCGCCGGCAACGGCTGACCCCGGCGCGCGCGGCCCGGTCCACGACCGCCCGCGCGCCACCCGGCCCCGAGGGCCGCCGACGCAACGAGTAGACGGAGCAGGACGTGTCGCAGGAGCAGGACCACAACGACCCCTTCGCGGTCGACCCGGAGGACGGAGCCGCCGAGCGGCCGGTCGACCCGACCCCCGAGGCGCCCCCGGCCCCCGAGGCGCCCCCGGCCCCCGCCGAGGCCGAGGACTCCCCCGCGGACCCGGTCGAGGCGGTCGTCGAGGAGGCGACCGCCGAGCTGCCGGACGCCCTCCCGGAGGAGACGGTGGCCTCGGGGCCCGAGGAGCCCGACGGCGACGCCCAGCTCGCCACGGCCGCCGACGACTCCGAGTCGGCCGTGGGTGCGGCCGAGGCGGCCCAGGCCGCGGAGGACTCCGCCGGCAACGAGGCCGAGGACCCGCTGGAGACCTGGCGTCGCGAGCTCTGGATGAAGCCGGGCGACTGGTACGTCGTGCACACGTACGCCGGCATGGAGAAGCGGGTCAAGGCGAACCTGGAGAACCGGATCGTCTCGCTCAACATGGAGGACTACATCTACGAGATCGTGGTCCCCACCGAGGACGTGGCCGAGATCAAGAACGGCCAGCGCAAGACCGTGAACCGGACCCGCTTCCCGGCGTACGTCCTCGTGCGGATGGACCTCACCGACGAGTCGTGGGCCGCCGTGCGGCACACCCCCTCGGTGACCTCCTTCGTCGGCAACAGCCACCAGCCCGTCCCGCTGACCCTGGCCGAGGTGGAGAACTGGCTGGCGCCCACGTTCGTCAGCGAGGCCGAGTCCGCGGCCCCGGCCGAGGGCGGCGGGGGCGGCGGCGCCCGCAAGCAGGTCGAGGTCGCCGACTTCGACGTCTCCGACTCCGTGATGGTCATCGACGGCCCGTTCGCGACGCTGCACGCCACGCTCACGGAGATCAACGCGGAGTCCCAGAGGGTGAAGGCCCTCGTCGAGATCTTCGGCCGGGAGACCCCGGTCGAGCTGAGCTTCAGCCAGATCCAGAAGGTCTGACCCCAGGAGCGGCTGAGCCCAGCGCACCACCCGGTGGCAGGGGACGGGCGGCGAGCGATCGCCGGACCGCCCTCGTCATGACCACGACACGAGAGTAGGAACCACCCAGATGCCTCCCAAGAAGAAGATCGCTGCGCTGGTCAAGGTGCAGCTGCAGGCCGGCGCGGCCACGCCCGCACCGCCGGTCGGCACGGCGCTCGGCCCGCACGGCGTCAACATCATGGAGTTCTGCAAGGCGTACAACGCCGAGACGGAGTCCATGCGCGGCAACGTGATCCCGGTGGAGATCACGATCTACGAGGACCGCTCCTTCACCTTCGTCACCAAGACCCCGCCGGCCGCGGAGCTGATCAAGAAGGCCGCCGGCCTGCAGCGCGGCTCGGGCGTCCCGCACAAGGAGAAGGTCGGCAAGCTGACCAAGGACCAGGTCCGCGAGATCGCGCAGACGAAGATGCCCGACCTCAACGCGAACGACCTCGACCAGGCGATGAAGATCGTCGAGGGCACCGCCCGGTCGATGGGCGTCACCACCGACTGAGGCCCGCGTCCCCCCGGCCTCCCGGAAGTCTCCCGGGGCCGGCCCACCCGTGGCAGAGCCGCGCTGGCTCACCCGACCACACCTGGAAGAGAGCTGAACCAGACATGCAGCGCAGCAAGAACTACCGTGCCGCAGCCGAGAAGATCGACGGGGACGCGCTGTACGCGCCCCTCGCCGCGATCAGGCTGGCGAAGAGCACCACCAAGAAGAAGTTCGACGAGAGCGTCGATGTCGTGATGCGTCTCGGCGTCGACCCGCGCAAGGCCGACCAGATGGTCCGCGGCACGGTGAACCTGCCGCACGGCACCGGCAAGACGGCCCGCGTGCTCGTCTTCGCGAACACCGACAAGGCCGAGGCGGCCCGCGAGGCCGGCGCGGACGAGGTCGGCGGCGACGAGCTGATCGAGAAGGTGAACGGCGGCTACCTCGACTTCGACGCCGTCGTCGCGACCCCGGACATGATGGGCAAGGTCGGCCGGCTCGGCCGCGTGCTCGGCCCCCGGGGCCTCATGCCGAACCCGAAGACGGGCACCGTGACGCCCGACGTCGCCAAGGCCGTCTCCGACATCAAGGGCGGCAAGATCGAGTTCCGCGTCGACCGGCACGCGAACCTGCACTTCCTCATCGGCAAGTCGTCGTTCTCCGAGACCGCGCTGGCCGAGAACTACGGGGCCGCGCTGGAGGAGATCCTCCGGCTCAAGCCGGCCGCCTCCAAGGGCCGCTACATCCGCAAGGTGACGATGTCGACGACCATGGGCCCCGGAGTCCCCGTCGACCCGAACCGCACCCGGAACCTCGCGGCCGAGGACGAGTCCGCCTGACCCCGCGGCCGAGTCGGCGTGAGCTTCCCGGAAGCTCACGCCGACTCGGCTCAGCCGGTGAGGTGCTCCGCGGCGGCGAGCGCCACGCAGGTGGCCACGCCCGCCATGGCGGTCTCCACCTGCTCCAGCGGCGGGAACGTCGGGGCCAGCCGGATGTTCCGGTCGCGCGGGTCGTGCCCGTGCGGGAAGGAGGATCCGGCGGGCGTGAGCGCGATGCCGGCCTCCTTGGCGAGCTGGACCACGCGGCTCGCCGTGCCGTCGAGCACGTCGAGGCTCACGAAGTAGCCCCCCGTGGGGCGGGTCCACTCCGCCACCCCGAGCTCCCCGAGCTCGGCCGTGAGCGCGGCGTCGACGGCCGCGAACTTCGGCGCGATCACCGCGCGGTGGCGTCGCATGTGGGCGCGCACCCCCTCGGCGTCGCCGAAGAACTGGGCGTGCCGCAGGTGGTTGACCTTGTCGGGCCCGATCGAGGCCATGCCCAGGTGCTGCAGGAACCAGGCCTTGTTGGCCGGCGACTGGGCCATCACCGCGACGCCGGAGCCCGCGAAGGTGATCTTCGAGGTGGAGGCGAACAGGATCGGCCGGTCCGGGTTCCCCGCCTCGGCGGCCAGCGCCAGAGCGCGGGCGCTCTGGGTCTCGTGCTCGGTGAGGTGGTGCAGCGCGTAGGCGTTGTCCCAGAGGATCCGGAAGTCGGGGGCGGCGGCCGGCATCGCCATGAGCTCCCGCGCGACCTCGGTCGAGACCGTCGCTCCGGACGGGTTCGCATACGTCGGCACGACCCACATGCCCTTCACGGCCGGGTCGTCCGCCACGAGCGCGCGCACCGCGTCGAGGTCGGGGCCGTCGTCGTGGATCGGCACGGTGACCATCTCGATGCCGAAGTCGGCCAGCATCGAGAAGTGCCGGTCGTAGCCCGGCACCGGGCACACGAACTTCACGTGCGGCTCGCTGCCCCACGGGCGGGGCGATCCCGGCCCGCCGAAGTGCAGCATGAAGCTCACGAGCTGGTGCATCATCGTCAGGCTCGAGTTGCCCCCGCAGATCACCTCCGAGGGCTCGACCTCGAGCAGCTCGGCGAAGAGCTCGCGCAGCTCGGCCAGGCCCTCGAGGCCGCCGTAGTTGCGCACGTCCACCCCGGCCCGGTCCTTCGCCCCGTCCGGAAGCGTGAGGAGCCCGTCCGAGAGGTCGAGCTGCTCCGTGGACGGCTTGCCCCGGGTCAGGTCCAGGGCGAGATCCCGCGCGCGCAGCTGCTCGTACGCCGCGCGGTGGCCCTCGACGACGTCGGCCAGCTCGGCCGCGGACAGGGAGGCAAGGGGGGCGTGGCTCATGTCGCCACCATGCCAGCCCCGCGACACCCGGCCCCACCCCGTGCCGCGCCCCCGTAGGCTTGCGGGCCATGGCCGCCGACGGTGAGACCGGGCACTGGGCGCTGCTCGTGCGGCCTTCGACGAACCGCGTCTACGACGGCGCCGCGCCCGCCCTGCTCCGCGCGGAGCTGGCGGTGCTCTCCGCGGAGGTGCTGGGCGGCGCGCTGGGCGACCCGCGCACGACCGAGCAGGCCGGGCTGCCGTACGTCACCTTCACCGGCCCCGCCCACGACCCGACGGTGCGCGCCCACCTGGCGCGGCTCTCGTCGGCCTACGCGCTCTTCGGGCTGGACGGCTCGCAGGCCGACCCCGTGCTGCGCCCCGCCGTGCTGCCGGTCCCGGCCGGGCTCGACGACGACCTGCTGACGATCCAGAAGTACGCCGGCAAGACCAACGAGGCATTCACCGCCCTGCTGCTCAACCTCACGCTGTGGGCCTCCGCCTTCGGGGGCGCCGCGGTCGAGGGCGGGCTCACCGTCCTCGACCCGATGTGCGGCCGGGGCACCACCCTGAACAGGGCGCTGTGGCTCGGGCACCACGGGCTCGGGGTCGAGATCGACGGCAAGGACGTGCAGGCCTACGACGGCTTCCTGCGCACGTGGCTGCGCCGCAAGCACCTCAAGCACGAGGTCGAGAACGTGCCGCTGCGGCGCGACGGCCGGGTGCTCGGCCGCCGCCTCGAGGTGGCGCTGGCGAGGGACAAGGAGCGCTGGAAGGCGGGGGAGCGGCTCACTCTGCGGGTCCTCGAGGCGGACACGGTGGCCACGGGCGAGCTGCTCGGCCGTGATGCCGCCCACGTCGTCGTCACCGACGCGCCGTACGGCGTGCGGCACGGTTCCCACGCCCGGGGACCCGGGGGCGGCAAGGAACGCTCGCCGCTGCGCCTGCTGGAGGCGGCGCTGCCGGGGTGGCTGCGGGTGCTGCGCCCCGGCGGCGCGGTCGGTCTCGCCTGGAACACCCGGGTCGCGCCGCGCGAGGACGCGATCGCGGTCCTGGCCTCGGCGGGCCTCGAGCCGCTGGACCACGGCCCCTGGCGCGAGCTCGGGCACCGGGTCGACGCCTCGGTGCAGCGCGACGTGCTGGTGGCGCGACTGCCCCGGTGAGCAGGCGCGGGAGCGATTTGGCGGGGCGGGGCCGCGCCCCTAGACTGGCCCGCGATCCAGAGACCGCCGGTCTCCGTGTCGCGCCCGGCGCGGCACGGTCGAAGGCTCCGCGAGACGGACGGCCAGCGCAGGTGACAGTGCCCGACCCGGCGACGCCCCGCGTCGTCAGGCCCCCGGTGCCCTGCCCCTGTCGCGGGCGTGCACCGCTCCCGGGTTCATCGCCGCCGGTCTCGCCGTCCGAGTCCGGAAGGAGACCCATGGCTGCGCGGCCGGAAAAGGTTGCCGCCGTCGAGGAGATCGTTGACGAGTTCAACGACTCCAGCGGCGCCGTGCTGACCGACTACCGCGGGCTGACCGTCAAGGAGCTGCAGGACCTGCGCCGCTCCCTCGGTGAGAACGCCAACTACGCCGTGGTCAAGAACACGCTCGCCAAGATCGCCGCCTCCGAGGTGGGGATCGACAGCTTCGACGACCTGCTCGCCGGCCCCACGGCGATCGCCTTCGTGAAGGGCGACATCGTCGAGACCGCGAAGGGCCTGCGTGACTTTGCCAAGGCCCACCCCGCCCTGATCGTCAAGGGCGGCTACCTCGATGGCAGCCCCCTCGAGCCCTCCCAGATCGCCAAGCTGGCGGACCTGGAGTCGCGCGAGGTGCTGCTGGGCAAGATGGCGGGCGCCATGCTCGCCTCGCTGACCCAGGCTGCCTACCTGTTCAACGCGCCCGCCTCGCAGGTCGCCCGGCTCGCCGGTGCCCTGCAGGCCAAGGCCGAGCAGGACCCCTCGATCCTCGCAGGTGGTGCCGCTGAGCCGGTCGCCGCTGACGCTGCCGAGGAGAGCCCGGCCTGAGCGCCGGGCCGACCACCACCTGAAACCAGGCCGGGCCCCGACGGCGACCCGGCCGCGAAGACGAAAGGTTCGCAACCATGGCGAAGCTGAGCAACGACGAGCTCCTGGACCACTTCAAGGAGATGACCCTGATCGAGCTCTCCGAGTTCGTGAAGCAGTTCGAGGAGACCTTCGGCGTCACCGCCGCCGCCCCGGTGGCCGCGGCCGCCCCGGCCGCCGCCGGCGCCGCCGGCGCCGAGGGCGGCGACGAGGCCGCCGAGCAGGACGAGTTCGACGTCGTGCTCGAGGGCGCGGGCGAGAAGAAGATCAACGTGATCAAGGAGGTGCGCGGCCTCACCTCGCTCGGCCTCAAGGAGGCCAAGGAGCTGGTCGAGGGCGCGCCGAAGCCCGTGCTCGAGAAGGTCGACAAGGACCAGGCCGAGAAGGCCAAGGCGGCGCTCGAGGGCGCCGGGGCCACCGTCACCCTCAAGTGAGGCCCGCAGCGGGCTCCGCACGCGCGTGACGCGTGGCGGAGCCCGCTGTTCTCGCGTCTCGGGGCGCAAAGGGGGGTCCTGGCGGCGTTGTGACGTGCGTTATGGTTCCGACTACTCGTGGGTAGAGCGAGCGGGTTCCGGGGGGACGTCACGGTTCTGCAACCAAGAGAGGGATCGCCGGACGGCGGTGGCAACCGAGGCGTAACTTGGCGAGGTTCACTCCGTTGATCCAGGGAGGGGCGTGCCGCGCGGCAAGCCCACCAGCAGTGGCACGAGGGAAGGCACGTACATGGGCGTGGAAATCAAGGTCGACCACCTGAGCAAGTCCTTCGGGAAGCAGCTCATCTGGGGCGACGTGACGATGACCATCCCGGCGGGCGAGATCTGCGTGATGCTGGGCCCCTCCGGAACGGGCAAGTCGGTGTTCCTGAAGGCCCTGATCGGCCTCCTCAAGCCCGACGAGGGGTCGATCCTCATCGAGGGCACCGACATCGCCTCCTGCAAGGAGCGGGACCTCTACGAGATCCGCAAGCTCTTCGGCGTGCTGTTCCAGGACGGCGCCATGTTCGGCTCGATGGACCTCTACGACAACGTGGCGTTCCCCCTGCGGGAGCACACGAAGAAGTCGGAGTCCGAGGTCCGCGAGGTGGTCATGGAGAAGATGGACCTCGTGGGCCTCATCGGCTCCGAGGACAAGCTCCCGGGCGAGATCTCGGGCGGCATGCGCAAGCGGGCCGGCCTGGCCCGCGCGCTGGTGCTCGACCCGGAGATCGTCCTCTTCGACGAGCCGGACTCCGGCCTGGACCCGGTGCGCACGTCGTTCCTGAACCAGCTGATCGTCGACCTGAACGCCCAGACCGACGCCACGTTCCTGATCGTCACCCACGACATCAACACCGCGCGGACCGTGCCGGACAACATCGGGCTGCTCTACCACAAGCACCTGGCCATGTTCGGCCCGCGCGAGATGCTGCTCTCCAGCGACGAGCCGGTGGTGCGGCAGTTCCTGAACGCCCAGAAGATCGGCCCGATCGGCATGTCCGAGGAGAAGGACGCCGACGAGCTCGCCGCCGAGGGCGACCAGGAGCTCCCCCCATCCCGCCCATCCCGCTTCAGCTCGAGCCCTCCAACGGCATCCCGCGTCGCTCCCAGCGCGACCCCGGCTCGTGGTGCGAGGAGAACGGCGTGACGCCGCCCGAGGGATCGTTCGAGACCCACAACGCGGGAGCACTCTGACCCGTGGCCTCCCTGACCGCATCCCGTGTGCTGGCCCCGATCGGCATCACGGGCAAGCTCTTCGCCTTCGGGCTCGACGTCTTCCGAGGGCTCTTCCGGCGCCCCTTCCAGCTGCGCGAGTTCCTGCAGCAGGCCTGGTTCGTCGCCTCGGTCACGATCGTCCCCACGGCGCTGGTCGCCATCCCGTTCGGGGCCGTCATCGCGCTCCAGGTCGGCGGCCTGATCAAGCAGTTCGGCGCCCAGTCCTTCACCGGCTCCGCCAGCGTCCTGGCGGTGGTCCGGGAGGCCGGGCCGATCGCGACGGCGCTGCTCATCGCCGGGGCGGGCGGCTCCGCGATCGCGGCCGACCTCGGCTCCCGCAAGATCCGCGAGGAGCTCGACGCGATGATGGTGCTGGGCATCGACCCGATCCAGCGCCTCGTCGTGCCCCGCGTGCTCGCCACGATGCTGGTGGCGGTCTTCCTCAACGGAATGGTCAGCGTGGTCGGCGTCTCCGGGGGCTACGTGTTCAACGTCATCCTCCAGGACGGCACACCAGGAGCGTATCTAGCGAGCTTCACGGCGCTCGCCCAGCTGCCAGACGTCTGGCAGGGCATGGTCAAGGCGCTGTTCTTCGGGCTGATCGCCGCGATCGTGGCCTGCTACAAGGGCATGAACGCCGCTGGCGGGCCCAAGGGCGTGGGTGACGCCGTGAACGAGTCGGTCGTCATCACGTTCCTGCTGCTGTTCGTCGTCAACTTCGTCATCAGCGCGATCTACTTCCAGGTCGTCCCACCGAAGACAGGGTGATCCGAGATGGCGAACCTGAAGTCTGTCTACGAGAAGCCCGCCAAGGCGCTGGACGATCTCGGCGCGGAGCTCTCCTTCTTCATCACCGCGCTGGCATGGACCCCCCGGTCCATCCGGCGCTACAAGAAGGAGATCATGCGGATCCTCGCCGAGGTGACGCTCGGCTCCGGCGCGCTCGCCGTGATCGGTGGCACGGTCGGCGTGATCACGGCCCTGAGCTTCTTCACCGGCACAGAGGTGGGTCTGCAGGGGTACGCGGCCCTGAACCAGCTCGGGACCGCCGCGTTCTCCGGGTTCGTCTCGGCGTACTTCAACACCCGCGAGATCGCGCCGCTGATCGCCGGCATCGCGCTCGCCGCGACCGTCGGGTGCGGCTTCACCGCCCAGCTGGGAGCCATGCGGATCTCCGAGGAGATCGACGCGGTGGAGGTGATGGCGATCCCGTCGCTGCCGTTCCTCGTCACCACACGCATCATCGGCGGCCTGATCGCGATCGTCCCGCTCTACGTCGTCGGGCTGCTGACCTCGTACTTCGCGACCCGGCTGACGGTGACCAAGTTCTTCGGCCAGAGCGCGGGCACCTACGACCACTACTTCAACCAGTTCCTGCCACCGGGAGACGTGCTGTGGTCCTTCGGCAAGGTCCTGGTCTTCGCCGTCGTCGTGATCCTCATCCACTGCTACCACGGCTACAACGCCGGGGGCGGGCCTGCCGGCGTGGGCGTGGCGGTCGGACGAGCGGTGCGGACCAGCATCGTGGCGATCAACGTGATCGACCTGTTCCTGTCCATGGCGATCTGGGGCGCCAGCACGACGGTCAGGTTGGCGGGGTGATCGGGCGATGAAGTTCAAGGCTCTCGGCCTCGTGTTCGTCCTGCTCCTCGGGGCAGGGGTGTGGGGCACCTACGCGATCTTCACGAAGAAGTTCGCGGACTACGACGAGGTCACCCTCGCCGCCACCAAGATCGGTCAGCAGCTGCCCGATCGCGGGGACGTGAAGATCCGCGGCAAGATCGTCGGCGAGGTGCTCGAGGTGGAGTCCCTCGGGCCCGACCAGGCCGAGATCACCCTCGGCCTCTTCCCGGGCGAGCGGGAGATCATCCCGGCGAACGTCACCGGCGCGATCCGCCCGAAGACCCTGTTCGGCGAGAAGTTCGTGTCGCTGGAGGTGCCGGACGACCCGGCCTCCGAGGCGATCCAGCCCGGCGACGAGATCGAACGCACCGACGTCTCCATCGAGGTGGAGAAGGTGCTCTCGGACCTCTACCCGCTGCTGCGGACCGTCCAGCCGGTCGAGCTGAACCACACGCTGACGGCCCTGTCGAACGCGCTCGAGGGGCGCGGCGAGGCGCTCGGCAAGAACCTCGTGACGCTGGACGGGTACCTGAAGAAGATCAACCCCGAGATCCCGGCCCTGGTGGAGGACCTGCGCCTGACCGCCCGGGTCTCCGACATCTACTCCGACGTGCTCCCGGACGTGGCCGCCATCCTGCGCAACAGCATCAAGACGACCGGCACCCTCGAGGACCGCGAGGACCGCCTGAACGCGCTCTTCACCAACGTGGGGCGGTTCTCGACCTTCACCCGCGGCTTCCTGAAGCGCAACGACCAGGCGATCATCCAGTCGACCCGCCTCGGGGCGCAGCAGCTGGCCGTCTTCGCGAGGTACGCCCCGGAGTTCCCCTGTCTCTCCGCCGGCATCGTGAACGCCGGCAAGCTGCAGGCCGAGTCGTTCCGCGGCTTCACGCTGCACATCAACCTCGAGGTCCTCCCGAACCAGCCGCGGTCGTACAACCCGAGCGACAAGCCCCGCTACGGCGCCGACAGGCCTCCGCACTGCGGCACGCTGCCGAACCCGCCGTTCAGCCAGAAGAACATGTACCAGAGCCCGCCGGACTTCGACGACGGCGTCGACGAGCCGACCGGCAAGGGGATCCAGCGCTCGGGCACCGGGTTCGACGCGGGTCGTGCGGGCGTCACCGCCCCGAACGGCGTGTGGCCCGGATCGACCCCGGAGTCCGACGTGCTCAAGTCGTTGCTCAGCCCGGCCATGGGCGTGTCCGAGGAGGACGTGCCCGACCTCGGGGTGCTGCTGGTCGGCCCCCTCGCCCGCGGAGCGGAGGTGTCCCTGCGATGAAGCTGCTCGACAAGGAGACCGCCGCAGCGCTGGTCAAGCTGACGATCTTCATCGTCACCACGACGCTGGCCACCGGCCTGCTCGTGATCACGATCGGCAACATCTCGTTCCGTTCGTCCACCAACTACACGGCGGACGTCGTGGACGCCACGGGGGTCGTCAAGGGCGACGACGTGCGGGTCTCGGGGGTGAAGGTCGGGACGGTGAAGGGCGTCGAGCTGGTCGACCGCGCCCGGGCGCGGATCACCTTCTCCGTGGAGGACTCGACCCCCGTGACCCAGGCGACGAACGTGAACATCCGCTACCGGAACCTGGTCGGCCAGCGCTACCTGGCGCTGACCGAAGAGATCGGTGACGCGCAGCGCCTGGACCCGGAGGAGACCATCCCGGTCGACCGGACCTCGCCGGCGCTGGACCTGACGGTGCTGTTCAACGGCTTCAAGCCCCTCTTCGCGGCGCTGTCCCCCTCCGACGTGAACAAGCTGTCCTACGAGATCGTCCAGGTCTTCCAGGGCCAGGGCGGGACGGTCGAGGGACTGCTCGACAACACCGCCTCGCTCACGAACACGCTGGCCAACCGGGACGAGCTGATCGGCAACCTGATCACGAACCTGGACCGGACCCTGAAGAACCTCGGCGACCGCGACGAGCAGCTCTCCCAGCTGATCATCAACTTCCGCCAGCTCGTCGGTGGCCTCAAGAACGACCGCAAGGCCATCCTCGGCTCGCTCGAGGACATCTCCGACCTCTCCGTGCAGACCGCCGACCTGGTCGACGGCGTCCGGGAGCCCTTCGTGCGCGACGTCAAGCAGCTCAAGCGGTTCGCCGGCCTGCTCTCGAAGCGGCGCAGCCAGCAGGAGCTGGACAGGGCGCTGACGGTCCTGCCGATCAAGCTCCGCGAGGTGGGCCGCACCGCGATCTACGGATCGTTCTTCAACTTCTATCTGTGCAGCTTCCAGGGAAACGTCAAGCTCGCGAACCAGAGCCAGCCGGTCAAGTACCAGGCGTCCGGCGACAGGTGTGATGTCGGATGAAGCCCTTCCGCGAACGCAACCCGGTCCCGATCGGGGCGGTGAGCCTCCTCGTGATCCTGCTCCTGGTGGCCGGCGCCTTCAAGGCCGGCGACCTGCCGATCATCGGCGGCGGCGACACGTACTACGCGGCCTTCTCGGAGGCAGGTGGCCTCAAGGCCAACGACGAGGTGCGCATCGCCGGAGTGCGGGTCGGCAAGGTCACGGAGGTGACCCTCGACGGAGACCACGTCAAGGCGGCCTTCAAGGTCGACAGCCCCGAGGAGTTCGGCCCCCAGTCGAGCGCCTCGATCCGCGTCAAGACCCTGCTGGGCGAGCGCTACCTGGCGCTGGAGCCCGACGGCGAGGGCCAGATGAAGGAGGAGTCCGAGATCCCGGTGGATCGGACGACCTCGCCGTACGACGCCGTGGACGCCTTCTCCGGACTGGCCGAGCGCGCGGGTGAGATCGACACCGATCAGCTCGCCAAGGCGTTGACCACCCTGGCGGACGTCGGGCGCAACACCCCCGAGGAGTTCCAGCGGGCGCTGAAGGGCGTCTCGCGGCTCTCCCGGAACCTGGCGGCCAAGGACGAGCAGATCAACTCGCTGCTGGGCAACCTGCGCCGTGTCTCCAGCGTGCTGGACGACCGCGACCAGGACATCGTCGCGCTGATGGACGACGCCGACGTCCTCTTCCGCGCGCTGGTCGCGCGCCGCGAGGCGATCAACGACCTGCTCGTCTCGACGTCGAGGCTGTCGAAGGAGCTGACCGCCCTCGTGCGGCAGAGCCGCGCGGACCTCAAGCCCGCCCTGAACAGGCTGGAGAACGTGACCGACCTGCTGCTGCGCAACGAGGAGAACGTGAGCAACTCGCTGCGCCTGATGGCCCCGTTCTACCGGGTGTTCGCGAACACGCTGGGCACCGGCCCGTGGTTCGACACCTACATCCAGAACATGCCGCCGGCACCGAAGGTGGGTGGCTGACATGGTGGTGACGAAGCTGCGCAAGATCCTCATCCCGGCGGTGGCGCTCACCCTGGTCGCCGCGGCGGCGCTGACCATCTTCGGCGGGGGAGACGACCGCAAGACGCTGGTCGCACACTTCCCGCGGACGATCTCGATCTACGAGGGCAGCGACGTGCGGGTGCTCGGCGTCCCGGTCGGCTCGGTGGACACGGTGGAGCCCTCGGGCACGGACGTCGTCGTGACCATGAGCTACGACGCCGAGCGGGACCTGCCGGCCGACGCCAAGGCGCTGATCATCGCGCCGGCGATCGTCGGCGACCGCTTCATCCAGATCGGCCCCGTCTACGAGGGTGGCGAGACGCTGCCCGACGGCGCCGAGCTCGGCGTGGAGCGGACGGGGGCGCCGCTGGAGCTCGACGAGATCTTCGCCGCGCTGAACGATCTCAACGTCGCCCTCGGCCCGAGGGGGGCCAACAAGGACGGCGCGCTGTCCGACCTCCTGGTCCAGACGGCGGAGAACTTCGCCGGCCAGGGCGAGGCGTTCAACCAGACCATCGAGGACTTCGGCAAGTTCTCGGCGACCCTGGAGGACAACAAGGAAGAGCTCTTCGGCGCCAGCCGTGAGCTCAACAACTTCCTCTCCACGCTGGCCAACAACGACCAGACGGTGCGCGACTTCAACCAGTCGCTCGCCTCCGTCTCCGAGCTGCTCGCCGGCGAGCGCCAGGAGCTGACGGCCATGCTGGACAACCTCGGCACGGCACTCAAGGAGGTCCGCACCTTCGTCAAGGACAACCGGGCCGTGCTCGGGCGCGACATCGAGGGCCTGAACCGGGTGACCAAGATCCTGGTGCGGCGGCGGGGCGCCCTGGACGAGATCCTCCAGACGGCTCCGCTCGCCCTGAACAACCTGGCGCTCACGTACAACCCGCAGGCGGGCACGTTGGACACGCGTGCGAACACCGGGCGCCTGGCCGAGGAGCTCGTGAACAACCCGGCCCTGGTCCTGTGCACCTTTGCCAACGAGGTCGACCAGAGCGGCAGCTCCTGCGACGCCATCAAGGCGGGCCTCCCGCGGGCGGGTGCCCTGCAGCAACAGTCGGGGAGCGAGCCGGATCGGTTCGACCAGTCGCTGGCCGGGCTCGTGGAGGTGGACCGGTGAACCGGATCAAGGCTCTCGTCCTCGTCGCCGTCGCGTCGCTGACCCTGTCGGCCTGCGAGTTCAACGTCTACGACCTGCCCCTGCCGGGCGGCCCCAGCACCGGGGACGACCCGATGACGATCACGGTCGAGTTCTCCGACGTCCTCGACCTGGTGCCCCAGTCCAACGTCCAGGTCAACGACGTGCCGGTCGGCAAGGTGAAGTCCGTCGACCTCGACGGCTACCAGGCGATCGTCACGCTCGAGGTCAAGAACAGCGTGGAGCTGCCGGACAACGCGCGCGCAGAGATCCGCCAGACGGGGCTCCTCGGCGAGAAGTTCGTCGAGCTCAAGGCCCCGGAAAAGGGCGGCCAGGGCAAGCTGGAGGACGGCGAGACCATCCCGATCGAGCGTGCCGGTCGCAACCCGGAGGTCGAGGAGGTCTTCGGCGCCCTGAGCCTCGTCCTCAACGGCGGCGGCATCGCCCAGCTCAAGACCATCAACACCGAGCTCACCAAGGCGCTGGAGGGCCGCGAGGGTGCCGCGCGCTCCGTGTTGCAGCAGCTGCGCAGGATCACGGGCAGCCTCGACCAGCGCAAGGCCGACATCGTCGACGCGATCGAGTCGCTGGACCGGCTCGCGCGCAACGCGAACAAGCAGGAAGACACGATCAACGCGGCCCTCGAGGAGCTGCCGAGCGCGATCAAGTCGATCGACTCCCAGCGCGAGGACCTGGTCAAGATGCTGCGGGCCCTGGACCGCCTCAGTGAGGTCGGGATCCGGGTGATCAACCAGTCCAAGGACGCGACCATCGCCACGCTCCGGCGCCTCGACCCCGTCCTGACGCAGCTCGCCAACTCCGGCGACAGCTTTGTCGACGCCTTCCAGGTGTTCCTCACCTACCCGTTCGTCGACGAGGTCGTGGGGCGCGACCCGCAGGTCGCTCGCGACGTCAAGCTCGGCGACTACACCAACCTCGCGATCAAGCTCGACCTCGACCTCGAGACGCTGCTGACGCCCGAGACGGTCTGCACCGGCATCGCGCTGGTCAGCGACGAGCTCAAGAACGGCGGGCTGAGCCTCCAGGACATCATCGGCGCCGACCCGGGCACGTACTGCCGGGGTGCCGTCCAGGCCGCGCAGAAGTGCCTGAACGGCGTCGTCGGCAAGGGCAAGCTGGGGGCCTGCCGCAAGCTGCTCGGTCAGCTGAACAAGCTCACCGGCCCCGTGCTGAAGAAGGTCTGCAAGCAGGCGGGCCTGGGGTCCGCCCTGCCCAAGGTCTGCGGCACCGGCAACGGCTCCGGCGGCAACAACGGCCCGAGTCTTCCCGTGGATCCCACCAAGCCCCTGAACAACCTGCCCGGCGGGGGCGGCGGCGGCTCCGGCGGCGGGGGCGGCGGGGGCAACGGCCCCCTCGGGGGCAACAACCCCCTGAACCGCGCGCCGTTCTACGCCGACCTCGGTGCCGACGCGGCTGCCTCGGCACCGGAGCGCCCGAGCCTCGGCGACCTGGACCCTGACCTCGTCCGCCTTCTCGTCCCGGGGGTGCTCGCGCGATGATCACCCGTCGCACCAAGATCCAGCTGCTCATCTTCGTGCTGATCACGCTCATCGGCGTGACCTACACCGGAGCGCGCTACGCCCGGCTCGACCGCGTGATCTTCGACAACACCTATGTGGTCGTCGCGCACCTTCCGGACTCCGGCGGCATCTTCTCCGGCGGTGAGGTGACCTACCGCGGTGTGCGCATCGGGCAGGTGCAGAAGCTCGAGCTCGTGGAGGACGGCGTCGACGCCTACCTCCAGATCGACGAGGAGTGGAACGAGATCCCCCAGGATGCCCGCGCGGTCGTGGCGAACCGGTCCGCGGTGGGCGAGCAGTTCGTGGAGGTCCAGCCGCAGGAGAACGGTGAGCCCTACCTCGAGGACGGGTCCGAGATCGCCAAGGAGGACACGCAGATCCCGATCTCGACGACGACCCTGCTGACGAACCTGGACGAGACGGTGCGGTCCGTGAAGCGGTCGTCCCTGCGCACCACGGTCATGGAGCTGGGCACCGGGTTCGACGACACGGGCGAGGACCTGCAGCGGATCATCGACACCGGCAACTCCTTCATCGAGACGGCCGACGAGAACTTCGACGTCACCCGCTCGCTGATCCGCAACAGCAACGTCGTGCTGAAGGGCCAGCTGGCCTCCGAGTCCGCCCTCCGCTCGTTCGCCCGCGACATGCGGCTCTTCAGCGGGGCCGTGGCGAAGGCCGACGGCGACCTCCGCACGGTCATCAACAACGGGAGCGCGACGGCGAACCAGCTGCGCACGTTCCTGAAGCAGAACGAGGTGAACCTCTCGGAGCTGCTCAACCAGCTCGTCACGACCGGGCGTGTCGTCGTCAAGCGGCTCGACGGGGTCCGCCAGCTGCTGGTGCTCTACCCCTACGTGGTCGAGGCCGGGTTCACCGTGGTCTCCAAGGACCCGCAGTCGGGCCTCTACGACGCGCACTTCGGTCTGGTGACCACCGAGAAGCCGATCTGTGAGCGCGGCTACCAGAGCACGAACAAGCGAACCCCCCAGCAGCGCGGCGACAAGCCGATGAACACCAAGGCGCGGTGCACGGAGCCGCCGAGCCAGACCAACGCGCGCGGCTCGGCCCAGGCCCCGAAGCGCGCCGGGGCGGACTACGACGAGAACATCGTCGGCTCCTACGACGCCGACACCGGTCAGATGAGCTGGGGCGAGCCGAGCGGCCCGCGCTCCTCCGCGGGTAGCGTGGCTCCGCCGACGTTCGGAAAGGACTCGTGGAAGTGGTTGTACCTCCAGCCCCAGACCGCGCCGACGCGCTGACGGGATCGCCGGAGACCGGGACCACGCAGGAGACCCCCCAGCCGGACGGTGCGGGCACTCGCCCCGCGGGGGCCGGCTGGCGGCGCTGGGCGCTGCTCGTGCTCGTGGTGGCCCTGCTGGCCGCCGGGGGCGTCCTCGTGTGGCTCGCGGCCGGGCGCACCGGCGCGGCCGACGAGCAGCAGGAACGCCGTGACCAGGTGATGGCGCAGAGCGAGCAGTTCATGCTGCGGATGGGGACCTTCGGGCCGGACCTGCTCGACGAGGGCCAGATGCCCGACTACCGCGAGCGCGTCACGGACGTCATCACCCCGAAGTTCCGGGAGTCCTTCGAGAAGCAGGTCGTGGTGGCCGAGCAGCTCGTGGCGCAGTCGAAGCTCGAGCGCGCCGCCGAGGTGTTCAGCACCGGCGTCGTGTCGCTCGACAAGGACTCGGCCGTCGCGCTGGTGGCCGGGTCCTTCACCGACACCTACGGCGACGAGACGGGCCGCCCGTACCCGTTCCGGATCCAGCTGGACCTGGTGCGGGTCAAGGGGGAGTGGCTCGTCGACGACTTCTCGCCCGTCACGGCTGAGGGCGAGGGCCAGACCGGCGTGCCCAGCGATCAGCCCACCCAGCAGCCCACCCAGCAGCCCAGCCAGCAGCCCAGCGAGCAGCCCGGGTCCGGCGGCGGGTCGGGAGGTGGCCAGTGAGCGTCAGCCTCTACGACGTCCTCGACGTGCCCCCCGACGCCTCGGCCGACGAGATCCGCGCCGCCTGGCGCGCTGCGGTCGCCGATCTCGACCCCACGGACCGTCGCTTCTCGGTCTACAACGAGGCGGGCCGGGTCCTGCTCGACCCGGAGCAGCGGGCGGCGTACGACGCGCAGCGCGCCGCCGACCAAGAGACGGACCAGGAGCCCGACCCCAGCGAGTCCGAGCCCACCGAGTCCGAGCCCACCGAGCCCGAGCCGGCGAGGTCGAGGCCCGCGGCGCCGCCGGCGGCGACCGCGTCCGCCCCGTCGGCGCAGGACTCCGGCCGGCTGACCCGCGCCGAGCGGCGCGCGGCGCGGCAGTCGGCGCGCAAGATCGCCAAGGACAGCCGGGCCCAGCAGGCCGGCCCGCGGGCGCCCTCGGGGCGCACGGCGCGGGTCGTCCCGATCTGGGCGCTGGTCGCGCTGGCGGTCACCCTGGTGGCCGTGGTCTCCGTGTCCGCCTACCTGCTGGTCGCCGTGCCCTCCGACGACGCGGTGCGGGAGGCCTCCCGCCGGGCCCAGAGCTCGGCCGAGCGGGCGGTCGTCCCGGTGCTCTCCTACGACTACCGGTCCCTCGACCAGGACGGGGAGGCGGCGAGGTCGTGGATGACCGACGACTACGCGCAGAAGTACGACCAGCTGTTCGAGCAGATCCAGGAGTCCGCGCCGCAGACCGAGACGGTGGTGCGCACGGAGGTCGTCGCCTCGGCGCTGGTCCGGTCCGGCGAGGAGCGGGTGCAGGTGCTCATCTTCGTGGACCGTCCGACCCGCAACAAGGCGCTCGAGGAGCCGGTCACCTACAAGGACCAGGTGCGGGTGACGATGCAGAAGACCGGCGACCGGTGGCTGGTCGACCAGCTCTGCACGACCGCCACCTGCGAGTCCTGACTCTCCCCAGGAAGCGGCGGGGTGCTTGACCCCCGCGCGCCCCAGGGGTCATGATCCTGGGGCACGCCGCCCCGGGGCGCCGACCACGCGTCGGATCCGGGTTTGCCGGCGCCTCTGTGGTGCGCTACGATCTCACGTTGCGTCCGCCCTCAAATGCCCTTCGCCCTGCCCGGTGGTCGGAGAGAGTGGTTGGCCGGCGCGTCTCACGCCTGCAGAACATTCGAAGGACACCTTTTGGCCTCGAGCACGAACGCTGGTCACCGTCGTATCTCGTTCGCGAAGATCTCCGAGCCCCTCGAGCTCCCGCAGCTCCTGTCTCTCCAGACCGACAGCTTCGACTGGCTGGTCGGCAACGAGTCGTGGGACGAGCAGGTCCAGTCCCGCGCGGAAAAGGGAGAGGACGTCAGCCCCAAGTCGGGGCTGGAGGAGATCTTCGAGGAGATCTCCCCGATCGAGGACTTCTCCGAGACGATGTCGCTCTCGTTCGAGAACCCCGTCTTCTACGACCCCAAGTACACCGTGGAGGAGTGCAAGGAGAAGGACTTCACCTACTCCGCCCCGCTCTACGTCTCGGCGGAGTTCACGAACAACGACACCGGTGAGATCAAGGGCCAGACGGTCTTCATGGGTGACTTCCCCCTGATGACCGACAAGGGCACGTTCATCATCAACGGCACCGAGCGGGTCGTCGTCTCGCAGCTGGTGCGCAGCCCCGGCGTCTACTTCGAGCGCTCGGCCGACAAGACGTCCGACAAGGACATCTACACGGCAAAGCTGATCCCGAGCCGCGGCGCCTGGCTCGAGTTCGAGGTCGACAAGCGTGACCTCGTCGGCGTCCGCCTCGACCGCAAGCGCAAGCAGAACGTCACGGTCCTGCTCAAGGCGCTGGGCTACACGGTGGACCAGATCCGCGAGGAGTTCACCCGCCCCGACGGCACGGTCTACGAGTCGATCGAGCAGACGCTGGAGAAGGACCACACCTCCGGCCAGGACGACGCGCTGCTCGACATCTACCGCAAGCTCCGTCCGGGCGAGCCGCCGACGCGCGAGGCCGCGCAGACGCTGCTCGACAACTACTACTTCAACCCCAAGCGCTACGACCTCGCCAAGGTCGGCCGCTACAAGATCAACAAGAAGCTGGGCCTGACCCAGGCCTTCGACCAGCAGACCCTGACGGTCGACGACGTCGTCGCGGCGATCAAGTACATCGTCGCCCTGCACGACGGGCAGGAGACGCTGAACACCCCGCAGACCGATGAGATGGCGATCGCGGCCGACGACATCGACCACTTCGGCAACCGCCGGATGCGGACCGTGGGCGAGCTGATCCAGAACCAGCTGCGCACCGGCCTGGCGCGCATGGAGCGGGTCGTCCGCGAGCGGATGACGACCCAGGACGTCGAGGCGATCACGCCGCAGTCGCTGATCAACATCCGGCCCGTGGTCGCGGCGCTGAAGGAGTTCTTCGGCACCTCCCAGCTCTCGCAGTTCATGGACCAGACGAACCCGATCGCCGGGCTCACGCACAAGCGCCGGCTCTCGGCGCTGGGCCCGGGCGGCCTCTCGCGCGACCGCGCGGGCATGGAGGTCCGCGACGTGCACCCGTCGCACTACGGCCGCATGTGCCCGATCGAGACGCCGGAGGGCCCGAACATCGGCCTGATCGGCTCGCTGGCCTCCTTCGGCCGGATCAACCCGTTCGGGTTCGTCGAGACGCCCTACCGCAAGGTCGAGGACGGCCGGGTCACCGACCGCATCGACTACCTGACGGCGGACGACGAGGACCACTTCGTCATCGCGCAGGCCAACGCTGCGCTCGACGACGACGGCCGGTTCGTGAACGAGCGGGTGCTGGTGCGGCAGCGGGACCAGGAGGTCTCCGAGCTCCTGGCCGGCGAGATCGACTACATGGACGTCTCGCCGCGCCAGATGGTCTCGGTGGCCACGGCCCTGATCCCGTTCCTCGAGCACGACGACGCCAACCGCGCCCTGATGGGCGCGAACATGCAGCGCCAGGCCGTCCCGCTGATCAAGAGCGACTCGCCCCTGGTGGGCACGGGCATCGAGTACCGGGCGGCGGTCGACGCCGGCGACGTGCTCGTGACGGACAAGGCCGGCGTGGTCAAGGAGGTCTCCGCCGACGTCATCGAGACGATGAACGACGACGGCACGTACTCGACGTACCGCCTCTCGAAGTTCGTCCGCTCCAACCAGGGCACCTGCATCAACCAGCGCCCCCTCGTCAAGGACGGGGACCGCGTCGAGGTCGGCTCGCCGATCGCGGACGGTCCGTGCACCGACGACGCCGAGATGGCGCTCGGGACGAACCTCCTCGTGGCCTTCATGCCCTGGCAGGGGCACAACTACGAGGACGCCATCATCCTCTCCCAGCGCCTGGTGCAGGAGGACGTGCTCACCTCGATCCACATCGAGGAGCACGAGGTGGACGCCCGGGACACCAAGCTCGGCCCGGAGGAGATCACCCGCGACATCCCGAACGTCGGCGACGAGATGCTCGCCGACCTCGACGAGCGCGGCATCATCCGGATCGGCGCCGAGGTGACCACCGGCGACATCCTGGTCGGCAAGGTCACGCCGAAGGGCGAGACGGAGCTGACCCCCGAGGAGAGGCTGCTGCGCGCGATCTTCGGCGAGAAGGCCCGCGAGGTGCGCGACACCTCGATGAAGGTGCCCCACGGCGAGTCCGGCACCGTCATCGGCGTGCGGGTCTTCGACCGCGAGGAGGGCGACGAGCTGCCCCCCGGCGTGAACCAGCTGGTGCGCGTCTACGTGGCGCAGAAGCGCAAGATCTCGGTCGGCGACAAGCTGGCCGGCCGCCACGGCAACAAGGGCGTCATCGCCAAGATCCTGCCGGTCGAGGACATGCCGTTCATGGAGGACGGCACCCCGGTCGACGTGATCCTGAACCCGCTCGGCGTGCCGCGGCGGATGAACATCGGCCAGATCCTCGAGCTGCACCTGGGCTGGCTGGCCAAGCAGGGCTGGGACCTCGAGCTCTCCGGCGACCCGGACAGCTCGGAGTGGAAGCAGCGGCTGATCGACATCCACGCCGAGAAGGCGGAGCCGGACAGCCGCGTGGCGACCCCGGTCTTCGACGGCGCGCGCGAGGACGAGATCACCGGGCTGCTCGGCGCCACGCTGCCCAACCGCGACGGCCGGCGGGTCATCGACGAGACCGGCAAGGCCGACCTCTTCGACGGTCGCTCCGGCGAGCCGTTCCCGGACCCGGTCTCGGTCGGCTACATGTACATCCTCAAGCTGCACCACCTCGTGGACGACAAGATCCACGCGCGCAGCACGGGCCCGTACTCGATGATCACGCAGCAGCCGCTGGGCGGAAAGGCCCAGTTCGGCGGCCAGCGGTTCGGTGAGATGGAGGTCTGGGCGATGGAGGCGTACGGCGCCGCCTACGCCCTCCAGGAGCTCCTGACCATCAAGTCGGACGACGTGCCCGGCCGCGTCAAGGTCTACGAGGCCATCGTCAAGGGCGAGAACATCCCCGACTCGGGCATCCCCGAGTCCTTCAAGGTGCTCGTCAAGGAGATGCAGTCGCTCGCGCTCAACGTCGAGGTGCTGTCGCAGGACGGCAGCGCCATCGAGATGCGCGACGCGGAGGAGGACGTCTTCCGCGCCGCCGAGGAGCTCGGCATCGACCTCTCCCGCCGCGAGCCCAGCTCGGTCGAGGAAGTGTGAGCCGCCGGGCGCTGCGGCGCCCGGCTCCTCACCGACCTCACTTACGTAGAACTACTGAAGGGTTGCAGCCACCGTGCTCGACGTGAACTTCTTCGACCAGCTGAAGATCGGCCTGGCCACCGCGGAGGACATCCGCGGTTGGAGCCACGGTGAGGTCAAGAAGCCGGAGACCATCAACTACCGCACGCTCAAGCCCGAGCGCGACGGCCTCTTCTGCGAGAAGATCTTCGGTCCCACGCGGGACTGGGAGTGCTACTGCGGCAAGTACAAGCGCGTGCGCTTCAAGGGGATCATCTGCGAGCGCTGCGGCGTCGAGGTCACCCGCTCCAAGGTCCGCCGCGAGCGGATGGGCCACATCGAGCTCGCCGCCCCGGTGACCCACATCTGGTACTTCAAGGGCGTGCCGTCGCGGCTGGGCTACCTGCTCGACCTCGCGCCGAAGGACCTCGAGAAGGTCATCTACTTCGCGGCGTACATGATCACCTGGGTCGACGAGGACGCTCGGCACGCCGACCTCTCCTCGCTGGAGAGCAAGATCGGCATGGAGCGGGAGCGCCTGGAGAAGCGCCGCGACGGCGCGATCGAGGACCGCTCCAAGAAGCTCGAGGAGGACCTCGCCCAGCTCGAGGCCGAGGGCGCCAAGGCCGACCAGCGCCGCAAGGTCAAGGACGCGGCCGAGCGCGAGATGGCGCAGCTGCGCAAGCGTTCCGACTCCGAGATCGACCGCCTCACCGAGGTCTGGGACACCTTCAAGAGCCTCAAGGTCCAGGACCTGATGGGCGACGAGATGCTCTACCGCGAGATGACGTCGTGGTTCGGCAAGTACTTCGCGGGCCACATGGGCGCCACGGCGATCCAGAAGCGCCTGGAGTCCTTCGACGTCGAGGCCGAGGTCGAGAACCTCCGCGACGTCATCGCCAGCGGCAAGGGCCAGCGCAAGGTCCGGGCGCTCAAGCGCCTCAAGGTCGTCGACGCGTTCCGCAAGACCGGGAACCAGCCGCTGGGCATGGTGCTCGACGCCGTCCCGGTGATCCCGCCCGACCTGCGCCCGATGGTGCAGCTCGACGGTGGCCGCTTCGCGACCTCGGACCTGAACGACCTCTACCGCCGGGTGATCAACCGGAACAACCGCCTCAAGCGCCTGCTCGACCTGGGCGCGCCCGAGATCATCGTGAACAACGAGAAGCGGATGCTCCAGGAGGCCGTCGACTCGCTCTTCGACAACGGCCGCCGCGGCCGCCCGGTCACCGGTCCGGGCAACCGCCCGCTGAAGTCGCTCTCCGACATGCTCAAGGGCAAGCAGGGCCGGTTCCGGCAGAACCTGCTCGGCAAGCGCGTCGACTACTCGGGCCGCTCGGTCATCGTCTCGGGCCCGCAGCTGAAGCTGCACCAGTGCGGCCTGCCCAAGCAGATGGCGCTGGAGCTCTTCAAGCCCTTCGTGATGAAGCGGCTCGTCGATCTTTCGCACGCGCAGAACATCAAGTCCGCCAAGCGGATGGTGGAGCGCGCGCGGCCCGTCGTCTGGGACGTGCTGGAGGAGGTCATCACCGAGCACCCGGTCCTGCTGAACCGGGCGCCCACGCTGCACCGCCTCGGCATCCAGGCCTTCGAGCCGCAGCTGATCGAGGGCAAGGCCGTGCAGATCCACCCGCTGGTGTGCACCGCCTTCAACGCGGACTTCGACGGTGACCAGATGGCGGTGCACCTGCCGCTGTCGGCCGAGGCCCAGGCCGAGGCCCGCATCCTGATGCTGTCGACCAACAACATCCTCAAGCCCTCGGACGGCCGTCCGGTCACCATGCCGACCCAGGACATGATCATCGGGCTGTTCTTCCTGACCACCGACCGCGACGGTCAGCCCGGCGAGGGCCGCGCCTTCGCCTCGGCCGCCGAGGCCCGGATGGCGTTCGACCACGGCGAGATCACGCTGCAGACGCCGGTCCGGATCCGGTTCGACGACATCGTGCCGCCGCTCGAGCAGGAGCTCGACGACGACTGGGAGGAGGGCCAGTCCCTCACCCTGGAGACGTCGCTCGGCCGCGCGATCTTCAACGACACGCTGCCCGCCGACTACCCGTACGTGAACTACGAGGTCGGCAAGAAGGCGCTCGGCGCGATCGTGAACGACCTCGCGGAGCGCTACAGCAAGGTCGAGGTCGCGGCGTCGCTCGACGCCCTGAAGGACGCCGGCTTCCACTGGGCGACGCGCTCCGGCGTGACGGTGTCGATCGACGACGTCACCACGCCGCACGAGAAGGCCGACATCCTGGCCACCTACGAGAAGCAGGCCGCCAAGGTCCAGAAGCAGTTCGAGCGGGGCCTCGTCACCGACGACGAGCGTCGCCAGGAGCTGATCGAGATCTGGACCCAGGCCTCGGCCGAGGTCGGCCGGGCGATGGAGCAGACCTTCGACCGCGCCAACCCGATCTACATGATGGTCGACTCGGGCGCCTCCGGAAACATGAACCAGATCCGGCAGGTGGCCGCGATGCGCGGCCTGGTGGCGAACCCGAAGGGCGAGATCATCCCGCGCCCGATCAAGTCCAACTTCCGCGAGGGCCTGACGGTGCTGGAGTACTTCATCGCCACCCACGGCGCGCGGAAGGGCCTGGCGGACACCGCGCTGCGGACCGCCGACTCGGGCTACCTGACGCGTCGCCTGGTCGACGTCTCGCAGGACGTGATCATCCGCGAGGACGACTGCGGCACCGAGCGCGGCCTGCCGAAGCGGATCGGCGAGCGCGGCGCGGACGGCCACGTGGTCAAGGCCGAGAACGCCGAGACCGCGGCGTACGCCCGGACGGCGGCCGTCGAGATCACCCACCCGGAGACGGGCGAGTCGCTCGCCGGCGCCGGCGAGGACCTCGGCGACGTGAAGATCGGCGAGCTGGTCGCGGCCGGGATCGAGGAGGTCAAGGTCCGCTCGGTCCTGACCTGCGAGGCCCGCACCGGGACGTGCGCCAAGTGCTACGGCCGCTCGCTGGCCACCGGCAAGCTGGTGGACATCGGCGAGGCCGTCGGCATCATCGCGGCGCAGTCGATCGGTGAGCCCGGCACCCAGCTGACGATGCGGACCTTCCACACCGGCGGCGTCGCCTCGGCGGACGACATCACGCAGGGCCTGCCCCGCGTGGTCGAGCTCTTCGAGGCCCGCTCGCCCAAGGGCCGCACGCCGATCAGCGAGTCCGCCGGTCGCGTGGAGGTCGAGGAGACCGACAAGGCCCGCAAGGTCATCGTCACCCCCGACGACGGCTCGGAGCCGCAGGAGTTCCCCGTCTCGAAGCGGTCGCGGCTCAACGTCGAGGACGGCCAGCACATCGAGGTCGGGCAGCACATCACCTCGGGCACGCCAGACCCGCAGGACGTGCTCCGGATCCTCGGCGTGCGCAAGGCCCAGGAGCACCTGGTGGACGAGGTCCAGCAGGTCTACCGCTCGCAGGGCGTGGCGATCCACGACAAGCACATCGAGATCATCGTGCGGCAGATGCTGCGCCGGATCACGGTGATCGAGTCGGGCAACACCCACCTGCTCCCCTCGGACCTGGTGGACCGGGTCCGCTTCGAGGAGGAGAACCGTCGGGTCGTGGCCGAGAGCGGCACGCCGGCGTCGGGTCGCCCGGTGCTGATGGGCATCACCAAGGCGTCGCTGGCCACCGAGTCGTGGCTGTCGGCGGCCTCCTTCCAGGAGACGACCCGCGTGCTCACCGACGCGGCGATCCACGGGCGCAGCGACTCGCTGCGGGGCCTGAAGGAGAACGTGATCATCGGCAAGCTCATCCCGGCCGGCACCGGCCTGGAGCGCTACCGGAGCATCCGGGTCGAGCCCACCGAGGAGGCCCGCGCGGCGGCCTACTCGGTGACCGGCTACGACACGTACGACTACGAGTTCGGCGACGGCCAGGCGGTGGCCCTGGACGACTTCGACTTCGGGTCGTACCAGAACTGACCGGTCGCGCATGACCGAGACGGCCCCGTCCCCCTCGCGGGGGGCGGGGCCGTCCGGCGTCCCGGACGCGCCCCCGGTCCTCGGGGTCGACGGATCCCGATCGGGCTGCCCGACGCCGGTCGACGCCGGTCGGACGTCGAGGCGCGGGCCGCGTTGCCCGGCCGGGCCTCCTCGGTGTTCCCGACGCTGGTGCGGGCGGCCTACGAGGCCCCGACGTACGCCGCGGGGCGCGCCGCCATGCTGGCCGCGACGGCGGGCCAGCCGGGCGGGCCGCGGTCGTGCTCGGCGCAGGCTTGGCAGCTCGGCCGCAAGGTCCTCGAGGTGGATGCCTGGGCCCGGGTGGGCGAGCCGGGCGTCCGCGTGGTCGAGGTGCATCCTGAGGTGAGCTTCGCGGCCATGACCGGCTCGCCGCTGCCTCGCAAGACGTCTGCGGAGGGCGAGGCCGCGCGGCGGGACGCGCTCGCCGCGGCGGGGCTGGTCGCGCCGGCGTCGCCACCGCCCGGGGCCGCGACCGACGACCTGCTCGACGCCTGCGCCGTGGCCTGGACCGCCCGGCGCGTGGCGACGGGCCGGGCGCGGAGCCTCCCGGACCCGCCCGAGCGCTTCGGCGACGGGTGGCCCGCCGCGATCCACGTCTGACGGACCTCCGCCGCCTCAGCCGCCGGGCGGGTCGCGCGGGGGCGGGCCGTCGAGGGCGGCGGTGCCCTGGGGCCCGCGGAGGTAGCGCAGCCCGTGCGGGCTGGTCCACAGGTAGGTGCCCGGGAAGAGGGCGACGTAGGACCAGCCGTGGTGGGTCTTGTGCCGATGATGTCGCCGGCACAACGGGGCCGTGTTGTCGGTCGAGGTGGGGCCGTGCGGCCACGGGACCCGGTGGTCCTGGTCACAGCCCTCCGCAGGCCGCGAGCACCGGGGGAACACGCAGGTGTGGTCGCGGGCCTCGGCCTGGTCGCGGATCCGCTGCGGCACCTCGTACCGCGCCGCGTGCACGGACTCGGCGGGGTCGAGGACCGGCCGGACGGTGATCTGCGCGGCGCCGCGGCACCAGGCGCGCACCGTCTCGGTCGGCACCAGCGTGCCCGCGGCATCGCCGGCCGTGAGCCGGGCGAGGCAGGCCGCGGCCGGGTCCGCCAGCGGGTCGAGCGCGGCGGCGGAGAGGTGGACGTGCAGGACGACCCTCCGGCGGCGCTCGGGCGCCGGCACCCGGTCATCGGGAGCCGGGGTGGGGTAGCTGCGCTGGTCGCCGGGCTGGAGATCGAGCGGCGACTGCCCGGACGCCCAGGCGCGCGCCAGGTCGCCCAGCGCGAGCGAGCGGCGCACGTCGAGGGAGTCGTCGCTGCCCAGGGTGCGGAGCTCCGCGGCGCGGTCGGACAGGGCCGCGTCGAGGTCGAGGGCGTCGGCGAGGTCGAGCACCCCGTCGACGTGGGCGGTGCCGTCGAAGGCGGCCGGGCCCGCCTCGGCGTCCGGTCGGCGCACGGTGACGCGCCGCTGCTCGGCGGCCTCCCGGCGCCGCTGCTCGGCCAGGTCGGGATCGAACCGCACCAGCGCCTCGGCGACCACCCGGGCCAGCTGGGCGAGCGAGAGGGACCCGGCCACCGGGGCGACGTGGCGGTCGACGTGGTCGGCGCCCTCCTCGCAGAGCGCCTTGGTCTCCTGGGCGACGCGGCGGGCGCGCCACACCGGGCAGGCCCCGGAGACCACGCGCTGCCAGAGCCGGGGGAGGCGGTGGCGGATCTCCACCGCGTCGCCGACCCAGCGCGCGCCCGCGTCGGTGGACATGTCCAGCGCGAGGGCCAGCTCGGCCACCGCCGACTCGGCCACCAGCGGGGCGCCCGGGCCGGCCAGCGTCAGCCCGGTGTCGCCGAAGCCGGCCAGGAACGCGGCGTCGTCGAGGTGGGCGACCTCGTGGGCGGCGGCCCAGGCGACGGTGTCCTCCAGCCGCGCGATCTCGGCCGCGGCGAGCGCGCCCTGGTCGCGGCGCAGCCGGTCGAGGACGTCGCTGGCCCCCGTGGTGCCGGGGTCGGTGGTCGCCTGCATGGGTCCACTCAAGCACCGACCACCGACAGTGGCCGGGCGCTCAGGACCCCGTGCACACAGGGGATTCGAGGTCTTCGTGGACCACCCGGCGGGTCTCGATGCCCGTCACCTACCGGCCGTCTGGGAGAGTTGAGCCCGATGAGCACCCCGATCCCGCGGCGGACCGACGTCCTCGTCGTCGGCGCCGGGCCCGCAGGGTCGGCGGCGGCGGCCTGGGCGGCGAGGCACGGGCGCGACGTCCTCCTGGTGGACGCGGCCGTCTTCCCCCGCGACAAGACCTGCGGCGACGGGCTGACGCCGCGCGCGGTGGGCGAGATCGAGCGGCTCGGGCTCGGGGACTGGCTGCGCAAGCGCCCCGTCAACCAGGGGCTCCGCGCCCACGGCTTCGGGCAGACGCTGCTGCTGCCGTGGCCGGGCGGCTCGCTGCCCGACTGGGGCTCGGCCGTGGCGCGCACGGAGCTCGACGACCGGCTCCGCGAGGAGGCCCTCGAGAGCGGCGCCACCGGTGTCGACGGCGCCCGTGCGGTGGCCGTCAACCGCGACGGCGGGCGCGTCTCCAGCGTGGTGCTCGAGCGGGACCACGGCGGCGACAAGGAGCGCGTCGAGGTCGGCTGCGACTGGCTGGTCGTCGCCGACGGCGTCCGGTCCCCCGTGGGGAAGATGCTGGGCCGGGAGTGGCACCGCGAGACGGTCTACGGCGTGGCAGGGCGGGCCTACGTGCGCTCCGGGATGAGCGACGACCCCTGGATCTCCTCGCACCTCGAGCTGCGCGGCGAGGAGGGCGAGATCCTCTCCGGCTACGGGTGGATCTTCCCCCTGGGCGGCGGCGAGGTGAACATCGGCGTCGGCACCCTGGCCACGGCCAAGAGGCCCGCCAACGTCGCGCTGCGGCCGCTGATGCGGCACTACGCCGAGCAGCGGCGCGAGGACTTCGAGCTGGACGGCGACCTGCGCGCGCCCACGTCGGCCCTGCTGCCGATGGGCGGCGCCGTGAGCAACGTCGCCGGCCCGAACTGGGCGCTGATCGGCGACGCCGCCGGCTGCGTGAACCCGCTCAACGGCGAGGGCATCGACTACGGGCTCGAGACCGGGCGCCTGGTCGCGGACCTGGTCCGGCCGGGGCAGCGGCCCGATCTGGCGCGGGCCTGGCCTTCGCTGCTGACCGCGCACTACGGCGAGGCGTTCTCGGTGGCGCGGCGGCTGGCCGGCCTGGTCACCGTCCCGCGGCTGCTGCCGGCGCTGGGGCCGCTCGGGATGCGCTCGGACCGGCTGATGACGCTGGCGCTGCGCTGGATGGGCAACCTCGTCACCGATGAGGACCGCGACCGCGCCGCGCGCGCGTGGCGCTGGGCCGGCCGGCAGTCGCTCGCCCGCGACGCCCGCCCGCCCTTCAGCTGAGAGCAAGCCGGACGGGCCGCGGCGCCGGATCACGAGCGTGGAGAGTCCCTGGTACACGGCGACGGTCGCGGCCGGGCGCGTCGCGATGCGCGCGCTGCGGATCACGTTCCGCGCCCACGGCACCGAGCACCTGCCCGCCGCCGGGCCGGTCGTCCTCGCCTCCACGCACGGCTCGTTCGCCGACTTCCTGCTCGTCGGGCGGGCGGCCCTGCAACGCGGGCGGCACCCGCGGTTCCTGTGCCGGCACGACGCGTGGGAGCACCCGGTGGTGGGCCGGGCGATGGACGCGATGGGGCACGTCCCCGTCGACCGGCGGGCGCCCGCGGGGGCCTATCTGCACGCCCGGCGCCTGCTGCGCGGGGGCGAGGCGGTGGGCGCCTTTCCCGAGGCCGGCATCTCGTGGTCGCACACCGTGCGTGCCCTGATGCCCGGCGCCGCGGCGCTCGCGCGCGAGACGGGCGCCCCGCTGGTGCCGGTGGCGCTGTGGGGCGCGCAGCGGATCTGGAGCGTGGACGCGGCGCGCGGCGGGCGGGGCCGCCCCGACCTGACCCGCGGGCGCCAGGTCGACGTCGCCTTCGGCGCACCCCTGCACGTGCCCTCCGGGGCGGACGAGCGCGCGGTGACCCAGGCGCTCGGGCACCGGATGACGGGGCTGCTGGAGGGCCTGCAGCGCCTGCCGGAGCACCGGCCCGCGCCCGGTGAGCACGCCCCGTGGCACCCCGCGCACCTGGGCGGTCACGCCCCCGAGCGGGCGGCGGCGTCCGCGCTGGAGGACACCCCGCGCTCGGCCGAGCCGCCCGTCTGGGGCCCGGCCACGCCGGGCTCCGCCGCGGCTTCCTGACGCGCGGCCCGCCGCCGCCACCACGCCTGCCCGGTGCGGACGGGGTCGACCAGCCACTCGAGGCGCGAGGCGACCGGGGGGACGCCCAGGCCGACCGCGATCACGGTGCCGAGCGCGACGATCTCGAGCACCTCGAGGGGACCGGGGCCGGGCAGGACGCCCCAGAGGTCGGCGTAGTCGAGGCCCCGCACCACGAAGCCGTGCACGAGATAGACGGTCAGGCTGGCGGCGCCGACGGGGGTCCACCAGCCCGCGCGCCGGGGGACGAGGGTCAGCGCGGCGAGGATCCCGACCAGGGAGATGGCCAGGAGGGCCAGCCGCGCCAGCAGCGCCGGCGCCAGCGAGGCGTCCAGCTCGCCGTAGGAGGCCCGCCAGTAGAGCCACTCGGTGCGGATCCAGGTGTCGGTCTGGCCCGCCAGCACCCAGAGCCACGCCAGGACGCCGACGCCGAGCAGGCGGACGCCGGGCAGCCGGGGGACCTCGAAGGCGCGGCGGGGCAGGTGCAGGCCGAGCACGAAGAAGGGCAGCATCCCCAGCACGCGGTCGAGATCCATCACGTCCAGCGCCTGGAGCGGGCCCAGCAGGCTGATCCCGATCGAGGCAGGGAACCACAACCAGTGGCGCACCAGCAGCGGCGTCATCAACCGCCAGCAGAACAGGGCCGCCAGGAACCACATCGGCCAGTGCGGATCGACCCACAGCCGGTCGAATTCCCCCTCCTGGCCGACGTCCGTCCGGAACAACGCCATGAGGCCCTCGAAGACGACGTACGGCACGGCCACGGTCGCCACGAGGGCCCACAGGTGCCGGCCGGTCCACGCGAAGCTGCGCGACAGGTGCCCGGTGAGCAGGACGAACGCCGGCATGTGCACGTAGTAGACGGCGTCGTAGAGGTGGCTCGACGAGGCCGTCGGGGGGACCATCGCGAGGAGGTGCCCGATCACCACCAGGGTCACCAGCACCATCTTCGCGTTGTCGAACCAGGGGTCGCGACGTGTGGCGGACATCCGGGCGATCATTCCCGGGCCGCTACGGTTCTACGCATGGGAAGTCTTCCCCGCAGGCAGCGCGTGGCGGCGTACGCGGTCATCCTCCGCGACGACGCGATCCTGCTGTGCCGCCTGGCGCCGCGCATCACGCCGGAGGAGCTGTGGACGCTGCCCGGGGGTGGCCTGGATCACGGCGAGGACCCCCGCGACGCCGTGGTCCGCGAGGTCGCCGAGGAGACCGGCCTGCACCTCGAGCTCGGCGCGACGGCGCGGGTCTACTCGGCGCACGCACCGCACGCCTGGCGCGACGGGGCCCGCGTCGACGCGCACGCGCTGCGCATCGTCTACGACGGCTGGGTGGCCCCCGACGCCCCCGAGCCGCGCGTGGTCGAGGTGGACGGCTCGACGGCCGCCGCGGAGTGGGTGCCCGTCGAGGACGTGCTCGCGCACCGGGTGCCCGTCGTGCCCATGGTGCTCGAGGCCCTGGAGGACCACTTCCCCGCGCGGGTCCAGCGCCTGGCGGCGTACGCCGTCGTGCGACGCGGCTCCGGCGACCGACCGAGCGACCCGGCCGGGGAGGGCAGCGAGTCCGAGGTCCTCCTGATCCGGCACTCCCGCCGCGGGCCGCGGCCCGGCACGTGGGGGCTGCCCGGCGGCGGGGTCGCCCACGGCGAGGACCCCGGGGACACGGTGCTGCGCGAGCTCGCCGAGGAGTGCGGCCTCGACGCGCGCGTCGGCGAGCTGCTCGACGTGCACCACGAGCACTTCGAGGGCACCGCCCCGAGCGGCCGGCACGAGGACTTCCACTCCGTGCAGCTGCTCTTCACGGCCCGGGTCTCCGACGGATCCGAGCCGCGGGTGGCCGAGTCCGGGGGCACCACGGAAGAAGCGAGGTGGGTCCCCGTCGCCGACGTGCTCGCCGGCGACGTGCCGGTGACGCCCGTCGTGCTCCACGCCTTCCGGTCCGAGGGGACCCGGGCCCGATGACCGCGTCCGGCTGGTGACCGCGCGGGCGACCGCGGTCGGGGCGGAGCTGCTCGCCGGGCTGGCGCGGCGCGGCGTGACCGACGCCGACGCGGGCCCGCTGACCCGCGCGCTCTATGCATCGGACGCGTCGCTCTACCGCGTGCCGCCGGCCGTGGTCGCGCGTCCGCGGGACCGCGACGAGCTGCTCGCCGTGCTGGATCTCGCTCGGGAGTCGGGCACGCCGCTGACCATGCGCGGCGCCGGCACCTCGATCGCCGGCAACGCGGTGGGCCCCGGCATCGTCGTCGACGCCGCCCGGCACCTCCACGGTGTGCTGGCGCTCGACCCGGAGGCGCGCACCGCCCGGGTCGAGCCCGGGGTCGTGCACGCGGTGCTCCAGGGGCGGGCGCGGGCCCACGGCCTGCGCCTCGGCCCCGACCCCTCCTCGCACACGCGCTGCACGATCGGCGGGATGGTGGGCAACAACGCCTGCGGCTCGCGCGCCCTCGGCTACGGCCGGACCGCCGACACCGTGACCTCGCTGCGCGTCGCCCTGGGCACCGGCGAGGTCCTGGACACCGCCGCCGGTCCCGGGCGGGCCGGGGCCGAGCTGGCAGCCCTGGTCGACGGCGACCTCGGCCACGTGCGGACCCACCACGGTCGCTTCTCCCGCCAGGCCAGCGGCTACGCCCTCGAGCACCTCCTGCCCGAGCGGGGCCGGCGCGTCGACCGGTTCCTGGTCGGCTCCGAGGGCACGCTGGGCGTGGTCCTCGAGGCCGAGGTGGCCCTCGTGGTCGACGCGCCGGTGCGGCTGCTGGTCGCGCTCGGCTACCCCTCGATGCCCGAGGCGGCCGACGCGGTGCCCGGGATCCTCGCGGCCTGCCGCCCCGCGACGGCGGCTGGCGCCCGCTCCGGCGAGGAGCCGGGCGCCCTCGTGGCCTGCGAGGGGCTCGACGCGCGGATCGTCGATCTCGTCCGCGCCCGACCGGGTGGCCCGGTCCCCACGCTGCCGCGGGGCGCCGGCTGGCTCTTCGCCGAGGTCACGGGCGACACCGCGGGTGAGGCGCGCGCCGGCGCGGCGCGGGTGGTCGCCGCGGCCGACGCGCTCGACCACCGCGTCGTCGCCGACCCCGCCGAGGCCGCCGCCCTGTGGCGGATCCGGGAGAGCGGCGCCGGCCTCGCCGCCCGCAGCCTGGCCCGCCCGGCCCACGCGGGCTGGGAGGACGCCGCGGTGCCGCCCGAGCACCTCGGCGCCTGGCTCCGCGACTTCGACGCGCTGCTGCGCGAGCACGGCCTCGACGGCGTCCCCTACGGCCACTTCGGCGACGGGTGCGTGCACGTGCGCATCGACGTGCCCTTCGGCGACGACGCCGGCCGCGACCGGGGGGCCGCCGCGTTCGGCGCGTTCCTGCGCGCCTGCGCCGGGGCGCTGCGGCCCTACGGCGGGTCGCTGTCGGGCGAGCACGGCGACGGGCGGGCGCGATCGGGCCTGCTCCCGCTGATGTACGACGAGCGCTCGCTGGCCCTCTTCGCCCGGGCCAAGGCGATCTGCGACCCCGACGGGGTGCTGAACCCCGGCGTGCTCGTCGACCCCGCGGACCCGGTCGACGACCTGCGGCCGGCCCGGCCGACCCGCGAGCCGCGCACGGCCCTGCGGCTCGTGGACGACCCGTCGCTGGCCGGGGCGGTCCACCGCTGCACCGGCGTCGGCTCGTGCGTCGCGCCGCAGGGTGGGGGCGGCGGCGCCGCGGCGGTGATGTGCCCGAGCTGGCTGGCCACCCGCGACGAGAAGGACTCCACCCGCGGCCGGGCGCGCGTGCTGCAGGAGGCCCTGGACGCCGGCGGCGACACCCTGCTCTCCGGCCTCGGCGACGACGCGGTGCACGAGGCGCTCGACCTGTGCCTGGCCTGCAAGGGCTGCGCCAGCGACTGCCCCACCGGCGTCGACATGGCGGCGTACAAGGCAGAGGCGCTGCACCAGCGCTACCGGGGCCGGCCGTGGGCGCGCCCGAGGAGCCACTGGGTGCTGGGCGGCCTGCCGCGGCTGGCCCGCCTGGCGGCGCCCGCCGCGCCCGTGGTCAACGCCCTGGCCGCGCGCGGCCCCACGGGCCGCCTCGCGCGGGGCCTGGCGGGGGTCGACGCGGACCGGACGCTGCCGCGCCTGGCGAGGCGCCCCGCGCGGCGGGGAGCCGCCCCCGCCCGGCCCCCCGACGTCTGGGTCTGGGCGGACACCTTCACCGACCACTTCGCGCCCTCCACCGCCGCGGCGGCGATCGACCTGCTCGCTGCGCACGGCGTCACCGCCCGCGTGATCCCCGAGCGCGCCTGCTGCGGCCTGACCTGGCTGACCACGGGGAGGCTGGGCACCGCGCGCCGCGTCGTCGGTCGGGCGATGGACGCCCTCGCGCCCTACGCCGCCTCCGGGGTGCCGCTGCTGGGGCTGGAGCCCTCCTGCACGGCGGCGCTGCGGGACGACGCGCGGCGGCTCGTCGACGACCCCCGGGTGGCGCGCGTGGCCGGCGCGCTGCACACGCTGGGCGAGCTGCTCGAGCGGCTGCGGGTCCCGTTGCCGGACCTGACCGGCGTCGAGGTGGTCGCCCAGCCGCACTGCCACCAGGCCTCGGTGCTCGGCTGGGAGGCCGACGCGCGGCTGCTGGCCGCCGCCGGGGCCGAGCTGACGAGGGTGGGCGGCTGCTGCGGACTGGCGGGCAGCTTCGGGATGGAGGCCGCGCACCGCGAGGTCTCGGAGAGGGTGGCCGAGACGCGCCTGCTCCCGGCCGTGCGCGCCGCCGGGCCGGGCGCCGTCGTGCTGGCCGACGGGTTCTCGTGCCGGCACCAGCTCGCCGACCTCGCGGGAGTCGAGGCCCTGCACCTGGCCCGCCTGGCCTCCGCGCGACGGGTCCTAGACTGATGGCGTGCATCCCCGCTACCGCCGCCTCGTCGTCCCGGTGGCGCTGGTGGGCCTGATCCTGATCGTCGTCGTCGCCGCGCTCCGCTGAGCGCGCCTGACCCGCCGAAGGCCCCGACCCCGTGCCCGCCCCCGAGCCCCTGGACCGCGTGCTCGGCCGCATGCGCGCGGCCGTGCTCGACGAGGAGACGCTCGTGCGCGCCGTGCTGGCCGGGCGCCGCAAGGGCCGTCCGCGGCCGTCCTGGGAGGGCCGCGAGGTGCGCCGCGTCGAGCTGCGCTGGGTCGACCTGCGCGGGGGGCGCCACCTCCAGGTCACGGCCTACGACGAGGCGCAGGCGCACACCACCAACCATGCGTCGGGCGACGCCGCGCGCGAGGCGGTGGACCGCCTGGCCGAGGAGCCCTTCGGCAACTGGCACGTCGAGACCGCGACCCAGGTGCACCAGGTGCGCGTGACCAAGAGCCTCGAGGCGGTCCTGCACACCCAGGACCGCCCGACGGCCGTGCGGCCGAGCCGGCAGCACGACCGCGACAAGGACCGGCTGCTGCCCGAGGACGACCCCGTGCTTCGCGAGCTCGGGCTCGCGGGGGCAGACGGGCGCGTCAAGCCGAGCCGGCAGGCGAAGTACCGCCAGATCGAGGAGTTCCTGCGGCTGCTGGACGCCACGCTCTCCGAGGCGCTGGCCCAGGGCCACCTGCGCCGCCCCACCGAGGCCGACCCCCTGCGGGTCGCCGACCTGGGCTGCGGCAACGCCTACCTGACCTTCGCGGCGCACCGCTTCCTGACCGCGGTGCGCGGCCTGCCGGTCGCGATGACCGGCGTCGACGTGCGCCAGCAGTCGCACGACCACAACACCGACCTCGCCGGCGTGCTGGAGGCCGACGCCCGGTTCGTCGTCGGCAGCATCGCCGGGGCGCTGCTCGAGCAGCCGCCCGAGGTGGTCCTCGCCCTGCACGCGTGCGACACCGCGACGGACGAGGCCCTGGCCCGGGCCGTGGCCTGGGAGGCGCCCGTGATCCTGGCCGCCCCCTGCTGCCACCACGACGTGGCCGCGCAGCTGCGCGCCGCGCCGGCCCCCGCGCCGTACGCCTCGCTGACCCGGCACGGCATCCTCCGCGAGCGCTTCGCCGACACGCTCACCGACGCGCTGCGGGCCTCGCTCGTGCGGCTGCAGGGCTACCGCGTCGACGTCGTGCAGTTCGTCGAGAGCCGGCACACGCCGCGCAACACGATGCTCCGGGCGGTCCGCACCGGCGGGGGCCCAACCGGCGCGGGGCTCCGCCAGGAGTACGACGACCTGGTCGCCGCCTGGCAGCTCGAGCCGCGTCTCGCCGTCCTGCTGGGCGAGGGTCGCTCCGACCGCGGGTCGTCGCCGTGAGGCTCGGACGGGCGGGCGACCGGTGGGTCCGGCGCGGCGCGACCACGGCGCTGCTCGCCCTCCCGTTCCTGCTGGGCGGCGCCGCCGCCCCGGGCTCCGAGCAGGGCCGCGAGGTGTGCCGCGTCGAGGACGAGCGGATCGTCGAGGCCTCGGGCCTCGCCGTCACCGGACCCCCGCCGCCGGGTGGCGCGCTGGTCACCGTCAACGACTCGGGCGACGAGGGGCGCGTCTTCGTGCTCGACCCGGTCACCTGCGAGACCGTCGGGGTGACCCGATGGGCGGAGGAGCCCGAGGACGTCGAGGCGCTCGCGCCCGCCCGCGCCGCCGACGGCACCTGGGGCGTCTGGGTCGGCGACATCGGCGACAACCCGTCGAGCCGCGACACGGTGCGGGTGGGCCTCGTGCCGGTCGGGGCGGGCGACCGCGAGGTGTCCCCGCAGTGGACCGACCTGCGCTACCCCGACGGCCCGCGCGACGCCGAGGCCCTGCTGCGCCACCCGGGGACCGGCCGCCTCTACGTCGTCAGCAAGCGCGTGGTGGGCGGTGCCGTCTACGAGGTGCCGCAGCGCGTCGCCCCCGGCGCGGTCGGGTCGATGCGCCGCCTCGGCGGGGTGCTCTCGCTGGTGACCGACGGGGCCTTCTGGCCCGACGGCCGACACGTGCTGTTGCGCAACTACGGCCGTGCCGCGGTCTACACGTGGCCCGGGCTGGCCGAGCTCGACTCCTTCTCCCTGCCGCCGCAGGAGCAGGGCGAGGCCCTGGCGGTCGCGCCCGACGGGCGGGTGCTCGTGGCGAGCGAGGGCCGGGACCAACCGGTCCTCGAGGTGGCGCTGCCCCAGGAAGTCCGCGAGGCCGTGGAGGGCGGCGACTCCTCCGGGCCCAGCGCCGGCACGGACGGCGTCCCGGGGGAGCAGGCCGGCCCCGCGACCACCGACGAGGAGGACGGCGTCGGGTGGCCAGGCCTCGTCCTCGGTACGATCGGGCTGGCCGTGCTCCTCGTGGTCGGCGCCCGCCTCGGTCGCAGCCCCGGTGCCGGTTCGGGAGGATGAGGCATGCGGCTCACGGCGGTGCACGGGGACATCACGGCGCAGGAGGTCGACGCGGTCGTCAACGCCGCCAACCGCCGGATGCGCGGCGGGGGAGGCGTCGACGGGGCTATCCACCGGGCCGGCGGCCCGGCGGTGCTGGAGGACTGCCGCGCCCGCTTCCCGGACGGCCTGGCCACCGGGGACGCCGGCTGGACGACGGCGGGGGAGATGCCGGCGCGGTGGGTGATCCACGTGGTGGGGCCGAACCGCAACGCCGGCGAGACCGACCGGTCGCTGCTGACCTCGTGCTACGCCCGCGCGCTGGAGGTCGCCGACGAGCTGGGGGCCGCCAGCATCGCCTTCCCGCTCGTCTCGGCGGGCGTCTACGGCTGGCCCAAGGACGACGCGGTCGACGCCGCCGTGGCGACGATCCGGGAGACGACGCGGGCCTCCCCCACGAGCGTGGAGGAGGCCCGGATCGTGGCCTTCGACGTCGTGACCTACGAGCTGGTCGCGGCGCGCCTGGCCTGAGGGTCCGCGCGGCTCACATCTGGTCGACCACGAAGTCGATGCAGCCGGTCAGGGCCTCGACGTCGGCCGGGTCGATCGCGGGATACATCGCGATCCGCAGCTGGTTGCGGCCCAGCTTGCGGTAGGGCTCGGTGTCGACGATCCCGTTGGCCCGCAGGGTCTTCGCCACCGCGGCGGCGTCGATGGCGTCGTCGAGGTCGATCGTGCCGATCACGAGCGAGCGGTGGTCGGGGTCGCTCACGTAGGGCGTCGTGTACGCCGTCTTCTCGGCCCAGCCGTAGAGGATGTCCGACGAGGCGGTGGTCCGCTCGACCATGCCCGCGAGCCCGCCGTTCGCGTTCATCCAGTCCAGCTGCTCGGCCATCAGGAAGAGCGTCGCGACCGACGGGGTGTTGTAGGTCTGGTTCTTGCGCGAGTTGTCGATCGCCGTCGGCAGGTCGAGGAAGGCGGGCACCCAGCGCTCGGAGAGCTCCTCCGCGCGCTCGAGCGCCCGCGGGGACATGACCGAGATCCACAGGCCGCCGTCGGAGGCGAAGCACTTCTGCGGGGCGAAGTAGTAGGCGTCCACCTGGCCGAGGTCGACCGGCAGGCCGCCCGCGCCGGAGGTGGCGTCCACGAGCACGAGCGCGTCGTCCGCGGCGCCCGCCGGGCGGGTGACGGGGCACATCACGGCGGTGGAGGTCTCGTTGTGGGCCCAGGCGTAGGCGTCCACGCCCTCCTCGGCGACGGCCTCGGGCCGGCTGCCGAAGTCGGACTCGATCACCGACGGGTCGGCGAGGAAGGGCGCCTGCTGGGCGGCCTTGGCGAACTTCGAGGAGAACTCGCCGAAGGAGAGGTGCTGGCTCTTCTCCCGGATGAGGCCGAAGGTGGCGATGTCCCAGAACGCGGTCGCGCCGCCGTTGCCGAGCACGACCTCGTAGCCCTCCGGGAGCCCGAACAGCGCGGCCACGCCGTCGCGCACGCGGCCGACCGTGTCCTTGACCGGCGCCTGCCGGTGGGAGGTGCCGAGGAGGGACTCCCCGGTCGCCGCCAGCGCATCGAGGTGCGAGGTCTGGATCTTCGAGGGGCCGGCCCCGAAGCGGCCGTCGGCGGGCTTGAGGTCGGCGGGGATCTGGATCGCGTCGGTCACGTGCGGCCCTTCCGTGGGGTCAGGTGCGGGGCGTGACGACGCTGTCAGCCAGGTGTCCGACCAGCATGACAGCACCGCTGTGACAGGCATAACCGGGAGAGCCCCCCGCGACACCGGTCAGCCGGACCTGACCCCCTCGGTCGGGCGCTCGTCGTCCCCGCCGGGCACGATCCCGCGCGTGGCGAGCAGGCTCGTCGTGACGGTGACCGCGAGGATGCCCAGCACCACGAGCAGGGAGGCGAGGGTGGGGATCTCCGGCACCGACGGCCAGGTCTTGTGGCCCCAGTGCAGGGCGAGCTTGACCCCGATGAAGCCGAGGATCGCGGCCAGCCCGTAGCCGAGGTGGACCAGCCGGCTCAGCGCAGCCTCCAGCACGAAGTAGAGGGCTCGCAGGCCGAGGAGGGCGAAGGCGTTCGTGGCGAAGACCAGGTAGGGGTCCTCGGTGATGCCGTAGACCGCCGGCACCGAGTCGACCGCGAAGACGATGTCGGTGATGAAGACCGCGAGCACCACCAGGAACATCGGGGTGATGGCGCGCTTGCCCCCGACCCGGCTGAAGAGCCGCGGACCCTCGTAGTCGTCGGTGACGGGGAAGACCTTGCGGGCCAGCCGCACCGAGCGCATCCGGTCCACGTCGACCTGGTGGTCGGCTCCCTTCACGGTGTCGCGCAGGATCTTCACCGCGGTGGCCAGCAGGATGAGCCCGAAGACGAGGAAGACCCAGCTGAAGGCGTTCAGCGCCGCCGCGCCCAGCGCGATGAAGATGCCCCGGAGCACGAGCGCGCCGACGATCCCGTAGAGCAGCACCCGCTGCTGCAGGACCTTGGGCACGGCGAACGCCGTGAGCAGCAGCATGAAGACGAAGAGGTTGTCCACGCTCAGCGACTTCTCGACGAGGTAGCCCGTGAGGTACTCGACCCCGGTGTTGCTGCCGTGCTCGGCCCAGACCCAGCCGCCGAAGGCGAGGGGGAGGGCGACGTAGAACGCCGACCAGCCCAGGGCCTCGCGCAGCGAGACCTCGTGGGGCCTGCGGGTGAGCGCGAAGTCGAGCGCGAGCAGGGCGACGACGGCGGCGAGCGTGACCGCCCACAGGGTGGGTGTCGCGATGCTCTCCAGCAACGGGTGCTCCTCGGATCGGTCAGCCGCGGCGGGCGCCGCGAGCGGTGCGGTCCGAGGTCTCCCTCACCCGCGCGGTGCGGGCCGACGCCCGGGGAGGCCGTGGGGCCGCCGTACTGACCGGGTGCCGCGAGACGAGGTACTCCCCTCGAGTGCTGCGTGCCCCAGTGTAATCGCCCGTTTCAAGGACAGGATCCACCCGCGCTGCCTAGCCTCGAAGGCGATGTCTTGCCTGCCCCAACCGATCCGTTCGCTGCTGCGTCGCTCGGCACCGCTGCTGGTGCTGCCGCTGGTGGCCTCGCTGCTGGCCCTGACGGCGCCGTCCGCCTCGGCCCGGCCGGTCGAGGACTACGCCTCCTACGACGGTCAGCGGTGGTGCGCGCAGGAGACCCGCCCGGGCACGCGCCGGCTCCAGGGCTGGGCGTTCTACCACTTCGGCGGCCGACGCGGCCCGACGCTCCGCCGGTGCGACGTCGGCGGGCGGTCGGAGCACAAGGAGGGCCGGGCCTTCGACTGGACGCTGGACGCCGCGCGGCGGGGCGACCGGCGCCGGGCCTGGCGCTTCATCTCCAACGTGCTCGCCACCGACCGGCGGGGCAACGAGCACGCCAAGGCGCGGCGCATGGGGATCATGTACATCATCTGGAACGACCGGGTCTGGAAGTCCTACGAGGGCTTCAGGCGGCAGCGCTACCTGGCCTCGTCGTGCTCCACGCGGCGCGAGTGCTCGAAGACCGCGCGGCACCGGGACCACGTGCACGTCTCCCTGAGCCGGCCCGGCGGCCGCGCCCGGACCAGCTGGTATGCCCGCTTCGGGTGAGCCCGTTCAGTCGGCCCAGGCGTCGGTCCAGCCCTCGACGGAGGAGGCGGGGCGGGTGTCGGGCCCCACGTAGACGGCCGACGGGCGGATCAGGCGGCCGGTGCGCTTCTGCTCGAGGATGTGCGCGGACCAGCCGCCGGTGCGGGCGCAGGTGAACATCGAGGTGAACATGTTCGGGGGGACCTCGGCGAAGTCCAGCACGATCGCCGCCCAGAACTCGACGTTCGTCTCCAGGACGCGGTCGGGGCGGCGCTCCTTCAGCTCGGCCAGCGCGGCCTTCTCCAGCGCCTCCGCGACCTCGTAGCGCGGGGCGTCGAGCTCGCGGGCGGTGCGCCGCAGCACGCGGGCGCGCGGGTCCTCCGCGCGGTAGACGCGGTGCCCGAAGCCCATCAGGCGCTCGCCGCGGTCGAGCAGGTCCTTGACGTACTTCTCGGCGTCGCCCGACTGCTCGACGTCCGAGATCATCCCCAGCACCCGCGAGGGGGCGCCGCCGTGCAGCGGCCCGCTCATGGCGCCGATCGCGCCGGAGAACGCCGCGCCCACGTCGGCGCCGGTGGAGGTGATGACCCGCGCGGTGAAGGTGGAGGCGTTCATGCCGTGCTCGGCCGCCGAGGACCAGTAGGCGTCGATGGCCTTGACGTGCTTCGGGTCGGCCTCGCCCTTCCAGCGGATCAGGAACTTCTCCGCGAGCCCGTCGCCCTGGTCCACCTCGGTCTGCGGGACGACGGGCCGGTCCAGGCCGCGCGCGGACTGCGCGGCGTAGGAGAGCACCATCACCGCGACGCGGGAGAGGTCCTCGCGCGCCTGCTCGACCGAGATGTCGTAGGTCTGCTCGAAGCCGAAGGCCGGGGCGAGCATGGCGATGGCGGCCTGCACGTCGACGCGCACGTCGCCGGTGTGCACCGGGATGTTGTAGGCCTGGGCCGGCGGCAGCCCGGGGGTGTAGGAGCCGTCCATCAGCAGGCCCCACACGTTCTCGAAGGGCACGCGACCGACGATCTCCTCGATGTCGACGCCGCGGTAGCGGAGCGAGGACCCCTCCTTGTCGGGCTCGGCGATCTCCGACTCGAAGGCGATGACGCCCTCCAGGCCGTGGTGTACCTCGGTCATCCTCGGTGCTCCTTCGTCGCGCGGGCGGCGCTGCCGCCGTGGTCCTGAGCGGTGCTCCTCCGCCCGGGGGCATTCTGCACCCCGCACCCCACGCCCGTCTGCCGCACCCGGGTGGCGGGCCTAGGCTCGAGACATGGAGCGCGACCTGTCCTCGCGGCGCGAGGAGTACGCCCGGGGCGGCCTGCTCGAGGAGGACCTCGACGCGGACCCGATCGCCATGGTGGCCCGCTGGCTCGACGAGGCGGTCGCCGCCGGGTTGCCCGAGCCCACGGCGATGGTCCTGGCCACGGTCGACCCCGACGGCGGCCCGTCGGCACGCACGGTGCTGCTCAAGGGCCTGGACGAGCGGGGCTTCGTGTTCTACACGCACCACACCTCCCGCAAGGGCGTCGCGCTGGCCGCCGAGCCCGGTTGCGCGCTGCTCTTCCCGTGGCACCCGATGCAGCGCCAGGTGCGCGTCGAGGGCGTCGCCGAGCGGCTGGCCGACGACGAGGTGGCCGCCTATTTCGCCTCGCGGCCGCGGGGGTCCCGGATCGGCGCGCACGCCTCGCCCCAGTCGCAGGTGGTCGGCGGGCGCGACGAGCTGGACGAGCGGTACGCCGAGGCGGACGCCCGCTTCGGCGAGGACGTGCCGGTCCCGGACTCGTGGGGCGGCTACCTGGTCCGGCCCGTGCTGGTGGAGCTGTGGCAGGGGCGGCCGAACCGGATGCACGACCGGCTGGTCTACCGGCGGGTCGCGGACGGCTGGTCCACGGTGCGCCTGGCCCCCTGACGCCCGGCCCCTGACGCCCGGCCCCTGACGCCCGGCCCCGGCGACTGGGCTCAGCCGCGCCCGTCCCCGCGCCGGGTGGGTCCCACGTAGAGGAGCATGCGGTACCCCGTGGCCGGCTCGATGTTGACGAACCCGTGGGTCTCGTAGAAGCGCCGGGTGTCCTCGTCGTCCTCGTCGACGTTGATGTGCATCTCGGGGCAGCCCCGGTCGCGGACGAGCTCGCGGGCCGCCGTCAGCAGCGCCGTGCCGATGCCCCGGTCGCGCAGCCCGGGCACGACGTAGAGCTCGTCGAGCGTCGCGACCGGGCCGTCGAACCAGACCACCGGTCGCAGGCTGACGAGCGCGAAGCCCGTGGCGGCGGCGCCGTCCGTCGCCAGCAGGGCCAGCACGGCGTCGTGGGTCAGGATCCGGGCGAAGCGGTCCGTGACGACGGGGAGGGGCTCGATCTCCGTGTCGAACTCCGTGTTGAAGTCGCGCAGCAGACGGGCCAGCGTGGCGGCGTCCTCGGTCGTCGCCGGGCGCACCTGGATCTCGTGGCCGAGCACGGGTCGACTATGACAGGAGACGCCCCTCGGGCGCCGGGAAGTCTCGGGCGCCGGGAAGCCTCGGGCGCCCCGGGTGGTTGGGCAGGGCATGCGCATCTTCTTCACCGGAGGCAGCGGCAAGGCCGGCCAGCACGTCGCCCCGTACCTCGCCGAGCAGGGCCACCAGGTCACCAACGCCGACCTCGTCGGGCTGGGGCACCCCGACGTGGCCGACCTGCGGGTCGACCTGACCGACGCGGGGCAGACCTACTCGGCCTTGGCCGGCCTCGCGACGATGGACGAGCTGGAGCTGGGGCAGAAGCCCGCCTACGACGCCGTGGTGCACTTCGCCGCGGTGCCGCGGATCCTGCTCGCCCCCGACGCGACGACCTACGCCACGAACGTGCTCAGCACCTACCACGTGCTCGAGGCCGCGACGCGGCTCGGCGTCGACAAGATCGTGTTCGCCTCCTCGGAGACGACCTACGGGATCTGCTTCGCCCAGGGCGAGCGGCGACCGGAGTACGTGCCGGTCGACGAGGAGCACCCGACGGTTCCCGAGGACTCCTACGCGATGTCGAAGGTCGCGAACGAGGTGACGGCGCGCTCCTTCGCCGAGCGCACCGGCGCCGACGTCTACGGCCTGCGGATCAACAACGTGATCGAGCCGCACGAGTACGCCGAGCTCTTCCCCGCCTTCCTGGAGGACCCGTCGCTGCGGCGCCGCAACGTCTTCGCCTACATCGACACCCGGGACCTCGGGCAGATGGTCCAGCGCTGTCTCGAGACCGACGGGTTGGGCTACGAGGTCTTCAACGTCGCGAACGCCGACATGTCGGTCGCCGCGACGACCCAACAGATCCGGGACCGCTTCTACGACGACGTCGAGGTGCGCCGGGAGATGGGGCGCGACGAGACCTTCTACGCCATCGACAAGGCCCGCGACCTGCTCGGCTACGAGCCGCGGCACTCCTGGCGCGACGTCCTGCCGGACCCCGGGGCCGGGTCCTCCTGACGGGTGGATGATGGTCGGCATGGAGGTCCTCGGCAGCCGTGTCCTGCTGCGCCCGACCCAGCCTGCCCGGAGCCACCGGTTCTATCGGGACACGCTGGGCCTGGCGGTCTACCGGGAGTTCGGCGGCGACGCCGCCCCGGCCATCGTGTTCTTCCTGGGCAACGGCCTGCTCGAGGTCAGCGGCCGAGCGACGGACCTGCCGGGGGATGCGATGGCCCTGTGGCTGCAGGTCAGAGACGTTCGAGCCGAGCACCGACGGCTCCTGGACGCCGGGGTGCGGGTCCTGAGAGAGCCGCGGCGCGAGGTGTGGGGGCTGGAGGAGATGTGGATCGCCGACCCGGACGGCGTGCGCATCGTCCTGGTCGAGGTCCCCGAGGAGCACCCACTCCGCCGGGACCAGCGCCACCTCGGCGTCGCCGACGACTGAGCCGGCTCAGCAGCCTGGCGGCGAGGCCAGCTTCTCGATCACTTCCGCGCGAGCGGAGCCGCGGCATGGTCGGACGCTGCGCTCCGACAGCGGCATGGTCGGACGCCGACGGCGGCCACGACAGTGACGGGAACTCCAAACAGGTGGCCACGAACTCGTCGTCCTCAGCGGACCACGTGACCCGGAACGTGTAGTGCGACACGTCCACCATTCGCTCCTGGGTGTCCATGACACGGCCTCCTTCTTGTCGATCGCCGCAAGGATCTGGCGCACCTGATACGCCTTCGCCTTGCCTTTGTCGTTCTGGACATCGACGCGGGGGTCGCCAGCCACGGCGCACCCTCATCGGCCATGAGCGTGCGTCCGCTCCGACACGGCATGAGCAACGGCTGTGCTGCCGATCGCTCGCAGATCCGCGCGGGGGCGGCTGAGGGCCGTCAGTGAGGTCCGCGCAGCTGCCTGGCCCGGATTGCGGCGAGGAGTCCGACAGCCGTGGTGCCCGCTAGGAGGACGGCCGCCCAGGCGACCCCCCAGGAGATGAGGCCATCCGACGCGATGTTGTCGATGAGGTCACCGTCGAACAAGCCGGCCAGGAGACTGAGCAGGCACATCGCGCTGAGAAGGAAAGCCGCGATCACGCCCACCGGAGGCCGCGTGTTGCGCACGGCCAACCACGCGAGGGCAAGCTGCGCCGCCCCGATCGGGAGGGGCACCGTGTTCTCGGTCTCGAAGCCCCATGCCTCGTTCCACGTGTCCGCGCCAGAGGCGAGGGCAATGAAACCGCCGATCACGTCGCAGACCAGCAACCCCGACATGGCCACGAGGAGAGCTCGTCCGGAGGTCACCGACGGGGGGGACCCAAATCGGCGGAGGGGTCGAGGTCGATCGCGACCCGGCTCTCTGGACACATGGCAAGTATCGCGCGACTTGCGCTCGTCGGCGTGATCGCTCAGCGGCATGACAGTGCGCCTCTCCAACGCCTCTGAGCGTCCCGGATGCCGATCGGCATATGGCGCGCCCTGTTGGCCTCGGCCCGCGTGATCGTGAGTCGCTCTCGCTGCGCGATCCAGCCGGGACGCCCCGCCAAGCCCACCACTCGGGGCGGGATCATCGCCTATTCGTTGCCCTGGCACCGCTCGAGGTCCGCCGCATCCGCGGCGAGCATGCGGAGTGCTTCTGCAGTCGTGATCGCCGTGGCGAATTCGGCGTGCACGTTCGCCACGCTGACCGCATGCAGGAGCTCAGGGTCGCGGTCGACCCCATCGGGGCCACACCGGTTCGTCGTGGCACAGGCATCGTGCAGCAGATAGGTATCGAAGCCCAGATTGCCGGCCATCCGGGCGGTGGTCTCCACGCACATGTTCGTGAAGAACCCGCCCAGCACCAGGCGGGTGACGCCGGCGCGACGCAGCCGCACCTCGAGTGAAGTCCCGACGAAACCGCTGTTCACATCCTTGACGACGGCGGCCTCCCCTTCGCGGATCTCAAAGCCGGGCTTCTGCTCTCCCGTCGGCAAACTGAGCCGCAGCGGGGAGTCCGACTGCCGCGAATCGTGCCGGGTCCACATGACGGGGCGGCCAGCGCCGCGCCAGCTGCCCAGCGCTTCGCGCAGGTTGGCCTCAGCGGCAGGGTTGTTGCGACGCCCGCCCGCGCCACCCCAGTACCCGAGCTCGTCCACCCCGCGCTGCACGTCGATGAGCAGCAGGGCGGTCTCCTCCCCGAACCGTGGAATCATGAGCCGCCCCTATCACCGAGGATGCGCCACATCAAGGTAGCTCGTCGCCGACGAACCCGTTGCCGACGGACATCGTGCAATCCGAAGCTCTGACCCGGTCTCGTTCGAGCATCCCCCGGGGAGACGGGGACTGTCCGTCGAGCCACTTACACCGTTCGACGGACAGTCCCTTTCTGGCGCCCTTGCGGCGCGAATCGACGAATCTGGACACCTCTCGTCATGATGCTTGCCTCGCGGGGGCGTGGGGTTCCACGATGGGGAGGGAGTCGCTCTCGGCCGTCGGCGACTCGCCTCCAGGGAGATGTCATGCCCCCCACGAGAATCTCCCCTGCGGAGAGGGACACGACCGACGGAGGTCCGGCGAGTCGCCTGACGGCGCCTCAGGTCGGGGCGCTGGGGTCGGCGGCGGGGACGTTCGTGGTCGGGCTGCTGACGGCTGTGGGCGTTACCGGGCCCTTCGTGTCGGCGTTGACGCTAGCCCTGCTGATCGCCACGTTCGTGGGCTCCGCGGTGAAGGTGCTTCAGGGGCCGTGGCACAAGGCGGGACGGCGCCTGCGTGCGGCGTATGTCGCGGGCGTGGCGGGCTGCACCCTGCTGCTGATCGTCGTGGCGCTCGCGGCCCGGGAGGTGGCACCGCTCCCGACCATGCCGGGCACCTCGGACGTGGCCGTCATCGGCTACCTCGCATCGACGGAGGACGAGCAGGACGAGTACGACGACCTGGCCGACTCCCTCACCAACGCGTTGCAGCCGGGTGGCGATGGGGACGGCCGCAACTACACCTCGAGCGCCGACGCGCCACTCGATGAGCTGCGTGCCGACGGCGGGAGCGAGGAGCTCGACGAGTGGGTGGAGGACTTCCAGCGCGAGACCCGCGCCGAGCTGGTCGTCGCCGGCCGCGCAGAGCAGGGCGCTGCCGGCCAGGTCGCGGTGCAGACACTGGTCTACGTGCCCGCGCGCATGGTGTTCGACGCCGCGGAGCTCGTCGGGTGGTACGTGCTCGACGACAGCCTGCTCGACCGGTCGCTCACCTCCGCGCAGACGCGCAGCACGTTCGTGGGACACGTCACCGACGCGTTCGCGGGCCTGTCGGCGTTCCTGACCGGGCTCGACGCGTGGCAGGCGGGCAACGCCGCCGGCGCCGTCAATGCGCTCAACGCCGCGGTCGAGCGCGCCGGTGACGGCTCGACGCTCGCCGACATCGCTCGTCTCTTCCGCGGTCACGCCTTGGAGACACTTGCCACCGGCACGTCGGGTGCGAAGCGGGTGGAGCTGCTGGCGGAGGCCGCGGGGGACTACGCCGCGATCAGGGCTGGGTCCCCGGTGCAGGTGCGTGCGGAGCTGAGCGCGGCGACCAACGCGTACCTAGTGGCACTCGACGGGGGTTGCGCCGAGGACGACGCCGGCGCGCTCGCCGCCACCAGCGAGGTGCTCGCCGCGGTGGCGGACACGGAGACCGTCCCGGAGATCGCCCGGCGCAAGGCGCAGGTCAATAGGGCGCAGGTGGAGTCGTGTCGTGTTCAGGCCGGTGAGGAGTCAGCCGACGCCGAGCTCGACCGCCTGCTCGCGGACCTGACGACCCTGCAGGTGCCAAAGGACGACGACACCGGAGAGCTGCTGGCGCAGGTGAAGGCGCTGGCGCTGTCCATCCAGTCCGTCCGGCTGGCCGGGTCGGGTCGCCGGGACGACGCGATTGACGCGATGGGTCAGGCACTGGCGCTGGAGCCGCGTTTCGAACGACAGACGATCTGGCGGGCGCTCCGCAGCGCTTGGCTGCTCCAGAGCTGTCAGGTCGACGCGGGCCAGGCCGAGCAGGACGAGGCCCTGCGCCAACTCGACGCCGCGGTGCGGGCAGGTCGGCAGCCGACGGAGATGCCCTCGGCGTACGCGAGCGCGTTCGCCGACGACCTGGTGCGGGCGCGGGCCGACTGCCCCGACGCTAAGGCGACGGAGGAATGAGGGGGAGCCATGAGGACACCGACGAGGATGTCGGCCATGTGGGCGACAGCGGCCAGTGCTGCCGTGCTGGTCGCCGGCTGCGGAGCCGAGGACTCCCCGCCGACAGCTGAGCCAGAGCAACCGACGGTCTCCTCGGGCGGTACCGGATCGAGCGTCGGCAGCGCCGAGGACTCCGACGGCTCAAACGGGGGCACAAACGGGGGCGACGACGATGATGAGGGGGGGACGTCCGCAACCGAGCAGCTGGTGCTCTCGCAGCAGGTGCAGCTCGTCGTTGGTGGGGACGGCCTCTACTCGCACTGCCATCTCACGGACGGCGCCCCAGCGGCGTTCCTGCAGACCCCCGGCGTGTGGCTGCACGAGCTGTCCTCGCAGACCGAGTACCCCAGAGTGGTCAATCTGTGCCTGCGCGGGTTCAGCGCGGACCAGCCGATCCAGATGGAGGTCACGGCGGGCGACTTCGCGGCGACGTCCACCGTCGAGCCCGTCGACGGCCCGCCACCCGAACCCGACGGCCTCGGCTACGAGGACGCGCCGGTGACGACTCTTTTCGACCCTGCCGGCAGCCTGCCGGTCTACACCCGCTACTACGGAGGCCCGTTCGAGGGACCACCCGGCACGATGGCCAGCCAGATGTGGACCTTCGTGCCGCCGCCTGACGCGCGCGAGGCTCTCGCGTCAGCTGAGAAGATGTCAGTGACGGCCACTCAGGGCAGCACAACCACGACCGAGGCGCACCCGATCGCCGTGCCCGCGACGCGCGCGTCGTTCTCCGTCGACACCCCTGATGGGCAGATGCTGGTCGTGCACGGTTACCCCGAAGGGCGCCTGCCGGTGGGTCTTTACCTCCGCGACGAGTCGTACGAGGGTGGAACGCTAGTGCGCGAGGCCGGGTCCGTTGACGTTCCGGCGTCGCAGGTCGCGACCTGGCCCGTGCCCGCCGACCTGTTCGACGGCCTCGAGCCGGGGGACTACTGCCTGCTCCCGCCCGTCGAGTCTGAGACGGACTGCGATGCCACGCGCGTGTTGCCGCCCTACCCGGGCGAGGCTGTCGTGGGCGACAGGGGCGATGTCGTCAAAGCCTGGCAGGAGATCCTCATCGAGGTGGGCGTCACGAGCGACATCCCGGAGAATCGCGACGGCATCTACGGCCCGGCCACGCAGGAGGCGCTCTTGGAGTACCTGGCCCTCAACGGCCTCGAGGATGCGTACGACGGCAGCCGGCTCGACGAGGAGCTCTACGCCGTGCTCGCCGGCTAGATGCACTCGGCCAGCAGGTTGGTCACAGGCGGCTGATCGGGGGTAGTCCGCCGAGTGCGCTGTGGTGGCGTTGAGTGTTGTAGTGCTGCAGCCAGGGCGCAAGGGCGGCTGGGCGCTGCTTCCCCACGCGGGTGACCCACCGTGGGCCGGAATGCAGCGCAGCGGCCCGCGCTCGACCCCGACTGTCGGTGGGCCCTGCTTGACTCTTCTCATGGCACAGACGGCGGCGGCGGGGTCGATCGACGACCTCCACGAGGAGGAGATCCTCGACGCCGCGACGCGGTGCGCCGAGGCCGCGCGCCGGGCCGAGGTGGAGCTGCTGGTGCTGGCCTACCAGTGGGCGGTCGTGCACTCGCCCGAGCGCCTGGACCCTGAGGAGTCCCGCCTTCCCGGCCGGGAGCGGGCACGGCGGTATGGCGGCGAGGGCGTCGCGGAGGTCTGCGAGTTCGCGCCCGCCGAGCTCGGGGCCCGGATCGGCCGGACCACCTGGTCGGCCGGTCGCCTCATCGCCGACGCCCAGGATCTCCACCACCGCCTCCCGTTGCTCTGGTCCCGGGTGCAGGCGGGGGAGGTCCGCGCCTCCTACGCCCGCCACGTCTGCGCCAAGACACGTGAGCTGTCCCCGGCCGAGGCCGCCCACGTCGACGCCGAGGTCGCCGAGGCCGCCGACGGCCGGATCCCGTGGACCCGGTTCGAGGCCCTCGTCGAGGGCAAGGTCGCCGCCGCAGCACCGGCCGCGGCGCGCGAGAAGGAGGAGCGGGCGAGGCGCGCGCGGTTCGCGAAGAAGATCGGGGAGCCCGAGCACGGGATGGCCTCCTTCCTGGTCCGCGCCGACATCGCGACCATCCAGGCGATCGACGCAGCCGTCACCGCGGTGGCCGCGAGGCTCGCGGCCCGCTACCCCGACGACCCCGACCCCGAGGCCACGCGCGCCGGCGAGACCGCCATGAGCGTGGACGACCGACGTGTGCTCGCTCTGCTCCTGCTCGTCACCCAACAGGAGACCCAGCACGCCGACCTCGACCTCGGGGCGTCCTGGCCGCAGGCCACGCTCGTGATCCACCTCGACGGCCGCCAGGAGCGGGACCTCGACGAGCACGGCCAGCCCCTCGAGCGGATCGCGCGCGTCGAGGGCCACGGCCCCGTGACCGAGACCTGGCTGCGGCAGGTCCTCGGACCCCACGCCCGGTTCACCGTCCAGCCGGTCTTCGACCCCGTCGGCCAGACCCCGGTCGACGCCTACGAGATCCCGGCACGACATCGTCGGGCCGTGCGCCTGATGACGCCGGCCGACACCTTCCCCTTCGCCTCCTGCACCAGCGAACACATGCAGGTGGATCACTCCCGGGCCTACGACCCGGGGGGAGGCGGCGGCCAGAGCCGGATCGGGAACTACGGCCCGGTGACCCTCACCCACCACCGCCTGAAGACGCACGGCGGGTGGCAGGTCGAGCAACCCTTCCCCGGCATCTACGTCTGGCGCGACCCCCACGGCGCCTACTACCTCGTCGACCACAGCGGCACCCGCCGCCTGCCGGCCGCCGACGGCCCGACCGAGCGCTCGGCCGAGCAGGAGACCGGCCCGGCCGAGGGTCCCCGTCCCGTCGTGGTCGACATCTTCCGCAGCGACGTCGAGCTCGCCTGGGCGGCCTGACGCACGCTCCCGGCGAAAGGCGTTGAGCGGCCGTGAGGCCCGGCGTACGCTCACCGCACACGGGAAAGGAGGTGGTCCTAGCCAATGCATTCTCATAGGACGCGTGAGGTGGCTGCCCGCTAGCAGCCAGCCACAGCCAAAGGACGGCTGCTGGCGAATCCACAGCAGTCACCCGACCCGCAGGCGATCCGGTGTGTCCGCCGGTGCCGGCCCCCAGGGGCCACGCCTGCGGGTCGCTGCTTTTCGGGCGGCTTTCGCGTGCGGACGGTGATCGGCCCCTAGGCTGAGGGCCGTGACGCAGCAGGGGGAGGTCCCGGCGCCGGCCGCGGGACCGTCGTCGGCCGACGCCCGGGTGCTGCTCGACGCCGTGCTTGCGCTGAGCTCCGACCTCGACCTGCACAGCGTGCTCCAGCGCATCGTCTCCGGCTCGTGCGCGCTGACGGGCGCCCGCTACGGCTTCCTGGGCGTGATGAATGCCGACGGGACGCTCGGCGACCACGTGGGGCACGGCCTCACCTCCGAGCAGGTCACGGAATTCCTCGCCGAGCGCGCCGGCGCCGACGACGGGGCCGACGGGCTGGGCGCCTCGGAGTCGCTTCTGGGCGTCCCGGTGCGGGTGCGCGGCGAGGTCTTCGGCCACCTGTTCCTGACCGAGAAGCCGGACGACGCGGGGTTCACCGCCGAGGACGAGGCGCTCGTCGACGCGCTGGCGCGCGCCGCCGGCACCATGGTGGACAACGCCCGCACCTTCCGCCGCAGCGAGCGCGACCGCACGTGGCTGGAGGCCGCCGCGGACGTCGCGGAGGCGCTGCAGGCGGGCGACGGCGGCTGGGACCGGGTCGGCTCGGCCGCCCGTCGAGCGGCCGAGGCCCGATGGGCGCTGGTGCTCCAGCCGGAGCGGGACGGGTACGACGTCGTCGCGCTGGACGGGGAGGACGTCCCCGACCCGGCAGCCCTGCTGCGCGAGGTGGACGAGCCGCTGCGCCGCTCCGACGCGTCGGGCGAGGTCGTCGTCGCCCGGCACGACCACGCCCCGGTCCTGCTCGTGCCACTGCCCGCGCGCCTCGCCGATCGCGGCGTCCTCCTGCTGGCCTGGGGTGCGGGGCAGCGCCGCCCGGACGCCGAGGAGATCACGCGGATCATCGGCTTCGCCGAGAGCGCCTCGCTGGGGCTCGACCGCACCCAGGCACTGAGGGAACGCCAGGAGCTCATGCTCGTGGCCGACCGCGACCGGATCGCGCGCGACCTGCACGACCTGGTGATCCAGCGGCTCTTCGCCACGGGCCTCCAGCTGCAGGGGGTGAGCCAGATCGCGGCCAGCGAAGGGGTCCGCAGCCGCGTGGACGACGCGGTCACCGACCTCGACCTGACGATCCGCGACATCCGGTCGACCATCTTCGAGCTCCAGCACCAGCGGGAGACCTCGTTCGGCGCCGAGGTGCGGGGCCTGGTCAAGGAGTATGTGTCCGTCCTCGGCTTCACCCCGCTGGTGCGGACGACGGGTCCCGTCGACGCGGGGCTCCCCGGCCACGCCGCGGACCAGCTCCTGGCGACGCTGCGCGAGGGGTTGTCCAACGTCGCCCGGCACGCCAGCGCGGACTCGTGCGTCGTCGAGGTCGGGCTGGTCGAGGGCTGGCTGTCGCTGAGCGTCGCGGACAACGGCGTCGGCATCCCGGCGGAGCCCCACGAGAGCGGCCTGCGCAACGCCCGTCGGCGCGCGACCGAGACGGGTGGGCGGCTGCGGTTGCTCGATGAGGAGCCGCGAGGCACGCGCCTGGAGTGGGCCGTGCCCGTCGCGGCGGGGTCCTGAGCCGCTCTCAGGCGGAGACGAGCGCGAGCGAGGGGGCCGGCCGGCGCCGGGCGGCGTGCCGTTCCGCGACGGCCGCGAAGTAGGCCCGGCGGCGACGGGCCACGCACCCGCCCGGGCGGACCTCGGCGGCGACGAGCTGCGGGTCGAGCGCGTGGTTGAGCGCGTCGCGCAGCAGGATCAGGGCCTCGGCACGCATCTGGGAGACACGCGACTCGGTGACGCCCAGCGAGGCGGCGATCTCGGCCATGGGCCGCTCGGCGAGGAAGTACTCCTGCACCACGGTGCGCAGCCGCTCGGGCAGCTCGGCGAGCGCCTCGACCATGTACGTCAGCCGCTCGCGGTGCTCCAGCAGCTCCTCCGGCGTGGGCCCGACGGTGGGGAGCATCTCGTCGAGGTCGGTCTGCTCGGTGCCCTGCAGGGAGAGGACCTGCGCCCGGGTGATGTCCTCCTCGTTGGCCGCGACCTCCTCGGCCGAGAGGCCCGAGGCGCTGGCGACCTCCTCGGTGCTCGGCACCCGGCCGAGCGCCACGGCGAGGCGCGACCGGGTCGCGTCGAGGTCGCGGGCCCGCCGACGCACCGACCGGGAGGCCCAGTCGACGCTGCGCAGCTCGTCGAGGATCGCGCCGCGCACGCGGGTGGCGGCGTAGCGCGCGAACGGCACGCCTCGCTCGGCGTCGAAGCCGTGGGCTGCCTGGACCAGGGCGATCAACCCCGCCGAGGTGAGGTCGTCGCGGTTGACGTGCGAGGGGACCCGGCCCAGGGTCTCGCGGACGATGTGGCCCACCAGGGCCATGTGGCCCGTGACCAGCTGCTCGGAGGTCTGCGCGTCGTTGCTCACTGAAGAACCTTGAGCGTTTGCACCGGGTGACCGAGAGGCTTTCTCCAAGGTCGAGCCGGTCGGGGTCCCCGGGTGGCCCGTTGACCCCCGGCGGGGTGACCCGGGCGGACTACGCCCCCGCCGACCGAAAAGTCTCAGGCGGCCTCCGGCGCGGCCGATGGAAGGGCTGCAGCCCCCGCGCCGGCAGGAGAAGAGGACATCCGTGATGGAGAAGCTGTCGCTGATCCTCTGGCACGAGCGCGAGCTGCTCGAGACCCTGCTCTACCGTCTCGAGACCGAGCAGCTGATGCTCGGCGCCGGGCAGACCCGCCGGCTCGTCCGGGCTGCCGGGGAGGTGGAGTCCGCGCTCGACGCCATCCGGGAGGCCGAGGTCCTGCGGGCGGTCGCGGCCGACGAGGCCGCCCTCGCGCTCGGACTGCCGGCCAACCCCAGCCTGCGGGAGCTGGCGGACGCCTGCGAGGAGCCGTGGGGCTCCCTGCTGCACGACCACCGCGACGCCATCGAGGCGGCCACCTCCGAGGTCACCTCGCTCGCGGAGGCCAACCGGAACCTGATCACGGACGCCTCCCATGACCTGGCCGGCTGACCGCGGGCGCGAGTGGCGCCTGGGCGGGGACGCCGACGAGGAGCGGGCCACGGTGCTGCGCCTGCAGGAGGTCGCCTATCAGGCGGCGCTGGCCTCGACGGCCGATGTCCTGCTGGTGTCGGTGCGCGACTTCCTGCGGTGAGCGCGGGCCCGCGGTTCAGCCGTGGCGCAGGCGCGAGGCGAGGACCGCCGCCTGGGTCCGACGCTCGACGCCGAGCTTGGCGAGCACGCTCGTCACGTGGTTCTTCACCGTCTTCTCGGCCAGGAACAACCGCTCGCCGATCTGACGGTTGGTCAGGCCCTCGGCGATCAGGTCGAGGATCCGCCGCTCCTGCTTGGTCAGCGACTCCAGCTCCGTCGGGGCGGTGTTGCCGCGCCGCATCCGTTCGAACACCCGGGCGGCGATGGTGGGGTCGATCAGGGACTGGCCCTGGGCGACGGCGCGGACGCCGCTGAGCAGCGACGTGCCCTCGATCTGCTTGAGCACGTAGCCGGCCGCGCCCGCCATGATCGAGGCGAACATGGCCTCGTCGTCGTCGTAGCTGGTGAGGATGAGGCCCTGGGCCCGGGGGAGGGCCGCGCGCATGTCGCGGCACACCTCGATGCCGGAGCCGTCGGGCAGGCGGGCGTCGAGGACCGCGACGTCGGGCTGGCTCGCCAGGATGGCGGGGGTGGCCTCGGCGGCGGTGCCGGCCTCGCCGACCACCACGATGTCGCCCTCGGACTCCAGCAGGGTGCGGAGGCCGCGGCGCACGATCTCGTGATCGTCGAGCAGGAACACGCGCACCGCAGGTCGTCGGGTCGCGGACTCGCCCCAGCTCGCGCGGGTGATCGCCATGGGCACATCTTCCACATCGGGGTGGGTGCTCGCAGGAAGTTCGGGAACCCTGGGGGGAACCGGGAGAAAGGGGGAGCCCGGGAGCGCGGGAGCGCGCGGGGGAGGCCCCGGCGTACCGTGGCCCCGACAACCACGGCGCAGCAGGAGGCCTCGGTGGCGCACCCGGATCGGCGCCGACGCTCGGAGGCGTTCGCCCACGTCGAGTCCCAGGTCGACGTGCTCGCGCGGCGGCTGCGGCGGGTGCTGGTGCACCGCGCGGCCGAGCTCGGCGGTGGCGTCTCGCCGGTGGGCTTCCTGGTGCTGCGCCAGCTCGTCGCCGAGGGGCCCGCGCGCCAGGTCGACCTCGTCGCCCGCTTCGGCTCCGAGAAGGGCGCGATCAGCCGGCTGGTGCAGCAGCTGGTCGACGCCGGCCTCGCCGAGCGTTCCCCGGACCCGGCGGACGGCCGCGCCCAGCTCGTGGCCCCGACGCCGGAGGCGGTGCGTCGCCTCGGCGAGCTCGACGTGCGCCGCCGCGAGGAGTACCGCGCCCGCCTCGGGAGCCTCGAGACCGGCGACCTCGAGCAGCTCGCGACCCTGCTCGAGCGCTACAACGAGGCGGTGGAGCGGCCGTCCGTCGACGCCGACCCGAGGTGAGCACTCCGCCGTGGCCGACGGGCGACCCCGACCTCAGGCCAGCAGCCAGGCGCAGGTGTCGGGCGGCAGGGCCGCGCCGCCATCGGTGAGCGCGCTGCTGGAGAGCACCACCTCGCCCGGCGGCAGGGCGACGGCGTCGGTGCCGCAGTTCAGCACGCTGAGCAGCGGCCCGCGGCGCACCGCCAGGATCTCCTCGCCGAGCTCGGCGAGCGCGACCTGCTCGCCGGCCGGGGTCGCGTGCTCGGCCCGCGCGCGCAGCGCGGCCCGGTAGAACTCCAGCGTCGAGTCGGCGCGTCCGCGCTGGGCCGCGACGGTGGCCTCCCGCCAGCCCTCGGGCTGCGGGAGCCAGGGCTGGACGCCCCCGGGCCCGAAGCCGTACGGCGGCGCCTCGCCGTCCCAGGGCAGCGGCACCCGACAGCCGTCGCGGCCCTCCTCGCCCGTGCGGAACCAGGAGGGGTCCTGCCGCGCCTCGGGCGGCACGTCGACCTGCTCGAGCCCGAGCTCCTCCCCCTGGTAGAGGTAGCAGGAGCCGGGCAGCGCCAGCATGGCGAGCGTGGCGGCGCGCGCCCGGGCCCGGCCGCGCTCGCCGCCGCCGTAGCGCGTGGCATGGCGCACCACGTCGTGGTTGCTCAGCACCCAGGTCGGCGCGGCGCCCACGGGCGCGGTCGCCGCGAACGTCTCGACGACGACGTCACGGAACTGGGCCGCCGACCAGTCGGCCAGCAGCCAGGCGAAGTTGAAGGCCTGGTGCAGCTCGTCGGGCCGCACGAACCGGGCCATCGAGGTGGGGGTCTGGGTCCACGCCTCGGCCACGGCCATCGCGCCGTACTCGTCCAGCACGCCGCGCCACCGGCGGTAGATCTCGTGCACCTCGGGCTGGTCCCACATCGGCTCGTCGCGCAGGGTGCGCTCGACCATCGACGCGCCCTCGACGGAGCTCATCGGCTCGCTGTCCGGGGAGCCGCCCTCCTCGACCACCTGGTCGCGGAGGCCCGCCTCCTTGACGAGCCCGTGCGCCACGTCGATCCGGAAGCCGTCGACGCCGCGGTCGAGCCAGAACCGGAGCACGTCGACGAACATGTCGCCGACCTCGGGGTTGTGCCAGTCCAGGTCGGGCTGGGTGGTGTCGAAGAGGTGGAGATACCACGGGCCGGGCTCACCGGTGGCCGGCTCGGTGATCCGGGTCCAGGCCGGGCCACCGAAGACCGACTCCCAGTTGTTGGGCGGCTCCGAGCCGTCGACCCCACGACCCTCGCGGAAGTGGTAGCGCGCGCGCTCCGGGCTGTCCGGGCCGGCGGCCAGCGCGGCCTGGAACCACGCGTGCTGGTCGGAGGTGTGGTTGGGCACCACGTCGACGATCACGCGGATCCCCAGGTCGTGCGCCGTCGCGATCAGGTCCTCGGCCGCCTTCAGGTCGCCGAAGAGCGGGTCGACGTCGTAGTAGTCGGCCACGTCGTAGCCGTGGTCGTGCTGCGGGGAGGCGTAGAAGGGGGTCAGCCACACCGCGTCGACGCCGAGCCACGCGAGGTGCGGCAGCCGCGTCGTGATCCCCGGGAGGTCGCCCACGCCGTCGCCGTCGGAGTCGGCGAAGCTGCGCACGTAGACCTGGTAGCAGACCGCGTCGCGCCACCAGCCGGGGACGGCGCCGGTTGGATCGTTCAAATTCATGGTCACCAGTGTCCGGGCGCCGGGAGGGCCGCGCAAGTCGGGGCGCGCCCGAGTCGTCCGGGGGGCCGGGTGCTCACCCGAAGTGCGCCGGGTCGACCGCGATCCACGTGTGCGCGGCCCGCGCGACCACCCGCCCGTCGCCGTCGTAGAGCGTGGACGACGTGCTGGTGCGCCTGCCCTCCGTGCCCTGCTTCGAGCCGACGACCACGTGCTCCTCGCCGATCCGGGGCTGCGCCTCGACGGCCGCGGTCATCCGCCCCAGCACCATCGCGCGCTCGCCCATCTCCTCGGCCGACCAGCCCCCGATGCAGTCCAACGCCGCCCACGCGATGGCCAGCGAGACGGTGCCGGGGTCGTCGGGCGCGAGGCTGCCCCCCGGCGGCGGCCCCGCGAGGCTCGGGTGCGGGGTCCAGGTCGCGGCCACCCGGCGCTGCCCGTCGGCCGGCTCGACCGGCCCCGGGAAGATCCGCAGCCCGTCGCCCTCCTCCCGCCCCGGGCCGCACACGAAGCAGGTCGGGAAGGGGTGGTGCGCGAGGCCGGCGAAGCGCGCCTGGGCCTCCCGCGCCGTCGCGGCGTCGACCGGGGGCACCGCGTCGGGTGGCGCCTCCGCCGGCGCTGCCTCGGCGACCAGCGTGTCCCCCCGCAGGGCGCGGGTGGCCTCGCCCGCCCGCTCGATCGTCATCGCGACGTCCAGCGGCGGCGGGGTGCGCAGCGTGACGGTGACGGCGGCCCCCGGCTCGCCGCCGCCCGCGGCGTGCGCCGCCAGGGCCCCGGCGGTCCAGCCGCCGTTGCCCGACTGCGGCGGTCCGCAGAACCGCGACGGCACGACCAGCCACAGGGCGCCCTGGCCCCCGGCGCTCACGAGACCTGCTCGAACCGGTCGAGGGCCTCGCGGCGCTCGGCCTGGTGGTCGACGATCGGGGCGGGGTATCCCATCTGCTCACGCTCCTGAGGGGTCGGGTCGTGCACGTCGGCGTCGGCCGCCAGCGCGGCGAGCTCGGGCACCCAGCGGCGCACGTAGGCGCCGTCGGGATCGAACCGCCGCCCCTGCGTGGTGGGGTTGAAGATCCGGAAGAAGGGCGCGGCGTCGGTGCCGGAGCCGGCGGTCCACTGCCACCCGTGGTTGTTCGAGGCGAGGTCGCCGTCCACCAGCCAGCGCAGGAACCAGCGGGCGCCGTGCTGCCACTCCACGTGCAGGTCCTTGACGAGGAAGCTGGCGGCGATCATGCGCAGCCGGTTGTGCATCCAGCCGGTCGCGCGCAGCTGGCGCATCCCGGCGTCCACGATCGGGAAGCCGGTCGCCCCGCGCTGCCAGGCCTCGAACGCCTCGCCGGGCTCGTCGTAGGGCATCCGCGCCAGCTCGGGCTTGTAGTACTCCCGGGCCGAGTCGGGGCGGCGGTGCAGCACGTCGGCGTAGAACTCCCGCCAGGCCAGCTCGGTGCGGAAGGTGGACGCGCCCTGGCTGTGCCGCCGCGCCAGGTCGGCCAGGAGCGTGCGGGGGTGCACCTCGCCGTACTTCAGGTGGTGCGACATCCGCGAGGTCGAGTCGAGGTCCGGCCGGTCGCGCTCCTCGGCGTAGCGCTCGATCCGGCCGAGGAAGGCGGACCACCGCTCCCGCGCCGCGCGCTCGCCCGCCTCGGGCAGCGCCAGCCCGGCGGGCACCTCCGGCTCGGGGATCTCGACCGTCTGCCCCAGCGACAGGAAGCTCACGCCCCTCGGCGCCTCGATCGGGTCGCGCCAGCCGTGCTGCGCCCAGGCGCGCGAGAAGGGCGTGAAGACCCGGTAGGGCTGGCCTGAGCCGTTGAGGACCCGCCCCGGGGCCACGGCGTACGGCGAACCCGTGCGCACGAGGTCGACCCCGGCGGGCAGGGCCGCCGCGACCGCGTCGTCGCGCCGGCGGCCGTAGGGGCCGAAGTCGGCGGCGACGTGCACCGCGCGCGCGCCGACCTCGCGGGCGGCGAGCGGCACCTGCCGCTCCGGCTTGCCGCGCACCACCTGCAGCGCGGCCCGGCGCCGGCGCAGCGACGCGTCCAGCGCGCGGAGCGACGCGCAGAGGTAGGCCCGGCGCGACGGGCCCGCCGGCCCCCACAGGGCGGGATCCAGCACGAAGAGCGGGAGGACGCCGTCCGCGGCCGCCGCCTCCACGAGCGCGGGGTTGTCCGCCAGGCGGAGGTCGCGTCTGAACCACATCACGGTGTGGAGGGGGGAGTCGCTCACGGTGCCCACTGTGCCAGCGCCCGCCCCTGCGGGGTCACCCGCGCGGACTGTCAGAATGGCCCGGTGAGCGACCTGATCGACACCACCGAGATGTACCTGCGGACCATCTACGAGCTGGTCGAAGAGGGCATCGTGCCGCTGCGCGCCCGCATCGCGGAGCGGTTGCACCAGAGCGGCCCCACGGTCTCGCAGACGGTCGCCCGGATGGAGCGGGACGGCCTGCTCACCGTGGAGGGCGATCGACACCTCGAGCTCACCGACGAGGGGCGCAGCCTCGCGACCCGGGTGATGCGCAAGCACCGGCTCGCGGAGCGGCTGCTGACCGACGTGATCGGCATGGACCTCGAGCTGGTGCACCCGGAGGCCTGCCGCTGGGAGCACGTGATCTCCGAGGCCGTCGAGCACCGCCTCGTCGCGCTGCTCGACCACCCGGTGGAGTCGCCCTACGGCAACCCGATCCCGGGTCTCGACGAGCTGGGCGAGCAGCCGGGCGAGGCCTTCATGGAGGGGGTGAAGCCGCTGTCCGCCGCGGTCGGCCCCACCGAGAGCCGGGTGCACGTGCGGCGGATCTCGGAGGAGCTGCAGAAGGACGAGGCGCTGATCAGCGCCCTGCGTCGCGCCGGCGCGACCCCCGACAAGACGGTCACCGTCGTCGCGACCCCGGCGGGGGTCCTGATCGGCTCCTCCGGCGAGACCGCCGAGATCGACGCGGAGGCCGCCGAGCACATCTTCGTGCGTCTGCTCTGAGCGCGCCGGGCCTCAGGCCCCGCGGGCCTCCGCGAGCCTCCGGAGGAAGGGGCTGCACCCGGTCTCCACGGCGTGCGTCGCCAGCGCGTCGCCGCGGGTCGCCCCCCGGTTCACGATGACCACCGGGGTCCCCGCCCTGGCGGCGCGGCGCACGAACCGCAGGCCGCTCATCACCGTCAGCGAGGAGCCGGCGACCAGCAGCGCCCCGGCCCGCGCGGGCAGGGCGTCGACGGCGTCGTAGCAGCGCTGCACCCGGCCCCGCGGCACGTTCTCGCCGAAGAACACCACGTCGGGCTTCAGCACGCCCGCGCAGTGCTCGCAGCCGGGGACGACGAACCCGTCGGTGTCCTCGAGCACCACGTCACCGTCCGGCCGCGCCTGGGCGGACGCGTGCCGTTCCGCGTACCCGGGGTTCGCCTCCGCGAGCCGGGCCTGCAGGGCGCCTCGGTCGGTGGTGGCGCGGCAGTCCAGGCAGACGACCTCCGCGATCCGGCCGTGCAGGGCCACCAGCGACCGGCTGCCGGCGCGCTCGTGCAGGCCGTCGACGTTCTGGGTGACGAGCAGGCCGGGGTCGACGCGCGCCAGCGCGCGGTGGCCGTCGTTCGGCTCGGCCCCGCGCATGCGGCCCCAGCCCACGTGGCTGCGGGCCCAGTACCGCTGCCGCGCCCGCGGGCCCGACACGAACTCCTGGTAGGTCATCGGCGTGCGCGCCGGCGCCTGCGGCCCCCGGTAGTCGGGGATGCCCGAGTCGGTGCTCATGCCCGCGCCGGTGAGCACGACGAGCGGGCGGTCGGCCAGCAGGTCGAGCGCCGGCCCCGGGTCGGCACCGCGGGCCGGGGACGCGCCGGGCGGCGGCTGGCCGAGGGGGGAGCGGGGCGTGGCGGGGAGGCTCATCGGGCGTAGCGGGCCTCCGTGCGGGCGCGGGCCTTGGCGGCCTCCGCCTCGCGGTCCTTGGGCGGGGCGGTGGTGACCAGGGCGTCGAGCAGCCGCCGGGTGCTGCGCGCCACCTCCGCCACCGCCAGGTCGAACGCCTCCTGGTTGGCCCGGCTCGGCCGGCTGCTGCCGCTGACCTTGCGGACGTACTGCAGCGCGGCGGCCGAGACCTCGTCGGGGGTGGCCGGCGGCTCGAAGTTGTGGAGCTGGCGGATGTTGCGGCACATGACCCCAGCGTAGGCCGCCGCCCGGTGGCCCCGGCGAGCCTCGAAACGGGCGCAGCCGTCCGGGGCTCGCCCAGGGCTCGTCCAGGGCTCAGCCGTCGAGATCGAAGCGCTCCACGCCGTCGCCGGTCACCAGCAGCACCCGGGTGGGCCCTCCCGACCGCTGCGCGGGCAGCGGGACGAGGCGGACGTCCTCGACGTCGTCGCCGTGCTCCACCTCGACCGAGCGCTCGTCGACCACGCCGTCGTGGAAGTCGAGCACCGACGCCCGGCCGGTGCGGCCCACGCGGCCCGAGCGCCACACCACCGTGAGCGCCAGCCGCTCGGCCGGCAGCCAGGTGAGCTGCCGCGGGTCGATCGAGGCGCCGGCGACCGATCCCGGGCCCCAGTGGTGCTGGCTGACCTTGCGCGGGTCGTCGATGTCCGTCAGGTCGAAGAGGGCCGCCTGCGCGCCCCAGGTCGAAGCCGGGTCGACGCCGCGGCCGATCCCGCGGCCGGGGTTCGCCGGGCCCTCGCCGACGCCGATCATTCGCTGCGTGCCGAGGGGGTGCAGGTAGGACGAGAAGCCCGGCACCTCCAGCTCGCCGCGCATCGTGGGCTCGGCGTCGTCGGTGAGGTCGACGACGTGCAGGGGATCGATCCGGCGGAAGGTCACCAGCACGGCCATCCGGTCGAACCAGCGCACGGACCGGATGTCCTGGTTCACCCCGATCCCGTCCAGCCGCCCGTGCTCCACGAGCCGGTCGCCGGCCTCGACCAGCGTGACGACCGAGCTGAAGCTGCCCGTCGCCCGGCTCGCGGCCACCGCGAGGCGCAGCACGCCGCGCCGCTCGTCCATCGACCAGCGGTCCCGGACCAGGCCGTCGACCTCGCCGGAGGCGACGTACGTCGTCCGCGGGCCCTCGATCGCGAAGGCGTGCAGCTGCGTGGTGCCGGGGTCGGTGCCGGTGTCGAAGCCGGGGCCGGGGCGGCCCGGGAAGGGCGGGTCCACGGGCCGCGGCACGGGTTCCCAGCAGCACGGCGGCCCGGCCGGCCCGGCGGCGGCATAGACCCGGTCGGCCGAGACGTAGGCCGTGTCGCTGCCGGTCAGCAACCCGGTCGCGGCCACCGGCCGGGCGGGGTCGTCGCCGGCCGGGAGCAGGGTCGTGATCGCGAGGGTCCCCGGGCTGCCGCCGGCGTCGGGCACGGCCACCGCGTCGCAGGCCAGCCGCTGCGGCAGCCAGTCGTCGAGATCGGTCTCCTCGACCAGCCGGCGGTTCGCGCGCAGCGCGGAGGTGGAGCTGCGCCCGTCGCCGGGCGCGACGAAGTCGAGGTCCGGAGGGCCCGAGGTCGTCACCAGCCGCACGGCGTCGCCGTGCTGGCGCGCCTCGACGAGCCGGGCGTCGAGCGAGGACCGGTCGAGAACCACCGGGTCGGCGGGGTCGTCCAGGTCCACGACGGCCACCTCGGTGTCGGGGCGGGGGTCGGCCCCGGCGGGGTCGCTCGCGCCGATCACCACGACGCGGTCGCCGACCAGCAGCATCTCGCCGTCGGGGATGCCGTCGACCCCCAGCGTGCCGAGGCGCTCGGGGTCGCGACCGGTGACGTCCCAGGTGCTCAGCTCGTCGCCGTCGAGTCGCAGCAGCAGGCGGCCGTCGGTCTTCACCACGTCGGGCTCGTCGACGCCGCGCTCCTGGACGTTGGTGCCCGTGCCGCTCGCCGTCGCCTCCCGCATCCGCGGCGGCCGGCCGCCGCTCCGCTCCGCGGCGCCGCCGGCCAACCCGGCGCCGTCGGCGAGCGCGAGCGGCAGGACCTCCGGGCCGGCCCAGCCCCACGGACCGACGAGATCCCGCGCGCGTTCGACGTAGGCCGCCAGCAACGCGTCGCAGGAGGCGGCGGCCGACACCGCGCCGGTGCCGGCCGCCGGCACGACGCCCGGGCCCGCGGCGAGCGGCCGGCGTCCGGGGGCCGGGGCACCCTCGTCCCCCGCACCGGCCCCGGCGCCACCCCAGGCCGTGCCGGCCACGAAGGCGGCGAGCAGGGCGGCCCCGATGCCCAGCTGCCGACCGCGCAGGCCGCGACGGCGGCCCTCGGGGCTCGGCGGGCGGGTGGACGGCGTCGGGTCGTGGGTCACGGGGGCTCCTCCGGTCGCGGTGGTCGGGGATGAGACGTGTCACGCCCCCGAGCGGTTCCACCCCCGCGCCCCGCCTGCGACCATGACCAGATGCCTGACTCCTCCAGCGATCGTGACCTTGATCTCGTCGTGATGGGCGCGACCGGATTCACCGGCCGCCTCACCGCGGAGTACCTGGCCCGCAACGCCCCCGCCGGCCTCCGCTGGGGCCTGGCCGGGCGCAACGCCGAGAAGCTGAAGCGCGTGCGCGACGGCCTCGCGGGCATCTCGCCCGAGGCGGGCTCGATCGAGCTCGTGCAGGCCGACTCGACGGATCCCGCGTCGCTGAAGGCCCTCGCGAGCCGCACGCGCGTCGTGGCGACCACCGTGGGGCCCTACCTGCAGTGGGGCGAGCCGCTGGTCGCGGCCTGCGCCGAGGCCGGCACCGACTACCTCGACCTGACCGGCGAGCCGGAGTTCGTGGACCGCATGTGGCTGGCCCACCACGAGACCGCGCGGCGCACGGGCGCCCGCCTGGTGCACGCCTGCGGCTTCGACTCGATCCCGCACGACCTCGGCGCCATGTTCACCGTCGGCCAGCTGCCGGCCGACCAGCCGATCCTCCTGCGCGGTGTGGTCCGCGCGGGCGGGACGGCCTCGGGGGGCACCTTCCACTCCGCGATGAACGCGATGTCGAGGATGAAGGAGATGCGCCAGGTCAGCAAGGAGCGCCGTCGCGCGGAGGGCCGGCCGGCGGGCCGCTTGTCGCTGCCCGTGGCGGGCAAGCCGCACCGCGACCCGGTGCTGGGCTACTGGCTGCTCCCGATGCCCGTCATCGACCCGATGATCGTCGCGCGCAGCGGCGCCGCGCTCGAGTCCTACGGGCCCGACTTCCGCTACTCGCACTACGCCGGCACCAAGACGCTGCGGTACGCCGTCGGCGGCGGGGCCCTCGTCGGCGGCATCGGACTCGCGGCGCAGGTGAAGCCCCTGCGCAACCTGATGCTCTCGAAGATGCCGCAGGGCGAGGGGCCGGACGAGAAGCGCCGCGAGAAGTCGTGGTTCAGCGTGGACTTCGTCGGCGAGGCCGGCGGCAAGCAGGTGCACACCCGCGTCTCCGGCGGGGACCCGGGCTACACCGAGACCTCGAAGATGCTCGCCGAGGCGGCGATGTGCCTCGCCCTCGACGACAACCCGCCCAGCGCCGGTCAGGTGACCACCGCGCAGGCCATGGGCGAGAACCTGCTCGACCGCCTGCGGGCCGCGGGCATCCGCTTCGAGGTGCTCGCCACCGACTGAGCGCGCTGGTCCAGTCGACCGGGGGCGACGCGACGGCCCGAGCAGCTATCCGCCCCTCCGCGGCCAGCGCGGCTGCCACGTGTGCGCCCGCCAGCGCCCCCACGCCAACCAGAGCACGGCGGTCGGGATCGACAGGAGCACGGCGCAGGTCAACCACACCAGCGTCGGGGCCTCCGAGAGCGGCGAGCGCCAGATGTCCACGAGCAGCGCGACCCAGGCCGCGAGCACGAGGGCCATCCAGAACAGGTCGTCCATGGGCCCTCCCGGTCGGTCGGAGTGCCCCAGGCAGGAGTCGAACCTGCGACCTTTCGCTTAGGAGGCGGCTGCTCTATCCGCTGAGCTACTGGGGCGCGGCCCGGCGCGGACGCGGGCACGCGCCATCCTGACATCCGCCTGAGGAGACCGGCACGCCGTGGCGTGCCCGAGGGAGGCCGACCCCGCCCCAGGCCCCCGCCCGGACCCCGCGGCGTTCGACGGATGCGCCCCCGGGTGTGAAACTACCCACATCGGGAGTCGGCTACAGGCGGCGAGTCGGCTTGAGAGGTGTGCAGACAATGACGCGTTTCAGCGCGAGAACCACTAGATTCGGGGCAGGACCCGGTGGCGTACGCCGGGTTCGCGCATGCTGCGACCTGCCTGCGCTCCGCCGCCACGAGGGCCTCCGTGACCGATGACCCCGCCTCTGCCGGCCCGGCCGACCCGTCGGGCGGGCCGCGCGTGCCCGGTCGGCGCGCCAAGAGGGGGCGCAAGCACACCGTCGCCAAGGTGGTCGTCACCTCCGGGGTGATCCTGGCGCTGGTGACGGGGCTGACCGTGATCTACCTCTACCGCCAGCTCAACGCGAACCTCACCGGCGTCGACGTCGAGGGCCTGCTCGAGGATCGTCCCGACCCGGTGGAGGTCGAGGGCCCCAAGGAGCCGCTCAACGTCCTCGTCATGGGCTCGGACACCCGCGACGGCGAGGGCAACGACATCGACGGGCTCACCGGCGACGGAGCCCGCTCCGACACGACGATCTTCTTCCACTTCTCGGCCGACCGCGACCGCGCCTACGGGGTGAGCATCCCCCGCGACTCGATGGTCGACCGGCCCGCGTGCCACGCGGGCGAGATCCCCGCGCAGGACTACGTGCAGTGGAACGAGGCCTTCACGCTCGGCGGGCAGGCCTGCACGATCCAGCAGTTCGAGCAGCTGACGGACATCCGCGTCGACAACTACGTGGTCCTCGACTTCGCCGGCTTCCGGGAGATGGTTGACGCCATCGACGGGGTGAAGGTCTGCATCCCGGAGACCATCGACGACCGCGAGCACGGGATCTACCTCGAGGCCGGCACCCGCGAGGTCGAGGGCAAGGAGGCGCTGAACTACGTGCGCCAGCGGTATGCCGTGGGCGACGGGTCCGACATCGGCCGCATGAAGCGCCAGCAGGCCTTCATCGCCTCGATGGCCAACAAGGTGGTCTCCGCCGGCACCCTGAGCCGGCCCGACCGGATCTATGGCTTCCTCAGCGCCGCGACCAAGTCGCTGACCGTCGACCCGGAGCTCGACAACATCCGCCGGCTCGCCGGGCTCGGCCTCGAGTTCCAGGGCATCGGGCTCGACAACATCCAGTTCGTGACCGTGCCGTTCGCCCAGGACCCGCGCGACCCCAACCGGCTCGTGTGGACGTCCGAGGCCGACCGCGTGTGGCAGCTGCTCCGGGAGGACCGGGTGCTCCCCGGGTCGCTGACCGACGGCGCCATCAGCGCGGCCGGGACGCCCGGCTCCTCGCCGCTGGGCGACGAGTCGTCGGGCGGCGGCTCCGGCTCCGGCGGCGGCGGTGGCGGCCCGTCCGAGGAGGAGCGCGAGCGGGCCGAGGCCGCCGGGTTGTGCGCGTGACCCGGTCCGGGCAGGACGGCGCCCGCGCGGCGGCGGCCCGCCGCCGGCGCCTGGCCGAGGTCTTCGGCGACGTGCTGCCGGAGACGACCCGCGACGAGCGCGACCCGGAGTCGTCCGCGCCGGGAGAGGACGAGCGCGACCGGTGGTACCGCGACCAGGTCCCTCCGCACCACGGCTGACCTGAGGGGCCTCAGCCGCCCCGGCGGCGGTCGGCCAGCAGGGCCTCGCCGCGGGGGCTAGCCGGTCCACATCAGTGTCAGGTAGTCGCGCACGGCCGCGGCCGACAGCGCTCGCGCGCTCTCCTCGGTGGCGGCGAGCAGCACCAGGCGCCCCGGCGGCTCGGCCGGTTCCCCGCTCGACGCGGGCCCCGGCAGCCCCGCCACCCGGGCCACCGCGACCGTCCGCGCCTCCCCACCACCCGGGTCGACGGCGAGCACCTCCACCTCGTCGCCCACGCGGAGCAGGCGCGCCACCGCTGGATCGGGCACGCGCACCGGGACCGCGACGCGGCCGGGGTAGCCGGCAGCGAGCCCGGGCCCGGCGAGGCGGGCGTCGGTCAGCGCCTCACCCCGGCGCACCGGCGACGCCAGGGTCCGACCGCGCGCCGCGTCGGGCCGCACCGCGCCGTCCGGCACCGCCGCGGGCGGGAGCCGACGCACATCGAGGTCGCCGCGGGCGAGCAGCGTGCCGGCCGGCAGGTCCGCCGCCGCGGTGACCACCGCCGTCGTCGCGGGCGGTGGCGGGACCACGGCGCGCAGCGCGGCCAGGACCGCGATGCCGAGCAGCGCGGCCGCCAGAAGCCGCCGCCTCGCCAGCACCCGTCGCCGCAGGCCCGTGAGCACGCGGCGCGCGCGAGCCCTCGCCGGGCTCCCGGCGCGGCTGCGCCACGGGTCGTCCTGATCGTCGTCGGAGATGCGGCGCCAGGGCATGGCAGCACGCTAGGGGGGTCGGCGGGTGGTCCCGGTCCCCTCTCCACAGGCCGCGGCGCCCGCGGGCCCGCGTCCCCACGCCTCAGGCGGTCCGGCGCGCTCCGGAGGAGGATCCGCCCGTCGTCGGCTGCTTGGACGCCGACCCCTTCGCGGCGGCCTTCTTCGGGTCGGCCTTCTTCGAGTCGGAGTCCTTGGCTCCCGACTCCTTGGTGCCCGACTCCTTCGTGGCCGACTCCTTCGTGCCGGAGTCCTTCGACCCGGAGCCCGCGGCGGCGGGCTCCTTCTCCTGGGCACCCGACTCGCCGGACCCGCCCTGGGCGTCCTGGCTCCGGCTGTCGTTGCGGTAGAAGCCCGAGCCCTTGAAGACCACCCCGACGGCGCTGAAGAGCTTGCGCAGCCGCCCCGAGCACTCGGGGCACTCGGTCAGGGCGTCGTCGGAAAAGCTCTGGAACTGCTCGAAGTCGTGGCCGCACTCCGTGCACGCGTACTGGTAGGTGGGCACTGCTGTTCCTCCGCTGACCTGGGGCGGGCGAGCCGGCCGCTCGTTGGCACTCGCCCTCGTCGACTGCCAATCATATGGCACCCCTGTGGCACACCGGCACAATGGCAGCACCATGAGCGACGCCGACGACCGACCCGCCCGGCGGGGACCCGCAGCCTGGTGGGCGGCGTACCGCAGCTGGCCGCGCCTGGGGCGCTTCACGCTGCTGGGGGTGGTGGGCCTGCTGGTGCTCGCGATCGTCGTCGGCACGACGACCGCGATGCTGGTGCGGCGCCCGCTGCCGCAGACCGGCGGCGAGCTCGAGATCCCGGGCCTGGAGGGGACCGTCGACATCGTGCGCGACGCCAGCGGGGTGCCCCACCTCTACGCCGACTCGATGGCCGACCTGATGCTGGCGCAGGGCTACGTGCACGCGCAGGAGCGCTTCTTCGAGATGGACGTGCGCCGGCACGCCACCGCCGGCCGGCTGGCCGAGATGTTCGGGGAGGAGGCCCTCGACTCCGACCGCGCGGTGCGCACGATGGGCTGGCGACGGATCGCCGAGCAGGAGGTCGCGCTGGTCTCGCCCGAGACCCGGATGGCCCTGGAGGCCTACGCCGACGGGGTGAACGCCTACATCGAGCCGCGCGGCACCACGGAGCTGGGCGCGCAGTACACGCTGCTGCGCCTCGGTGGGCTCGAGTACACGCCGGAGCCCTGGCAGCCGGCGGACTCCCTGGCGTGGCTCAAGGCCGTGGCCTGGGACCTGCGCAGCAACCTCGCCGAGGAGGTCGAGCGCGCCCTGGCCGTCGACCGGGTCGGCGCCCGGCGGGCGAGCGAGCTCTTCCCGCCCTATCCCTTCGACGAGCACGAGACCGTGGTCTCCGGTGGCGCCGTGGTCGACGGGGTCTACGAGCCCGACGCCGAGGAGGGCGGCACCCGGCTGCCGACGCGCCCGCCCCCCGGGTGGCCGGGCACCCCCCGGGCCGCGCTCGAGGCGACCGGTCGCGCGCTCGACGCGGCCCCGACCCTGCTCGGCGCCGGCGACGGGCTCGGCAGCAACGCGTGGGTGGTCTCGGGTGAGCACACCGAGTCCGGCAAGCCGCTGCTGGCCAACGACCCGCACCTCGGCGTCAGCCTGCCGGGGGTGTGGATGCAGGTGGGGCTGCACTGCCGCGAGCGGACGGACGAGTGCCCCATGAACGTCTCGGGCTTCAGCTACTCCGGCTTCCCCGGGGTCGTGGTCGGGCACAACGACCGGATCGCGTGGGGCGTCACGAACCTCGCGCCCGACGTGGCGGACCTGTTCGTCGAGCGGGTGCAGGGCAAGAAGTGGCTCTACGACGGCGAGCTGCGCCCGCTGCGCATCCGCCGGGAACGCATCCGGGTGCGCGACGGCGACGACGTGCGCCTCCGGGTGCGCGAGACGCGCCACGGTCCGCTGCTCTCCGACGTGGATGCCGAGCTGGGCGACGTCGCCAGCGCGCGGGCGGAGGCCGTCCCGCGGGACCCGCTCACCGGGGCCCCGGGGTCCCAGCCCGAGCCCGGCGACCCCGAGGCCCCCGAGCCGACCGACGACGGCGAGGCGGCGGAGTACGCCGTGGCGCTGCGCTGGACCGCCCTGCGGCCGGGCCGCAGCGCGGACTCGATCCTGGCGGTCGACCAGGCGCGCAGCTGGCGGGAGTTCCGGGCCGCCGCGCGCAGCTTCGCGGTGCCCTCGCAGAACCTGTTGTACGCCGACGTCGAGGGCCACATCGGCTACCAGGCGCCCGGTCGCATCCCGATCCGGAAGTCCGGCAACGACGGCCGCACCCCCGTGGCCGGCTGGCGGCCCGAGAACGACTGGAGCGACCAGCTCGTGCCCTTCGACGGGCTGCCGCAGGTCCTCGACCCGGAGGAGGGCTTCCTGGCCAGCGCGAACCAGGCGGTGATCGGCCCCGACTACCCCTACTTCCTGACCGACGACTGGGACTACGGCTATCGCTCGGAGCGCATCCGGCAGCTGCTCGAGGAGCGCATCGCGGCCGACGCCCCGCTCACCGCGGAGGACATGACCGAGATCCAGCTCGACACCCGCAACCCGATGGCCCCGCTGCTGGTGCCCCTGCTGCTGGAGGTCGAGCTGCCGGAGGGCTACTTCTCCGACGGGCAGCGGCTGCTCGAGGACTGGGACTTCACCCAGCCCCCCGACAGCGGCGCCGCCGCCTACTACAACGCCGTCTGGGACAACATCCTGGAGATCGGCTTCCACGACGACCTGCCCGCCACCGCCTGGCCCCGCGGGGGCGACCGCTGGTTCGCGGTCGTCACGCGGCTGCTCGACAAGCCGCGCTCGCGGTGGTGGGACGACCGGGACACCGACACCCGGCGCGAGGACCTCGACGACGTGCTCGAGAAGGCGATGCGCGACGCGCGCGACGAGCTGACCCGCGAGCTGGCCCGCAACGCCGACCACTGGGAGTGGGGCCGCCTGCACTCCCTCGAGCTCGAGGGGGTCGCGATCGGTCAGTCGGACAACGGCCTGGCCACCGGGCTGGTCAACCGCGGGCCCTGGCACATGTCCGGCGGCAGCAGCATCGTCAACGCGACCGGGTGGGACGCGGTGGAGGGCTTCGAGGTGGTCACGGCTCCCTCGATGCGGATGGTCGTGGACCTCGACGACCTCGACGCCTCGCGCTGGATCAACATGACCGGGGTGAGCGGGCACCCCGGGAGCGACCACTACACCGACCAGACCGACCTGTGGGCCGAGGGCGAGACCCTCCCGTGGGCCTTCAGCCGGGCCGAGGTCGAGGCCGTCTCCGAGGACATCCTGCGCCTCGCGCCCGGCTCGGAGGAGGACGGCACGCCCTCGCCGGGCGAGGACTAGCCCGGGACTAGCCCGGTGGGCCGCCCGGGTCAGCCGAAGCGGAGCGCCCCGCTCGGTGTCACGGCCGCGCCGACCGGGCGGTCGTGCTCCTCCGTGGGGACCTCGCGACCGGTCTCGCCGTCGTGCAGCAGCACGCACGTGAGCGTCCCGGCCGGCACGCGCGCGAGCGCCCGGTCGTAGCAGCCGCCGCCCCGCCCCAGCCGCTGGCCCGCCGGGCCCACGGCCATGCCCGGCACCAGCACGACGTCGGCGGTCGTCAGCGCGTCGAGCCCCAGCGGGGGAGAGGTCGGCTCGAGCAGGCCCCGCCGCGCCCTCGCCAGCCCGGCCCGCCCGCCGTACTCGGCCCAGTCGAGGTCGAGGTCCGGCCGCAGCACGGGCAGGAGCACCCGGCGGCCCTGCGCCAGCAGTGCCTCGAGCAGCATGCCGGTCCCGGGCTCGCTCCCGACCGAGACGTACGCCGCCACGGTCGCCGCCCGGCGTACCTCCGGCAGGTCGATCACCTGCTCGCAGAGAGCGATCGAGGCCTGCGACAGCTGGGCGATCGACAGCCGCCGGCGGGCCGCCGAGACCTGGTCGCGCACGGCCGTCTTGGCCGGCAGCGCGGCGGGCGGGTCGCCATGATCCGCGGGGCGTTCTGGAGGGGGGGGTGGCGCGGGCACGCGACCAGCCTACGATCGGTCGCATGGGAAGTGCTGGGCTGCAACGCGCGCAGGCCAAGATGCGCGAGGCGGGCCTCGACGACACCGCGGTCGAGACGTTCGCGCACTACTACCGCCTCCTCGAGCACGGTGAGACCGGGATGATCCCGGAGTCGACGATCGAGCCGCTGGACATGGAGTCGCTGGCCGACGTCGAGGTCCCCGACGCCCAGGCGCAGGAGGCGATCCGGCGCACGGCGGTGATCAAGCTGAACGGCGGCCTCGGCACCTCGATGGGCATGGACCGGGCCAAGTCGCTGCTGTGCGTGCGCCGCGGCATGTCGTTCCTCGACATCATCGCCCGGCAGGTGCTGCACCTGCGCCAGACCTACGACGCCCCGCTGCCGCTGATGCTGATGAACAGCTTCCGCACCTCCGAGGACACCATGGCGGCGCTGTCGCGCTACGAGGACCTGGGCAGCGACGACCTGCCGCTGGAGTTCCTGCAGAACAAGGAGCCCAAGCTGCTCGCCAAGAGCCTCGTGCCGGTCGACTGGCCGCAGGACCCGGACCTCGAGTGGTGCCCGCCTGGCCACGGCGACCTCTACACGGCGCTGCGCGGCAGCGGCCTGCTCGAGCGGCTGATGTCGCAGGGCTACCGGCACGTCTTCGTCTCCAACTCCGACAACCTCGGCGCCGTGCCGGACCCGCGGGTCGCGGGCTGGTTCGCCGGGACGGGGGCGCCCTTCGCCATCGAGGCGGTGCGCCGGACCGCCTCCGACCGCAAGGGTGGGCACTTCGCGCGGCGCAAGGAGGACGGGCGGATCGTCCTGCGCGAGACGGCGCAGACGCTGCCCGAGGACCAGAAGGCGCTCGCGGACCTCGAGCGGCACCGCTTCATGTCGACGAACAACTTGTGGTTCGACGTCGAGGCCATGAAGGCGACCCTCGACGCGCGCGACGGGATCCTCGGCCTGCCGCTGATCCGCAACCACAAGACGGTCGACCCCGCCGACAAGAAGAGCCCGGAGGTCATCCAGATCGAGACCGCCATGGGCGCCGCCATCGAGGTCTTCGACGGCGCGCGCACGATCGAGGTCGGCCGCGACCGGTTCGTCCCGGTGAAGACGACCAACGACCTGCTCGTCCTGCGCTCCGACGTCTACCGGATCACCGACGACTACGTGCTCGACCAGGTCGCCGCGGACCTCCCCTACGTCGACCTCGACGCCCACCACTACAAGTTCGTCGACGACTTCGACAAGCGCTTCGGCGCCGGGGCGCCCTCGCTGCGCAACGCCAGCTCGCTCGTGGTGGAGGGCGACTGGTCGTTCGGCGAGGACGTGTCCGTGGAGGGCGACGTGTCGCTTGCCGCCCCCTCGGTGGCGCAGCGCGTGCAGCCGGGGACCACGCTGCACGGTGACGGGGCCGGGTCCGCGCCGGGCCGTGGCTGACCCGTGGCTGACCGTGGCTGAGCCGGCACCCGAGCTCGTCCCCGTCGAGGAGCACCAGGAGCGCATCCTCGCGCGCGTCTCCCCGCTGCCCGACTTCCCGCAGCCGCTGATGGAGGCGCTCGGACTGGCGGCGGCCGAGAACGTCGTCGCGCCGCACCCGCTGCCGGGCTTCGACAACTCCGCCATGGACGGCTACGCCGTCGCGCACGAGGACGTCGCCACCGCGGCCGAGGAGCACCCGGTGCACCTGCCGGTGGTCGGCGAGATCGGCGCCGGGCAGGCCGCGCTGCTGGCGATGTCCCCCGGCACGGCGGTCAAGATCATGACGGGCGCGCCCGTGCCCCGGGGCTGCACCGCGGTGGTGCCCTACGAGTGGACCGACCGCGGCGTGGCCCAGGTGCAGATCACGCGGGCGCCCGCGCCGGGGCAGCACATCCGCCCGGCCGGCGAGGACGTCGCGGTGGGCGACCTGGTGGTGGGCAGCGGCACGATCCTGGGGTCGCGGCACATCGGCCTCCTCGCGGCGGTCGGGCGCGCGTCGATCCGGGTGCGCCCGCGACCGCGCGTCGTCGTCATCTCGACCGGCACGGAGCTGCGCGAGGTGGGCACGCCGCTGGGCCACGACTCGGTCTACGACGCGAACTCCTACCTGATCGCCGCCGCGGCCCGCGAGGCGGGGGCGGTGGCCTACCGCGTCGGCATCGTCCCCGACGAGCCGCGCGCCTTCACCCAGGCGCTGGACGACCAGCTGGTCCGCGCCGACCTCGTGGTCACCAGCGGCGGCGTCAGCGCGGGCGACTACGACGTGGTCAAGGAGGCCCTCTCCGACCTGGGCAGCGTGTGGTTCGGCGGCGTCGGGATGCAACCGGGCAAGCCCCAGGGTTTCGGCGTCGTCGGCGACGACGACACCCCGATCTTCACCCTGCCGGGCAACCCCGTCTCGTCGTACGTCTCCTTCGAGATGTTCGTGCTGCCGGCGATCCGGCGGATGATGGGCAAGGTGCCCTACGCCCGCCCTCCGGTGCTCGCCACGCTGACCCACCGGATCTCCGGTCCGCCGGGGCGGCGCCGGCTGGTGCGCGCGGAGTACGCCGAGGAGCGCGGCGTCGTGCGGGTCACCCCGGTCGGCGGGCACGGCTCCCACCTGATCGGGGACCTCGCGGCGGCGAACGCGCTGGTCGTGGTGCCGGAGGACTCCTCCGGCTTCGAGGCGGGCGAGCAGGTGCAGGCGCTGCGCCTGGACGTGGACTTCTGAGGGGCAGGGCGTGGCGAGCGAGGGATCCGGTGCCGACCGGCTGACCCACGTCGACGAGGCGGGCGCGGCCCGGATGGTCGACGTGTCCGGCAAGGACGTGACGGCGCGGGAGGCGGTCGCGACCGGGCGGGTGCTCGCCTCGCCCGAGGTCGTCGCGCTGCTGCGCGGCGACGGGGTGCCCAAGGGCGACGCGCTCGCCGTGGCCCGGGTCGCCGGGATCCTGGGCGCCAAGCGCACGCCCGACCTCGTGCCCCTGTGCCACCCGCTCGCGATCAGCGGGGTCGAGGTCGACCTCGAGGTGGTCGACGAGGGCGTCGCGATCACCGCCACCGTGCGCACCACCGACCGCACCGGCGTGGAGATGGAGGCGCTCACCGCCGTCTCGGTGGCGGCGCTGACGGTCGTGGACATGGTCAAGGCGGTCGACAAGGGGGCTGTCGTGACCGACGTGCGGGTGGAGCACAAGACGGGCGGCAAGAGCGGCGCCTGGCGCCGCCCCGGCGCGGGGGAGGACGCATGACCGCCGACGCCGCGTCCGCGGTCGCGGGGCTGCCCGCCGCGGTGGTGGTCGCCTCGAACCGGGCCGCCGCCGGGGTCTACGAGGATGCCACCGGGCCGCTGATCCGCGCGTTCCTCGCCGAGCACGGCTTCGCCGTGGGGGAGCCAGCCGTCGTGCCGGACGGCGACCCCGTGCAGCGCGCCATCGCCGAGGCCGTGGCGGAGGGCTGCCGCGTCGTGCTCACCACCGGCGGCACCGGACTCACGCCGACCGACGGGACCCCCGAGGCGACGCGGGCGCTGCTGGACCGGGAGGTGCCGGGCATTGCCGACGCGATCCGGCGCCGCGGCGTCGACCAGGGTGTGCCGACCGCCGTGCTGTCCCGGGGCGTGGCCGGCGTCGTCGGGTCGTGCCTCGTCGTGAACCTGCCCGGCTCGCGGGGCGGCGTGCAGGACGGCCTGGCGGTGCTCGGCCCGATCCTGGTGCACGCGGTGGAGCAGGTCGTCGGGAGCGACCATTGAGCGCACCCGGGTGGCCCGCGCGGCTCGCGGACGGCGAGCTCGAGCTGCGGCCGCTGTCGCGCCGCGACGGCGGCGCCTGGCGTGAGGTGCGCGCGCGCAACGCGGACTGGCTGATCCCGTGGGACGCGACCGTGCCGCCGGGCGGGATCACCCGCCCGCCCTCCTTCCCTGGCCTGGTCCGCCAGCTGCGGCGCGCCGGGCGCCGGGGCACCTCCATGCCCTTCGCGATCGTCGTGGACGGGCGCTTCCGTGGACAGATCACCGTGAGCAACATCGTGCGGGGCTCCGCGCAGTTCGCCTCCGTCGGCTACTGGCTCGACCAGGAGGTCGCCGGCCGCGGGCTGGCGCCGCGGGCCGTGGCGATGGTGATCGACCACTGCTTCGACGCCGCCGGCCTGCACCGCATCGAGATCGCCATCCGGCCGGAGAACACCAACTCGCTGCGCGTCGTCGAGAAGCTCGGCATCGCCGAGATCGGGCTCGCCCCGCGCTACCTGCACATCGATGGCGAGTGGCGCGACCACCGCCTGCACGCCATCACCAGGGAGGAGGCCCCGACCGGCGTCCTCCGGCGCCTGGACCCGTAGCGCCGACCCGGCGCGAGTTTCCGCGAGAAGATCACACCAGTCACACAAGTCCCCTGCGACACACCACCGCACGTGCCGTCCCCGCGCGCCCCGCGCTCCTACTCTCGTCGGTGTGGATCTGAGTGCAGTCATCTTCGTCGCCGTGGCGGTCGCCTGGGCCGTGTATCTCGTGCCAAAGGCCCTGCGACACCACGATGAGGCGACCCGCACCCGGTCCGTCGACCGCTTCTCGCAGACCGTGCGCGTGCTCGCGCGGCGCGAGGTCGTCAGCGCGCGCGACGCCCGACTCGTCGTCCCGGCTCGGGAGCGGGCCGTCGTCGCCGAGGCCCCGCAGGCTGCCGCTTCGGCGACCGCACCGCCGGAGGCGCCCGCCCCCCCGACCGCCGCCCAGATCCGCGCGCGCCGGATGGCCGCCCGCCGCGCGACCGGCCGCCGCCGCCGCGTGCTGCTCGCCGTCCTCGCCGTCAACGCCGTGGTCGCGGCGCTGGCGATCGCCGGCGTCGTCCCCGTCGTGGCGATGGCCGCGCCCGCGGGCCTCCTCGCAGCGTGGCTCCTCGCCTGTCGCGTGATGGTGCGCGGCGAGCACGCCGCCTGGGATGCGCTCACCGCTCCCGCTCCGGCGGACCCCCCGCAGGCAGAGGTCGAGGCGCCCGAGGGCGAAGATGCCGACGAGGCCGACGACCTGCCGTCCGACTACGACGTCGAGGCCAACGACCAGGGCTTCGACGAGGTCGCGCCGGCCGCCGACACCACGGGCCTCGACGCCACCCCCGCGGCCAAGCCGCTCTGGGACCCCGTCCCCGTGACGCTGCCGACCTACGTGCAGAAGGCCGCCGCCGTACGCCGCTCGGTGCGCACGATCGACCTCGATGCCACCGGCGTCTGGACCTCCGGGCGCACCGACGAGGACGCGCGGATCGCCCAGGCGACGGCCAAGCGGGTGGCCCGCGAGTCCGGCGGCGACGCCGGGCAGGCCGTCGGCTCCTAGCCGGGCTGAGCCCGTGTCGGGGGGAGCGCAGCCGCTCGAGTGGCGCCATGACCGCAGCTTTCCCACTGGCCTGGCGCACGCGTTCGACGAGGTGCTGGCCGTCGACCTCAGCACGATCTTCGACCGGTGGCACGGGCCGCTCCCGCCGATCGCGGAGGTGCGCGACCAGGACGGCCGCTGGGGCGAGGTCGGGCAGACCCGCACCGTCGTCACCGCCGACCGCGGCTCCCTGAGCGAGGAGCTGCTCGAGGTCGACCGCCCCCGGCTCTTCCGCTACCGGCTCGACCGGATCAGGGGCCCCCTGCGTTCGCTGGTGCGCACCGTCGACGGGGCCTGGGAGTTCCAACACGCCGGCACGGGGGTCCGTGTCATCTGGACCTGGCAGGTGCATCCGGCCAGCCGGGTCGCTGGCGTGGCGCTCCCGGGGGTCGGCCGGCTCTGGCAGGGCTACGCGCGCAAGGCCTTCGACCGGATCGAGGCGCGGCTGGTGCCCTGACCGCGCCCGCCCGATTCGGAACGCCTCCCGGACGGCTGCTATCTTTTGGAGCCGTGCCGGGCGATGCCCAGCACACCCTCCGGGGGCTGTGGCGCAGTTGGTAGCGCGTCTCGTTCGCAATGAGAAGGTCAGGGGTTCGAGTCCCCTCAGCTCCACCAAACGCCCAGGTCAGGGCCGTGCCCGTCGTCCTTAACCAGGAGGACGCAGTGGCAACTCTCCAGAAATTCGCACCTTCGCCTTCAGGCAGGCACCGACCACGGTGCTGTTGCCGTAGGCCGAGTCGCCGCGGACCAGGATCTCACCGGACGCTCCCGCGGCGCGGGCGGTGTTGATGGCCTCGCGGACCATCGAGGCTGCGCCCTTGCCCGAACCGGCCTTCCCGGCCCGGAGCCGGATCCCTGCGAGCGCCGGGGACGCGGTCGGGGTGCTGATCGTGGTCGCCAACGGCGACAACCCCCGGCGCAGCAGCACCCGCCCGGCGACCTTGGCGTGTCCGAAGCTGGCGCCCTGCTTGGCGTGCCCGAACACCGGCCGCAGCAAAGAGTCGATGTCCACATACGCCTGCGTCTCGATGCCGGGCAACAGGTCGGTCCGCGCCGTCAGGTTCACCAGATGCGCCCGTGCGACCGAGGCCAACTGAAGGCAGTGACCATGGGTGAACTCACGCAGGAACTGACCCAACGTCGCCGGCGCGTACACCTGATCGAAGACTCGCCTCATCCCACCGGAGCGGATCACCTGCAGATCGTCGATGCTGTCCGCGCCCGCGACCATCCCGGCGATGACCGAGGTCACCTTCCCCGCCGGATTGGCTCCCGCCGAGGCCACCCGTGGCTCGTGTGAGACCAGATCGACCTTCTCCGCGACCAGCTCCGAGAGCCCGGCCTGCTCGGCCAGTGCCATCACCGGAAGCAGCCCAGCATCAGAGACCCGGTTCTCGTCGTCGAACAACGGCGTGGCCTTCGACCACGGATGGGATAGTCTCACTCTCAGTGCCTTCTGTTCTCGGCCGAATCAGGACTTCAACAACCCCGATTCTCCTTGCACAGAAGGCACTTCTACGTCTCCGACCCACCAGACCAGGCCACCAGTCCGCTACCGGTCCACGGATTCAGGCTTAGCCATCGCCGGGTCTCAGCCCAGGGGCGCGTCGAGCCGCGACAACCGGAGCAGGTGGCACTCCGCGTATGACGGTTCGCAGACCACGAAGACCGTGAAGGCCACGTCGTGCGCGGTGCGGACCGCTTCGCCTTCCCAGATGCCCGATCGGTGACGAACACCGTTGATCGTGTACGCCGTCGTGCCGGGCTTTCGGGGTGGTCAGCACCCCGGCCGAGACGGCGCGGTCGATGCGCAGCACCCGCCCGTCGAGGTCGTCGAGCCGTAGGGCGGCGAGCTCGCCGCGGCGGGCGCCGGTGTCGGCGGCCAGCCGGACCAGCAGCAGGTCTGCTCGGCCCGGTGCAACCGCCGATCTCCGCCCCGAGCGACTCCGACTTCGGGTGGGTGGTTGGCGTGGGCCTCGAGCAGCCGCAGCTCCGCGGTCGCCAACAACTGGCGGACCTGATCCTCGGAGAGGGGTCGGCGAGGCGGGACCCGGCCCGGACCGCGCAGGAACCGAAAGGCGTGGATGTCGATGAGGCGTTCGTTCCAGGCCCAGCCCACCGCCGAGCGCAGCACCCGAACCCGGGCGCCCGCGACGGCGATGCTGGCACCACCGGCACTCTGCCATCGGGCGGTGGTCTCACGGAGCAGTCGGGGGCTCACTGCGTGCACGCGGACGCCGGCTATCGGGTCGGCGACCAGGGCGCGGACGACCGAGCGGTAGCCGACCAGGGTGGAGGGCTTCCAGGGGTGGTCGGCGGCCAGCCAGACCGGCAACAGCTCGGCCACCGTGACCAGCGGGCCCGGCGACATCCCGGGAGGATCGGTCGCGGCGAGCAGGGCGACGCGGACCCGGTCAGCGTCGGCGCTGGTGCCGTGCACCGTCACCGACCGGCGACCGCCCCGGCCGGAGGCCGGGTCGGGACGCCGGGAACGCGGACCTCCCAGACACCGGGGCGGATCTGGCGCTGGGTGCCGGCGCCCCGGCGGCGGCGAGGAGCTGGAGGAGAGGGACGGTCGATGCTTATCCCCCATCGTCACTACCACGGTGCGGGAGTACCAGCCTCCGCGACCAGACAGTCGGGATCGGGGAATGAATCAGGGGATACCGACGGGTAGCCCATCCTTGCCGGGAGGCGGAGAAGCCGGCCTGACGTGCGAGGACGTCGTGCGCGCCCCGTAGGTGTGCGCCCGTAGGGATTCGAACCCCAAACCTTCTGATCCTGTTCCGGGTCAGCACCGCCGGGTGCCGCGCATCTCGGTGGTCGTGGACACCTCCGGCAGCGTCGACGACGGCGTCCTATCCCGCGCCCTCGGCGAGGTCGACGGCGCGATCACGGCGCTGGGTATTCCCGGCTCGATCCTCACCGTCTACTCGGTCGACGCGGCCGTGCAGACGGCGCAGCAGGTACGCCGCGCCCGAGACGCCCGGCTCGTCGGCGCCGGCGGCACCGACATGCGGATCGGCCTGCGCGCCGTCGAGGGCGAGCGGCCGGGGACCCGACGTGGCCGTGGTGCTGACCGACGGCGACACGCCGTGTTCGGCGACCCCGCCCCGCCGTCATCGCCGCTTTGCCGGCGCGGCAGCGGAGCGACCTGGTGCCGACCCCACCGTGGGCGACGCGCATCGAGTGCCTGCTCGAGCCGTGACCACGAGCCGTGCCCGCGGGCACCGACCGAGCCAGCGCATCAGTGATAGGGCAGGGCTAACTCTGTGAGACGAGATAGTTGCAGAATGCGAGCGCCACGGCCTGCAGTCCGTTGACCAGCGCCATCATGTCTGCGTGCTGCTTGAAGACTCCATACCGAAGGGCATGGCTGTCTCCCACGGAAGCCAGGCCGACGACCCCGATGTCGTACGTCGCAGCCAACGCAGCAGCCAACTGATCGCTATCCACCATGGCGAGGACGATCAACATCTCGTCGTTCAGACCAGTGCTCACGATGAGCGGGACGGGCGGGATTCCCTCTCTGCCATTGACCGTGACCTGGGTCTTGAACATACGATCGTGAATGACTTCGATCTCGACAACGTCCGGGTCCGCTTCGAGGTACTTGAGCACCTTGCCGTCGTCGAAGGGGTCCGGGTTGTCTGCGCCCGACTGGCCCGTCGGCTCGCCCATCGGGACGACGTCGCACCCGTTGATGAAGTCGAAGACCTCTGAGCCCTCGAAGTCCTCGCGAATCTCTCCGTGCACGATAGGTGCCCAACGTGCGGACGCCGTGTTCCCGCGATACTGTCCGCGACTCATCTCCTCCATCATCCGGTCCCACTCGCGTTGAATCGCTCCATTGAGGCGCGCCGCCCCGTCCGGTCCGAAGCCCCAGACCGAGCAGACCGCTCCCCTACGACTCTGGGCAGCGATCAGCATCAGCGATTCATCACGCGACCGCACAATTCCCTCGACCGTGTGCATCAACTGCGATGGAGAGATCTGAAGTAGCTCAAGGATATAGCCGTAGAGGTCGGGGGGCGACGCACTTTCGGAGTACCAGGTGGCACTCTCGCCGTTGACCAGATTGTGATGGTAGAGCGCCCTCGGGTCTCCGTCGGTGACGTCCGGCTTCTCCAGAACTGCAGGCATGATGTTTCCCCCTGATTCGACGTGTCTCGCGGCTTGCCGCCGCGCGACCGGTTGCTGTGCTACACAGCTAGGCCCCGAGAGCTCGACAGATCTTGCGCTTCTTCCAATACGCGAGAGGAGAGTAGTTCGCGCCGCCCAGGATCCCCGTCCAGCCCGACATCCAGATGTCGACCTGAGTGCCAGATTCGCGAGCACCGAGGTCGACCGAGATGATGGGACCGCCAAACACGGGGGTGCGCAGCCTGCGATTGATGTCGCCGGGCCCCCAGACCGTTGCCCAGGTAACCCGCGAGAAGCTCGAAATGACGAGCTCAGCTACGGCGTCGTGGTCCCGACGCAGGATCAGCGAGTCCGTTCGGCGAGCATTCAACGCGCACCAGATGTTCAGCACGATCGCGGCAACGGCGGCGACCAGAAAAACCCACACCAAAATTTCCACTCAATCTCCCCGCTAGAACCGGATTGCATCACGGATCGGCCGCCCTGGATCAGGTTGCCGGGTAGGTCTTGCCGTTCCCTGTGTTCTCGAACCACCATCTGTGCTCTATCTGCGTCAACTTGTGGGGCGGGACGCCCTGAATCGCGCACCACGTCACCGACAGCTGTAGCAGTTCCTGGCAACGCGGGTCGGCGGGGTCGAATACCGACATGTTTATCGCCAACTCGCAGGCGCCGACCGCCGTCCAGCCCCCCTCGCTCTCGCCCATGCGGTAGATGAAATTCAGGAAACGGGCGGGGTCATAGTCCACCAGTTCGCGCAGTTCCCACTGCAACTCGCTCGTCCACGAATCCTCGCCCAGCCCCTTCAACGTCCGGCCGTAGCGCTCCAAATTCTCGTCAACGAGTAGATGCGTCTTCTCCGGCATCCTGGTCTTGCGCGAGAACATGCCCACATGGACCCCCTGTCGCGATGATTGATCGGCTGACGCTGCACCTGAGCGAGCCGCTTGGAGCAGAGACCACGTGCTACCACTGGGGTCAGCCGTCTGGCATCGCTGACCAGGTGAGACAACGCCGAGGTGCAGTCGGCGTGTGCGAGCGCCGACAGCCGTGCCCTACTGGCTGCCTCGTCGGGCGAGGGCCCTGTACATGCCAGGCGCACACAACACGGTACGGAACACCGTGCAAGTGGGTGGTTCGCCCCAGCGTGGTGCTACTTCCAGTGGCCGTGGTGTTCAGGGCAGACCAGCCCTGTGTTGCTGCACTTGCTGCACGTGAGCTTGCCAGCGATGCCGCTTGCGCGACCACCGTTACAGCCCTGGCAGTCGTGCACCGGGCGGGAACACTTCTTGCAGTTCACGAGAAACCCCCAAGTCGTCGATGGAATGGTCGAAGCCACTCCGAAGTCGGTGACACGATGGCTGAACGAGGCGCGCTTGGCAAGCGTCGGTCCATGAAGTTGCTGCAAGCACCGGGGATTCGCGGGAGACTGCCGCCCCGAATGGGTGATTCCGCAATTGTCCCCTCAGAGCGACTCCGAGGGCGCTGGCCGCGCCACAGCCTTTGTTCGAGGGCTGAACACCGCGCCCCGACCCTCCCGCGTTCCGCGATGGAGCCCCTTGGCGATCTCGCGCCAAAACTCCCGCTCCACCTCCCGACGATGGACGGCGCGCCCGGCGACCGCATCGGTCCCCGACCCGTCAACTCCGTCATCCATCCCGCTGGCCTGCCCATCAGACACCCCCAGATATCGAGGTGTTGCGACGACCAGTTGAATCCGCCCTGGACTCCCTGATCGGAGTGAATGATCGTCCCGGGGTCCGTTCGCTTTGCCGAGCCGGGCATCGATGGCCATGCCGAGCGCATTGGTGACCAGCGCTGCCGTCGGCGATGCGTCGATCGCCCAGCCCACGACGCGGCGAGAGTAGGTGTCGAGCACCACCCAGCGGTAGACTTTGCCTTCGTCGGTCGGGAGCTCGGTGTAGGGGTCGGACCGGGGCGCCCTGCCAGCCTTTCGGCCGGTGGGTTTCCCCGGCCCGCCCTCCGAACCGGACGTGCGACTTTCACCGCATCCGGCTCTCCACGTGTTCATGCCGCTGGTGCGGGTGATCCTTTGTGGCGCGCTCGACCATGGTGTGGGGATCTTGGCGCCCCGGTAGCGGTAGCGCTCGATGGCGAACGCGTTGGCCCGGAACATCTCGATCCCTCCGTCGCGGATCCTCCATCCGGGAAGGTAGCGGCGGACCAAGGTGTGCATGTTCAGCCCGACGTGTCGTTTGCGGAGCCAGCCGACGATCCGCCAGAAGGCGAAGTGGTCGACATAGCTGAATGTCCGCGAGGACACGCCGTGACGGAAGTAGGTGCACCATCCCCGCAGCACCGGATTCAACCGGCGCAGCAGGTCAGCGAGCGTTCGATGTTTCGCCCGGCGCGTCAGCGACCGGACCTTGGTGCGCATCTGCTTGGTCACGGGTCCGCGCATCTTCTCGGGCAGGTGGTCCCGGACGTTGCGGAGCTTGTGCAGCTGGCAACTGGCGACCACCGGCGGATCGAAGATCTCCCTCACCGCCGGCGACGAGCGCCTTCGCGCCGTCGATCACCGCCAGGATCGGCCGGCTGGTGTCGAGACCCCGGTCGCGAAGCCCGATGAGCAGCTCCTTGACCACCGTCGCGTTCTCGGTCGATCCTTCCACCACCCCCGAGCGGGATCTTGGTGCCGTCGATGCTGATCCCCAAGCGCGACGACGCACAGATGCTCGGCGAAGTGCACCCCGTCGATCATCAACGCCACCAGGTCCAGCCCGGAGAGATCCTTGCCGATCAGCTCGCTCAGCGCCCGTCTCGGTCATCGCCACGAACTTCGCGACACCGCCGACTTCTCGACGACCCCGACGGCGCCGGCCTCGACCTGCTCGCCGACCGGCTCCAGGCCGCGCCGGGTAACGGCGGGTCGAGAGCTCGGCCAGCATCCGCTCCATCGCCATCTTGCCGAGCAGCTCCGTCGAGGAGAACAGCTCATAGGCCGGCACCGCCACCTCGCCGCTGCCATCGGCGGCACGAACCCGGGGCCGGGCACCGGCACCCTGCGGCCACCCAACATCACCGTCCCGGCCCCGGTGCCGTGCCGGGTCGCCGTGCGGTCCGGGTCGGCTTGCCCCGCGGGCCGCACGCGGCGCTCACGTCTGTCTCCATCAGCTGCTCCCATCACCTGCAGCCCGGCACCGACCGCGAGCGCCAGCAGCCCCTCACGCATGTCGGCGGCGATCTCGTCCATCGCGACGCTCACCTGCCCGGGCACGGCCAGCAGTTCGTGTCGACGCGTTCGTCTGGTACTTCTTGTTCATGGTGGTCCCCTGTCTCCTTGGGTCGTCTTTGGCGGACGCCCAACACCTACCGCAGGCAGGCATCAGGCGGGGGACCGCCACCTCAAATTCCACGAGTCCCGGGACAACCTCCGCTCACGCCAGGCGACTATTCTTAGAGGAGCCAGCTGAGTCCCGCCATTCGGTTAGATCCTGACTCGCGGTTGCTTGAGTGCGTCGAGGAACCATCCTGGCGAGACCTGACCACCTTGGTGTGGTGGCTGTTCCCAGGCTGACCCAGCCGACCCACATCTGGTCCTACGACTTCGTCTCGGTGCGCTCCGAGCGCGGCGCACCGATCCGGGTCCTCAACGTCGTCGACGAGTTCACCCGCGTCGCGCTCGGCTCCCGGGTAGCCCGTTCGATCGGCGCCGACGTGATCAGCCACCTCTTTCAGTCGAGCCCCCGATTGCTCGTTGACTTGGCTTGCAGATTGGGTGTCCGGAGCACCGGCTCAGGCTCCGGGTGGCTCAGTCGAAGTTGAGAGTTTGCGCCCGGTGGGCTTGAGACGAGGCTGGCAGCCTTCACCCTTGTCAGGCTCGCTCGCTCATGGGGGATCTATGCGACGCCGTAGTGGCCAGCAGTTATGTGCGCGACCGATGCGGACGGCGCCGGATCCATCGTCGCCCAGACTGCGGCGGAGCAAGGTCGCGGGGCGAGCCCGTATGCGATTCTTGGCCGTGATGGCGGTCGTGGCCGCCCTGCTTGCCGGGTGCACGGAGAAAGTCATCCCGACCCGGTGGACGTCGAAGGCGCGCAAGCCTTGGATGCCAACCAAGTACTGGACCTCGGTTCCGGCGCCCGGGTCATCGCACCACAAGGGGCCTTCCCGAACGGCGAGCGGCTCGCCCTCGAGGTCGACGATTCACCGCCCACCCCACCGTGGAACGAGATGACCTCTCGCAGCCCGTCGACATCACCGCTGAGGGAGCGCAGCCTCAAGTCCCGGTAAGGCTTGAGTTTCCCTTCGATCCCGAATCTATTCCTCCTGGAACCGACCCGCGCGCCGTGATGGGCGTCAGCACCTTCGACGAGGAAGCCAAGGCGTGGAAGCCACTTCCGGTCACTTTTCTGATCGCTCCAACGAGGTCATGATCGCGACGTCGCCCACCCTCTCGTGGAAGTGGGCCTGGCAATGGGACTGGGTGGGAATCGGCGCCTCTGTCAATCAGTGGGCTGGCGAACGTCTCGGCAAGCGTGCCCCAGCGGCAAACTGTCCTCGCGGCACCAACACGCCGAGTTGGGTGATGAGCGCCGTCACCAACAACGACCCGGCGGTGGCGCTGCGGTCCTGCGCAGAGGGTGAAGCCGGCGCACTAGTGATTGAGATGGTGAATAACCGCCCGTACGGCGTCGTCATGCACGTAGACGCGCCGACTCGGTGGCGTTGGCGAGCCACGCCCGAAGACCCGGCCGAACTACTCGCGGCGGCGGCACTTGACGCGTACCTGCCGAAGGACCAGTTCTATCTTCCGCCCCTGGGACAGGCAAGCATCGGATTAAAGAAGGGCCAGTGGACCGAGGCCGAGTTGACAACAGACGCGACTAAGGCCTCGATCGTTGCAACGTACGTCGGCATCGCAGTCGGTGGCGTGGCGACGCCGAAGGCGGCGAAGTTGCTTGCCGGCGATCTCGCCGGCACCTGTCTGGCCAGCTTCATCAAGACCAACGCCGACGCTACCGTCGGGTTGCTTTCCGATGTTCGCACCGTGGTGCGCGCATCGCTCGGGTGCGTGGAACGACTGCTGCACGGTAAGGCGCTCGATACTCGTTTGACGCCCGAGCAACGGGGGCACGCAGCCGGGTCTACAAAGCCTTGGCTCGGGTCGCATGGTGGCTCAAAGCGTTTTCGACCGA
>CAWHTZ010000010.1:0-302744 GCA_963832415.1 uncultured Actinomycetota bacterium | reverse complement strand
CGAGTCCGCCGCCCCGTGGGGCGGCGGACTCGCCGGAACCGGTGCGGTCTCGGCTGGCTCAGCGCCGGCGCAGTGCGAGGCCGAGCCAGGTGAACCAGACGATCAGTCCAAGCCCGAAGACAGAGGTCGCGGCCTCGGACGCGGCAGGAATGACGGTGGCCATGCCCACGACCGCGAGTCCGACCGCGAGGCCGCCGAGTCCGGCGGAGAGGGCCCGGGTCCGCAGGGCGGCGAGTCCGACCGCGGCTGCCCAGAAGGCGCCGGCGACCTCAATGCCGCCGCCGAGGGCGTTTTGGACCACGCCGGTCGAGACCCAGGTGTTCAGGGCAAGGTCCGGGTCCTGGGCGTAGAGCTCCACAGCAGCGTGCTGCGCCACGAGGGCGACGCTCCCACTGGCGACGAGCATGCCCGACCAGATCAGGCCCAGTGCGGTGGTGACGCGGGCGAGCGCCGGCGCTCGCCCGAGTCGCTGGCCGACCCCGAGGGTGACCAGCGCCATTGCGGCGCCGCCGAGGAGGTAGAGCACCAGGTACCAGCCGGCCAGCTCGGCTTGGTGGTCCCGGAGGAAGCCGAGCGACCCCGCCGGATCCTCCACCGGCGACGCGTAGCCGTTGGGGACGAAGTAGGCAACCATCGCGACGAAACCCACGACGTAGGTGCCGGCGACGACGAGAGCGGCGGTGCCGCCGGAGCGGACGAGAGCGGATGGTGTCGGGCCCGATGATGTGGCGCCGGGGACCGGGGCTGGACCGGCCGTGTCGGAGACGGTGGTAGAGACGGTGGAGGCGGTGTGTCGTGTCATGGGTCCGATCCTGCGCGAGCCGATTCGCCGGGGCATCGGAGCCGGGGCCGGAGCCTTCTCGTCCCGCAGGCCGACCCGCATCGGCCGAAAGTTCCATCCGAGCGTCGGTGTCGGCAGCCTAGGCTGAGGTGGTGGTCACTGGTGCGCTGCGGGCGCTGTGGGACGAACCGCGGGCGACCGCGCCCCCGGGGACCGCATGGTGGGACCGGGCTCTGGTCGCCGCGCTGGTCCCGCTCACCGCACTCGAGGTGGGCCTGCGCGCCGATGTGGTCTGGCCCGTCTGGCACGCGACGTGGGCGCTGGTGTGCGTTGCCACGCTGCTGTGGCGACCCCATCGCCCCCTGCTGATGCTGGTGGTGGCCTACACCGCGCAGACCGTCGCCGGGGTCGTCCCGGCTCTGGCGGGAGAGCCGCACAGCGTCCTCGACGTCACCGCCGTCGTGCTGCTGCTGGCCTACTCGTTGGGCCGCTGGGCCAGCGGACGCGGCGTGGTCGCAGGCAGCTGCTTCCTGCTGGTGGTCCATCTGGCCCGCGAGCCCCTCTACGACTCCAGCGGCTCCTCGATGGTGATCGGCGTCGGGGCCCTGATGCTGCCCGTGGCGATCGGCGCGCTGATGCGGGTCTGGGCCAGGTCCCAGGTGCGCACACGCGAGGAGATCCGGGCCCGCGAGCGGGAGCAGCTGGCCCGCGACCTCCACGACACCGTCGCGCACCACGTCTCCGGCATCTTGCTGCACGCCCGGGCCGCCAAGGTCCGCGCGCGCACCGACCCCAGCGCCGCCGCTGAGGCGATGAACGACGTGGAGGACGCCGCCGCGCGGACCCTGGACGACATGCGGGCGATGGTGGCGCTGCTGCGCCACGACCAGCAGACCGGAGACGGTCGAAGGCCCACCTACGGCATCGCCGACATCCCGCAGCTCGCCCGCGACCGCGACATCGGCCCGAGGGTCGTCGTGGAGACCTCCGGCGACCTCGAGCGGCTGCCCGCGACCGCGGACTCGGCACTTTTTCGAGCCGCGCAGGAGGCGGTCACCAACGCTCGTCGTCACGCGACCGATCCCACGGTGGTGTCCGTGGACCTCCGGGGTGACGGGCACACGGCGCGGCTGCGGGTCCACGACGACGGGCGACCGGCCACCCCGGGCCGCGGACGCCGCGCAACCGCGTCCTACGGGCTGGCCGGCATGCGGGAGCGCTTCTCGCTGCTCGGTGGCGACGTCCGCGCCGGGCCTGATCCCGACGGCGGCTGGACGGTCGAGGCAACGGTCCCGTTGGCAGCGGACGCCGAGGAGGTCGGCCCATGACCGCGCCGGTGCGGGTCCTGATCGCGGACGATCAGGACATGGTCCGCGTCGGGCTAGCCACGATCCTTGACGCCGAACCGTCGATCGACGTGGTCGGCCAGGCCCGCGACGGACTGGAGGCCGTCGACCGCGTCAGATCGCTGCGCCCCGACGTCTGCCTCTTCGACATCCGGATGCCCCACCTCGACGGCATCGAGGCCACCCGCCTGGTCGCGGGCCCCGAGGTCGCTCATCCGGTCCCTGTCATCGTCATCACCACCTTCGACCAGGACGAATACGTCTACGACGCCCTCAGGGCCGGGGCGCGCGGGTTCTTGCTCAAGGACGCCGACCCCGAGCTGCTGGCCCGCGCCGTACGGTCCGCCGCCGCGGGTGACGCACTGATCTCCCCGACCGTCACCGCACGACTCCTCGAGACCTTCGCCTCGACCCGCTCCGGGCAAGTCCCCGAGCCGATCGTCCCCCTGACTCCCCGCGAGGAGGCCGTCCTGGACCTGGTCGCCGCCGGCCGGACCAACACCGAGATCGCCGAGGACCTCTTCCTCTCGCTGAGCACCGTGAAGACCCACATCGGCACCCTGATGACCAAGCTCTCGGCACGCAACCGCGTGGAGATCGTCATCTGGGCCTACGAGAGCGGCCGCGTCGACACCGGGGGGAGCCACTGACCCCGGCGGCCCCACCGCTGGAGCGGAAAGGCGTCCCGCGATGCAGCGCCCTCCTCCCTGGCGGGCGTGGGGTCGTCGAGGTACTCGGGGGCCGCTCGGTGTGGAAACCAGTCGACCCAGGTGAGGGTCTCGATCTCGACACGCTCGCCGTTGCGCCACGGGCTCTCGCGTCAGATCAGCTCGTTCTCGAACGAGCGGGAACTTGCTGGCCCGTCACGCGGCGTCAAGGACGTCCGCGATGTTCTCGAGCAGCTCGCTGCTCTTGATCCCCTTGACCAGATACCGGTCGGCGCCTGCAGCGATCGCGTCCCGCTCGAGGGTGTGCCGGCCGAATCCGGAGAACGCGATGACGCGCGCCTTCGGCACGGCAGCACGAATCAGCGGGAGCGCCTCGAGCCCGTCCATGCGGGGCATGGCCATGTCGAGGAGCACGAGGTCGGGTTGAAGCTCTGTTGCTTGACTGACCGCATCCAGCCCGTCAGCTGCCTCTCCGACCACCTCATAGGACCCCGACTTCTTCAGCTGGAGGCGGAGCAGCATGCGAATGTCTTCTGCGTCGTCGACGATCAGGACCCGCGGCAACGCGACTGGTGACGGAGTGCCGGGGCGCAGGTCCGCGGTCGCCTCGGCGCTCTCGGCTCCAGCGGGCTCGAGACTGGCGGCTCTCGTCCGGACGAGATCGCCAGGTGCCAGATGGGGCCCGGTCGGCTCAAGGAGGCCGTCCATCATCCTGCGTGCCGCGGCAAGGGTGCGCTCGACGAATCCGAACACCACGGGGTCCGGGTCGGCCTCGAGCGCGGATATCGCCGCAGTCAGGCCTTGGACGACGTTGTCGTTGACCTCCAGCGCCTGGCGGCGCCGTTGCTGGGCCTCACCGAGCTGTTGCGCCATCGCCTCGCGTTCCAGCCGCTGGGTCGCATCGGCGAGGAAGAGAGCGCGATGGTGTGGGTCCTCGGAGTCGCCGAGATCGGTGGCGCTGATGTCGAGGACCAGCTCGCGCCCCGTCAGGCTTCTCGCAGGGACACCCATCCCGGCCCTCACCAGGTCCAGACCGATCTCGACGAGGTCGTGCCCAGTCGGATCTACATCCAGAAGCTCGGTGGCCCGAAGGTTGGCCTGAACGATCTCTCCGCATGACCTGACGACAAGGATCGCCTGTGGAGAGGCCTCGACCAGGTCCCGGAACCTGAGCGAGACCTTCTCAGCCGCCTGCTCTGCGAGGATGCGTTCGGTGATGTCGACGCACGTTCCGCGCATGCGTTCCGGAGTGCCGGCAGCGCCCATGATCACCTGACCATTGGAGGAGAGGTAGCGCACTTCTCCATCAGGCCGGACGATCCGCTCGATCATGCTGTACGGCTCCCCGGTCGCGTACGCCGCCTGGTGGATCGCCTGGATCCGTTCCCGGTCGTCGGGGTGGATGCTCGCCAAGAACCTGTCGTAGGAGGCGTTGAAGGTCTGCGGCTCGAAGCCGTAGATCCTGTACAGCTGGTCAGACCAACGATTGGTGTCCGAGGCGATGTGCCAGTCGTAGTCCCCCATGGACGCCAACTGCTGAGCACTGTCGACACGGGCGACCAAGTCGGCCAGCTCGCTCTCCGCGTGGTGGCGTGCCAATGCACCCAACACCGTTCGCTCCGCAGCTTTCAGCACCGGGTCTGATTCCCGCGTATCGAGGAACGTGTCCCACCCCAGAGCCAACACACCCATGTGCCCCGGCAGCCGCAGGAACATGGCCTGCTCGACCGCAGCCGAAGCCCACTCGTCAGGCGCCGGGCCCACCAAGCGGTCGATCCCTTCCTCGAGCACGGGCTGCGCGAGGGGCACTGCCGCACCGTAGCTGTGTCGCACGTGCGACAGGGCGTCAAGCACCGCACCAGCAACCGCCCCTGTACCAACGCACACCCTTGGCACTGCCAAGGCGAGAAACTCCTCGGCGTCTGGGGCTCGCTCAGCATCGGCAGCCAACTCCACGAGCAGGCTCAACTGACCGGCCGCGGCCGTCGACTCCATTGGCCACCTCACTCGCTTCGATTCTAGAACGCACCGCGCGAGGCGGCCACCCCGGAGCCGGAACCCGGCGCCGTCCGCGCGCAACTCCACCAGTACGGAGCCTGCCATCGGCCGTGCTCCAGGTGGTGCAGTCCGCGCGGGTCAGTCGGGGCGGGTGAGAACGTCGAGGAATTGGTGGTTGACGAAGAGGCGTTCGCTGCCGAGCTTGATCTCGTGGAGGAGGCCGGCGTCGACGAGGGCGTGCAGCCAGACCGACGCGGTCTGGCGGGAGACCTCGCACCGGTCGACCACGGTGGAGATCCGGCAGTAGGGCTGCTCGAAGAGCTCGGCGAGGAGCTGCGCGTCGCGGGCGCCGGTGGTGGCGGTGCGTGCGCGTTCGGCGATCTCGTCCTGGCAGTCGCGGATCGCGCTGATCTTGCGGATGGTCGAGGTCGCTGAGTCGCGGACGACCTCGAGCATGTAATGAATCCACTCCGTCCAAGCACCCTCGGCGGTCACCGCTCGGAGCAGGCGGTAGTAATCGTTCGTCCGGTCCACGGGTGGGCACCGAGTCGGTCGAAGGTGGCGAGGGCCGGTCGCAGCAGGGGCCGCGCGTCGCGCCGTCGGCGCTCCCGACGGAGCACCGCGCCGTAGGCGAGCTGGGTCCGGGCCTGCTCGAACGTGTCCGGGGTGGCCTCGTGCAGCTCGAGGGCGCGCAGGAAGTGGGCCTCTCCCTCCTCGCCCCCGACCAGCCCGCAGGCCCGCGCGGCCCGGGCCATCGACCAGGGCCGGGACTTGACCTGCGCGCGGGCGAGGAAGCTCGCCGCCACCGACGTGGCCTCGTCGGTGCGACCCAGGCGACAGAGCGCCTCGGCCAGCTCCGGTGCCGGGGAGAGGTCCACGTCCCGCACGTCGATCTCGTCCAGGAACGCCAGCAGCCCCTCGAGCTGGGTCACGGCCTTCCCGGTGTGGCCGAGCGCGGGCTCCAGCTCACCGAGGGCGAAGGTCGCCCAGATCCTGGCGGGACGTCGTTCGGGCAGGGTCACCAGCGCACACCGTTCCCGCAGCTGGGCCACGGTGTCCTCGGCGAGTGATCGTCCGGTCTCCGACTCGCGGAGGTACAGGGGACCGAGGACCATCCAGGCCGGCGGGAGCGGGTCGTCGGCGGAACGGCCCAGCCGCACCATCTCCGGGACCGCCTCGGCTATCCGAAGGCTGCCTCCGGCGTCACCCGCCAACACCTGGGCCATTCCCGCGGCCAGGTTGCCCTGGACTCGGGCCCGTTCGCTCGTGCACCCGTCGAGCAGCGCCTCGATCCGCGCGGCGGCCTGGAGCCCGTGGCTCGTGTCCGCGAGGTAGAGGCAGGTCAGCACCGCGTCGCACAGCAGCGTCGTCGCGGCGTCCGGATGCGAGTCGGCCAGGGTCTCGGCCGCCTCGGCCAGGATCGAGCGGGCGTCCTCGAGCGAGCCGGACCGCAGGGCGATGTCGCCGCGCACCCCGGCGCTCTCCGCCCTGAGGACCGGGTCGGCGGTCGCCTGGCTCGCTCGCGCCAGCAGCGCCCCGGCGCGCGGGACCTGACCGGCCAGCCACGCCGCGCGGCCCGCGGCGAGGAAGCGGGGCGCGCCCCGCTTCGCTGACGACGAGAGCAGGGCGGCCCGCTCGTGGGCGGTGGCGGACACCGCGTGCGCCCCGCGGGCGTCGCAGCGGGCCCCCACGACGTCGAGCAGGTCGGCGACCTCGTCGTCGGAGCCGACGGTCGCCTCGCCCAGGTGCCAGGCCCGGCGCTCCAGGTCCGACGCCGGCAGCGCGAGCGCCACCGCTCGGTGCGTACGCCGGCGCTCGTCCGGCTCGGCGGTCGCGTGCACCGCCGCCCGGACGAGCGGGTGCTCGAAGGTGACCCGTCCCGGCGACAGGGCGGACGAGCCGGGCCCGCTCGGCCGCGGCCAGTCCCCCCTCGACCGCCGCACCGCCGCCCGGCGCCGCCAGAGCCGCGGCCGCCCGCATCGTGACCCCGAGGTCCCCGTCGGCGACGGCCGCCACCAGGAGCAGGTGCCGCGTCGTGGCGTCGAGGGCGGCGACCCGGCGCACGAACGACCGGCCGACCGCCTCGGGGACCGGCAGGGGGGCCTCGGGGGAGAGGCGGTTCAGGGCGTCGACGTCGCGGGCGAGCTCGACCACGGCCAGCGGGTTCCCGCGGGTGGTCGAGTGGAGCCGGCGGGCCAGCTCGGGCGAGACGGGGGCCCGGCTCTCGCGGGTCAGCAGAGCCTCGACGGCGGCCAGGTCCAGGCCCCGCACCGGCAGCGTGTCCAGACCGGCCTCCAGCAATGGCGACTCCTCGTGGCGCGAGGACACGACCACGGCGACCCGCTCGACCAGCAGCCGACGCGCGACGAAGGCGAGGGCCTCGGCGCTCGAGGTGTCCCAGAGGTGCGCGTCGTCGACCGCCACCAGGAGCGACGTCTGCTCGGCGAGGTGGGTCAGCAGGCCGAGCGCCGCGACCCCGACGGCGAACCTTCCGCCGACCTGGCCGTCGCGGAGACCCAGCGCCACCGCCAGCGTGTGGCCGTGCGGTCGAGAGCACGGAGGTCCTGCAGGAGATGGTGCCGCACGCCGAGATGATCACGATCGACGGCGGCGGGCACGTGGTGCAGGGCCGCTACCCCGTGCTCGTGAACCAAGCCCTGCACGACTTCGTCGACCGGGTGCACGGGACGCCGCGGCCCGACACCGCGTGGAACGTCGGGCACGGGCGCCCCCAGCGCGCGCTGTACATCTCCTCGCCCATCGGGCTCGGTCACGCCGACGCGAGGATCTCCGAGGCGTGAAGAAGGCCTTCCGGCAATGAGAAGGTCAGGGGCCGAGACCGGGTCCAAGAACCGTGCGGCCCACCCTCAGCCCACCCTGATCGAACAGGCCCTCTCGCTCTCCGAGCCGTGTGCCCACCTCCACGTGGGCGCCCAGATGATCTACGACCCCTGGGCCTCGGCCGAGCTCTTCGCGGACTCCTCCGATGGGGCGGTGGCCTGTTCCGGGACCTGCAGGTTCTCCTGCTCGGCTCGCTTCAGGTCGGCGGCCAGCTGGTCGGCGGCCATGTCGGTGGCCCTCGACACGAGGCGGTTGGCCGCCTTGACGTTGGCGGCGACCTGCTCGGCCAGGTTCGTCTCGTAGACGGCGATCAGGCCCGCCGCCCCCGAGTCGAGGGCCTCGCCGAGGTCCTTGAGGTCGCCACGGGACATCCCGCCCGCGGCGTGCCCGGCCACCGCGCCGATGGCGGCGCCCCCCGCACCAGCGCCGACGAGTCCGATGCCGACCGGCGGGAACAGGGCGGCCGTCACCCCGACGGCAAGGCCCCACCCGAGCCCCGCTGCCGCGCCGTGGCGCGTCGGCTGCTCGTGCTTCTTGACGATCCGGACCTTGCCGTTCTCGTCCTTGGCGACGACGGAGGCGTCGAAGTCGTGGGAGGTCTTGACCTCGTAGTACAGCGCCTTGATCGCCTCGTAGTCCTCGACGGCTGCGTCCACGGTGTCGTACGCCGCGACGAGTACGTACAGGACGTCGTTCTCCTGCTTGGCCATGTCTTCCTCTGTTGGTCGGTGGAGCACCGCTTGGAATGGGTGTTGCCAGAGGCTGGCACCGACTTCGCCGCCGCCCGTCACCCTTTGAGGGTGAGGCTCGCTTCGGCGGGTGGAAGTCCCTCAGGTCGGGGGCTACCCCAGCGCTGGGTGCCCACACCGAGGACACCGCGTCGTAGCCCTTGCGGAACATCTCGAGGCTGCTGACCTTGGCGCCGCAAGAAGGCCGCCGATCCGCGGGGAGATCATCCGCACAGGGTCAGATCCGCCGTGACCGGACCCTCGCCGAGCATCTGGTCCGGATGGTCATCGACGTCCTGGTCTGAAGAGTCCTCGTGGTAGGAGAAGGAACACGGCGATGGCGAGGTAGCCGAAGACGGCCACCACGGGGGCGAGCAGCCCGATGCCGATCATCACCACGTAGGAGACGAGCCCCGGTGCAAGTCGCCTGGTCAGGATGCGGATGTCCTCGTCGTCGGCGTCGGAGCGGGTGAGGTTCGCGTGTACGCCGTACCGCCAGAGCAGGGAGACCAGGAGCGAGACCAGGAGCAGGGTCAGTCCGTAGACCGTCACGGCGACCCGTTCTCCTTGCGGCTCGTGCACGTACTCCGCCAGCAGCTTGGTGGGGAAGGGAAGGAAGCACACGAGCAGCAGAAAGACCAGGTTGAGTCGCATCAGGACGCTGTCGACACGGTCCAGGTAGTCAGTGATGGCCGTGTGGGACACCCACATCGCCCCGACGGAGGCGAAGCTGACGACGTAGGCCAGGTACGAGGGCCACTGCTCCCCGAGCGCGCCCAGCAGGTCCTCGCCGGCAACGACGGGGACGGTCAGCTCCAAGACCAGCAGCGTGATCGCTATTGCGAAGACACCGTCGCTGAAGGCCTCGAATCGCTCGGTGCGCAAAGTCCGTCGTGGACTGCCGCTCCTCGGTTGTGCGGCCATTCGCAACCTCGGCGGTTGAAGGGTCCCGGCGACGCGGAACCGGCTGCCCGGGAACTCCGGCACGATCCAGTCGACGGGACCGAGCTCTTCCAGCGACTCGCGGACCTGCACGTGCGTCCGGTCTGTCATGGCGCTCTCGTCCTGTTCACGGCCTGCTCGGCCAAGCGCTCGGTCCCATTCCAGGCCCTCAGCAGCCTCCCCACATCACCTGCGCCGGGTGAGCCACGCCGACAAGGCGGGTGCGGCGCGCGGCAGTCCCCAGCGTGGGGTGAAGGAGCCAGCACACGGCCACCACTGGCCCGCAGCAGGGCCGTTCCGGGCCCCATCACCCGGTTGGGACGAGGCACGCAGGGGCTACCGGAGCGATCGTGGCTCTCGACCAGAGCCAGAGCCACCGGACGGAGACCCTGTCGTGACGCAACCACCTGATCGGCACGCGCGCAGCGTTCTGCCGATGCCCGACCTCCCGCCGTCGGGCAGCCTGACGACGTACGACGCCAAGGATCCCGCGACGTCGTTCCCGCCCATCGAGCCGCTGCTGCCGCCGACGGGCGCCCCGAACGTCGTGGTCGTCCTGCTGGACGACGTCGGCTTCGGTGCCTCCAGCACGTTCGGAGGACCGTGCGAGACCCCCACCGCGGATCGGCTCGCCGGCGGTGGGCTGCGGTACAACCGGTTCCACACGACGGCGCTCTGCGCCCCGACCCGCCAGGCACTGCTGACGGGTCGCAACCACCACTCCGTCGGGATGGGGAGCATCACCGAGACCGCCACCTCGGCCCCCGGCAACAGCTCGCTCCGCCCGAACACCAAGGCGCCGCTGGCCACGACGCTGAAGCTGAACGGGTACTCGACCGCGCAGTTCGGCAAGTGCCACGAGGTCCCGGTCTGGCAGTCGTCCCCGATGGGCCCGTTCGACGCCTGGCCCACCGGCGGGGGCGGGTTCGAGACGTTCTACGGCTTCATCGGCGGCGAGAACAACCAGTGGGACCCGGCGCTGTACAGCGGCACCACGCCGGTCGAGCCACCCGCCACCCCCGAGGAGGGCTACCACCTGACGGAGGACCTGACCGACCGCGCCGTCAGCTGGATGCGTCAGCAGAAGGCCCTGATGCCCGACAAGCCGTTCTTCGTCTACTTCGCGCCCGGCGCCACCCATGCGCCGCACCACGTCCCGAAGGAGTGGATCGAGCGGCACCAGGGCCGGTTCGACGACGGGTGGGACGCCCTGCGCGAGCGCACCTTCGCCCGACAGAAGGAGCTCGGAGTGATCCCCCCGGACACCGAGCTGACCGAACGTCACGACGAGATCCCGGCGTGGGACGACATGCCCGACGAGCTCAAGCCGGTGCTGGCCCGGCAGATGGAGGTGTACGCGGGATTCCTCGAGCACACCGACCACCACGTGGGCCGGCTCATCGACGCCATCGACGACCTCGGCGTGCTGGACGACACCATCGTGTACTACATCATCGGCGACAACGGGGCGTCCGCCGAGGGCACGGTGAACGGCGCGTTCAACGAGATGGCCAACTTCAACGGGATGGCCGCGCTCGAGACGCCTGAGTTCATGCTGAGCAAGATGGACGACTTCGGCTCGCCGGACTCCTACAACCACTACTCGGTCGGCTGGGCCTGGGCTATGAACGCGCCCCTGCAGTGGACCAAGCAGGTGGCGTCGCACTGGGGCGGCACCCGCAACGGGACCATCGTGCACTGGCCCCGCGGCATCGACGATCGGGGCGGCCTGCGCTCGCAGTTCACGCACGTGATCGACATCGCCCCGACGATCCTCGAGGCGGCCGGGATCCCGGAGCCCACGATCGTCAACGGCGTGCTGCAGAGCCCCATGGAGGGGACGAGCATGCTCTACACCTTCCGCGACGAGGCCGCTCCCGAACGGCACGACCTCCAGTACTTCGAGATGTTCGCCAACCGCGGCATCTACCACCAGGGCTGGAGCGCGGTCACCAAGCACCGGACGCCGTGGGTGATGGTGGGCGGCGAGCTGCCGGCCTTCGACGACGACGTCTGGGAGCTCTACGACGGGTCGACCGACTTCAGCCAGGCCCTCGACCTCTCGGGCAAGTATCCGGAGAAGCTCGCGGAGCTGCAGCGCCTCTGGCTCATCGAGGCCACGAAGTACAACGTGCTCCCGATGGACGACCGCACCAGCGAGCGGCTCGCACCCGAGATGGCCGGCCGGCCGACGCTCATCCGGGGCGACTCCCAGCTGTTCTTCCCGGGGATGGGCCGCCTCTCGGAGAACAGCGTCGTCAGCATCAAGAACAAGTCGTTCTCGGTCACGGCCGACGTCGACGTCCCCGAAGGGGGCCCCGACGGCGTGATCATCGCCCAGGGCGGCCGCTTCGGCGGCTGGGCCGTCTACGCCACGGAGGGCAGGCTCAAGTTCGCCTACAACGTCCTCGGCATCCACGACTTCACCACCGAGAGCGACGCTGCGATCCCGGCCGGCCACCACCAGCTGCGCGTCGAGTTCGCCTACGACGGCGGCGGGCTGGCCAAGGGTGGCGACGTCACGCTGTACTGCGACGGCGAGGCCTGCGGCGCCGGGCGCGTCGAGGCCACCCAGGCGATGGTCTTCTCCGCGGACGAGACCACCGACATCGGCTACGAGTCCGGCACCACGGTCTCGGCCGACTACACGGCGGCCTCCAGCCGCTTCACCGGCAAGATCCACTGGGTGCAGCTCGACCTCGGCGCCGACGACCACGACCACTTCATCGACCCGGAGGAGCGCCTGCGCATCGCGATGAGTCGGCAGTAGCCGGGTCGCCGGCGTGGGGCGGGAGGGAGTGCCCGTGTCGGTGACCAGCGGCCCGGGCCCCCTCGCCATGCTCGAGGTCTGCGGGGGTCGGGTCGGCGTCCGGGCCAGGGAGCTCGGCTGGTGGGTCGTCGCGGTCAACCAGCTCGGCTCGGTCCTGTTCTTCCTCGCCGGGATGGCGGCGTTCACGCGCCCGGCGACCGACCAGACGATCAACGCCGGACTCGTCAACTGGGGGACGCTCGCCGGAGCAGCCGGCCGGTGCGGTGCACGACCCACGACCGCTCCCGGGCCCGGGTCGAGACCTCGACACGCCTGAACCGGCAGGTCTAGCCTCGCACGAGATCGGTCGACGCGCTCGGGGCGGACTCGGTGACCGCGACCGGCCGGTCCGGGGGAGGACCCGGTGGATGCACACGGCATTCCGCAGGTGTCGCAAGACGCCACCGGCATCCATCTGTCCTGGACGGGTCCCGGCACCTGGGTGCACGCGCCCGGGGGGTTCACCGTGCAGCGCCGGGTCGCCGAGCGGCTCCGGGCCGAGGAGTGCGAGCGGTTCGACGCCGCCCGGATCGCCCGGCTCGCTGCCCTGCGGGAGCTGTCGCTCGTCTTCGGGGTCGTGACGGCACACCCGCTCTCCCGCGGCGGTCCCGACCGCGGCGTCGTGATCGGCCCCGGCAGCCCCCTCGCGGTCCTGCGCATCGAGCTCGACGAGGAGCGGCGGATGGTCCGGGTGGTCGCCGAGGCCGCCGTCTGCTTCGTCGTCGCCACCTGCGAGGGCCGGGTGGTCGCCGTGGGGCCCCCGCAGACAGACAGCGCGCAGCACACCCTCCGGGCACCCCGGATCGACCGGGTCGACATCATCGTCCGGGGTGCGAAGAACCTCGAGGTCTGCGTGGACAGCCCGGACCCCGAGGAGGCCAGCAGCTGGGGCAACGCCACCACGGTGGTCTCCGGCCTCACCCTGCCGTTGCGCGAGGTGCGACCGGACCTGGCGACCCCTGCCGACGAGCTCGCCGAGGCGCGGCGGCGGCTGCTCCCCGGCGAGACCCTCGGCGAGGAGGAGTTCGGTCGCCTCGCCACGGTGCTGCGGCCGGTGGTCGCCGGCGGCCCCGAGCTCCGGCCCGCCGACCTGGCCGTCCTGCTCCGCGAGGAGCCGGACCAGGACCCCGACGAGGTCCGAGGCCTCGATCCGCTCCGGATGGCCTCGGCCCACCCCACCTGGCGCCGAGCGCTTGGTCTCGGCGTCCTCGACGACGACCCGGATCTCGTGCCGGGTGAGACCTACGAGTACCGGATCAGCGCGACCTACCCCGGCGACCTCCGCGACCCGGCGTACGACTTTGCGGCGGTGCCGTCCGGGACCCTGCTCCCGGCCGACTTCGCCATCGGCGACCTGCGGGTCCGGCTCCCTCGCCCCACCGTCGTCCGGCTCGCCGCCGACCCTGCCGCGGCGGGCGCGGTCCGCCTCACCCGCCGCGGCATCGTCCTCGACCCGGCGCGGGAGTCGTTCTGGCTGCACCCCTCGCTCGAAGAGTGGAGCCTGGTCCTCGACTTCGCAGCCCCGGTCACCGAGCTCGTCCTGGACCTCGGCGAAGGCCACGACCTCGTCGCCGCCTCCGGGCCTGCTGCCGGCCTCTTCGACCTCACGACCCCGGTGCCGGCCGGGCCGCGGCCACGACTCGTGCTGCCGGCCCCGGCGGACCAGGTCCGGCTGCGGGGGGTCGGGTTCCTGCACGGTCTCCGGGTGCCCTCGGCGACCTCCGACAAGGTCGACGTCTCCGTCGTGCTCGCGCCGATCACGCTGGCGGACACCCCGCTGCCGGCCGCGCCCCGGGCGGCGCGGGCGGTCAACCTCCAACAGCCGGTCGCTGCCGGACCACACCCGACCGCGGTCGTCGCGGCCCGCCACGACCTCGGCTTCCGGGTGTCCTGGCGGCCCGCGCTGGCGTTCGGGCTGCCGGGCTGGGTCGACCAGCTGGACACCGCCGGCCCGTTGGAGGCGACGACCTTCGAGGTCGAGCGGCGCCGCGAGCCCGACGGGCCGTTCACCCCCGTGCACGACGCCGAGAACCAGACCCTTGGCGAACGTGGCGGGGGGATCCGCGACCTGGTGCTGACCCCGGGCAGCGACCTGCGTGACGCGTTCCCGGACGACGCGGTCCGGACCAGCGGCGCGGATGACGAGCTGGCCCTCACGGACAGCCTCGCCGGGTCCGCGGCGGGTGGTGCGGCCCTCCCGGAGCCGGGCACGATGCACCGCTACCGGGTCCGCGCCGTCGACGCGATCGGGCGCCCCGGCACCGACTGGCGCGAGACCGACGCGGTCCGCCTGGAGAAGCACCGGCCGCCGCCGCTGCCCGTCGGCGTCGAGACCCGGGTGCTGGTGCGGGACGCGGACGACCTGACGCCCGACGAGCGGACGCTGCTCGGGAGCAGCGGCACCGCGATCGTGCTGCGCTGGACCTGGCCGGCCGAGCACCGTGACCAGGACCCGTTCGCCACCGAGTTCCGGGTGTACGTCGCCCGCCCGCTGGACCGGGTGACCGGCACCCTCGACTCCGCGAACAGTCTCGGCGGCGGACCCCCCCGGACCTACCGGCTGCTCCTCACCCTCGACCGGCCGGTCACCGAGGACCTCGCCGCCGGCGGGCACCTCGACGCCGGCCACCCGTTTTTGATCCGCTCCCACACGGCCGGGACGAGCATCGAGATGATGGTGGAGACCCGGCTCCAGCTGCGCGACGGCACCGTCCCGCGACCGGTCGCCGGGCCGATCGAGCTCGCCGTACCGCTGAACCCCGACCGCACCCGGCCGGACGCGTGGGACGAGCGGGTCGAGGTCCGGGCGATCGGGACGGCGACGGCGTATGAGGCGGTGCTGCGGGACCGACTGCTCGTCGACGAGGACACCCCCGTCGACGCGCTGTGGGTGGGGGTCAGTGCCGCCGACGACCAGGAGTACGTCGCCGACCAGCGGACACCGGCCGAGACGCGCCCCGGCACCGAGAGCGCGGTGGTGCCGGCGCAGGCGACCGCGCGGTACGCCGGCCGTCCGACGCTGGAGATCCCGCCGCCCCTGGAGCCCGTCCCGCAGCTGCGGACACCCGAGCCGGGGACCGAGCCGGTGCACTTCCCGCTCGACCTGCTGCCGCACCTGCCGGCCGCCGCGACCAGCACCGGTCGGGTCCGGGTCGAGCGGGTCTCGGCCGTCGTGCTGGCCTCGGCGCTCGCCGTCACCGCCGACGACCGGGTGCTGGCGTTGCCGGTGGAGCCCATCGAGCCGGGTGACCCCGACGTCGAGATCCCGCTCGGCAACCCCGATGACCAGGCGCTGCTGGTCGCCGCCCTGCGCTCCGGGCGGACCACCGAGATCCCGGACCGGTTCCTCGTGCACCTCGCCGGACGCCACCCCTACCGGGACCGGCTCTTCGCGCCCGCTCGGGAGGACCCGGTGCCGCCCGGTCCCGTCGGGGAGACGCTGCCGCCCGCTGCCGAACGCTGGCTCTACCGGGTCCGTGCCGTCGACCGGGCCGGTCGGGTCTCGGCCGGGTCCGCCGTCGCGCGGGTGGTGGTGCGGGTGCCGTCGCTGCTGCCGGGAGCGCGCGCCGAACGGATGGACCGGGACCCGGGGGACGCCTCGGGCCTGGTGCGGGTCCGCGTCCCCGCCGACGTGACCGTGACCCACGTGCTGGTCTTCCATGCTCCGGCCACGGGCGCCGGTCCGATCGGCGGGGAGTCCGTGCTGCGGGTGCCCAACCAGCCCGGTCTGCTCCTGACCGGGGGCCTGCTGCTGCGGGCACCCGGCGGCCAGCTGCTCGCCCCGAGCGCCGTGCCGCTGGACGGGCCGGAGGTGAGCACCGACGCGGACGGTGCCCGCCGGTTGTCGGTCACGGTGCCGGGTGACCCCGGGGCCCGGACCCGCGTCTGGCTGGCCACCCTCACCGCCGACGGGGCTTGCTCGGTCACGACCGGACCGTTCACGCTCGACTTTCCCGCACCCGAGCTCCCGGTGCCGGCCCTCAGCGTCACCGGGCCGGGCCCGAGCTTCGGGTGGCAGTGGCCGCCGGGGAGTGAACCGGCCGCCTCGCTGCTGGTCGCGGTGGAGCGCGCGGTCGACGAGCAGCGCTGGTCTCGCGTCTCGCCGGTGTTGGACCCGTTCAGCGCCGGCGTCACGCTGAGCCAGCCGGAGGGCAGCTCTCGCTACCGGCTCAGGGTCAGCGCGCCCGACGGACGGGTGGCCCACAGCGACCCGGTGACGGTGCCGTGATGGCCGCCTTCGGCGCCCCCTTCCCCGCCGGTGCGGCGGTGCGCGGCGACGCGGACGTCACGATCGTGCTGCCTGACCCGCCGCGGGCCCCGGGAGCGCCGATCGTCCGCCCCGGGGTGGCCCGGTACGCCGGCGCCACCGTCACCCTGCTGCCCCTGGCCGCCAGCGGCGGCACGTTCCCGCTGCTGGCCCCGGTGACCGGGCTGGTGCGGCGCGTCGAGCTGGCGACCCCGCTGCCCGGCGTACCGGTCAGCACGCTGCTCGAGCTGGCGCCGCTCCCGTTCGCGCCTGCCGCGGTGCTGCGGCTGCTCCCCGGTCTGCCGACGTTCGTGCTGGCGCCGGTCACCACCGACCCGCTGCCGACCGACGACGAGCTCGTCGCGCGGGGCATGCCCCTGGCCGAGGTCACGGCCGCCCAGATCGGCCTGCTCTTCGCGGATCGCGTGGCTCTCGCGCCCACCGCCTGGGTGGCCGCGGTCGTGGCCGCCCTGGCGGCCGCGGACCCGACCGAGGACGCCAGCGACTGGCGTCGACTCGAGCCGCTGCTCGCGACCGGCAGGCGGCTCCGGCTGCTGGACCACGTGGGGCGGCCCGCCGCGTCGTACCGGGTCCGGGTGGGCGCCGGCGAGCTCAGCACCGACGCCCACGGCGAAGTACCGCTGCCCGCCGGCCCGCTCGACGTCGCGGTCCTCGCGGACGGGCCCGGTCCGCCGCCGTCCGGGCAGCCGCTGACCGGCGCCGTCCACGCGCTGTACGACGCGGTGCCGGTCGATCCCGCGGACGACACCGCCAGCACCCGACCCGGCCAGCCGCTCACCCTCCCGGCCACCGCGGCCCACCCGCACGTGCAGGTCCTGGACGCCCCCGCCTGGTTCGCCGCGCGCCCGCCCGGCCTCGACCCCGGGCTCGGCCACCTGCACCCGGACAGCAGGCTCGAGCCGCTGGTGGACGGGCTGGCCTCGTTCGCGCCGATGCTGGCCGACCTGCGGGCCGCCACCGCACCGGGTCTCGGCGCGCACTTCGCCGGGTGGGCGTTCAACGACTTCCCCCTCGACCCGGCCGACCCGGACGGCTCGATGCTGCTGGAGCTCGTCGAGGCGATGCAGGCCGGGGACGGCGTCCGGTTCCTGATGGACAAGTACCTGGTGCTCCGCGACGACGCCCCGACCGAGGTGATGCAGCAGGCGGCCCTGGTCCTGCTGCTGGCGGGGGTGCACGGGACGTTGATCATCTCCGCGCTCAAGGACCTGGAGATCGACGACGCCGGATTCGTCGCGCTGGTGGCGCTGCACACGTTCGGGGTGGGAGCGCTGAGCCTGCTCGACCCCGCAGCGCTGGTCGGCGGCCTGCTGGACCGGGTGGACGGCAGCAAGAAGCTCTTCGAGGACCTGCAGAGCCGACACCCCGGCATCGCGCTGCGCGCCCGGCACCCGGCGCGCTTCGAGGACCTCGCCGTGCAGGTGCTGAACCCGATGACCGGCATCCTCGAGCCGCCCGACTTCATCGCCGGGACCGGCAGCTACCACCAGAAGTTCCAGGTGGTGCGACGGACACCGGACGCGCGCGGCAACCGCGTGGTCGGCTATCTCGGCGGGATCGACCTGAACCGCAACCGGCTCGACACCCCCGGCCACCACGGCCGCAGCTACCGACCGCCGGACAGCCGCTCGGCGACCCCGTCGGCCGCGGCGTTCCACGACGTGCACGCCCGGCTGACCGGGCCGGCCGCGGCGGACCTCGCCCTCACCTTCCAGCGGCGCTGGGAGTTCGACATCACCCGCCAGTCCGATCCGCCCGCGGACCAGCGGGCGCCCGTGTTCCCGGCGCCGGACCCGGCGGACGTCGACGAGGTGCCACCGCAGGCTGCCCGCCACCTGGTCCAGGTGTGCCGCACCGGCTTCGCGCCCGCTGCGGGCGGCGTACCGCTGCCGTGGTCCCCGCAGGGGGAGGCCACGATCCCCGAGGCGATCCTGCACGCGATCGAGCAGGCTCGGGAGTACATCTACATCGAGGACCAGTACTTCACCCCGGACGACCCGTACGTCTCGGCGTTGCTGGACGCGTCCGACCGGGAGCCGCGCCTGCGGCTCGTGATCGTCGTCCCGACCGGCTCCGACCAGGTCTTCGGGGACATCCGACGACGCGAGATCTTCGAGCGGCTGCGCGACCGCCCGCCGACCGGTCGCGGCTGGGGGGAGCGGATGGTGGTGGCCGCGCCGCAGCGGCGGCCGGTGCTCGCCAACGCCGGCCGGGTGGCGAGCAAGGGCCGGGTGCAGCTGCTGGCGCCGTTGTCCGGCACCGGGTCGCAGCTGGGGGAGGTGGTGGTCCTCGGCCCGCGGTCCAGGCTGCCGGGCGACGTCCCGTTCTGGTTGTGGGTGCACGGCGAAAAGATGCTCGCGGTCGAGAAGCGCGACGACGTGGACGTCGTCGGCACCCCCGCCCGCCGCTACCTGGTGCGGCGTCCCACCGGGGCCGAGCCGCTGTGGGGGGCACACCCGCGACCGCACCCGACCGGGGCGGCGGTGACGCTGGCCCAGGACCGGGGGATCTATGTGCACACCAAGGCGATCATCGTCGACGACGTCTTCGTCGGCATCGGGTCGTGCAACACCAACCGGCGGGGCTTCTTCCACGACGGCGAGATCGCGGCGTTCGCGGTGCCGGAGCGGCTGAAGTCGGCCGCCGAGAACCCGGCGCGGGCGCTGCGGACCGCCTTGTGGGCCGAGCACCTGGGGATGCCGCCCGCGATGGGTCGGGCGCTGCTCGACGACCCGGTCGCCGCGGTCGACCTGTTCCGCCGGCCGACCCTGGCCGGCAACCGGATGAGCAGCTTCGCCGCGCTCGGGGTCACCCCGGAGCTGGGCTTCCCCGGCGAGTCGTCCACGCCGGCCAAGATGTTCGCGGCCTTCGGCCTGGTGCTCGCCGACGGCATGGTGCCCTACGTCTGGAACAGCTTGGTCGACCCGACCACGGGCACCGACCTCTCGCATGTCCCGGGCCCGGGGCTGGGGCCGGTCTGATGCCCCGGCTGACGCTCTTCGACCTGCTCGGTTCGGCCGACGTCCATGCCGCTGCGCGCCGCTGGCCCCGGTCGGCGTTCCTGCCCGGTCCCGGCGTGAGTGCCGGAGGTGAGGAGGCGTCCGACTACGAGCCGCTGCTGGCGTACCTCAACACGGTCCTGAGCTTCCACGCAGTCCGGCCCGGCGCCGCGGCCGCCCGGGTCGGGCTGCACGCCGAGGTCGTGATCGAGCCGCACCCCCAGCCCGAGCCGTTCGTGCTGCGGACCCTGCCCGACCTGGCGTTCACGCTGCAGCCGAACTCCGCCGCGTCACCGGCCCGGGTCTTCCTCACCCAGGCAGACACGGGCGTCGAGCTGGTCGTCGAGGCCCTGCCGGTCGAGATCCTGCTGCCGCACGGGCTGATCGGGCCGCTGCGACCCGAGGCCGAGGAGCTGCAGGGCCCGCCGCTGGGGGACACCAGGATCGGCGCGCTGTTCGAGTCCGGCGTGCTGGACAGTCTCGAGGTGCGGCTCAGCGAGGTCGGACCGTCGGCGATCCGGGTGCACGTCCGGGTCCGGCTCACCGAGGAGCAGGAGGTGGTGCTCGAGCCCGCCGTACCGCTGTCCTTCGGACCGTGCCGGTTCAGCGGCCTGCCCTGCCGGGGGGTGCATGACCTCGGCCTGGTGCCGTACCCGACGCTGAGCGGGGACCACACCGAGCACGAGCAGGCCCTGGAGTGGGTGCGACACCTCCCGCACGGCGGGTTCGACGGCACCGGGCTGGTCACGGTCCGCACCCTCGACCTCGACCACGACCGGGACCCGATCCGGCAGCTCCGGGAGCGGTTCGACAGCGACTCGGCCGCCGCGGGGCTGGAGTTCGTGCTGGAGGACCTCGCACTGCCCGTCTTCGCCTGGCTCAGCCCGGTGCCGACCCACGGCCGGTTCGGCCTGCGCCGCGCCGTGCTCCAGGGCGGCGACGAGATCGAGGCGTACGACCTGACCCAGGCGCCCGTCGAGATCTCCCTCTCGGCCCTGGTCGACTGGCGGCTGCGGATCTTCCGGCTGCTCTTCGAGACCCCCGACACCGTGGTGGCCCGGATGGCGGTGCTGTTCGGCACCGACGCCGCCGAGGACCACGCCCTGGTGATCGACGTCAGCGACGGCTGGCTGCTCCAGGGTGCCTGGCTGCCGCCGGAGCCGCTGGAGCTGCTGACCATCGCCAACGCGACCCTCAGCCTGATGACCGCCAAGGTGGGCATCCTGCTGCGCGACCTCCAGGACGCCCAGGGCGTCTCCGGGTGGGGCGAGCACCTGCGGGCCCTGGTCGACCTCGGCATCAAGCTCGGCGACGGGGCGGGCGCGACGTTCCAGGTCGTCGCGGGGGGCCCGGCGCCGGCGCCGGGCAGTGACCTCGGTCAGAAGGTGGTGCTCCGCGACCTCGGCTGGGACCTCGGCGAGGTGCGGGTGGTGCCGAGCCTGTGGTTCCCGGAGGGGTTGAAGCTGACCGCATTCGAGGTGGTGCAGCTGGAGGTCGAGGAGCTCGACTTCGTCAACGAGGACAACGGCGGTCGGTACGTCGCCTTCAGCGGTGGCATCTCGATCTTCCCCGGCGCCGGGGACCCGGAGCGCAAGCCACGCCAGCTCGGCACGCCGGGCGTGCCGGCCGAGGGCAGCCCGGACGGCGGCGGGCTGCGGTTCCGGCGGCTGCGGCTGCGCACCGGCGGCAACCCCGAGGCGCCGCGGTGGCTGCTCGACGGGATCGGGCTGTTCCTGCGGGTCGGCCGGTTCGAGGTGAGCGGCAGCGGGTCGATCACCGACACCACCCGGGACGGGCACCGCTACCGGGAGTTCGCGCTGGCGATCCTGCTGGCCTTCCGCGCCATGGGGAAGGACTTCAGCATCGGCGCGCAGCTGGTCTACGGCCGGGTGACCGGGCCCGTCGACGAGTTCACCTACTGGATGTTCGGCCTGCAGCTGGGCTACCTGCCCGTCACCAGCTTCGAGCTGCGGGGGGTGAGCGTCCTGGTCGCCGGCGGGATGGTGCCCGCGCTGCCCGCGCCCAGCGGCCGCCCGCAGGAGATGCGGCTGCTGGAGTGGTACCGCGCGCACCAGTCCGCGGGCGCGGTCGAGGTGCGCTCCGACCGGAGTGCGGCGCGCGGCGGCTGGCAGATCTCGCGGGGTGCCCAGGCCGCCGGGGTGGGAGCCGACCTGGGGCTGGCCGCGACCAAGCAGGTCACCCTGCGGGTCTTCATCTTCTTCCACCGCAGCGACGCCGACACCGGCAGCTCGGCCGGGTTCCTGGTGGCGGCCGAGGTGTTCCTGCTCAAGGCCACCCAGCCGGTCGGTCTCGGCGCGATCGAGGTCGACCTGGAGCGCGACCGGTGGGCCGCCCTGGTCGCGGTCGACCTGGACTTCGCGCAGCTGCTCGACACCGACAGCGCGCTGGCCCGGGGGCTGGCCCGGCTCACCGGCACCATGTTCGCCGGCAACCAGCCAGGCCAGTTCGCCATCGGCCAGCTCGCCGACCCGGCCAGCTGGCTCACCCTCGCCTCCGACAAGACCCTGCTCGGGCTGCGGGGCCGCCTCTCGGTCGCGTTCTGCCTGCAGGTCTCCGCGCGGCCCGGCCCCCGCGGCGCGGGGTTGGCGGTCACCGCCGCCGCCTCGGGATCGATGGGGGTCGGCCGGGTCGAGGTGTACGCCTCGTTCGGCCTGCTGGTCGGGACGTGGGCAAACGAGGCCTCCTCCAGCGGAGTGGTCGTCTGGGCCGAGCTGGCGCTGCGGATCAAGGTGTTCTACGTGTTCTCCTTCGGCGCCTCGGTGAAGGGCGTCTTCGAGCAGCTGGGCCCGCAGGAGCCGAACTACCGACGGTTCAGCCTCGAGGTGCGGATCGAGACCCCGTGGTGGCTGCCCGACGTCACCTTCCGGGTGATCCGGGTCCGGGAGGTGCCGCAGCCGGAGCGGATGCCGGTGCTGTCGGCGCCGCTGTCCACCGCCGCCGCGCTGCAGCCCGGCGCCGGGACGGCGACGCCGGCGGCGGTCACCGCGCTCGGACCGGAGGGCGCGGTGCTGGCAATCGTCGACCTCCGGGCGCTGCCGTCGGCCCCGGTGCCGGACTCGGCGTGGGAGGAGCTGACGCCGGTCAGCGTGCGCTCCGTCATCGCGCTCGACCTCGCCGTCGCGGTCGACAACGACACCACGGTGGTGCCGACCACCCCGCCCGGCGCCGGCCGGCAGGCGGCCACCCCGCCCGCCTCGAACGACCTGACCTCGACGTACACGCTGGTCCGGGTCGGCATCCGCCGACGACCCCGCTACGGACCGCAGGCCGGCGTGTGGACGGACCTGCTGGCTCCCGAGGACACCGAGGTCGGGGGCCTGGCGGACCTCGGCGCCGGCCCGGACCTGATCGCCCGGTTCACCTCCGACGTGACGTTCCGGTGGGACGCGGACGTGCTTGTCGGAGGTGTCATCGACCCGCGGCGACTGCTGATCAACGCGGACACGCCGTACACCTTCCTCACCGCCAACCCGGCGGCCGAGGAGGAGCTGCTGGCGAGAGATCCGTCGTTCCCGTGCTGCCCGGTGAAGCGGGAGATCCCGCGCCACACCCTCGACTTCACCGACGTGCCGCTCGGGAGGCGGTCCCCGGTCAGCAAGCGGTTCACCGAGTCCGCCAGCGTGCTGCGGTGGACGCTGCCGCGGTCGCCGGTGGTGGCGCCGGCCCTCGGCCCGCCGTCGGGCGAACCGGTCGCCCGGATGCTGCTGCGCCTCGGCGTCGACCTGACCGTCGCGGCCATCACTCTCGACGAACCGGCCTTCGACATCGACCTCCGGGTCTTCTGGCGGCCCGTCGACCTGCCCGCGATCCCGACGCTGCTGGTGGTGGAGGCGATGCGGGGGCTCGAGGTGGTCGACCGGCAGGAGTTCCCGATGTTCGGCAGCCCGCCGCCCGGCGGCCTGATCCGGTGTCAGGACCTCGCCGGCTTGACGGCGGTGACCCTGCGGCACGTGACGCTCGCGGGGGCGAGCCCGGCCCCCTCGGCGACGGCGCCGGTGCGGACCACCTTCCTCGAGCTGCGCGGCGCCAGCTACCGGACCGTCCGTGAGGCCCGGGCGGTGCTGGCCGCGCTCGCGCGGTGCCAGGCCGGGGGCGGCCAGGCCGGGGGAGGAGCGCTGGCATGGCTGCCGAACCACGACTACGAGATCACGATGGCGGTGCGGGAGGTCGTCGACCACCAGGGGAGCGCTCAGGAGGCCGTGGTCGAGCAGCGGGCCGGGTTCCGGACCCGCGGGCTGCCCGGTCTCAACGCCGTCGAGACGGTCGGCGAGGAGCTCGAACCGCTGGTGGAGTCGGTCTACCCCGGGGTGCACGGGCTGCTGTACCGGTCGGAGCCGCTGGTGGTGGCCTTCGACGAGCGGTTCAGCTCGCTGGTGCCACTGGACCTGCCGTCTGCGCCGGACGCCCCGGCCGAGCGGGCCCAGCTGCTGGAGTACGCGCTGGCGGTGGAGCAGGCCGACGGGGTCCGGCTCTCGGTGACCGCGGCCGACTGGGTGGTGGCGCACCGCGTCGCGCCCCCGCGGCCGCGCCGGCCGTGGGTGGCCGACGCCTCCCTGGTCCGGGCGGAGGTACGCCGGGCCGACTCGACCGACCCGCTGGTGCAGCGGCTCGAGCGCCTGGAACGGCTCTCCCCGGCCTGCGACCGCCCGGACGTGCAGCTGCGTTCCTCCCAGGTGCTCCGGCACGCGCCGGTGGACCTCACCGCGGACCCGGGCGACCCGGACGCGCTGTGGCCGCCGCGCATCTCGTTGCGGGTCGCGGTGCGCAATCGCGGCGGCCCCCACGTCGGCCGGGCGCCGTTCGAGGACGGCGACGAGACGGCGCTCGCCGTCGCCGACGAGGACCTCACCTCGGCGACCCCGTGGACCGTCCGAGACGGGGCCCTGGGGGTGTCCGGACGGCCGGCGGTGGGGCGGCGGCACTACGCGGTGCTCGGGGAGAGCGGCGGTGCCTGGGACCACGTGACGATCCGGGCGAGTGTCGCTCCGGCCGGTGGCCTCGCGGGGGTCGCGGTGGCGGTGGGCGGCCTGCCCCGGGTGGACCGGGCGCTGCTGGCGCTGGTCGACGAGGCCGGCGGCCGCCTGGTGGTGCAGACCCGTCGGGCGGGGGTGACGACCGAGGTCGGCTCCGAGGCGCTGCCGCCCAGCGCGGCGTCCTACCCGCTGGAGGTCACGGCATTCGACGACGTGGTCCGGGCCCGGGTCGGGGACGTGCACCTGGACGTCGAGCGCGGCGACCTGCGCGGCGGTCGGGTGGCGGTCGTGGTGGACGGGGCCGGAGAGGTGGCCGAGCTGCACGTCGACGCGGTGGACGCGCACGCCAGCTGGGCCGAGACCTCGCGGTACGCGACGTTCCAGGAGCACGTGGCGAGCTGGGACGGCGTGACCCGCTCGGTGCCGGGGGACCTCACCGCCGTGCCGGGTCTGCTGGCCGCCACCGGTCCGGCCGTGGCCGACGTGATGGCGGCGCCGGGCGACGGTCAGCTGCGCCAGCGGCTCTTCGACGCCTGGGTCTCGGGGCTGGTGCTGCCGCTGGCCACCGAGGTGGACCGGCTGCGGATCTCCGACGTCGAGGCGGAGCCGACCAGCGGGGCGCAGGTGCTGCTGCTGGAGTCCCCCGAGCCGCTGCCGCTGAGCCGCGACGTCTCGCTGCGGATGACCCACGAGGTGACCGGTCCGGTGGCGCCGCCGCCGCGCGGGGTCGGTCCCGGCCTGGTCGCCTTCGCGGCCGGACTGTCGTTCCGCCGGGTCCGGGGCGGGGGCCTGGTGCGGGGCGGGGTGGCCGACGAGGTGCTCTCCACGGTCGAGGATGCGGTGCGGCTGGTGCACAGCGTGCGGGTCCAGCGGCCGCTGCCGCGCACCGAGTTCCACGTGTACGACGTCGGCGTCACCCGCGGCCCCCGGGGCGCCGTGCTGGAGGGCCGGCTCGTCGAGGTGCTCACCAGACCGCCGTTCCGCGGCCCCCGGCCGGTGCGGATGCCGGTGGACCACGTCGCGCTGTTCGACCGGCGCGGCGAGGTCATCGTCAACGTGATCCCGCTGTCGTCGCGTCGCACCGAGACGGTGTCGCTCACGGTGCTCACCAACGCTGCCGAGGACCGGGCGCTGCTGGTGGCGCCGACTCCGCTGGCGCCGGACACCTACACCCTGCACCTCGACCTGGACCGGGCCCGCTACCGCGCCGCCCTGGCGGACGCCGAGTCCCGCTACCGCGCCTCCGCCCAGCTGACCCTCGACCTCTGATCAGGGCTCACATGTCAGTCGAGCAGGAACCAGCCACGCACCTGCGCCTCGTGGTCGACGTACCGTTCACCGGACACTCGACGTACAGGGTGAGGGTTCCCTCGCCCCGGCCATCATCGGGTCGTCGCTGCGGCCCTCCGCGACGAGCTCGGCGGTGAGGATGTGCGGTCCCGGGGCCCAGGTCCCGGTCGGCGGTGATCGCCTGCACCGCGCGGCCGTGCCGGCCGCCGATGAAGGTCCGGATCGATGGTGTGTCCGCTCTCACGGGCGGCTTGCCGTAACCAACCGGGCGTCGTGCCCGTTTGTCCGGCATGCCTGCTCCGTTGGGGTTCTCCCACGTCGAGGACCGTGGACCGCGTGGGCTGGTGGCGCGGTGGTGGTACCGGCGTCGGGTTCGAGCGATCCGGCGGGCCCAGGGCATCGGCAGCAGCCCCCACGCCAACCCGGGCCACTCGACCAGCACGTGCGCCGGCACGGCCCCGCCAGCCGTGACTGACGGGGCCGATGGGCCCTCTCAGGTCAGCGGAACCGGCCGTAGAAGTGGGAGCGGGTCCAGATGCGCTGCCGGCTGACGCGCCTCCCGGTGCTGGGGGCGTGCCAGATGTGGCCGCGACCGGCGTAGATGCCCACGTGGTAGACGCGGCCCCGGTGGTGGAAGAAGACCAGGTCGCCGCGTCGCCGGTTCCGCGCGCGGATCCGCCGGGATGCGGCGGCCTGCCGCCGGCTGGTGCGGGGGATGCGGCGGCCCGCCTTGGCGTACACCCAGGACGTGAAGCCCGAGCAGTCGAAGGCGCGCGGGCCGGCGGCGCCGTAGCGGTAGGGGGCGCCGCGCTTGCTCCGCGAGATCTGCACGACGCGCTCCCCGAAGACACGCCGCAGGCGTGGGTCGATGCGGGTCGTGTCGACGACGGTGCTCCGGGCCGCGGCTCCCGGCGAGGCCTGCGCCTGCGGCGCCGGGGTGATCGCGAGGGCCAGCGCGAGCGCGAGCGCGGGGCCGACCAGGCGGGACGAGCGGGACAGGTGATGCGTGCTCTTGTGCATGGGAGTAGTCCTCGGCGACGCCTCCGGGTGGCGACCTGTCGGGTTCGGGCTGCCGTTGCCCTGGGCCCGTGCTCGCCGCGGTTGCGCGGAGGGCAGGGGACCCTTCACCCCGAGACCGCGGGCGCCGTCGCGGCGCTCGTCGGTCGGTGTTGGTCGTTCCCGCGCCCGCCATCACTCGATCCCTCTCGTCTTGCCCGGGACCGTGGCGGGCTTCGGCGCGGAACCGGGCGGGCCCGACCGGTGCCGGGCCTGTCGATGCTGCTGCACCGCCCCGCGCGCCGACGCCGTTGTCGGCCGCTCGTCTGCGGCAGGCCGATGATGCTCTCCACCTCGCCGCGGCGCCACACCCCCGGACCGGAAGGCCCGGGGAGGGGGGACCTGCGGCCTCGTCCGTCCGGGCGAGCCGGGCTGCCGGATCACCGAGCGCGCAGGAGCCGCCAGAAGTCCCTCGGGTCGGGGCCCGTCGCCCGGGGGGGCTCCTCGGGCGGGGGTGGTCCACCGGCCGCCGACACGGCGCAGCGCACCTGGGCGTGGACGGCCCATCGCGGGCCCTCGGGCCCGTCCTCCCGGACGACGCGGGGCTTCGCCGCGTGCCCCGGCGTCGTGGCGTAGCGCATCGCGTAGGCCCACGTGCCGTAGAGCACGACGAGGGCCGCTGTGCCCGCCTCCGCCGTTGCCGCCTCGGCCATGAGAAGAAGATAGGACCACACCGCCGGCCACAGGCGCGAATTGCGGCATCCGGCCGGGGTGGTCGAGGCCACCGACGCCGTCGCCGCCCGGAGCGCGCCTACGGGCGACGCGCCAGCACGATGGTCTGCGCCATCCAGGAGGTCTGCAGCACGTCGATGAATCCGGCCTCGACGAGGAGGCCCTCGGCCTCGGCCGCGGGGAGGCGTCCCCCGCCCAGCATCTCGGCCTCGTGTGCGTAGAGCGCCACCTTGAAGGGGTCCGGCTCGCTGGTGTCCGCCAGCGGTACGGCGATCCAGCGATCGGGACGCAGTGCCCGGCGGACGCGGGTCAGGGCCTGTGCCAGGTCGGCCCGGGCGATGAACGGCTGGGGCAGCCACGCCAGGTCGAAGGCGGCCTCGTCGGGGAGGTCGACGACGGACTGCTGGCGCAGCTCCACCCGGTCCCGGAGGCCCTGCCGCGCGAGCTCCTGCTCGGCGAGCGCGAGAGCGGAGTCGTAGACGTCGAGGCCGACGCAGGTGAGCCCGGCGTAGCGCCGGCACAGGCCGGCCGAGACCGCCCCGGCGCCGACGCCCACGTCAAGGAAGCGCCCGGACCCGGACTCCATGGCGACACGCGACCCCGACATCCGCGGCAGCAGCTCGTTTGCCAGGACGCCCGCCGCGAGCCCGCTCGCCAGGCCCTGGCTGAGGATCAGGTCGGGGTCGGTCCCCACCCAGCCGGGGCGCCGGCGATCGAGGTGGTCGAGCGCGCGCTGGAGCTCGGCGGTCATGGTGTGCCCGAGGGTCGACGCGTCCATGGCGGCCAGCTCCGGCACCGAGACGCTGAACGTGTCCGTGCCGAGCCGGCCCACAAGCCCGCCGGAGGCGAGCAGCTCGGCGTCGACCCGGTCGAGCCCCGCGAGCGACTCGCCGGCGCGCAGTCGCTCCCAGCCGCCCTGGCGACCGAGCCGGCCCAGGGCGGCGATCACGGCGACGTGACCGGCCGCGTCGGCGCGGGGTCGGTCAGAGGACATGGGCATCGACCACGTGCCGCGGCATCGCCCTCACCACCATGACTGAACACCCCCTCGCTGGTGAGCGCTGCGTCGCAGTCAACCACTCCCACGCGACGCAGGCCACCGCGTCGGCCATCTCACTCGGCCCGGCCCGCGAGCCTGGTCGAGCCGTCCTCGCCCCGGGGGCCATGGAGAGCACAGGAGCCCCATCGCCTGTGGACCCGGCCGCGGTCGGGCCGGTCGGCTGTGGACACCGGGCGCGGCCGTCGGTGCCGCGCCCTAGCGTCTGCGCATGCACACCCACCGCACCGACAGCACCGTCCTCCGCCGCGTCCGCGGCCTGCTGGCGAAGGCCGAGGACCCGGCCTGCACGCCGGAGGAGGCGGCCGCCTTCTCGGCCAAGGCCGAGGCGTTGATCGCGAAGCACGCGGTCGATGAGGCGCTGCTCGAGGCGCGCGAGCACCGCGGGCGGCCGACGACGCGACTCGTGGAGTTCCCGGCGCCGTACGCCAAGCCCAAGGGCCAGCTGCTCGCCGGGATCGCCGGGGCGTACGGCTGCCGCGTGCTCTCGCGCGCCGGCGAGGGATACACCGTGATCGGCTACCGCTCCGACATCGACGCCGTCGAGATGCTCTTCACCAGCCTGCTGGTGCAGGGCGCGCACGGCTGCACGAGCGGCGACCGGTCGTTCCGCTCGTCCTACTGGTACGGGTTCGCGAACCGCGTGGTCCGGCGCGTGCGGGCCCAGCGCGAGCGCAGCGTGGCGGACGCCGACTCCGCCGACCGCGGCGACGGGAACCCCGGCGCGGCGGTGGTGCTCGCCGACCGGTCCGGCGAGGTGGACCGCTACGCCCACGAGCAGTTCCCGCACACGCGCTCCGGCCGGCCCGGGCGCCCCACCTCGTCCGACGGCCTGCTCGCCGGCGACGCGTCCGGGCGCCGCGCCGACGTCGGCGGCGCCCGCCTCGGCGGTGTCCCGCGCGGTCAGCTCGGCGGCTGACCCTGGGGCCCGGACCGCACGCGCGGCGACGCGGCCGTCAGTCGCCGGTGTACCTCGGCGGACGGCGCTCGAGGAAGGAGCGCATCGCCTCCCCGAGGTCGTTGCTCGGCAGGAAGGCGCTGTTCCAGGCGGCGACGTACCGCAGCCCGCGGGCCACGCGGTCGGCCCGCTCCTCCTCCAGCACGTCCTTGACCCCCCGCGTCACGAGCGGGGAGTTCTGCGCGATGCGCGCCGCGATCGCGTGCGCCCTCTCGAGCGCCTCCTCGGGCGACGGCACCACGTGGTTGACGAGCCCGATCTCGGCGGCGCGCTCGGCCGAGACGTCGTCCCCGGTGAGGGCCAGCTCGCGCAGGTGCCCGTCGCCGACGATGCCCACCAGGCGCTGCAGGCTGCCCAGGTCGGCCACGATCGCCATCCGCACCTCCCGCACGCTGAAGGTGGCGTCGGCCGAGGCCACCCGGACGTCCGCACAGGCGATCAGGTCGACGCCACCGCCGATGCACCACCCGGAGACCGCCGCGACCACGGGGGTCCGGCACTCGGCCACGGCGGTGAGCGCGTCCTGCATGACCTGCAGGTCGCGCATGAAGCGCTGCCGCTCGCCGGCGCCGGGCCGTTCGGTGAGCGGCTGCAGCATCGTCGCCATCGCGGGGAGGTCCAGGCCGTAGGAGAACCGCCCGTGGTCACCGGTGAGCACGATCGCGCGGACCTCGGGGTCGTCGTCCAGGCCGGCGAACAGATCCGGCAGCTCGCGGAAGAATCCGGGACCCATCGCCCGGCCGGTGACCGTGACGCGGGCGACCGGACCGTCCTTGTCGACGGTGAACGCCGTCAGCTCGTTGTCGCCCTCGCTGCTCATCGGAACTCCTCCACCGGTCGGGACGGGCGACCGGGCAAGACCACCCCGACCGGGCCACCACCCGCATTCTGGCCCACGGACTACGGTCGCACCACGGCGCCCGGCCGGGCCCGCCGACAGACGCCGGACCAGAGCAGAGGAGCACGCGTGCGGATCGGGATGATCATGGACTACGCCGGCGGGTTCGGCCAGACGGTCGACCTGCTGCAGGACTACGAGCGGGCCGGCCTCGAGCTCGTGGGCGTGCCGGAGGCGTACTCCTTCGACGCCGTGAGCCAGCTGGGCTTCATCGCGGCGCGCACCGAGCGGCTCCAGATCATGTCGACCATCTTCCAGATCTACACGCGGACGCCGTCACTGACCGCGATGACCGCGGCGGGGCTGGACCACGTCTCCGGCGGCCGTTTCGTGATGGGCCTCGGCGCCTCGGGCCCGCAGGTGATCGAGGGGTTCCACGGGTTGAAGTACGACGCCCCGCTGGGCCGCACCCGCGAGGTCGTCGACATCTGTCGGCAGGTCTGGCGCCGGGAGCGGGTCCAGCACGAGGGCAGGCACTACACGGTGCCGCTGACCAAGGAGCACGGCGGCTCCGGCCTGGGCAAGCCGCTGAAGCTGATCAACCACCCGGTGCGGGCCCGCATCCCGATCTCGATCGCGGCGCTCGGGCCGAAGAACATCGCGATGACGGCCGAGATCGCCGAGGGCTGGCAGCCGCTGTTCTTCCACCCGGGCAAGAGGGACCTCGCCTTCGGGGAGGCGCTCGAGGAGGGCCTCGCCAGGCGCGACCCCGACCTCGGGCCGCTGGAGACCCAGCTGCAGATCGGCTTCGCGATCGGCGAGCCCAGCCCGGAGGCGCTGCAGCGCCTGCGCGACCAGCTGGCGCTCTACATCGGCGGCATGGGCTCGCGCGACAAGAACTTCTACAACCAGCTCGCGCGCCGCTACGGCTACGAGGCCGAGGCCGAGGAGATCCAGAACCTCTATCTGGACGGGCGCAAGGAGGACGCCGCGAGGGCGGTCCCCGAGGAGCTGCTCCGCGCGGTCTCCCTGCTCGGCGAGGAGGACGAGATCGCGCGCCAGGTCGCGGAGCTGCGCGCGGCCGGCGTCACGACCCTCCTGCTCAACCCCCTCGCCGAGACCCCGGAGCAGCGCGTCGCCGACGTCGGCCGGCTCGCCGACCTCGTCGGGCGCGGCTGAGGGAGCGACCGGCGCGGGGCCCGGGCGTCAGCTGCCCAGGTCCTCCGGCAGCTCGCGGCCGGCGGCCACGCGGTCGGCGATGTCGCGCAGCTTGACGTTGGACTGGCTCGAGACGCGCCGCAGCAGGTCGAAGGCCTGCTCGTAGGTGAGGTCGTAGCGCATCGCCAGCACGCCCTGCGCGATGCCGATGACGTGCCGCGAGCGCAGCGCCGTCCGCAGGCCGGTGACGAGCCGCGACTGGTCGAGCGCCGCGGCGGCGTGCATGGCGAAGATCTCGGCGAAGTCGACGGCGTCCTCCGAGAAGGCGTCGACCTCGGTGCCGTAGAGGTTCAGCGCCCCGATCGGCTGCTGCTCGGAGTGCAGCCGGATGCTCAGCACGGAGTGGTAGCCGCGCTCGACGGCGTACGGCGACCACAGCGGCCAGCGGGGGTCCGTCTGGAGGTCGCCCGCGAGCAGGCTCTCCCCCGACTCGGTGCTCTCCAGGCCCGGGCCCTGGCGCAGCTCGTACTGCCGCCGGTCGACGGCGAGCGCCGTGTCGTCGGTGGCCGCCGCCGACTCGTGCTCCTGACGGCGGCGCTGCAGCGTGATCCCGCAGGCGTCACACCCGTCGACCAGGTCGTGCGCGCGGGTGACGACGCGCTCGAAGGTCACGGGCTCGGGATGGTCGCCGAGCAGCCCCTCGCTGACCCGCGCGAAGAGGGCGGCGTACCGGGTGGGGTGGGCGTCCCCGTCGGCGGAGGCGCCGTCCACGGCGTAGCGGCCGGGGTGGCCGTCCTGGTCCGGGGAGGCACCGTCCACGGCGTAGCGGCCGGGGTGGCCGTCCTGGTCCGGGGAGGCGCCGTCCACGGCGTAGCGGCCGGGGTGGCCGTCCTGGTCTGGCGAGGCGCCGTCCACGGCGTACCGACCGGGGTGGCCGTCCTGGTCCGGGGAGTCGTCGTCGACTCCACTCATGCGCGGGGGTGTCACGCGGCCCCGGAGTGGGATCGTTCGACGCGGTCATCGACTCGCGGAACGATCAAGTGCTGGGAAGTTCCCACGGGGGTGCTCCCGAACTGGTCATCTGGGTCCTGCCGTGGGCTCAGGCAGGGGGAGATCCTGCGGAGCAGGGAGACCCAGAGCATAACCCGTCCCCCCCCCCGCGCGTTAATCGCTCGGCGGGTGGCGGACGGGCCCGTCCACCCGCCTCGCTACGTTGGGGCGCATGAGCCACCTGCCCGACCTGGCCGGCCGCACGTACGTCGTGACCGGCGCAAACTCCGGCATCGGACTCGAGGCGGCCCGCGCGCTCGCGCGGGCCGGGGGGCACGTCGTCCTCGCGGTGCGCGACCCCGGCAAGGGCGAGGCGGCCGCCGCCCGACTCGAGGGGTCGACGGAGGTGCGCGTGCTCGATCTCGCGGACCTGTCGTCGGTGCGGTCCTTTGCCGACGCCTGGGAGGGGCCGATCACCGCGCTGGTCAACAACGCCGGCATCATGATGGTCGCCGAGGGCCGCACGGTCGACGGCTTCGAGCGCCAGATCGGCACCAACCACCTCGGCCACTTCGCGCTGACCAACCTGCTGCTCCCGCACGTGCAGGACCGCGTGGTCACGGTCGCCTCGGGCCTGCACAACGGCCCGCAGGTCGACCTCGACAACCTCGACCTCGAGGGGTGCTACAGGCCCGCGCGGGCCTACCAGCAGTCGAAGCTGGCCAACCTGCTCTTCACGGCCGAGCTGCAGCGTCGGCTGGAGGCCGCCGGCTCGCCTGTGAGGGCGCTCGCCGCGCATCCCGGCTACGCAGCGACGAACCTGCAGAGCCACCACGCGAACCCGCTGATGACCGTGGCGATGTGGTTCAGCAACCGGCTGGTCGCCCGCAGCGCGGAGTTCGGCGCCCGCCCGACCGTGCACGCGGTGGTCGCGGACCTGCCCGGCGACACGTACGTGGGGCCGACGTGGCTCGCCGGGATGGCGGGGCCGCCGGGGCCGAACCCGCGCTCGGCCCAGTCCCGGGACGCAGAGGCCGCGCGGCGGCTGTGGGAGGTCTCCGAGCAGCGCACCGGCGTCGCGTGGCCCTGGTGAGGGGCGGCATGAGCAACCAGCCGCCGCCCGACCAGCCGCCGCCCGACCAGCCGCCGCCCGACCAGCCGCCGGCGAGCGAGGCGGAGGAGGAGCGGGCCTCCCGCGCGGCGAGCAAGGCGCGGCGCAGGCGCGAGCGCGAGGAGGACGCGACGGCGACCTCCCGGGTGCAGCGCTACGAGCGCCGGGCCGAGGTGCCCATGCTGCTGCTGGCCGCGGCCTTCCTCGTCTCCTACGCCTGGCCCGTGGTCGACGACTCGATGGACCCCAGCGTGCGCGACTGGCTGCTGCTCATCTCGACGCTGGTGTGGGTGGCGTTCACGGTCGACTACGCGATCCGGCTGGTGCTGGCCGAGCACCGGCTCACCTACGCGATCACGCACTGGTACGACACGCTGCTGGTGCTGGTCCCGGCGCTGCGTCCGCTGCGGCTGCTGCGCCTGATCACGGTCTTCCGGCTGCTGCAGCGCTCCACCGTCGGGGGGCTGGCCGGGCGGGTGGGCATCTACACCGCGGCCATCACGACGGCTGCGGTCCTGCTCGGCGCCCTCGCCATGCTCGACGCGGAGCAGGGCGCCCCGGGGGCCACGATCACCAGCTACCCCGATGCGTTGTGGTGGGCGGTCGTCACCGTCACCACCGTGGGCTACGGCGACCTCTACCCGGTCACGACCCTGGGACGCGCGATCGCGGTCCCGCTGATGTTCGTCGGGATCGGGCTGGTCGGCCTCGTGACCGCCTCGATGGCGGCGTGGCTCGTGCGCACGCTGCAGGAGGAGGAGGTCCCGCAGGACGTGCCGGACCCGCCCGAGGACCGCAGCAGCGCCGAGGCCGGCGCCCGCGAGCCGGGCTAGATCCAGCGGCGGAACCAGATCCGGTCGAGCCACTCGCCGTGGGTGAGCAGCTGGTCGGTCCAGATCGGCCAGAACCACGCGGCGTTCAGCACCACGAGGACCAGGAACGAGCCGACGACGACCACACCGGCCGTCCGCCGGGGCGTGGGCCTGCGGTCGGGCCCGATGATCCGCCCGAGCGTGAGGGTCAGCGCGATGATCGTGAACGGCAGGATCGCGACCCCGTAGAACAGGAAGATCGGCCGGTCGTCGTAGCGGAGCCACGGCAGCCAGGCGGACGCCGCCCCGACCACCGCCAGCCCGTAGCGCCAGTCCCGGGCCCCGACCCAGCGGAACGCCCCGTAGAGCATCGCGAGCGCGCCGGCCCACCAGATCGCCGGCGTGCCGATCAGCAGCACCTGTCGCAGGCAGTCGCTGCCCTCGACCGCGCCGCAGCCCTGCTCGCCGGGCTGGATGTCGAGCTGCGCGTCGACGCCGACGGGGCGGTTCAGCAGGGGCCACCCCCAGGGGGTGGAGGCGTAGCTGTGGTCGGCGTCGTCCAGGAAGTGCGTGTGGAAGACGAACATGTCGCGGTGGTAGTGCGCGAGCGAGCGCAGGGACTGGGTGACCTCGCCGACTCCGCTCGCGTCCGGCTCGGTGGCCGTGGGCCACTGCTCGCCGCCGGCGTAGCGCGCGTACTGCGTGTCGGAGAGGGCCTGCTCGTACTCGCCGGCGTGCACGAGCCATCCGGTCCAGGTCAGCGTGTAGACGACGAAGCCGACGAGCACGAGGTGCACGAAGGCCGGGACGCCGTCGACCACCGCCGATCGCAGCACCGGCCGGCGCACGCCGAAGGAGCGTCGTGCCCCGGCGCTCCACAGCCAGACGAGCACGCCGAGGGCCGCCATCGGGAAGAGGGCGGTCCACTTGGTGCCGACCGCCAGCCCGAAGCACACGCCGCCGGCGAGCAGCCACGGGCGGAACAGGAGCGGGCGGACCGGCCCCCAGCCGGCGGTGACCGGTGCGTCGAGCCGCCCGGCGAGCCGTTGGCGCATCCAGTCCCGGTCGGCCACCAGGCAGGCCACGGCGCAGACGAGCCAGAAGGCGAGGAAGACGTCGAGCAGGGCGAGCCGCGAGAGCACGAGGTGCATCCCGTCGAGCGCCATCAGCAGGCCGGCGACACACCCCAGCAGTGTCGAGCCGGTGAGCCTCCGGGCCAGGCGGCACATCACCAGCACGGTCAGCGCCCCGACGACGGCGGAGGCGATCCGCCAGCCGAAGGGGTCCATCCCGAAGACCTGCTCGCCGAGCCCGATCAGGATCTTGCCGGCCTCGGGATGCACGATCATCGACGGGGCGTCGCCCCACTGGTCGCCGACGCTGCCCGCGAGGATGGCGGTGTCCGCGCCCTCCTGGTACTCCCGGACGTAGCCGAAGTTGAGCAGCGACCAGGCGTCCTTGGCGTAGTAGGTCTCGTCGAAGGAGAAGCTCCGCGGGTCGCCCAGGTGCCACAGCCGCAGGAACAGGGCCAGCAGCGCCACCGCGACCGAGCCCAGCCAGGCGGTCGCGTTGTCGGAGAGGCGGCCGAACAGGCCGCCGCCGGCGCTGTCGAGCCGCGGCTCCGCCCGTGCCCAGGCGCTCGGGGCGGGTTCGCGGCCCGGACCCGGGTGCGTGGCGAGGGCGGGACCGGTCACGAGGCCCCAGCGTACGGAGCAGCGCGCGGGGGCCTGCGATGATGCCGCCATGCTCGTCCTCGCCGGCACGCCGATCGGCCGGACGGACGATGCCTCGCCGCGGCTGGCCGCCGAGCTGGCCGCCGCCGACGTCGTCGCCGCGGAGGACACCCGGCGGCTGCGCCGGCTGGCGACCGACCTGGGCGTGACCCTGGCGGGCCGCGTGGTCTCCTACTTCGAGGGCAACGAGCGGGCGCGCACCGAGACGCTGCTCGAGGCGCTGGCGGCCGGCGAGCGGGTGCTGCTGGTCACCGACGCCGGGATGCCCAGCGTCTCCGACCCCGGCTACCGGCTCGTGGCCGCGGCCGCCGCTGCGGGGGTCGACGTGACGACCGTGCCGGGCCCCTCCGCCGTGCTGGCGGCGCTGGCCGTCTCGGGGCTCCCGGTCGACCGGTTCTGCTTCGAGGGCTTCCTGCCGCGCAAGGACGGGGAACGCCGCCGGCGCCTCGCGGAGCTGAGGGACGAGCCGCGCACGATGGTCTTCTTCGAGGCCCCGCACCGGACGGCGGCGACCCTGGCAGCGATGTCCGAGGCGCTCGGCGCCGACCGCGCGGCCGCGCTGTGCCGCGAGCTGACCAAGACCTACGAGGAGGTGCGCCGCGGCGGGCTCGCCGACCTCGCGGCGGGGGCGGCCGACGGCGTCCGGGGCGAGGTCACGCTCGTCGTCTCCGGCGCCCCGGCCGCGGCCGCCGCCGTCGATCCCGAGAGCCTGCGCGCGGCCGTCGCCGCCCACGAGGCCGACGGGATGTCCACCCGCGACGCCGTGGCCGCCGTCGCCGCGGACTCCGGGCGACCGAGGCGCGAGGTGTACAACCTCGTGCACCAGGGCTGAGGCCCGTCGACCCCAGCCAGACCCCTGACCCCAGATCCCTACCCGAGACCCCTGACCCCAGATACCTACCCGAGACCCCTGACCCGAGACCCACGAGCAGGAGACCCGATGCCCCGCCTCACGTCGTACGACCGCGACGGCCTCACCTTCGACGTCGCCGACCGCGGGCCGCTGGAGGGCCCGGTGGTGGTGCTGCTGCACGGCTTCCCCGAGCGCGCCTCGTGCTGGGACGACGTCGCGACGCTGCTGCACGCTCGCGGCTACCGCACGCTCGCGCCCGACCAGCGCGGCTACTCGCCCGGCGCGCGCCCGGCCGGGCGCAAGGCGTACGCCGTGCAGCACCTCGTCGCCGACGTCGAGGCGCTGCGCGTGGCCGCGGTCGGAGCCGGCGCGGACGCGGCGCGCGTCCACCTGGTCGGCCACGACTGGGGGGCCGTGGTCGCCTGGGCGTACGCCGGCCAGCACCCGGCCCGGCTCCACACGCTGGCCGCGGTGTCGGTGGGGCACACCGCGGCGTTCCTGCGCTCCTGGCTGGGGCGGCAGATCCTGCGCTCCTGGTACATGTTCCTCTTCCAGCTGCCCGGCCTCCCGGAGCGGCTCGCCCGGCGGCGGGGCGGTGCCTTCGACCGGCTGCTCGCCCACACCGGGATGACGCCCGCCGAGGTGGACCGCTTCCGCGCCGAGATCGTCGACGCCGGCGCGCTGACGCCGGCGATCAGCTGGTATCGGGCCATGCCCTTCGCGCCGCCCGGCTGGACGCGGGCCCGGGTCCCGGTCCCCACCACCATGGTGTGGAGCGACGGCGACACGGCCTGCGGTCGCGCGCAGGCCGAGCGCACGGCGCAATGGGTGAGTGGCCCCTACCGCCTCCGGGTGCTCGACGGCGCCACGCACTGGATCCCCCGACAGGAGCCCGAGCGCCTCGCGCCGCTGCTCCTGGAGGGATTCGAGGTCGCGGGCGAGGCGGTGGCGTGAGTCGCGCCGAGGGCCCTGGCCCGACGCGCCACCGGGCTCCCGCGACCGAGCAGGGGCAGGACCGGGACCGCAGCCGGCCGCCGTCCCCTGACCCGCTGCCGCACCCGGTCGTGGACAACCACTGCCATCTCGACATCGCCGACGGGCGGGCGGGTGAGTGGCTGGAGACGGGCGAGGCCCTGGCCGCCGCCGCGGCGGTCAACGTCACGCGGATCGTGCAGATCGGCTGCGACCTGCCCGGGGCCCGGTGGGCGGTCGAGGCGGCGGCGACGCACGAGGCGCTGGTCGCGGGGGTCGCGCTGCACCCCAACGAGGCGCCGCGGCAGGCCGAGGCCGGGACGCTGGACGAGGCGCTCGCCGAGATCGAGCGCCTCGCCGCCGCGCACGACAAGGTGCGGGCGGTGGGGGAGACCGGTCTGGACCACTTCCGCACCGGCGAGGACGGGCGGGCGGCCCAGGTCGAGTCCTTCCGCCGGCACGTCGACCTGGCGAAGCGGCTCGAGAAGACCCTCGTCATCCACGACCGCGACGCCCACGCCCAGGTGCTGGAGGTGATCGACGCCGAGGGGGCGCCGGAGCGGTGGGTGATGCACTGCTTCTCCGGCGACGCCGCCTTCGCCCGGGCGTGCCTCGACCGCGGGGCGTACCTCTCGTTCGCCGGCACGGTGACCTTCAAGAACGCGCAGCCCCTGCGCGACGCCCTCGCCGTCGTGCCCGCCGACCGGCTGCTCGTCGAGACCGACGCGCCGTTCCTGACCCCCGCGCCCTACCGCGGGCGTCCCAACGCGTCGTACCTGGTGCCGCACACCGTGCGGACGATGGCCGAGGTCCGCGGCGACGACCTCGGGGAGCTGTGCGCCGCCGTCGACGCCAACACCGAGGCCGCCTTCGGCGGCCCCTGGTAGGTCGGGGTCGCGCGCTCGTCGGAATCGCCGGTCCACCGGCGTCCGCAGCCGCCGACCGCGGCGCGACCCGCGTCACGTCGGGCGTGATTCGGCTCTCGTCTGCTTGGGTCCGCTCCCGGACCGTCGTTATGGTCTTGTAACTGTTGGCCGGGATCGGGACTGATTCCGCCGGCGCAGGGTGGCCCGACCGGGCCCCCCGCCTTCCCCAGGCGTCCTCGTCGCCGCACCACCGTGCGGAGCCGGGATGCCACGCGCCGGTGACCCGAGGCCCGGAAACCCCGAACCATCGGAGAACCGTGAAGCTCACTTCCTTCGTCCCGCGCGGACGCAAGGCCGTCGTGGCCGGCGTGACCGCGCTCGCAGTCGCCGCCACCGGCACCGCGTACGGCGTGCAGACCAGCATGTCTCCCGACGTGACCCTCAAGGTCGACGGGGAGCCCAGGCACGTCAGCGCCGAGGGCGACACCGTCGGTGAGGTCCTCGACAACCAGGGCCTGGACCTCGGGAAGCGCGACGTCGTCGTCCCCTCGCTGGACAGCCCGGTCGAGGACGGCAGCCAGATCAGCGTCCGCTTCGCGCGTCCGCTCGACCTCACGGTCAACGGTGAGACCGAGACGCACTGGGTCACCGAGGACGAGGTCGGCGACGCCCTCGCGCAGATCGGCACCCGCTACCAGGGCGCGCAGCTCTCCGCGAGCCGCGGCGCCGACATCGACCGCGAGGGCATGGACGTCTACGTCATCACCCCGCGGCGCGTCGACGTGAAGGTCGGCACCAAGAAGGTGCGGACCGAGGCAGTCACCGCCATGACGGTCAAGGGTGCGCTCGAGGAGCTCGGCATCAAGCTGGACAAGAACGACGAGCTCAACGTGAAGGAGCTCAAGCGCGTGCGGCCCGGCAACGACGTGACCATCAAGGTCGTCCGCGTCGGCACGATGAAGAAGGCCGCCGACGGCGTGAGCATCGACCACGAGACCGTCAAGCGCGAGAACGACGAGATGACCGAGGGCAAGACCAAGGTCGTCCAGGAGGGTCGCGACGGGGTCCAGGACCTCGTCTACCAGCTGACCTTCCGCAACGGCCAGCTCGCCAACCGCAAGGTGGTCGACCGGACGACCGTGCGCGAGCCCGTCCGCGAGGTCGTCGAGGTCGGCACCGCCGCGCCGGCGCCCGCGCCGGAGCCGCAGCCGACCAGCAACTTCGCCTCCGGCAGCACCGTCTGGGACCAGCTCGCCCAGTGCGAGTCCGGCGGCAACTGGGCCATCAACACCGGCAACGGCTACTACGGCGGCCTGCAGTTCGACGCCTCCACCTGGCACTCCTACGGCGGGTCCGGGCTCCCGCACCAGAACTCGCGCGAGGAGCAGATCCGGATCGCCACGAAGGTCCGCGACGCCCGTGGCGGGTACGGCGCCTGGCCGGCCTGCTCGCAGTCGCTCGGCCTGCCCCAGTGAGCTGCGGCGCCACGGGGTCAGCGACCTGATCCCGCGCGCCACTAGGCTCGGGCCCATGCCCGACACGTCCGCCGGTCCGCACCTGCTCGGGCCGGCGGACGTGCGTCTGCTCGCGGACGAGCTCGGCCTGCGCCCCACCAAGCAGCGGGGTCAGAACTTCGTGATCGACGCGAACACCGTCCGCCGGATCGTGCGCGCGTCGGGGGTCGGGCCCGAGGACGTCGTCCTCGAGGTCGGCCCCGGGCTGGGCTCCCTGACGCTGGCGCTGCTCGAGGTCGTCGCCCGCGTGGTGGCCGTCGAGGTCGACCCGCTGCTCGCCGAGCGCCTGCCGGCCACGGTCGCCGAGCGGGCCCCCGGCCGCGAGGCCGACGTGGAGGTCGTCGCCGCCGACGCCCTCCGGGTCACGGCCCTCCCGGGTGCCCCGCCGACGGCCCTGGTGGCCAACCTGCCCTACAACGTCTCCGTGCCCGTGCTGCTGCACCTGCTCGGCCTGCTGCCCTCCCTCGAGCGGGGCCTGGTGATGGTGCAGGCGGAGGTCGCCGACCGGCTCGTCGCCGCCCCGGGCTCGCGGACCTACGGCGTCCCGTCGGTCAAGGCGGCCTGGTTCGCCGACGTACGCCGGGCGGGCGCCGTCGGCCGCCGCGTCTTCTGGCCCGCGCCCAACGTCGACTCCGGCCTCGTCGCGTGGACCCGGCGCGAGCCCCCGACCCGCGCCGTCGAGCGGGCCGAGGTGTTCGCCGTCGTCGACGCCGCCTTCGCCCAGCGCCGCAAGGCCCTGCGCGGCGCGCTGCGGGGCCTCGCGGGCTCGTCGTCGACCGCCGTCGCCGCGCTCGAGGCCGCCGGCGTCGACCCGATGGCCCGCGGGGAACAGCTGGGGCTCGACGCCTACGTCGCCCTCGCCGAGGCGCTGCGCGAGGTCCGGGGCGGGGCCGAACCGGGGGCCGACGCGGGGGCCGACGCGGGGGCCGACGCGGGAGAGGTGCTCGGGTGAGCGCCGCGATCGAGGAGCAGCGCCGCTCGGTCGCGGTGCGGGCGCCGGCCAAGCTGAACCTCTACCTCGGGGTCGGGGCGCCGCGCGAGGACGGCTTCCACCCGCTGGAGACCGTCTACCAGGCGGTCGGGCTCTACGACGACCTCACCGCGACGGCGCTGGGGCCCGAGCCGGCAGGTCCCGCCGCGCCGGGGCCGGCGTCGGGCACGGGGGGTCGGAGCGCCGTCGAGCTCTCGGTCACGGCCGAGGAGCACGTCGACGGCGACGCGGTGCCGCTGGACGACCGCAACCTCGCCGTCGGCGCGGTGCGCGCGCTCGCCGCGCACCACGGCGTCCCGGACTCCGCGCTCGACGACCTGGCCCTGCACGTCGCGAAGTCGATCCCGGTGCAGGGCGGCCTGGCCGGCGGCTCGGCCGACGCGGCCGCCGCGCTGGTGGCCCTCGACCGGCTCTGGGACCTGCACACCAGCGACGACGACCTGCTGGCCCTGGCCGCCCGGCTGGGCTCCGACGTCCCCTTCGCCCTGCTCGGCGGGAGCGCGCTGGGCACCGGCCGCGGCGAGGCCGTCGAGCCCGTCGTCGACGCCGGGTCCTGGTGGTGGGTGCTCGTGCCCGCCGCGAGCGGGCTCTCGACCCCCCAGGTCTACCGCCGCTTCGACGAGCTGCGGCCGGACGCGCCGAACTCGCCCGCCCTCGCCACCGCCGTGCTCGACGCCCTCCACGGCGGCCAGCCCGAGGCGCTGGCGCGCGCGATGCACAACGACCTGCAGGACGCCGCGCTCGACCTGCGTCCCGGCCTCGCCGACGTGCTCGAGGCCGGCGAGCGGGCGGGCGCCCTGCGCGGCATCGTCTCGGGCTCGGGGCCGACCTGCGCCTTCCTGTGTGCCGACGCCGACGCCGCCCGCGAGACGGGCACGACCCTGCGCGAGGCGGGCCACGCTCCGCTCATCGCGCCCGCCTCCGTCGCGGGCGCCCACCAGATCGCCTACGCCCCGACGGGTCTCCCGCGCCTGCGCCCCGAGGACCTCGACTGATGTCCCCGGCCGGCAGGTCGGGGGCCAACCTGGTCAACCTCGAGCGCGTCTCCAAGGCGTACGGCGTCCGGCCGCTGCTGGACGACGTCTCGCTCGGCATCGGCGCCGGCGAGCGGGTGGGCGTCGTGGGCCGCAACGGCGACGGCAAGACCACCCTGCTGCGGGTGATGACCGGTCGCGAGGAGGCGGACAGCGGGCGGGTCTCGCGCTCGCGCGGGCTGCTCGTGGGCTACCTCCAGCAGGGCGACGAGCTCGAGGACAGCCACACCGTGCGGGAGGCGGTGCTCGGCGGGCTGGACGACCACGAGTGGGCGGCCGCGCCCAGCACCCGCGACGTCGTCCGCGAGATGCTCGCCGGCGTCGACCTCGACCGCCCCGTGCTGGGCCTCTCGGGCGGGGAGCGGCGCCGGTGCTCCCTGGCCGCGCTGCTCCTCGGCGACCACGAGCTCCTGGTGCTCGACGAGCCGACCAACCACCTCGACGTCGAGGCCGTGGCCTGGCTCGCCGAGCACCTCGCGGGGCGCTCCAGCGCCCTCGTGGTGGTCACGCACGACCGGTGGTTCCTCGACGCCGTCTGCCAGACGACGTGGGAGGTCCACGACGGCGCGGTGGACACCTACGAGGGCGGGTACGCCGCCTTCGTGCTCGCCAAGGCCGAGCGCCAGCGCCAGGCCGCGGCCGTGGAGTCCAAGCGGCAGAACCTCGTGCGCAAGGAGCTGGCGTGGCTGCGGCGCGGGCCGCCGGCGCGCACGTCGAAGCCGAAGTTCCGCACCGACGCGGCCACGGCGCTGATCGGCGACGAGCCGCCGCCCCGCGACCGCCTGGAGCTGCAGCGGTTCGCGACCCAGCGGCTCGGCAAGGACGTCGTCGACGTCGAGGACGTCGACCTCGCCCGGGGTGAGCGCCGCCTGCTCTCGCACGCGACGTGGCGGATCGGCCCCGGCGACCGGATCGGGATCGTCGGCGTCAACGGCTCCGGCAAGACCTCGGTGCTCGGCCTGCTGGCCGGCGAGCTCCCGCCCTCGGCGGGCCGGGTGCGGCACGGTCGCACCGTCGCGCTGGCGCACCTGGGACAGCACCTCGACGAGGTCGACCCGCAGGCCCGGGTGCTGGACACGATCGAGTCGGTGCGCCGGGTGACGCGCACGATCGACGGCGAGGTCACCGCCAGCGCGATGCTCGAGCGGTTCGGCTTCACCGGCGACCGGCTGACCGCCCGGCTGGGCGATCTCTCGGGCGGCGAGCGGCGCCGCTTCCAGCTGCTGCGGCTGCTGCTCTCGGAGCCCAACGTCCTGCTCCTCGACGAGCCGACGAACGACCTCGACATCGAGACGCTGAACGTGGTCGAGGACTTCCTCGACGGGTGGCCCGGGACGCTGCTCGTCGTCTCCCACGACCGCTACTTCCTCGAGCGCGTGACCGACTCCACCTGGGCGCTGCTGGGTGACGGCCAGATCTCGATGCTGCCGCGCGGCGTGGAGGAGTACCTCGAGCGTCGCCGCGCGGGCGCGGTCGAGTCGGCGTCAGTTTCCCCCGCCGAGTCGGCGTCAGGTTCCCCCGCCGAGTCGGCGTCAGGTTCCCCCGCCGAGTCGGCGTCAGTTTCCCCCGTCGCGGCGCGTTCCGGCAGCGCGGAGGAGCGCGCCGCCCGCAAGACGGTCGCGCGCCTCGACAAGCAGCTGGAGAAGGTGGCCGCGCGGGAGCAGGCGCTCAATGCCGAGGTCCTCGAGCACATGGGCGACCACGAGCGGCTGGCCGAGCTCAGTCGACGGCTGGACGCGCTGGCCGCCGAGCGCGAGAGCCTCGAGGAGGAGTGGCTCGAGGCTGCGGAGTCCCTGCCCTGAGGCGACCCCGGCTGACCCAATGGTCCAGACGGGTCACCCCGACCGTCCGGTCGGGTGGAAGTTGGGCGATGTGGCCCCGCTCACCCCGGTGGTTGTCGAGGATGGTGCAAGGCTCGCACGTGCGGCCGGGGGCAGGACGGAGGCGTCATCGTGACCATCGGACACATTCCCCTGCAGGGGTCCCCGGAGCAGGCCGGTCCGCAGCCCACGGGCGGTGACGTGTTCGTGCTCTCCGGTGGCGCGGCCCGCGGCGCCGTGCAGGTCGGCATGATGGCCGGGCTGCTCGACGCCGGCATCCGGCCGGCCGGGCTCGTCGGGTGCAGCGTCGGGGCGCTGAACGCCTGCTTCGTCGCGGCCGACCCGACGCCGGACCGCGTCGACGAGCTGCGGCGTACGTGGCTCGCGCTCACGCGGCAGGACATCTTCCCGGGCAGCCACCTGACCCGCCTCGGGCACATCGCCCGCCACCGCTCGTCGCTCTACTCGGCCCACCGGCTGGCCCGCCTGGTCCGCGACTGGTCCGCGGTCGAGCGCCTCGAGGAGCTGCCGGTCCCCGCGCGCGTGACGACGACGCACCTCGCGTCGGGGCGGGCGGTCTACCACCGCACCGGCCGCCTCGAGGAGCTGCTGCTGGCCTCCGCCGCGGTGCCCGCGATCTTCGACCCCGTGCCGCTGCACGACCACGCCGCCGGCGAGCCCACGCCCCACGTCGACGGGGGTGTCGCCGACAACGTGCCGGTGCGGGGCGTGCTCGACCTGCGCGGGGACCTCTCCACGCCGCTGCGCCGGGTCTTCGTGCTCGACGCCAGCGTGCCCGTGCGGCTCGACCCGCCGCGCTCGCCGATCCACGTGCTCGTCACGAGCCTGGGTGTCGCGATGCGGGTCCGACCGATGCCCGAGCTCGGGCCCGAGATCGAGGTGCACCACCTGCGCACCGAGGACCTCGGCGTCCGCATGAACGACTTCACGCGCTCCCAGGACCACATCGACCTCGGCCACCGCGCCGTCGACGAGCTCCTCGAGGGCGTTCCCAGCCTCGCCGCCTGACGACCGGGAAACCCACGCCGGCTCGGCGGGGCGGAAACCCACGCCGGCTCGGCGGGGCGGAAACCCACGCCGGCTCGGCGGGGCGGAAACCCACGCCGGCTCGGCGGGGCGGAAACTCACGCCGGCTCGGTCAGGAGAAGGGCGTCAGCAGCGAGCGCAGGAGACCCGCGAGCTCGTGCCGCTCGCTCTCGGGCAGGGCGGCGAGCAGCCGGCTCTCGGCGGCCAGCAGGCCCTCGAAGGCCGCGTCCACGGTCTGCCTGCCCTCGCCGGTCAGGCGCACCAGCACCCCGCGCCGGTCGCGCGGGTCGGGGAGCCGCGCGACGAGTCCGCGCGCGGCGAGCCGGTCCACCCTGTTGGTCATCGTCCCGCTGGTCACGAGCGTCTCGCGCAGCAGGCGGCCGGGGGAGAGCTCGTACGGCGGCCCGGCCCGCCGCAGCGCCGCGAGCACGTCGAACTCCCACAGCTCGATGCCGTGCACGGCGAAGGCCTCGCGCCGCGCGCGGTCGAGGTGGCGGCCCAGGCGGGTGATCCGGCTGAAGACGGCCACCGGGGCCAGGTCGAGGTCGGGCCGTTCGCGCGCCCAGGCGTCGACCAGCTCGTCGACGGCGTCCCGCATCCCCCGATGTTAGCGAACCATCGAGAATCTGGACATCGAGACAAACCGGCCGGACGATGAGCCATGCGCGCCACGCACACCTGGGACCCCGACCGCTATCTCGCCTACGCCGACGAGCGCGGGCGGCCGTTCGTCGAGCTGCTCGCCCGGGTCGGTGCCCACGAGCCCCGCACCGTGGTCGACCTCGGCTGCGGCCCCGGCAACCTCACGCGCCTCCTGGCCGAGCGCTGGCCCGGCGCGGGCGTGGTCGGCCTGGACGCCAGCGAGGAGATGGTCGCGCGGGCACGCCGCGACCTGCCCCCCGAGCTGGACCGCGTGGCCTTCGAGGTCGCCGACCTGCGCGAGTGGACACCGCCGGACCGCGTGGACGTCCTCGTCTCGAACGCCACCCTGCAGTGGGTGCCCGGCCACCTCGGGCTGCTCGGCCGGCTCGTGCGCGCGGTGTCGCCGGGCGGCTGGCTCGCCCTCCAGGTGCCGGGCAACGGGGCCGAGCCGAGCCACACCCTGTGCGCCGAGCTCGCGGCCGAGGCGCCGTACGCCGCCCACACCCGGGCCGTCGCCGTCCCGCGCTCGCACGACGGGGCGACCTACCTCGACGCGCTCGCCGACCTCGGCTGCGCCGTGGACGCCTGGGAGACCACCTACCTGCACGTGCTCGCCGGCGCGGACCCCGTCTTCGGGTGGGTCTCCGGCACGGGCGCGCGACCGACCCTGCAGGCGCTGCCCGACGACCTGCGGCCGCGGTTCGAGGCGGAGCTCAGGGCGCGCCTGCGGTCGGCCTACCCGACCCGGGATGTCGGCGGGGAGCCGGCCGTCGTGCTGCCCTTCCGCCGGGTCTTCGCCGTGGCGCGCGTGCCGGGGGGAAGCCCGGCCTGACCCGGCGTCAAGCCCAGAAGTCGCGCACCTCGTCGGCGACGGAGGCGGCCTGGGCGTGGCCGGCCCGCGCGGAGCCGGGCCGGGCCGCGTAGTCGAGCACGTTGCCGCCGATCGCCTCGCGGGCGGCGGCGTCGGGCGTCACCACGAGGTGCGGGATCCCCAGGCGCGAGAGCGTCGACGCGGCGCTGCGCAGCGGGCCGAGGCTGCGGTCGGCCGGCGCGAGGACCAGGGCGCGGTCGCACCCCTGGGCCAGGTCGGCGTTCGTCAGGGAGTGCGCGCCGCCGTCGACCAGCAGCCGGCCGGCCACCGGCACCGGCGGGTAGACCGCGGGCACGGCGCAGCTCGCCGTCACCGCCTCGACCAGCGAGATCCCGGACTCGCGGGTGAGCACCACCCGCTCGCCCGTGTCCACGGCCACGGTCGTGACCTGCAGGTCCCGGCCCTCGCCCCACTCGTGCACCGGCAGCCGGTGGGCGATCGCCGCCAGCCGCTCGGGGACGCCGGGCGTCCGGCCGCGCTCCGCGGCCCGGATCGCCGCCGCCCCCATCAGCCGCCCGAAGCGCTCGCGGTCGCCGCGGCTGCGCAGCAGCGCCCCGACATACCTCGCGACCACGCCGCGCCCGACCGACGCCCGCGGCGCGTCCGGCCGGGGCTGCTCCGCCTGGTGGTCGTAGAGGGAGCCGAGGTCGCAGCCGGTGGTCAGCTGCGCGCCGACGACCGAGCCGGCGGAGGTGCCGACGACCCGGTCGGCCTCCCCGGGGTGGATCCCCGCCTCGGCCAGTCCGTGCAGCAGCCCGGTCTCCCAGGCGATGCCGGTGATCCCGCCGCCCCCCAGCACCAGCGCGCGTCGCGTCATGCGGCTCCCTCGTCGTCCCGTCCGGCGGCGGTCGCCGGGCCCCGGGGAAGGGTAGCCACGGCGGCGAGCGGGGGATGACAGGGCAGGTTACTGACGGGTAATGTAGGTCCCATGAGCCAGGTGCTGACCATGTGGACCAAGCTGTCCCCGCTTCCGCTCGGCCAGCGGCTGTTCTCCTTCGCCTTCTCGCGCAAGGCGCCCTACTTCGCGACGATCCGCCCGCGCTTCACGGTGCTCGAGCCCAACCGCGTCGAGCTGGTGGTCCCCAAGCGCCGTTCGGTGCACAACCACATCGGCACGCTGCACGCCATCGCCCTGTGCAACGGCCTCGAGGCCGCGATGGGCGCGCTGGCCGAGGCCACGATCCCCGCCGACAAGCGCTGGATCCCCAAGGGCATGGAGGTCTCCTACACCGCGAAGGCGACCTCCGACGTCACCTGCATCGCCGAGACCGACGCCGCCCAGTGGAGCGGCGAGGACGGCGACCTGCCCGTCCGCGTGCGCGGCGAGCGCAAGGACGGCGTCGTCGTGATCGAGGGCGTGATCAACCTGTGGGTCACGCGCAAGGAGAAGCGAGCGGGCGCCACCCCCGCCGTCGAGGCGCCGGCCGCCGAGCCGAGCGCTCGCGCCTGAGGCGGGTCAGGCGCCGGCGTTGGCGTCGGCGTTGGCGGCGATCTCGCCCCCGCTCGCCTTGGCCTGGCTGAGCCGCTTCTCGAGCCACACCGCGAAGCGGGAGAGCGAGTAGTTGATGAGGATGTAGATCCCCCCGATGATGAACAGGCTCTGGATGGGGTTGTCCAGGACCTGCGCGATCTGGTTGCCGCGACGCAACAGCTCGAGGTAGCCGATCCCGATCACCGCCGCCAGCGAGGTGTCCTTGAGCACCACCACGAGCTGGCTGATCAGCGCGGGCAGCATGGTGCGAAACGCCTGCGGCAGCAGCACCGTCTGCATCACCTGCCACTCGGTCATGCCGATGGCGCGCGCCGCCTCGCCCTGGCCGCGCGGCAGGGACGCCACCCCGGCCCGCAGGATCTCGGCGATGATCACGGAGTTGTAGAGGGTCAGGCCGATGACGAGATACCACAACACGTCCTCGCCGGGCAGCACGCCGATGGGCACGTCGAGCTCGACCAGGGCTCGCCAGACGAAGACGATCGTGACCACGACCGGGAGCCCCCGGAAGAGCTCGATGAAGGCGACGACCGGGATCCGCGTGTAGCGGCCGCCCATCATCCGCGCCACGCCGATGGCCACGCCGACGATGAGGGAGAGCACGATGGCCAGGACCGCGGCGATGAGCGTCTTGATCAGGCCGTCGCGGACCAGGCCCCAGACCAGCGAGAAGTCGTCGTTGGCGGGGTTGATCCACGGGTCCCACAGCTCGGCATCGAACTGTCCGCGGTCGACCAGGCGCAGGATGGCCACCACGAACAGGGCGACGATCCCCGCGGTGGCCAGGACCGTGCCGATCAGGGCCCGCCGCCGGGCCTGGGGCCCCGGGACGTCGTAGAGGACTGCCTGGGCGCTCATCGGGCGATGGCCACCTTCCGCTCGATCACGGCCAGCAGCGCGCCGGCACTCAGCGTGATGACCAGGTAGCCGATCGCCACGCCCGTGAGCACGGGGATGAAGGGGTAGCCCTGCGCGCTGGTCAGGGTCTTGCCGGTGGCCCACAGGTCACCGCCGATGCCGAACGCGCCGGCCACGGCCGAGTTCTTCATCATGGCGATCTCCACGCTGCCCAGGGGCGGCACCGCGGAGCGGAACGCCTGGGGGAGGACGACCTCGCGCATCGTCTGCGTGAAGGTCAGCCCCACCGCACGCGCGGCCTCGGCCTGGCCCGGGTCGACCGAGTTGATGCCGGAGCGCAGCGCCTCGCACACGAAGGCGGAGGTGTAGATGACCAGGCCGGTCATCGCGAAGGCGTAGAAGCTGATGTTGATGCCCAGCTCGGGGAGCCCGAAGGCCATGAAGAACAGCACGATGGTCAGCGGGCAGTTGCGGATCAGGGTCACGTACGCCGTGCCGAACCACCGCAGCGACGGGATCGGCGAGACCCGGAAGGCGGCGATGACGGTCCCGAGCAGCAGCGAGCCGACGAGGCTCCAGCCGATGAAGCCCAAGGAGCGCAGGAATCCGGACCAGTAGAGGTCCAGGTTGTCGGTGACCGCTTCCACGGCAACTCCTCTCGAGGGGCCGGCGGGGGCGCGGGGTGCGCCCCCGCCGGCTCGCTCGCCTCAGGCGGTTCGGATCAACGGCGCGTCAGGGGCAGGGGTCGGGGTCGGGGAGCGTCGGCTCCTCGGTGCCCTCGACCTCGCCGGCCGTGTTCTTCCACGCCTCGAGGTAGGCGTCCTCGTTGTCCTGCAGCGTCTCGTTGATGAACTCGCAGAACGCCGTGTCGCCCTTCTCGATGCCGATGCCGTAGGGCTCCTCGGTGAACTGCTCGCCCACCAGCTTGAAGGCCCCGTCGCTCTCGGAGACGAACCCCAGCAGGATCACGTTGTCGGTGGTGACCACGTCGACCTGGCCGTTGCTCAGGGCGTCCGCGCACTTCTCGTAGACGTCGAAGAGCACCAGCTGGTCCTTGTTGGCCAGGTAGGGCCGGATGCCCTCCGACGGCGTCGAGCCGGTCACCGTGCAGACCTTCTGGTCGGGGTTGGACTTGAGGTCCTCGGGGCTCGTGATGGTGTCGTTGTCCGAGGCGACCATGAGCTGCTGGCCGGCGGTGTAGTAGGGGCCGGCGAAGGTGACGCGCTGGGCGCGCTCGTCGTTGATGGTGTAGGTCGCCACCACCATGTCGACGTCGCCGTCCTCGATGAGCTGCTCGCGCTGCTCGGAGGGCGCCTCCTTCCACTCGATGTTGTCCGCGGAGATGCCCATCGCCCCGGCGATGATCGTGGCCACCTCGACGTCGAAGCCCTCGGGCTTGTCGTCGAGGCCGAGCAGGCCGAATCCCGGCTGGTCGAACTTGGTGCCGACCGTGATGCTGCCGGCGTCCGACAGCTCGGCCATCGTGGTGCCGGACTCGAACTGGGCGTCCTCCTCGACCGCGACGTCGCTGCTGCTGTCGTCGCTGCCACCGCAGGCGGCCAGGCTGAGCGCCAGAAGGGCACCCGCGACGCTGAGCACGCCGACCTTGCTCTCTCGAATACGCATCCTGCTCTCCTTCTGCTCGTGTCCGGCGTCTCCCGGTCACTGGTCTGGGTGGTTGCCCGCCTCCCGCGGTGCGGCGTCGCTCAGTGCTTGAGGATCTTGCCGAGGAAGTCCTGGGCGCGGTCGCTCTGCGGGTTGGTGAAGAACTCCTCCGGGGTGTTCTCCTCCACGACGGCGCCCTCGGACATGAAGATCACGCGGTGTGCCGCCGTGCGCGCGAAGCCCATCTCGTGGGTGACGACGATCATCGTCATGCCCTGCTCGGCGAGGTCGACCATGACGTCGAGGACCTCCTTGATCATCTCCGGGTCCAGTGCCGAGGTGGGTTCGTCGAAGAGCATCACCTTGGGATCCATCGCGAGCGCCCGCGCGATGGCGACCCGCTGCTGCTGGCCGCCCGAGAGCTGGGCCGGGTACTTGTCGGCCTGGTGGGCGATCCCCACGCGCTCGAGGAGCTCCTTGGCGCGCTGGTCGGCCTCGTCCTTCTTCTGGCCGCGGACCTTGGTCGGCCCGAGGGTGACGTTCTCGAGGATCGTCTTGTGCGCGAAGAGGTTGAAGGCCTGGAAGACCATGCCGACCTCGGACCGCAGCCGCGCCAGGTCCTTGCCCTCGGCGGGCAGCGGCTTCGTGTCGAGGGTGATCGTGCCGGAGTCGATCGTCTCCAACCGGTTGATCGCCCGGCAGAGCGTCGACTTGCCCGACCCGGAGGGGCCGATCACGACGACGACCTCGCCGCGCTTGACCGAGACGTTGATGTCCTGCAGCACGTGCAGCTCGCCGAACCACTTGTCCACCGACTCCAGGACGACGATGGGCTCGCCCTCTTCGACGTCCGGTTCCTCGCCTACGGTCACCGTCATGCCGGGCAACCTACTCCTGAGCGACCCCTTCGGCGCCAGACCTGATCTTCGGCGGGTCGCGACCGATGCCGGATCGTGACCGTCCGCCGTCCCGGCCTTGCCACCGCCTCGCCGGAGGGGTAGACCACCTCTCATGCCGGGCGAGATGACGATGAACCAGGCGATCCACCAAGCGGTGCGTCGCGACCTCGACCGCTTCGACGCGGCCCTGGCGTCCTTTCCGGCCGGTGACCGGCACCGCGCCGAGCAGCTGCACCGCGCGTGGACCAACCTGCACCTCGAGCTGACGCGGCACCACGAGGGCGAGGACGACCTGATCTGGCCGATGCTCGAGGCCAAGGGCATCGACCCGGAGCTGCTGCGCGGGATGGAGTCCGAGCACCAGGACATGGCCCGCGCCCTGGCCGAGGGCGACGCCGCCATGGACGCCCTCGTCTCCGCGCCCACCCCCGAGCGGGCGGCCCAGGCCCGCGAGGTCCTCGCCGACACGCGCCGCGTGGTGCGGCACCACCTCGAACACGAGGAGCGGGAGCTCGAGCCGGTGTTGCTGCCGCACCTGGAGAGCGCGGAGTGGAAGGCCGTCGAGAAGCAGCTGCGCAGCGGCCCGCCGGGCGTCGCGGGCCGGTTCTTCGCCTGGCTCATGGACGGGCTCGACCCGCAGACCACGGCGTTCGTCTACAGCACGGTCCCCAAGCCGGTCGTGCTGGTGCTCGGGCGCGTCTTCGGCCGGAGGTACCACAAGGAGATCGCGCCGGCCTGGCGCTGAGCCCCCGCGTCAGCCCCGCCCGCGACGGCGGTCGCGCCGGTTGAAGAGGGCGCGGAAGAGCCGCAGGCCCAGGCTGGGGTCCCCGCCGCCGTAGAGGGAGTTCTGACCGAGGAACTCCGCGTTGGGGTCCTTCTTCTTCCCGTGGTCGGCGTTCGACTGCCCCGGGAGCCGCTTCTCAGGTCCAGGCATGGTCGTCCCTCTCTCCGTGAGCGCTCATCATGCCCGTCGCGGGTGGCGAGGGCGAGCGCGAGCGCGCGCCCGTAGGCTTGCCGCTGTCATGAACAGCCCCCCACGCACCTACGAGGTCCGCACCCACGGGTGCCAGATGAACGTGCACGACTCCGAGCGGCTCGCGGGCCTGCTGGAGGACGCCGGCTACGCGCCGTTCGACGCCGGCGCGGCGAACCAGGAGCAGGCCGACGTCGTCGTCTTCAACACCTGCGCCGTGCGCGAGAACGCCGACAACAAGCTCTACGGCAACCTCGGCCAGCTCGCGCCGGCCAAGGCCCGCGACCCCGGGATGCAGATCGCGGTCGGCGGCTGCCTGGCGCAGAAGGACCGCGAGGCGATCACCGACCGCGCGCCGTGGGTGGACGTCGTCTTCGGCACGCACAACATCGGCTCCCTGCCGGTGCTGCTCGAGCGTGCGCGGGTGCAGAAGGAGGCGCAGGTCGAGATCCTGGAGTCGCTGGAGACGTTCCCGTCGACGCTGCCGACGAAGCGCGAGTCGGCCTACGCGGCGTGGGTCTCGATCAGCGTCGGCTGCAACAACACCTGCACGTTCTGCATCGTCCCGAGCCTGCGCGGCGCGGAGAAGGACCGCCGGCCGGGCGACGTCCTCGCCGAGGTCGAGGCCCTGGTCGCCGAGGGCGTCACCGAGGTGACGCTGCTGGGTCAGAACGTGAACGCCTACGGCGTCGAGTTCGGCGACCGGCAGGCCTTCTCCGGGCTGCTGCGCGCCTGCGGCGAGGTCGACGGGCTGGAGCGGGTGCGCTTCACCTCGCCGCACCCGGCGGAGTTCACCGACGACGTGATCGCGGCGATGGCCGAGACCCCGAACGTGATGCCGAGCCTGCACATGCCGCTGCAGTCGGGCTCCGACGCCGTGCTGCGGCGGATGCGGCGCTCCTACCGTTCCGCGAAGTTCAACGGGATCATCGACCGCGTGCGCGCGGCGATCCCCGACGCCGCGATCACCACCGACATCATCGTGGGCTTCCCCGGCGAGACCGAGGAGGACTTCCTCGCGACGCTCGACGTCGTGCGGCGCTCGCGGTTCGCCAGCGCGTTCACGTTCCAGTACTCGCGGCGCCCCGGCACGCCCGCCGCCGAGATGGACGGCGAGGTGCCGCCCGGCGTGGTCGCCGACCGGTACCGCCGGCTCACCGAGGTGGTCACCGAGGTCGCGTGGGAGGAGAACCAGGCGCTCGTCGGGCGCACCGTCGAGCTGATGGTCGCCGAGGGGGAGGGGCGCAAGGACGCCGCCACGCGCCGGCTCTCCGGCCGCGGGCCCGACAACCGGCTGGTGCACTTCGCGGCCGACTTCTCGCGGCTGGACGGCGAGCCCCGCCCGGGCGACATGGTCAGCGTGGAGGTCACCTACGCCGCCCCGCACCACCTGGTCGCGGACGGGCCCGTGCGCGCGCTGCGCCGCACCCGCGCCGGCGACGCCTGGGAGCGGCGCACGCGGGCGCCGGCCGACTCCGGGGGCGTCGCGCTGGGCATGCCCGCCGTCGGCGTGCCTGAGCCCCTGCCCGAGGCCCACGCCTGCCGCTGACCCGCCCGCGGGCTCAGCCGTGGGTGTGGCCGGGGTTGCGCTTCTCGTGGTGCCCGCGGTTGCCGACGGGATCGGGGTTGGTCTCCGGCAGCCCCCGGCGCTGCTCGCGCACGACGGTCTCGCCCTCGGGGGTCTCGACGGTGTCGACGGTGTAGGTGTCCGTCTCGGCCTCGGCCTGCTCCTCGTCGGAGGTGTCGCGCACGCCCTCCGTGCCGACCTGCCCCGGGCCGGCCACGCCGACCCGCTCGCTGCTGACGCCCATGCCGGGGTGCCCGCCCGTGTCGCGGTTGCCCGGCTGGGTGTCGCGGACGTCGGTCTCCTGCTGGTGGCCGCCCTGCGGGTCGTCGGGCAGGTGGTCGGGCAGGTCCTCGGGCAGGTCGTCGCCGTCGTTCTCGCCGCTGGCGGTCACGTCAGGCCCCCGGTTCCGGCGCGGTGTCCACGCTCTCGTCGCCCTCGTCGTCCCCGGCGGCGTCCTCCGCGTCGGCGTCCTTGTCACCGGCGGTCCCGGCGTCCATGTCCTGCCGGGCGTCCCCCTCGGGGTCCTGGGTCTTGTCGTCGCCCTGCTGCACGCTCTCGGGCGCGTTGGTGGTGGCCGGGTTCGCCTCCGAGGGCACCTCGCGGGCCAGCGGGCCCCTGGGGATCTCGCCGTACTTCTCCTCGTCGGCGAGCGAGTCGGCGCCACCGGGGAAGCGGTCGGGCTCCTCGACGTCGCCGCTGGGCTGCGGGCCGAGCACCTTCTCGGTCTGGCCCGTGTCCGGGACGCTTCCCTCACCCATCGTCTCTCCCTCCATGGCACCTCGGTGCCCAGTCCTCTGGCCGGTGACACCCGGCCTTCCACCCGTCATCCTGCCCGTCCATCCTGACGGCCATCCTGCCCCTTCATCCTGCCCCTTCGTCCCGCACCGGGCCGGGTGGTGGCCCCGAGCCGCGGCGGCGGGTCGCCGATCAGAATCCGTGCAGCAGGAAGCGCCTCCCCGACCCGAGACCCTCGAGGACCCGCCGCTCGTAGGGCACCACGGGCTCGCCCAGCGCGTCCAGCCCCTCGAGCGGGACCCAGCGCAGGTCGGCCGTCTTCTCGGGCTCGGCCACGCGCGGCTCGCCCGACCACGAGCGGGTCGTGAAGTAGAAGTCCACGCGCTGGTCCAGGGGGTCCGTGGTCCCGGTGCGCTGCATGGTGACCTCGTGGTGGAGGTCCAGGCCACCGACGCCGAGCTCCTCGCGGGCCTCGCGCCGGGCGGCGTCGTACGCCGTCTCGAGGGGCTCGACGTGCCCGGCCGCGGCGGCGGCCCAGTGGCCGTCCATCCAGCCGGTGTTGCGGCGGAGCTGGAGGAGCACCTGGGTGCCCGCGGCCGGCGGGCCGGCGGGCGTGGCCGCCGGCCCGCGCAGCAGCAGGACGTAGACGGCCGGGACGAGCGTGTACCGGCCGTGCCGCGGGTCGACGCCGGGGGCGTCGGAGCCCGGGGGGCTCACTGCGAGGGCTCTCCGAAGTCCGACTCCTCGGCGTTCTCCTCCTGCCGCGAGGCCTCCTGCGGCGACTGCTCGCGATCGCCGTCGTGCTCCGGCGGCGGGGCCGGCGCGTCGCTGCGCTTGGTGACGCGCTCGACCTCGGGGCCCGGGTCGACGGCCGGCGTGCCGGGGGAGAAGGGGCCCTCCGGGGCGTCGGTGCGGTTCGGGCCGCCCGGGGGCGTCGGCTTGTCGAGGTCGGCGGTGTCGCCCTCGACGTGGCGCTTCTGGTTCATCGTCCGGTGCCGTCCTCGCCCAGGTCGGCGTGCTGCGTCCCGTCGGTGCCCTCGGTGCCCTCGCCGCCGTCCAGCTTCTCCAGCGCCTCCTGCGCCTTCTCGGCGCCCTCGGCGATCTTGTCGGCGTGCTTGCCGCCGGTTCGGTCGTCGAGCGCCTCCGCCGCCTTGTCGATGCGCTCGGAGACCTTGTCGCCGTGCTTGTCGACGGCGTCCGTCAGCTTCTCCTTGGCCTGGTCCTTGGCCTGCTCTGCCTTGTCCAGGAATCCCATGCTTCGCTCCTCGGCTGCCGGTACCGACGTCCGCGGGGCGCCGGGCTCGTTTCTCGGATTGCTTGGAAGACTACTGACGTGCCCCCGATCCTCACCCGCCAACCCCGGCCGGGCGCGTGACGGCGCCCGGGGAGGCCCGCCGTGAGCCCGCGGTCCCCGCCGTGGCCGTGGTCGGCCCGACCGCCGCGGGCAAGACGGCGCTGTCGCTCGACCTGGCGCAGCGGCTGGGAGGGGAGGTCGTGAACACCGACGCCATGCAGCTCTACCGCGGCATGGACGTGGGCACGGCGAAGCTGCCGGCGTCCGGGCGGCGGGGGATCCCGCACCACCTGCTCGACGTGCTGGAGGTGAGGCAGGCGGCCACGGTCGCCGAGTTCCAGGGGTGGGCCCGCGCGGTGGTCGCCGCCCTGCGGGCGCGCGGCGCGGTGCCGGTGCTGGTCGGGGGCTCGGCGCTCTACACCCGCGCGGTGCTGGACCGCTTCGAGTTCCCCGGCACCGACGCGGCCGTGCGCGCGCGCCTGGAGGGCGAGCTCGCCGAGGCGGGCGCGGGGGCCATGCACGCCCGCCTGGCCGCGCGCGACCCGGAGGCCGCCGCGCGGGTCGGGCCGGACAACGGACGCCGCGTCGTCCGCGCGCTGGAGGTCGTCGAGATCACCGGTCGGCCCTTCTCGGCGTCGCTGCCGCGGCTGGAGTACGCCCTGCCGCGCGCCGTGCAGATCGGCGTCTCCATCGACCGGGAGACCCTGGACGCCCGGATCGCGGCGCGGGTCGAGGCGATGTTCGCCGGCGGCCTGGTCGAGGAGGTGTCGCGCCTGCTGGGCGAGGGGCTGCTGGAGGGCCGCACCGCCGCGGCGGCGATCGGCTACCGCGAGGTGGCGGCCCACCTCGCCGGCGACCTGACGCTGGACGAGGCCCGCGAGCGGACCGTGACCGCGACGCGGCGCTTCGCCCGGCGGCAGGAGTCGTGGTGGCGCAAGGACCCGCGGATCCACTGGGTGCGCTGGGACGACCCCGACCGCGTGGAGGTCGCCCTCGCCGCCGTCCGCGCCACCTGAGCCCGGCCTCGGGGGAGGAGACTGCGGCCATGACGCGGACGATCTTCTACACGGCGAGCTCGCTGGACGGGTACCTCGCCGACGAGCAGGACTCGCTGGACTGGCTCTTCACCCAGGACCAGGACGAGCACGGCCCGCTGAGCTACGAGGCGTTCTTCGCCGGCGTCGGCGCGATCCTCACGGGCTCGACGACCTACGAGTGGGTGCTCGCGCACGAGCAGGGTGCCTGGCCGTTCTCGCTCCCGACCCGGGTGATGACGCGCCGCGAGCTGGCGCTCCCGACCGAGACCGAGGCCGAGGTCCGGTTCGCGCGGGCTGACGACGCGGCGGCGCTGCGCGAGGTGCACGCCGAGGTGTCCGCGGCGGCCGGCGAGCGGGACCTCTGGGTGGTCGGCGGGGGCGACCTGGCGGCCTGGCTCGCGGAGCTGGGCCTCCTCGACGAGCTGATCGTCTACCTGGCCCCGGTCACGCTCGGCGCCGGCAGGCCGCTGCTGCCGCGACCGCTCGACCTGCGGCTCGTGGAGCTGGAGCGCAACCGGGCCTTCGCGTGCGCCCGCTACGAGGTCGTCGGCCCGCGGCGGTCGGCCCCGGGTCCCGCGAGCGGCGTACCGTGAACGCCGTGCCGAGGCCCGCCGAGAACCCCGCCTGCGACGAGCCCCCCCGATGAGCCGCTCGGCGGACCAGCCCTACCCCTTCCTCAAGGGCCACGGCACGGAGAACGACTTCGTGCTGCTGCCCGACCACGACGCCTCGATCCACGGCTCCCTCGACCAGGGGCGCGTCGTCGCGCTCTGCGACCGGCGCGCCGGCATCGGCGGCGACGGGGTGCTGCGCGTCGTGCGCACCGAGGCCCTGGTCGCCGTCGCCGGGCCGGTGGGCACCGCCCCGGCCGAGGCGGAGTGGTTCATGGACTACCGCAACGCCGACGGCTCCGTCAGCGAGATGTGCGGCAACGGCGTGCGCGTCTTCGCCCGGCACCTCGTCGAGGAGGGCCTCGCCGACCCGTCGCGGCCGATCCCCGTCGGCAGCCGGGACGGCGTCAAGGTGCTGACGATCGAGGACGACGGCCGCGTCACCGCCGACATGGGCCGCCCCCGGGTGCTGGGCGAGACGCGGGTCGGGGTCGCGGGCGAGGCGTGGCCCGCCCGGCACGTCGACATGGGCAACCCGCACGCGGTCGCGTTCGTCGACTCGCTCGACCCCGGGGGCCCGGTGGGGCCGCTCGTCGAGCCGCCGTCCTACGACCCGGGCGTCTATCCCGACGGTGTGAACGTCGAGTTCGTGCTGCCCCGGGGCGACCGGCACGTGGCGATGCGGGTGCACGAGCGGGGCTCGGGCGAGACCCGGTCCTGCGGCACCGGCGCCTGCGCGGTGATGGTGGCCGCCGCGCTCGCGGACGGGTACGCCGGCCCGGGGGACGGCGCCGGCGAGGACCTCGCCTACCGGGTCGACGTGCCGGGCGGCAGCCTGACGGTCACGTGGACGGCGGGGGACCGGGCGCTGCTCACCGGCCCGGCCGCCCTGGTCGCCCGGGGCACCACGGCGCTGTGACGCGGACTACCGGGCGGCCGCCAGCCGGCGGCCGTTAGGTTGCCACCCATGGAGATCAGCGGATCCAGTGCCATCGTCACGGGCGGCGCCTCCGGCATCGGCGCCGCCGCGGCCCGCCGGCTCGCCGCGCTCGGCGCGAGCGTCGTGGTCGCCGACCTGCAGGCCGAGAAGGGCGAGGCCCTCGCCGCGGAGATCGGCGGCCGCTTCGTCGAGGTCGACGTCACGAGCCCCGAGCAGGTCGCCAACGCGGTCGAGGTGGCGCTCTCGCTGGGGCCCCTGCGCGCGGTGGTGAGCTCGGCCGGCATCGGCTGGGCCCAGCGCACCATCGGGCGCGACGGCCAGGTCGAGTCGGCGCACTCGCTGGAGGCATACACGAAGGTCATCCAGATCAACCTGATCGGCACCTTCGACGTCGTGCGCCAGGCCGCGACGGCGATGAGCCACAACGAGCCCGACGCGGACGGCTGCCGGGGCGCGATCTGCAACCTCGCGAGCGTGGCCGCCTTTGACGGACAGATCGGGCAGGCGGCGTACTCCTCCTCCAAGGGGGGAGTGGTCGGCATGACGCTGCCGGTCGCCCGGGACCTCTCGGCCGCCGGCATCCGGCTGAACACGGTGGCGCCCGGGCTGATCGACACCCCGATCTACGGCGAGGGGCCGGAGTCCGACGCGTTCAAGGCCAAGCTGGGCGAGAGCGTGCTGTTCCCGAAGCGGCTGGGCGACCCCGACGAGCTCGCGAGCATGGTGCAGGAGTGCCTGACGAACCCCTACATGAACGGCGAGGTCGTCCGCGTGGACGGCGGCATCCGGATGCCGCCGAAGTAGCGCGCCGCTTCGCCGGCGACGCCCTCACGCGGGGGGGACCACCCACGCGGTGACGTCGACGACCAGGTCGGCGGCCGCGGAGGCGGCCTCGACCCGCTCGGCGTTGGGCGCGTCGACCCGCGCGATCCACGCGGCGGCGGCCGCCGGGTCCTTGCCGGAGGCCACGTGCCGGGCGAGCAGCCGCTCGGCCCGCAGGCCCTCGTCGACGACCACGTGCCACACCGCGTCGAGCCGGGCGCGGACCGCCGGCCACGGGTCGTCGGGCAGCAGCAGGTAGTTGCCCTCGGCGACCACGAGCCCGGCGTCGGGCGGGAGCGGGATGGCCCCCGCGACCGGCTGCTCCAGGTCCCGCTCGAACATCGGCGCGAGCACCGTGTGGCTCCGCGCGCGCACGCGCCCCAGCAGGGCGGCGTACCCGTCGGCGTCGAAGGTCTCCGGGGCCCCCTTGACCTCGAGCAGCCCGCGCCGCGCGAGCTCGACGTCGGCGAGGTGGAAGCCGTCCATCGGGGCCACGACGCCCCCGTACGCCGCCGCCAGCGCCGCCGCGAGGGTCGACTTGCCCGACCCCGGCGAGCCGGAGAGCCCCAGGACCAGGGGCCGGGGGAGCCCGGCGAGGCGCGACCCCAGCGCCGCGCCCCCCGGGCCCTCGGGGCCGACGCGCACGTGCTCCACGCGTCGATCCTCGCAGGCCGGGCGCCGCCACCGTGGCCGCCGGTGGGAGGGTGTGACCGAGAACCGGAAGGGGTGGGCCAGCAGTGGAGATGGCGTCGGAGGGGCTCACGCCCGCCACGTTCGCGGGATGCGTCGACCACACCCTGCTCAAGCCCGAGGCGACGCGCACCCAGGTCGAGGCCCTCGCCCAGGAGGGCGCCGCCCTCCGGGTGGCCGCGGTGTGCGTGAACGGCCTCTGGGCCCGCACGGTCAGCGACGCCCTGCGGGGTTCCGGCGTCGCGACCTGCGCCGTGGTGGGCTTCCCGCTCGGCGCCATGGCCGAGCGGGTCGTCGCGGCCGAGACGGAGCAGGCGCTCGCGGACGGCGCGACCGAGATCGACATGGTGATCCCCGTGGGCCCGCTGCGCGCCGGCGACCACGCGCTGGTCTCCTCCTACCTCGCGACCGTGCGCCGCGCCGCCGGCCCGCACACGCTCAAGGTGATCCTCGAGACCGCGCTGCTCGCCGACGGCGACATCGCCGGGGCCTGCGGGCTCGCGGTGGACGCCGGGGCCGACTTCGTGAAGACCTCGACCGGCTTCAACCCCGCGGGCGGCGCCACGGCCGCGGCGGTGCGCCTGATGCGCGCGGAGGTCGGCCCGCGGGTCGGCGTCAAGGCGTCGGGCGGCATCCGGAGCCTTGCCGACGCCCGCGCCATGCTCGACGCCGGCGCCAGCCGCCTCGGGATGAGCGCCACGGCGGAGGTCGTGCGCGAGCTGGCGGGGGAGGCCGGGGCCTGAGGCGCGGGCCGCCTGGCCGAAACGCGTTCGCCCCGCGAGGTCGGCCGACCTAGGCTGGGGGGCACATGACGAACGCACGCGACTTCGACCTCACCGCCGAGCTGGCCGCCACGCGGGGCTGGGACCCGGACGAGGACCCGCTCGACGAGGCCCCCGTGGACCCCGAGGACCTCGGGGACCCCGGCCCGGGACCCGGCGACGGCCCCGACCCCGAGGAGCTGACCGCCGGCGACCTCGACCTCGCCGAGCGGCACCAGCTGCGCCGCGTCGCCGGGCTGCGCACCGACCTCGAGGACGTCACCGAGGTCGAGTACCGCCGGCTGCGCCTGGAGCGCGTCGTCCTCGTCGGCGTCTGGACGGAGGGCTCCGCCGAGGAGGCGGAGCACTCGATGGCCGAGCTCGCGCTCCTCGCCGAGACGGCCGGGTCGGAGGTGCTCGAGGCGGTCTACCAGCGCCGGCAGAAGCCCGACCCCGCGACGTACGTCGGCCGCGGCAAGGTCGAGGCGATCAGGGAGATCGTGCAGGCCACCGGAGCCGACACCGTGATCCTCGACGGCGAGCTGGCGCCCAGCCAGCTGCGCAACCTCGAGGACGAGCTCAAGGTCAAGGCCGTCGACCGCACCGCGCTGATCCTCGACATCTTCGCGCAGCACGCGAAGAGCAAGGAGGGACAGGCGCAGGTCGAGCTGGCCCAGCTGACCTACGCCAAGCAGCGGCTGCGCGGCTGGGGCGGCAACCTCTCGCGCCAGGCCGGCGGCCAGGCCGCCGGCGGCGAGGGCATCGGCGGCCGCGGCCCGGGCGAGACCAAGATCGAGACCGACCGCCGCCGCATCAACGACAAGATCGCCAAGCTGCGCCGCGAGCTGCGCGCCATGGCGGGCACCCGCGAGACCAAGCGCTCCACCCGGCGGCGCAGCACGGTGCCGAGCGTGGCGATCGCGGGCTACACCAACGCGGGCAAGTCCTCCCTGCTCAACCGGATCACCGACGCCGGCGTGCTGGTCGAGGACGCGCTCTTCGCCACCCTCGACCCCACCACCCGCCGCGCGACCACCAGCGACGGGCGGGAGTACACGGTCTCCGACACCGTCGGCTTCGTGCGCCACCTGCCCCACCAGCTGATCGAGTCGTTCCGCTCCACGCTGGAGGAGGTCGCGGACGCCGACCTGCTGCTGCACGTGGTCGACGGCTCGCACCCCGAGCCCGAGGGCCAGATCGCCGCGGTGCGCGAGGTGCTCGGCGACATCGACGCCACCGCCGTCCCCGAGATCGTCGTGGTCAACAAGGCCGACGCCGCCGACCCGCTGGTGATCTCCCGGCTGCGCCAGCGCGAGCCGCACCTCGTGGTCGTCAGCGCGCGCACCGGCGAGGGGATCGCCGACCTGCTGGCGATGCTCGAGGGCGAGCTGCCCCGGCCGGAGGTCTCCTTCGACGCCCTGGTGCCCTACGCCCGCGGCGACCTGATCGACCGGCTGCACAAGCAGGGCGAGCTCGAGGTCGTCGAGCACACGGCGGAGGGCACCCGGGTGCGCGGGCGCGCCGACGCGGTGCTCGCCGCCGAGCTGTCGGCGTACGCCCTGCCGACACCGGGGCCGGCACCGGCCGGAACGCGCCCGACCCCCGGCTGAGACCGGGCCCCGCCCGGTGGGACGATGTCGCGGTCCGCCTGCCCCCGTCGGAGAAGAAGTCGCCCATGTCCCGAGGTCTCCTCGTCCGCCTGGTGCTGGTCATCGGCCTGCTCGCCGGCAGCGCGGCGATCGCGCTCACCCAGGAGCCGAAGCTCGGCCTCGACCTGAGCGGCGGCACCCAGCTGACCCTGGAGACCGAGAGCACCGACCGGGTCGAGGCGGACGCCGAGGCCACCGACCGCACGCTCGGGGTGCTGCGCGGCCGCGTCGACTCCCTGGGCGTCTCCGAGCCCACGCTGGTGCGCTCGGGTGAGAACCGGATCCTCGTCGAGCTCCCCGACCTGCAGGACCCGACGCAGGCCGAGGAGGTGCTCGGCAAGACCGCGCAGCTGACGATGCACCCGGTGCTCCGGTCGGTCGGGCCCGACGCCGAGCCGAAGAACGACAAGAACCAGATCCTCGCCGACGAGGCGGGGCAGCGCCTCGAGCTGGGGCCCGCCGTGCTCGACGGCAACCAGATCACCGGCGCCGAGGCGGTGCTGCCCAACCAGCAGGTCGACTACGCGGTCACCGTCGACTTCAACGGGTCGGGCTCGGACGCCTTCGGTGAGCTCTCGCGCAAGGCGGCCTGCGCCCAGGGCGACAAGCGGCGGATCGCCATCGTGCTGGACGGGCGCATCATCTCCTCGCCGCAGGTGCAGGTCCCCTGCGGCGGCTCGATCACGGGCACCACGCAGATCACGGGCAGCTTCACCTTCGAGGAGGCCTCCGACCTGGCGCTGCTGATCGAGGGCGGCGCCCTGCCGGTCCCGGTCAAGATCATCTCCCGCCGGGTCGTCGGCCCGACGCTCGGCGCCGACGCGATCAGCGCCTCCACGGAGGCCGGCATCATCGGCCTGCTCCTGACGGGGCTCTTCATCGTCATCGTCTACCGCTTCGTCGGCTTCCTGGCGACCCTGGCGCTCTCGACATACGCCCTGCTCTCCTACGCCATGCTGCTCGCGGTCGGCGCGACCCTGACGCTGCCCGGCCTCGCCGGCTTCGTGCTCGCCATCGGCCTCGCGATCGACGCCAACGTGCTCGTCTTCGAGCGCGCCCGGGAGGAGTACGCCGGCTACCGGGCCGGCGGGCTCAAGCGCGCCCTCGTGACCGGGTTCAACAAGGCGTGGACGGCGATCATCGACTCCAACGTCACGACGCTGCTCGCCGCCGCCCTGCTGTTCGCGCTCGCGACCGGCCCGGTCAAGGGCTTCGGCGTCACGCTCACCATCGGCGTCGTCGCCTCGATGCTCTCGGCCCTGGTCGTGGCCCGCGTCTTCACCGAGATCGGGGTCGGCACGCGCGCCATCCGCAACCGCCCGGGGCTCTCCGGGCTCGGCTCGATCGGGCGCGTGCGCGCCATGCTGGACCGCAAGAATCCCGACATCATGGGTCGGCGCAGGCTCTGGCTCGCCATCTCCGGCGTCGCGCTGGTGATCGCCGTGGCGGGCATCGCGACCCAGGGCCTGAACCTGGGCGTCGAGTTCTCCGGCGGCCGGCAGATGCAGTACGCGACGAGCACGGACATCAGCGCCAACGAGGCGCGCGCCGCGGTGGGCGACGCCGGCTACGCCAACGCCGTCGTGCAGAAGGTGGACGACGGCGAGATCGCCGTCCGCGTCGGCACCATCAGCAACGAGGAGGTCGACGGGATCACCGCGTCGCTGGCCGAGGCCGGCGACGGCGCCGACAAGGTCCGCGACGAGACCATCGGCGCCTCCTTCGGCAGCGAGCTGCGCGACAAGGCCCTGCTCGCCTTCGGCATCGCCCTGCTGGTGCAGATGGCCTATCTGGCGCTGCGGTTCAAGTGGACCTTCGGCGTCGCCGCGGTGGCCGCCATGTTCCACGACGTCGTGCTGGTCGTGGGCCTCTTCGCGTGGCTCCAGCGACCCATCGACGGCGTGTTCCTGGCGGCGGCGCTGACGATCATCGGTCTCTCCGTCAACGACACCGTCGTCACCTTCGACCGGGTGCGCGAGCGATGGCACGGCTCGCGCGACGAGCCCTTCGACGCGATGGCCAACCGGGCCTGCATCGAGACCCTGCCGCGCACGGTGAACACCGGCCTCGGCGCGATGTTCATCCTGGCCGCGCTGGCCGTCCTCGGCGCGGACTCGCTGCGCGACTTCTCGCTCGCGCTGCTGGTGGGCCTCATCGTCGGTACCTACTCCTCGGCCTTCATGGCGACCCCGCTGCTGACCTACTTCCAGCAGCTCTCGCCGCTGTCGCGGGCCAAGCGCGAGCGCGTCCAGCGGGATCCGCAGGACACCGGCGCGGTCGTCTGAGCCGCGGTGCGGCGACCCGGGGGCGCCGTCGTCAACGGCCGCCCGGCTCGGCGCGGACCAGCCGCAGCGCGAGCCGGGGACAGGTGCGCACGGCCTCGCGCGCGGCCTCGACGAGCTCGGGGGTCACCTGGCCCGTGACCAGCGGGTAGCCCCAGGGGTCCAGCGAGATCACCTCGGGCAGCACCTCGTGGCACAGGCCGCGCGCCCGGCAGGAGGGCCAGTCCACCCGCAGCGCCCGGGCGTCCCGCCCGGCCCGGGTCACGACGCCACCTCCCGTGGCCGGGCCGCCGCCTCGCGCGTGCCGCAGCCGCCGGCGAGGTGCCGCTCGACCTCGGCCGGCAGGGCCACGAGCAGCGACCGCACGAGCCGCGCCGTCCCGTCCGGGTGCGCGCACGCGCCGCGCCCGTCCACGAGGCCCGCGACGCGCGCGACCGGTGCGAGCGGCCCCGCGCCGGCGGCCACCGCCGCCAGCGAGGCCGCCAGCGCGGGGAGCCCGTTGCGGCAGGGCCCGCAGCGCCCGGAGGACTCCTCCGCCAGGTGCCGCACGATCCCGACCGTGAGGTCGAGCGGGCACTGCCCGGCGGCCGGCGCGAGCACGACGCCGGCACCGAGGGTCAGGCCGCGGGAGCCGTAGGCCGACCGGGAGACGGGCAGCGACGCGACGGTGTCGGGGTCGGCCCAGGTCCCGTGGAAGCCGCCCAGCAGCAGCGGCCGCCCCCGCTGCCAGGCCGGGAGCACGCCGGCCAGCGGGGCCCCGTGCGGCACCTCGACCACCACCGGCGTGCGGTCGGGGGCCCCGAGGGTGAGCAGCGCGGTGCCGGGCTCGGCGGCGGTGCCCTGACGGCGATAGGCGGCGACCCCGTGCAGCGCGAGCAGCCCGAGGTGCGCCCACGTCTCGGCGTTGGAGAGCACGGTGGGCCGGCCCGCGAGCCCCTCGACCGCCGCCGGGCGCCACGTGGTGACGGGCAGGCCCTCGCGCCCGGCGAGCAGCTCGAGCACGGCGCTGGCCTGCCCCGCCACGAACCGCGGCGCCGCGCGGTGCAGGCGCCAGCGCAGCCGCTCGTCGTCCCGCTCGGCGACGGCCCGGTGCACGGCCGCGACGACGTCGGGGCGCTCGCCGGGCAGGGCGACGTGGACCTCCCGCGCGCCCAGCGCGCGGGCCGCCACGGCAGCCCCGTCCAGCACCAGGTGGGGGTGCGTGGTCGCCAGCGCCGCGTCCTTGGCGCTGCCCGGCTCGCCCTCCGCGAGGTTGACCACCGGCACGGGGCGTCCGGCGAGGCGGCCCCGCCGCCCGGCGGTGGCCAGCTTGCGGGCGAAGGGGAAGCCCGCGCCCCCCCGGCCGCGGAGGTCGGCTGCCTCGGCCGCCGCGACGAGCGCGGGGAGCGCGAGGCGGGGCGGGGCGCCGTGGCGGGCGCGGTGGGCCGCCAGGGTCGGGCCGCCGGCGACTCCGGCGAGCAGCGCCGGGCCCGGGCGCACGTCCACGCCGCGGGGGTAGGGGACCGGGCTGGTCATGCGGCCCTCCCCGCGAGCACGGGGCGGGGCGCCGGGGCGGCGGGCGACCGGCGGTGGCGCACCAGCAGGCCGACCCGCACCAGCGCGGCGAGCAGGACGGCGGCGGCGCAGCCGAGGCTCAGGGGGAGCCCCCACCAGGCGCCGGCGGCCGCGTCGGCGACGCCGGTGTCGCTGCCGATGCCGATGCCGTGCGCCAGCGACACCGCCCAGGCGGCGTACGCCGTCAGGTGCAGCGCCCGCCAGCCGCGGTAGCCCAGCCGGGCGCGGGCCAGGCTGGAGACGACGACGACCACCACGACGTCCAGCGCCAGCGCGCCTAGCCCGAGCCAGAGCGGCTGGTAGGTGCCGACGAACGGGACGAGCGCCTCCCACCAGCGGATGCTCACGAAGGTGTCCGCCACGGCGGTCGCGACGTGGGCCAGCAGCAGCCCGGTCGCGACCAGCGCCAGGTTGCGGTGCAGCGACTGGGCGGCGAACGCCGGGACCCGGCCGCGCGCCCGCCCGCCGGTCGCGAGCATGCCGAGCAGCAGCGAGGCCGTGAGCAGCACGAGCAGGGTGATCCCGGTGGCGCGGTTGAGATACCAGAGCAGCGGGCCGTCACTCATGCGGTCCTCCCGGGGGCGTCGGTGGGGTGCGGGCCGGTCCGGGTCGCCGCGCCGGGCCAGTCGCCGGTCCCGCGGACGGCGCCGTCGCCCCCGACGAGCCGGGCGCACACGCCGCGGGCCGTCAGCCAGGCGTCGGCATCCGCGCCGAGCACGACCGCGCACGTGGCGGCCGCGTTGGCGGCGGTCGCGGTCGGTCCGGTGGCCGTCGCGGTGCGGACGGCGCCCGGCGCGGCCGTGGGCACGGGCAGCCCGGTGCGGGGGTCCAGCAGGTGGTGCCGCTCGACCCCGCCGCGCAGCCAGCGCCGCACCACCGTGCTCGAGGTGGCCAGGCCGCCGGAGCCCAGGAGCACGACCGGACCGTCGGGGTCGTCGGGGCGCTCGCTCACCCGGACCGGCCAGCCCCCGAGCGCCGGTGCCGGGCCGTCGGGACGGGGCTCCGCGATGCGCAGGTCGCCGCCGACGCTGACGAGGACGCCCGCACCCGCGCGCGCGGCCGCCGCGGTGGCGGCGAGGTCCGCGGCGAAGGCCTTGCCGGTCGCGCCGAGGTCGAGCGCCGTGCCGGCGGGAACGCGCACCCGGCCCCCGCGGTCGAGGCCGATCGCGCGCCATGCCCCGGGCCTCGGCGCGGGCAGGCCCGGGGCCGTGGACGGCGCGGGCTCGGCGCAGCGCTCCACCGCGGAGAAGGTGCGGTCGTAGCCGAGCAGCATCATGCTGCGGCCCAGCAGCGGGTCGACGAGCCCGTCGGTGGCGGCGGCCGCGTCCACGGCGACCGAGACCGCCTCGACCAGCAGGGGGTCGACGTCCACCCAGCGACCGGGCGACGCGTTGGCCCGCGAGAGGTCGCTGTCGTCGCGGAAGCGGCTGCAGGTGCGGTCGACGTCCTCCAGCACGCGCGAGACCACCGCGGTCGCGGGCCCGAGGGCCTCCGCACGGTCGACGGCGACGTGCACGTAGGTGCCGAGCGCCCGGAGGCGTCGGCGGGCGGCGTTCGGTCGGGATGCGTCGAGCGTCGCGCTGCTCACCTCAGGACCCGCTGCTCGGCGCGGGCGGGGGCGGCGGGGGCGGCGGGGGTGGCGGCGCGGCGGCCTGGGGCGCCGCGGGCTGGGGCGCCGCTGCCGGCGCGGAGGTGCCGGAGCTGCTCGCCGCGCTGACGGAGGGCGCGGGGGCGACGTAGCCGCCCGACGAGCCGCTCGACGAGCCGCCCGACGAGGACACCGAGCCCCCCGGGCCGGGGGCGACCCCCGGCGAGGTCGAGCCGAGCGCGTAGCGGACCGTCACCAGGGTGCGGGTGGGTCGGTCGCGGTAGACGATGCGCGGCCGGGACGCGGCGGAGCGGCGCTGGGCGCGGACGGCGGCCCGGTGCTCGGCGAGCTCCTGGCGATAGGTCGTCTCGGAGCGCTGCTTCTCCAGGCGCTGCGCCGTCAGCTCGTCGGCATGCGCGTCGGCGGCCAGGCCGGCAACCCAGCCGGTCGCGCTCAGGGCCGCGACGGTGGCGATCCCGGTGGAGACGCCCACCGAGGCGCGGGTGCGGCGGCGCCGGCGCGCGGCCAGCAACGGGTCGGGGGCGGGACGAGTCGCCTCGCGTGGGGCGTCGGGTGAGGGCATGCCCCGAGCATCGGCGGTGTCGCGACAGGCGTGGGTCTCGCGGGCGTCAAATGCGCGTCAAGTTCGCCGCGGGGACTTGAGACGCCCTTGACGCGGATTCGACACGCCCACAACCCGGCGCGGCGCATGCTGCTCGCCATGCGCATCCTTCCTCTCGGCATCATCGTCGCCTCGGCCGTCACCGGACTCGCCGGAGCCACCGTCGCCTACGGCCTGGCGGCCGGCCCCACGACCGGTGAGCGGGTCGCCGCCGCCCCGGTCGTCCGCTCGCAACCGGCGGCCGCGCCGGCCCAGGCCGTGCGCCGGGGCACGCGGTTCCGGTGGGCCAGCTGCACCCCGCCGGCGCGCCTGCGCCGGGGCGTCTGCGTCACGGAGAAGGAGCAGGTGGTGGTGCTGCAGCCCCCGGCCGCGCCGGCGGCACCCCCGCCCGCCACCGCGGTCGCGGCTTCCGACGACGGCGCCGAGCGGGCCCCGGCGCCGGCCTCGCCCGCGCCCGGAGGTGCCCCGGTCCCGGGGCAGGGCGACCGGGGGCAGGGCGACCGGGCGCCGGAGGGGCACGACGCCCACGGCGACGACGACCACGGCGGCGACGACCACGGCGGTGACAGCGAGGACGCGCGCGGCTCCGACGACCACGCCGCGGAGCACGCGGAGCACCCGGAGCACGAGGACGACTGAGCGAGCCGTCTTCGCCGGGCGGTCAGTCCCGGAGCGGCAGCCGCACCTCGACGCGGGTGCCCGGCGCGGCGTCCAGCACGCGCAGGTCGCCGCCGGCGCCGTCCGCGGTGCGGCGGGCGATGTCGAGCCCGAGCCCGGTGCTTCCCTCGCGCTCGCCCCCGGAGCCGGCGATCGCGGGCCCCGGGCCCTCGTCGGCCACGACCAGCAGCGCCCGGTCGCCCTCGGAGCCGGCGGCGACGGACAGCGCGATCGAGAGCGCGACCCCCTCCGGGGTGTGGGCAAAGACGTTGTCGACGAGCACGTCGACCAGGTCGGCCAGGTCGTCGGCGGCGACGGGGACGACCACGGCGCCCGAGCCCGGGAGGTCGACCCGCATGGCTCGGCGCTGGTCCTCCGCCAGCGGGCGCCAGAAGCGGCCGCGGGCCGCGACGACGTCGGCGGCGTCGCACCGCGCCGCAAGGTCGGTGCGCACCGGGCGCCGGGCCTCTCGGACGACGGCGTCCACGGTCCGCTGGAGCACCGCGACGTGCTCCCCGAGCCGCTGGCGCAGCTCGGTGTCGCCGACGGCCTCGGCGTCGAGCCGCAGCGCGGTGACCGGGGTGCGCAGGCGGTGCGAGAGGTCGGCCACCACGGCGCGCTCCGCGGCCAGCAGCTCGGTCGTGCGCTCGGCGAGCCCGTTGAGGGCGCGGGCGAGCTCCTCGGTCTCCTCCGTCCCGCGAACCGGCGCCCGCGCCCCGAGGTCCCCCTCCCGCAGCTGGTGGGCGGTGTCGGCGACGGCCCGCAGCGGCTCGCTGATGCGCCGGGCCGACCGGACCGCCACCAGCAGCGCGAGGCCGAGCAGCACCACGCCGAGCGCGCCGATGCCGAGCCACGCCGACATCACCCCGCGACGCAGGTCCTCCGAGTCGACCCGGGTGAGCACGACGGCCGTGCCGTCGCCCACGACGACGGGCAGCAGCACGCGGACGCCGTCCCCGGTCGTCCGGGTGAACGCCTCGCCCTGCCGCGCCCGGGCCACGTCCGCGTCGGCCCGCAGCGCCGCGCTCCCGCCGGCCTCCTCGAGGATCGACCGCCTGGCCTCCCGGGAGCCCAGCACCCGCCCCTTCGACGTGAGCACGACGGTGTCCGGCACGGACCGCTCGTCGAGGGCGGCCACCAGTGCGGGCAGCTGGGGGTCCTCGGCGAGGCCGGCGACCAGGAGCGCGGTGTTGCGCGACTCCTGGTCGGCGGCGGCCAGCGCCCGGTCCTCGGCCAGGGTGCGCACCAGGAGACACAGCGGGACCACGAACGAGACGATCACGGTCGCGGTCGTCACGACGACGAGCCCCGAGACGCGTCGCCGCATCAGCCGGCCTCCGCCGGGTCGACCAGCCGCACGCCGACCCCGCGGACGCTGTGCAGGAAGCGCGGCTCGGCCGCGGACTCGCCGAGCTTGCGGCGCAGCCAGGAGAGGTGCACGTCGACGGTGCGCTCGGAGCCGCCGTAGGCCTGCTGCCAGACCTCGGCGAGCAGCTCGCGCTTGGTGACGACCTGGCCGGCGCGCTGGGCGAGCGCGAGCAGCAGGTCGAACTCCTTGCGGGTGAGCTCCACCGACGTCTCGGCGAGCCGGACCGTGCGCGCCCGCTCGTCGATCTCCAGCTCGCCGACCCGCACCGGCTCCGCGACCGTGCCCTCGCGGGAGGAGCGGCGCAGCACGGCCCGGATCCGCGCGGCGACCTGCTCGGCCCCGAACGGCTTGACCACGTAGTCGTCCGCCCCGGAGTCGAGCGCCCGCACCATGGTCGGGTCGTCGTCCTGGGCGGTGATGACGATGACGGGCACGTCGCTGGCCGCGCGGAGCATCGACAGCAGGGTGAGCCCGTCGATGTCCGGGAGCCCGAGGTCGAGCAGCACGACCTGCGGCTGCTCGCGCAGCACGAGGTCGAGGCCCCCGAGGCCGGTCGGTGAGACCATGACCGCGTGGCCCCGCTCGCTCAGCCCCCGCAGCAGCGCCGTGCGGATCGCCTCGTCGTCCTCGACGACCAGGATGCTGGTCATGGACGCAGGCTACGCAGGCGGGCGCGCCGGTGAGCGCGCACCGCGCTCGCCGGGCCGCGCTCGGCGTGCTGGCCTGGCTGGTGATCGTCGCCCTCGGCTCGACGCTGGTCTGGGCCGTCGTCTCGCGCGCGGGGGCGGGCGTCTCCGAGGGGCCGGGCAACGCCCCCGTCCTCGGGGCGGCGGCGGCCCCCACCCCCACGGCCCGCGCTCCCTCCGCGCGCGCCCCCTCCGGTCGGGCTCCCTCGGCCCCGGCGGGCAGCTCCCCGTCCTCGATCCCGTCCTCGGCCCCCTCCTCGGCCCCGTCCTCGGGCCCCTCCTCGGCCCCGCCGTCGGCCCGGGCGCCGGCCCGCGTCCAGGGCACCTGGAGCGGCGTCGGTGGCGCGCTCGTCGTCTCGTGCACCGGGGCCCGGATCGCCCTCGACGGGGCCCCCGCCAACGACGGGTGGGCGGTCGAGGTCCAGGACCGGGGCCCCGATCGGGTCCGGGTGGAGCTCGCCGAGCGCGGCGAGGACGAGCGGGAGACCCGGGTCGAGGCCCGCTGCAGCGACGGTCGTCCGGTCTTCGGCGTGCGTTCCGACGACTGAGCCGCCGCCGTGACCCGCGGGCTGCCCGCGCGGGCTCGGCGACCGTATGCTGACGCCCGCGGAGCATGGGAGGTGGGGATGTACCGCGACATCGTGCAGACATCGCCCGACGGGATCTGGCTCGTGGATCTCTCGGGCCGGACGATCCACGCCAACCCGTCCATGGCGGCGATGCTCGGGCGCACCACGGAGGAGATGGCCGACCTGCCGATCCAGGCGGCGCTGGACGAGCGCGGCCGCCGCGACTTCGCCGCGCTCGTGGCGGGCCTGGAGAGCGGGGAGACGCTCACCGGCGACGTCGAGGTGCTGCTGCACCGCGCGGACGGCTCGGCCTTCTGGGCGCTGGCGAGCGAGACGCTGCTCGAGGCGGACGACGGGCTGGGCCTCCCGCGCCGCCTGCTGGTGCGGCTCGCCGACTGGGACGAGCGCCGGGGCGTGATCCAGCGCGAGGCGCGGAGCCGGGCCACCCTCGCCGAGGCGGAGCTCATCGCCGGCCTCGGCAGCTGGGTGACCGACCCCGAGACGGGCGAGGTGGAGGCCTCCGACGGCCTGCGCCGACTGCTCGACCTGCCGGAGGGCCCGCTGCGGCGCGCGCACCTGCTCGAGGTCGTGCACCACGACGACCGGCACCTGCTGGACTCCTTCGCGGCCGCCGACCTCGACGCGCAGCCGTTCTCCTACGAGGGGCGCATGCGGACGCCGTCCGGCTATCGCTGGTTCGCCGGCCGGATCGCGCTGAGCATCGGCCCCGACGGTCGGCCGGTGCGGCACGGGACGATCGTCGACATCCACGAGCGCCGCCAGGCGGAGAAGGCCCTCGAGGACGCCCTGCTGCAGAACGTGCTGCTCCAGTCGGCGGCGGCCGCGGCAAACGAGGCGCGTTCCTTCGAGGATGCCCTGCGCCTCTCCCAGCAGCTGATCCTCGCGACCGGCGACTGGCAGCGGGCCCGGGCGTTCCGCCCCGACCCCGGTGGCGGGCTGCCCGTGCCGCTCTACGTCAACGAGGAGGACTGGCGCGCCGACGAGGCCGACCCCGAGACGCTGCCGGCCGAGCGCGCCCTGGCGGCGCGCGTCGTGGAGGAGGTCCGGATCATCTGGTCGGAGACCGCCTGGCACGGCGGCCCGATGGTGGCCTTCCCGATCAGCGTGCCGGGCGAGCTGATCGCGGTGGGGGTGATCAGCTCGACGACGCCCATCGAGCGCCCCGACATGATCCGGGCCGTCCTGACCCAGGCCGGCTCCCAGATGGCCCGGGTCGCCGAGCGGGACCGCGCGGCCGCGGTCGTCGCCGAGGCCCGCGACGACGCCATGGAGGCGAGTCGGCTGAAGTCCGACTTCCTGGCCACCATGAGCCACGAGATCCGGACCCCGCTGAACGGCGTCATCGGGCTCAACGACCTGCTCCTGCACAGCCAGCTCGACATGGACCAGCAGCGGCTGGTGACCGGCATCCAGGTCTCGAGCCGGGCGCTGCTCGGGATCATCAACGACGTCCTGGACTTCTCGAAGATCGAGGCCGGCCACCTCGAGCTGGAGGAGGTCGACTTCGACCCGCGCAGCGTGCTCGACCAGGTGTCCGCGGTCCTGGGGGAGTCCGCGCGCGCCCGGGGGCTCGACCTCATGGTCGGCTGCGACGCATCCGTCCCGGCGGTGCTCTCCGGCGACCCGACGCGGCTGGCGCAGGTGGTGACCAACCTCGGCTCGAACGCCGTGAAGTTCACCGAGTCCGGCAGCGTCGTGATCCGGGTGTCCCGGTCCGGCGCCGCGGAGCAGGACGGGGACCCCCGCACCGTCGAGCTGTGCGCGGAGGTGACCGACACCGGCGTCGGGCTCTCCGCCGAGCAGCTCGAGACCATCTTCGACCCCTTCGCGCAGGCGGACGCGTCGACCACCCGCAGGTTCGGGGGCACCGGGCTCGGCCTGGCGATCTGTCGCGAGATCGTCACGGCCCTCGGCGGCCGCCTCGGGGCCTCGAGCGACGGCGAGGGCCACGGCTCCCGCTTCTGGTTCACCGCGCGGTTCAAGCCCGCCGACGGGCACGAGGTGAGCGCGGAGGACCAGCGTGCGCGCGCGGCGCTGTCCGGTCGGCGGGTGCTCGTGGTGGACGACACGGAGCACAACCGGCTCATCCTCTCCGAGCAGCTCGGCTGGTGGGGGGTGCACTGCTCGACGGTCTCGTCCGTCGCCGAGGCCCTGGAAGCGCTGCGGGTCGCGGGCCCGGGGGGCCACGACCTCGTCCTCCTCGACCTGGCCATGCCCGAGCGCGACGGCTTCGACCTGGCCGCCGAGGTGCGGGCGCACCCGGAGTTCGGCGAGGTCCCCCTGGTCATGCTCAGCTCCACGCTGCCACCGGAGGCCGCGCGGCTCCGCGAGGCCGGCGTCGCGGGCAGCCTCACCAAGCCGGTGCTCGCGTCCACGCTCCGGGCGCTGCTGCTGCGCTACCTCGCCCCCGACTCCTCTCCCGCCTCCTCGGCGGCCTCGCTGCCGGCCTCGGCGATGCTCGACCGGGAGCCCGAGCGGCATCGTTCCCGGGTCCTGGTCGTCGAGGACAACCCGGTCAACCAGATGGTCGCCTCCGGCCTGCTCGACGCGATCGGCTACGACTCGGACGTCGTGGACGACGGGGACTCGGCGCTGCAAGCCCTCGCCGCGGGCTCGCCCGATCGGTACGGGGCGGTGCTGATGGACCTGCAGATGCCGCGGATGGACGGCTTCGAGGCCACCCGCGCCCTGCGCGACCTGGAGCGCGAGCGCGACGGCGTGACGGCACCGCTGCCCGTGATCGCGATGACCGCCTCGGCGATCCAGGGCGAGCGGGAGCGCTGCCTCGAGGCCGGGATGGACGACTTCCTCACCAAGCCCGTGGACCCCCGGGCCCTGGCGGCCCTGATGGACCGGTGGCTGGCGCCGCCGGCCGCGGGTCAGGGCGTTCCGGGCGCACCGGCGGGCGAACGGGGGCATGATGGGGTGGTGAACCCGGTGGCCAAGGGGGGGTCGGGGGGTCCTGCGGGCCCCCGCGAGCGGGCGACCCCCGCTGACCCGCTCTCGGTCGCGCCCGACGAGGAGCCGGAGCTGGCCCCGCCGGCGCCGCGCCCGCGGGGGCCGCTGGACCGCGACCGCCTCGAGATGCTCCGCGAGCTCGACGAGGGGGGCGACTACCTCCGCCGCGTCATCGACCGTTTCGCGACCAACCGCGCGGGCCTGGTCGCCGCCGTCGGCGACGCGGTCGCGGACGGCGACCCCGGCGTGCTGCGGTCCGCGGCGCACAGCCTCAAGGGCACGCTGACCAACCTCGGCCTGGTGCACGCCGGTGAGATCGCGTTCGAGCTCGAGGAGCTCGGGACGGTCGGCACCGTGGTCGGGGCCGACGAGCGACTGCCCGACCTGCGGGCGGCCACCGAGGAGGGCCTGACGCTGCTCCTGGCATACCGGGCGACCCTCGACGGGGGTGTCGTCGAGCGCGGCTAGTGTGCTTGCGTGCCGCAGCCCCCCGCCGCCCCCGCCCCCGCGGCGGACGCCACCCCCGCGACGGACGCCGGCCCGGTCGAGCGCGTGCTCGCCGGAGCGGTGGCGGCGCTCGGCGGGGAGCACCGCGCCGGCCAGGTGGCCATGGCCCGCGAGGTCGCGGCCGCCTTCGCGGGCGGGCGGCACCTGCTCGTGCAGGCCGGCACCGGCACGGGCAAGTCGCTGGCCTACCTGGTGCCGGCGCTGCTGCACGACGAGCGCGTGGTGGTCGCCACCGCCACGCTGGCCCTGCAGCACCAGCTGGTCGAGCGCGACCTGCCCCGGCTCGCCGGGGCCCTCGACGGCCTCGAGGGTGCCGACGGCCGGCCGGTCGAGACGTCGTACGCCGTGCTCAAGGGGCGCTCCAACTACGCCTGCCTGCACCGGATCCGCGAGGGCGTGCCCGACGACCAGGGCACGCTCGTCGACCTGCCGGCCGGATCGGTGGGCTCCGAGGTCGTCGCGCTGCGTGACTGGGCCGAGGAGGAGGCGGCTGCCGGGGAGACCGGCGAGCGCGACCGCGCCCCGCGCCACACCGAGCGCGGCTGGCGGCAGGTGAGCGTCAGCGCCCGGGAGTGCCTGGGGGCGTCGCGGTGCGCCTACGGCGCCGAGTGCTTCGCGGAGCTCGCCCGCGACCGGGCCGCGCGGTCGCAGGTGGTCGTCACCAACCACTCGCTGCTCGCGATCGACGCGATCGAGGGCGTGCCGATGATCCCGCACTACGACGCCGTCGTGATCGACGAGGCGCACGAGCTGGCGGCCCGGGTGACGCAGGCGGCGACCGACGAGCTGGCCGTCGCCGACGTCGAGCGGGTCGCGCGCCGGGCCCGGCCGCACGTCTCCGGCGACGGCGAGCGCGAGGGCGGCTCAGACGCGGCCGACGACCTGGAGGACGCCGCTGGCGCGCTGGGCGAGGCGCTCGCCTCGCTGCCCCCGGGCCGGATCGACGCGCTCCCGCAGGAGCTCGGCGACGCGCTGGTGCTGGTGCGCGACGCGGCGCGGGCCTGCGCCTCGGCCTTCCCGCGCGAGGAGGCGGGGGAGGCGGATCCCGGCCGGCAGCAGGCGAAGGGCTGGGTGCAGGAGCTCTTCGCGGTCGCGGAGCGGATGGCGGCCGGCTCGGAGTCCGACGTGCTGTGGGCGACCGAGCCGCGCGAGCGCGCGCCGGCGCGGCTGTGCGTCGCCCCGCTGGAGGTCCGGGGCACGATGCGCGACCGGCTGCTGCGGGAGAAGACGGCCGTCTTCACCTCGGCGACGCTGAAGCTGGGCGGCGACTTCGACGTCGTGGCCGGCGGCCTCGGGCTCCGGGCGCGCGAGCGGGTCGACGACCCGGGGGCGACGGCCGGGGGCTCCGACCGGGCGGCCCCGGAAGGTGCCGCGGGGGCCGAGGGGGCCGAGGGGGCCGGCGACGACGAGGACGCCGCGTTGCCGTGGCGCGGGCTCGACGTCGGCTCGCCGTTCGACTATGCCCGCCAGGGGATCTTCTACGTCGCGCGACACCTCCCGCCGCCGGGTCGCGACGGGCTCGGACCGGCCCAGCTCGACGAGATCGCCGGCCTGGTGGACGCCGCCGGCGGCCGCACCCTCGGGCTCTTCTCCTCCCGGCGGGCGGCCGAGACCGCGGCGGAGGGGATGCGCGAGCGCCTGCCGCACCTGACCACCCTCGCGCAGGGGGAGGCCCAGCTGTCCGAGCTCTCGCGGCAGTTCGTGGACGACCCGCACACGGTGCTCTTCGGCACCCTCAGCCTCTGGCAGGGGCTCGACGTCCCGGGGGAGACCTGCCAGCTCGTCCTGATCGACCGGATCCCCTTCCCCCGCCCCGACGACCCGCTGATGAGCGCGCGCCAGCGGGCGGTCGACCGCGCGGGCGGCAACGGCTTCATGCAGGTCGCCGCCACGCACGCGGCCCTGCTGCTGGCGCAGGGGACCGGGCGGCTGATCCGCACCCGCACGGACCGCGGCGTCGTCGCCGTCCTCGACCCGCGCATCGCCACGGCGCGCTACGGCCGCTTCCTGACCGCGGGCCTCCCGCCGATGTGGCGCACCACCGACCCGCGGGTCGCCCGGCAGGCGCTCGCCCGCCTGGCCGCCGAGTCGGCGTGAGTTTCCACCCCGCCGAGCCGGCGTGGGTTTCCGCCCGCCGAGCCGGCGTGGGTTTCCGCCCCGCCGAGTCGGCGTGAGTTTCCACCCGCCGAGCCGGCGTGGGTTTCCACCGATTCAGAGGCGGTTGCGGCCGTCCCAGCCGCCGCGCGGGGCGGAGAGGCCGAAGAACCGTGCCACGGTCGGCGCGACGTCGACGGTGTGGGCGTGCGCGGGCGAGCTGCTCCGGTGACGCACGGCCGGGTGACCGCCGGAGATGAAGAAGGGGATCGGCCGCGTCGCCGGGTGCCCGTGGTTGCCGGGGATCGGGTTCGAGGTCTGGTCCGGGTCCGAGAAGCGCCAGCCCGCCTTGCAGTAGACGACGACGTCGCCGGCGTTCGCGCCGAGCCGCATCCACGGCCGCGCCTTCGCCCGGTCGTACGACGCCAGCACGCCGGGGTGCCGGTTCGCGATCCGGCGCATCCGCTCGATCGCGGTGCCCTTCTGGTGCTCCGGGCCGAGCCAGTAGAGCAGGTCCGCCCCGCCGTTCTGCGCGATGGCGACCTTGCCGGCCAGGAACGGGTCCTCCTCGAGGGGGGTGGTGAGGTTGACCAGGTCGGTGGGCTTCGAGAAGTCCATCGAGTGGTCGGCGAGCACGATGACGATCGAGTCGCGCCACCGGCCGGTGGACTTCAAGAGGTCGACGAAGCGCTTGACCTGGGTGTCGGTGTCCTTCAGCGCCGCCCGCCGCGCGGCGCGGGCGTCCGCGAGGGGGCCCGTGAAGTCGCTGTGGCCGGTGCGGTCGATGTCGCCGAGGTTCGTGAAGACCAGGTGCGGGTCGAAGGTCTCGATCATGTCCAGGGTCGCCTGCATCGTGAAGGCGTCCGGCGCGTGGCCCGAGACCGGAACGACGGGCTTCGGCTCCCACTGGTGGGTCGCGCGGCCCTGGAAGACGCCGTAGAGGTACTCCTTGCTGAGCACCGAGCCGGAGCGGCGTCCGCTCCACTCCAGGCGCTGGAGCATCGTGGCGGCGCGGATGTCGTAGCGCCGGTCCATCGTGCGGCCCTCGCCGCGCCGGCGGTCATAGATGTCGTTGGCCGGCACGCCGTTCCGGTCGGGCCGCACGCCGGTCATCATCATCACGTGGTTGGGCAGCGTCTCCATCACGGGCAGCGACGAGGCGCGCGGGTAGTTCCGCCCCCAGTGGCGCATCGAGGCGACCGTCGGCATCAGCTCGCGGCCGATCTCGTCGGGGCGGCAGCCGTCGAGCACCAGCACGTATGCCCGCTTCTTGCGCGTGAGGGCCGCCGCCGGGCCGGCCCCGAGCGCGGTGGAGAACGCCGTCGCCGCGCCGCCCGCGCCGGCCACCTTGAGGAAGGTGCGCCGGCCGGCCGCGACCTCGCTCATGCCTGCGGCGAAACGCTCCTGGCCGCCGTCGCTCCCACACATCAGAGGATCCCTCCGGTCTTCTCGCCGGTGACCGTGCGCGAGGCCTCCCGCACCCGGCCGGTGCCGGCGCGGGTCAGGTAGGACGCCTCGTGCCGGACCGTGGCCTTGCGGTCGTCGCGGGCGGAGATCACGAACCAGTCCATCTGCGCCCGCTTGCTGGTGATGTCGAGCACCGAGTAGCCGTGGTCGTCGAAGTTCAGGTACTTGATGTGCCGGTTGTTGGCGAGGATGGCGGCCTCGACCGCCTCGCTCGAGGTGTTCGCCGGGGTGCCGGTGATGTCCTTGAGGTTGTTCGAGGTCACCGACGTGCAGACGAACTCGACCCCGGCGCTGTCGGAGACCGGCGCCGTCGACGGGTCGTAGGGCAGCTCGCAGGCCCAGCCGGAGTGGATGTCACCGGTGAGGAAGAGCGCGTCCTTCACGCCGGTGCTGCGGATGTGGTCGAAGACCTCGCGGCGGTCGTCGGTGTAACCGTCCCACTGGTCGGTGTTGTAGGGCAGGCCGTCTCGCGGCAGCAGCCCGGTCACGTCGTTGACCGGGTCGATCGCCTCGTCGGGCACCTGCGCGAAGGTCACCGGGGCGATCATCACGGGGTTGCCGACGAGCTTCCACTGCGCGCGGCGCTGGGAGAGCGACCGCTTGAGCCAGTCCATCTGCTGGCGGCCGGTGATCGTGCGGGCCGGGTCATTGACCTCGGCGTCGGGGTCGGGCACGGGGGAGGGCGTGAGCCCCACCTGCTCGTCGCGGTGGGTCCGCAGGTCGAGCATGCTCAGCTCGGCGAGCGTCCCGAAGCGCAGGCGGCGGAAGAGGCGGCTTCCGTCGCCGAGGCGGGCGCTGCCGTCCATCAGGCACGGCATCCACTCGTCGTACGCCCGGTGCGCGCGGGCGCGGCGCTTGACGTAGTCGCCCTCGCCCGGGTCGTGGTTCTCCGCGCCGTTCCGCCACTGGTCGTTGGTGACCTCGTGGTCGTCCCAGGTGACGATCATCGGGAAGCGGGCGTGCAGCTTCTGCAGGTCGGCGTCGGTCTTGTACTGCCCGTGCCGGCGGCGGTAGTCGCCGAGCCCGACCATCTCCCTGGCCGGCACGTGCCGGCGGACGTCGACGTTGTCCTGGCCCATGCCGTACTCGCCCGGGCCGTACTCGTAGAGGTAGTCGCCGAGGTGCAGCACGGCGTGCAGGTCGTTGCGCCGCGCCAGGTGGCGGTAGGCGCTGAAGTAGCCCGCCTGCAGGTTGGCGCAGGAGACGACGCCGAAGCGCAGGTTGCGCGGGGTGGCGGTCTCGGCCGGGGCGGTGCGCGTGCGGCCGATCCGCGACCGCACGCCCTGGTAGCGGAAGCGGTAGAAGTACCAGCGCGCGGGCTTCAGCCCGGTCGCGTCGACCTTGACCGTGTGGTCGCGCCAGGCCCCGGTGAAGGTGCGGCCGCGGCGGACGACGTGGCGGAAGCGGTAGTCCGTGGCCACCTCCCAGGTCACCGTGGCGTTCGGTCCGCGCCCCGAGCCGGGGGTCGCGTGGGCGACCGGCGTGAGCCGGGTCCACAGCACGACCGCGTGGGGGCGGGGGTCACCGGAGGCGACGCCGTGCCTGAAGAAGCGCCGGGCGCCCCGCGGGGCGGCGTCGGCGGCCTCGCCCGAGCCGAGCGCGACGGCTGCGGTCGCGCCGGCGGCGCCGGCGGCGGCAGTGCCGAGCACCGCGCGGCGGTGCAGGCCCATGGGGTCCGGGGTTCGCGTGGTCACACCCGATTGAACGACGTTCGACGCCGCGGGTGACGGGTGGCGTGGGAGAGACCACACGCCGTCGGCGACTGTTCATCGGCCGGCCACCGTCGCGACCCTCAGAGCCGGCGCAGCACCGCCGTCACGACGCCGAGGATGGTGGCCTCGCGGCCGTCGATGGGCTCGTACGCCGGGTTGTGCGGCAGCAGCCACACCTCGCCGCCCCGGCGCTGCAGGGTCTTCACGGTCGCCTCGCCCTCGATCATCGCCGCGACGACCGCGCCGTTGTCGGCGGTCTGCTCGCGCCGGACCGCCACGTAGTCGCCGTCGCAGATGGCGGCGTCGACCATCGAGTCGCCGTGCACCTCGAGCAGGAAGAGCTCGCCGTCGCCGACGAGCTGCTGCGGCAGCGGGAAGACGTCGTCGTAGAGCTCCTCGGCGAGGATCGGGCCGCCGGCCGCGATCCGCCCCAGCAGCGGCACGTTGGTGGGGCGGGGGGCCGCGTCGCCGAGGCCGGTCTCGTCGAAGGTGGAGTCGTCGGCGCTGGAGACGGCGCGGCGCCCGGCGGCGTCCGGCACCAGCACCTCCAGGGCGCGCGGCCGCTTGGGGTCGCGGCGCAGGAAGCCCTTCTCCTCGAGCACCTTGAGCTGGTGGGCGACCGAGGACGAGCTGGTCAACCCCACCGCGTCGCCGATCTCGCGCATGCTGGGCGGGTAGCCGCGCGTCTCGATCGCCTCGCGGATCTCGGCCAGCACCCGGGTCTGCCGGGGGGTGAGCCCCGAGGCGTCGGGGGGACCGTCGGGGAGCGCCGTCACCGCGGCGTCCGCGCCCTCGCGAGCCTGACCCGCGCCCCGTCGGCTCCCGCTGCGTGTCGCCATGGTCCCGCCTTCCATCCGTGGGCCGTGGCCCGGCCGGCGCCGGGGCGCCGACCGGGCCCGTGCATGAGGCTCACGCTAGTGGCTGGTGGGGCTCGTGTTCAAACACCTGTTCGAAACGCGCGTGTCGGCGTGTCGCCCCGTCAAGCCGTCACCCGCCCACGCGGCCGGTGCGCCACAGCCGCAGGCCGATCGGCGCGAGCGCCGCGACGAGCAGCACGTCCACGGCCGCGGCCAGGGGGGCGATCTCGCCGATCCGCGACAGAGGGAAGGCCGCGCCCGCGACGACCATCAAGACCCCGGTGGCGACGGGCAGCGTGCGCGTCCTCAGCGCCGCCACCCCGATCGCGACGATCGCGATCGGCCCGAAGAGGCCGGCGACGGTGGGCGCGATGGCGCCGGCCAGGCCGCCGTCGTCGGCGAGCGACGGGCTGCCGAAGACGGTCTGGTGCAGGCCGTCGATCGCGAACCCCATGCCGCCGCCGCCGAGGCCGAAGAGGGCGAGCAGCGCGAGCGCGCTGGCGGCGCGGGGGGCCCGCTGCGCGACCGGGATGCAGGCGGCGACGAAGCCGAAGGTGAGGAACATCCCGCCGAGGAACTGGAGCACGTAGTGCGCCCGGTCGAGGTCCGCGATCCACACCAGGCTGCTGGCCAGGACGATCACGGGGCCCGCCAGGGCGGCGGCGCCGAAGGCGGGGGCGAGTGGCACGGCTGCGGCGGGCGCGGCCGGCGCGGTCGAGGTGGAAGGGGAGACGGCGTGCTGGGACATGGTCTGCTCCTGGCTCAGCGGCCGCCGTGGACCCGGGCGACCTGGGATGCTCCGGACGCTAGGGCGGCGGGGAGCCCCGGCGGAACGAGGCAGCCCGCCGACCCCGACCGGGGGTTCTCCGCAGGTCGGGCCGGGGGTCGCGCCCGTTCCCCCGGGGCCGGCGACGGGCCAGACTGTCGGGCGTGGAGGCCACCTTCCCGTCCCGCGCCACGGCACGCGTCGTGCTCTGGGGTGCCGGCGCGCCCGCGTTCGTGGGCGTCGCCCTGGTCATCGCCACGACGACGTCGCGCGACCTCGAGGGCCTCGCCTGGTTCCTGCCGGGGATCGCGGGCCTGGTCACGGGGGCGCTCGCCTTCAGGATGCGGCCCGACAACCTCGTCAGCCGCCGCCTGGTCGTCTTCGGCGCCGTGGGCCTCTGGTTCAACGTGGTCGGCTTCTGGATGCTGGACCGCTTCGACGCCGACCCGTCGTGGGCCCTGCTCGGCCCGGTGGCGGTCCTGGTCCAGGTGCTGGGCCTCGCCTGGCCCCCGGCCCTGCTGGGCGTCCTGGCCGTCTACCCCGACGGGCGCTACCACCGGTGGTACGAGGCGCTCGTGGTGCGCGCGCTGGTCGCGGCGACGCTGCTGGCCCCGCTGGCGATGCTCGTCGCCCGGCCCACCATCGAGCCGCCGGTCTTCTTCGAGTGGACCTACGGCGGCGAGGCGGGGGCGCAGAGTGCGTTCCCGGCGATCGCGTCGCCCCTGCACGTCGACGGCCTCGGCTGGGCCGAGCCGGGCCTGCGGATGTTCTTCGGCGCCTCCTTCAGCGCCGTCCCGCTGCTCGGCGCGGCCCTCCTGGTGCTGCGCTACCGGCGGCTGCGCGAGGACGGCCGGCTGCGCCTGCGCTGGCCGATGTACGGCGCGCTGGCCGGCTTCGTGCTCGGCATCGAGGCGGCGGTGTGGCAGGTGACCTCGCTGCCCGGGTCGCTCTCCTCGGGCATCGAGATCCTCTCGCTCCTCGCGATCAGCAGCTCGGTGCTGATCGGGCTCGTGCGCCCGGACCTCTTCGACATCGACCGGGCCGTCATGCGCGTCGTCGTGTTCTTCCCGATCTGGCTGGCCATCGCCGCCGGCTGCTTCGGCCTCGCGGTCCTGCTCGGCCTGGCGGCGTCGGGCCAGGGCCTGGAGGTGGCGGTCGTCGTCACGGTGGTCGCGACCCTGGCCTTCGAGCCCGTCCGGCGGCTGCTGGCGCACCGGGCCGGCCGCTGGGCCTACGGCGACCGCGTGGGCGGCGAGGACCTGGTCCGCCGCCTCGGCGGCACGCTGGAGCACACCCACGACCTGGAGGAGCTGGCGGCGGCGGTGGCGTCGACGGCCCGCGAGGGACTCGGCGTGAGGTGGGTCCGGCTGCGCGTGCACGGCGTGACCACCGCGCACGACGGGCCGCCGCCGACCACCGGGCCCGTCCTGCGCGCCGACCTGGTGCACGGCGGGGAGACGCTCGGGGAGATCGCCTGCGGGCCCCGCGCGGGGGTGCTGCGCCGGTCGCTGCGGCCCCCGGACGCCGAGCTCTTCGAGACGCTCGCGCAGCAGGTGGCGCTCGCGGTGCACAACGCCCGGCTGGCCCGCGAGCTCGCCGCCTCGCTGGCCGCGATCCGGGGACAGGCCAGCGAGCTGTCGGCCTCGCGGTCGCGGCTCGTCGCCGCGGAGGAGACCGCCCGCCGCCGCCTCGAGCGCGACCTCCACGACGGGGCGCAGCAGCAGCTCGTCGCGCTGACGGCGAGCATCGCGCTCGCGCGCCGCCAGCTCGGCCGCGGCGACCCCGGGAGCGTGGGCCGGACGCTCGACGCCCTCTCCACCGAGGCGCTCGACGCGCTGGAGAGCCTGCGCGCCCTCGCCGCCGGCATCCACCCGCAGGTGCTCACCGACCACGGCCTCGTGCCCGCCCTCCAGAGCCGGGCCGACGGGGCCCCGGGCGCCGTGGTCGTCCGCGCGGCGCCGGGGCTGCGCGGGCGCCGCTTCGCCGAGGAGGTCGAAGGCACGGCGTACTTCGTCGCCTGCGAGGCGGTCACCAACGCGCTCAAGCACTCCGGCTCCTCGGAGATCGGCGTCGAGCTGGCGCTGGTCGAGGAGGCGCTGCGCGTCGAGGTCGTGGACGGCGGGCGCGGCTTCGACCCCGACCGCGCCGAGGGGTCGGGCCTCCCCGGCCTGCGGGACCGGCTCGACGCCATCGGGGGCCGCCTGGCGGTGGACTCCGCCCCCGGCCGCGGCACCCGGGTCACGGCGACGCTCCCGGCGACGCCCCCCGCGACCTCCCCGGCGGCGCCCCCCGCAGGGCCCCCGCCGGCCGCGGAGCGCGACGTCCCCTGGCAGCCCGACGCGGAGGCGCCCCTCGCGGGACGGACGCCGTGAGCGCGCCGCTGCGCGTCGTGCTCGCCGACGACCACTACCTCGTCCGCGAGGGGGTGCGCCGCCTGCTCGAGGACTCCGGAGAGGTGGTCGTGCTCGACGCCGTCGAGACGGGGGAGGAGCTGGTGGGGCGCGTCGCCGCGCTCGCGCCGGACGCCGTGCTCACCGACATCCGGATGCCGCCGGGCCACCACATGGAAGGCATCGAGGCGGCGCACCGGATCCGCGCCCAGCACCCGGGCACCGGCGTGGTCGTGCTCTCGCAGCACGCCGACGAGGCGTATGCCTACGAGCTGCTGCGGCACGGCGCCGAGTCGCTGGCCTACCTGCTCAAGGACCGGGTCGGCGACCTGGAGGAGATGATCGGCGCCCTGCGCGCCGTGGTGGAGGGCCGCTCCTGGGTGGACCCCCGGGTGGTCGACGTGCTGGTGCGCCGCCAGGACCAGCGGGAGGAGGCGGGCGTCGCGCTCTCGCCCCGCGAGCGCGACGTCGTGCGCGAGATGGCCCGCGGCCTGAGCAACGCCGGCATCGCCCGCGAGCTGGTGCTCTCGGAGTCGGCCGTGGAGAAGCACGTCGGGGCGATCCTGCGCAAGCTCGGCCGGCCGGGGGAGGACGGCGTCCACCGGCGGGTCGCCGCGGTGCTGGCGTTCCTGCAGGGCACGGCGCCGCGGGCGTGAGCCGCGGGCCGGCGGGCCCTTGACGGCGTTCGAACACCTGCTCTACCTTCGTACACATGTTCGATCGAACGTGTGATCGAAGGATCGCCGACCCGCCCCCGTCGCTCGCGGGGCCGGGCTGTCGGTGGCCGTCGGTAGACATCACCTCGACGCACAGCGACCCGGCAGACCGCCGCTTCCCCAGGAGGTCACGATGAGCACGATCACCCTCACTCCCAGCCCGCTCCGCTCCCCGCGGGTGGCGCCGACGCCGCTCGGCCCCGCCCGCGCCGGTCACGCCCCGGGGCCCGAGGCGCGCACGGTCGTCCGCCCCGACGCGGATCTCCGCCTGACCCGGCGCGGCCGCGTGGTCGTGTTCCTCGCCTGCGTCGTGGCGGTCTTCGCGATCGCCTTCTTCCTGGGCGCCTCCTCGGTCGCCACCGGGGAGCCCGGCGTCGAGGCGCCGACCGAGGTCGTCACCGTCGGCACCGGCGAGACGCTCTGGGAGCTGGCCGCCGAGCGCACCCAGGCCGGGGGCGACGTGCGCGACACGATGCGGCGCATCGAGCGACTGAACGCCCTGGAGACCACCGCCCTCGACGCCGGCCAGCGGCTGCTGGTGCCCGGGGGCGAGTGAGGGGCCGCCGCCCCGGTGCGTCGGCAGGCACGCCCGACCGACACGCACCGAAGGCCCGAGCACCGCGGACCGCCTCGACCCCGGTCCGCGGCCAGCAGGGAAAGAGGCGCCGGGCGGGGCCGAGCACCGGCCCCGCCCGGCGTCGCCCCGGTTGCGGGGCGGCGGGGCCGCCCGGGTCGGCGCGCAGAGTACGTCCCGACGACGAGATGCGCAAGTGGCTAAAGTCTGGCTCAACTTCTCCCTTGTTTCTCCCAATCAGGTCTCGGTAGTGGTTTTAGGCTGACGCCTGTGGACGACCGTGCTCGGCCAGTCGTCGCCGATGTCGCTGGCCGGCTCAACAGGGAGCTGGCCGAGGCGGAGGACCTCGACACGCTGGCCCGAACCCTGCTGACCGGGCTGGTGGGGCCCGGCACGTTTCCCTGCGTGCACGGCGCCGCGCTCGGCCTGGTCGAGGGGGCCGGTCGGCGTCTCCGCTTCCTCTCCAGCGAGCGCGACCTCGGCCGGGCGGGCGCCCGCCCGGACTGGACGCACGTCGACGCCTTCGACGACGTCCCGCTCAACTGGGCCGTCCGCACCCGGGAGCCGGTGACGGGACGGATCCGGGACCTCGGGGGGAGGTTCGCGGCCTTCTGCCGGGAACGGGCGGACGCCGGCACGGTGTCGTTGGCGGTGCTGCCCCTCGAGCCCGTGGTCACCCGCGTCGAGGTCGCCGCCGCCGAGGGGTCGCCGGACCGGCCGCTCGGCGCCCTGGCGCTCTACTACGACTCCGCCCAGCCGTTCGACCCGCAGCAGTGCGACGAGATCGGCGTCCTGGCCCGCGTCGTGAGCTACTCCCTGCGGCAGCTGTCCCGGGGCAGCAGCCCGCACGCCTCGGTGCCCGGCGACCCGCGGGCCGACGGCGCCGCCGAGGCCGCCACGATGCTGCCCAACGACGAGCGCGCCCCCGCGGCGGCGCGGCGGTTCCTGCGCGAGCGGCTCCGGGGGTGGGGCGTCTCCGAGGACATCTCGGCGACCGCGGAGCTCTGCCTCTCCGAGCTGGTGACGAACGCCGTGATCCATGCCGGCAGCCCCTCGCACCTGCTGATCGCCCTGATCGAGGGGATGCTCGAGGTCTGCGTGCGCGACCACGGCGGGCCCCCCGAGGCCCGTGAGCTCGTGGCGCCGGCCGACGGGGATGCGGACACGCTCGACGTCTACGGCCGCGGCCTGATGCTGGTCGAGTCGCTCTCCAGCGACTGGGGGGCCGACGTGCTGGCCGACGGCACCTCGGTGTGGTTCACGCTCACGCTCGGCGACACCGGCTGAGCTGCTAGGTCGCCGGCCGGACCAGCCCGCACTCGTAGGCCAGCACCACCGCCTGCACGCGGTCCCGCACGCCGAGCTTCATCAGCAGCCGCGCGACGTGCGTCTTCACCGTGTTCTCGCTGACGAACAGCGCGTCGGAGATCTCGGCGTTGGAGAGGCCCCGCGCCACCAGCCGGAGGACCTCGTGCTCCCGGTCGGTCAGGCCCCGCAGGTCCACCGGCGCCCGGGGCGCCCGCTGCGCGAACTCCTCGATCAGCCGGCGGGTCACCGAGGGCGCGAAGAGCGAGCCGCCCTCGGCCACCACGCGGATCGCGGTCGTCAGCCGCTCCTCCGGCGCGTCCTTGAGCAGGAACCCGCTCGCCCCGGCCCGGAGCGCGTCGTAGACCACCTCGTCGAGGTCGAAGGTGGTCAGCACCAGCACGTGCGGCCGGTCGGCGAGGGCCGTGACCTCCCTCGTGGCCTCGATCCCGTCGACGCCGGGCATCCGGACGTCCATCAGCACGACGTCGGGGTGCAGCTCGCGGCACGCCTCGATCGCCGCGCGGCCGTCGGCGGCCTCGCCGACCACCTCCAGGTCCGGCTCGGCGGAGAGGATCATCCGCAACCCGGCACGCACCAGCGGCTGGTCGTCTGCCAGCAGCACCCGGATCCGCGCCGGCCCCGCCTCGACGGCGGTCACGACAGCTCCAGCGCGTAGGGCAGCCTCGCGCGCACCGTGAACCCGCCCTCGGGTCCGGGGCCCACCTCGACGTCGCCGCCGACGACCGAGACCCGCTCCCGGATGCCGATCAACCCGTGGCCGACTCCGCGCTCCTCGAGCGGTCCGGGGATCCCGTCGTCCGTGACGGCGACCGTGAGCGCGTCGGGCGCGTAGGTCAGCCGGACGGTGGCGCTCGCCTCGGCGGCGTGCTTGAGCACGTTGGTCAGCGCCTCCTGCACGATCCGGTAGGCCGACAGGTCCACGCCCGGCGGCAGGTCGGCCGGCTCGCCGTCCACCGCCACCTCGACCGGCACCCCCGAGCCGCGCACGTGCGCCAGGAGCGCGTCGAGGTTCGCGATCGAGGGCTGCGGGGTGCGCTCCTCTCCGGGCCAGGCTTCGGATGGGGCCCGGAGGTCGAGGCCCTCGGGCTCGGTGTCGCGCAGCACCGCGAGCAGCCGGCGCATGTCTCCGAGCGCGGCCGCGTTGGTCTCCTCGATCGCGTCGAGCGCGCCCCGCGCCGCGGCGGGGTCGGAGTCGAGGACGCGCCGCGCGCCGCGGGCCTGGAGCACCGTCACGGAGATCGCGTGCGAGACCACGTCGTGCAGCTCGCGGGCGATCCGCGACCGCTCCTCGGCCACGGCCCGGGCGGCGAGGGCCTCCTGCTCGAGCCGGAGCCGCTCGTTCTCGGTCCGCAGCGTCGCCTCGCGCTCCCGCCGCAGCCGGAGCGTCAGGCCAGCGGCCCAGGGGGCACCCGCGAAGCCCAGGACGAAAGCGACGTCGCCGAGGTCGGGGCTCAGCCCGCCCTCGCTGTTCACGAAGAGCGTCATCGCCACCACGACCCCGGCCACGCCCAGCCACGCCTCGGTCCCGCGCGTGTACCGGCCCAGGGAGTAGAGCGCGATGAAGAACGCGAAGATGAAGGCGGAGGAGTCGTTGTCGAACCCGGGCAGCCGATAGCTGAGCAGCTCGATGCCGGTCATCACCAGCACGAAGCAGACCAGGGGCGAGCGCCGGCGCAGCACGAACGGCCCCGTCGTCAGCAGCCCCAGCACGAGCGGCACCAGCTCGGGTCCGGAGAGGAACGCCACGAGCTCGCCGGTCATCAGCACCGCGAGCACCGCGGCCAGCAGCGCGTCGCCGTGGCTCCGCAGGATCGCCCGCCAGCTCATGGCGCTCACGGTAGGGCGTGCGGACCGGCTCGTAGTCACTCCTGGGGACGACACCCGCGTCACCCGCGCGGTCGCGGCGGACCGCTCGCGCTCGTGACGACGCGGAGGGCCCCGGGGCCGTTCACTCGAGTCCAGCCCACCACCCATCGAGAGAGGAACCGCCATGACCACCTACGCACCCTCCACCGCCGTCGCGCCCACCCGGGCCTCGGGCCGCACCGTCGCCGCCGCCGGAGTCGCCTCGGCCGCCCTCGGCGCCGGCTGGAGCTTCTACGGGGCCCACGACTGGGCCGAGATCGCGGTCGTCACCTCCACGCTGGTGGTCGTCACCGCGCTGGTCTACGGGCTCGCGCTGCCCCGCGCCCTGCGCCGCGACGACCAGGGCACCGCCGCGCTGTCCTTCTCGATCCCCGCGGTGCTGCTGACCATGCCCGCCTTCTGGTCCGGCCTGCCGCTGGTGCTCGGGGTGGCCGGGATCCTCGCCGGCAACGCGGGCCGCCGCGCGCCCACGGGCTCGGGCAAGTCGATCGTGGGGCTCGCGCTCGGCGCGGTGGCGGTGCTCGGCTACCTGGCCATCTTCATCGGGGACGGCGTGATCGCGGGACATCACGGCTTCCTCCTCGACTGAGGCTCCGCGCGCCCACCTGCCGCCTCCCGACGCCCGGCCCGATCGACGATCGGGCCGGGCGTTCTCCGTGCCCCGGCGGGCCGGCGCGCGACACGCCGGGCGACCCGCGACACGCGGTCGTCCGGATCCGGGAACACCGGTCTGGACCGGCCTCTGACCTGCGGGTTTGTCGAGCGGGCCAGGACGACTCGCCGGTTTGCGCGAAAACGCCGGCCGTGGCTGTTGCGCCCCCGGTGGCCCGGGGCTACGGTTACCACCACATCTAGTAGTTACAGCGATGTAGTTATCCACATCTAGTGCACAGCCGAAGAGTGGATGACTCACAAGCAGCGGCTGGTTGTCCACAGGTAGAGGCCCGGATATCCCCAGCCCCCAGTCCACCAGGGGGCGAGGAGCCAGGGTCATGCCGACGCGCCCACGCACCGCCCAGCGGCCCCGAGAGGAGGACCCGACGCATGCACTGCCCGTTCTGCAAGAGCACCGACACCCGGGTCCTCGACTCCCGCGTGCAGGACGACGGCGGGTCGGTCCGCCGGCGGCGTACCTGCGGCGCCTGCGACCGCCGCTTCAGCACGGTCGAGCAGATGCAGCTGACCGTGGTGAAGAAGTCCGGCGCCGCGGAGCCGTTCCACCGCGAGAAGGCCGTGGCCGGCGTCCGCAAGGCCTGCACGGGCCGCCCCGTCACCGAGGCCGACCTGGGCCGGCTCGGCCAGGCCGTCGAGGACGCGCTGCGCGCCGGGGGACAGGCCGAGGTGCCGGCCCACGAGGTCGGGCTGGCGATCCTCGGCCCGCTGCGCCGCCTCGACGAGGTGGCCTACCTGCGCTTCGCGTCGGTCTACCGCCGGTTCGACTCGGTGGAGGACTTCGAGCGCGAGATCGAGATGCTCCGCCTCGAGCGGGCGTCCCTGGAGGTCGAGCGCGCGCGGGAGGACGCCGCCGCCGGGCCTCCCTCAGCCCCATCGGGCTGACCCCGATCCGCCCGGGACACGTTGTGGGGAAGCGACGTGTCCCGGGCGCACCACTTCCCCGCACGCTTCCCGCGCTCGGTCAACCGGATGTCGGTGGCCAGCGGTAGACAGGACGAAGCGACGACCAGCACCCGGCAACCGGGCACACGGGCGGACGGCGACGAGGGAGTCGTCCCCGACAGGAGGAGAACCCATGACGGAGACGGTGAGCGGAGCAGCGGGCGGCTCCGGGCGGGCGTCGGCCAAGAAGAAGGGCACCCGGCCCACGGGTGACGGCGCGGGCCTGAGCATCCAGCGCCACTTCTCGACCGAGGGGGTGCACCCCTACGACGAGATCACCTGGGAGCGCCGCGACGTCGTCCAGACGAACTGGAAGTCCGGCGAGACCGTCTTCGAGCAGCGCGGCGTCGAGTTCCCCGACTTCTGGAGCGTGAACGCCTCCACCATCGTCACCAGCAAGTACTTCCGCGGCGCCGTCGGCACCGAGGCCCGCGAGTGGAGCCTCAAGCAGCTGATCGACCGGGTCGTGCTCACCTACGTGAAGGCCGGCCGCGAGCACGGCTACTTCGCGACGGACGCCGACGCCGAGACCTTCGAGCACGAGCTCACCTGGCTGCTCGTGCACCAGTACTTCTCCTTCAACAGCCCCGTCTGGTTCAACGTCGGGACGCCGTCGCCGCAGCAGGTCTCCGCCTGCTTCATCCTCTCCGTCGACGACTCGATGGACTCGATCCTGAACTGGTACAAGGAGGAGGGCTTCATCTTCAAGGGCGGCTCCGGCGCCGGCCTGAACCTCTCCCGCATCCGGTCCTCCAAGGAGCTGCTCTCCTCCGGCGGCACCGCCTCGGGCCCCGTCTCCTTCATGCGCGGCGCCGACGCGTCGGCGGGCACCATCAAGTCCGGCGGCGCCACGCGGCGCGCGGCGAAGATGGTCGTGCTCGACGTCGACCACCCCGACATCGAGGAGTTCGTGCAGACCAAGGCGCGCGAGGAGGACAAGATCCGCGCCCTGCGCGACGCCGGCTTCGACATGGACCTCGGCGGCCACGACATCGCCTCCGTGCAGTATCAGAACGCCAACAACTCGGTGCGCGTGAGCGACGAGTTCATGCGCGCGGTCGAGGAGGGCACGGAGTTCGGCCTGCGCTCGCGCCAGACCGGCGAGATCATCGAGACGATCGACGCCCGCGAGCTGTTCCGGTCCATTTCCAAGGCGGCCTGGGAATGCGCCGACCCGGGCCTGCAATATGACGACACAATCAATGATTGGCACACGAATCCGGAAACCGGAAGGATTACTGCAAGTAATCCTTGTAGTGAATATATGAGCCTCGATAACAGCAGTTGCAATTTGGCGAGCCTCAATTTGCTGAAATTCCTGGCGAATGACGACACCTTTGATTCCGAGCGTTTCGCGCAGGCCGTGGAAATCGTGATCACGGCGATGGACATCTCGATCTGCTTCGCGGACTTCCCGACCGAGGCGATCGGCGACACCACGCGCGACTACCGCCAGCTCGGCATCGGGTACGCCAACCTCGGCGCCCTGCTGATGGCGATGGGCCTGGGCTACGACTCCGACGGCGGCCGCGCGATGGCCGCGTCGATCACCTCGCTGATGACCGGCGTGTCCTACAAGCGCTCCGCCGAGCTCGCCGGCGTCGTGGGCCCCTACACCGGGTACGCCCGCAACGCCGACGCCCACAAGCGCGTGATGCGCAAGCACCAGGCGGCCAACGACACCGTGCGCACCCTGCACGCCGTCGACAGCCAGGTGCACCAGGCCGCGACGAAGGCGTGGGCCGACGTGCAGAAGGTGGGGGAGAAGAACGGCTTCCGCAACGCGCAGGCGTCCGTGCTCGCGCCGACCGGCTGCCTGACCGCCGACACCATGGTCACCACCGACCGCGGCCTGACCCGGCTCGGCGAGCTCGGCGACGTGTGGGGCGACCGCTGGCAGGAGCTCGACGCCCGGGTCTCCACCGACGAGGGCGAGCGGCAGGCGACGCAGTTCTTCGTGAACGGCGAGGAGCCCACCCGCCGGGTGGTCACGCGGGGCGGCTACACGATCCAGGGCACGCTCGCGCACCGCATCAAGGTCGTCGACCCGGAGTCCGGCGCCTGGGTGTGGAAGCGGATGGCCGACATCGCCCCCGACGACGTCGTCCCGATGCAGCGGGACACGCTCGTCGGTGAGCCGCGCGAGGTGCCGCTGCCGGTGCTCGACCAGGCGTACTACGCCGGGGACCGGAACGTGGAGGTTCCGTCGCACGTCACCCCGGAGCTGGCCGAGCTGGTCGGCTACTTCATGGGCGACGGCAGCCTGCACGCCAAGGGCGTGCGGCTCTGCGTTGCGGACGCCGACCTCGACGTGGCCGAGCGGCTGAAGGTCCTCTCCAAGGAGCTGTTCCACCTCGAGCCGAAGGTCACCGCCGCGGAGGGCTACCAGGAGGTGTGCCTGCAGTCCGTGCGGCTCGCCCGCTGGTGGGACGCCGCCGGCTTCGCCAAGGTGCGGCCCGGGGTCGACCACACCGGCAAGGGCTGGTCGCCGCGGGTGCCCTCGGCCCTGCTGGAGACCAACGACCGCGACGTGTACGCCGCATTCCTGCGCGGCCTGTTCGAGGCCGACGGCACGGTGCAGGATCACGTCCCGTCGGTGTCGACGTCGTCGGCGTCGTTCGCGGCCGAGATCCGCACCGTGCTGCTCGCGTTGGGCCTGGTGACCACGACCCGGGAGACGGTCAGCGGCTTCGGCGGCCCGGTGTTCCAGGTGCGTCTGCGCAACCTCGACCACGCGGCCCGCTTCGGCGAGCAGATCGGCTTCCTCGGCGGCCGCAAGGGCGCCGCGGTGGCGCGCGAGCAGTCGGCGCAGGCCGGCAACCGCGACCGCATCCACCTGCCCCGGTCGGTGTGGGACGAGCTGGTGCCCGTGGGATCGCCTTCTCGTCGGGTCGTGGTGAGCTCGCTGGCCAAGTCCGGCGGGGTCTCCCGCCGCACGGCCGAGCAGGTCTTCGCGGAGACGCCGGACCCGCGCCTGGCCCACGCGCTCGGCTACGCGTTCGAGCGGGTGGCCGCCAACGAGGACGGCGGCGTGCAGCCGACGTTCGACCTGTCGGTGCCCGACAACGTGACCTACGTGGCCGGCGGCTTCGTCAGCCACAACACCATCGGCTTCATGATGGACTGCGACACCACCGGCATCGAGCCCGACTTCTCGCTGGTGAAGTTCAAGAAGCTCGTCGGCGGCGGGTCGATGCAGATCGTCAACCAGACGGTGCCGCGGGCCCTGAAGATGCTGGGCTACCAGCCCGAGCAGGTCGAGGCGATCGTCGCCTACATCGCCGAGCACGGCCACGTGATCGACGCGCCCAGCCTGCGCCAGGAGCACTACGAGATCTTCGACTGCGCGATGGGCGCGCGGGCGCTGAAGCCGATGGGCCACGTGCGGATGATGGCGGCCTGCCAGCCGTTCCTCTCCGGCGCGATCTCGAAGACGGTGAACCTGCCCGAGAGCGCCACGGTCGAGGAGATCGAGGACGTCTACCTGCAGTCCTGGAAGCTCGGGCTCAAGGCCACCGCGATCTACCGCGACAACTGCAAGGTCGGCCAGCCGCTGGCCACGGGCAAGGGCAAGAACGACGGCAAGGGCGACGAGCCCGAGGCCGTCGCGACCGAGGCCGAGCCCAAGGTCGTCGAGAAGGTCGTCTACGCGCCGACCCGCAAGCGGCTCCCGAAGTCGCGGCTCTCGCGGACGACGTCCTTCACCGTCGGCGGCGCCGAGGGCTACCTGATCTCCGGGGCGCAGGAGGACGGCGCCCTCGGCGAGATCTTCCTCAAGCTCGGCAAGCAGGGCTCGACGCTGGCCGGGGTGATGGACGCCTTCTCGATCGCGATCTCGATCGGCCTGCAGTACGGCGTGCCGCTGGAGACCTACGTCTCGAAGTACACCAACCAGCGCTTCGAGCCGGCCGGCCTGACCGACGACGCGGACATCCGGATGGCCCAGTCGGTGATGGACTACGTCTTCCGCCGCCTGGCGCTGGACTACCTGACCTTCGAGTCGCGGTCGGCCCTGGGCATCTACTCCGCCGAGGAGCGCCAGCGCCACCTCGAGACCGGCTCCTACGAGCCCCTCGAGGAGACGGGCAGCGCGAGCGAGCTCACGGTCGAGGACTACGCCGACCGCACCTCGAGCGCCGGCGAGGCCGAGGAATCCGAAGACGACGGCGAGACCGTGGTCGCCGAAGTCGACTCGGGCGCCCACACCTCCGCCGAGCTGCTGGAGCAGATCACCGGCACCGCCGTCGACTCCCCGCTCTGCTTCACCTGCGGGACCAAGATGCGTCCGGCCGGGTCCTGCTTCGTGTGCGAGGGGTGTGGCAGCACCAGCGGCTGCAGCTGAGCGAGGAATGCGAGCAACTGGGGCGCCGCCTACGCGGCGGCGCCCCAGTCCTCGTCCACAGGTGCCCGGCCAGCTTCCGATCCACAGACACGACCGTTCAATCCACGCTTCCCCCTGACCCGCGTGCAAGGATTCGAACATGAGCTCGACATGGAAGGCTTCACCTTCTCGGACCTCTTTTCCGGGGTGGGCGGCTTCCACGCCGCATTGCACAGCCTGGGCGGCCAGTTCGCCTTCGCATCCGAGATCGACCGGGACGCGGCCGCGGTCTACGACTACAACTGGCTGCGGCCGTTGCGAGAGCATGCCCAGTCCGACGAGGAGCGTGCTCGCCTGAGGGTCAGCGGCGACATCGTTCCGCTCACGGACCCCAAGGTCACGGTCCCGCACGCCGACGTACTCGCGGCGGGCTTCCCCTGCCAGCCCTTCTCGAAGAGCGGCTTCCAGCGTGGCATCGGCGAGACGCGTGGGACGCTCTTCTGGAACATCGCCCGCATCCTGCAGGACGAGCGGACTCGTCCGTCGGTCTTGCTGCTTGAGAACGTCCGCAACCTGGCGGGCCCAAGGCACACGGACACGTTCAACACGATCGTTCGCACCCTGAGGCAGCTCGGCTATCGCACAGCCAGCCGGCCCGCCGTCTTCTCGCCCCACCTGCTGCCGCGCGAGCTCGGCGGTCGGCCGCAGGTGCGGGAGCGCGTCTTCATCCTGGCCCACTACGTCGGTCGAGAGGCGGCTGAGGACCCGGCCAACTTCGACGACCCCATCGTCACGCCGAAGACGCATGGCCTCGACTGGCGCAAGGAGGACTGGGACCTCGAGCGAGACCTGCCTCTGGAGGCCGACGAGGATGTCGACCCCCGATACGAGCTCGACAGCACCGAGCTCAAGTGGATCGACACCTGGGACCGGCTTCTGACGGACGTCGCGGAGCGGCTCCACCCCGGGGAGCGGCTACCGGGCTTCCCGATCTGGGCCGACGAGTGGCGTTCGATCGATGAGGCCGAGGAGATCATCGAGGGAGCGGACCTGGCCGATGAGCCGCTGCCACAGTGGAAACGGAACTTCCTCAGGAAGAACGCGGCCTTCTACGACAGGCACCAGCCGGTGCTCGACAGGTACCGCCTGGAAGCTCGACGCCTTCCCTCGTTCCCGGCGAAAGTTCGAGTGGCAAGCCGGCCCGCACCGTCCTCTCGCCGACACCGTCATGCACTTCCGGCCCTCGGGGATCCGCTGCAAGCGACCCGACTACCTGCCCGCTCTGGTCGCCATCACGCAGACATCGATCATTGCCGGGAGTCGACGCAGGATCACGCCCCGGGAGACTGCCAGGCTCCAGGGCCTGCCCGAGCGGTTCGGCTTCCGTCAGTCCTCTCCAGACAGCGACATCGTGCTGGACCAACGAGACGCAGCGTCATACAAGCAGATGGGGAACGGTGTGAACGTCGGTGCTGCTACCTACGTGTTTCGCGAGTACGTGTTGCGACATGCTGCAGAGATCAGTGCGCATGCCGACCACGTCGTCGCGGCGGTCGAGGCGTCGGGAGGGTCCCCCGACCACAAGCTCGCGGCACAGGACTGACGTCCTGGCACTAAGTAGCAACGCCGTGTACTACTGGCATGCGTGTCTGGCTCCGTAGACCTGCAGTTCTTCATTCCCGCCGAGTCGTCATCCGAGGCCGTCTCGCGGATCTATTCGCTGACGGGCGCGAGCGAGCGCGGCCGGGGGGAAAAGCGTGCTCTGGTTGCCTTGCGAGACGCCTTGCGCCTCGACATCGATGTCACGCGCACCAACGCGGACCTCGGGGAGCGGATTGCCTCACGGCTCGACGTGGCTTGGGAGCCGCAGTTGCATGTGCGGCGGACCAAGGTCAACTTGGACGGCCTGAACGTCCTGCTCGAGGGCGCCCAGCTGGCGTTTCAGGAAGGCAGCCTCCAACGTGTTCGTCCCGCGCTTCCTGCCGGGCTCGAGGCGCCGGGTTGGGCCGCGTTCAACCCGGCCGTATCCAAGATCGAGGCGGTGACTCGAATCGCAGGACTCACCGGTGCGCCGGCTGAGTCCCTCGGACCGGGAAGCAAGGAGCGCAAGTCCGTTCTGGTCAACCTGGCTGACAACCTCCTCCCGCAGGCACGACTGGACAGGTCCAGCAAGACGCGTCTGGCTCGGGACCTGGCCCATGAGCTCGGGATGACGTGGACCGACACTTGCTACTCCACGGGCGAGACCGTGTCGCTGGAGGGGCTGAACGTCGTCCTGGCCGGTGCCGAGCGACGGCTTGGCCGACTCGGCTCAAGCGCGGCGGAGCTGCTCACGAGTGCCGAGGCCGAAGCGCAGGCGCTAGTCGCAGCGCTGGCCGATGGCCTGCCCGCGGGACCGTGGGACGGGAGGAAGTCGGTCCAGTGGATGGCTCGCGAGGGTGCCCGTGGGGCCCACGAGAACGAGTGGCAGGGCTGGTACTACGAGGCCCGCGGACGCAAGGTGCTCCAGGACTCGTTCACCCCGAGCCGCAAGCCGGTGCAGGTCCGCTACGGCAACACCACGTTCGACTACTCGCTGAACTACGTCTGGGACCTGAAGTCGCACACCTCTGGGACTGTCGAGCCTGGCCGCGAGTCGAAGCGCTCCAGCGGCGCGGCCCTCCTTAACGACGACCGGGCGATCAGGCAGTGCGTCGAGGACCAGGGTCTGGGGTTCCTGGTCCTGAGTGGAGCGGCCGAGATGGACCATGACGGGACATTTCTGCGAGTGGCACCGCGACTTCAAGCGGTCACGCGGGGTGCGCTCAGCGCCGTCGAACAGTGGGCGATCACGGATGCGCAAGCGTGGCTTCGAGCCCCGACGACTCGAAGCGTTCTGGATTCGCGACACACCGCATCTGGACGCCGCTCTTGCCGCGGGACAGCTGGCTGTCAGGCCCATCGGCAGACAGCCACCCCGAACCGAGGGGGACGTCGGGGCGGAGCGCCAGGACAAGATCGAGATGCGCATTCCGCGGGCCCGCGCCGGTTTGCTCGTCGCGCAGCATGCGTGGTGAATCCTCAGGCGGTCCCGGCGGCGTAGGCCGCCTGCACACGATCGGCGGCCGCGCCGACCTCCTCGTGCTCCCAGACGCGAAGGACTTGCCAGCCTTTCCGGTGCAGCAGCTCATCCGTGTCTTGGTCGCGCGCTTGGTTGCGGTCGATCTTCCAACGCCACCACTCGGCATTGGTGCGTGGGCTCGTGCCGTGCTCGAGACAGCCGTGCCAGAAGCAGCCGTCGACGTAGGTCCTCGAGACGCTCCCGTCGTTCAGGTCGGCCGCGCAGCGACGGTTTCGGTTCGGCATATGACCGCGGCAGGGGCGGCCTTACCAGCGGTTGAGTCGCTGGAGGGGTTATCTGCTGACATCGCCATAGCGGAAACCGCCGCCCGGCACGCTAAGGCAGAAGGATCTGCACCGCCTTCTTGATTTGCTGGACACCCTCGAGAGTGACGGTGGGCGGCAACCATCGAGCGGCGCCCCTGCTATCAGAAGAAGTCCGCACGGTAGGCAAGGTTTGCGGCGGTTATGATCCGCTGGGCCTGCTGGGGCATCGTTCCGCTTGCGTTGAGCGCCAGACGCTGGCAGATGCCGTCGAATAGGACCTTGGGGATCACCAGCCGACGCCAAGCCCGGGATTGTGTATGCCCACGAGGTTTGCGATGGCTGTGATTTCATCCGCTTTGCCCATGGATAGAGTCTAGGTTCGCGCCCTCCCGAGCGGCGTGTCTCCCGCACGCGCGGCTGACGGCTTGGTCCCATAAGGACAGGCTCATCGTCTATGCCGCGCGTGATCGGGTGGCACAAGATGCGACGGCAATGGGGTGTCGGCGGCGCTCGAAAACTGGACAGTTTCGGCGGTGAAAAGTGAGCACTCAACGATTGGAGTGTGATCACTTTGGAGGACTGGGCGCTGATCAGGAGGTTGGCTGCGGAAGGGGTGCCGAAGGCGCGTATCGCTCAGCGGCTGGGGATCTCGAGGACCACGGTCATCAAGGCGGTGAACTCGGATGCGCCGCCGCGCTATGTGCGGTCGCTCGGGCCGACGTCGTTCACGGAGTTCGAGCCGCGCGTGCGGGCGCTGTTGGAACAGACGCCGGACATGCCGGCCACGGTGCTGGCCGAACGGGTGGGTTGGACTGGCTCGATCCGATGGTTCAGCGACAACGTGCGCCGGCTGCGTCCCGAGCATCGCCCCGTTGACCCCGCGGACCGGATCACCTGGGCTGCTGGCGACGCGGCGCAGTGCGATCTGTGGTTCCCGCCGCGCAAGATCCCGCTCGAGGACGGCACCGCGAAGCTGTTGCCGGTCCTGGTGATCACCGCGGCGCATTCGCGGTTCGTGGCCGCCCGGATGATCCCGACGAGGAAGACCGAGGACCTGCTGCTGGGCTCGTGGGAGCTGATCCAGCAGCTCGGTCGGGTCCCGCGTCGGCTGATCTGGGACAACGAGCCCGGCATCGGTCGTGGTCCACGTCGCGCCGAGGGAGTGGCTGCGTTCATGGGCACCTTGGCGACCAAGCTGGTGCTGTTGCCACCCCGGGACCCAGAGTCCAAGGGCGTGGTGGAGCGTCGCAACGGCTGGTTCGAGACCTCCTTCATGCCCGGTCGGACGTTCACCTCACCGGCCGACTTCAACATCCAGTTCACCGACTGGCTGGGCCGGGCGAACGCCAGGGTGGTCCGCACGATCAAGGCCGCGCCGACCGATCTGATCGATGCCGATCGGACGGCGATGTTGCCGCTGCCACCGATCCCGCTGCACCTGGGGTGGCGCAACAAGATCCGGCTGGGCCGCGACTACTACGTCCGCCTCGACACCTGCGACTACTCCGTCGACCCACAGGTGATCGGAGGAATGGTCGACGTCGCTGCTGACCTCGAGCGTGTTCGGATCCGGCTGGAGGGTCGCCTGATCGCCGAGCACCGGCGTGTGTGGGCGCGAGGGATGACGATCACCGACCCGGCGCACGTCGAGACAGCCGCCCGGCTACGCAAGCAGTTTCAACAACCCCGCACGGGTGTCGTGGCTGGCGACGACCTGGTCCGGGACCTCTCGGACTACGACCGTGCGTTCGGCCTGGGTGAAGGGATCAGCTGATGGCCACGACACCCAGCAAGGCGAAGGCCGCGAGCACCGAGGCCGTCAAGCAGATCACCTACCTCGCCGGTGCGCTCAAAGCTCCTCGGATCACTGAGGCCGCCGCCCGGCTGGCCGACCAGGCCCGCGATGCCGGCTGGACCCACGAGGACTACCTCGCAGCGGTCCTCGAACGCGAAGTCAGCGCCCGCAACGCCTCAGGTGCACACCTACGGATCCGCGCCGCCGGGTTCGGTGGTGTGAAGACGCTGGAAGACTTCGACTTCGACGCACAGCCGGCCGTCCGGCAGCAGGTCGGCGCGCTGGCCTCGGGAGGGTTCCTGACCGAGGGCCGCAACGTCGTGCTCCTCGGGCCGCCCGGGACCGGGAAGACCCACCTGGCCACCGCCTTGGGAATCGCCGCCGCCCGACACGGACACCGAGTGCTGTTCGCGACCGCCACCGAGTGGGTCACCCGGCTCACCGATGCCCACAGGGCCGGCCGGCTCCCTCAGGAGCTCGCCAGGTTGAGGCGCTTCGGGCTGATCATCGTCGACGAGGTCGGCTACCTGCCCTTCGAGCAGGACGCCGCGAACCTGTTCTTCCAGCTCGTCTCATCGCGCTACGAACACGCCTCGCTGATCCTCACATCCAACCTGCCGTTCAGCGGCTGGGGCGGCGTGTTCGGCGACCAGGCCGTCGCCGCCGCGATGATCGACCGCATCGTCCACCACGCCGACGTACTGACCCTCAAGGGCGCCAGCTACCGACTCCGCGGCAGAGGCATCGACAGCCTGCCGAGCATCCGCACCACCACCGACCAGACCGAGTCCTAGACTCGGCAACACCGCTCACTTTTCAAGCGCCGGAACGACCAGTCTTGGAGCGCCGTCCACACGGGGCCGGGACTGGTTATTGCGCATGCCGGGCCCTCTCTGCGCGGTGCGGGTTGATGGCGATCGTGGTGCGCGTCGGCGCATCAGCTTAGCCGACCCCAACCGACGTCGTTGGTATGTCCGTTGGACCTTCTCTGCGGCCATTCCGGGATCCTCATGTTCCCAGAAGCGCAAAACCTCCCAGCCCGCCTCGTCGAGCTCGCGATCGGTGTCGCTGTCCCTTTCGCGGTTTCGCCCCACCTTCCAGTCCCACCAGTCGGCGTTCGTGTGGGTCGCACATGATGGTCAGGACAGCCGTGCCAGAAACAGCCGTCTACGTAGACAGCCAAGCGAGCGCGGGTGAATGCGATGTCGATCTTGCGGCGTCGATTGCCGGGCACCTTGAGACTTGGAGCCGGAGCGAAGTCCGCGGCGGTGCAGTTCGCGGCGTAGCGCCAGCTCTTGGCGCGGTGCTCCGTGGGATGCCAGTCCGGCCATTCGCTGTGAGAACTTCTCGCCCGGACGGATCCGGTCGGGTTCTTGGTTGACGCAAACATGGTCCGGCACCAGACAAGCAGGTGCATCGGCTCGAGGGGCATGGAACGCCTACTCGGTCAGGGCAGCGTCCAAGCAGCGGTCCTTCACAGGGCACTGGCGACAGATGAGCGGGTTGTTCACCCCTCGTGGCAGCTTGCGCGAGACGCCGAATCCGCGGAGTCTCCGACCGTGGCGAAGGAGCCGCCCTCGGCGATCTCGTAGGCACGGCCGTACTCGGGTGTGTACGACCCCCCGAGCGTCGCGAGCCACGCCGTGACGTTCTTCCACGACACGCGCGCCTTGACCTCGCTCTCGCTGCGCTCCCCACGAGCCAAGAATCGCCAGAGGTCATCGCAGATCGCCCTCGCTCGGTCATGTGGAACGCCCATGTTGCGGAGTCCGTTCACGGCGTTGCCGAAGATCATGGTGAAGTGGTGACGTCCACGGTATGCAGCCGTGGGCCCCAAGGCCCACTGGATGGCGAAGCGCCGCTCACACACCGCGGCGGTCGAAAGGGCGCGGCGGTCCAGGCTCAAGGTATCCACCGAGCCAGGACCACGGTGCGTACAAGAGACCGGCGGACGCCCTTCGCGCGCCGGCCGGGGTTGTCGTCGGCCCTGGCTCCACGCCGCCGAGGTACTCGCGCACCACGAGTTCGTCGTGGTCGTGGAACGGGGACGTGAGCAGCTCCACCAAGGGCGAGCAGGTTCAGTGGTCGTCCGGCGACCTGTTCGACAAAACTGAGCCGGACGGCCTGCGGATCGCCGTCACCCGTCCTCGCCGTCAATGCAAGGTGCAACAGGTAGCTGTCACTCAGCCCGGACTGCCACTCGCGCGCCTGCATAATCTGCCGAGATACGGCCAGCGATTGCGACAGCCCCGAGCCTACGCAGGAGATCGAGAACGGCCATCCCACGGCTCGGGCCGTGCGGGGGAAGGACCCTGATCGCTCAGATTGGTCAGATGCACTTCCTCGTCGGCCGGGAAGTAGGCGTAGACGTCTAGATTGCGCAGCGGGGACACGCGGTGCTCGTCGGGCCCGCTTGCTGTGTCCTCCTGCTGGTCCTCGTCCCCGATGGTCTGCGCCGCCTTGACCTGACGGCCGAGCAACAGGCGGACGACCTCGACGACCTCCTCGACGCCCACCCGCTCCTCGTCCAGGTCGCCGGCCGACTCCAGCTTGCTGAGCACGCCCTCGGACTCGTCCTGCGTCAGGTGCTCCATCCCGTGTTGGAGCTGCCGTCGGAGATCGCCCAGATATTGACCCATCTCGATGCTCTCGATCTCGGCGATGTCATGGGCGGCTTGGACTAGCGCGTCCAGGCCGGCAAGCAGCGCATCGGCCTCCTCTGCGGTGAGGTCGGTCCATGGCACCGCGCGCAGCGGGTTGCCCGCGTGGCGGGCAATGCGTTCGGCGTCGCTACTCCCACTGAAACGCGCCCCGAACTCCGCGACGTCGGTGCGCACCAGTCTCGAGAGTGCTCGGGCCCGCTCGACCCACTCGTGCCCCAGATCGCAGCCCTCGAAGAACGGGAGTGCGCGCCCGAGCACGCTGGACAGCGACACGTTCGTCGCGATGCCCGCGACCGGCAGGTAGCCGCTGCTCAGGATGTCCCGCAGAACGTCCTCAGTCAGTCGGATCCGGGCCGGCTCCCCCGGCCGAAGCTTCCCACGAACGAGTGCAGGTTGAGGATGTAGGAACCGATGGGGAGGTCCAACCCACGTCGACCTCCTCGTTGTCCTCGGGCCGTCCGAGGCGGAGCACGTAGCCGTTCATCGCTTCGTGGTCCGGGGCGTACAGGCGGGTCTGATTGCGGCTGGCGGCGATAGTCTCCGCGAGCTCGGCGACGTTTCGGTACTTGGTTACGTCGAGCCCTGCGACGTCGGCGGCGTTCAGCGGCTGGCCGTTGAGTGCGTGGTCCAGGGCGGGTGAACGAGGCCCTTGTGGCTCGCCGGGGAAACTGAGCGCTTCCGCGGGCGGGAGGCCCCACTCGTGGTCCGCAAAGAATTGGCGCCACGTCTCGTAGGCCGGGTGGCGGCCGTCGTCGTGTACGAGGAAGACCTGCTCCATCCCTTCCAGTCCGTCGAGGATCCGGAACAGTGCCCACTGCGGGGGTGTGTAGAAGTAGAAGCCGTGCAGCAAGATGTGGTCGGGCTGGAGTGAGTCGGTTGAGAACACGTGGTAAAGGGCCTTCTCGACAAGACTCCTGCCTTCGTCACGGTCCGAGCCCCAGAGAGCTTCTCGGGTGCGTGACAGATTCGGCACGTGTCGGGCCAGAGCCTCCCAAGCCGTGAGGGCCGCCTGCTGGAAGTCGCTCTCCGCGGTGAGATCCCCGGGAGCAAATCCACTGGCCTCGAGGCCCAGGACCGTCCGGATGAACTCTCGGCTCGTCCCGACCAACAATCGCGCATCGTCCGACCACGCCAACGTCTCCGCGGCATGCCAACGCAGCGCCCGGGTCAGGTCGAAGTCCAGACGGAACTTCAACCTGCTCGCAAATCGCGTCCAGCGCCGCGACTCGGCACTCGTCGACTCGTTGCCCGCCTTGAGCACTTCCCGTCCGGGGAACGAGGGGACATCCCGGCCTTCATGGGACCACCCTGGAAGTGTGGTGAGGTCGATCAATGTTGCGATGGGGATCGCTGGCACGCCGACGCGGCGGAACTCGGTTGCGAGGCTGTTGGTGGCGGTGACGTGGCATGCGCTCTGCCAGCTGACTCCGATACTGTCGAGCGCTGCCGCGATCTCGGGGTAGGCGAGGCAATGATTTTTGAGCACCCGGCTGGTCACGAGCCCCTCCCTTGTTGCAGGAGGTCTGACCCAGGTCTTGATCTGGTCACCCCGTGGCGGACGCCTGACGACACAGCACAGCTCGTCGCGGGCTCGCGTCATCGCCACGTAGAGCAGCCGGGTCTCGTCGGCGACCGACTCGTCCCTGTCCACCACGGCGGCGGGGTCGGCGGTGTCGTGGTTCCGGAGCACTCCTGACCCCCGTGGGTGCCACTCCCACAACACCTTGAGACCCCCTGCGTGGTTGACGACGGCGGCTGAGGTTCCCGACTTGGTCTCCCTGATGAACTTCGCGCTCGTGAAGGGGATGATGACTCGGTCGTACTGGAGGCCCTTGGCCTTGTGGACCGTCAGCGCGACGCAGACACGGTCACCCTGCACGCGGCTCCGGGTCCACGGGCTCGTCCTCCGTGCTGTCGGTTGCGATCTTGAGCCTCAACCACTCGAGCATCGAGGGCAGGGTTGCGGATCCGCCAGCGAACTGGTCGACGAGGATCGTCACCAAGTGGCTAGTGCACCGGTGGTAGCGCCCGTCCTCCTGGCGTCTCCTCCCGCTCCAGTCCCGCCCGGGGCGAACGCGGCCAGCAGAGAGGTGACGACATTCAGCCGGCAGGTTTGCCGGGTCATCGACTGTATGAGCCGGACGCGGGTCCTCAGCGGTTCCAGGTCTCTGCGGTCGAAGCTTTTCCGCGCGAACTCGCGGATGCGCGTGGGCCAGTCCGTGATTGACACCGCCGCCGCAGTCCAGTCCGCGAGCTCGGCAGCGGTCAGGCCCAGTACCCCTGGAGGGGTGTCGGCAGCAATCCCCCCGCCCCACCGGGTCTGCAACAGCTCCAGCAGCGCGGCGTCGTTCGAGGAGTCACTGACGGCTTCCAGCAGGCTACGGAACTCCCTGACAGCCGGAGCCTGATAGAACTGCCCCCCCGTATAGGTCACGCAGTCGATCCCGCGATCCGCCAAGACGCTCTTCATCAGATGTGCCTGCCGGTTCTCCCGGCAGAGCATCCCTATCGACAGCGTCGGGTCATCCTTGCGCCATTCCGCCACCTTCTCCGCGGCCGCAGAAGCCGATTGCTCCTCACTCCAGGCTGCTTGCAGTACCACACCTGATCGCGGGTCTCGCGGCGGACGCATCGGCGTCAGTGTCCGGTCGTACTCGAGCAGTCCCCTGTCGCGCCACTGCCTGAAGTGGTCGTCCATGTCCGCGAGGAGAGCCGGGGTGGACCGAAAGTTCTTTACGAGTGAGTGGTGTCTGTCCTCTCCTTCCCGGCCTGCCGGAACGCGGCCGCGACTTCCTTGAAGGCATCCCCAGCGGCGCCTCGGAAGCGGTAGATGCCCTGTTTCACGTCCCCCACAAGGAAGGCTTTGCTACCACTGGCCCGCATCAACTCGATGAGCAGGGAGATCTGTTGCACGTCGGTGTCCTGGAACTCGTCGACGAAGACGTGTCGGATCCGCGCGACCTCACCGTCTGCCGTCTGCGCAGGACAGCGAGGGCTACCGGAACGAGGTGGGCGATCGGCACCACCTCCTCCTCGCGACAGTGACTCGCGAACCGGTTGGCCACCTCGGTGAGCACTGCCGAGGTAATCGACGTTGCCGCTGCGTCGGGTGCGTCATCGGCTGGGATACCTAGGTCGGGCTCGGGGGGTGCCGGACCATACAGTTTCATCAGCGGTGCCCGGTTCTCCACGGTGGTCCAGACGGCCTCAACGTGCTTCTGCCACTCCCACTCCGCCGGCTCGCCCGGACTCGACGCGTACAGACTGGTCAGGTGCGGAGACAGGGCCTCGCGGGGGATGAGTCGGTGTAGCTGCATCACTGGTGAACCGACCCGGAAAGACCTGCTGTACCCGGCGCGGGCCCCGAACTCCGCAATGAGTTCCTGGGCGAAGGAGTGGATCTGGTCGACACGCGGGTCCTCGTCGGCTCGCTCGCCCACTGCCGAACGGCTGAGCCGGGTGAGCACACAGGCGCTGTCGCAGCAGCAGCGTCCTGTTGAGTCGTGCGCGCATCTCGGCGGCCGCCTGCTGGGTGAAAGTGATGAACGCCAGCTCGTCCGCTCGAAGGAAGCCGGAGTCTGGCTGGCCCACCTGGGCTACGTTGGTGCTGGTCGCCAGCAAGAAGACCATCCGTTCGGTCATGGTCTCGGTTCTGCCGGTTCCGGCGCCGGCCAGCACTGCGATGTTGGCGCCACCCGGGCTGTGGATGATCCGGTACTGGTCGAGGTTGAAGCCCGCCTCGCGGTCGGCTCGCCCCAGGGTCGGTGACTACCGGTGAGACGTATTGCAGCTGACCGTCGACCACCCACTCGGACAGGTCGTCCAGCCCGCTCACGACCGAGACCTCAACGAGGCGCGCAGCGCGCCAAGCGCGCAAACGTGGTGATGGGTCCCGGTTCGTCGGATCGTGGCCGGCGACGACGTACACGCGCACCCCGTGCTCCACGAGAGCAAGGAGGGATGCCGCGGCCTGCTCGTCGAGAGCGCCGATTCGAGTCACGCTGTACTGCGGCACTGCCGGGAGGCCGAGCTCGCGGGCTCGCTGCTTGAAGACTCAGGCGCGCATCGGACCTGACCAAGCGATCCGCGGGCGAGCGGGTGTCGGCGGACGGCTCGGGCTGCCACTGTCGGTGCTTGGCTGCGACGATCGCGTCGTTCTCGACCCAGCCACCATCGCCCTCGTTCACGACCAACGGTTCGTCCGGCTTTGGGCTGTCGATGGTGGGGCCGGGGACCACGACCATCAGCCGGCTGGGCCACACCCAGGCATCGAGCATCTCCCCGCCCCGCCCGAAGCGGCGCTCTCTTCTTCCGCCTTGCTTGACGTCGTGTGCAGAGGCCTGTAGCCAGCGCCCCGAGTGGTGGGCGTTGGGAGCCTCGTGGAGCACGATCCAGAAGGGGGCACGGTCGGCCTGCGCGAGGTAGTCCGACAGGGCAGCGTCGCTGATCCAGTAGCAAGGCTCACCGGTCGCCCGGTCGATGTCTGGCCTCGATCGGTACTTGACCTCCCAGTACTCGGCTACCCCCGCTTGGCTGACAGTCAGGATGTCCGGCGCACGCAGAAGGCCGGCCCCCCGACGCGTCATCGGTGCGCGGGGTCTGGGGCACGTTGCCCTCCGCCTCGGCGAGTGGTTCCACGTCGTAGTTGTGTTCGAGGAGCCACTCGGCCCACCGGCGTTCGCACTGCCGCCAGACGGGCTCGCGCACATCGCGCTGCTCGGACACCATCACTCCTCCCGCCGCTCTCGGTCGAGTGCTCGAGTGTCTGCCGCCAGGTCCGCGACTCCGAGCCCCAAAGGGTGCCCGTGCGCGTCGGCCGTCAGCCTGGCGCGCCAGAAGTCGAACACGGTTTCCCGCAAGCTCCCGGAGGCGCAAGCGCGGTGACTCCCCAGCGCGCCAAGATCTCGGCCTCGGCGGTGAACGTGGAGCGGAGGGATTCGTACCGCCGAGTCACCTCCGGAGCCTCACCGGACGGGGTGACGGAGTGCTGCGCTGCGGCTTGGGAGGGCGGCTGGGCGTTTGTGGGTCGAGGCATCTTCCGCTGCTGGGAAGCAGACTCTCGGACGTGCCGGTCCACCTCCCGCTTGAGTTCCTTCTGGGCGCCGTTCGTCGAGCGGTGGCTGCCAGCTCGTCGGCCACCTCGCGCAGTAGGGCTTGGCTGGCATCGGGGCTCCGTACTTTGCGCACGAGGTCGTCGAGCGACATCGTCCGCAACGGCCGGTCACTGGGCATCCAGCCTCCGCTCGGGCTCGCGTTGGCTCCTGCTCCCGGCAGTGAACACCATGCGGATCCCGCTCGGAAGGAATTCACCGACTCAGGCCGGATCAGGGGGAGCGGCGGGGCCGCTGTCGGCTGTCTTCGGCACCCTGTAGCCTGGCGCTACACGACGAGGGAGCAGTGCGTTCTGACAGTTCCGGTCATCGACGTCTTTGCCGGCCCGGGCGGATTGAACTGAAGGGTTCTCGAGGTATAGGGATGGGACGGTCTTCCAGTCGGTCGCATCGATCGAGAGCGATCGGGTCGCCTGCCAGACGTTGAGGTTGCGTGCGGCACTCCGAAGAGCCGCGCGGCTGGGGGACGTGCCACCGGAGGCATACCAGCAGTTTCTCCTGCGTGGCGGCGAGCTTCGATGCGCTTCTCGGCGACCCAGACTTCGCGGTCCACTGGAAGGATGCCGGCGCTGAGGTCCACCGGCATGAGCTCGCTGCTGCATCCCGGGACGAGTCGGACCTCATCATCGAGCGAGCGCTGGCCGCCAAGGGCTCGAAGGATGCCCCGTGGGTCTTGGTCGGTGGCCCCCCGTGCCAGGCCTATTCCCTCGTAGGCAGGTCCCGCCGCACTCACGATGCGAGCTTTGCTGACGATCACAAGCACACCCTCTACCGGGAGTACCTCCACATCTTGGAGCGGTTCCGCCCACCCGTGTTCGTGATGGAGAACGTGAAGGGCATCCTGTCGTCACGCCACGGGGGTAGCCGCGTCTTCCAGTCGATCCTCGAGGACCTTGTCGGAGCCGGGTACGAGCTGCAGATCCCTCGTGGTCCCGGGCTCGCTGGCCGAGCTGGAGCCACGCGACTTCGTCATCCGGTCGGAGAGGTACGGAGTGCCCCAGGCCAGGCACCGCGTGATTCTCTTGGGGGTCCGTGAGGATGTTGCGCGCGGAAGGGATGTTCCGACACTCAGGCCGAGACCCAGAGCAACAGTTCGCGACGCCCTCGGGGACCTGCCCGCGATCCGTTCGCGGGTTTCGCCCCTCAAGGAGGACTCTCCCAAGGCGTGGTTCTCAGCGCTTGCGCGTGCGCTCGAAGAGGCGCACCCGGCGGAGCCACTCGCGGTTCGCGAACTCGCCTTGGGCCGGCCGTACGACGAGACGTACCTCCCACGGCTTTCGGGACCACTGCGTGAGTGGCTCAGGGCGAGTGGGGGCGTCGGGATCACCCAGCACGAGAGTCGGCGGCACATGGCGGGGGACTTGTCGCGGTACGCCTATCTAGCAGTGTTGGCGGAGCGGGGCCAGCGCTGTCCAGTCGACCAGCTCCCGGACCGTCTCAGCCCGAATCACCGCAATGCTCGCAGGTCGGATGCACCCTTCGCGGACCGGTTCCGCGTGCAGCGTTGGGGCGAGCCGAGCTACCACCGTCACCTCGCACATCGCCAAGGACGGCCACTACTACATCCACCCCGACCCGACCCAGATGCGCAGCCTGACCGTCCGGGAGGCGGCAAGGCTGCAGACTTTCCCCGACGACTACTTCTTCATGGGAAACCGCACGCAGCAGTACCACCAGGTAGGGCAACGCGGTGCCCGCCGCTGCTCGCCTTCCAGATCGCTGAGGTGGTGGCGGATGTCTTGGGCGTCGGTTAGTCGGCGGTGTCGCTCCGTTCCTGCTCATGAAGCACCCCCCTGAGGTGATGGAACAGCGACCTGGCTGAGGCCGAGGGGAGAGCTGGCGAAGAGCGAGACGGGACATTGACACGATCGCTTGACCCGGCCTCGAGGGCCTCGGCGAGGTTGCATCTCAGCGCATCGGGTCAAGTCCCGGGTAGTGGTGTAGCGCTGCGTTCTCCTTCGTGATGGGTCAGGCGGTCAGTGCGGGCAGGTGTTCAGCTCCGATCTCGGTGTCGGTGTTGGGGACGATGTTGACGCGGCAGCGGGCGAGGACTTCGAGGCCGAGGTAGCGGCGGCCTTCGGCCCATTCGTCGGTCTGCTCGGCCAGGACGGCGCCGACGAGGCGGACGATCGCGTCGCGGGTGGGGAAGATCCCGACGGCGTCGGTGCGGCGGCGGATCTCGCGGTTGAGGCGTTCGGCGGGGTTGTTGGACCAGATCTGGGTCCACACGTCCTTGGGGAACTCGGTGAAGGCGAGGATGTCGGCGCGGGCGGCGTCGAGGTGGTCGTGGACCTCGGGCAGCTTGCCGTCGACGTAGTCCAGGAGCCGGTCGAACTGGGCGTGCACCGCGGGGCGGTCGGGCTGGTCGTAGACCGAGTGCAGCATCGCTTTGACCGCCGGCCACATGCCTTGGGGGTCACGCGCCATCAGGTTCGCGGCGTAGTGGGTGCGGCAGCGCTGCCAGGTGGCGCCGGGCAGGTTCGCCGCGATCGCCTCGACGCAGCCCGGCGTGGGCGTCGGAGGTGACCAGGCGGACCCCGGCCAGGCCGCGGGCGACCAGGTCGGCGAAGAACTCGTTCCACGCCGCCCCGGTCTCGGCGGTGGCCACGCGCATGCCCGAGGACCTCGCGGTGCCCGTCGCCGTTGACGCCGGTCGCGACCAGCACGACGGCGTTGATCACCCGGCCGCCCTCGCGGACCTTCATCGTCAACGCGTCGGCGGCGACGAACGTGAACGGGCCCGCCGCGTCCAGGGGCCGGTGGCGGAACTCCTCGACGTGCTCGTCGAGGTCGGCGGCCATCCGGGAGACCTGGGACTTGCGACAGCGAGTCGATGCCCAGGGTCTTGACCAGCTTGTCCATCCGCCGGGTGCAGACCCCGGCGAGGTAGCAGTCGGCGACGACGGTGATCAGCGCGGCCTCGGAGCGTTTGCGGCGCTCGAGCAGCCACTCGGGGAAGTAGCGTGCCCTTGCGCAGCTTGGGGACCGCGACATCGATGGTGCCGACCCGGGTGTCCAGGTCCCGGTGGCGGTAGCCGTTGCGCTGGCGGCCCGGCCCGGCGTGGGCCGGCCGTACTCGGCGCCGACCACCGCGTCGGCATCCGCGGACAGCAGCGCGTTGATCATCGTCTGCAGCAGGTTGCGCATCAGATCCGGGGACGCCTCGGCGAGTGCTTCGCCAAGCAGGCCGGCAGGGTCGACAATGTGTGGAGCGGTCATCGTGATGGTCCTCGAGGATTCTGTAGAGGTTCACTCGAAGGATCACGCGGTGGCCGCGTCTACGTCCGTCACAGCCGGCGACGATCTCGGCGACCGCGCTACACCACTATCGGGGACTCAACTAGCCACCGAGGTACTCGTAGCCACCGTCAATCACGCGCTGGCGGAGGGCGAGGAGCCGTTGTGCCTGCTTCTCGGTCGGCACGCCGGGGCGTGCGCCGGTCACGTAGGCCCAGAATGCCGGCATCCGAGGGGGAGAGCAGGCGCCGAGAGGCAGCGGACTGCTGCATCGCAACCCATTCGTGAGCCGGCACAGCGAGGACAGCCTCCTTGAATTCCGTCATCGACGCGCTGCTGAGAGCGGGCAGACTTGCGCTGCGCGCGCGCTTCGTTGCCGACACCAGATCACCTCCAGCCCATCCGAAACTCGATCGGCATCGCCTTGACGGCGTTCCAGCACTCCTCCTTCTTGGCCCACTCCGTGACGTTGACAACCGGTCTGCTGTCCGAGGTCAGTATCCGCGTCACTCGGGGGCGATGGTGTCGACGCACACGTTGAGCGTGGCCCGGGCACCTCCTGCCTCCGCCAGATCTTGTCGATGCCGTACTCCGACGAGCCCTTCTCCTCGACCACTTGGGCGAAGCGCGCAACGGTGTAGGCCACGATGTTGGCGAGGTACCCGGACTCGTACCAGTCAGCCTTGCTGACGCGCGCGGACCGTGTTGAAGAGGATGGCCTTGGCTACCAATGTCTTGAAGTAGTCCTCGTTGAACTCCCCTGCGGACCGCTCCCACCGCCCCGCGACCTCCTCGGCGAACGCGACGAAGTTCTTCTGCGCACCCGCCGATACTTTGTGGGGTTCTGGGCCCAGGACACCAGGTACTTGGCAGCATCCGTCTTGGTGATCATCTGGGAGCGCGGGAAGGTAGCCTCGAACTTTTTCTGCTCGCTGGTCGAGAGCTTGTTCTTCTCGTTGAGGTACTGGCCCCGCGTGCGCTCGTAGAACCACTTGTTCTGGAACGCGACTCCCGGGCGAGCCGGTGCGAGGGTACGGCGGAGAGCTCCTCGACACGCACGTGGAACGGGCTGTTGGAGAAGAAGTCCGCCTCGCTGACCTTGTTCTGGCTGTTGGCGAACCTTGAGATGCTGGGTAGGAGCTCTCGTGCCTTGTCAGGGGAGACCACGACAATCTTCGCCTGCACGTCGACATCGGTCATCTGGCGAGGTTCACGCTCGTCACGATTGACGTAGAACAGTGACGCTGAGGTCTGACCCCCGTTCACGATCTGCAGATCGGTCAGGCTCAGGATGGATCCGTCCGACGACAACTGAACGTCGGTAGCCGTCGCCGTGATGCCGTTGTTGTACGCGAGGAACCGCTCGGGTTCCGACATGACGGTGGTCTTGATCCCCTTGTTGACCTTGCCACGGGCGCTCGGATAGCTGCGCACGTTGCCCTCCAGCAGGCGGCTCCCATGCTGCTGGTAGAGCTCAGCGAGCAGATGGCCAGGCAGAGCGCACAGGTACGTCGTCGTCGAGCCCTGACCGTTCGAAACCTTGAGCGCCTTGACGCCATCATCGACCCAGCGGGTCAGGTCGATCGTGGCTCCTCGCGGCCGCGGTCGGCCTCGTGCAGCACGTGGAAGCGGGCGACGTCCCAGACGTGGTACTGACCGGGATCCCCGCGAGATCGGCGTTGGGCAGGTCCTTGGCGCGGGCGCTGAGGGCGCGGTCGGTCAGGAGATAGAGCCGGTAGCGGCTCACGTTGCGTCCGCGGCGGCGGAGGTCCTCGGCGAGCTGGTACTCGGGTGAGCTCTCCTCGCGGCCGTCCTGGAAAGCACCCGTGAGGGCGTCGGTCAAGTAGTTCTGAAGTGAATCGAAGATTCGCGTGGCCTCGCTCGTCCTCAGGTCTGCCGGATCGGATTCCCCGGAGAATGCGAGCACTGCCAGCGCCACTGACCCGTCGCCGTCATCAAGGTCGTAGCCACAGACGGAGAAGCTTGCGTCTGTTCGTGCCGGCACCGACGAAGTGAACGGGAGTGAGGTTGTCGATCTCCTCGGCGTCGCTCAGGCGCTCCGCCAGCTCGTCGACGAACGCCGCACTCGTAAAGTCTCCGTCGACCTCGGCGCGGGCACGCACGCTGTTCATCAAGTCGTCGCGGAACTCTTCGAGGTTCATGCGGAGTGCTCCCTGGTCGGGTCGATCACTTCGTCCATTGTGCAGAAGTCGCTGGTCATCGCCAGGTCAAGCCGGTATCGGGCGCTCCTGATCGCTTGAGGAACTTCACCGCGCCGTAGCGCGGGAAAGGGCGCTGCGGTTTCGAAGAACCGGATTCGTTGCAATGAGTAGGCGAAGTCCTGATACCACGGGTCGTCGAGATTGACGCCGAGGTGGGCCAGGCGCCGGTTGAACTCAGCGCGCTGCGACGGCTCTGCAAACGCGGACCTTATGGTGTCCGCGAGCGAAGGAAGCGTCACGGCGTCGTGCTGATCGGCGACACGGCTCATGGTGACCACGGCGAGGTCAGTGGGTTGTTCGTTGAGCTGGGCGAGGCACTCGATGCTGACCACTTCGGTATCGGGGGTGAGATTGCGGACCACGACTCGCTTGTTGTCCGGAAAGGTGTAGTCCTGAGACTCGCCCAGAGGTCTCCCCCAAGCGAATGCGGCGTCGGACGGCTGCCAACTCACGTGGGGCGACCGGAACCCGAGCCAGAGCTCGGCGATGAGGGCGCGCAGAGCCGGCTCTGGCAGATGTGAAGAACGGTTGCGCAACAAGCGCTTCCACTCTTCCACTGCGGCAAGGAAGCGCTGCAAGGCTTCTCGCTCCGAGTCCGCGTCGGCGCAAGTCTGCACCAGGTCTTCACCCAGGGTGATGAACGTGTCCGTCAGTGTCTCGTCGGCGCAGATCATCGTCAGCGCCCACCGACGGTCAATCTGGCGTCGACCTCGCTCCACCATGACCGCTGGAGAGAGGTCCGGCACGCTTGGCTTCTCTAGTGACACGACCACCAACAGTGCCTGCCCCGAGCCGTTGACGCCGAAGAGAAAGCGCAACGGCAACTCTGCGTCTGCCTCCCGGATCTGGTCGACCCCGGCGGACATCAACTCGCGCCAGCGGTCACCGATCGACTCAGGCATCGATATCGTCCAGATCCTCGTCCACCATTTCGGCGAGCCAGTGTTGCTGGGCCACCGTGTTGATGACGTACTCCACATCCCCGCCGCTGTCACGGGCGTCGGCCGAGCTGCCGGGTACTGCCACCTTGAGCGCCGGGATGAAGGGGTCATCGCTCGCGGGGTCATCGGGTTGAGTGAGCGGATAGATGAAGAGCACCGGACGCTCAAGAGCACAGTAGAAGTATGTCTCAGGCGGCCTCTTCTTGTCCGAGACCGTCTCTGCGAACTGCTTCTCGAGACGCTCAACTTCGTCCGCGTCCACGAAAGCCTGTACATCTGGGGCCCCTGCCAGGCGGGCCCGGCCCCCGGAAACACGGAGAACCTGGTGCTTGCCGTCGTCACCTTCGCTGGAGCTCACCAGCTCGCGGCGAACGATTGGCCGGGAAGTGTCTCCGAGGGTCAGGGTGGGATTCCCGGGGGCTCCAGCAGCTACCACGACGTCCCACTCGGCGAAGCGCTCGGCCTTGGAGCGGCGGACCCAGCCCGTCAGGGCACTCCCCGAGAAGTGGGGGTCACTGGGCGGCGAGACCCACGAGCCGAGCAGGTCGGCGATCGCTGTCCGATCCACACGTGAATAGCGTGGCCACTTCGCATCAGTGTCGATCTCTCCTTGCTCACCCAGCTCTTGGAGGAACTGCTCGATGAGACGACGGTTCTGTTGAATGGCTCGACCTTGGTCGCCAATGAGCAGGCGAGTGGTCTCAAGCCGACGGCCCGCGATACTGATGACTCGATTGACGCTCTGTGCATTGCGCATCTTGTTGCGCGCAGTGATCAGAAGCGCGTCAGGGTGCTTGCGCACGGCCAAGCCGAAGTCGGCGGGGGTCAGCTGTTGCTGGCGCATCATGGAGAGATCGAGGCGCAGCTCGTCGATGCTGTCCGACGCGCGGCGGTAGTTGTCCGCCGCGTCGGGGTTGATCCACAGCCTGCACAGGTCGGCGTAGCCATCGCGGTACCCGAACCAGCGCGCCATCTGCATGAGCGTGTCCGAGGCAGTGACGGCTCGATGGAAGTAACTGACGACCAGCCCCTCGAGCGTCAATCCACGACTGAGGACGTCTCCGCCGACGGCGATCATGCGTGCGGGGCGGTCCCAGCTGACTGTCTCGTCCTCCGCCATCTTCCGATCCCGGTCAGAATTGAAGAGGTCGACCCGGATGTCTGAGGTACTGCCCGGCAGTGCCTCGGCGACCCTGCTCCAGGAGACGCCGCTATCTGGGTACTGCTCATCGAAGACCCGGCGGAGCCGTACCGCTTCCTGACGGGCGGCCTCGGCGCCGTGCAGCTGCAGGACATTGGAGAGCGACCTCACCTCGCCCTGCAGCAGGTCCGCTACCTGCGCCTGGACTGCTTTGAAGCGCGAGACATTGACCAGCATGGACCGGCTTGGGATTCGTGCCCGCGTAGATCCCGGATTGTGTTGGCGAGGAAGAAGGCGTAAACGGCGTCGAGCAGGCTGTCGGGTAGCAGCTCGACGGGCTGGCGAGACTTGTGTCTGGGGGGGATGACCTCGTCGACGTCGTCCAGAAGGTTGAGTCCGGGTGTCTGGTTGTCGTCGCCAAACGTGGCCTCACCACCTACGTAGTTGCTCGGCGCCTGCAGGGAGTAGACGAAGTCCTTCGGGAACAGGTCGTTGTCGACCTCATGGTTGACGAAGATGTTTGCGAACGGCGTGGCCGTGAAGGCGACGTAGCTGCTCCGGTCGAAGATGGCGAGGATGTCTCGGATGGCCTTGTTGATGGCGGTCGGGTCCTCGTCGTCGCGCGTGTTGACAGACGCGTAGTCTGACTCGTCATCGAGGACGAGCACAGGCGTTCGCAGCGTGCCGCCATACGACGAAGCCTGCTCTTGCAGCCACTGAGTGACAGCCGTGAGAATCGCCTTGTTCTTCTTGAGAACGAAAACGTAGGGGTGAGCGGCATCCTCAGGGATCGTAATGCTGGTGGCCTCTTGGCTGCTCTTGCGAAAGTCTCTCAGCACGGTGGTCATTCCAGCGGCATGGGCAAGGTCGGAGCGGATGTTGCCCACGCCGATGAGACGCCCAGGGCCGACTGCTGTGCCGCGGCGCGTGCCCTGCCGGGAGGAGTCCCGTCCGATGAAAGCCTCGTCGACCCGTGCTTGGGTCTGTCGACGCAAGACCTCGGTGTTCCCCGCGAGCAAGATGATGAGGCGGTAGCCGACGTCCGCCGCCTTGTTGAACAGTCCGAGGTAGCTGCCGGTCTTCCCCGATTGGACATCACCGAGCACGAGGCCGCGTCGCGACCACGTGCCCTGCACTGTCGGGTCGCCGACGAGATCGAGGATGTCGTCGGTCAGGTCATCGAGCTTCTCGATGACCTGCGGTGGCCGCTCCCGTTGAAAGAGAAGTGTCCGGTAGGCCTGCCACCTGTCCCAGCTGACGCTGCGCTTCCGATCCTGCAACCAAGGCTCGTAGTCATCGGCCGTGATCGCGGTGCCACGGTCGAGATTGATGTTCAGGTGCTCAGCGAGACGGCGAGCGACGAAGGCAATGTCGGCATCGTCGAGCTCGGGGAAGCGCCCCCTGAGGAACTCGAGCTCGGCGATGACGGCACGTTCGTCGGGTTGCTGTCCTTGCAGCATCACGGAGACCAGCTGCTGGATGCGGTCCAGATCGTGCCTCTTGTCCGCCTCGTCTCGGTTCTCGCTCACGACAGGACTCTCCTCAGTTCGGTTTCCGGAGACCTCATGCTCGAGAATGGCTCAGTGCCGGCCAGCTTCTTGATGAAGTCGTCGAGCTGATCGCCAGCGTCTCGACGACGAGCCCACATGTGCTGGGCGAGGGCCTTGATCTCGTCATCTGCGATCGTGGCCGGCCGGTGCGTCGAGTCCCTACCCATCCGGTTGTAGGCGTCCTCCACTGGAAATGAGGCCTCGATCGTCTGCAGGACCCGCTGGAAGTCGCGCAACTGCCCGTCGTCCAATCCGTCAGCGAGCGTCTCGATGGCAGGGTGACTGCGATTGACCTCGTAGCGGAACTCGCCTCGCTCGTCGACGACCTGCCAGACACGGACGGTCGGGTCCGCGGCCGTGGGCCGACCCCGGTAGGTGTGGGTTGTGCGGCTGGGGTGCACGAACCTTGTGGCGAGTCGCTTCAGGACGTTGCGCACTGCCGGAGGTGGCGCTGCGGTTGACTTCTTGATGTCGAGCGCCCACAGGTGGTCGAGTGAGTTTGGGATGTCGACCCGCACGCGGGCCAGCTTTCCGAGGTCGTCTTTCGGCACGATTCGGAACCAGGTTCCCCAGATGACCAGGCGGCCGGCACGGTAGACGTAGAAGCCCTGCGTGTCGCGCAGCGTTCCCGAAACCTGCGCCTTGTGCTTGTCGGCGCTGGTCATGCGGTTGATGTACGGGAGTGTGAAGGCTTGGAGTCGGACTGACTCGCCGTCGATCTCGACGGTCTCGGCCTCGGAAACCTGGGTAGCCCGGTGGCCGGTCAGAAACGGATCGAGCGATGGGACTGGTCGAGAGTTGAGCGTGATTGACACGTGCACCGCGTTGCCCTGTGCCTCGATGAACCGGTGGAAGACGAGGGCGAGGTGGTCGCGCACCTGTACCATCCGCTCATCCAGTTCCTTGTCAAGTGCCGAGGCGTCCGGCGCGTGGATTTCGGTCGAGGTCCTGCCAGACAACGACGGTCCCGGTATCGAGTCTGGCGAGACGGTCTGCCAAGGGGGATTCTTCGATCTCGGCGTCGTCCAGCACCAGCAGCGCCCAGCGCCCCGTCGATCGCAGGTGATCGATGCTCCACCGCACGCCATGGATGACGCCACCCTGCTTCGAAAGGACCGTCAGCGTCCGGCACTGGGAGAGACTCGCGGTCTTGAGCCCGAGCCCGAAACGACCGAGATCGTGCATGGCTCGTTCACTACGGGAATTGGTGCCGGCCAGCCTCATGGCCTGCTGGGCTTCCGGCTTGCCCATGCCGACGCCGTCGTCAAGGATCGCAATCCAAGGCGAGGGTGAGCCCGCGAAGACGACGTCAACGAAACTGGCCCGGGCGGTGATCGAGTTGTCGATGACATCTGCCACCGCCGTCTCGAGCGTGTAGCCCACCGCGCGCATAGACTCCATCAACTGCGGATCTGGCGCTATCTCGGTTTCGTGCATTGGTCCCCACGTCATTGACGATCAGGACGTGACCCTAGCAACAGGGATCGACAGCCTAGTTGACCCCTGCTGCCTCACGCTGACTCACGGAAGGGTCCGGGAACCCATCCGGAGGGGCGTATCCGGCTCGACCGCGCGGCCTGTGTCGGGCCGACTGCCCCGGCGAGCGGCGGCTGCTGGAGCGACGGCAGTTTGCCACCTCCCAACGGTGCAGCCGTCACCTACTTCGACGGGGTTGGTGGCAGAGCCTGTGGCGGCAAGAGGGTCTTGACGCTGTCCAGCAACTGCGTCGCCTCGATCGCGGTCGGGGACAGCTCATATGCGTGCTGGTGGCAGGCCGAGGACAATCTGGACCATGCGTAGCCGATGCGATCGGCAGTGACCTGACCCGCCTCGTCCAGACCCTGGAGACAGGAGATGCGCGAGCGCATGGACGCGTCTCCGACGTTGATTCCGCGCTCGCTCAGCGTCGCCGACACCGCCTCCTCGAGTGCCGCGCGCGCCAACCAGCACGCCATCCGGGCTGAATGCGCGTCGCCATGCGCCAGGAGCTCGCGCGCGTGAGCCATCAGCTCCACTCCGGACGTCATCAGGCACCGCTCCTGAGATCGCTCACGAGCCGTTCGACATCTTTCACGGCATCGCCCGGGTCGTTCGACTCGCGCAGGCCCTGATGGAAGCCCGCGGAGACAATGCCCAGGCCCACCTTTCGATACGGTGCCTGCGCCCACGGCGTCAGGTCCTTCACCTCGCCATGGACGGCCAGGCTGACGCGCTGCTTGGTGGTCTGCGTGTTCGACCACGTCGTCTCGAGCTGCTCGAGCGCCTCGCCGGCGCCAAGCGACTCCCGGAAGAATCGTTCGCGTGCCGCGCTTTCGACGCTGAGGCGCAGCAAGCCCGGCAGGGTGCGTCGAAGGGTCATCTCGGGAAGCTCCTCGTCGCGGACCAGAGCATGCGCGTCGTGCAGGTATCGGCTCGCCGGGTCCTCGGCGTTGGTGATCCGAACGCGGGAGTCCGTCCCACGCTCGACCTCGATCAAGCGGGCGGCCGCTGACGAACGGCGCAGGGCGGCAGGAAGTCGGTCGTCGTGTGACAAGACGATCACCTGGCGCGACTCCGCTAGGTCGCCGAGCAGCTGCACCAGCCCGTCCACCTTGGCAGGATCCATCGCCTGTACCGGGTCGTCGAGCACCAGGAACCGGAACGGCGATGCCGCCATGCTGGCCCGGGGCAGGAAGAGGGAGAGGGCCAGTGCGTGCAGCTCGCCCTGGCTCATCACCGACAGCGCCGCCGCGTCCGACCCGTCGACCGAGGCTTCGATTGACACGCGCCTTCGCGTGGCGCTTCCCTCGAGTCGCAACGCCCCCAGATCGACGTTGCTTTCCTGGCGGAGCTTCTCCCAGGCCCGCTTGGCACCAGCCTCGATGGGTTCGAGGCGCTCGTTCTTCAGGCGGGTGTCGTTCTCCTTCAGCCACTTCTCTGCGGAAGCAAGCTCTGCCCGGACGGTGGTCGTGGCCAACCACTGCGATTGTGCGTCGCACCATGAGGCAGCCTCGGTGGCAAGCGGTGTCCAGCTGTCGTCCAGCGTGGTGAGAGCCTCGACGGCCTCGACCCGTAGCACCTCCAGCGCCACTTCCAGGTCGCCGTGCCCGACCTCAAGGTGCTGACAGAGCTCGAGATCGCCGTCGGGCACGTCTCGCCAAGCATCCCAGAGCCGACGAGCCTCGGACACCGACTTCTGGAGCTGATCAAGCGGGGCCGAGTCCAAGGATGCCGGCCGCTGCGAGAGCGTTCGCCTCGCGCCGTCCCTGGCTGACCGGAGCTCCTGCGCCGCGCGGCTTACCTCGTCCAGGTCGCTGGATTCCCTGTTGTTGAGCGCCCGCGCTTGCTCGGCCCATGTCTCGTCCAGGGCGCCCTTGGCGCATACGGGGCAGGACATCTCCCCGTGCTGCTCGTGAAGTCTGACCGCCGCGCGCCGCAGCTCCAGGCGCGCGTGCTGGCGCCCGGCCTCGGCCTCGCCGACCTGCGCCATCGCTGCGACGGCGGCGCGAAGTCGCCGTGACACTCGCTCGACATCCTCAGCCTCGGGAGATCGCAGGTTGGACAGCTCGCGCAGCCGCGCAACCGGTCCGGTCTCGCCCAGCGTCACCCCGGTGACAAGATCGCGGACGCCCTCGAGCTGGGGCGGACGCTTCGAGAGCAACCTCGCGAGCTGACCGGCACGTTCGTCGGCTGTCAGCTGCTTGGCACGCTCGACCAGGGCCTTGCGACGGCGGTCGAGCTCGGTTCCCGGAGCCTTGAGGGCCTTCAACCGCTGCTGGATCCGCTTGAGGCCATCCGTGAGCTGCTCGACGCCCAGAACTGTTGCGATCGCGTCGTACAGGTCGCTCGGTCTGCCCTCGAGGAGCCCGCTCAGCTCGTCGTACGACAGCAGGGGTCTGTACGTCTCGAGCGCGCCCCGCCAGCCGAGCGGATCCTCGCCCTGGATCCGCTTCTGCCCCTTGACCTGGGCCCACGTCGTCCGGTCGTCGACGTCGTCCACCTGCGGATCCCAGGAGGTGTGCAGGGTCGTGATCGGGGAGCCCTCCTGGGCCAGCTCGGCAGAAACTTGGGACGTCTCGTGGTGAAGATTGCGCCACCGGTCGCTCCACTGGGCCGGCTTGTTCTTCCAGCGGTACGTCCCTCCCGTGAGCAACAGCTCGAGCCCCTCGGCGAGGCTCGACTTGCCCGATCCGTTCCGCCCGGAGATCACGGTCAGCCCCGGGCCCGGCACCAGCTCGACGGTCGTTGCCTCCCCGATCCCCCGGAAGCCCTCGACGGTGAGCGACTTGAGGAAGGTGCCAGGTGGCTCGGGAGCGGAGCCGATCGCCTCGGGCGCCCCCTCCGCGGCCTCCGGACTCGTGCCCTGATCGAGATAGGCATCCAGCGCAGACTCGCCCTCCAGCGCAGCAAGGACGATCAGTCCGGGGCCGTCGTCGAGTGAGTCGTCCTCGTCGATGCGGCGGGAAACCCAGTTCTCCAGATCCGTGGCCATGCGCGCGACCGTAGCGGGCACCGGCGACAGGATGGGCGGTCGCCCGGCGCCGATTCCAGTAGTTTGGCCGCTGGATGCAGCCGCGTTGCATGGGGGTAAGAGGCATGGGGGCCAGAGAATCGGAGCGTGCGCGGTCCGTCCTCGCCCATCGTGAGAGCCCGATGGCCTGGAGGCCAGAGACTGGCCCGGTCAAGTCTTCGTTCACTTCCTCGACGGACAGCGCGGCCCCACCGCTCGATCTGGTGTCTGTCGTCCATGCCATCGAGAAGGTCTTGAAGTAGCGGCGGCGTAGACCGCAGCCCCCTGATCAGCCTCCCTGCGATGGGACTACTGGACTATCCCCTCCTGGGACAGCCAGCAAGGTCGTTGCGCACGATTTCTAGCCTTCTGTTTGACGTCTTCAAGGTGATGCCGTCTTCTTTGGAGTAGAGCGCGCGGCTGGCGTGCTCGGCCGAGAGTCGGCTGCACCAATCGCCGAGGGCCAACCACGTGCCGAACGCGCGGGCCGTCGCGAGGTCGAGCTTCTTCTGAGCCGAGGTCAATGCCATGAGGCGGACCGCTTGTGTTTGCAGCATGTCCGGCGACATCGTCATTGGGGAGGCTGCCGTAGCGCTCATCGCAGACCCGATCTCGATCAAACGTGACAGGTGTTGGTTGGTCGAGGCGGCGCCCGCGATCGATCGCATGTGGCGCTTTGCGCTCACGGCTCCAGGTTGATGGCGAGATCATTCAATTCCTCAGCCCCATCCCCGAGGTAGCGCAACAGGTCGGACTGTCGCGGCTGACCCAGGACCATCCGGTAGGCACCGGCGGTGCGAAGAAGGCGGCGCAGCGCGTGCGCCTCACGGCTGAGAGGGAGCGGGGAGACGTACCGCTCGATGCGAGCCGGGCCGTCCAGGGGCGGGATCCACGAGGGGTAGATCTCGCTCATACCGTCGCCTCGGTCCTTCGCTGCCAGCTCGAACAACGTCTCCCAGGGGCTGTCGGCGCTCACCACCTCGGGCCGCCCGCCATAGACAGCAGCGACGTTCCGCCGAACCGCATGCCCCTGGAAACGGTGGACCCGCCCCTCCCGCTGCTCGAGATCCACCGGGTTGGAGGGCAGGTTCCAGTGCACGACGGCGTGGCTGTAGAGATGGAAGTCGAGGCCCTCTTGACCTACGGAGGTCGAGGCGAGCACGAAGGGCCAGAACGGCGAGTTGTAGGCCGCCCGCACCTGACCCTCGCGCATGACGCTGCTGTCGTCCTCGGCGACCCCACGTCCGAACCTGACGGCGAGGTGGCTGCGCGTCCGCCGGGTCGTCATCTCGACCCGCCCGTCACTTGCAGAGATGTCGGTGAAGGACTGCGCGGCCGTGCGCAGCGACGCCGCCTCGTCGAACCGCTCGGCGATCAGCTCCAGCCTCTTGCTCGGGTCGGGCTCAGACACCACCTGATCGAGCAGGTACACGTGCTCGTCGAGGACGCTGGGCAGACATCCGCGCACGCAGTGCTCCAGGACGTCCCTCCAGTAGGCGCCCTCCGATCCGCCAAGGACTACGCCCATGATCTCGGGCTTGTTGAAGAGGTTCCGCAACGCCCAGGCGATTGACGAGGCCGCCTCCCGCGCCTCGGCAGACCTGATCTGATCGCGGCCTCCGCTCACTTGACTGAGTGCTCGCAGCGCAGTGTTGCCGGGGCCGGCAATCGCCATCCGCACGAGCACGTCTTCGAGGTCAGCCGGTCGCCGGCCGAGCGACTGTGTGCTCATGTTTGACGCCTGGCGGCGGTGGTCGTCGAAGCGGCGGTGGTCGTCGTGCTCCTCGTAGGAAAAGCCGTAGTTGAGCTCGCCCATGAGATCGAGACCCTGCTCGCGGTCTAGGAGGGCCCCGGCGGCCCAGTACCAGTGCTCATCCTCCTGTCCTCCCGCGCCACCGGCGGGCAGTCGCTGCATCAAACGCCGGATGCGACGTCGCACTGCTCCCTCGAGTTCCGACCTCGCCATCGGGAGGGTGGTGTCGAGCTCCCGCGCAACGTCAAACGGGTCGCCCGCCTCAGCGAGCGCCACGCACGGGTAGAGCAGGCCCAGCGTCGGCATGCCGGTGTTGCGGCCGTCGGAACCCCGGTTGAAGGCCAGCAAGCCGCTCGGTCGAGTGGCGTCGTACGCGCTGTAGCCGCTCGACGTGCTCGAGCGCCGTGCCTGCTCGCTGATCCGGCGCTCGGCCTCGTAGGAGACCACCGTGCTGATGGCCTTGGGGGCCACGGCCCAGGCCGAGAAGACCAGCCGCTTGGTGAAGTCCCGCAGCTGGGGGTCAGCGTAGGGCCCGCTGAGCTCGTAGTAGGGGAGCGACGGCGGGATCCAGGCGAGCTGCCACACGCCGCGGTCGAGGACGTCGGCGACGAGCCCCCGCATCTTGGCGTTGCCGGGGTCGATTCGCGCGTACTTCCGGACCTCGTCCCAGGTGAGTCGGGCCCCGTCGTCCCCGCTCAGGGCGTCGAACAGGGCCGGGTCGTCGGCTGGGTGATCGGCGAGCTTCTCCTTGATCTTGTACTTCTCCATGAGCTCGAGCACGTAGGGCGACGAGCGCCAGAACTCCAGCGGGTCCTGACCGCCCACCACCTTCGACACCGTCGCAATGCGCTTGAAGTCGCGTACGTCGCTCGCGCTGAGCTGGGTGTCCGGCCACGTCTTCTCCACGACGAAGCCGTCGCGATCGGGAGTCGTCGCCAGACGCTCGGTGCGGCACATCACGCGGCGCAGCTCGTGCTGGGCCCGGTCGCGCTCAGATCTGGCGAGCTCGAGGTCTCCGGCGTAGAGCCCACGACGCAGCCCCGCGAGCTGGCTCTTCACCAATGCCGCGCGATCTTCCCCGGCGAGGAAGCGCACCGTGTCCACGAAGTCGCGATAGTGGTCGTCGCCTTCCGGCTCCTCGGGCAGCGTGTACATCTTGAAAGGCGTCGCGCTCAACAGCAGCAGGCGGCAGTCTTCGTAATCGAAGAGCTCCCGCGCGAGCTCGGCGCCTTCACCTTCGTCGGCCATCAGGTCCTTGAAGCGTTGGAACTCGTCGAGGATGACGAGATCGGGCTCGAGTCGCTTGACCGCCGCCCGAGCGAGCGTGCGACGGAGGCGACCGATCAGCTCGTAGCGCCGGGAGCTGACCTTGGCGCTTACCTTCCTCGAGGCGCGGAACTCCTCGACCAGCTCGATCACCTTGTCGAGCAGCGGCAGCCCGTCGTCGCCCGGCTCCCGTAGCAGCGTCGCGAAGTCAGCTGCCAGCTCTGGCGAGAGGAGCGAGCGGTCGAACTCCTGGGTCAGGCGGTGGAAGCGGTCTTCGCCTACTCCACACTTGAAGAACCGCGTCCATGGGCCCTTGCGGACGTCGGCCCCCGCCTCCTTGAGCAGCCAGTACAGCAGTACACGCTCCTCGACCCGGCCACCGTTGCTGCGGAGGTTGAACGACGTCCCCGGGGTGAAGGAGACGAAGTTGAGCTTGCGCCCCTGGAGGTGGCGAAGCTCGGAGGCGAGCATCGTCAGTCGGTCGGCATGGTGGCGCTCGGTGTCGCCGCCGATCCGGAGCTTGGGGAGGTTCTGGCGCGCGATCTGCGTGTTCGAACAGATGTAGACCACGTCGATCCGGTCCACGGTCTCCCAGAGGCGGTCGATGGTCTTGGCGATCACGCCGCGCGCGACCAAGGTCTTGCCGAGGCCCACCTCGTCCGCAACCAGGAACCGCCGCGTCGGGTCGTCCTCGTCCCACAGGCGCTCGTGCACACGGTCCACGGTGGTTCGCTGGAAGTCCTTGAGAACCGACAGCTCCTGCTCGAGGTCGGGCTTGCTGTGCGTGGCGCTCATGACCGAGATGCCTCCCAGACAGCGTTCCAGATGTGGTGGAAGTGCTCGTCCAGCTCGGGCAGCTCGCCGTCGTCACCCTTCAGGTCCTCGAGCAGGCGGTGGGCACGCTCGAGGGAGTCGTCCCCGCGGGCCGCGGCGCGCACCAGCGGCTCGAGCAGCACCAGGTCGTCGAACCCGCTCCCGAAGGCTCCTCCCGGGCGCTTGTCCGGATCGTCGGGGCCCTCCTCGGCGTCCTGCTTCAGGCGGTCGAGGAGGTCGTCGGCACTGATGTCCCCGAGCAGAAGCGTGAGGTACCGCAGGATCTCCTGCGGCGTCGACAGCATGTCGCGCAGCAGTCGTCGTAGCCGGTCTTCGGGTGCTCCCGTGACCTCGCAGAGGATCACGCACTCGCGTGTCAGCTCCTCGCCCTCGACCTCGGCGGTCGTGCTGAGCACGAGATAGGGGCTCAACGCGTGGAGCCCGAGGTCCTGCCACGCCGCGGCTTCGCCGATTGGGCGTGGACTGGCGTTCTTCAGGCCGACAGGCCTCGCGGTCGTATGTGGGCCGAGGTCGTGCGGGTCATCGGGGAGTACCAGGTCGAGCTGGGCCGTGTACCCATCCCCGCTCTCCGCGACGCGCAGGACTGGCTTGGCCGCGGCGAGGGCGGCGTGCCAGCCCTCGATCCTCCGCTCGACCTCGTAGACGGGGTCGGCCTCACCCTCGGCTGTGGGGATGTCGTAGGGCTGGGTGAGCTGCAGGAGCCCCGACTTCTCATCTCCGAGCACCGGGCCCAGTCCGCAGCTCTTGCGCGGTCCGCTCAGCAGGACGGCCATCTCGATGTTGCTGCCGAAGGCCGCTCCCGTGCAGTTGGCCGACCCCGTGAGCACGTGCGCACCGGCCTCGTCCTCCCAGCAGAAGAGCTTGGCATGGAGCCCGCGCGGGGGCACGGAGGACGGCGGAGTGCCCGGCTCCGCCTGTTCGTCCAGCAGCTCGTCAAGGTCGGCAACGTCCGCCATTGCCTGAAGGACGACGGTCTGCGCCCCGGCGCAGGCATCCGAGCCCACGCGGTCAAAGGCGTCGGACCGGGAGAGCAGCAGCCGGCGCCCGTCGGTCTTTGGCAGCCGTCGCAACGCAGAAGCCTCGAGGAACGGTGAGACGACGGTCCACCCGGCGGCGGTCGCCGGCAAGGGCCACGCGCTCCCGGAAGGCGTGCCGAGCGGTACGGCCCTCGCCGACTCGAACGGTGCCGGGACGGCGAGACGCGCTTCGCGCATCGACCGGCAGAGGTCGGCGATCAAGGACTGGCGGATCTCGTCGAGAGGCCGCACCAGGGAGTCCATCGCTTCGACTACGAAGTCGCAGACGGGCCCCGGGTCGAGCGTCGCGGCGGCCTCCGGGTCCTCGTCGCAGACCAGCAACGTGTCCCAGGAACGGTCCCCGGTCAGGTTGCGGCTCAGGCACGCGAAGCGGTGTCGCTGCTGTCCCTCTGCGTCGGCGAAGCGCAGCAACCAGATCTTTGGGTGGAAGGTGCCTCCGGGGGGAGGGGCCACCTCGCCGACGATGCCTTCGGCGAACGCGGCCAGGCGCGGGTAGGCCGGGGGCACTTGGATACCGGCCGCCTGGCAGAGCACCACGGTGTGCTCCGAGTGCCGACGGATCGACTCCAGAAGCGCCACGGGGGTGGACGCGTCGTTGACATGATCGTCCCCCTCGGTGTGGTCATAGGCGGCCATGGCGAGCGGGGCGAGCAGGAGCGAGTGGAGGTCGAGCGTGTACGTCGTGGCGAGGGCCGCCTCGACAGTGAATCCCGCCGGCGGACGCAGGGCGTCGGTGAGCAGGTGACGGTTCTCGGGCTCGAGCATCAGGCGACCTCCGCGTCGTCGCGTTCCAGGCCATCGGTGATGTCGATCAAGTGGCTCCGGGCGATCTCCCAGCGGTAGTTCAGGCGCCCCATGCCCGCTCCCGGCGTCCAGGTCTCGCGGGCCTGCGGATGCTGCAGCCGGCTCCGCCTTCCCTTGAGCCGCAGCTCGCGCTCGGCGACGAGTCGTCGTGCGGCCTCGCTCCGGTGTTCGCCGGCCTCGACCAGCTCGAACCAGCGCTCGACGAAGTTCTGCGTGGAGTGCCGGAGGTTTGGATTGAGCTCGCGTACGTGCGACCAGAAGGCAGGCCTCGTCCAGCCGTCGAAGACCTGGTGTTCCGCCAGCTCTTCCTCCCACCCGTCGAGGAGGTCCCGATAGTCGTCCACCAGGTCGTCACGCTCGGTGACCTCGGCCAGCATGAGGTTGTAGAGCACAGGCGCGCCATACCAAGCGTGGTGCAGTCGCCGCGCGTGCTCGACGCTGCGGGCCAGGTCCTCGGGGAGGTCCGCTACGGCCGGGGCAGTCCACAGCCGGGGTCCGTGCGCGCGTTCGGGGCGTACTGCCAGCCGCGAGAGCAGGCTCCCGCCCGGATGCTGGGCGAAGACGCCTTGTAGGTAGCCGGCCTCCTCGGCGCTCAGGTCGAAGGTGGTGCTCTTCAGCAGGTCCTTGGGAGCCGGTGGCATCTCGCGGTCGACGCCCAGGTCGGGGCCGCCGGCATCGGCGGCATCCGCCTCGGTGACCTCGGTGTCACGGCGGACGTTCTGGGACGCGCGTCGCAGGTGGGCGTCTGGACTGACGTCCCATCGCAGGATGTCGAGCCGCTGCAGCGCAGGCCAGTAGACCTGGCTGGGCATCGTCTTGAGGCGCTCCTGGGCCTGGCTGCCGATCACCCCGGCGTCCATGCCCCCGTCGAGCAGCGCCCGGATGAGCTTGACCTCGTTGGAACGCAGCTCGGCACGGGCCTTGTCGATCGTCTGGCCGCGCCGGCTCGCGTCCTTGACGAGCCACGGCACGAACAACAGGTAGCGGACGCGTGTATGCAGGACCGAGGTTCCCGGGAAGAACGAGTTCGAGAAGGCATCCCGGATGGCGCCGATGCCGAGCTCGTCGACGCTGCTCTTGTCCTGGAAGAGCTTGACGACCTCGTTCATCGCCGCGCGCTGCGCGTCGTCCTGGTCGAGCCAGCCGAAGACTGAAGTCATGCCTCGTCACCGGTCTCGACCTCATGGATGGCGCTGATCTCTTGGCTCATCGGGCGCGCCACCCTCAAGTCATTCATCTCGTCGCCGAGGCTCGACCCCCGGCATCCGAGGCAACTGCGTCGAGTCCCCGGGCGTCGAGGATGCAGGTCCGACGTGGTTACCAAGAACGAGTCCCAGGACGTGGGCGCGGGACCGAAATCTTGCGCGCGGAACTCACCGTCACTCTCGCTAACAGGTGGTTGCCGCCGCCTCCGAGCGCCGCGCCAATTCCAAGTGGGACCTGCTTGCTCAGGACCAGCACGCCCTGCTTGGTCCCGTACTTGGTGATGAAGCGGGGCCCCAGCACCTTGTTGGCTCGGTTGATCGCCCTCATGGAATGGACTCCACGATGCGCCTTGCCCAGTACGGGCCGGTGCGCTTGATGCCTTGCTCGAGGGCCCCGATCGCCGAGTCCCCTTGTAGGACGGTGAGCACCAGCAGCTCCCGGCGCTCGATGTCCTCTGGGTCGAGGCCGTGGACCTCTGCGACACACAGGGTGTACAGGATCGAGGCCTCCGTGTAGGCCATGACGTCGGCCAAGGCGAGCGGGACTCCCTAGCCCGGGACGACGCCGCCGGCGCCGGAACCGGCGCCGGACGCCGTCACAGCGGTCAAGTAGTTCTGCTTCAGGCGGCGCAGCGTGTCGATCGGCGCATCCTCAGGGTGTAGCCGTCTCAGGCGTTTCACGTTCTTCCGGGCCAACGGCCGCTGGGCAACAGGGCCTTCTCGAAACCCGCACCGAGCGCCTTCTTCGCTTGCTCGGACGTGCTCATGTCGGGTTCTGGTCCTCCCTGATCGCGAGCGGCGGCAGGGCGTCGACGATCTTCATCGTCTCGAGGCTCACCGTGACGATCCGGGCGAGCAGGTCGAGGATGTAGCGCGGGTCGCCGACCTCCCGTCGACCAGTCGTTGGGGTCGTTGACGATGCCGGACGCCTTGTCGGTCTTGACGTGGTAGCGGTCGATGATCCACTCGACCGCCGAGCGCGAGCCGAGCTGGTAGCGGTACGCCTCCTCCGGGATGCCGCTGAGGGTGATCTGGTCGTTGTAGTGGATCACCGATCGATCGGTCCGCGCCGAGCCTTCTGGTCTCGGGGTCGCGGACCTTGGCGAACGCCATCTTCTTGCACCCGGTAGAAGTCGTACGGCGTCCGTGCCCGGCAGCGGCTCGGGTCGAGGCCGTCGAGCGGGTACGGCGTCACCGACTCGTAGCCCAGGTGCAGGTCGGCCAGCGCGCGGCCGGCCTCGGCGAACGGCCACGGGTCCTCGACCAGCGGGATGCGCGGCAGCATCTTCTTCAGGTCCGCCGCGTAGGTCTCGCGGTAGTCCGGGCGAGTGCAGCAGCCCGTAGACGTAGAAGAAGATGTCGTCCTTGGTGATCTTCCCGTAAGACCGGGACCAGGTCGGGCGGCAGCACCAGGGCCAGGTCGCGGTTGCCCTGCCAGGCAAGCCCCCAGGGCATCACCTCATCGACGGCGTTCACCCCCTCACCGGGAGCGACCACGGCCACAGGTGCTCTCGCGGCGTCGTGGAACCACCGCGCGTAGGACATGCGGGATGGCGCGAACACATGGGGTTCGCCTTCCAGGAGGTGGCTCGCCTGGCGCGTTGCCGTCGTCGCGTGCTCGTCTCGGTGGCTCTTCACTTGTCCCCATCCCTCGTCTCAGAGTTCGAGGCTAGGAGCAGTTCAGGGTGGTGCGCCGCCGAAAGCCAGAAGCCGCTTCACTGCTGGTGGAGAGGCACCCGGTGGCCGATGGACCCGGTCCATACCGGCTCCGCGGGGGGACGCCGACGAGTGGCGTCCCGCCGCGATCATCACGTCGCCGCCGGAGTCCGATGGCTCCTATCGCCGTCGGCGCTGGTGACGCCAGATCGCGTGATCAAGGTCCTGCGGCTCGAGATCCGGCATCCTGTCCGCCACCGCGAGGACGAGGCTGTGCGCCTCCTGGGAGCTGACGTTGCGGCCGTTGAGGGCGGTCGAGACGAACGCCCTGATGTGCCGATCAGCCTTGACCCCCGGACGGCCGAGGAGCATCAGGAAGTATTCGTAGGTGACCCAACCGAGGCCCTTCACGCCGATGTAGGCCGACTTGGCCTTGCTCAACTCGCCTGCACTGGCGTTCATGAAGTCCGTCGACGACACGAAGCCTGCTCCCGTCAGCCGGCGGGCGGCTTCTTGGATACCGTCGACCTTCGACAGACCGCCCGGTAGCCGCTGACGAGTGAGCAGCTCCCCCAGCGACGAGTCGGCCGCCAGTCGCCCCAGGTCGTCGGCGGAGTCCGCGACCCGGTCCCGGTACGCCCGGACACCCGCTCTCACGCCCGTGTCGGGGCTGTTCCCGTAGCGAGCGCGGATCGACAGCACGGCATCGATGAGGGCCAGCTCGACGTGACCGGGATAGCCGCCCGGCCAGGAGCCTTCGGGCGAGCCGACCGTGGACTTGACGTGCTCACACAGGAGTTCGATGTTGCGAGGAAGAAGTCCGGTGTTGGTCACGGTTGCACCCTTGTCTTCCTTCGAATCGATTCCCTTGGTCTGAGCCAGCTCGGGATGGGCCTGGCCAACGACACTAGTCTTGAGCGAATGAGTTGCGACGTCCCGCCCTATGACGTGACATTTGACTTCAGGTCCGACACGCCTCGAGGTGATGATCCCGACAGTTCGAGTCCAACGCTGCGGTGCTACCACAAGCATCTGTGGAGCAAGCCCCTCCCGCGAGGGGGCCAGTTGACGCTGGATGACCAGAAGCCGGGTGGCTACCTGTACCACGCATCAGAGCTCGATGAGTTCTGGTTCACCAGCGATGCGGTCGTGCCCTCCTACCGGTCGTGGGCCAGATTTGGCCTTCCTGACGTCGTGGCCCAGTTCCCGACCAGCCAGCTCGACGAGTTCGATCGGATCGGCTACACCATCGGCGGCATGATGATCTTCCCGTCATGGAATGGAGAGCGTGGCCGGACCATCAATCAGGCCCGAGGCATGCTTACCAGAGTTGCCGACAGGATGGATCTGACTCTCGAGTGCATTCGACGGCACTACGTGGGAGAGGCGAGCCCGATGACGAGCGTGCTGACTCGGTACTCGAGGTTCTTCGAGCCTTCGACAGCTTTCTGGGGTACGTCGAGTTCTTCCTGCTGGAGGACTTGGTGACTGAAGACCGAGCTGCGGTTCGGTTCTTCCTGCCATTCGACGACTTCGCCAGCGGCGTTGCCGCCCCCGCGGATGCTCAGCAGTACGCGGCGTACATGCGGAACTCGATCGCTTTTGTGCAGGCGCGCAACGAGCGAATCGCCGCCATCAGCAGTTTCCCGAGGCGCGGCCTCCTTCGCCGAGCTTCGCCGCCGCGCGGGCTGGGGAGCGCGGCCGGCGGACTGGACCGGTGCCCGTACGCGCGGTCGAACTGTCGGCGGGCCTCCGTAGCGTCCCCGAACGTAGGTAGCGAGCAACGCGGGAGGAGGACCGACGTGGACGACTTCGATGACGTCGACGAGTTCGACGACTGCGGCGACGACTCGTGGGGCGACCCGCCCGATCACGACCACGGCGGGATCGACCTGCTCCTCGACGACGAACCCATGGCCGACGGAGGCGCGGCAACGACCGCGCCGGCCACGGAGACAGGTGGTGTGCACGTGGACCCGATGCTCCTCGGCACCGGATATGCGCTCTATCGGCACGGCCAGGACCGGCAGGCCGACCGCATCGCCGCCGAGCTGCGGGCAGCGGTGCAGCAGGTGGGCGCCGCGGCTGGCGGGCAGTCGGCGCCGTCCGCGGCCGGTGGGACGACCCCGGCCGCGCAACCGATCGAGTACGTCGTCATCCCGGCCGGCGACCCGGAGTACCTCTCCGAGGTGGTCGGACAGGCGGAGGCGGTCGACCTGCTCGAGGACTGGGTCGCCGGCGCCGAGGAACACGACGGCGGGCTTCCGCACGTCCTGTTCACCGCCCCCGAGACGGGGATGGGCCGGCGCACCATCGCCCGGGCGGCCGCCAACGAGGCGATCGCCAACATGGTCGAGCTGTCGGCTCCGTTCGACGTCGCGACCCTGGAGCAGGCACTCGTCCTGGTCGGCGAGGGTCAGGTGCTCTACATCGACGACCTGGAGCTGGCGTGCCTCGTCGGGCCGGGGACGGGCCACATCGCGCGGCTGCTCAGCGAGGCGCCCGACGGCGCCTGCGTCTTCGGTTCCACGTCACGACCCGAGCTGCTGCCGGGCTCGGTCGCCGGCGGCTTCCCCGTGCACGTCGACCTGGAGCACTACGACGACTACGAGCTCCTGGAGATCGCCGAGCAGATGCTCAGGGACGTCGCGGCGATCGAGGACCTCGTCACGGGCGACCTCTCCGACCTGACCGACCAGGCGGACGGCACCGTCCGGCACCTCTCAGCCCTCCTCGTCGCGCTCCGCAACCGCGCCGCGAGGCTGGGCCGGCCCCTGACGCACGACGAGGTCGACGAGCTCGCCCTCAAGGTGCACTGACCCACAGCGCGGGTCGCGAGAACGGCCGCGCCCCGCCCCACCCACCCACCAAACTGGACCCATGCCCCGCCTGATCCCGGAGACCCCGTCGTTCACGACCGACTCCGAGCGCGAGGTCTGGGAGCGACTGCGCGACGGCCTCGGGCCGGACGACGTCCTCATGGCCAACCTGCGCCTGACCGACGAAGACAAGGACCACGAGGCCGACCTGGTGGTCCTGATGCCCGACCGGGGCGTCCTCGTGCTCGAGGTGAAGGGCGGCAGCGTCTGGTTCGAGGACGGCGCCTGGTGGCAGGTCCGCGCCGGCAAGACCGTGCGGGTCAATCCCGTCGAACAGGCGCGGACCACCATGTACGCCATCCGCACCTTCGTCGCGCGCGACCCTCGCTGGGGCAGGGCCAACCACGTGGCCTGGGGTCACGCGGTGGTCTTTCCGTTCTCGGAGTTCCCCCAGGACTTCGAGGTGCCCGACTGTCCCCGCTGGGCGCTGCACGACCGGGGCGACCAGCCCCAGCTCGCCGCCCGTCTGGCGGAGCTCGCCCCGCGGCACTGGAAGGGCAAGCAGCCGCCGACGGCCGACCAGGTCGAGCTCATCGCCGACATCCTCGGCGGACGCCGGTCGTCCGGTGGGCCCGACGTCGAGGCCGAGGCGGCGGAGAACGCTGCGATTGCCGAGCGACTCACCCACGCCCAGGCCGACATCCTGGCGGTGACGCGCCTCGTGCACCGTGTCGAGGTCCGGGGCGGCGCCGGCAGCGGCAAGACCGTGCTGGCGCTCGAGCAGGCGAAGCAGCTGGCGAAGGGCGTCCACGGCAAGCCGTCGCAGCGGGTCGCCCTGCTGTGCTACTCGCTCGGCCTGGCCGAGTACCTGAAGCGAGAGGTCGCGACCTGGCCGCGCCGCTCGCGGCCCGCCTTCGTCGGCACGTTCCACGACTTCGGCCGGCAGTGGGGCGCCCCCGACGGGTCGCGGGAGGACAGCGACTTCTGGGAGCACACCCTGCCCCGGCTGATGGGGGACCTCGCCGAGCAGCTCGACGACAACCACCGCTACGACTCGATCATCGTCGACGAGGCGCAGGACTTCGCCGACGACTGGTGGCGCCCGGTGCTGAAGGCGCTGCGCGACGAGGAGGACGGCGGCCTCTACGTCTACTCCGACGAGAACCAGCGGATCTTCGCGAGGTTCGGCCGGCCGCCGGTGGCGCTGGTCCCGCTGGTGCTGGACCACAACCTGCGCAACACCACCCAGATCCACGAATCCTTCGGGCCGCTGGCTCCGTCGCGGATGTACGCCTCCGGTGGACACGGCCCCGATGTCCGCTTCGTCGCGTGCAGCGCCGACGAGGCACTGGGCGTCGCCGACGACGAGGTCGACAGGCTCCTCGACGCGGGCTGGCAGCCCTCCAGCATCGCGCTGCTGACGACGGGCCATCGGCATCCCGTGCAGATCGAGCGGACCGAGCACCACGACCAGAGCGGCTACTGGAAGACGTTCTTCGAGGACGACGACGTCTTCTACGGCCACGTGCTCGGCTGCAAGGGCCTCGAGCGCCGGGCCGTCGTCCTCTGCGTGAACGAGCAGCGCGCCCGGGACCGGTCCCGCGAGCGCCTGTACGTCGGCATGTCACGCGCCACCGACCAGCTGGTCGTCGTCGGGGACCCGGGGCTGGTCCGCGAGGTCGGCGGGCCCGAGGTGGCGAAACGGCTGGGCCTGTAGGGGGCCGGCGCGGAGTACGGGCAGGAGGGACGTTCGCCCTTGGTGTCGGCGCGCTCGCCTACCGTGTGAATCCGATGGAGGAGGTGAGCGTTGATGCCCGACTTCGAGGGTCGAGATGGCCAAGCCCGGTTCATCCTGCACCCCGGAGGCGACGACCTCCGCGACCACCAGCACTTCGTCAACGCCGCACGGCTCGCCGCCGGGCTCGGGCCGCTGTACGACGCCGACGGTCGCGAGGTCCCCGGGGCGCGTGACGAGACGGACGGTTCCTGACTGACAGCGACTCGACGCCGGTCGACCGCGACCGTCTGGTTGTGGCGCGCCTACGCCGACGACAGGCAGGGTGACCCCATGTCCGACAAGCAGCACGGCCTGGTCTTCCCCGCCGACGAGGACGGCCGCCGCAGCACCAGCGCGACGGGCCGCGCGATCGTGGCGGACGCGCTTCGGGACGTGGATCCCGTCGGCGCCCGGGCCGCCGAGCGGGAGACCAACTGGCGCTCGGAGTACCTCCAGTACTTCCGCCGCCTGGTCGAGGCGGGACTCGGCTCGCCCGACGACGCCGTGGCCATCAGCCGCGCGGGCCTCGACTCCCTGCAGATGAGGATGCGCGTGCGCGCCCGGAGCGCGGACCTGACGCTGGGGGAGTGGCCGGCCGAGCGGCCCCGGCTTCGACGAGATCGAGATCAACGGGACCGCCGACGCCGTCGACGAGCTGGTCCTGCCCTACCGCGGCCAACGCCTCCGCGGCGACGAGATCCGCCGCCAGGTCGACGCGTGGGTCGAGGCCGGCACCGTCGAGCCCTCGCTCGCCGAGGCGATCGACCGGGTCGTCGCCCACCCCGAGTGGCTGCGGCTCGAGGGCCACACGGTCGCCGTGCTCGGCGCCGGGTCCGAGATGGGCCCGATGCGCGCGCTGGCCCGCTGGGGTGCGCGCCTCGCCGCCGTCGACCTGCCGCGCCCCGAGATCTGGGACCGCGTCTCCCAGACCGCCCGCGACGGCGCGGGCTCGGTCGTCGCTCCGGCCGCCGGGGGCCAGCCGGGCGCCGACCTGCTCGCCGACGTCCCGGCGCTGACGGACTGGCTCGCCGGCCAGCCCGGCACCCTCGTGCTCGGCAACTACGTCTACGCCGACGGCGCCACCAACGTGCGCGTCAGCACCGCGGTCGACGAGCTCACCCGCCGCCTGCTCGAGGCGCGCGACGACACCGCGCTCGCGTTCCTGGCGACCCCGACGGACGTGTTCGCCGTCCCGGGCGAGGCGGTCGCGCAGGCGACCGAGCGCTACGACCACCGCGGCCGACTCTCCAAGACCGTCGGCCGGCCCATGCGCGCGGCCTCGGGCGGGCGGCTGCTGCGCCGCAACTACGCCAAGCGCACCGACCCCGCCCCGGACGAGCCCGGCCTCAACGACTCGCTCGTCCCGCAGCAGGGCCCGAACTACGCGCTCGCCAAGCGCCTGCAGCGCTGGCGCGCCACGGTCTCCCGGCACGACGGCCGCCTGGTCTCCATGAACGTCGCCCCGCCGACGCGCACCCGCTCGGTGCTCAAGAACCGCGCCCTCGCGGCGGCGTACGCCGGCGCGCACCGGTTCGGCGTCGAGGTCTTCGAGCCGGCCACGTCCAACGTGCTGATGGCCGCGCTGCTCGTCCACGACCTGCACACCGGCGGGGGACCGGGTCAGGGTCAGCCGGGGCACGACCACCCGTGGCAGGACGAGGCGTACGCCGCGGCGCACGGCGGCCTGTGGCGCGCGGCGTACGCCCCCCGCAGCGCCCTCGGCCTGGCCGCGCTGCTGGGGGTCGGCGCCGCGCGCGGCTGACCCCTGTCGCGGAGCCCGCCGAGGCGGCGCCCGGCGCTCGTCAGCCCGACGACGTCCGGCGCGCGATGTAGTAGGCGTTGATGAAGTCGTCCTCCATGCTCTCCACCTGCACGTCGTCGAACCCCGCGTCGGCCAGCATCCGGAGCGCCAGCTCGGTGCCCCACACCGTGCCGAGCCCGAGGCCGTCCAGCGACAGCGAGACGGTCATGCAGTGCATGGTGGAGACGGTGTAGAGGAACGGCGCCCAGGGGATCTCCAGGTTCTGGTCGAGATGGCTCGAGGCCGCCATGTCGACCATGAGGAAGACGCCCTCCTCCGGGTCGAGGTGCGCCGCGATCTGCTCCAGCACCGTGTCCGGCCGCGCCTGGTCGTGGATGGCGTCGAACGCCGTGATCGCGCCGAACGTACCGGCCCCCTCGAGGTTCGCCGCGTCGCGCGTCTCGAAGCGGGCGTTGGGCAGGCCCCATGCGCGCGCCTCGGCGCGGGCGACCTCGAGCGCCTCCTCCGAGAAGTCGAAGCCGACGAACTCGCTGTCGGGGAACGCCCGGGCCAGGAGGTTCACCGCGTGGCCTTGGCCGCAGCCGACGTCCGCGACCCGGGTCCCGGCCCGCAGGCGCTCGGGCAGCCCCGGCACCAGGGGCACAACCCGGTCGACCAGCGCAGCGTCGTGGATCTGGCCGCTCTGCTCGGCCATGAGCTCGTGGAAGCGCTCGTACGCCGTGTACGGCACGCCGCCCCCGGAGGCGAAGCAGTCGACGACCGCGTCCTCCACCTGAGCCAGCAGGGGCACGAACTGCATGAGCGAGGCCAGGTTGTCCGGCCCGGCAGCGCGCGTGAGCACGGCGGCGTGCTCGGGCGGCAGGGCGTAGGTGTCGCCGCCGGCGTCGTACCGCACGATCCCCGCGGTGGTCATGGCGCCCAGCCACTCGCGGACGTACCGCTCGTGCAGGCCGGCCTGCGTGGCGATCTCGGCGCTGGTCGCGGCCGGCAGACCGGCCATGGTGTCGAACAGCCCGGTGCGGTGCCCGAGGCTTACCATCAGGGCCGTCGAGCCCGTGCTGAGCGTGCCGAACAGGCTGCCGGCGAACTGCTCGATCGCCTCGGGGTCCGGCCCGGCTCCGGTCGCCTCCGGGGAAGTCGTGGTGACAGTTTCCGTGGTCATCGGTGTGCTCCCTCCGCCTCGGCGGGTCGTTGGATCTGACCCGACGACGCTAGGAGCCCGGCGGCACTGTCACATCGGTCAAATCATGCAGCTCAGAGCAGCCCGCGCTCGCGGGCCCAGGCCACGGCCGCGGTCCGCGAGGAGACCCCCGTCTTGTCGTAGACGTTGGCGAGGTGGCGCGCGACGGTGCGGGCGCTGATCTGCAACCGGGCCGCGGCCTCGCGGTTGCTGGTGCCGTCGGCGATGGCCGCCACCACCTCGACCTCGCGGGCCGAGAGCTCCCCGGCGGCGCGCCGCCCGCGCGAGCGCGCGCGCAGGCGGTCGAGGTCCCGGCGGGCGCCGAGGCCTTCGAGCAGACCGGCCGCCTCGTCGCGCTCCCGCTCCGCGGTGTCCGGGTCGCCCAGGGCGTCCAGCGCCGTCGCGAGGTCGAGCCGGATGCGCGCGACCTCGTACGGCGCGCCGATGCGCTGCCACAGCCGGCAGGCCTGCCGGAGCACCGGGACCGCGTCGGCGTGCTTCCGGCGGGCCACGAGCACCGCGCCCCGCCACTGCCGCGCCTCGGCGCGCCAGCCGGGGCTGGCGTGCTCCTCGGCGAGCCGCCCCAGCTCGTCGGTGCACCGGGCCGCGACCCGCGGCTCGCGGCCGGCCAGCGCCACCTCCGCGCGGGCCGCGAGCAGCGGCACCCGGCACGGCGGCGTACCCGCGGCGGCGAGCGCGGCGTCCAGGGCCGACGAGGCGACCCGCACGTGGCCGCGGCAGAGATGGAGCAGAGCCAGGCCCGGTGCCGGATCGCGGCCCAGCGCGTGGGCGCGGTCGTACGCCGCCTCGGCAGCGTCGAGGTCGCCGCGCAGGCGGCACACCTCGCCCAGCCGGTAGTGGGCCTCGGCGGCCACCACGACGTCCAGGTCGGCCAGATCAGCGGCGGCCCGCCGCGCCTCCTGCTCGGCGCGGTCCCACTCGCCCTCGACCTGCCACAGCTGCACCCGGTGCACGCGGCAGATCCCCGTGAAGATCGCGGCGGGCGCGTAGCCGCGGCACCACTCCTCGGTGAGCTCGGTCCAGCCCCGTGCCCGGGGCAGGTCCCCGAACTCGTGGCAGAGCTGCATCATGCTGCAGTAGAGGTTGCCGGCCCACTCGGGCTGCACGTCCCCGGCCCGCACCGGGAGCATCGCCTCGTCGAGCAGCCGCAGGCCCACGGCGACGTCGCCGCGGCGGACCGCCAGCGCCCCGCAGTGGAACAGGCCCAGCGCCTGCAGGGTGGCGTCCTCGTGCCGGTCGCCGAGCCCGAGCACCCGGGTGGCGAGCTCCTCGGCCGCGTCGAGGTCGCCGGAGTCCACCGCCACGTAGGCGTCGATGACGAGCAGGTACCCGCGCTCGGGCGCCTCGGGGAGGTCGTCGAGCAGCCGCCGGGCGCGGGCGAGCCACCCCGCCCCGACCTCCTCGCGGCCGCGCAGCATCTCGCAGAACCCGATCTCGACCGCAGCCATGGCCGCCCGCCGCGGAGCGCCGGCGCGCAGGCTGCGGCGGTGCACCTCCTCGTTGGCGCTGATGTTCTCGTCGGCCAGGCCCAGCCACCAGCACGCGCTGGCGAGGTCGGCCACGTCGTCGGTGGCGAGCTCCCGCGCGGCGAGGAACCTCGCGCGCGCCGTCGCCCAGTCGCGCTGCGCGAAGGCCGCGCGGGCCGTTTCCAGTCCGTGGTCCTCGGTCATCGTCACCGCCGCGTCCGAGCATGCCACTCGGTGGCGATGGTAGAAGGGTGGAGGTGAGAACAGGTACCGCGGCCCCGCGAGCCTCAACATCAAGAACGAGCGGGTGCACGACCTGGCGCGCGAGGCCGCCCGGGTGACCGGGAAGTCCCAGACCGGTGCCGTGGAGGAGGCGCTGGAGCTGCTGCTGCGCGCCTACGACGCGGACCCGGGAGCCGCGAAGGTCGCCCGCAAGATCGAGGTCGTCCGCGGCCTGGTCGCCGACTACGCAGCGGACGCCGGGACGCCGGCCGGCGCCCGCGGCATCCGCGCTGTGGAGGACCTGTACGACGACGCCAGGGGGCTCCCGCGGTGATCATCGACTCGTCGGCGCTGATGGCGATCGTCGAGGACGAGCCTGGCGCCGATCGGCTGCTCCGGGCCGCGGCCGAGGCCACCTGCCGCATGGCAGTGGCGACGCGGCTCGAGGTCTCGATTGTCGCGGACTCCCGCTCGGCCGCCCATGGCGAGCGGCTCGACCGCATCGTCGACGCGCTCGAGATCGAGGTCTTGCCGCTGCATGACACGCCTGTGGACGAGCGACGCGGGTGTCGGTGGCCTGCCGCAGGATGGGCGCATGGGGTTCTCGCCGACCGTTCCGACCAGCCGCCTGTTGTCCTCGATGACGACGTCCGACCTCGATCGGAGCTTCAGCCGGGAGACGCTCCGGCGCGCCCACGCCTACGCGGACGCCGGCCAGGTGGAGCACCTGGAGATCGACGACGACGCCGAGGGGCTCGCGACCGTGAGCGCCGTCGTGGTGGGCGGCGACACCTACGAGGTCGACGTGACCCTGGCCGATATCGGCGCCGGTCGCGTGCTGGTCGCCTCGGACTGCGACTGCCCGGTGGGAGACCAGTGCAAGCACGGCGCCGCCGCCCTGCTGGCCGCGCGGACCCTGCTCGTGTCGCGCGAGCCAACGGGGGCGATCCGGGCGGTCCCGGACGTCCCGGCCTGGGGCCGGGTGCTCGACGACGCGCTGGGCATGCCCGGTGGTCGGGTCGGCGACCTCGAGCCCTGTCCGCTCGCGCTGCAGGTGGAGCTGCAGCTGCCCCACGCGCGACCCGCGTGGTGGGGCTCGGGGGTCGCGATGCAGCCGAGCGTGGTGGTGCGGCCGCTGCGCCGCGGCGCCCGCGCGAGCTGGGTCAAGGGCGGCGCCGGCTGGTCCGACATGCGGGCCCTGCAGGGCGACCCGACGTACGACCCCCGCCAGGCAGCGGTTCTCGCGGCGATGGCCGACCTGGCGCCGCCCTACCCCTTCGGCAACGGCGGCATCCGCCTGGGCGACCTCGGCCCGGGGGTGTGGCCGCTGCTGAACAGGGCGATCCGGTCGGGGATCCCGCTCGTGCCCGCCGGCCCCCTGGAGAGTGTGGCGGTCGAAGCGACGGGAGCCGTCGACCTCGACGTGCGCGCCAGCGGCGACGGCACGGTCCTGCGACCAGTGCTGCGGGGGCACGAGGATGCGCCGCCCGACAGCCGCCTCCTGGTTCAGGGAACCCACGCCCACGGCGTCGTGCTGCTGACTCCGGTCGCGCGGCCGGTCGAGCGGCGTGCGGGCCAACCGGGGGAGCGCTTCGCCGCCGTCCTCGCGCCGCTGGAGCACGGTCTCGACCCCGGCATGCGGCGGCTGGTCGGCGGCACCGAGCCGGTGGTCGTGCCCCCCGCGGACGCCGACCGCTTGGCCCGCGAATACCTGCCCCGGCTGGCGCGGCAGGCGCAGCTGATCAGCGGCGACGGCTCGGTCGAGCTGCCGGAGCCGCCCCGGCCGTCGCTGGTCCTCACGGTGACCTGGCAGGCCGCGGGGCGCATCGACCTCGACTGGGCCTGGGCCTACGAGGGCTGCCCGGGCCCGGTGGCGCTGGACAGCGCCGAGGGACGCCGCGCGTGGCGCGACCGCGAGGCCGAGGAGGCGCTGCTGGCCGGCCTCGACCTGGACGGGCCGGCCCGCGCCCTGCTCTGCGACGCCAGCGGCGAGCTGGTCGCCTCGCAGCGGCTGGGGGACGCGCAGGTGCTGGAGCTCACCGGCGGCGTGCTGGCGGCGCTGCGCGAGCACCCCTCGATCGAGGTCGTGGACCGCGGCACGCCACCCGACTACCGGCCCGCCACCCAGGACCCCGAGGTGCGCTTCGAGCTGGCGGAGGAGCCCGCGGGCGCGGCGGATGCCGAGAGCACGTCGACCGACTGGCTCGACCTCGACGTGCAGATCCACGTGGACGACGAGCGGGTGCCGCTCGTCACCGTGCTCGAGGTGCTGACCCGGGGCGAGCGCCACCTCTTCCTCCCCAGCGGGCTGCACGTACGCACGGACCACCCGGCCCTGGCCCGGCTGGCCGAGGCGGTGCGGGCGGCGGGGGAGCTCGTCGGGGGCCCGCACTCCCCGGCGGAGGGCGCGGACGGCGCGCACCTCGGGGAGGAGCCGGGGGAGACCGGGAACCGCCTGCGCGTCGGGCGCCACGACCTCGGGAGCTGGGCCGAGCTCGCCGACATCGGCGCGGTCGACGCCCGGGCGGCGCACTGGGTGCGCGCCGCGCGGGCGCTGCGCGACCTCGTCGAGCTGCCCGAGGCCGAGCCGGCGGGCGTGAGCAGCGAGCTGCGTTCCTACCAGCTGGCCGGCTTCCGCTGGCTGGCCTTCCTCTGGGAGTCCGGCCTGGGCGGGATCCTCGCCGACGACATGGGCCTCGGCAAGACGCTGCAGACCTTGGCGCTCATCGGCCACGCCCGCTCCCGGGGCGCCGGCACGTTCCTCGTCGTCGCGCCGACGAGCGTCGTCGCCGCCTGGACGTCCGAGGCGGAGCGGCACGCGCCCGGGCTGCGCGTCCGCGCGGTGACCGGGGCGCGCCGCCGCCGCGGCACGACCATCGCGGAGGAGGCAGCCGGGGCTGACGTCGTGGTGACCTCCTACACGCTGCTGCGGCTCGAGGCCGAGGAGTACGCCGACCTCCCGTGGGGCGGGCTCGTCCTCGACGAAGCCCAGCAGGTCAAGAACCACCAGAGCAAGACCCACCAGGCCGTCCAGCGGGTCGAGGCCCCGTTCCGCCTGGCGCTGACCGGGACGCCGTTCGAGAACCGGCTGATGGAGCTCTGGGCGCTGCTCTCGCTCGTGGCGCCCGGCCTCTACCCGCGCGCCCGGACATTCGCCGAGCAGGTGGCGACCCCGGTCGAGAAGCACGGCGACACCGCGGCGCTCGAGCGGTTCCGCCGCCGCATCCGCCCCTTCCTGCTGCGCCGCACCAAGGAGCTCGTGGCGCGGGACCTGCCGGCCAAGCAGGAGCAGGTGCTCGAGGTGAGCCTCGGGACGCGGCACCGCAAGATCTACGACTCCCGGCTGCAGCGTGAGCGACAGCAGATCCTCGGCCTCGTGGAGGAGGACTTCGAGAAGCACCGGATCACCATCCTCAGCGCGCTGACTCGGCTGCGCCAGCTCAGCCTCGACCCCGCGCTGGTCGACCCGGCGCACGAGGGCGTGGGGTCCGGCAAGATCGACGCCCTCGTCGAGCACGTGGTCGAGCTCCGCGCCGAGGGACATCGCGCCCTCGTCTTCAGCCAGTTCACGGGCTTCCTGCAGCGGGTGCGCGCCCGCCTCGACGCGGAGGGCATCGATTCCTGCTACCTCGACGGGACCACCCGGGACCGCCCCGAGGTGATCCGGTCCTTCCGCGACGGCCTGGCCCCGGTGTTCCTGATCAGCCTCAAGGCCGGCGGCGTCGGGCTCACGCTCACCGAGGCGGACTACGTCTTCGTGCTGGACCCCTGGTGGAACCCGGCCACCGAGGCCCAGGCGGTCGACCGGGCGCACCGCATCGGCCAGACGCGGCCCGTGCTGGTCTACCGGCTGGTGGCCACCGACACCATCGAGGAGAAGGTGATGGCGCTCAAGGCCCGCAAGGCCGCGCTCTTCGACCAGGTCGTCGACGGCGACGGGGCGCTCGGGGCTGCCGTGACGGCCGACGACGTGCGCGCGCTGCTCTCGGGCTGAGCAGTGCGACGGCCGGACGGCCCGGCCCGCGGTCGTGCTGGAGGGGCTCGCTGAGTGCGGGGTCCGGTGGCCCTCCGCGCCGGGGCGCGCCGCCAACGATGGGTAGAACGGCAGAAGCAGCCAACGGCAGAACGGTTCCGTGGGGCTCAACATCAAGAACGAGCGCGTGCATGACCTGGCGCGCGAGGCCGCCCGGGTCACCGGGAAGTCCCAGACCGGCGCCGTGGAGGAGGCGCTGGAGCGGCTGCTGCGCGCCTACGACGCGGACCCGGGGGCCCCGAAGGTCGCCCGCAAGATCGAGGTCGTCCGCGGCCTGGTCGCCGACTACGCAGCGGACGCCGGGACGCCGGCCGGCGCCCGCTGTATCCGCGCCGTGGAGGACCTTCCGCTCGGCCGCCCATGGCGAGCGGCTCGACCGCGTCGTCGACGCGCTCGAGATCGAGGTCGTGCCCGACTCGGTGCGGCTCGGCGAGGTCGCCCGCAAGGCGTATCGCCGCTACGGGCGCGGCTCGGGCTCGCCCGCCGGCCTGACTTCGGTGACTGCTTCGCCTATGCCCTTTCGGTGACGATCGGCGAGCCGTTGCTGTGCACCGGTGACGGCTTCACCCACACCGACCTCGCGTCCGCCCTGCCCTGAAGACCCGTGAGCCCTGCCCCGCCGAGTGGGCGTGGGTTTCCGGGCCGCCGAGTCGGCGTGGGTTTCCGGTCTTGTGCACAGTTCGGGCAGGTCAGGGGCTTTCCACAGGGCTGGGCGGAGGGCGCGCGAGTGTCGGCGGCCGGTGGAAGAGTGTCGTCATGGCAGGCGGTGGCGGATGCGGCGGGAACGGCGGGCACTCGGTGCTCGGCGCGATCGCGGCGGCGGGCGAGGTGTTCGACCGGGCGGGCGACCGGCCGCTGTGGGTCCTGGACGCCGCCGGGACGCGGCGGGCGCTGGCCGATCTGGCCGCGCTGGTCTCGCGGGTCGCCGAGCTGGAGGCCCGGCTGCTGACCCACGCGGACACGGTGGAGGCGTACGCCGAGCCCGGCGCGACGACGACGGCGGCCTGGCTGGGCCACGCCACGCGGGTCACCCGCCGCGAGGCGCACGGCAAGACCCGGCTCGCCGCCGCCCTGGAGCAGCATCCGTTGACCCGGGAGGCGTTGGCGCGGGGGGAGGTCCGGGTGGAGCAGGCGCAGGTGATCTGCCGGGCGGTGGACGAGCTGAGCAAGGACCTGGAGGCCGACGCCGCCAGCGAGGACCCCGACGTGCGGGCCCTGGCCGCGGATCCCGACCTGCCCGAGCGGGCGGAGAAGCACCTCCTCGCCGCCGCGGAGCACCACGACGCGAAGGTGCTGCGGATCCTGGGCAAGCGGATCCTGGAGGTCGCCGACCCCGCCCGCGCCGACGCCCACGAAGCAAGGGCGCTGGAGCGGGAGGAGAAGCGGGCCGCGGCGAAGACCCGGTTCTCGATGGCCGACGACGGCCACGGCCTGAGCCACGGCCGGTTCGCGATCCCCACCACCCACGCCGCGATGCTCCGCAAGGCCCTGCTGGCCACCGCAGCCCCCCAACACCAGAACGCCGTGGGTGGCGCGGGCACCTGGCGGTTGGAGAAGCCCGGCCCCCAGCGGATGGGGGAGGCGTTTTGTGAGTACCTGGCCCGCTACCCCGCCGACAAGCTCCCCCACGCCGGCGGCGTCACCGCCACCGTGGTGGTCACGATGACCCTCGAGAGCCTGCTCGGCGGGCTCAAGGCCGCCCAGCTCGACACCGGCGAGCGGATCACCGCCGGGCAGGCCCGCCGGATGGCGTGCGAGGCCGGTCTGGTCCCCGCGGTCCTCGGCACCCGCAGCCAGGTCCTCGACCAGGGATTCCGCACCCGGTTCTTCACCGACCCCCAGCGCATCGCCCGGATCGTGGAGCAGGCCACCTGCGAACACGGCACCTGCGACGTCCCCGCCGCGTTCTGCCACGCCCACCACCGGATCCCCTGGGCCCACGGCGGCACCACGAACAAGGACGACCTCCAGTGGCTGTGCCCCCGCCACCACACCCTCGCGCACCAAGCCATGGAGAAAGCCGGACGACCCGATCACCGACCGGCGCCCAAGCCGCCCCGGCGGACGTGAGCGGCACCTGGGAGATGATCAGCGGCCCCCAGGCTGCGCCACAAGATCGCACCGCCGCGCGTCAGTCGACCAGGTCGGCGGGGCGCAGGCGCAGCGCGACGGGCGTCGTGGCGGCGTACTCCTCCGTGCCGACGACCCGCGCCTCCTGCACATAGGCGCCGTCGCGCAGCGCGAGCACGGTGAGGGCCGGCGCGGCGGGGTCGTCGACGTCGACCAGCCAGTACGACGCCACGCCGGCCGCTTCGTAGCGCGCCCGCTTCAGCTGCTCGTCGACGCGCCTGGTGGTCGGCGAGAGCACCTCGATGACCAGGACGGGCGCGCCCTCCAGCCCGCGCTCGCTGAGCAGGTCGCGGCGCGTCACGAGCACGTCGGGCTGCACGACGGTGTCGGCGGCGAGCGTGACGTCGTACGGCGCGGTGCGCACCCGAAGCCCCGGCGGGCAGGCGCCGCGCAGCGCATGCACCAGCTCGACCACGGCGTTCTGGTGACGATCGCCCGGAGCCGGCGTCACGAGCAGCGCTCCGTCGACGAGCTCATGCCGGCGCCCGTCGTCCGGGAGCGCGTCACGGTCGGCCCGGGTGAGCGTTGTGCGGCCGCCGGTCATGACGTCCATAGTGCCTCCACCTCTCCACGGCGGCCAGCGTGCCGCGGCGAAGGGCAGCGCGTGCCCGTCGTCCACATCAGCTCTCCTGCGAGTGTCGTTCTCCAAGGAGCCGGGCTGTCCCGCGCGAGCGGATGGGCACCGGACACGAGGTGCTCGTGGGGCCGTCGGGCTGGCTACCCGACGTCCCGCGGCACGGCCCCGTCGCGCTGCGGTGGTCGGGCGGTGTGCTCGCGGCCGAGGCCGTCGACGAGGCAGACCAGCCGTCGCCGCAGGACACGCAGGCGGCGCGGGCTGTGATCGCCGACCACTATGCCGCGAGCGGTGGTGGCGGGGCGAGGACGATCTCGAGTCGCGACCCGGCGAGCTCGTCAACGCCCTCACCCTGGCGCGGATGGAGGACCCCGACCTGTTCAGCCGCCCCCACCCGCCGCTCGACGAGCTGCTCTACCACCCGCTCGAGCGCGAGGTCGACGTGGTGCGGCCGCTGCCGGGGGCGAGGGAGACGTAGGTCGGGCCCACGGGGCGGGCCCGCCGTCCACCGCGACCGCGCGAGGGACCTTCTCCACAAGGGCCCGCCGCCGGACCGCCGACTGTCGTCGCCTGCGGCAAGGATCGGGAGATGACGAGAGAGCGGCGGCAAGAGCCCTGGTGGCGGGTCATGGCGATCTTCGACCCGGACGGCACGGGCAGCGACTTCGGATACACGGTCGGGCTGGCGACCCAGGGCGTGCCCGAGCTGCACCTGTGGTCCCGCCCGGCGCTCGGACAGGACCCGGGGCTGGACTGGAAGTTCAGCCAGAGCGACACCTGCCGCCTGCTCAACGAGCTCGCCTGGTGCCTCCTCGACGGCGAGCTGCAGGTGGGCGACACCTGGGAACGGGCGTACGACGAGGGTCTGGTCACTGCACGCTTCGAGGTGCACGAGCCGGTCGCCGCGGAGGAGGTGGATGCCTTCCACGCGGAGGGCTCCCTGGTGCTCCCCGTGCGCTGGGAGCTGGTGCGCGAGCCCGTCGGAGAGCCGACGCCGATGACGGAGGACGCCCAGACACGCGCCGCGGCCGAGCTGGCGGCCCTGCTCCCGACGCTGCCCTCCGGCACCGCGGCGCCCCAGGACTGGCCGCTTCCGACGACGTCGACGTGGTGCGTCGACCAGCGCTTCGGGCCCCGCACCCCGCTCGTCCTCGCCCGGGCCGCCCAGGTCTGGGGTGCGGAGGGCGACGACCTCATCGCCATTGTCAGTCACGGCCTGGTGCTGCAGGGGCGGTGGTCGCCGAGCTACGCGACCGCGGTCGCCCTGGCCGCGGCTCGACCCGTGGGGCGCGTCGAGGCGCTGCAGCGGCTCGAGGAGGCCGCGCGCGCTCTCTGCGCGGGCTTCGGCGAGGTCTGGGGAGTCGAGGAGTGCCGGGCTCTGCGGGCCTGGTTCCTGGACGGCATCGAGGACCACCCGCAGGCGGAGCCGGCGTGGCAGGGCGCCCGGGCCTCGTTGACCGAGCTGGTCACGGCGCTGCTGGTGGTCGAGGCGGCCGCCGACCTGCTTGCTCCCGACATGGTGACCCGAGGTCAGGGCCCGGTGCTGGCGGCGGTCTGCGGCACGGTGCTGGCCCCGGAGGAGCGCTACCAGTGCGCGCCGCTCGTCGCGGCGGAGGTGCGGCGGGTGTTCGCCGACGCGTCGGACGAGGCCCTGGTGCAGGCCGCGCTGGACTGGCAGACGCAGCAGGGCACGGAGCCCGAGCTCGAGCTGGAGACCATCCGGCTGCTCGAGGCCACACACGCGCCGCCGCTGCCGGAGCTGCTCGGCGCTGACCGGGCGCCGTCGGTGGCCTTCCTGCTGACGCTGCGCCGGGAGCAGGGCTCCGTGCTGCAGCAATGGGCCAACGCGCTGGCCGCGATCCTGACGGAGCGGGCGCGCCTGCACGCCGACACGGTCGACGCCTTCGCGGCGACAGGTCGGCACATCCCCGGTCTGGCGCGGCGCGTCAACGAGCCGCTGGTGCTGGCCGATCGCTGACGGGCGCCCGCCCGCCGCCCCGTGCCAGACTCGCGCCGTGCCGGACGACTTCCTCATCGCGCGCAACCCGGAGGAGGGTTCGAGCCTGCCCTACCTGCTCCGCGTCCCCCTCGGCGAGGGCGTGGTGCTCAAGGCCCGGGACACCTGGCCGCGCACCCAGAAGATCTACTGCCACCGCGCCGCCGGATGGCCCCCCGACGCGGAGGTCGTCGAGCGGGTCCCGGTCCGCCGCTGCGAGCGCCGCGGCGCCGCCATCGACCTCGTGCTCGACCGGGGGCGGGAGAACCGCTCGCAGCTCGTGATGACGCGGGCCCGCGGGCGCGAGATGATCTTCTGGCAGACCGCCCGCACCGCGAAGCAGGCCCGGCCCGCCGTGCGGGTGCCGACCGCCCGCGGGGCCGGGCGAGACGACCTCGAGATCGTGGTCGACACCTACGAGCGCTACCCGTACCGCTTCGCCGACCAGCAGGCGACCACGCGGCGCGCGGCGCTGCCGGCCGGCGACTACGGCGTCGAGGCCGAGGGGCGGCTGGTCGCCGCGGTCGAGCGCAAGGGGCTGCAGGACCTCGTCGCCTCGCTGACCACCGGCAAGCTGGGCTACCAGCTCGCGGACCTGGCGGCGGTCGGGCGGGCGGCGGTCGTCGTCGAGGAGCGCTACTCGCAGGTGTTCCGGCTCGAGCACGTGCGGCCCGCGGTCGTGCTGGAGGGCCTCGCCGAGTGTCAGGTCCGGTGGCCCTCCGTGCCGGTGATCTTCACGGAGACGCGCAAGCTCGCCCAGGAGTGGACCTATCGCTTCCTCGCGGCCGCCCTCGCCGCCGACGGCGAGGACGCGCACGGCGAGCGCGTGCTCGACACCCTGCCCGGGGCGGGGGAGCTCGCGCCGGCCCCGCCGCGGCCGGCCGAGGTCCGGACCTGGGCGAGGGAGCACGGGTACGCCGTCTCCGACCGCGGACGGGTCCCCGGGGACGTCCGGGCGGCGTACGAGTGGGCCCACCGCTGACGAGGGTCGGTGACCGGAGCGACGGCGGCGAGCAGGCCCGCGTGTGTCCGCGAGGGCCGCGACGTCGACATAGTCCCGGACCTGGTTGCGCTTGACGATCAGGTAGGCCCTGATGCGCAACGCCTCGTCGATGCTGGGCACGCGGACCGGCGTGCCACCGGCAGCTCGACGTCCTCGAGCTCGACCGGACGGGCGCGGACGAGCTGGCGGACGCCGACCTCGATGTCGCCCAACCTGCCCCGGATGAGCTTGCCGGGCACGGCCCGGTTGAAGACGAGGTCCGGGTCGCGGGCAGCGGAGGCGAGCACCTTCCGCAGGGTCGGGTCGCTTCGGTCGCGCCGGCCCACGTGGTGAACCGATACCAGGTTCGGCGTGACAGGCCGGCCAGAGCGGCACCCGGCACGGTGGGCGCATCCCCGCCCGGGCGCGCGGCCCGGGATTGTCGGCGCCAGCGGGTAGCCTCTGCGCCCGTGAACAGCCCCCTCGACCCGCGAGAGCGTCAGGTGCTCGGCGCCCTGCGCTATGCGGTGAACGACGAGGCCGCCGGCTACCTCGCGATCATGCGGCTGTTCACGACCGGAATGAGCGGGTTCCTCTCCGACCAGTCGGCCGCGGAGGTGGCCGAGCGGCTGGCCGAGCTGGGGCTGGAGCTCGACGCCGACACCGTCGACGCGCGGCTCTCCTACCTCGTCGAGCACGGCAACCTCGCGCGCAGCCCCCGCGAGACCGAGGCCCGCAGCCTGCGCGAGTACCTCTCCAACCGCGCGCGCTACCAGCTCACCCAGCGCGGCGAGCTGGTGCACCGCCAGGTCGAGGAGCTGCTCTCGCACACCGACAGCGCCCGGGAGGTCTCCAGCGAGATGCTCCCCGGGATCCTCGCCGGCCTCGAGGAGCTGCGCCGGCTCGCGCGGGCCGGCCTCGCCGACGCCGACCCGCGCGACCTGGCCGCGCAGATCAGCACCCTCTTCGCGCAGTTCGAGCTGCTGGTGTCCTCGACCCGACAGTTCTACAGCTACCTCTCCCAGGTGCTCACCCGCTTCGATCTCGGGCGCGACGAGTTCGAGATGTTCAAGAGCGCCCTGATCGACTACCTCCAGCGCTTCGTCGACGAGATCTCGCAGCACATGCCGCAGCTCGCAGACGCCCTGCGAGCCCTGGCGCCCGACGTACCGGCGCTCTGCGCGCGGGCGGAGGCCGGGGAGCGCCTGGTCGGCCTCGACGGCAGCCGCGCCCGGCGGGCCACCGGCCTCGATCCAGACGACTGGGGCAGTCTCACGACCTGGTTCGTCGGCGGCCCGGGTCGCCGCGCCGACGCCGACAACGTGCGCCGCCTGGCGACCGACGCGATGCGGGCGCTGCTGGCCAACCTGCGCCGGATCGCGGCGGGGGCCGACCGGCAGCAGAGCCGGTACGCCGACCTCGTGGCGCTCGCGGGCTGGTTCGACGCGGCCAACGACGAGCGCGCCCACGAGCTGTGGTCCGCGGCGTTCGGCCTCTACTCCGCGCGCCACCTGGCCTTCCTCGCCGACGACGACGCCGACCCGGTGCCGGCCACCGCGTCGTGGTGGGACGCTCCCGTCGCGGAGGTTCCGCTCAGCCTGCGGATCCGCGGGGAGCGCACGTCGGGCGGGCGCGCCGGCGCCCGCGTCGACTTCTCGGCCGCGAAGCGGGCGCGCCTCGACGAGCGACGCCGGGTGCAGCGGCGCCGGCTCGCCGCCCTGCGTGAGCTGGCCGACCAGGCCGGCTCCCTCGGTGACGTCCGGGTCGGCGACGAGGCCCGGCAGGCCCTGCTCGACCTCTACTCCCAGGCCCTGGCCCGGCACGGCAGGCCCCTCGGTCCCGACGACCACGCCAGCGTGGCCACCCCGCTCGACGGCGACCGGCTGGGCCTCACGATCCGCGCCGCGCCGGGCGCGAGCGTACGGGTCAGCAGCCCGCAGGGGCGGCTGACGCTGACCGGCGTGGCGCTCGACCTGGCCGTCGAGCCCGACTCCGGTGCGACGGCCGCCGAGCCCTGGCGGGCCGAGGCGTGACCACCCCCGGAACGACCACGGGCCGGCCGGCCCCCGAGCGCCCCGAGCCCGCGGGCGACCTCTACGCCGAGGCCGAGGTCCGCAGCGCCGCCCGCGCCCTGCTCCAGCGGCCCCTGCTGGTCGCCGGTGCCGGCCACGACGACGCGCTCGCGCTCGTCCGCCGCCACCGGGTCGAGCTGACCCGCGTGTTCGCCGACGGCCTGGGCTACCGCCTCGTCGTCGAGCCGGGCCTCGCGCGGCTGGTGAAGACGGGGCTCGGCCCCGACGCCACCCGCGGGCTGCGCCGCCGCAACCAGACGCCGTTCACCCCGCGGCGCTACGCGCTGCTCGCGCTCACCCTCGCGGCCCTCACCCGGGCCCGGCCCCAGCTGATGGTCGACGAGCTGGTGGCGGAGGTGCGCGCCGCCGCCGCCGAGGCCGGGGTCGACGTCGACCTGGACGCGATCGCTGACCGCCGCGCCCTGCACTCCGCGCTCGTGGCGCTGTGTGACCTCGGCGTGCTCGCCGAGCGCGACGGCGACCTCGAGCACTGGGCCGAGCGCCGCACCGAGTCGTTGCTCGACGTCCACCGCGACCGGCTGGGCCTCCTGGTGGCCGCGCCGCTGGGCGGGTGCCGATCGCCCGAGGACGTCCTCGCCGTCGCGGCGGTGCCCTCGTCCGCCGGCGGGGCCCGGGTCGCGGTCCGTCGCCGGCTGGCGGAGCAGCCGGTGCTCTCCACGGCCGACCTCACCGAGGAGCAGCGCGAGTGGTGGAGCCGCAACCGGCACCGCGAGCGCGAGTGGTTTCGCCGCACGCTGGGCCTCGAGGTGGAGCTGCGCGCCGAGGGGGCGGTCGCCGTCGATCCCGAGGGCCAGCTGACCGACCGCGCCTTCCCCGCGGGTGGCTCCGCCCGACACTTCGCGCTGCTGCTGCTCGAGGAGCTGGTCGGCGAGCTCCGCGCCGAGCACGGCCGGGCGCTGGCGGGCAGGGCGTGGGCCCGCGTCGCCGGGTCGACCGCCCGCCGGGCCGGCGACCGCGTCTTCGACGCGTGGCGCGCCGGCTTCCGCAAGGACCACCGCGAGGACCCCGACGGCCTCTACCGCGAGGCGCTCGCGGTGCTGGCCGAGGCGGGGCTGCTGCGCCAGGACGACGGCGGCGTGCTCGTGCACGCGGCGGCCGCCCGCTATGCCACCCGGCCGGCCCTGCTGCAGGCCGGCCCGAGCGGGGAGCTCTCGCTCTTCGGCGAGGAGGACGCATGACGCTCGCCTCACCCGCGGCCGCGCCCGCGCGCGGCCGCCCGGAGCCCGCGGCGCCCGACCGGTTCCGGCTGCACCGGGCCGGGATCCTCAACGTCTGGCAGTACGACGAGCAGGAGTTCACCCTCGCCGACGGGCGCATGCTGCTGCGCGGGGTCAACGGGGCGGGCAAGTCGAAGACCCTCGAGATGCTGCTGCCCTTCGCTATCGACGGCGACAAGGCCCGGATCACCGCCTCGGCCAAGCACCACACCAGCCTGCTGTGGCTGATGACCGACGGCTACGAGGGGCAGGCCCGGGTCGGCTACCTGTGGGTGGAGTTCGCGCGGCCCGGGTCCGGGGCCGGTGCCGAGCAGGAGATCCTGACCTGCGGCGTCGGCATCCGCGCGTCGGCGTCGGCGCGCACCGCGACAGCGTGGTACTTCGTCACCAGCCAGCGGGTCGGAGGCGACCTCCTGCTCGAGGACGACGGCGGGCCGCTCTCGCGCCCGCGGCTCGAGGAGGCGGTCGGCGCGGCGGGTCAGGTCTTCACCCAGGCCGCCGCCTACAAGGAGCACGTCGGCCGCACCCTCTTCGGCCTCGAGCCTGCGCAGTACGACGAGGTGCTCCGCCTGCTCTACTGGCTGCGCCAGCCGCAGGTCGGCGAGGACATCGAGCCGGCGCGCCTGGCCGGGCAGCTGGCCCAGGCGCTGCCCCAGCTCGACGAGCACGCGGTCAAGGCCGCCGGCGACACCTTCGACGAGCTCACCGCCTACGGCGAGCAGATCGAGCGCCGCGCCGCCGCTGCCGAGGCGCTGACCGGCCTCGCCGACGCCTACGCCGCCTACGCCCGCAGCGCGGTAGCCGAGCGCGGACGGGCGGTGCTCGCGGCGGTCCGCGAGGAGCGGCGCCTGCGCGCCGCGCTGCGCCGCGGCGAGCGACGCCTGGAGGAGCTCGCCGAGCGCCGCGACCGGACCCACGCCGAGCGCGACGACGCCCGGGCCGCGACCGACCAGGCCCAGGCCCGCATCCGCGAGCTGGAGGACAGCCCCGAGGCGCGCGACCAGCGGCGGCTGGCCGACCTCGCCGAGCTCGCCGCCGAGCAGCGCCGCGGCGCCGACGAGTCGGCGTCGCGCCTCGCTGCGGCCGAGGACGCCGTCTCGCGTCGCAGGTCGGCCACGGCCACCCAGGCCGGAGACCTGGTGGCCCGGCTCGGCGGTCACGGCGACCGGGGCCGCGAGCTGGACGCCCGGCAGCGCGACGCCGGGGTGGGGGCGCCGGTGGCCGCGCCGGCGGTGGTCGGCGTCGGACGGCTGGAGTCCCCCCGGCAGGCCGGTGAGGTCGCCGCGGGCCTGACCACCTGGTCGGACTCCTTCGTCGAGACCCGCTCCGCGGCGGGTCGCCGCCTCGCCACCGTGCGCGTCGTCGGCGAGGCCCTCGACCAGCTCGAGGAGGCGCGCCTCCTGCAGCGGGAGGCCGACCGCGCCGCCGAGGAGGCCGAGCGGCGCTGGGAGGACTCCCGCGCGCGCCACGCGGCCGCGCGTGCCGAGCAGGAGCAGCGGGCCCGCGAGCTCGCCGAGGAGCTGGCGGCGTGGGTCGCGGAGGCGGGGGCGCCGCGGCCGGCCGAGGCGCCGCCGACCCCGGGCCGGGCCGACGAGCTCACCCCCGAGCGCGTCGCCGCGCTGCCCGACCTGGCGCGCGATGCGGCCGCGCCCGAGCTCTCCGGCCTCCGCGCCGCGCAGGAGGCCACCGCCGCGACCCGCGACCGCGCCCGCGAGCGTCTCGCCGACCTGCGCGAGACCCGCGAGGCCGTCGAGGGCACGCGTGATCCCGCGCCCCCGGCCCCCGCGCTGCCCCGGACCGACCGGCCCGACGGCCGCAGCCTGTGGCAGCTGGTCGACTTCGCCGACGCGGTGCCCGCGGCCGAGCGGGCGGGTCTGGAGGCGGCGCTGCAGGCCTCCGGCCTGCTCGACGCATGGGTCCGACCCGGCGGCCGGCTCCTCGACCCCGAGACCCACGACGTCGTGCTCGCCGCGCCCGCCTCAAGGCCCGGCGATGGCCGGCACGACCAGGGGTCCGAGGGCGCACGGGCCGTGCGGACGGCCGCCGACGTGCTCCGCCCCGACCTCCCCGACCCCTCCGGGGAGGAGGGCGTCGCGGTCGGCGCGGACGACGTCGGCCGCGTGCTGCGCGGGATCCGGCTGACCGACCCGGGCACCCAGTCCGGGCAGCCCGGGCAGCCCGAGCAGCCCGGGCAGCCGGGGCAGCCGGGGCAGCCGGGGGTGCCCGGCGGCGCCCCCGCTGCCCTCATCGGCGCCGACGGCGGCTGGCGGCTCGGCCCGCTGCACGGCCGGGCGGCCAAGGAGCGGGCCCAGTACATCGGCGCCACCGCCCGCGCGGAGGAGCGCCGCCGCCGGCTGGCCGCCCTCGACGAGCAGATCGCCGAGCAGCAGCGGGTCCTCGACGAGGCCCTGACGGAGGCGCGCACGCAGGCGCAGCGGATCGAGTGGCTCGAGGCCTGGGTGCGCCGCGTGCCCCGCGGCGACCAGCTGCGCGCGGCGTGGACCCGCACCGACGAGCGCTGGGAGGCCGAGGACCGCGACGCGGAGGTCAACCGCCGCGCCCAGGAGGCGGCGCACCGGGCGCGGGACGAGACCGCCCGGCACCGGACCGCTGCCGAGCAGCTGGCGGCGCAGCACGACGTCCCGCTCGCGCGGGAGGGCCTCGACGCCCTCACCGAGCGACTCCGCGGCCTCGACCACGACCTCGGCCGCCTCGGGGACGCGCTCACCGCCCTCGCGCGCGAGGTCGAGCGGTGGGCCGACGATGCCCGCGAGCTGGCGCTGGCGGAGGCCGAGCTGACCGACCAGCGCGGGCAGGCGCGCCGGCTCGCCGACGCCGCGGCGGCCCACGAGTCCCGGCTGGCCGAGCTCCGCGCGGCCGTCGGGGCGAGCGTGCGGGAGCTGGAGGAGCGCCTCGTCGCGCTGCGCGGCGAGCGGGAGCGGCACCGCGCGCGTGCGGCCGAGGCGGAGGAGACCCTGCTCCTCGTCTCCGGCGAGGTCGGGAGCGCGGAGACCGAGGTCGCCCAGGCCACCGCCGCTGCCGACGACCACGCCGAGGCGCGGGCCCGCGCCCTGCAGGGTCTCGAGTCCGTCGCGGCCGTGCCCGGCCTCCTCGAGGCCGCCCTCGAGCCCGACATCGGGACCGGCTCCGGGGGCAACGCCGAGAGCGGCGCGGAGGCCGGCGCCGTCGCCGTCCGCGGCCTCGGCGCCCTGCCGCCCGACCAGACCGTGCCGGGCGAGGCCGTGGCGCTGGCCGAGGCCGCGCAGGGGCTCTCGGCCGACGCGCCCGACCCGAGCCGGGTCTGGCTGGCCTACCAGGAGGCGGCCAACGGGCCGGGGGGCGACCACGAGCCGACGGTGGCGACGTACGCCGACCTGCTCGCGGTCGCCGGCCGCGACGACGCCGGCGAGGCGCCCGTCGCGACGCTGGCGACCCGCGTGCGCGCCTCCGTGCAGCGCGACCGCGAGCTGCTCACCGACCGCGAGCGGGAGCGCTTCGAGCAGCACGTCCTGGGTGAGCTCGGCGACGCGATCCGACGGTGCCGGCTCGAGGCCGAGGAGCTGGTCGACGCGATGAACCAGCTGCTCGGCGGCGTCTCCACCTCCCAGGGCATCCGCGTCCGGCTGGACTGGCGGCTGCGCGACGACGTGACGCCCGAGGCCCGGGAGGCCGTCCGCCTGCTGGGCCAGCCCGTCGGCGCGCTGTTGCCCGAGGAGCGGGCCTCCCTGCGCGACGCCTTGCACCGGCTGATCGAGGCCTCGCGCGCCGAGCGACCCGAGCTGTCCTACGGCGAACACCTCGCCGTGGCGCTGGACTACCGCGCGTGGTCCGCCTTCCGGATCCGCTACACGCGCCCGGAGAGCGCGGGGGCCTGGGCCGACCTGCACCGCCGCTCTCCGCTCTCGCAGGGCGAGCAGAAGATCCTGTGCTACCTCCCGCTCTTCGCGGCGGCGGCCGCCCACTTCTCCTCGCTGGCGGGGGCCGCGCCGCACGCGCCTCGCCTGGTGCTGCTCGACGACGCGTTCCCCAAGATCGACGTGCGCACCCACCCCCTGCTCTTCGGCCTGCTCATCCAGCTCGACCTCGACTTCGTCGTCACCAGCGAGCGGTTGTGGGGCGACCACGACACCGTGCCCTCGCTGGCGATCTACGAGGCGCTCCGCGACCCCGGCCAGCGCGGCATCGCGCAGTACGAGTACCGCTGGGACGGTCGCGCGCTGCACTCGCTCGGATGAGCGGCTCGCTGCCGGACTGGCTGACGGACCCGTCGCTGGCGCCGGTGTGGGCGCGGGTGCGCGACCGGCTCGAGGCCCGCGGTCTCGACCCGTCCGGCCGCGTGCGCGTCGAGCTTCCGGAGCGGGCGCAGCGGCACGCGCTGTCCGGTGTGCTCGGCCGTGCTGTCACCTCCTCCAGCGTGACCCTCGACCTCGCGGCGCTCGACGCGCGGCTCCGGCAGCGCTCGGGCGTCGGTGGGCTCGTCGCGGTGCTCACCGCGCTGGGGGGTGCTCCGCCGCGCGACCGCGTCGCGGAGCGGGCGCGACGCCGGGCCGGTCGCGAGCGGCCGCTCGACCTCGCCCGCGACCTCGTCGACGCCCCCTGGGCCGAGCGGTGGGCCGAGGAGTGGGTGGCCGGACTGCGCCGCACGGGCCTGCTGAGCCACCGTCCCGGCGCGGAGCAGGTGGTGCGCGACGCTGCGCGCGTGCTGCGCCAGCTGACTGACGACGCCCCGCCCACGGCGTCCTCCCGGGTGGAGCTGGCGGGCCGGCTGCTCGGCGACGCGCATGCCCTCGACGACGACCGGCTGCTGGCCCAGGTCGTGCTCCGCGGCCTCGCGGCCGCGGCGGGCTCGGCCGCGCCGGCGTCCACCGCCGAGCGACTCGCGCTGTGGGAGCGGTATGCGGTAGCGCCGGACCTGCTCTCGCGCACCTGCCTCGCCTGGGGCCTGCGGCCGGCCGGTCCGGAGCCGCCGGCGGTCCGGCTGCGGGACGCCGCCGATGCCGGCGACCCTGTCCACGTGACGGCGTGGGACCTGCGCCGGCTCGGCGGGTTCGGCGACCTGCCCCACGTCGCGGTGCTGGTGTGCGAGAACCCGCGGGTCCTGGAGGCGATCGCCGAACGCGGCGCGGCCGCTCCACCCGTGGTGTGCACTGCGGGGGAGCCCAGCACCGTGGTGACCGAGGTCCTCGGGCGACTCGCGACGGCGGGCGCCGCGTTGCGTTACCACGGCGACTTCGACTGGGCCGGCGTCGGCATCGCCAACCGACTGGTGCGGCGGTCGGGTGTGGCCCCCTGGCTCATGACGCCGCGGGACTACCTCGCCGGGGTTCGGCCTGAGGCTCCCGCGCTGACGGGGACCCCCGTCGAGCCGGAGTGGGACCCCGAGCTCGGCGCCGCGATGCGGGCCTCGGGGCGTGCGGTGCACGAGGAGGCCGTCGTCGAGGCGGTCGTCGAGGCCTGGGTTGCCGGCGGGGTCTGAGTGTCCCGGCCCAGGCTCGGAACCCCCAGCCTCGTCGGCGTCCCGAGGCGCTCGCTCGCTCACCTCTCGTCCACTCTCGCCCCCTCCGCGTTTCGGGGACGTCCTCACGGCCAGCGGCGACATCGCCGGGGCGACGCGGCGTCCCTCAGCCCAGCAGCCCGGCAACCCGCGCCTCGGCCAGCAGGGCATGCCCGTCCGGTCCGTGCAAGGTGGGCACGGGCGACCCTGTCGACGGTGACGCCGCGTCCAGCGGGCCGGCGCTGCCGTGCGTCGCCACCTGCTCGGTGAGCGACAGCTCCCGCAGCAGCACGGCACGCACCCGGTCGGGATGCTCGGCGGCCACCTCGGCGTAGATGGACGGGTCGTGCTGGCCGTCGTCCCCGACCAGCAGCCACCGGATCTGCGGCAGGTCCTCCAGCAGGCGGCGCAGCTCGGTGCGCTTGTGGTCCCCGCCTGAGCGGAACCAGCCGCGCGGGGTCGGGCCCCAGTCGGTCAGCAGCAGCGGCCCGGCCGGGTAGCGGTGCCGGGCCAGGAAGGCGGTGAGCGCCGGCGCGACGTTCCAGGCGCCGGTGGAGAGGTAGACGACGAAGGTGTCCGGCTCGTCGGCGAGCAGGGCGGCGTAGAGCTCGGCCATCCCGCGCACCGGGCGCCGCGACCCCTCGCGCAGCAGGAACGCGTTGCGGAAGGCGACCAGCCGCCGTGGCAGCATCGTCACGACGACCGTGTCGTCGATGTCGCTGACGAGCCCGACCGTCGAGGCCGGGTCGACGATGCGCAGCGGCGCCGTGACCCCGGGCCCGTCGCCGACGGAGAGCGAGGCGGTCGCCCAGCCGGGCTCGAGGTCCGCGGGGATCCGGACGTCGATGTAGCCCTCGCGGTCCGTCTCGAGGTGGTGCGCCGCGCCCCCCACGGTCACCGTCACCGCGGCGTTCCCCGCCGACGGCGAGACGAAGCGGCGCCAGCCCCGAGGATCGCTGCTCGGCTTGATCGGGAACGTCGGCTCGAGGACGACGCGGGCCAGGACGCGGACCCACGACCCGGCCAGCCCGTAGCCGGTGTACGGCACCACCCACGGCGCCCAGCCCGCGCGGCGCAGGCCGCCCTCGACGGCGTTCTGCACGGCGTCCTCGAGCGCGCTCGCGAGGTGCACGTGGGGGCGGGCCATGGGCCCATCCTGCCTGCCCGACCCCGGCGCAGCGCCCAGAGCCACTGTCGGCGGGCTTCCGTATCGTGCGGATCGGAGTCGAGGAAATGGGGGCTGAGACATGGATGACGAGTCGAGGAACGAGATGCTGCTGGACCGGCGCGCGGGCCAGGCCTGGCGGGAGCTCCGCGGCCAGCTGGCGGACCACCTGGCCGGCATGGGCCCCGACGACCACGTGGTGATCGAGGTGGACCTCGGGGACGACGAGGACGCGCTCGGGGCGTCGCCGTACGTGCAGTTCGCGGGCTTCGGGGAGGAGCCGTGGATCCGCGCCGAGGCGGTCTCGGACCACTACCTGGACGAGCGGTGGCTGCTGGGCGAGCCGGGCGACGCGCTGCTGCGCGACCTCGGCTGGTCGCCCCCGACGCACGCCCCGGGCGACGACCCCGACCTCGGCTCGGCGAACTGGTTTCTCGACCGGGAGCGGGGCCGCGCCGACGAGGTGGCCGACCTCGCCGTGCGCGCGCTCCGGGACGTCTACGGGTGCGCGCACCCGGCCTTCCTCGAGGTCGAGGGGGCGTTCGCGCCCACCGGCATCGCGGCGCCCGCGGCGCCGGTGCGGGCGCACGAGACCGCGGAGACCGCGTCGTACGCCGAGCGGGTCGTCCCCGAGGACCGCGTGGAGCACCCCGGCGGGCACCAGGAGCTCGTCGCGCTGGTCGCGGAGACCCTGGCGGCCATGTGCGACGGCGCCGTCGAGCCCGACGACGACGGGGACTTCCCGCTCCGGTTCGGTCGGTCGGTGCTCTTCGTCCGCGTGTGGGAGTCGGAGCCGACGGTGGAGCTCTACGCAGAGCTCGTGGACGGCGTGCAGGACACGGCGGCCGCCCGGCGCGAGGCGAACGCGTTCAACCGCGACGTGGTGCTCGGCACCTGCTGGGAGCGCGGCGGCGTTGTCCGCTTCCGCCACGTGCTCTGCGCGTTCCCGTTCTCCTCCGAGCAGCTGCGGCTGGTGCTGGGGCGGATCGGCTCGGACCTCGACGAGCGGGCCGAGGACTTGGCCGAGCGCGTCGGTGGCCAGCGCTTCCTCGACAGGGTCGAGGGCGTGCCGGCGCCCGACCCCGAGGAGGAGGACGGGGAGGTGGACCTCGACTTCGACCCGAGCCCGGCCCTCGACGCCCCGGCCCACCCGATGGTGCCGGTGCTGCGCGAGCTGCTGCAGATCGACGAGCCGAGCGACCGAGTGGTGGCCGGGCTCTTCGACGGCGACGTCGAGGTGCTCGCGGAGACGATCGAGGCGCTGCGCGAGGAGCCGCCGGCGGACATGGACGCGGCCGACGCGATCGCCGCGCTCCAGCGCGGCCTGGTGTACGCCGCCCGCCGCCGCGCCGACCACTCCGTCGGCACGCGGCGCGTCCAGCCGCGCCGGCGGCCCAGCACGCAGCAGTCGGCCCTCATCGCGCCGCGCGACGTCGAGGAGTCCAGCCTGGACCTCGGCCTCGATGGTTGACGCCCGGGCCTCGACGGCTGACGCCGCGCCGCTCGCTCAGCCCGGCACCGCCGCCCGAGCCGGCAACCCGGGCTCCGCGGCCTCGGGTGGGCGGACCCGTTCACCCGCGGGGCCGCCCGGCCGCACCGGCCACCAGGCCCGCTCGCCCAGCAGGACCAGCGCGGCGGGCAGCATGACCAGCCGCACCAGCGTGGCGTCGAGCAGGATCGCGGCGCACAGGCCGACGCCCATCATCTTCATCTCGAGCATCGACAGCGTCGCGAAGATCGCGAACACCGAGACCATGACCGCGGCGGCGCTCGTCACCACGCCCGCGGTGTCGGCGACGCCGCGCTGCACCGCCAGCCGCGTCGGCAGGCCACTGGCCACGTGCTCGCGGATCCGGCTGACCACGAACACGTGGTAGTCCATCGAGAGCCCGACCAGCACGACGAGCACGAACAGCGGCAGCCAGCCGATCAGGAAGCCCGGCGAGGTGAAGTCGAGCAGGCCCGCCCCGACGCCGTGCTGGAAGACCAGCGTCATGAAGCCGAACGCGACGCCCACCGAGGCCAGGTTGAGCGCGACCGAGAGCAGCGCCACCGGCACGCTGCGGAACGTGCCGAGCATCATCAGCATCGTCAGCAGCAGCACGAATCCGACGACCAGCGGCAGCCGCCCCGACTGCCGGTCGGCGTAGTCCAGGCTCTCGGCCGCCTCGCCGCCCACGACGACCTCGGCGCCCACGATTCCGTCGAACGCCGCCGGCACCAGGTCGGAGCGCAGCGCCCGCAGGGCACCGTCCACCCGCTCGTCGGAGGCGGGGTAGGCCATCGCGAGCCGGTACGCCGTCGTGGCGCCGTCGGCGGAGGTCTCCGGCCGCTCCGCCGACCCGACGAAGTCGCCGGTCGCGACGGCCTCGCGCTCGAGGTCGGCCAGGACGGCGCGGACGGACCCGGGGCCGGCCTCGCTGCGCACCACCACGGTCGCGGTCGCGCCCTCGCTCGGGAACCGCTCGCTCACCGCCTGCAGCGTCGCCACCTCGGGGATCGACTGGGGCAGCGTGTCGAGGTTCGCCGAGTGCAGCCGCATCGTGGTCGCCGGCGCCGCGAGGGCGAGCACCACGAGCCCGGCGACGACGAGGGCCGCGACGGGGCGGCGTACCACCGGCGCCAGGACGCGGCGGGCGATCCCGCCGCGGCCGATGCGGGCGTTGAGGCGCCACAGGAACGGCACCCGCGGCCGGTCGACCCAGCGCCCCAGCTTCGCGAGCAGCGCCGGCAGCACGGTGACCGAGCCGAGCACCGCCACCGCGACCACGAGGATCGCGCCCGTCGCGAGCGAGGTGAAGGTGGCGTCGGCCATCAGGTAGAGCCCCGCCATCGACGCCATCACGGCGCCGCCGGAGACCAGGATCGCGTGGCCGGAGGTGTGCGCCGCGATGTCGACGGCCTCGAGCGTGGTCGCGCCCTTCGCGCGCTCCTCGCGCTCGCGCTTGAGATAGAACAGCGAGTAGTCGACGCCGACCGCCATGCCGATCAGCACGATCATGCTGGCGACCGTCGCCTCGGCGTGCACCAGGTGCGACAGCGGCGCCATCAGGCCGATCGTCGCCGCGACACTGGTCGCGGCGAGCAGGACGGGGAGGCCCGCGGCGATCAGCGCGCCGAACGCCAGCAGCATCAGGCCGAGCGTCACCGGGATGCTGATCCCCTCGGCCGCGCGCAGGTCGCCCTCCACGCGATCGTCGATGGCGTCGTCGGTGGTCACCGCGCCCGCCTGGCGGATCTCGAGCCCGGGGTGTCGGGACTGCGCCGCGGCCGTCGCCTCGCTCAGCGCAGAGACGTCGTCCTGGTCGCGCGCCAGCTGCGCCGAGAGCAGGAACGCCCGGCCGTCCGCGCCGGGCACCGGCCCCTCCACGCCGGTCACGCCGGGCAGGGCGCCCAGCTCGGCGGCGAGGTCCTCGGCCACCCCGGCGGACCCGGCGACGGCCCCGCCGTCGGCCCGCTCGATCAGCACCGTCTCCTGATCGGGCGCCTCGAGCCCGGCCTCGGCGACCAGCTGCTCGGCGCGGCCGGACTCGCCCAGCCGGTAGTCCTCCTGGTCCGCCTCGACCGTGGACACCGACGCAGCCAGCACCACGGCCACGGCGACGAGGGCGAACCAGCCGAGGATCGCGCGCCACGGGTGCAGCGCGCTCCAGCGCGCGGCGCGCACCGCCGCCGCGGACAACGGGTTGCGGAACGGCTGCTGGGGTGACGGCGGGGTGCGGTTCACGACGGCTCCTGACCTGGGCGAGACGGTTGCGACGAGCCTCGCCGCACGCGGCCGCGGGGTCGGGAGCGCCGACACCCGGAAGCGCGGTGGTGCCTGCACCACCGCCCACGGCCCGCCGGAGCGGGATGATGCCCCCGTGAGCAGCCTACGCGCGACCACACCGGCCCGGCCCCGGCCGAGCCGGCTGCGGATGACGGCGTACGCCGCCGCGCAGGCCGCGCTCGCGATCCCGTTGCTCGTGGTCTTCGTGCTCGCGGTCGTGGGGACGGCGCTGCTCGTGGTCTGGGCGGGCGTCCTGCTGCTGGCGGTCTCGCTGCCGGCGAGCCGGTGGATCGCGAACCGGCACCGGGCGATCGCGGGGGCGGTCCTGGGTCGCCCGTGCCCGCCGGCCTACCGCCTCCTGCCCGAGGGCGGCCCGCTGCGGCACCCGCTGGGGTCGCTGCGGGTCGCCCTGATGGACCCGATGACCTGGCGCGACCTCGCGTGGATGCTCTGGGCGATCACGCTCGGCTTCGCGCTCTCGCTGATCATGGTGCTCGAGCTGCTGCTGCTCGTGACCATCCCGCTGTGGTGGTTCCTGCTGGAGCCGAAGATGCGGATGCGGACCACGGTCGACCGCTGGATGCTGACCCCGGGTCACACGGAGGACCTCGAGCAGCGCGTGCAGGAGCTGACCGAGACGCGCGCCGAGCTCGTCGACCACTCCGCGGCGGAGCTGCGGCGCCTCGAGCGGGACCTGCACGACGGCGCGCAGGCCCGGCTCGTCGCGCTGTCGATGAGCCTGGGCATGGCGGACCAGGCGCTCTCCGGTGGGGGCGCGGCGAGCGACCCCGAGTCCGCGCGGCGGCTGGTCGAGGACGCCCGGGCGACCACCAGCGCCGCCATCAACGACCTGCGGTCGGTGGTGCGCGGCATCCACCCGCCCGTGCTTTCCGACCGCGGCCTCGGCGGCGCCGTGGAGGCGCTCGCGCTCGACATGGCGATCCCCGTCGACGTCGCCGCCGACCTGGCCGGCCGGCCGCCGGCGCCCGTGGAGTCGGCGGTCTACTTCGCGGTCGCCGAGTGCCTGGCCAACGTCGGCAAGCACAGCGGCGCCGCGCACGCCTGGGTGCGGCTGGCCCACGCCGACGGGGTCCTCCGCGTCGTCGTCGGCGACGACGGCCGCGGCGGCGCGTGGGCGCCGGGCCGGGTCGCGGGCGCGGGCGGCAACGGCGGCGGGACGGGCATGCTGGGTGTGTCGCGGCGCCTGGGTGCGTTCGACGGCACGATGGCCGTGTCGAGCCCGGCCGGCGGGCCGACCGTCGTCACCCTGGAGGTCCCGTGCGCCTTGTCCTCGCCGAAGACCACGCCCTCCTCCGGGCCGGCCTGACGCAGCTGCTGGAGGGCAACGGGTTCGAGATCGCCCACAGCGTCGACGACGCCGACGGCCTGGAGCGGGCGCTGCGCGACCCGGGCGTGGACGCCGCCGTGGTCGACGTACGCCTGCCGCCGACGCAGACCGACGAGGGGCTGCGCGCGGCGATCGCGGCGCGCGCCGCGCGGCCGGGGTTCCCGGTGGTGGTGCTCTCGCAATACGTCGAGCAGCTCTACGCCCGCGAGCTGCTCGCCAGCGGGGAGGGCGCGGTCGGCTACCTGCTCAAGGACCGGGTCTCCGACGTGGCGGAGTTCGTCGACGCCGTGCGCCGGGTCGCGGCCGGGGCGACGGTGCTCGACCCGGAGGTCGTGGCGTCGGTGCTGGCGCGGCGCCCCGAGCCCGTCGACCGGCTGACCCCGCGCGAGCGTGAGGTGCTGGCGCTGATGGCCGAGGGTCGCTCCAACGCCGCGATCGCCGCCGCGCTCGTGGTCACCGAGAAGGCGGTGCACAAGCACATCGGCTCGATCTTCACCAAGCTCGACCTGCCCGTCGCGCCCGACGGACACCGCCGCGTGCAGGCCGTGCTGGCCTGGCTTCGGCTCACGCAGCCGTGAGGGCGGCGGTCACGGCGTACGAGTTCGGGCTGGTGCGGCCGGGCGAGTGACGCGGCGGCGCAGCGTGGCCGCGCGCACCCCTCGGGCAGGGTGGACCCGTGAGGGAACTGCTGCTCGTCGGCGCCGGGCACGCCCACCTCCACGTCGTGAGCCGCGCCGCGGCGCTCGGGGACGCCGGCTACCGGGTGCGCCTGCTCGCGCCGCGGTGGTTCCACTACAGCGGCGTCGCCTCCGCCGTGGCGACCGGCGCGGTCGCCGGCGGCGCGGGCCGCATCGACGTGGCCGCGCTCGCCGATCGGGCGGGCGTCGAGTTCTGCGAGGGCCTGCTCGCCTCGCTCGACCACCCCGCGCGGCGGGCGGTCACCGACCGCGGCGCGGAGCTGGGCTATGACGTCGCCTCGCTCAACCTCGGCAGCGTCGTCGCGCCCGACATGCCCGTGGACGACGAGGTGCTGCGCGTGAAGCCGCTGGCCGGGCTGGCCGCGCTGCGCGACCGGTTGGAGGCGGCGGGCCCGGACGGCGCGCGGGTGACCGTCGTCGGCGCCGGGTCCACGGGGATCGAGCTGGCGGCGCACCTCGCGGTGCACCCGCGGGTGGCGGGGGTGCGGCTCCTCGAGGGCGGGCCGCGCCTCGGGCCCGACCTGCCGCCCGGGGCCCGCCGCCGGGTCCGCCGGCTGCTGGCCCGGCGCGGCGTCGACGTCCGGGCCGCGAGCCCGGTCGCGCGCCTGGGCGGGTCGGAGGCGATCCTCCGCGACGGCACGACCTGGCCGCACGACCTCGCGGTGCTCGCGACCGGTCTGGCCGCGCCTCCGCTGGTGGCCGCGCTCGGGCTGGGCGACGCGGCCGGCGTCCCCGTCCGCGCGACCTTGCAGCACCGCGACCACGACGACCTCTACGCCGTCGGCGACTGCGCCCACTTCCTGCCCGCTCCGCTCCCCCTGATCGGGGTCCACGGCGTGCGGCAGGGGCCCGTGCTGCACCGCAGCCTGCTGGCGCGCGCCGCCGGCGAGCCGCTGCCGACCTACGACCCGCGACGGCGGGCGCTGTCGATCCTCGACCTCGGCGGGGGCACCGGGCTGGCGGTGCGCGGCCGGCTCTGGTGGGAGGGCCCCTCGGCCCTGCGGCTCAAGCGCGGGATCGACCGGCGGTGGCTGGCGGGATATCGCGGGGCCCCCTCAACCCCCGGGTGACCGCGCTCGGCCGCACAGGCAGGGTGGAGACGTGACTTTGGACCTGTTGCTCGTCGCCGTCGGCGCCCTGGGACTCGGGATCGCCGCCCTCTCCGACCAGATCCGCCGGCTGCCCGTCTCCGAGCCGCTGCTCGGGCTGCTGCTGGGCGTCCTCCTCGGCCGGCAGGTCGGCGGGCTGCTCGAGCTCCCGACCCTGACCGACGACCCGGGGCTGCTGCACGACGGCACCCGGGTGCTGCTGGCCATCTCGGTGATGGCGGTCGCGCTGCGCTACCCGGTGACCCGCGTGCGCCGGCGCGCCGCGCCCCTCGCGGTGCTGCTGCTCGTGGCGATGCCGGCGATGGCCCTGATCTCCGGGTTCCTCGGCTGGCTCGCCCTCGGGGTCCCGGTCGCGACCGCGGTGCTGATCGGCGCCGCCGTGGCTCCGACCGACCCGGTCCTCGCCTCGAGCGTGGTGACCGGCGGGGACGCCGAGCGCGACCTGCCCGCCAGGGATCGTGAGCTGCTCTCGGTCGAGTCCGGGGCCAACGACGGGCTCGCGCTCCCCCTCGTGCTGGTCGCGCTCGCCGTCGCCGGGGCGTCCACCATGCCCGAGGCCCTGCTCGAGTCGGTATGGCAGGTCGTCGGCGCGGTCGTGGTCGGTGCGCTCGCCGGAGCGCTCGGGGGCCTGGCGCTGCGACTGGGGGAGGCGTACGGCGCCACCGACGCGGCGCCGGCGCTGCTGTTCACCCTGGTGCTCGCCCTGGCCACGCTGGGCGTCTCGGGGCTGGCGCACGTCGACGGCGTCCTCGCGGTCTTCGTGGCCGGCCTGGCCTTCAACGCCGTCAGCACCGCCGACGAGCGCACGAGCGAGGTGTCCATCGACGAGGCGGTCAACCGGTTCGGCGTGCTGCCGCTCTTCGTCGCGCTCGGGGCGGTGCTGCCCTGGCACGAGTGGGCCGAGCTCGGCTGGCGCGGGCCGGCCTTGGCCGTCGCCATCCTGCTGCTGCGCCGCCTGCCGGTCCTCGCCGGGCTCGCCCGGCCGCTGGGGCTGCGGGCCCGGGACGCGGCGTACCTCGGCTGGTTCGGGCCGGTGGGCGTCTCGGCGCTGTTCTACCTGACGCTCGAGGCCGAGCGGGCCGCCGTGCCGACCGTCGTGCTGGCCGCCGGGTCCCTGGTGGTGGTCGCCAGCACGGTCGCCCACGGCCTGACGGCGGCGCCGGGGCGGGCGCTCTACGCGCGGAGCGCCCACGCGGCCTCGCCGGCCGGCGCCTCCCGCTGACGCCCGTGGCCGCGCTCCCGCTCTCGGGGATGTCCCGGACTCCTCCCCGGTCCTGGGCGCGACCTCTTGGGCGGCGCGGTGCTGCGACGCAGACTGGGGGACACGCCCACGAGAGGACCCCCATGGAACAGACGCTCGTCCGCCCGCAGGACCGCTGGATCGCCGGCGTCTGCTCGGGCCTGGGGCGGCGCTTCGGCCTCACCGCGAACACCGTGCGCCTGCTCTTCGTGATCAGCTGCCTGCTGCCCGGTCCGCAGTTCGTGATCTATCTGGTGCTGTGGGTCCTGATGCCCTCGGAGGACCCTTCGGTCCAGCGCCCGGCGCCGGAGGCGTAACTCCCGTCACACCTCCGCGTTGAACCGGCGTCAGCAATGGACGCCGATCCACGGGAGGACTCCGTGCCGCTCCACCCCCTGCTCCGCCGCGCGACCACCCTCGTCGCGGCGCTCGCCGTCGGCGTCCCGACCGCGGCGGCCGCGACGGCGACCTCCGCGCAGGCCGACGTGCGCGACGTACCGGACGGTGCGCCGGCCGCGGCCCAGCGGCCCGAGCCAGGGATGCGCAACCCCGACGGCTGGCCCCTCGCCCAGCGCCTCTCGCGCACGGCGGGCACGGGCCGGCTGCACGGGGGCGGCTCCTACTGGACTGACTTCGTCTACGACGACCACGGCGCCGCGCTGCCCGGCGGCCTCACCCTCGACAACACGGCCGCGCTGGCCCCCGAGCAGGGCGTCTACGACTACCCCGACGGCCCGGCCAGGAACAACGGCGCCGACGTCTTCGTCGCGGCCACGGGCGTCGACCGCCACGCGTCGTACTGGCGCGTCGACTGGAACACCCTCGCCGACCCCGACGTCCCGCTCGCCGTCTGGGCGCTGGACACCGACGGCAAGGCGAGCACCGGCACCGACACGTGGCCGGCGCAGTCCGGGCTCACGTCGCCGGGGCTCGACCGGGCGCTCGTCGTCTCCGGCCAGGGCGCGTGGCTGCGAGACCTGCGCACCGGCCGGGTCCGCGACGTCACGAAGGTTCGCGGGGGTCGCCTGACGATCGACCGGCAGGCGCGCTCCTTCGTCGTCCGCGTGCCCCGGCGGCTCCTGCCGGTCGGGGGGCGGTGGCGCGTGCGCCTGGCGACCGGCCTGGCCAGCGAGGACGGCCGCACGATGGCCACGCCGACGGCGGGTGGGCAGCCGGTTGAGGGGGCCGCGCGCGCGTACAACGTCGCCTTCCGCACCGTGCGGCAGGAGAAGCCGATCGTCCGCGACGGCCAGACCGCCGCGCTCGCCGCCGCCGCCGAGAAGGCGCTGGCCGGCAGCCCGCTGGTCAAGCAGCTCGGCGCCGACGGCCAGGCCCGCTTCGTCACGGGCAACTTCTGGAACGAGGACGCCCAGGCCGACGCGCTCGCCACCGGCGACGTCTCGCGCTTCTCCCGCGTCGTCGACTGGCGCCGGTTGGCGCGCAAGGACGCCACGCGCGAGCCGCTCGTGCGCGGCTCCTCCGTGCGCTGGTACCGCAGCCGGCTCCACCTGGGCCAGGGCGTCGTCGAGGACGAGGGCGGGGGCACGGGCGACGGCCGCCCCAACTACCTCGGCCGCATCCAGCCCTACTCCGTCTACGTGCCGACCTCCTACCGGCGGGGCGACCGGCTGCCCCTGACCTGGACGCTGCACTCGCTGGCCGTCAACCACCAGCAGTACGCCGCCTACGACCCGCAGCTGATCCAGAGGCTGTGCGAGAAGCGCCGCACCATCTGCGCCTCGACGCTCGGCCACGGCCCGGACGGCTGGTACTTCGACGAGGCCGAGGTGGACTACTGGTCGGTCTGGCGCTCCGTCGCGCGCGCGTTCGACCTCCGGGAGCGCAAGACCGTCATCACCGGCTACTCCATGGGCGGCTGGGCGGCCTATCACCTGGGGCTCGCCCACCCGGACCTCTACGCCGAGGCCGTCGCCCTGGCGGGACCGCCGCAGTGCGGCGTCTCGCTCGACGGCGACCGGCTGGTCGCCCCGGCGTTCGGCGGCCGGTGCACCAGCGACGGCACGTCGTTCGACCTGATCGGCAACGCGGAGTGGCTCCCCTTCCGGATCGGCCAGGGCCAGCTCGACCAGCTCGTGCCCTTCACGTCGGTGGAGAAGCAGGTCTCGCGCTTCGACCAGCGGGGGCTGCGGCACCGGTTCGTCCGCTACCCGGGCGAGGACCACCTCGTCTTCGCGGTGCAGGACCGCTTCAAGGCCGTGCTCGAGGGCCTCGGGCACCCCACGGCGCCGGCGAGGCCGCGCGACGTCGACTACACGTGGCGCCCGCGCCTGTCGCGGCCCGGCCTCGGCATCGGCGCGACGACGGCGTACTGGCTCGAGTCCCTCGCCGCGCGCGACCACAGCCCCGGGTCGCGGGCGCGGGTGCGCGCGAGCTCGTTCGCGCTGCCCGGGCGGGAGCACGGCACCCGGCGCCTCGGCCCCGAGCCGATCGCCCGGCCGCTGCCGGCCGTGCGCACCGAGCTGAGATGGACGCCGGGTCGGCGCCAGGTGCGCTTCCAGCGCGGCGTCCTGCGCCTGGAGAACGTCGAGCGCGTCGCCGTCGACATGCGCCGGGCAGGCCTGCGCTGCGGGGCCCGGCTGCGGGTGAGGACCGACGGCCCGACCCGCCTCGTGCTCCGTCGCCTCGGCGGCGGGACCCAGGTGCGGCGGCTGGGTGCGGGGGACCGGGTGATCCGCGCGCGCTGCTGAGCCGGGTCAGACGGCCCGCGCCGGGTCTTCCCGGCGGGGCGGGCAAACGCGCTGGCGGAAGGCGCGGAGGTCGCCGAGCATGGCCGGCGCGTCCGGGAGCGGCGCCGCGTCGCCACGCGCCTGGTCGCGCAGCCATCCGCGCAGGTGTGGTCCGGCGACCACGTGGACGCCCTGGATGACCCGGCGCCGGCCGAGCAGCTCGCGCCCGCCGCCCCACACGACCACCACGGGGGTCACGTCCGCCGGGTGTCCCAGGGACCGCAGGATCAGCGAGGCGCGACGCGCCGAGCTGGACGCCGCGTGCACGTCCGCCTCGAGCATGTGCGGTGACAGGCGCCGCCCGCGCCACTTGGAGTCGATGGCCAGGACTCCGGAAGAGGTCACCACGAGATGGTCCACGTCGCCGCCGGCGGTCTCGAGGTTGTCGACCCAGCCCAGGATGGAGCCGCGTCGCCGGCCGCCGCGCAGCACGTCGCGGGTGCAGCTCTCGCCCCAGCAGCCGGCCAGGTGCGCCTGCGCGCCGGGCGTGGCCATCAGGAAGATGAGCCAGATGGAGGCCGCCAGCGCACTCAACGCCAGGCCCTGGAGCAGTCCGAGGAAGTAGCCGTCGAGCACGATCGCGAACGAGGCCACCGCCGCCCCCTCGAGGAGGGTGAAGACGACCAGCAGGCGGGCGTTGACGCGCGCGAACCGTCGCAGCCGCAGCCAGAGCTCGCGTTGCGGGTAGGTCAGGCGTCCTGGGCGTGCCACTCGCCCACGATGACCGGCGACGCGCCCGCGCGTCCCGGGCGCGGCGAGCATTTTGCCGCCCCGGGCGGGTCGGTCCAGACGTCTGGCCCGGGCCCAGGCGTCTGGCGCCGGCCACTGCATCGGCAACTCGTCGTCGAGGCGGCCATTTCAGGCCCGTCGGGCCCGAGTCTCCGATCGGGTGGCCCCCCGTCAGCGCACGTGCTCGCGCAGGAACGTCGTGGCCCGCTCCCAAGCCATCATGGCGTCCTCGGGGTCGTAGGTGCCGATCAGGTTCTCGTCGTTGAAGAACGCGTGGCCGGCGTCGTACTCGTGCAGCTCGGTGGTGCCCTGCTGCCGACCCTCGAGCCGGTCGAACGCCGCGCGCGCGTCGTCGATGCCGAGCATCTCGTCCTGCCGGGCGTAGTGGCCCTGCACGTCGGCGGTGATCTTCTCCAGCTCGACGCCCTGCGGGAAGCCGTAGAACGGCACGGCCGCCGACACCCGGTCGCCGGCCTGCGCGGCCAGCGAGAGCACGAAGCCGCCGCCCATGCAGAAGCCGATCGCGCCGACGGTCGAGGAGGTGACCTCGTCGAGGTCGGCCAGGTAGTCGATGGCGCCCGAGAGGATCTTCGACGCGTCGTTGGCGTCGAGCTCCTGCATCATCTGCGCCGCCTCGTCGCCGTCGTGGGTGACCCGGTTGCCGAAGAGGTCCGGCGCGAGCGCGACGAAGCCCTCGTCGGCCAGCCGCTTGGTGACGTCGGCGATGTGCGTGGTGAGGCCCCACCACTCCTGGATCACGATGACGCCCTGGCCGCTGCCGCTCGCCGGCTTCTCGAGGTAGCCGTAGGCGGTGGTGCCGTTGGTCTGGAACTCGATGTTGTGCTCGGACTGTCCGTCGGACACGCGGTCTCCTTCCGTCCGGCGCACCGCCGTCGGCGCGCCGCAATCACGTCTGCGACTGACCCTAGCGATTCCGGGGTGACACGGCAGTGTGGTGCGGCGGCGGGCCCCGCCTGGCCTTCGTCGGCGTCGCCGGCCCAGGCCGGGCCGGTGGGTTCGCCCCGCTGACCCGCGCCGCGCCTCCGGAATTCCTCGGCGCTAGGGTCGGGGCCGTGGCGGACGCTGACTACTGCGAGATGTGCGACCTCCCCCTGAGTCAGTGCGTGCACGGGATGCCCGCGCCGGTCGAGCAGCCGAAACAGGCGCGCGCGACCTCGGGGCCGCCGAGCAAGCCGCGGTCGTCCCCGCGCTCGACGCCCTCCCGGACGTCGGCCACGACCGCCCGGCGTACGGCTCCGCGGCGCTGGACCCAGCCCGCCGAGCTGCGCCCCTTCGTGCTCTCCGTGCTGCAGGACGCCGAGGGCCCGCTGGAGCAGGACGAGGTGCTGACCCGCCTCGAGGGGCGGCTTGGTGACCAGCTGCGGGCCGGCGACCGGGATCCGAACCCGCGCGGCGAGCTGCGTTGGCACGCCGCCGCGCGCACCGCGCGCAAGGGGCTCATCGATGAGGGGCTGCTCGAGCAGGCAGGGCCGGGCGTGTGGGAGCTGACGCGGGCGGGCGCGCTGGCCACCGTCCCCGACCAACCCTGATCCGCCGACTCGGCGCCAACTTCCGGGAAGCTCACGCCGACTCGGCGGGGCGGAAGCTCACGCCGGCTCGGCGGGGCGGAAACTCACGCCGGCTCGGCGGCTATTGGCAGGGGACGTTGCCGAGCCGGGCCAGCCCCTCGATGTCGCCGGCCCCGTAGCGCAGCGTGCTCACGCCCTCGGCGTGCATCAGCTCGCGCGGGTCGTTGACGTGCGCGAGGCCGACGAGGTGGCCGAACTCGTGGTCGACGATCGCCTGCGAGACCTCGCGGTCGTCGTCCCCGCCCTGCTCGAGCGCCGAGAAGGTGTCGGCGTCCAGCGCGATGCTGCCGGTGGTGTAGTAGCGCCGCCCGCCGGGCTTCTCGACCGCCGTGCTGCCGCCGAGCCCGGCGACGTCGCCAGCGAGGGCCTCGACCTCCTCGTCGGTCGCCCAGCCCACCAGCACCGGGGGCGGGTCGCCGAAGGGCGTCTGGCGGCGCTCGAAGAAGTCCCGGTCGTCGCTCTCCCCGACGAGCTCGAAGGTGATCCCGGTCGCCTCGGAGGTGCGGCTGACCGCCGTGTCGACGAGCTCCGGCCAGCGCTCGGGCGCGCCGTCGGGGTTCACCTCCACGGGCACCACCTGGCAGGGGTCGTAGCCCACGGGCTGGTCGCTGCCCGGCTGGGTGAGCGCGAACCGGTACTTGCCCTCGCCGGCCGGCACCTCCGGCGCCGCCCCCAGGCGCTCGGCGCCCATGCCGACGAGCCGGCGCACCGCGGCGTACGTGTCGCCCGGCGCCAGCGCGACCACGAAGCCGACCATCAGCACCGTGATCAGCAGCCCCGGGAGCACGCCGGAGGTACGCCGCGGCCGGCGCGGCCGACGCGGCCGCGGCGCGTGGGGGTCCGGCCGCGTCCCCGGGAGCGCGCCGACCCCGAAGCGTCGGTCGAGCTCGTCGAGCTCGCGCATCTGGCGCTCGAGCTCGCGCGCGCGGCGCTTGCGGTCGCGCCGTTCTGACCGGCCCACACCGCGAGCCTACGGAAGGACCCACGCGACTAGCCTCGCCCAGGTGCAGTGCGACTACTTCGACGCCGGCGTCTGCCGGTCCTGCACCTGGATGGGCCGGCCGTACGCCGACCAGCTCGCGGCCACGGCCGCCGGCGTGCGCGACCTGCTCGGGCAGCTGCCCGCCGGGCGGGTCCCGGAAGGAGCGTGGCTGCCCCCGGTGCCGAGCGCGGAGGAGGGCTTCCGCAGCAAGGCGAAGATGGTTGCGGGCGGCACCGCCGAGCGGCCCACGCTCGGCATCCTCGACGGCGAGCGACGCGGCGTCGACCTACGGCACTGCGGGTTGCACACGCCGGGCGTGCACGCGGCGCTGCCGGTGCTGGCGGACTTCGTCACGCGCGCCACCCTCACGCCGTACGACGTCGCGCAGCGCCGCGGCGAGCTCAAGCACGTGCTCGTGACCGAGTCGCCGGACGCCGAGCTGATGGTGCGCTTCGTCCTGCGCACGAGCGAGGCGCTCCCGCGGATCCGCAAGCACCTGGCCTGGCTGGCCGCACGGCTGCCCGGGCTCGCTGTGGTCTCGGTCAACCTGCAGCCCGAGCACAAGGCCGTGATCGAGGGGCCCGATGAGGTCGTGCTCACCGAGCGGAGGACGCTGCCGATGCGGCTCGACTCGGGCGTCACCCTGCGGGTGCGGCCCGGTTCCTTCGTGCAGACCAACACCGCGGTGGCGGCGGCGCTCTACGCCGAGGCGCGCGGCTGGGTCGACGAGCTCGCGGCGCGCACGGTGTGGGACCTCTACTGCGGCGTCGGCGGCTTCGCGCTGCACCTGGCCGGCGGCGGCCGCCGCGTCACCGGCGTCGAGGCGAGCGTGGAGGCGGTGGACGGCGCGCGGCGGGCGGCCGCGGACGCCGGGCTGCCGGGGGTCACCCTCGAGGCGGCCGACGCGGCGGCCTGGGTGCTGGCCCGCGACCCGGCCGAGGCGCCGGACCTGGTCGTCCTCAACCCGCCCCGCCGCGGGATCGGGCCCGACCTCGCGGGCTGGCTCGACCGGTCCGCGGCCGGGCACGTGCTCTACTCCAGCTGCCACGCGGGCTCCCTGGCCGACGACCTCGCGGCGATGGGGACCTGGCGGGCCGCCCGGGCCCGGGTCTTCGACATGTTTCCGCAGACGCCGCACCACGAGGTGCTGGTGCTGCTCAGCCGCTGACGGGGCCGGCGGGGGAGCCGTCGAGCCCCGCCAGGCAGGCCTTCCGCAGCGCCCGTTGCCGCCGGACACGCGCGACGACCCCGGGCACGGGGGGCAGGCCGACCCGCTCGGGTGCCTCGGCGACGGCGAGGTGGGCGCCGTCCCAGCGGCCCCGCCAGTGCCAGCGCCCCCACCGCTCGAGGTCCGGGAAGGATGCGTCCTGGCCGTGCAGCACCGCGGGCCCGGGCCCGGGAGCGGCGGTGACCGCGAGCGGCGGCAGGTCCGTGCCCGGGGGGTCGGGCAGCGTGGTCAGCCGCGCGGAGGCGGCGGCCAGCCGCCGCACCGGGTCGGGCCCGCCGGTGTCGACGACCAGCAGGTGGTCGCGCTCGTCCTCCCGGGGCAGCGGCGCGTCCACCGCCTCGACCTCGAGGTGCACCAGCAGCCGCGGCAGCCACCACCACTGCTCGCGTCGCAGGATCACCGAGTCCGCGAGCACGCGCGAGGGTGGGTAGCGCCGCAGCTCCTGGCCGAGCAGCTCGGCGACGAAGCGGTCGCCGGTGCGGTCCTCGACCAGCCGCGGACGGCAGCGCAGGGTGAGGGGGCGGTAGGCGGCGGCGGTGGAGCGGTCGTCCCGCGTCACCAGCAGCGCGCCGCCGGCCGCGCCGAGGGAGCGGGCGGCGTCGGCCGCGGCGTACGGCACCGCCAGCACCGGGCCCTCGTCGTCGGCCAGGGGCAGGACGCCACGCACCCGGAGCGCGCCGTCGCGCGGGTCGACCCAGGCGACCTCGCCGATCGACGCCGCCCGGAGCGCGGCCGGCAGCGACTCGGGCACCGGCTCACCGTAGCGCCCGCCGGCCACCTGGTCGGCCCCGTCGAGCCGGGCACCGCTCGTCGTGCGCAACCCTCCGCCGGGCGGACTCCACCCGGAGTGACGGTTGCCACACCCGTCGGTGCGCAGAAGGCTTTTCTGCGTGGCGCGCCAGGCTCGGCTGGCAATCCCGCGACCGAGGGCTCCGGCGCGTCGGGAGGAGTTGTCCGGTGCCTGCCATCGTCGTCGCAGCCGCCGTCGGGGTCTTCTTCGTCCTCGCGTGGCGCTACTACTCGCCCTACCTGCAGGCCCGGGTCTACGGCAAGGACCCGGCCTTCGTCACCCCGGCCCACCAGTACGCCGACGGGGTCGACTTCGTGCCGACGAACAAGCACGTCGTCTTCGGCCACCACTTCACCTCGGTCGCCGGCGCGGCCCCGATCGTCGGCCCGGCGATCGCCGCCTTCTGGGGGTGGGGGCCCGCGCTGGCGTGGATCGTCATCGGCACGATCTTCGCCGCCGGCGTGCACGACATGGGCTCGTTGGCCGTCTCGGTGCGGCACAGGGCGCGCAGCATCGGCTCGATCGCGAGCGACGTGGTCAGCGCCCGCGCGCGCACGCTCTTCCTGCTGATCATCTTCTTCCTGCTCACCCTGGTGAACGCCGTCTTCGCGGTCGTCATCGGCAACCTCTTCGTCGCCTTCCCGGGCGCGGTGCTGCCGATCCTGCTGCAGATCCCGCTCGCCATCGGCGTCGGCCAGGTCATCTACCGCACCGGCTCGGCCGCGCTCGTCCCGTCGCTGCTCGGCGTGGCGGTGCTCTACGTCTTCATCTGGGTCGGCCAGGCCCTCCCGATCGACATCACGCCGCTGGCCGACGCCATCGGCGTCAGCCCGCGCAACGTCTGGGTGGTGCTGCTCTTCGCCTACACCTTCGTGGCCTCGCGCCTGCCGGTGTGGCTGCTGCTCCAGCCGCGGGACTACATCAACTCCCACCAGCTCTTCATCGCGCTCGGCGTCATCGCGATCGGCATCGCCGTGGGCGGCGACGCGATCCAGGCCCCGCTGGTCAACGACGTGCCCGAGGGCTCGCCGTCCATCTTCCCGTTCCTCTTCATCACCATCGCCTGCGGCGCGATCTCCGGGTTCCACTCGCTGGTCGCATCGGGCACGACGGCGAAGCAGATCGAGAAGGAGGACGACGTCCGGCACGTCGGCTACCTCGGTGCCGTGGGCGAGGGGTCCCTGGCCACGGGCGCGCTGCTCGCGGTGACCGCGGGCGCGGCCGCCTCGCAGGCCGACTGGGACGCGCTCTACCCGGACTTCGCGACCGCCGGCGACGGCGCGGTCGGCAACTTCGTCAACGGCGTCGGCGCCTTCGCCAACAACCTGGGCGTCCCGCTCGACGTGGGCGTGATCTTCGCCGCCGTCGTGGTGATCTCCTTCGCCGCGACGACCATGGACACCGGCGTGCGCCTGCAGCGCTACGTCGTCCAGGAGATCGCCGAGATCGCCGGCTGGCACGGGCTGGCGCGCAACCTGACGCTCGCCGGCATGGTGGCCGTCGTGGTGCCCCTGACGATGGCCCTGCTGCCGGGTGGCGGCGAGAAGGGCTACACCTTCGGCGTCCTCTGGCAGCTCTTCGGCACGACCAACCAGCTCACGGCCGGGCTGGCGCTCTCGGTGATCGCCGTGTGGGTCACGAAGAACGGCCGCAACGCGGTGGCCACGATCGCGCCGCTGGCCTTCCTGCTGGTGATGACGACCTGGGCGCTGATCGTCAACCTGAAGAACTTCGTCGACGACGGGCAGTGGGTCCTCGCGCCGCTCGACGCGATCATCTTCGTCCTCGCGATGTGGCTGATCGTGGAGGCCGGCCTGGCGCTGCGCAAGGCGCGCGGCTCCCGCACCGGGGCGCGGCGGCCCGACGACGCGCGGACCCCGACGGAGCGGTGAGCCGCCCGTGGACACCGTGCCCGACCCCGACCCCGACACCGACACCGCCGCCGCGCCCCGCCGCGTCGTCCTCGTCCGGCCGTGGACGGACGGCCGGGGCGGGGGCGGATGCTGCGGCGGCGAGGTCCGCGACGGCGTCTGCCTCGACGGCGTCTGCCTGGACGGCGAGCGGGAGCCCGGTCACGAGCACGACCCGGACCCGGTGGGGGTGGCCTGGCGGCTGCTGCGGGCGCGGCGCCCCGACGTCGACGTGCAGGTCGTCGACGCGGGCAACACCGCGTGGCTGCTGCCGTGGTCCTTCCGGGAGGTACGCCGCCGATCCGGCGCGGCCGCCGGGCTGCGCGCCGCGCTCCGGGCCACGACGGCCGGTGCGGTGCTGATCGACGGCGAGCGCGTCGGGCGGCTCGCGGAGCTCGGCCCCGACGGGGTGCTGGCGGCCGTCGACGTCCACAGCGCGGCGCGGTAGGGGCTCCTCCACAGTCCCGGCCGGAGGGGTGGGCGTCCGGGGCCCCGCTGCCGCAGGATGCGGCCATGGATCACGACCTGGCCGCCCGGGACCGGTCGCCGGGGGCGCGCCGGGGCGACCGCATCGAGGCGCCGCTCGACCTGCTGCTCCACGTGGCGCGCCGGCTGGCGGCGGCGGCCGAGCCGGTGCGGCAGGCGCGGCGACCCGCGGCCGCCCCCGACGCGGGACCGGCCAGCGAGGTGGTCGCGGGGCTGCTGGCCGACGTCGACGCCGCCATGGAGGGGCTCGCGACGAGCCTGGCCGCGGCGGCCGGCGGGATCCGGGAGACGGCGGAGGACCTGGCGGAGACCGACGCGCGGGTCGCGCAGCTCTTCGAGCGGGCGCCGGTGCCGGTCGCCAGCATCGGCCCGGCGTCCTGATGCGCACCCCGCTCGAGGCCGCGGCGCCGCTGGTGGGGGCCGTCGCCTTCCGCACCGACCTGCCGGGGTCGCCGGGCAGCGTCGAGGCGGTGGCGGACGCGCTGGCGCGGTCCGCCCTGAGCGCCCTCGAGGGTGCCGCCCGCGTCACCGCGAGCACCCGCGACGATGTCGCGGCCGAGTGGCGCGGCCTGGCCGCCGCCCGCTCGCACGAGGTGCTCGGCGACCTGGCGGCCCACACCTCGGAGGCGCTGGGCGAGCTGACCGAGATCGTGCTCCGGATCCGGGAGTACGCCGCCCGGCTCGCGGCCGCGCAGCAAGCCCTGGCGCGGCTGCGGCAGGACGCGCGGCGGGAGGGCCTGGTCGTGACCGGCGACGTGGTCAGCACGCCGCCGGGCCTGGAGTGCCAGCTCGTGCCCTACCAGCAACGGGCGGAGGCGATCTACCGCGGCGTCTTCGCCGCGGCGTCCGCGCTCGGGCGCGACAGGGCGAGCCTGACCGGCCTCGACTGGCTGATGCAGGTGCCCGGCGCCGCGTCCGCCGTGCTCGCGGGGCGCTGGGAGGAGCGCGCCGCCGGCCAGCGAGCGCGCGCCGCGGCGATCCGGGCGGGGGCGGGGTCCGGCCCGAGCCCGGCCGGGATGGACGCGGCGGACGAGGCCCGCGCCCGGGGCCTGGAGGCCGGGGCCGACGACCTCGTGCGCCGCGGGGCCTGGCTGGGCCGCGGCACCACGGTCGCGGTGTTCCCGCTGGCCGTCCTGGCGGACCGGGCAGGCGGCGAGGGGTGGGACCAGGCGGTGGCCTCCCAGGGCGCCGGCGTGGTCACCGGTGCCGCGGCCGCGGGGGCCACCGCGGCGGCCTGGACGTCGTGGACCGGAGCGGGCGCGGTGCTCACCGGCATCGTCGCGTTCGGCGCCGGGATCGTCGGCGGCTCCGTCGGGAACGCGGCGGTCGACGCGCGCTACGAGGCGGCCCGGCGGCGCCGGACCGCCGCGGACATGGCCGAGCGCTGCCGGCTCTCCGGGGGCCGCACCCCCCTGCCGGGGCCGCCACGCCCGCCCGGCCTGCCGCGCTACGGCTCGGGCCGCGCTCCGCGCCCGCGGGGCGAGCCCGACGGTGCCCGCGAGACCCGCGAGACCCCGCGAGCCCTCGTCGCCGCGCTACGGCGCCCGATGAGCGGGCGCGCGCCCTCAGGCGGCCGCGAGGGCTGCGCGCACCCGCAGGGGAGGCGGGTTGGTCTCCGCCACGCCGTCGAGGACCACCGTGGGCACGGTCTCGTCGCCGCCGTTCACGCCGCGCACGAAGGCCGCGCCGTCGGGGTCGCGGTGGATGTCCACCCACCGCGCCCGGTGCGCGTAGCGCCGCACGGCGAGCTTGAGCGCCAGGCAGAACGTGCAGCCCGGCCGCCAGTAGATCGCGACCCCGCCGTCGCGGGCGTGCGCCTGCGCCTCGGCGTGGGAGACCGAGGCGGGCGTGCCGAGCAGCAGGTGCGCGATCGCCATGGTCGGCCCCCGGGGTCCTAGGAGCCGATCGGGTCGAGGTCCGCGTGGTCGCCGAGGGTCTGCGAGAGACCGCCGACGTGGAAGTCGCCGTCGCCGAGCAGGTGGTCGAGCGCCGTGAGCCGCGTGGTGTAGGAGCCGACGGCGTACTCCGCCGTCATCCCGATGCCGCCGTGCAGCTGGATCGCCTCCTGGCCGATGTGCCGGCCCGCGCGCGAGACCTGCAGGGCCGCGCGCGCCGCCGCGTCGGCCGCCCGCCCGGCGTCCCCGGTGGCGAGCACCATCGTCGCCCAGGCGGTGACCGAGCGGGCCAGCTCGAGGGAGACGTACATGTCGGCGGCCCGGAAGGTGAGCGCCTGGAAGGTGTTCAGCGGCACGCCGAACTGCTTGCGGTTCTTCAGGTAGTCCGACGTGGCCTCGATCGCGTAGGCCATCGCGCCCACCGCCTCGCTGCAGGCCATCACGCGGCCGATGTCGAGCACGGTCGCGATCGAGTCGGTCAGGTCGCGGCCGGGCTCGCCCAGCGGGGTCGCCGGCGTGCCGTCGAGGGCCACCTTGGCGGCGCGCGTGCCGTCGTAGGAGGAGTAGCCGACGGTCGAGAGGCCGTCCGCGCCCTTCTGCACCAGGAAGGCGCCGGTGCCGCCGTCGGGCAGCGCGGCCGTCACCACGAGCACGTCGGCGGTGTCGCCCTGGGCGACGGGCTCCTTGACGCCCGAGAGCGTCCACCCGTCGCCGGTGTCCTGCGCGGTCACGGCGGAGGCGGTCGGCTGCCAGCGGTAGCCGGGCTCGGCGTGCGCGAGGGCCGGCACGAGCGAGCCCTCGGTCAGCGAGCCCAGCACCTCCTGGCGCTGCTCGGCCGAGCCCGCCGCGGCGACGAGCCCGCCCGCGAGCACGACCGCGGTGAGGAAGGGCTCGGGCGCGATCACGCGGCCCAGCTCCTCCGCGACGATCGCCGCCTCGACGGGGCCGGCGCCGGATCCGCCGTCGTCCTCCGAGAACGGCAGGCCCAGGACGCCCATCTCGGCCAGGCGCGACCAGGTCTCGGAGGAGTAGCCCAGATCGGTCTTGGTCGCCCGGCGGCGCTCCTCGAAGTCGCCGTACGCCTTGCCGGCCAGCCCGCGGACGGCGTCGCGCAGGGCCTCCTGCTCGTCGTCGTAGCTGAAGTCCATGTCGGCTTCCTCCTCGTCCCGGGCCCTCAGAGGCCCAGGATCGTGCGGCTGATGATCTGGCGCTGGACCTCGTTGGAGCCGCCGTAGATGGAGGCCTTGCGGAGGTTGAGGTAGGTCGGCGTGCTGAGCCGGGCCCACTGCGGGAGGTCGGTGCCCTCCTCGGCGCCGGACGCGAGGCCGGCGGGGCCCGCGATGTCCATGGCGAGCTCGCTGACCGCCTGCTGGAGCTCGGTGCCCTTGAGCTTGAGCACGGACGACGCGGGGTGGGGCTTGCCGTCGGCGGAGTGCGCGACGACGCGGAGCGCGGTGAGCTCGAGGGCCAGCAGCTCGTTCTCCAGCTCGACGAACCGGGCGGCCACGAGCGGGTCCTCGAGCATCGTGCCGCCGCGGGCGCCCGGCTGCTCCTTGGCGACCTCCTTGGCGCGCAGCAGCGCGCGCTTGGTGGCGCCGACGGGCGCGACGCCGACCCGCTCGTTGCCGAGCAGGAACTTGGCGATGTCCCAGCCGATGTTCTCCTCGCCGACGAGGTTCTCGGCGGGCACGCGCACGTCCTCGAACCAGACCTCGTTGACCTCGACGCCGCCGTCGATGAGCTCGATGGGTCGCACCGTGACGCCGGGGGTGGTCATGTCGATGAGCAGCATCGAGATGCCGCGCTGCTTCTTCGCCTCGGGGTCGGTGCGCACGAGGTTGAAGATCCAGTCGCCGTGCTGGCCGAGCGTCGTCCACGTCTTCTGGCCGTTGACCACGTACTCGTCGCCGTCCTTGACCGCGGCGCACCGCAGCGACGCGAGGTCGGAGCCGGCGTCGGGCTCGGAGAAGCCCTGCGACCACCAGATGTCGAGGTTCGCGGTCTTCGGGAGGAAGCGCTCCTTCATCTCCTGGGAGCCGAAGTGCGCGATCACCGGGCCGATCATCGAGGCGTTGAACGCCAGCGGCATCGGCGCGCAGGCGCGCTGCAGCTCCTCGCGCCAGATGTGGTGCTGCAGCTCGGTCCAGTCCTTGCCGCCCCACTCGACCGGCCAGTGCGGCACCGCCAGCCCGTGCTCGTTGAGCGTGCGCTGGCCGCGGACGATCTCGTCCTTGGTGAGCTCGCGGCCCTCGCGGACCGCCTGCCTGAGGTCGTCGGGAACCTTCGTGGTGAAGAACTCCCGCATCTCCTCGCGGAACTTGGTGTCCTCGGCGGACAGCTCGAGCTGCATCGACGGGTCTCCTTCTGCTGGCCGAACGACGGGGTACTGGTCAGTACGTCGTCGCCTCTCATCATGTCTCGCCCGGCAAGTCGTGGCGACCCGTGGGGGGGTCGAGATCGTCACACCCCGCGTGCGGGGGTCGGCGTCACGAGGGCTGGCAGCGGGGACACCAGAAGAGGTTGCGGCCGGCGAGCACGTCGGCCGCCACGGGGGTGCCGCAGCGGCGGCAGGGCAGCCCCGTGCGGCGGTAGACGTAGTGCGCGTCCTCCCGGCGCGCGGGGCCGCCGGCCCGCCGGCGGTCCTCGGGCGCCGTGGTGACGATCCGCCCGGACCGCACCCCGCGCCGCATCAGCGCCACCAGGTCGGCCCAGATGGCTTCCCAGGTCGCCGGGTCGACCTCGCGGCCCGCGGTGAAGGGGTCGAGCCCCGCGCGGAAGAGCACCTCGGCGCGGTAGACGTTGCCCACGCCGGCGAGCACGGTCTGGTCCATCAGGAGGGTGCCGATCGGCGCGCGGCTGCGGGCGATCCGCTCGGCCGCGCGGTCGGGCCGCGCACCGCGCCGCAGCGGGTCGGGGCCGAGGCGCTCCACGAGCGCGCGCTGCTCCGGCGGCTCCAGCAGCTCGCACGCGATCGCGCCGCGCAGGTCGAGCCAGCGCTCGGCGGAGACCAGCCGCAGCCGCAGGGCGCCGCGCGGCTCGGGCGGCGGTCCGTCGCCGTCCTGGAACGTTCCGTACAGCCCGAGGTGCACGTGCAGCAGCCGGCGCTCGCCGGAGCCGTCCGCCTCGGAGGCGTAGTGGTGGAACAGGTGCTTGCCCGCCGCCTCGGTGCGGGTGAGCACCAGCCCGTCGAGCAGGGCCGCGCCCTCGGCGAAGCGCCCCTGAGGGCTGGATGCCGAGACGTGCTGCCCGCCCAGGAGCGACCGGTGTCGCCGCGCGAGCCGGTGGATGGTGTGCCCCTCCGGCACGGCTCAGGCCCCGCTCGCGACGCCGTCGCCGGCGAGGATCCCGGCGGCGCGCGCCGGCTCGGCGTACGCCGCGGCCAGGCTCCCGACGCTCTCGTGCGCGTTCAACCCGCTCGGGTTCGGCACGACCCAGACCCGGCTCGTGCCCCAGGGGTCCGGCTGGGGCCCCGCCGCGGCGCGCGGCAGCCCGAAGGCCGTGCGGTAGGCCGTCACGCCCGCGATGGCGACGACGGCGGGCCGGTGTTCCTCGACCGTGCGCCGCAGGTCCGCTCCGCCCGCCCGGAGCTCCTCGGGCGACAGCTCGGAGGCCTTCGCGGTGGCGCGGCGGACCACGTTGGTGATGCCGACCCCGCGCCCGAGCAGGTGCGCGCGGTCGTCGTCATCCATGCCGTCGGGGCGGATCGCGCGCGTGACGATGCCCGCGCGGAGCAGGGCGGGGTAGAAGCGGTTGCCGGGGTGGGCGAAGTGCGTCTGCGTGGCCGCGGTCCACAGCCCCGGGTTGATCCCCACGAACAGGAGCCGCAGCGGCGGGTCGCCCGGCCCGGGGAGCAGGTCCGGCACCTCAGCGTCACGGAAGGACTCGAGCTCGGCGCGGGTGAGTCGGGGCACGCGGCGCAGACTAGTCGCGGCGCCTCGGGCGAGCCGCGGGCGCCGACCGGCCGGGTGGGGCCTGACTGCCAGCATGGGGGCGACCGCCCGACCGAGAGGAAGCCCGTGAGCCAGCCGCCGCCCCGCCGCCGGCACCTGATGGACCCCGCGAACCCCCGACCCGCACCGCAGGCGGGCGGCATGTCGCTGACCTCGGTGCAGCGCTGGGTGATGTCGGTCCTGGCGGTGACCACCATCGGGCACCTCGCGGTGGGGATCGTGGTCGGCGCTGCCTATGTGGGCGACGAGCGCGCCGGCGCCGACGTCGGTCTCCTGGTGATCGCCGGGGTGCTCGGGGTGCTGGGTGTCGCCGCCGGCTTCCTGATCCACGAGCGGTCGCCGTTCACGCCGTGGCTGCTGGTGGGCACGCTCCCGGCGCTCGTGGGCGCTGTGCTGGTGCTCTGACGCGCGCCGATGCGGCCGCGCCGACCGGCCTCCCGCGTGTGCGGCCGGTCTCCCGGGTCGGGCCCGCGGAGACCCCGAGCGGGGCCGTTCTGGTCTGGACCGCTCTTGAGGAAGTCTTGAGGAAACGGTCAGGAATCCGGGATTGCCTGCCGAGGAGATGTGTGTTCACCCGTCCCCTCAGACTCTCGGATGACCCCCATGAAGACACAGCGAACCCCTCGCAGATCCTCCGTCCTGATCGCGGCCTTCGGGACCCTCGCGGTCCTGCTCACCCTGGTCGGTATCCCTTCCACGTACGCCGGTTCCCCCGCCGCGTCGGCCTCCGCCGCCTCGGCGGAGGCCGCTCCCTCGCTGCGGTGGGGCTCGAGCCGGGTGCAGAACGGCTCGTTCGAGGGCCGGAAGGGAGGCTGGCGCTCCAACGGCCGCCTGTGGGTGGGCCGAGGCGGTCCGGAGGGCCGCTTGCGCGCCACCCTGGCCAGCTGGAGCAAGCGTCGCGTCAGCCTCTGGGACGCCCCCACGACCGTCACGGACGCCGAGGCCCTGTCGCGCTGGCGCACCTCCGCCTACGTCCGGGCCACCCGTCCAAACATCCGGGGAAGGCTCCGGGTGGTCCAGCGCTCCGGCGACACCGTCGTCACGCACGAGAAGAAGTTCCGGATCACGGACTCCAAGTGGCACCAGGTGGAGCTCGAGCTGACCGTGACCGAGCCGGGCGCGTCGCTGGACCTCTCGCTCACCGCCGGTCCCATGCGGCGCGGCGGGCTGGTCCTCGTCGACGCCATCGAGCTGCAGAAGCAGACCGAGGTGCCGGCCGGTGACCCGGGCACGTCCGACCCGGGCACGTCCGACCCCGGCACGTCTGACCCGGGCACGTCTGACCCGGGCACGTCTGACCCGGGCACGTCTGACCCGGGCACGTCCGACCCGGTCGGTGGCGGCCAGCTGACCAACGGCTGCAAGCACAACGCGGTCGGCATCCCCGGCTGCAGCGCCTACTTCGGCGGTGCCACCGGCGGGAACGCGGACCCCGGCTCGCTCGAGCAGAGCATGGGCAAGACCTACGGCGTCCGCCGCACCTACTTCCGCGCCGACCAGGTCGACTACGCGATCAGGACGGCCAAGAGCGACCTCGCCAAGGGCCGGCTCCCGTGGATGAGCTTCAAGCTGCCGCACAGCTGGAAGGACATGGCCGCCGGCAAGGGCGACGCCTGGGCCCGTGCCCTGGTCGACAGGATGGACGACCTGGACGGGCCCGTCTGGATCGCCTTCCACCACGAGCCGGAGAACGACTCGGGCGCGATGAGCGACTGGCGCAAGCTGCAGGAGCGCCTGGGCCCGATCGTGCACAACCGGTCCGACAACGTCGCCTTCACCGTGATCCTGATGGGTTGGCACGAGCTCTACGGCAAGGCGAGCCTGAGCTTCGACGCGCTGTGGCCGAACACCAAGGTCGACGTGGCCGGCTTCGACATCTACAACTGGCAGGGCACCCCGGACAGCAACGGGAACCCCCGCCCGAAGGCCATCGACATGGAGGGTGAGTACTTCACCAAGCTCAACTCCTGGGCCAAGTCGGAGGGTGTCCGCTGGGGTCTCGCCGAGACCGGCTACACCACCTGGTCGGCCAACCACGGCGACAAGACGTGGATCCAGGAGACCTACAAGCTGCTCAAGAAGCACGACGGGGTCGCGTTCTCGTACTTCAACACCCCGCTGAACAGCGACGCAGACTGGACGCTGTCGACGGCAAGCAAGGTGGCCGACTTCAAGGCCGCGCTGCGCTCCGCACCGACGATGCGCTGACCCACCGAGACCGCTGGGCCCGGCGTCCCCCCACGGGGGGCGCCGGGCCCAGCGGCGTCCGCTCCCCCTGAGCGGCCCGAGCGGCCGGGCCTCAGCGGCGTACGACGCCGAGGGCGTTGGGCACCCGTCGCTGGTGACCGTCGGAGGGGCGGTTCATCACCGCAAGCCGGCCGTTCGGCTTGCGGGCGACCATGGTCGAGGAGCCGCCACCGTCGAGGTTGAGCGCGACCTCCGCCCCGAGCCGACGCATCAGCTCGGAGGTCTCCTTCATGGTCAGTCCCCGGCTGCCCCGGTAGCGTCCGTCGACGACGGCGAGCAGGATCCGGTTGGTGTCCCGGTCGATCCCGATGGCCGTGCGCGGGTGCATCTCCCGGTCGTCGATCGTGTTGTCCCGGCCCCGCTTGCGCAGGATCACGCTGCCGCTGATGGCCACCGCGGCTCTCCGCGAGAGGTGCCGGTCGAGGCGCACGCGGGAGCCCGGCCGGAGGCTGCGCAGCCGGTTGGCACCTCGGCCGCGCCCGACGAGCACGAAGCCGGCCTTGATCCGCCGGCCCATGCTCAGCCAGGGGCGGTTCGAGCGGACCCGACCCTGGCGCACCACGACCTCGCGCAGGTTGCGGCGCTGCCCGTCGACGACGCGGCGACCCCCCGTCCAGCCCCACGAGGACCGGTAGACCCCGACGTTGCCCGGTTGCACGGTCGGGGAGTTCCAGTGGTCGATGCGCAGCCAGGGCTTGCCCCTGACGTGGGCCTGGAGATGGGGGCGTCCGATCCGCGCGTGGCCGTCGGGCTCGATCCAGAACGACTTGGTCCAGTCGCCGGCCGGCGCCGCGCTGCGCAGACCCGACCGGCGCCCCCGGGCGTTGCCGAGCGGGGCGCCGGTGTCGCGGATGTCGAAGAAGTCGCCGTTGACGCCGCCGATGGCGCCGCGCCGGGTGACGAGGCGGGTCGGGGTGTCGCGCTTCGGCACGAGCCGGGAGGCCAGGTGGTCGAGCGTGAACCCCCGGTCGAGGTCGATGCGCAGCAGCTGGGCGCGCACCGGGCCCCGCGCGTCCTTCCAGAACCAGCGGCGGAACTTCACGCCGGGCGCGACCTGGTAGGACCAGCTGCTCATCAGCTGCTGATTGGCGAAGAAGCGGCCCTCAGGCAACGGCGGGGCGATCGGGCCGGGGCGCCCGTCGGAGGAGTGCACGGTCCAGACGTGGTCGTCCGGGGCGGCACGGGTCTGCGCCGCGGCGCGGGTCTCGTCCGGGGCGGCACCGGTCTGCGCCGCGGCGCCAGGGACGACCAGCAGCGCGCCCGACAGCGCGACAGGAAGCAGGGCGGTGCCGGTGCGGCGTACCCGAGATGTGGTGCTCATGACCCGAGAGCCTAGGTGCAGAAGTGACGTGTGTGACTCTTCAGGCCGAATCGGCGGGGGATGTCCTCAGCGCTTCACCGGCAGGTGCACGGTGGTGTGGTCGATCGTCACCACGCCCGGCGTCCGGCTGCTCATGCCCGCGAACGTGTCGCTGACCGGGCTGGCCATCAGGTAGAGCGACTCTCCGGCCGGGACGTTCACCGCGACCGCCGGCAGCTGGATGCGCCGCTTCTTGCCCAGGATCGGCTGGTTGGCCCGGAAGGGGAGCACGTTGTTCTGCACCAGCGTGGCGTCCGCCTCGCTGCTGCCGACGCCGAGGCCGTAGAAGGCCCGGTTGCCTGCGCCCGCGGCGGTGACGTCTCCCTCGACGTACGGCGCCCCGGCGATCCGGATCGGCCCCTCGGCGATCTTGAACGGGATCGGGCCGCCCGCCGTGGTCGTGGTGGCGACCGTGCCGATGTCCTTGGAGGTGTTGGTCCCCGGGTTCCAGCGCGTGGTGCAGGTGCTGCCCGGCGTGGCGAAGTGCATCTTGCCGTAGCCGCGCAGGCCGACGTTCCACCCCTTGATCTTCTGGTTGAAGAACTTGACCGCCAGGTTGGCGAAGTCGCCACCCGCGATGTTGCGGCTGCACGGGTCGGAGGTGACGTCGACGCCGCGCGGGAAGATCGCCGGCAGGACGTGTCCGCCGTTGTAGGCGATGAACATCGAGTGGCGACGCGCCCGCGGCGTGATCGCGCGGCCCCAGTTGTAGATGGCCTGGCGCAGCGGGAAGAGCGTGTCGGTCGTGCCCTGACCCAGCAGGACGGGGATGTCGAGCTTGCGGCCGTGACGCACGTGGTAGCTCGGGCCGTTCTTGCGGAAGAACGGGTCGAGGTTCGCGATGCCCGGCTGGTTGCCGTCGGGCCAGGTGCCGCTCGCCGCGCCCTCGAGGAGGGCCTCGTAGACCTTCGGCGGGAGGGCGTCGCTCGGCAGGGCCGCGGCGCTCAGCGCGGCGGCCCACTCGGTGCGCACGACCTCGCGGGGGGCGAGGCTGCCCTTCACGTCCCACCAGGTGATCTCGGGGGCCAGGGCGTCGAAGACCGGCTTGCCGCGCTTGCGCAGCATCTCGAAGGCGGCGAGGAACTGGTAGCCGCCGCCGTAGCTGCCGCCGATCGCGCCCAGGCGCGGGTCGTGCGGGCCGTCCTTGGCGACCCAGGGGCGGCTGCTGATCAGGCGGACGAGCCGGCTGACGTCCCAGCCCTCGTAGCGGGGGTTCTCCACGTGGGCCTTGCCGCCGCTCGCGCCGAACCCGCGCTGGTCGAAGGAGAGGACGCCGTAGCCGTTGTTGAGCAGCTGGCGGAACTGCGCGGGGTCCTTCGTGCGCTCGCCGCCCCAGCCGTGCGAGTGCATGATCATCGGCACCTTGTGCCTCCACGACGCCTGCTTGGGCTTGAAGAGCGTGAAGCAGATGTCGACCTTCTTCTTGCTGCCCGGCTCGGAGACGCTCTTGATGCAGCCGTTGGTGACGCGGACCTGCGGGGCCGCCGCCGAGGCGGGGGCGCTCGGCGCTGCGCTGGACGTCGATGCGGGCACGGCCGCCGCCGCGGCGGCGAGCGCAGCCGTGGCGGCCAGCGCGGTGAGTCGGGAACGGCGGGTGGGCGCGTGAATCACCGGGGGTGTCACCTCTCAGGCGGCGGATGTCTCACAGTGGACAACTGTCCACCTCGCGTGAAGGTACGGGTCAGCCGGAGATTTCTGTCACACCCGATCGCGTGACGGGTGCCGCGCGCCCGGCGCTCGTCCACGCGATAGGAGGTCCTGTGGCGGTCCGTCGGGGCCGCTGGTCGTCTCGCGGGAGCTGCTCACGTCCGCCGGGGCGGGGCTGGCGGTTCTCGGTGTTCGGGCCGGGCGGCCTTGTCGAGGGCTTGGTGGGCGAGGGTGTGGTGGCGGGGGCACAGCCACTGGAGGTCGTCCTTGTTGGTGGTGCCGCCGCAGGCCCAGGGGGTGCGGTGGTGGGCGTGGCAGAACGCGGCGGGGACGTCGCAGGTGGGGTGTTCGCAGGTGGCTTGTTCGACGATCCGGGCGATGCGCTGGGGGTCGGTGAACAGTCGGCCCTTGCGGCCGATGTCCAGGACGCGGGAGTCGCCGCCGAGGACCGCGGGGACCAGGCCGGCCTCGCACGCCATCCGGCGGGCCTGCCCGGCCGTGATCCGCTCGCCGGTGTCGAGCTGGGCGGCCTTGAGCCCGCCGAGCAGGCTCTCGAGGGTCATCGTGACCACCACGGTGGCGGTGACCCCGCCGGCGTGGGGGAGCTTGTCGGCGGGGTAGCGGGCGAGGTACTCACAGAACGCCTCCCCCATCCGCTGGGGGCCGGGCTTCTCCAACCGCCAGGTGCCCGCACCACCCACGGCGTTCTGGTGCTGGGGGGCCGCGGTCGCCAGCAGGGCCTTGCGGAGCATCGCGGCGTGGGTGGTGGGGATCGCGAACCGGCCGTGGCTCAGGCCGTGGCCGTCATCGGCCATCGAGAACCGGGTCTTCGCCGCGGCCCGCTTCTCCTCCCGCTCCAGCGCGCGGGCTTCGTGGGCGTCGGCGCGGGCGGGGTCGGCGACCTCCAGGATCCGCTTGCCCAGGATCCGCAGCACCTTCGCGTCGTGGTGCTCCGCGGCGGCGAGGAGGTGCTTCTCCGCCCGCTCCGGCAGGTCCGGGATCCGCGGCCAGGGCCCGCACGTCGGGGTCCTCGCTGGCGGCGTCGGTCTCCAGGTCCTTGCTGAGCTCATCCACGGCCCGGCAGATCACCTGCGCCTGCTCCACCCGGACCTCCCCCCGCGCGAGGGCCTCCCGGGTCAGCGGGTGCTGCTCCAGGGCGGCGGCGAGCCGGGTCTTGCCGTGCGCCTCCCGGCGGGTGACCCGCGTGGTGTGGCCCAGCCAGGCCGCCGTGGTCGTCGCGCCGGGCTCGGCGTACGCCTCGACCGTGTCCGCATGCCGCAGGAGCTGTGCTTCGAGCTCGGCCACCACCGAGCCGACCCGTGCGATGGAACCCAGGACCTCGCGCGTCTCGGCCGCGGTCATCGACCACATCGGCCGATCCGAGACCCCGCCGTCGGCCAGCACAGCCGCGACGGCCCGGCTCACCGGGTGAGCGCCCGAGCCGCCACCGGGTCCGCTGGTTGCCTCCATGACGACACTCTTCCACCGGCCGCCGACACTCCCGCGCCCTCCGCCCGGCCCTGTGGAAGAGCCCCTGACCTGGCCGAACTGTGCACAAGACCGGAAACCCACGCCGACTCGGCGGCCCGGAACCCCACGCCGCCTCGGCGGGGTGGAAACCCACGCCGGCTCGCCGGGGAATCGACCGTGGCGATGCGGCGACCGTCCGACCCGCACCCGTTGCCCATGACCCTCAGACACGTCGCGAGAGCCAGATTTCTGTCACACCGGTCGCGTGACGTGTGCCTGGCGCCCGGCGCTCGTCCACAGGCGCGGGGCACGGGTTCAGGGTCCGGGCCGTCGCCGGTTAGCGTGACCACTCCCGGCCCCGGTCCCTCGGAGTGAGCAACGATGTCCTTCGCGCGTCGCGCCGCCGCCTGCGGCGTTCGCGGGCCTGTGGCGGCGGTCGTCTGCGCGTCCCTGCTCGCGCTCGCAGCCTGTTCCGGGGGGCCGGAGGACGACCCCGAGCCGATCATCCGCAGCGACGCCGCGTCGGAGTCGCCGTCAGCCGAGCCGACGCCCGAGCCGTGGGAGAAGCGGACCAAGGCCGGCGCGGTCGCGTTCGTCAAGCACTGGGTGGATGTGTTCAACGAGGCGGGGGCCACCGGGGACACCACCGAGCTGCGCGAGATCTCGGCGGCGGGTTGTGAGTCGTGCGAGCAGTTCGCCGACATCATCGACAAGTTGGAACGCCGAGCGGCGCCACGCTGCGAGTCGACGGGTGGCGGGTAGTGGAGGCCGCGATTGCCAGACGGCAGTCTCCGCATCGATCAGGCCTCTGCGTCCGGATCACCGAGTCGACCGCAGCAAGGCAGTGATTATTCGGGCTCGGGGATCGTGAACGAGACGGTATCCGGGCAGTTCGGCAGACCTACTCGGCATTCCGCTCGGCTGGCGGGACGGATGGGTCACTGACGAAGTTTGATCAACGCGTCGTGAGAGCGTACTGCACTGGTGGTCGCCGGGGCCCTGTTAGCGCGGTCAGTTTCGTCGTCGCTGATCAATCGCCGGCGTTCGCGGACTGCAGCCAGTCCGCTACGGCGGGTGACTCATGGTTCGGGACGCTGTACTTGCGAGCGCTTCGAGGGGTAGCTACTCGGTTGATCCCCCGCCCCAATCGGGTGGCAACGGGTACATGGCGGCAGGAAGTCACCTATTCGACGGCCCCAGTGTGCAACGCGGGGAGATGGTTTCGACGGCGCCTTCTACGGGTGTGGTGGGCAGGTCGTCGTGCGGACCGGACGGTGAGGGGGCGTTGGTGACCGTTTTCGCCAATTCTACGAAAGCGGTGGCGTGGTACCCGTTGGGTCGCAGTGTGTAGGCCGGCGCGACGTCGACTGCCGGGCAGGCCCAGCCGCCGCAGGTGACGGCGCCGATGGTTGCGCGGGCGTTCCGCCGGGTCCCGCTGCCGGAGTCGCGGCTGGCGATCCAGCCGCCGGGCGGCGAGACGCTGGTCAACCTCGCGACGGTCTTCTCCACCGAGGCGGAGCCGTTCCGCCGCACCCTGACGTTGCTGGGCCAGCAGGTCGAGCTCGACATCAGCCCGGCGACCTTCACGTGGCACCACGGGGACGGCTCGACGCAGACGACGGGGGAGCCGGGGCGGGCCTACGAGCCAGGGCTGCCCATGTCGGCATACGTCACGCACCAGTACCGGGACCTGGCCGAGGGGCTCGCACCGAGCGTGGACACCGTGTGGACCGCGCGCTTCCGGGTCAACGGCGGCGCCTGGCGCGACGTCGGCGAGACGGTCACGGTCGAGGGCCCGCCGGCGACGCTCGCCGTGCGCGAGGCGGAGCCCAACCTCGTCGGCTCCTGAGCCAGAGGTGGGGCGGCGCCGCGCACTGCCGCCGCCCTGTGGAGGACCACCGCCGAGCGTCGGCGACCGCTGGCAGGGTGAAGACATGAGCGATCTGGTGGTGGGGGACGACGGGCTGGCGCGGCCGGGCTGGGCGGCGCACGACCCGCTGCTGCGGGAGTACTACGACACCGAGTGGGGCATGCCGGTGCGCGACGAGCGGGGGCTGTTCGAGCGGCTCAGCCTGGAGGCGTTCCAGTCGGGCCTCTCCTGGGCCACGATCCTGCGCAAGCGGGAGGGCTTCCGCGCGGCCTTCGACGGGTTCGACCCGGACGCCGTCGCGGCCTACGGCGAGCGAGACCGCGAGCGGCTCCTCGCCGACGCCCGGATCGTCCGCAACAAGGCCAAGGTTGACGCCACGATGACCAACGCCCGCGCGACCGTCGCGCTGCGGGAGCAGGAGGGGCTCGCGGAGCTCATCTGGTCGTTCCAGCCCGAGGAGACGCCCGCCCCGGCCAGCCATGCCGAGGTGCCCTCCGCGTCGCCGGAGTCGCGAGCCCTCGCCAAGGAGCTCAAGCGTCGCGGCTTCGTCTTCGTCGGCCCGACCACGATGTTCGCGCTGATGGAGGCGGCCGGCGTCGTCGACACCCATCTGGTCGGCAGCCACCGGCGCGGCTGCTCGGGCGTGTGGCCGTGACCGGCATCAGATCAGGTCCCCCGGATCGGCCGGGACGTCGACAGCGTGCAGCCGCAGCGTCTCGAGCGGCACCACGTCGAGCGCACGCTCGCTGCTCGCCGCGAGCACCACCGGGGCCGCGACACCCGCGTCCGCAGACGCGAGCCAGCGGACGGCCACCACGCACCAACGGTCTCCTGGCCGAAGACCGGGGAATCCCCACTCCGGTCGCGGGGTCACGAGGTCGTTGCCGGTGGCCGCCTGGTGGGCCAGGAACTCCTCGGTGACGACGGCGCAGATCGCGTGCAGACCGGCGTCGGCCGTGTCGACCGTGCAGGTGCCGTCCCGGTAGAAGCCGGTCACGGGGTCGGTGCCGCAGGGTTCGAGCTCGCCACCGAGCACGTTGCGCTCGCTCATCGGGTCACCCGTCGGCTTCCTGCTCGCCCGAGAGCAGGAGCGCCGCCTCCTCGGCGGTCAGCTCCTCGAGTGCGCCGGCCCCGCGCGCCGGGCGGCCGATCCGCCGGACGAACGGCGCCCCGCGCAGCGCCTGCACCGAGCCGAGCGTGGTCCCGATGGTCGAGTTCACCAGCCCCAGTCCGGTGCCGGTGGCGTCGAGCAGCGGCATGGCCAGCTCGGCCTGGTCGCCGACGCGCGTCATCTGGTCGCCGACGCGCTCCATCTGGCCACAGACCTCGCCCATGGTCGTGACCGCCTCGTCGACGCGACCCATCGCGGCCCGCAGGTCGTCCAGGAGACCGTCCTCGACGGCCTGCACGAGCGCGGGCAGCAGCGGAGCCGCCGCGTCGAGCAGCTCGATGACCTGGTCCAGGATGCGCTCGACCTTGGAGGCGACGCGGCCCGAGTAGTCCAGCCCCGCGTCCACGCGCGCTCGCGTGGCGTTGGCGGCGGTCGTCAGCGCCGACACAGCGAGGTTGAGCACGCCGACATTCGATCACGAATACGCTGCCCGTCGTGGGCACCCGATGCTGGAACTCGTTCGTGGCGGGCGACAATCTCGACGTGCTGGGTGGGTTGTCGGAGCCCGTCGACCTGATCTACATCGACCCGCCCTACAACACGGGCCACGCCTTCGCCTATCGCGACGACTTCCGGGAGCCGGCGGGCGGCCGCCGTGCCCGGCACGCCGCCTGGACGGCGTACCTGCGGCCCCGCCTCGAGCTCGGCCGCGACGTGCTCGCCGACACCGGGGTGATCTTCGCCAGCATCGATGACCACGAGGCGGCCCACCTGCGGCTGCTCATGGACGAGGTCTTCGGCGAGGAGAACTTCCTCGCGCAGGTCGTGGTCAACCTCAACGCGAAGGGCCGGCAGCTCGGGAGCTGGTTCGCCACCAGCCACGAGTACCTCCTCGTCTACGCGCGCGACGCCTCCCGCTGCGTGCTCGACGCGACGAGCAGCGACCACGTCGACGAGCGCGACTTCCCCCTCACCTGGCCCGACGGGCGGCGCTACCGGCACCTGCCGCTGCGCAACACGAACAAGAAGTTCAACCCGGCGACGGCTCGCACGCTGCACTTCCCGGTGTACGGCGACCCCGCCGGCGGGCGCGTGGCGACGGCCCCCTTCGCCGGGTCGGTCGTCATCGAGCCCGTCTTCGGGGACGGCACCCCCGCCGTCTGGCGCTGGTCGCGGCCGCGCATCGACGCGCGGCCGGGCGACCTCGTCTGTCGCGTGGTGCGCGGCCGCCGGGGCGAGCGGGTCGACGTCTTCCAGCGCGACTGGCTGCACGCCGGCCGGCGCAAGAAGCTGCGGACCATCTGGCCGGCGGAGGAGATCGGCTCCACCGACACGGCCGTGGCCGAGCTCAAGGCGCTGGTGGGGCCGGTCTTCGAGTCCCCGAAGCCGACCGGTCTGCTTCGCCGCGTGCTGGCGACGATGCCGGACGACGCCCGCGTGCTCGACTTCTTCGCCGGGAGCGGCACGACCGGCCACGCCGTGGCCCTGGCCAACGCGGAGGACGGCGGCACCCGGCACTGCCTCAGCGTCGACCTCCCGGCCCCGACCCGGGAGGGCTCGCGGGCCCGGGAGGCCGGGTTCGAGACGGTCGCCGACATCACCCGCGCCCGGCTGACCGCGGTCGCCGAGCAGGTGGGCGGAGGCCTCGACGTGCTGACCCCCAGCCCGGCCCGCCCGTAGCCGCCGTCAGCCGGCCCGGCGGAAGCCCGCGCGCAGGCCCGGCGGCTCAGACCCCCGCGGCCTTCTCCAGCGCGGCCAGCTCGTCGTCCAGGTGGGTCAGCAGCCGCTGGAGCCGCGGCACCGTCCGGCGGCAGCCGGTCAGGCCGAAGCACATCTTGCCGTCGTAGGAGCTGCAGGTGATGTTCAGCGCCATCCCGTGGATCGGGATCGACAGCGGGTAGTTGCCGTCCAGCTTCATGCCGTTCCAGTACTGGGTGGTCCTCGGGCCGGGCACGTTGCTGATGATCAGGTTGAACGGCGGCCGCACGATGCCCTGCATCCGCAGCATCGGCGTGACGATCGACGGCGCCATCCCGATCGCGCTCATGGCGAGGATCTGCGTCGGCGTCATCGACGACAGCGCCTCCTTGCCCGACTGCATGGAGTCGTGGATCGCCTGCAGGCGGTCGGCCGGGTCGGGCAGGTGGGTCCCCAGCTGGACCATCACGGCCCCGATGGCGTTGCCCCCCTCGCTGGAGGCCTCCTGGGACTGCTTGGCGTTGAGGCCCACGGGCACCATCGACACCATGGATGCCTCGGGGAGCGCGTCGAGCTCGGTGAGGTAGGCGCGCATCGCGCCGCTGCACATCGCGAGGACGACGTCGTTGATCGTCGTCCCGCTCGCCTTGCCGACGGCCCGGATCCGCTCGATCGGCCAGTCCTCGGCGGCGAAGCGGCGTGCCCCGCTGATCTGCTGGTTGAAGATCGTGCGCGGGGCGTAGAGCGACAGCGCGGAGGTCTGGTTCCTCAGGCCGCGGGAGAGGGTCTTGACGAGCGCGCCGGGCATCCCGGCCGCGTCGGCGGTGACGCCGAGCGCCGAGCGCAGCGCCGAGAGCGGGACCTGGGCCAGGGACCTCTCGGCCTGGGCCTGCGCCTTCTTGGACTTCGAGCTCGTGTTCTTCGCCCACGGCGCGCTCATGTCGCGCCGCTCCGGGTCGGTGGTCATCCAGCTCTGCATCAGGCGGTTTGCCGCGACCCCGTCCACCAGGGCGTGGTGGATCTTGGTGTACATCGCGATCCGGTCGTCGTGCAGGCCCTCGATGATGTGGGCCTCCCAGAGGGGCCGATCCCAGGCGAGACGCTGGGAGTGCAGCCGCCCGCACAGCTCGAGCAGCTCGCGGATCCGGCCCGGCTGGGGGAGCGCGCTGTGGCGGAAGTGGTAGTCCATGTCGAACTGGTCGTCCTGGGCCCAGACGAGCTGACCGGCTGAACGCACCCTCCGGGTCGGGTAGCGCAGGAAGAGCGACGAGATCTCCTCGGTCTGCCGCATCTGCTCATAGATCTCGGCGACGTAGTCGGGTGCCGCGCCGGCCGGCTTCTCGTAGAGCTGGAGCCCGCCCACGTGCATGGGCATCTGCCGGTTCTCCGCCATCAGGAAGGCAGCGGAGGTGGGGTCGATCGTGGTGGCCACGCGAGGGCACCTGCTTTCCGTCGGGTCTTGCGATGCTCGCGCACGGAGACGGTCGTCACAAGGGCGCGGCGGGGTGACGTAACCCGCAGCGGTGCGCCGTGCCAGCCGTCGGCCCCCGGACGTCGCCGGTCTGGTTCCCCGGCCGCCCCCGGCTGCGATGATCGACCCCATGGCGGACTCCGCCGCCGGGCAACCCTGGGTCCTGCACGTCGACCTCGACGAGTTCATCGCCGCGGTCGAGGTGCTGCGGCGACCCGAGCTGGCCGGCCGCCCGGTGGTGGTCGGCGGTCGCGGCGACCCCACCGAGCGGGGCGTCGTCGCCACGGCGTCCTACGCGGCACGCGAGCACGGCGTCGGCTCCGGCATGCCGCTGCGGGTCGCGGCGCGGCGGTGCCCCGACGCGGTGTTCCTGCCGGTGGACCGGCCGGCGTACGACGCCGCGTCGGCCGAGGTGATGGCGACGTTGCGGGGCCTCGACTGGGGCGGTGTCCCCGTGCTGGTCCAGGTGCTCGGCTGGGACGAGGCCTTCCTCGCCCCCGGCCCCGGTCACGGCCGGCTCGGCGCGCCGGAGGAGGTGGCCGACCGGGCTCGGGCGGCCCTGCTGGCGGCCACCGGCCTGCACGCCTCCGTCGGGATCGGCGACAACAAGCTGCGCGCCAAGCTGGCCACCGGGTTCGGCAAGCCGCGCGGCGTCGGTCGGCTCACTGCGGCGGACTGGGACGCCGTCCTCGGGCCGCGCCCGACCGGCGCGCTGTGGGGCATCGGCCGCAAGACCGAACGGCGCCTCGCCGAGCTGGGGATCCACACCGTCGCCGAGCTGGGCGCCGCGGACCCGCAGATGCTCGCCGCGGAGCTCGGTCCGACCATGGGGCCGTGGTACAGCCGGCTCGGGCGCGGCCTCGACTCGTCGCCGGTCGACCCCGCGCCGTACGTGCCTCGGGCGCACGGGCGCGAGGAGACGTTCCAGGCGGACCTCGAGACGCCGGGTGAGGTGGAGGAGGCCGTGCGCCGGTTGGCCGTGCGCGCGCTCGACGACCTCCTCGCGGAGGGCCGAGCGGCCGTCCGGGTCGGCATCAAGGTGCGTTACCGCCCCTTCGAGACCGTGACTCGCAGCGCCGCGCTGGAAGCCCCGACCACCGACCCGACGCTCCTGGCCGATGCCGCGGTCGCCCTGCTCGCCCGCACCGACCGGGAACGCGCCGTCCGCCTGCTCGGAGTCCGCCTGGAGATGGCCGACCCGGCGTGAACTTCCCCGCCCGGTGGGAAGCTCACGCCGACTCGGCGCTCAGGCCGGGTCGGCGAGGGAGTCGTCCAGCTCTCGGACCACGGAGTCCACGACGGCCACGAGGTCCCCGTCCCGGCGCTCGGCGACGTCGCGCTGGCGCTGGTACGACGCGCCGCGGGCCGGGATGTCGGCCACGGCCCGGAGCTCGGGGGCGCAGCCGAGCCGCTCGGCCACCGGCTCGAGCCGCTCGAGGAGGTCGGCGAGGTCGTCGGTGACGAGCCGCTCGTGGGACTCCTCGTCGAGGATGACGATGGCGTCGAGGCCGTAGCGCGCCGCCCGCCACTTGTTCTCCTGCACGTGCCACGGCGGCATCGTGATCGGCTCCTCGCCGCGGGCGACGCGCTCGTCGAGGTCGACGACCAGGCAGTGGATGAGCGCCGTGAGCGCGCCGAGCTCGGCGAGGGTGGAGACGCCGTCGCAGACGCGGGTCTCGAGGGTGCCGAGGTGCACCGCGGGCCGGACGTCCCAGCGGATCTCGTCGAGGTGGTCGATCACGCCCGTGGTCAGCTGGTCGTGGCAGAACGCCTCGTACTCCGCCCAGCGGCGGAACTGGAAGGGCAGCCCGGCCGTCGGCAGCTGCTGGAACATCAGCGCGCGCGTCGAGGCGTACCCCGTGTCCAACCCACCCCACAGCGGGGAGGAAGCGGAGAGCGCCTGCAGGTGCGGGTAGTAGGTGAGCAGGGACGACAGGACCGCCATCACGCGCTCCTGCTCCGGCAGCCCGACGTGCACGTGCACCCCCCAGATCAGCATCTGGCGGCCCCACCACTGCGTGCGGTTGATCAGCTCGGCGTATCGGTGCCCCTCCGTCAGCTGCTGCTGCGACCACGAGGCGAAGGGGTGCGTGCCGCCACCGAAGAGGTCCACGCCCATCTCGCGCCCGGCGTCGCGGACCACCGTGACGTCGCGGCGCAGGTCGGCCATCGCCTCCGACGCGGTCTCGCAGACGCCGCTGACGACCTCGATCGTGTTGCGCAGCAGCTCCCGGTGCAGCCGGTCGGGCTGCACCAGCCGCGGACGGGCGTGCTCGACGAGGTCGGCGGCCGCGTTCACCAGGTCGCGGCTCTGGCCGTCCACGAGCGCGAGCTCCCACTCCACACCGAGCGTGGGGCGGCTCGACCCGTGGAAGTCGATGCGCATCCCGTGATCGTTCCACAGCCCGGGAGGTGGCTTTGCGGCCCCCGAACCCGGGGCGCTCACCACCGGCGTGTCTGGTGCGCCACACCCGGGCACGAAAGGGCCTCGCCGGTTTCCCACGCGGGCGTCCGACTGGGACGATTTGACCCATGGTCGAGGCCCGTGAAGTCAACGTCGCGATGGACCTCTGCCTGCGCGTCGGCGAGCTGCTGCTCGCCAACGGGGCCGGGGCCGCCGACGTCAGCGCGACCATGCAGTCGATGGCCGCGCACCTGGGCCTCCGGCACGCCAACATCGACGTCACGTTCACCTCGCTCTCGATCGGCTACCAGGCCACGCCCGAGGACCCGCCCCTGGTCCTGATGCGCCAGGTCTGGGCGCGCGAGATCGACTACGAGGACCTCAGCCGGGTCAACCAGCTGGTGCACGACCTGATCACGGGCGAGGTGGACGTCACCGGCGCCCGGCGGACGGTCGCGCGCATCCGCTCCTCGGGCCACAGCACGCCTCGGTGGGCCGTCACCCTCGCCTGGGGCCTCATGTGTGCCGGCTCCACGCTCATGCTCGGGGGCGACCCGCTCGTCATGGGCGTGGCGTTCGTCGCGGCCGTGTTCATCGACCGGGTGCGCCTGCGGATCGCGAAGCGGCGCATCCCCGCCTTCTACCAGCAGGTCGCCGGCGGCCTGATCGCCGGCGGCCTGGCCGTCTCCGCGGCCGCGATCTTCCCGACGCTGGAGGAGGGAAACGCGCTGTCGCTGGTGGTCAGCGCCAACATCATCATGCTGCTCTCGGGCATCGGCTTCCTCGGCGCCCTGCAGGACGCCCTCGCCGGCTTCTACGTCACGGCCGGCGCCCGGGTGCTCGAGGCGATGCTGTCCACCGGGGGCATCATCGCCGGGGTGACCGGCGGCCTCTCCCTCGCGACGGTGCTCGACGTCGAGGTCGGCAACGTCTTCCCCGGCTACTCGCTGAGCCCCTCGCAGTTCGCGACCGTGGCGTCGGGTGCCGCCCTCGCCGCGGCCGCCTTCGCCGTGGCGACCTATGCCCCGAAGCGGGCCGTGCTCGCGATCGCCGCGCTCGCCGGCGTGGCGATGGTGACCGCCAACACCATCTCGGTGACCCAGCTCGGCCGCCCCTGGGCCGTGGGCGTCGCCGCCTTCGTCGTGGGACTGCTCAGCTACTGGATCTCCGCGCGGGTCGGCGTGCCGCCGCTCGTGCTGATCGTGCCCGCGATCGTGCCGATGCTGCCCGGCCTCGCGATCTATCGCGGCCTGTCGCTGCTCTCCTCCGGCGGAGACATCGCCACCTCCCGCGGGCTGCTCTCCCTCGTCACGGCCGCCTCGATCGCGCTCGCGCTGGCCTCGGGCGTGATCCTCGGCGAATACCTCGCCCAGCCGCTGCGCCGCGAGGCCCGCCGGCTGGAGTCCCGGCTCGCCGGACCGCGGCTGGTGGGTCCCCTGCTCGCGGCCGTCGGACCTCGCGCGCGAGACGCCCAGCCGCAGGCGCCGCTCTCGGGGGTCCTGCCCAAGGTCGGCGACGCCGGCCCGAGCGGCACGCAGGCCGTGCCGGTCCGGCAGGTGCGCCGCGAGAGGGCGCGCCGCGACGAGCGGGCGGCGGGTTCGCCGCACGGGTCGACGCCGGCGTCACCTCCCGAGCCGGGCACCGAGCCGGGCACCGAGCCGGGCACCGAGCCGGGCACCGAGCCGGGCACCGAGCCGGGCACCGAGCCGGGCACCGAGCCGAGTGCGGGGCCCCCCGTCAAGGCGTCCCCCTGGCCGACGCGGTCCTCGACGCCGGGGCCCGAGCCCCGCGGCGGCGCCAGCGGGAGCGGCCGCTTCGACCTCCCCAGCGGCCCCATCGAGCGCCCGGAGCTGCCGCCCGGCCTCTTCTGGAACCGCTGAGCCCTCAGGTCGCCGGGCCGCCGAGCGAGGGCACCTCGGCGAGCCACCGCCGGTATGTGTCGTCGAAGGGCGGCACCCGCCCGGCCACCGCCTCGAGCACGGCGTCGCAGGACCCCTGCGCGGCGGCCACCAGCGCGTCCGGGTAGCCGAGCGTGCGCTGGTGCTCCGCGAACTCGTCCTCGTCGTCGACCAGCGTGGTGCCGTCCGAGCCGCGCACGACGTCGAGGTCGAGGTCGACCGCCCGGACCACCGCCCCGCGGCCCGGGTCGTCCGGGTCGGGCACCCACAGCGGGGCGGTCGTCACGTCGACGTAGACCTGCACCTCGGCGCCGCCGAGCTGCACCCAGGAGGACCCGGCGCCCGGGGCGTGGAACGCCGCCATCCAGCCGCGCTCAGCGGCGTCCGGGTGCGGCACGAGCGTCACCTGGTCACGGGGCGAGCGGAGCTCGCGCCCGGGTCGGACGAACCGGGTGCCCGCGGGCAGGGCGACCCAGTCCCCGTGCTCGTCCCGGCCCAGCCAGCGGCCGGTGTAGGACCAGTGCTCCGCGCCGTCCCACTTGCTGAACCGGAACGTGACCGGGCTCCCGCGCTCCATGGGCTGCTTCCTGGGCTCCGGCCGCCGCCTACTCCGGCGGGACCGCGTCGACCGACGGCGGCAGCACGCGGCGGGCGCCGCGGGCGATGAGGTCCTGGTAGCGGGAGCCGAGGTTGCGGGCGACCTGGTGCAGCACGTGGGCGTCCAGGCCGACCAGCACCCGCGCCTTGTCCTTGAGGATGCCGGCGACGATCACCTCGGCCGCCTTCTCGGGCGTGGTCTTGGCCAGCTTGGTCTCGAAGATCTGGTCGATCGCCCCCGCGTCCTGGCCCGCGCTCTTGCGGCCGTTGCGGCTGATGCCCGTCTTGATGCCGCCGGGGTGCACGCAGGAGACGCCCACCGGCAGGCCCTCGAGGAGCATCTCCTCGCGGAGCGCCTCGGTGAACCCGCGCACCGCGTACTTGGACGAGTTGTAGCTCGACTGCCCCGGCATCGAGACGAGCCCGAAGAGCGAGGAGATGTTCACGACGTGCCCGTCGCCCGAGGCGATGAGGTGGGGGAGGAACTCCTTGGTGCCGTGCACGACGCCCCAGTAGTTGATGCCCATGATCCACTCGAACTCGTCGTAGGTCTGCTGGAGCACCGGCCCGGTCATCGAGACGCCGGCGTTGTTGACGATCACGTTGACGCGCCCGAAGTGCGCGACCACGGCCTCGGCGTACGCGGCGAAGGCCGCGCGGTCGGCGACGTCGAGGCGGTCGCTGTGCACCTCGGCGTCCAGCGCCTTGAGCTGGTCGACGGTCGTGGCCAGCCCGGCCTCGTCGACGTCGGAGACGGCGACGAGCGCGCCGCGGCGGGCGACGTCGAGGGCGACGGCGCGGCCGATGCCGGAGCCGGCGCCGGTGACGACGACGACCTTGTCCTGCAGGGTCTTCATGCGGGGATCTCCTCACGGTCGGTCCGGCCGGTCCGGCCGGTGCTGGGCGCCTCGCGGGCGGTCACCTCGTAGGCCGACGGGTCGAACCGGGAGAGCAGCCGACGGAAGGTGTAGGTCGTGCGCGGCCAGAGCGTGGTGTTGCGGCCGTGCGCGTCGAGATACCAGCTGGCGCAGCCGCCGGTGCTCCACACGGTGCGCTCCATGCGCCGTTGCAGGTCCTCGTTCCAGGCGTCCTGCGCCGAGAGCTTCGGCTCGACGGAGGCGAAGGCGTGGGTGTCCATGGTCTCCAGCGCGTCGACGATGTAGTCGATCTGCGACTCGATCATGTAGATCATCGAGGAGTGGCCGAGGCCGACGTTGGGCCCGACGATCTGGAACAGGTTCGGGAACCCGTGGATCGTCGTGCCCTTGTAGGCCGCCATGCCGCGCCGCTCCCAGACGTCGGCGAGCGTCGTGCCGTCGCGGCCGTGGATGTGGTGGGCGATCGGCTGGTCGGTGGTGAAGAAGCCGGTCGCCACGATCAGCACGTCGATCTCGCGCTCCGTGCCGTCGGCGGTGACGATGCCCCGCTCGGTGACCCGCTGGATCGGGTCGGTCACCACGTCGCAGTTGTCCGCGTCGAGCGCCGGGTAGTAGTCGTCGGAGAGAAGGATGCGCTTGCAGCCCATCGCGAAGGTGGGGGTGACCTTCTCGCGCAGCTCGGGGTCGGCGATGCCCTGGCGGATGTTCCGCAGCGCCAGCTTCTCGGCCGGCTTGATGATGGCCGGCTTCCAGGTGAAGCCCGGCACGAAGCCCTCGCGCGCCCAGTAGATGCCCCGGCGGTAGGCACGCTGCACGGCGGGCACGTGGCGGAAGAGCAGCTTCTCGAGCCGGGTGTAGTCGCGGTCGTTGCGCGGCATCACCCAGGGGGCGGTGCGCTGGTAGACGTCGAGGTGTCCGGCCACCGGCTGCACCTCGGGAACGATCTGGATCGCCGAGGCGCCGGTGCCGATCACGGCGATGCGCTTGCCGGCCAGCTCGGCGTCGTGGTCCCAGCGGGCCGAGTGGAAGATCTGGCCCCCGAACTCCTCGATGCCCTCGATGTCGGGCAGCTTCGGCTCCGAGAGCCCTCCGCTGCCCGTGATCAGGTGGGTGGCGGTGACCACGCCGCGGTCGGTCTCGACGCGCCAGTGCTGCGCCTGCTCGTCCCAGGTGGCCTCCTCGAGCGTGGTGTCGAAGGAGAACCGGTCCAGCGTGCCCGACTCGCGCGCCACCCGCTGGATGTAGGCCTGGATCTCGGGCTGCGGCGAGAAGCTGCGCGACCACTCCGGGTTGGGCGCGAAGGAGTAGGAGTACAGCTGGCTCGGGACGTCGCAGGCGGCGCCGGGGTAGGTGTTGTCGCGCCAGGTGCCGCCGACGTCCGGGCCCTTCTCGATGACGAGGAAGTCGGGGCGGCCGGCCTCGGCGAGCTTGATCGCCGTGCCGAGCCCGGCGAATCCGGCACCGACGATCAGGTGGGTCACGTGGTCGGGCAGGGGGCGGGAGGATCCGGCCTGCTCGACTGCGGGACCGGTCGCGTTCTGCGTGTGCGTGGTCATGCCCCCGACGCTAGGTGGGTACTGAACAAGGGTCAATAGATTGTTGACGAGAATTCAGTAGAATGGGGCCATGACCTCGACCACACGCGTGCGGCTGGCACCCGACGCCCGGCGCGAGCAGCTGCTCGACCTCGGCGTGCGGCTGCTGTCCACGCGCTCGCTCGACGAGCTGTCGATCGACCTGCTCGCCGAGGAGGCGGGCATCTCCCGCGGTCTGCTCTACCACTACTTCGGCAACAAGCAGGACTTCCACGTCGCGGTCGCGCGGCACGCGGTCGCGAACCTCTTCGCGCGGACGGCCCCGCCGGCCGAGGGGTCGCCCCGGGAGCGGCTGCGCGTGGCGCAGTCGGCATACGTCGACTACGTGGTCGCGAACTACGAGGGGTACGTCTCCCTCGTGCGCGGGGCCGGCGGCGGCAACGAGGCCCTGCGCGAGGTCTACGAGGAGGCGCGCGCGGCGCTGACCGGCCGCATCTTCGAGGAGCAGGGCACCGCCGGGCTGCTGGCGGACACGCCGGCGACCCGGTTGATGGTCCGCGCCTGGTCGGCCATGTCGGAGGAGCTCGTGCTCGCCTGGGTGCGCGACCCGTCGGGCGTCAGCCGCGACCAGCTGCTCGACGCCTTGGCGGACTCGCTGCCCGCGCTCGCCGGCCTCGTGCCCTGAGCCTCGGCCGGTCGCGCCCCACTGGTGGACCCGTTCCGCTCGGCGCGGCAGGCCGCTTTGCCCGCGCGGGGATCGGCCGGACGGCCGACGCGACCGGGACCCTGGTCCCGGCGTGGTCGAGCCGAGGAGTGGTGTCCGCGCGGCGCGCCGCGCGACACGCTGGACGCGCAGCGGAGGCGCCGCAGATCAGGGCGCGCCATGGGGCTCGAGGACTCCGCTGCGGGAGAGGACGCCGTGGAACACCTGAGTGTCGCGCTCGACCTGCGCACCTGCGAGGAGCTGCTCGCCTCGGCCGCGATCGCCCGGGTGGCGTTCGGGACCGAGGACGGGCCGCGGATCGCGATCGTGGCCCACCGCTGGACCGCCGACCAGGTCGCCTTCTGCGCCGCCGAGGACTCGGACCTGGCGCGGTGGGCCCCCGGGCACGAGGTCTCGGTGGAGGTCGACCTGATCGACCCGGTCCTCTGCCGGGGCTGGACCGTGAGCGCGAGCGGCATCTGCCAGATCCTCGAGACCCCGGAGAACCACCCCTGCCGGACCCGGGCCGCCGACGGGCGGACGATCGCCCTCGGGCTGGGCGCGCCCACGCTCTCGGGCCACTGGGTGGGCACGCCGACCCGCTCGCTGTAGGCGGGCCGAGGGCCCCTCAGGCCCGGGGCAGCGTGATGGTGATCCTCGTGTCGCCGGGCGTGCTGGTCAGGCCCACGGTGCCGCCGTGCGCCCGCACGATGGCCGCCACGAGGGAGAGACCGAGGCCGGTGCCGGCGTCCGCGGCCGCGTCCGCCGGCGCGGACCCCTCGGGGTCGTGGCCGGCGCGGGTGCGCGCGGTGTCGCCGCGCACGAACCGCTCGAAGGCGCGCGACCCGAGGTCGGGCGGGAAGCCCGGCCCGTCGTCGCGGATCTCGATCCGCCCCGGTCGCCCGGTGACCGTGACGGTCGTGCCCGGCGGGGTGTAGCGGCGCGCGTTGGTGAGGAGGTTGGTCACCACCTGGTGCAGCCGCGCGTCGTCGCCGACGATCTCGAGGGCCTCGTCGGGCAGGTCGAGCTGCCAGCGGTGCCCGGGCGCCAGCACCCGTGCGTCGGAGACCGTCTCGAGCAGCAAGCGGGTCAGGTCGACCTTCTCGCGCTCGAGCGGGCGGCCGGCGTCGAGCCGGGCGAGCAGCAGCAGGTCCTCGACGAGACCGGTCATCCGAGTCGACTCCAGCTCGACCTTCGCGAGGGAGGCGAGCACCTGGTCCGCGTCGTCGGGACGCCGGCGCGCCAGCTCGGCGTACCCCTTGATCGTCGCGAGCGGCGTCCGCAGCTCGTGCGAGGCGTCGGCGACGAACTGCCGCACCTGCTGCTCGCTGCGGTGTCGCGCCGCGAGCGAGCCCTCGACGTGGGCGAGCAGGGCGTTCAGCGCCGCGCCGACGGCCCCCACCTCGGTGCGCTCGTCGGTGAGGTCGGCGGCGACCCGCTCCTGCAGGCTGATCTCACCCTCGGCCAGCGGCAGGGTAGAGACGTGCCGCGCGGTGCCGGCGACCTCCCGCAGCGGCCGCAGCTGGCGGCGGACGACCACCGTGGCGACGCCGGCGGCGGTGGCGACGGCGAGCAGGCCGACGGCGACCTCGATGCCGACGAGGCTGCCAAGGGTGTCGTCGACGTCCTCGGTGGGCAGGCCCGCGACCAGGTGGCCGACCGGCGTCGCGCGCACGCGCACGCGGTAGCCACCGAGGCCCGGCAGGTCGACCGAGTGCCCCCGCGACTCCTCGAGGTCGGCCAGCTCCGCGAGCGCCTCCGCGGGGAGGTCGCGCTGCGCGGCGAAGCCCTCGCCGAGCACGATGCCCCGGCCCACCCCGTCGTCCGCGTCCCCGCCGCCGGGCCCGCCGCCGCCCCGGGGCACGAGCGCCAGCAGCGTGCCGGGCGGCTGGTTGCGCGGATCGAACTGCGGCCCCCGCGGCGCGCGCAGGCCCGCTTCCAGGCGGTCCAGGGCAGCGCTGACGTCGGCGTCGAGGCGGTCGTCGAGGTAGGAGCGCATCGCCAGCGTCGTCGCGGTGCCGATCAGCGCCGCCACCACCGCCACGAGCAGCACGGTCGAGGCCACGAGGCGCGCCACGAGGGTCAGCGGCCGGCCGCGCGGTCGCCGTGGCCGCCGGGGCGGGGCGTCCCCGGGCGGGGGCGCAGGCGGGGGCGGGGGTGGGCGGTCGGACGCCGGCGTCACGCTCTCACCCGGGCTCGCGCTCGTCCTCGGCGCAGGGCTTCAACACGTAGCCGGCGCCCCGCATGGTGTGGATCATCGGCTCGCGACCGGCGTCGATCTTCTTGCGCAGGTAGGAGATGTAGAGCTCGACCACGTTGGCCTGCCCGCCGAAGTCGTAGTTCCAGACCCGGTCGAGGATCTGCGCCTTGCTCAGGACCCGCCGGGGGTTGCGCATCAGGTAGCGCAGCAGCTCGAACTCGGTCGCCGTCAGCGACACCTCGTCGCCGCCGCGGAAGACCTCGCGGCTGTCCTCGTCCAGCGTGAGGTCGCCGACGCGCAGCACGTTCTCGGTCGCGGTGGCGCGCGCGCCCGCCCGTCGCAGCAGGGCCCGCAGGCGGGCGACCAGCTCCTCGAGCGAGAAGGGCTTGGTGACGTAGTCGTCGCCGCCCGCCGTGAGGCCGGCGACCCGGTCCTCGACGGCGTCCTTCGCCGTGAGGAAGAGCACCGGCAGGTGGGTGTCGGCCGCGCGGAGCCGGCGCATCACCTCGAGGCCGTCGAAGTCGGGGAGCATCAGGTCGAGCACGGCGGCGTCGGGGCGGAAGTCCTTGCCCGCGGCGACGGCGCGGCTGCCGCTGTGCGCCATGCGCGTCTCGAACCCCTCGTAGCGCAGCGCCATCGACACCAGCTCGGCGATGTTGTGCTCGTCGTCGACGACGAGGACGCGCAACGGGGAGCCGTCCGGCCGGGTCAGCTGCATGGTGCGATCCTCCTGCCCGGACCTGTGTGAATCCTGTGCGACACCCATGAGAGGGCCTCCCGGTGTCCCGCCGGCGGCGGTGGCGAGCGTGCCCCGGGGGTGCGCGGCGTCGCGGGCGGCGGGGAGAATGGCCGGCGCCGTGGACCCGATCACCCTCACCTACCCGCCCGAGCTGCCGGTCTCGGCGCGGCGCGACGACATCGCCGCCGCGATCCGCGACCACCAGGTGGTCGTCGTGGCGGGGGAGACGGGCTCGGGCAAGACCACCCAGCTGCCCAAGATCTGCCTCGAGCTCGGCCGCGGCGCCCCCGACGAGCGCGGCCGCCCGCGGATGATCGGGCACACCCAGCCCCGACGGATCGCCGCCCGCAGCGTGGCCGAGCGGATCGCCTCCGAGATGGCCGGCGGGGCGGAGGGGGAGATCGGCGCGGACGAGTCGCCCGTCGGCTACCAGGTGCGGTTCACGGACCGCACCTCCCGCGGCACCCGCGTGAAGCTGATGACCGACGGCATCCTGCTGGCCGAGCTGCAGCGCGACCGGATGCTGCGCCGCTACGACACGATCATCATCGACGAGGCACACGAGCGCTCGCTCAACATCGACTTCCTGCTCGGCTACCTCCGGCGGCTCCTGCCCCGCCGGCCCGACCTCAAGCTGATCATCACCTCCGCGACGATCGACCCGGAGCGCTTCGCCGCCCACTTCGCCGACGCCGCCGGCGCGCCGGCCCCGATCGTGGAGGTCTCGGGGCGCACGTATCCCGTCGAGGTCCGCTACCGCCCGCTGGTCGTCCTCCCGGACGGCTCGTCCCCCGCCTCCTCGGGGAACGACGAGGAGGACGAGGAGGGCGAGCCGATCGTCCGCGACCAGACCGAGGCGGTCGTGGACGCCGTCCGTGAGCTCTCCGCCGAGGGCCGCGGCGACGTGCTGGTCTTCCTGCCCGGCGAGCGCGAGATCCGGGACACCGCGGAGGCGCTGCAGGAGTACGCCGGGGACGCTCCGCGCGGTCGCGGCCTCGACGTCCTGCCGCTCTACTCCCGGCTCTCCGCCGCCGAGCAGCACCGGGTCTTCTCGCCGTCCGGCGGTGGCAACCGCCGGGTCGTGCTGGCCACCAACGTCGCCGAGACCTCGCTGACCGTGCCCGGCATCCGGTACGTCGTCGACACCGGCGTCGCGCGCATCTCCCGCTACTCGCCGCGCACCAAGGTGCAGCGGCTGCCCGTCGAGCGGATCAGCCGGGCCTCGGCGAACCAGCGGGCCGGGCGCTGCGGCCGCGTGGAGGCCGGCGTCGCGATCCGGCTCTACTCCGAGGAGGACTTCGAGGCCCGGCCCGAGTTCACCGATCCCGAGATCCTGCGCACCAACCTGGCGAGCGTCATGCTCCAGATGGCCTCGCTCGGGCTGGGGGACCTGGCGCGGTTCCCCTTCGTCGAACCGCCCGACCGGCGCAACGTCGCCGCGGGTCGCCAGCTGCTCGAGGAGCTCAACGCGGTCGACCCGCGCGACGAGCGGCGGGGCGACGGGCCGCGGCTGACGAAGATCGGCCGCCGGCTGGCACGGCTCCCGCTCGACCCGCGCCTGGCCCGGATGGTCCTCGAGGCGGAGCGGCTCGGCTGCGTGCGCGAGGTGCTCGTCATCGCCGCGGCCCTCTCCCTGCAGGACCCCCGGGAGCGCCCCGCGGAGAAGCGGGCACAGGCCGACCAGTCCCACGCGCGGTTCAAGCACGAGTCCAGCGACTTCCTCGCCTGGCTGAACCTGTGGCGCTACCTGCGCACCCAGCAGCGCGAGCTCTCCTCGAGCGCCTTCCGCCGGATGTGCAAGCGCGAGTACCTGAACTACCTCCGCGTGCGCGAGTGGCAGGACTTCGAGTCCCAGCTGCGCCGCGTGGCCCGGGAGATGGAGGTCCGGGTCGGGCGGCCCGCCGACGAGCCCGACGCCGACGGCATCCACCAGGCGCTGCTGTCGGGCCTGCTCTCGCACGTCGGCATGCTCGAGGAGCGCGACCGCAAGGAGAAGGGGAGGGGGCGGCCGGGTCCGCGGGAGTACCTCGGGGCGCGCGGGACGAGGTTCGCGATCTTCCCCGGCAGCGACCTGCACCGGAGGAACCCGCCCTTCCTGATGGCCGGCGAGCTCGTCGAGACCAGCCGCCTGTGGGCCCGCCAGAACGCCGTGATCGACCCGGCGTGGGCGGAGCGCATCGGGTCGCACCTGGTCAAGCGGCAGCACTCCGAGCCGCACTGGTCGCGCACCCGCGCTGCGGTGATGGCCCACGAGAAGGTCACGCTCTACGGCGTCCCGCTCGTCGCCGACCGACTCGTCGCCTACGCCAGGGTCGACCCCGAGCTCTGCCGCGAGCTGTTCATCCGGCACGGGCTGGTCGAGGGGGACTGGCGGGCGCTGGAGGCCGGGCGGCACCGCTTCCACACCCGCAACCAGCAGCTGCTCGCCGAGGCCGAGGACCTCGAGCACCGGGCCCGGCGGCGCGACATCGTCGTCGACGAGGAGACGCTCTTCGAGTTCTACGACGCGCGGATCCCGGCCGAGGTGGTCAGCGGCACGCACTTCGAGCAGTGGTGGAAGCGCGAGCGCCGCGAGCGCCCCGAGCTGCTCACCTTCGATCCCGCGATGCTGACCCACGACACGGTCGCCGAGGTGAGCGCGGCGGACTACCCGACGCAGTGGCGCTCGCCGTCCCCCGGCGGGCCGGGCGAGGGACTGACCTTCCCGATCCGCTACCACTTCGAGCCGGGCCACGCCGAGGACGGCCTGACCATCGACGTGCCGATGGCGACGCTGAACCGCGTCGACGCCGCGGACTTCTCCTGGAGCGTGCCGGGCCTGCGCGAGGAGCTGGTGACCGCCCTGATCCGCGGGCTCCCCAAGCGGCTGCGGGTCAGCCTGGTCCCGGCGCCGGACCGGGCGCGCGCCTTCCTCCGCGAGGTGCCGCCGGGGGAGGAGCCCCTGCTCGACGCCCTGGAGCGCTGGTGCCGCGCCACCGCCGGCATCGTCGTGCCCCGGGAGGCCTGGGACCTCGACGGGCTCCCCGCCCACCTGCGCCCCACCTTCCGCGTGCTCGACGAGGAGGGCGCCGAGGCCGCTCGCGGCAAGGACCTCGAGGCCCTCAAGGAGCCGCTGCGGCCGCGCCTCGCGGAGGCCGTCGCCGGCCTGGCCGGCGACCTGGCGGCCGAGCGCGGCGGCGCCGCGACCGGGCAGACGCGGTGGACCTTCGGGACGCTGGAGGAGTCCTTCGGCCGCGCCCGGGCGGGGCACGAGGTGCGGGGCTTCCCCGCGCTGGTCGACGAGGGGGACGCCGTCGGCCTCACCGTCGCCGCCTCCGAGGCCGAGCAGGAGGCCCACCACCGGCTCGGTGTCCGGCGGCTGGTGCTGCTCGCGCTCGACGAGCGCGGGGCCGACCCCACCAAGCGAATCCTCGACGGGCTCTCGAACAGCGACAAGCTCGCGCTCTCCGCCGCGCCCTATCCGCACGCGACCGCCCTGCTGGCTGACTGCCGGGCGGCCGTCGTCGCCGGGGTGGTGGACGCGCGGCCGCCGGCGCGGGACGAGGCCGCGCACGACGCGCTGGTGGCGGAGTCGGCCCGCGACCTGGAGGCGGCGGTGCGCGGGGTGCTCGCCGACGTGCTGCGGGTGCTGGCGGCGTGGCGCGAGGTGGACCGGGCCCTGAGCGGCCGGACCCAGATGGCGACGCTCCCGGCGATGACCGACATGAAGGCGCAGCTGGAGCGGCTCGTGGGCCCCGGCTTCGTCGCCGAGGCGGGGCCGCGGCGGCTGCGCCGGGTGCCCGTCTATCTGCAGGCGCTGCGGCACCGGCGCGAGCGTCTCGACGAGCAGGTCGCGCGCGACCGCCGGCTGATGGAGCAGGTCGCGGGGGTCCAGGAGGCGTGGCTGCACCGGATGGCGGCGCTGCCGGAGGGCCGTCCGCCGCACGAGCCGCTGCGGCGCGCGCGCTGGATGATCGAGGAGTACCGGGTCTCCCTGTTCGCCCAGCAGCTCGGCACCGACGGCCCGGTCAGCGACGCGCGGATCCGTGCCGTGCTCGACGCCGCCGGCTGATCCGGGCGGGACTGCGGGGGCGGGTCGGCGCGTACCCTGAGCCGCGATGACCACCGAGCGCTCCCATCACCGCCCCATGGCCAAGGGTGCGGGCTTCTTCGACGCGGTCGCCGGCGGGGAGGACCCGGCGCTGCTGCACGAGGCGGCCGAGCGGGCCGCGCGGCTGCTCGTGCGCGGCGCGCACGCGAGCGGGGACTCGGGCGTGGCCGACCGGGTGGTGCACCTCGCCGACACCGAGGGCCTCGAGACGCTCGCGGACCTGTGGGCCGGCGCCCCCGCCGACACGCTGGCCGGCTGCCTCTTCCGGCTCTACGTCCTGCGCACCTGGGTGCACGCGGACCCCGCCGGCGTGGCCCGCGAGTACGAGGCCGGCCGGGCCAGCGCGCCGGTCGCCCGGATCGTGGCCGGCGTGGCGGAGCCCCCCGGGCCCGACGAGCTGCGGGCCATGGTCGACCACACGCTCCGCGGCATCGCCGAGCGCGACTTCGCCGACGTGCTCCTGCGGGCGGCGGCCTTCGCCCGGGTGGTGGCCATCGGGCGCGCGGTGCGCGGGAGCGATGACCTCCCCGCGGCCGACGAGACCGACCCCGACGACCCCGTCGGGTCGAGTGATCGGCCCAGCGCGGCGCGCGTGCTCACCCTGGCCGAGCAGCTGGAACGCGCCGCCCACGCCGAGCTCGCCGACGGCCTGTCCTGAGCCGGATGCGGCCCGGCCGGGACGAGGTCTGGGCCGGCGCCGGGGAGCTCACCCGGGGGGCTCGCCGCCCCACGCCGCGGCGTTAGGGTGGGCGCGGTGCGCCGGGCCGCGGCAGCCCCGGGTCCCAACACGAGCCGCTTCGAGCGGCCACGCGCCGTGAGGCGCTCCCGGTCCGGCGCACCACATCTCCCACCTGCGGGCGCGGCCCCGTGCACGGCCCCCGCTGGGCCCTCCGCATCGGAGGCAGCGGCGTGCGACTGGCGGCCGGTCGCTAGGGTGACCCCGACCGCCGGCCGCGGGTCCCCGCGGCCGGTGACGAGCACGAGAGGAGCGCCGTGAGGGTCGTGCGCGCGCGTGGCGCCCCCCGTTCTCGCGGTGCCGCGGTCGGCGCCGGCCTGCTGGCCCTGGCGCTCGTCGCCGCGGCGTGCTCCGGCTCCGACGACCCTCCCGCCGACGACCCGACGGGCAGCCCGTCGGCGGCGGCCCACCGCGAGCCCCTCTCCTTCGGCGTCTACGGCCCCGCCGCCGAACGCGCGGTGTGGGAGGAGGTGGTCGACTCGTGGAACGCGTCCTCCCCCGAGCGCGAGGTCCGCACGGTCCCGGACTACGACCACGACCGCCTGCTCGAGCAGATCACCGCCGGCCAGGTGCCCGACGTCTTCCTGGCCCGCCACGAGGACCTCGAGGTGCTGGCCGGCGCCGGCCTGGTCGAGCCCGTCAACGAGCTGCTGGATGCTCGCGGGGTCGACTTCGGCGACGACTACGCGCGCGACGCGCTGACGCTCTTCAGCGCCGACGACAGCCTCCAGTGCATGCCGCTGAGCGCGTCGCCGCTCGTGATGTATGTCAACACGGCGCTCTTCGACCTGGACGTGATGGCCGGGCGGGGGCTGGAGGTCCCGCGCTCGGAGACCCGGTGGACCTTCGACCAGATGGCCGCCGTGGCGCAGTTCGCGACCCGTCCCCGGCAGGGGGTCCGCGGGCTCGCCGTCGATCCGTCGGTGCAGGGGCTGGCGCCGTACGTCCTCTCGGCCGGCGGGTCGGTCTTCGACGACGACCAGGACCCGACCGGTCTCGACCTGTCGAGCGACGAGGCCTCCGACGGGATCGAGCGGCTCCTGCAGCTGGTGCGCTCGCCCGGGGTGAGCCCGACGCCGGAGGAGCTGGACGAGTACTCGCCGCTCGAGCTCTTCGAGCGCGGCCAGCTGGCGATGCTCGCGGGCTACCGCTCCCTGACGCCCGTCCTGCGCGAGCAGCCGGAGCTCGCCTTCGACGTGCGGCAGATGCCCTTCATCAGCAGCGACGCGACGCTCGGCGACGTCACCGGCCTGTGCCTGGCCAGCGCGAACGAGGACCTGGGGGCGGCGGCGGACTTCCTCGTGCACCTGCTGCAACCGGAGAACCTGGCGGAGCTCTCCCGCGCGGGGTACGTCGTCCCCTCGCGGCTCGAGGTCGCCAGCGGCGGCGCCTTCCTGCAGCTCACCCGCCGGCCCGACCACGCCGAGGTCTTCCTCGACGCGGTGCGCGACATCCGGCCGCTGCCGCCGCTCGACTACGAGGAGCTCGACCAGGCGGTCGGACCGCTCGTCCGGCGGCTCTTCGAGGCCCCGGTGATCGACCTGTCCGCGCTGCTCGAGCGCATCGACGAGCGGTCCCGCGCGCTCCTCGACCCGGAGTACGAGCCCAGTGACTCCGGCGGCGAGAGCTCGCCGGGGGCGACCGAGAGCGGGCAGCCCGAGGGCGGCTAGTCGCTGTCTTCGTCCGCGGGCCCGGCGGGGTCGTCCGCGGCGTCGCCGGGCGCCGCCAGCCCCGCGATCTCGCCGGCGGCCGCCTCCCGGTCGGCCTCCAGGATCGCCGTCACCAGCAGGGGCCCCACCTGGCCGATCTGCCAGGGCCGGGCGCCGCGATCGGCCAGCATGCCGGCCAGGGAGACCGTGAGCGACTGGGGCTCCCGCTCCGCCGGGGGGGTCCACAGGGCGCGGCGCACCAGGTCGGGGGTCATCAGGTTCTCGACCGGCACGCTCAGCTCCTCGGCGAGCGTGGCCAGGGCCTCCCGCGCGAGCGCCAGCCGCCGCGCGGCCACGGGGTCGCGGTCGGCCCAGGCTCGCGGGGCCGGCGGGCCCTCGCCGCGCGGCGAGCGGCTCGGCAGCTCCTCCTCGGCCATCTCCCCGGCCCGCCCCAGGGCCGCCATCCACCGCTTGAGGTAGCGGCGGGCGCCACGGCCGTGGAAGCCCTTGGCGTCGAGGAGCGCCTGCCCCTCGGTCGGCATCGTGCGGGCGGCGACGACGATCGCCTGGTCCGGGATGATCCGGCCCGGGGTGACGTCGCGCTCCTGGGCGATGTCGTCGCGGGCCTTCCACAGCTCGCGCACGGCGGCGAGCCCGCGCCGGCCGCGCACGCGGTGCATCCCCGACGTGCGGCGCCAGGGCTCCTCGCGCACCGGAGCCTGGTGGTCCAGCAGGTGCGTGAACTCCTCGCGCGCCCAGGCGGTCTTGCCCGCCGCCTCGAGCTCGGCGGCGAGGGCCTCGCGCAGCTCGACGAGCAGCTCGACGTCGAGGGCGGCGTACTCCAGCCACGGCTGGGGGAGCGGGCGGGTCGACCAGTCGGAGGCCGAGTGCTCCTTGCGCATCCGGAACCCGAGCACCTCCTCGACCAGCGTCCCGAGCCCGACCCGCGGATAGCCGAGGAGGCGCCCGGCGAGCTCGGTGTCGAAGAGCGTCGTCGGGTTCAGGCCCACCTCGCGCAGGCACGGGATGTCCTGCGTGGCGGCGTGCAGGATCCACTCGGCGTCGCCGAGGGCCTCGTCGAGGGGGGCCAGCGAGTCGAAGGCGATCGGGTCGATCAGGAAGGTCCCGGCGCCCTCGCGGCGCAGCTGCACGAGGTAGGCGCGCGCCGAGTAGCGGTAGCCCGAGGCCCGCTCGGCGTCGATGGCCACGGGGCCGCTCGCCGCGGCCAGTGCGGCGCAGGCCGCCGCGAGACCCGCCTCGGTGTCCACGACCGCCGGGAGCCCGTCGCGCAGCGTGAGCAGGGGCGCCTCGGGCTCGGCCGGCGCCTCGGGCTCCACCGGGGCCTCGAGCTCCCCGGCCGCCTCCGAGGGCCCGGCGTCCTCGAGGGCCGGCACCTCGGCTTCGGTCGTCGGGGAGTCCACCCTCGCAGTGTCCTCCGCCGGCGAGCCCGTTGTCCCGCGGGGTGCGGCCGGCGGCTCCGCCTCCCGGGCGGCCCGCCGGGACCGGGTCCGGGACCGATGGCGTCGGCTGGAGCCGGGCTGGCGCTCCTCGCCTGGAGCCGGGTCGTCGGGGGTCGGGGTCGTCATCCTCAGCGCGAGCCCCGCTGCCCACGCCTGCTCGGCATGGCCGTGACTCCCTCGGGGACGGGCGGCAGGCCCGCGGCGGTGCACAGCAGCTCACCCCAGGCCTCCACGTGCGGGCGCAGGTCCGGGACCGCCGGCACGCCCGGGGCCGTGGGGTCCGCGGTCGGGTCCTCGTGGTCGGCCACCGGTGTCCACGAGGCCCGGATCTCGACCTGCGCGGAGGCGCCGTCCTCGTCCATCCCGCCGAACCCCTCGGTGGCCACGCGCGTGACGGTGCCCGACGGGGCGGCGTACGTGGCGCCGTGGGCGTCCAGCGCCTCGGTGAGCCAGGACCAGCCCACCTCGCCGAGCAGCGGGTCAGTGACCAGGTCGAGCTCCACCTCGGCGCGCACGTAGGCCACGCAGCGGAAGGTCCCGGCCCAGGCGTCGTTGCCGTCGGGGTCGTGGAGCACGATGATCCGGCCGGTCCCGAGCTCCCGGCCGTCGACCGCGAGGTCGGCGGTCAGCGCGGCCGCGTGGGGCGCGATCCGCTGCGGCGCGGGCATCTCCTCGCAGAGCACCTCGGGCCGCAGGCGGGCGGCGTGCATGCCCGCGACCGCCTCGCGGAAGGCGGGCGGCTCCGCCGCCGCGCCCCCCCGCGGGGGCGCCTCGTGGGTGACGACCATGCGGCCCACAGTAGGCGCGCCTGCACAACCACGATGTGCCAACACGCCGCCTGACCTGCGATGATCCGCCCGTGAACCAGCAGCCGCAGCGCGCCCCCGGCGGCCCGGGCCCGGCCCCGCACCCGGGGCTCGCCGACAGCGCCTACCTGCGCGCCGCCCGCGGTGAGCCGGCGTCGCACACGCCGGTGTGGTTCATGCGGCAGGCCGGCCGGTCGCTGCCGGAGTACCGCAGGGCTCGCGAGGGCACGGGCATGCTCGAGTCCTGCATGACCCCCGACCTCACGGTGGAGATCACGCTCCAGCCCGTCCGCCGGTACGGCGTCGACGCGGCCATCTTCTTCTCCGACATCGTGCTCCCGCTCAAGGCGGTCGGTGTCGACCTCGACATCAAGCCCGGCGTGGGGCCCGTGGTGGCGGAGCCGGTGGCCACGCTGGCCGACGTCGAGCGCATCCCGGACCTGACGCCGGAGCACGTGCCCTTCACCACGGAGTCCGTGCGCCGGCTGGCGGCGGAGCTGGGGGCCACCCCCCTGATCGGGTTCGCGGGGGCGCCCTTCACGGTGGCGTCCTACCTCGTCGAGGGCGGTCCCTCGAAGGACCACGCGAGGACGAAGGCGATGATGTTCGGGGCGCCGGAGGTCTGGGACGCCCTGATGCGCAAGATCGCGGGCATCGCCGCGGCGTACCTCGAGGTGCAGGTCGCGGCCGGGGCCTCGGCGGTGCAGCTCTTCGACTCCTGGGCCGGCACGCTGGCGCCGCGCGACTACCGCGAGCTGGTGATGCCCTACTCCGCGCAGGTGCTCGCGCGCGCCGGGGCGCTGGGCGTGCCGCGCACGCACTTCGGGGTCGGCACCGCCGAGCTGCTCGGGCTGATGGCCGAGGCCGGCGCCGACGTCGTGGGCGTCGACTGGCGCACGCCGCTCGACGAGGCCGTCCCGCGGGCGCGGGGGCGCGCGGTGCAGGGCAACCTCGACCCCACGCTGGTCTTCGCACCGCCCGAGGTGCTGACCGCCCGCGCGGCCGAGGTGATCGAGGCCGGACGCGGCGCGCCCGGCCACGTCTTCAACCTCGGCCACGGGGTCATCCCTGCGACGGACCCGGGACAGCTGGAGCGGCTGACGGCGTTCGTGCAGTCCTACGAGCCGCGCGGCGCCTGAGCAGCAACCGGCCGGGGACGGCGACCAGCGCGAGCAGGGCGACGAACGGCAGCACCGCGCCGACCACGGTCAGCACCGCGACCGTGGAGCGCTGCAGCGCCTCCCAGCCGTCGCCGAGGCCGATCAGGAAGCCGGCCCGGCTGACCTCGTCGGCGACCGCGTCGTCCGCGCGCTCGAGCAGCACGGTCACGGTGGCCATGGAGGTCTGGTCGGCCAGGTAGGCCTGCTGCTGCTCCAGCGAGTCGAGCTCGGCCTGGCGGCTGGCGAGCTGCGACTCGATGGCCACGATGTCCTGGAGGTCCTCGGCCTTCGCCAGGAGCGCCTCGATCCGCTCGAGGCTCTTGCGCTGGGCGCGCACCCGGACCTCGGTGTCGATCACCTGCGTCGTGACGACGTCGGCGGAGCGGGTCGCCGAGGAGAGGTCGGCGATCTCGGAGACCGCCGTCATCACGTCGTCGAACGCCGCCACGGGCACACGCAGCACCAGCCGGCTGCGGCGCACCTCGCCCTCGCGGTCGGTGCCGGTCTCCTCGTCGGCGATCTCGCCGCCGTTCTCGTCGACGACCCGCTGCACGTCGAAGCGGGCGTCCTCGACGTCGTCGGCGCGCAGCGAGATCGTCCCGGTCGCGATGACCGAGCGGGAGGTCTCGGCCACCTGCCGGGCGAGCGACCCGGAACCCCGGGCGGCCTCGGGCTGCGCCGAGCCGGCCCGGTCACCCGCGGCCTCCGTCGGGTCGGCGTCGGCGCCGCCGGCGGTGTCGGGGCCGGTCAGCTCGGTCGTCGGGTCGAGCGCCTCCCCGGAGCTCGAGCCCTCGTCCGCGCCGGTGCAGGCGACGACCACGGTGGCGACGAGCAGGGCGGCCACGACGGCGCCGGCGAGGCGGCCGGCGGTGCGGCGCGGGAGGGAGCGGGGCCGGCGCGGCCGGCGGGCGGTGGGGTTCATGGTCCTGTGACGGCCCGCGGGCCCGCGCGGTTCCCTGCCCCGGTGGGAGGATCTCCGCGTGCCCGAGGACCGCGTGCCCGATGACCGCGTCGCCGCCCCGCGCTCCGTGGTCGTGGGCGGCGGCGTCGCCGGCCTCGTCGCCGCGCGCGCCCTGGCCGCCGCGGGGGACCGGGTGCTCCTGCTCGAGGGCTCGCCCGAGGTGGGCGGCAAGCTCCGGCTCGCCGAGGTGGCCGGCGTGCCGGTCGACGTCGGCGCGGAGGCGATGCTGAACCGCCGCCCCGAGGGCGTCGACCTGGCCCGCGAGCTGGGGCTCCCGGTCGTCCACCCGGCGGTGCTCGGCTCGCGCCTGCTCTCCCGGGGCGCGCTGCGGCCGCTCCCGCGGTCGCTGATGGGCGTGCCGCTCGACCTCGACGACCTCGCGGCCAGCGGCGTGCTGAGCGAGGAGGGCCTGGCGCGGGCCCGGGCCGAGGTGGACCTCCCGGCGGAGCGAGAGGCCGGCGACCCGACGATCGGGGACCTCGTGGACCGCCGGTTCGGGCCCGAGGTGACCGACCGGCTGGTGGAGCCGCTGCTGGGTGGGGTGTACGCGGGCGCGGCCCGCGCGATCTCGGCCCGGGCCGCGCTGCCACAGCTCGTCGCCGTGGCCGGCCGCGGGTCGGTGCTGGCCCAGGCGGGCGACGTCGTGCCCTCCTACGACGCCCCGGTCTTCGCCGGGATCGAGGGCGGCATGGGGAGGCTGGCCGGCGCGCTCGTCGAGGGCGGCGGCTTCGAGGTGCGCACCGGTGCCAGCGTGCGGGGGCTCGCGCGCGCCGGCAAGGGCTGGCGCCTGGTGGTCGGGCCCACGACCGGGGAGGAGGCTCTCGAGGCCGACCGCGTCGTGCTGGCGGTGCCGCCGGCCGCCGCCGGCCGCCTGCTCGGTGAGGTGGCACCCGCGGCCTCGCGCGCGGTGGCCGAGATCGAGACGGCGTCCCTGGCGGTGGTGACGCTGGCGGTCCGCGCCGCCGATGCGGGCGCGCTGGAGGGCTGCGGGTCGGGGTTCCTGGTGCCGCCGGTGGAGGGCCGGGCGATCAAGGCGGCGACCTTCTCCTTCGCCAAGTGGGACTGGGTGCGCGCGGCCGGCCGCGGCGCCGGCCCGGACGGCTCGGACCTCCTGCTGCTGCGCACCTCGCTCGGGCGCGCGGGGGAGGCCACCCGGCTGCGGGCCTCCGACGAGGAGCTGGTCGCGTGGTCGCGGGAGGACCTCGCCGATCTCGTCGGGCTGCGCGCCGACCCCGTCGACGCGCACGTGCAGCGCTGGGGCGGCGGGCTGCCGCAGTACGCCCCCGGGCACCTGGACCGGGTCGGGCGGGTGCGCGCCGCCGTGGCGGCGCAGCCGGGGCTGGCGGTGTGCGGGGCGGCGTACGACGGCGTCGGGATCCCCGCGGTCGTCGCCTCGGCGCGGCTGGCGGTCGAGGCGCTGGGGGAGGACCCGCTCCCGCCGGGGCGGGCCGGCTGAGCCCGGTTGGCACAATGGCGGCATGAGCCACGACGACCCTGCCCCGTCCGGCGAGCCGCAGCAGCAGTCGAACGCCGCCCGCGTGCGCGAGCTCAACGAGACGATCCGCTACACGATGTGGTCCGTCTTCCGGCTGGAGACGATCCTCGGCGACGAGGCCGACCGCGCCGCCGAGGCGGGCGAGGTCGAGAAGCTGCTCGAGGAGGTCGCCGGCGAGGACGTGATCGTGCGCGGCGTCTACGACGTCTCCGGGCTGCGCGCCGACGCCGACCTGATGGTCTGGGCGCACGCGGCCGACTCGGAGCAGCTGCAGTCGCTCTACCACCGGCTCCGCTCGACCTCGTTCGGCCGCCGCCTCGCGCCGGTGTGGTCGCAGATGGCCCTGCACCGGCCGGCGGAGTTCAACAAGTCCCACGTGCCGGCGTTCCTCGCCGACGAGGAGCCGCGGCGCCACCTGTGCGTCTATCCCTTCGTCCGCTCCTACGAGTGGTATCTCCTCGAGGACGACGAGCGCCGCGCCATGCTCGCTGAGCACGGCCAGATGGCGCGGGACTACAAGGACGTGCGCGCCAACACCGTCGCGAGCTTCGCGCTCGGTGACTACGAGTGGATGCTCGCCTTCGAGGCCGACGAGCTGCATCGCATCGTCGACCTGATGCGGCACCTGCGCGGCTCCACCGCGCGCCGGCACGTGCGCGAGGAGGTGCCCTTCTACACCGGCTCCCGCGTGGGGGTCGGCGACCTGGTGGCGCGGCTGCCGTGACCCGGATGTGTCGACCGGCGGCGGCGACGCCCCGGGGGTTCAGCCGGGGACCGGGCCGGAGCCGTCGGCGGGCTCCAGCGTGAGGCTGACGGAGTTGATGCAGTACCGGTCACCGGTGGGAGTGCCGTAGCCGTCGGGGAAGACGTGACCCAGGTGGGAGCCGCAGCTGGCGCACCGCACCTCGGTGCGCTTCATGCCCAGCGAGCTGTCCTCGAGGTACTCGATCGTGTCGGTCACGGGCTGGTAGAAGCTCGGCCAGCCGCAGCCGGAGTGGAACTTCGTGTCCGACTCGAAGAGCACCGCGTCGCAGGCCTTGCACCGGTAGACGCCCTTGGTCTCGGTGTCGGTCAGCCTGCCCGCGAAGGCACGCTCGGTGCCGGCCTGCCGGAGCACGCCGAACTCCTCGCGGGAGAGCTGCTCGCGCCACTCGTCGTCGCTCTTCTCCACCTGGTGAGCCATGCCGTTCACGGTACGACCCGGCGCCAATGCGAGACCATTGTCACCCGTGGGGAGGTTGACTCACCGGCGGCGCGTTGAGTAAACAGGCGTTCACTGAAGAAACGAGCGAGAGAACCAGCGAGAGAACGGAGGGTCGATGACGGCGACGACCACCTGGGGGCGGCTCCGGAGCACGGCATTCGGCCTGACGACACCGCTGCATCCCGACGACTACCTGCGGTTGCTGCACCCGTTGTGGACGGCGCGTGAGCTGCGCGGCCGCGTCGAGCGCGTCATCCGGGAGACGGACGACGCCGCCACGCTGCTGATCCGGCCCGGCTGGGGCTGGCGCTGGCAGCACCGCCCGGGGCAGTACGTCGGCATCGGCGTGCAGGTGGACGGCCGCTTCCAGTGGCGCTCCTACTCCATCTCCTCGCCGCCGAAGCGCTCCGGGCGGCACATCGCCATCACGGTGCGGGCGATGCCGGAGGGCCTGCTCTCCTCGCACCTGGTCAACGGCGTCGAGCCCGGCACGATCCTGCGGCTCGCGCTGCCCGAGGGCGACTTCGTCCTGCCGGACCCCCCGCCGCCGAAGATGCTCTTCCTGGTCGCCGGCTCGGGCGTCACCCCCGTGATGGCGATGCTGCGCACGCTCGACCGCCGCGGCACGGTGCCCGACGTGGTGATGCACTACTCCTCGCCGACACCGGACCGGATGATCTTCCGCGAGGAGCTCGCCGACATGAGCGAGCGGCACCCCGGCCTGACGCTGCTGCGTCAGCACACCGACGACGACGGCATCTTCGACGTCACCGACCCGGAGACCGGCCTGGAGGCCGTCTGCCCGGACTGGCGCGAGCGGGAGACCTGGGCCTGCGGTCCCGGCCCGATGCTCGACGCGGTCAGCGAGCACTTCGAGGCGGCCGGGCTCGAGGACAACCTGCACCTCGAGCGCTTCACGCTCGACCTCGGAGGCGACGAGGACGCCGGGGGCACCATCCACTTCCAGACCTCCGGCAAGCAGGTCGAGGCCGACGGCGCCACGACCGTGCTCGAGGCGGGTGAGCAGGTCGGGGTCGGGATGCCCTTCGGCTGCCGGATGGGCATCTGCCACACCTGCACGCTGACGCTGGTCAAGGGCAAGATCCGCGACCTGCGCAACGGCAACGAGTACGACCAGCCCAACGAGCAGGTGCAGACCTGCGTGACCGCCGCCGTGGGGGAATGCGTGCTCGACATCTGACGGGCCCGGCGAGCGGGGTGCGACGAGCGCCCCCGCTCGACCGGCGAGGCCCAGACCGACGAACACCACGAACAAGCAGCACAAGGGGAAACACATGGCGATCAGCGACGTGCAGGAGTACACCCACCTCACCGACGAGGAGGTGGAGCAGATCGGTCGCGAGCTCGACGCGCTCCGGACCGAGATCGAGGAGTCGCGCAACGACAAGGACGCGGCATACATCAACCGGCTCATCAAGGTGCAGCGCGGCCTCGCGGCCGCGGCCCGGGTGACGCTGGGTGTCTCGGCGTACAGCAAGAAGGCCCGCATCCCGGGCGCCATCGCCGGCGCCTCGATGCTCGGGCTGGCCAAGATCCTGGAGAACATGGAGATCGGCCACAACGTCATGCACGGCCAGTGGGACTGGATGAACGACCCCGAGATCCACTCCTCGAACTGGGAGTGGGACACGGCCCAGCCCGCCGAGCAGTGGAAGCACTCGCACAACTACGTGCACCACCAGTTCACCAACGTGCTCGGCTACGACAACGACATCGGGTACGGCGTCCTCCGGATGGCGCGCGAGCAGAAGTGGCACCCGGTGAACCTCGGCCAGCCGGCCTACAACGCCGCGCTCGCCACGCTCTTCCAGTGGGGCGTCGCGCTGCACGACCTCGACGTGGAGCGGATCCGCAAGGGCAAGAAGGACCCGAAGGAGATGAAGCGCCAGCTCGGCCAGATCTGGCGCAAGGGCCGCAACCAGGTGCTCAAGGACTACGTCGTCTACCCGGCGCTCTCCGGCCCGAACTGGCGCACGACGCTGGTGGCCAACGTCGCGGCGAACCTGACCCGCAACCTCTGGACCTACGGCATCATCTTCTGCGGCCACTTCCCGGACGGTGCGGAGCACTTCACCGAGGAGGAGATCGAGGACGAGACTCGCGCGGAGTGGTACCTGCGGCAGATGCTCGGCTCGGCCAACTTCGAGGGTGGGCGCACGCTGCACATCCTCTCCGGCAGCCTGGGCTACCAGATCGAGCACCACCTCTACCCGGACCTGCCGAGCAACCGCTACCCCGAGATCGCCGAGCGCGTGAAGGCCCTCTGCGACAAGTACGACCTGCCGTACACCATCGGCCCGGTCTACAAGCAGTACGGCCAGGCGCTGCGCACCATCATCAAGCTCTCGGTGCCCAACAGCTGGACCAAGGACGACCGCGCTGGTCGCCCCCGCCCCGGCGCGACCGACCCGGACTCGATCGAGCAGGAGCGGGGTCGCAAGACCGACGCCGAGCGCCCGACCCGGCGCGCCGAGCTGGGCGCCTGGTCGCGGGGTGCGAGCGAGCTGCGCGGAGCGGGCGCATGAGCCGGCTGCGCGAGCGCGCGTCCGCCCCGACCCACCGCGGGGTCGACCCCGACCAGTGGCCCTTCGCCTGGCGCGCGGACGACGGCTCCGGGGGCCTGGCCCCGGGGGTCGACGCCCTGGTGCGCCGCCGGGTGACCCAGTGCGCGCTGAGCCGCGTCTGCGCCGCGTGCGCGGAGCCGCTGGGCCGGCCGGTGGTGTTCCTCGGCGATGCGGAGGAGCAGGCGCGCAACGCCTTCCACGCCCCGCCGATGCACGCCGCGTGCGCGCACGACGTCCTGCACGCGCGGGGTGCCAACCCGCACTGGAGCGTGGTGACGACGGCCGGCTTCGAGTTCCTGCGGCCCGGCCGCGACGAGCTGGAGGACCGCCCGGTCTTCCAGCCGAACTCCCTGCTCTGAGGGCCGGCAACGGGGTCCGGCGGGGACGACCGACTACCCTGTCGGTCGCCCGCCACCCCGACACGCCGCCGGCCCCGAGGGAACCGTGAACCGTCACCAGATGCTCGCCGCCCTGCACCGGCGCGTCCGTCCCCGCACCTACCTCGAGGTCGGGGTGCACAACGGCAAGAGCATGACGCTCTCGCGGGTGCCCTCCGTGGGCGTCGACCCGGACTTCAGCGTGAGCTCGGAGGTCCAGGCTGACGTGCACCTCGCGCGGGTGCCCAGCGACGAGTTCTTCGCCCGCGAGGATCCGCTGGCCCACCTGCCGATCCCGGTGGTCGACCTCGCGTTCGTGGACGGCATGCACCTCGCCGAGTTCGCGCTGCGCGACATTCTCGCGGTGGAGCGCTTCACCCTGCCCACCAGCGTGATGCTGCTCGACGACATGTTGCCGCGGGACGTCCCGATGGCCAACCGCAAGCGCACCCAGACCGCGTGGACGGGTGACGTCTACAAGGCGGGCGAGGCGCTGCGGCGGCTGCGGCCGGACCTGCTCGTGATCGACGTCGACACCGAGCCGACGGGCACCTGCCTGGTGCTCTTCCCGGACGCGACACGCGACGGCGTGCTGCCCGGCTACGACGAGTGGCTCGCCGGGGCCGTGTCGCCCGACCCGCAGGACGTGCCGCGCGAGGTGCTCGAGCGGACCCGGGCGCTGGCGCCCGAGGAGGTCCTCGCCAGCCCCGGTTGGGAGCAGCTTGCCGCCTTGCGCGGCCGCGCCCGCCCCGGGGAGGCCGCCCAGGTGCGCGAGGCCTTCGCCGACCTCGTCAGCCGCCTCGGCGCGCCGCGCTGAGGGGGCGCGGCGCCGCCCAACGCGCCGCCCGGCGGCGATCTGGGCGCTGCGGCGTCGAGGCCCGGGAGCCGGTGGGTAGCCTGCGCGCATGGTTTCCTTCCCGCGGCGTCGTCGCGCCAGGCGAGGGAGGCGGCCGGAGTGGACGCCCGCGACCTCGCCGCAGCAGCCCCCGGCCGATGATCTCGGCCTCGCGGAGGTGCCGGGCGGCGTCGTGACGCCGTTCGGTCGCGGCCCGCTGCGGTCGACCGTGCCCCCGTCGCGCTGGATGACGGGGGCCGTCCACGACGCCGAGGGAAGGCTCGTGCCCGAGTCGCAGCGAGTCTGGGCCGGCGACCCACGCGTGCCCATCGCCGCGGACCGGCCGTACCGCGCCCCGCCGCGGCACCCGGTCCAGCTGTCGGGCACGTGGATCTATGCGGGCCACTGGTTCGGGCACTTCGGCCACTTCTTCCTCGAGACCCTGGCGAACCTGTGGCCGGACCCCTCGCGCGCGCCCTTCACCGGCATCGTCGCCCACCGCACCTACCTCGGCCCCCCGCCCCGCCGGCGCGGCCCGGGTGTCGTGGACGGCGACCCCTCGGCGGCGCAGCGCTCGCTGCTGCGGCTCGCCGGCTACCCCGACCTCGACGTGCGCATCGTGCGGCACGCACCCGCCCGCGCCGAGCGCCTGCTGGTGCCGGCCCAGGCGGTGGTCCTCAAGGCGTGGGCGCACCCCCGGGCCGCGGAGCTGTGGCAGAGGGCGGCGTCCGCCGTGGAGCCGGGCGAGCACCGGCGGGTGCTGCTCTCTCGCCGGCTCTTCCACCAGGAGAAGGGCAACGACAGCCCCAACACGCGCGCCACGCGGGCCTGGGACGTCACGCTCGAGCGGGCCTTCACCCGGGCCGGCTTCGCCGTCGTCCACCCGGAGACGCTGCCCATCGAGAGGCAGGTCTCCCTGGTCCGGGGCGCCGAGGTGCTCGCCGGGTCCTCCGGTTCGGCGCTGCACCTGGCGGCGTTCGCCCGTCCGGGGACCCGGGTGCTCGAGGTGGGCGACAGCCGCTCGCCCACGGAGCCCATGCCGACCCAGCGCGTGGTCGATGCCGCGCTGGGCCACCGGACGACGTTCGTCGACCACGAGGACGCGCGTGGCCTTCGTCGCGTGCTGCGTGGGCTCTAGGGTGGCGCCGGTGACCGTGACCGTGACCGCCGCGGGCGAGCCCCGGCGCGCCGGGGGAAGGTCGTGAGCGGGGCGCCGCAGCGGCTGCTGCTCGTCACGGGTGCCGGACGCAGCGGCACCAGCACCGTCGCCGGCGCGCTGGAGCGGCTCGGGCTGCTGGTCCCCGAGCCGCGCGTGCCGGCCGACGCGACCAACCCCCGTGGTTTCTATGAGCCGCGGTGGGTCGTCGAGCTGCACAAGCAGGTGCTCAACGGCGTCCCGGTGCGCACCAACGACGCTCGTCCCACCGCGCTGGCGCGCGTGGAGGAGGCGGTCGGGCCGCGGGTCCGGGAACAGGTCGTCGCGTGGCTGGGCGAGCAGGCCGGGGTGGCCGCCGGGCGCGACCTCGTCGTGAAGGACCCGCGGATCATGTGGTTCACCCGCCTCTGGGTCGAGAGCGCCGAGGCCAACGGTCTCGCCGTCGGCTTCCTGACCATGCTCCGCCACCCGGTCGAGGTCTCCCGCTCGCGCGACACGCACTACCTCGCCGACCGGGACCCCGACTTCCGCGCCAAGCGGCAGACCACCAACGTCGCCTCGTGGGTCAACGCGGCCGTCACCACCGAGCAGGTGACCCGGGGCCACCCGCGCGCGTTCGTGCGGTATGCGGACCTGCTCTCCGACTGGCGCTCTGCCCTGGCGCGCACGGCCGATCAGCTGGACGTCGCCTTTCCGGTGCCGCCGGAGCCCGACGCGGCGCACCCGGTGGACGAGTTCATCGAGCCGACGCTCAACCGCTCCCGGGTGGACTGGGACGAGAACCCCGTCCGCACCGAGCTGCGCGAGCTGGCCACCGAGGCCTGGGGCGCGCTCGGCGCGCTGGTCGAGGACCCCGTCGACGCGGCAGCGGGCGAGCGGCTCGCCCGGGTGGGCCGGGACTACGCGGAGCTGTTCGCCTTCGCCGAGGCCGTCGCGCTGGACCACACCAAGACCCTCGTCCAGGTCGCCCGGCGCCAGCTGCGCGCCGAGCTCCGCCCGCCCGGAGACAGCGGTCCGGCCCCGGACCCACCGGCGCGCGCCCCCGGCCCGGCGGCCCGGATGCGCGCGGCGGCGGGCCGGCTGCGCGCGGCCACCCGGCGCGCCCGGGCCTGAGGGGCCCGCGCGTGCCGGCTCCCGGGAGGCGCCCGGGTCAGAAGCCCGTGGTGCACCACGGCGCCGGGCCGCCGTCCGCCATGGCGGCGAAGGCCGCCACGGCGCGGTCGTCGCCGGCGACGCGGCCGGCGGCCGCCAGCGTGGCCACCCGGAACCCGCCGAGGTAGAGCGAGCCGAGCACGTCGGCGTCCATCAGCACGCCCGGCTCCTCGTCGGTCGCCTCCACGGAGGCGACGCCCGCGCGCACCGTGACCCGCCAGCTGCCCTCGGCGATGCCCAGAGCGTCGCGCACGCCGAGGACCACCGATCCGTCGGCGGACCACGGTCGCGCCGCCAGCGCAGCGGACACGTCCAGCACCCGCAGCCACAGCATGTCGCCCACCCGCGTCGTGCGCACCGTGTGCGGGTCCACGGCGGCGTGGTCCAGGGGGTGGTCCAGCGGCAGGCGGCGGACCTGGAGCCGATCGACCAGGTCCATCTCCGCGAGGAAGCGGCACAGGCGCAGCTCGACGGCCGGGTCGAGCGCCTGCAGGTGGGTCACCTGCGCGGTGAGCGGCTCCTGCTCGCCGAGGTGCCGGAAGAGCGCGTAGCCGTCGGGCTCGCCCTCCGCGTCGAGGTGCACCACGGCCCGCAGCTTCTTGTCCGGCGCGTCTCGGTCCGCGTCGAAGGCGCCGGTCAGCTCGGGCTCGTAGAAGGAGGGCCGGTCGACCTCTCCGCGCTGGGATGCGAGCCGGCGCGCGAACACGGACTGCACCGCCGGCCAGGCGTCGAGCGGCTCGGCCATCTCGAGGCGTCCCCCCGGCACCTCCGCTCCCGCGGGCGGGTGCATCCGGAAGCCGCCGGTCACGCGCAGCTCGACCTCGCGCGTGCGGTGCGCCGGGCCGAAGCCGAACCGCCCGTAGATGCCGCCCTCGGAGACCGTCAGCGCCGCCAGCGGCCGGCCGCGAGCCGCCGCCTCGCGCAGGTCCTCGGCCATCAGTGTGGCGAGCAGACCCTGCCGGCGGTGGGTGGGCGCCACGGTGACGGCGGTGATCATGTGCAGCGGCAGCACCCGGCCGCCGCCGACGTTGATGGACTTCTCCCACGACTCGAAGGTCGCCACCGGCATCCGGACGTCGCCCACCCCCGTGCGCTCCGGCCACACGCCCCGGACGACGCTGCCCTCGGCGCGGACGTGCTCCCCCCACCGCCGCACCGCCTCCTCGGAGGCCCGCGGCTCGTGGAAGCCGCGGTGCATGGCCTGCACCCAGCCGGCGAAGACCTCGGCGCCCGGGTCCTGCGTCTCCCGCGGCTCGATGGTGCGAAAGCGCAGGCCCGGGTGCGCGTCGTAGGTCGCGGGGCGCGGGAGGGTGCTCACGGACGGCCACGCTAGTGAGGGGCCGGCGCGCGGGCCACCGGGATTGGCGGCCGATACCCTGCCGCCATGCAAGCGCCGGCGCCGAGGAAGACGTTCGTCCTGGGCATGGGATGCCAGAAGGGCGGCACGTCCTGGCTCTACGACTACCTCGCCGAGTCGCCGCAGTATGCCAAGGGCTACGCCAAGGAGTTCCACGTCTTCGACGCCTTCGACGTCGAGTGGGAGCGGACCCGGGGTGACGCCAAGCTCGCCGCGGCGGCGGCGGAGATCGCCAAGGCCCGGCGCGGCGAGCCGTTCCGCGCCGACAAGATCCACTGGGCGGCGATGTGCGGCAACCACGACATGTACTACGACTACTTCGCCGGGCTGCTCGCCCGGCGCCCCCGCTTCCGCGCGACGGGCGACCTCACGCCGGCCTACGGGATGCTCTCCGCCGAGCGCGTCGCCGAGATCCGGGAGCGGTTCGCGGGCCGGGGGGTGCGCGCCGTCGCGGTCTTCCTGATGCGCGACCCCGTGGAGCGGCTGTGGTCCCAGGCCCGCATGCTCGACCGGCGCAACCCGGAGCTGTATGCCGTCCCGCCCGAGGACGTCGTCGCCGACGAGTACCGCAACCCGCGCTACGAGCAGCGCACGCGCTACGACCACACGCTGCGCGTGATGGACGAGGTCTTCGGCCCCGGGGACCGGTGGATCGGCTTCTACGAGGAGCTCTTCGAGGGCGACCGGATCCGCGAGGTGAGCGAGATGGTCGGCCTGGACTACCGCGAGCCCGACGTCGAGACCGTCGCCAACCCGTCGCCCAAGACGACCCAGGCGCTCCCCGACGACCTGGTGGCGAAGGTCGCCGAGCACTACCGCGAGGTCTACGAGGCGGTGGCGGCGCGCTTCCCCGAGACCGACCTGCCGCGCCTGTGGCCCAGCGCGCGCCACGTGCTCTGATCGCCCCGGGCCGCGGGATAGATTCCCACCCATGGCGACGGCCGGGGCTCAGGTGCAGGCGGGCGAGCGCTCCGTGCGCGTCTCCAGCCCCGACCGGGTGGTCTACGAGGCCACCGAGCGCACCCCGGAGATCACCAAGCTCATGGTCGCGGAGTACGTCGCCTCCGTCGACGACGGCCTGATGCGCGCGCTGCGGCACCGGCCGACCGCCCTGGAGCGCTGGCCCTCCGGCGTGCGCGAGGGGATGAGGCTGGCCACCGGCCCGCAGGACCGGAACGCCGACGCCTTCTACCAGAAGCGCGTGCCGAAGGGCGCTCCCGACTACCTCGAGACGGCGACGGTCACCTTTCCCTCGGGGCGCACCGCCGACGAGGTCTGCCCGACCGAGATCGCGGTGCCCGTGTGGTGCGCGCAGATGGGCACCCTGACCTTCCACCCCTGGCCGGTGCGGCGCGAGGACCCGGACCACCCCGACGAGCTGCGCCTCGACCTCGACCCCCAGCCGGGCACGACCTTTGCCGACGCCGTCCGGGTCGCCGGGGTGGCCCGCGAGCTGCTCGCGGAGCTCGGCCTCGTCGGCTGGGCGAAGACCTCCGGCAACCGCGGCGTGCACGTCTACGTGCGCATCGCGCCCCGCTGGGAGTTCGTCGACGTGCGGCACGCGGCCATCGGCTTCGGCCGGGCCCTGGAGCGGCGCGACGACGGCGTCACGACCGCGTGGTGGAAGGAGGAGCGCGGCGGCCGGGTCTTCGTCGACTACAACCAGAACTGCCGCGACCGCACCATCGCCTCGGCGTACTCGCTGCGGCCGCTGCCGGGCGCGCCGGTCTCGACGCCGCTGGACTGGGAGGACCTGGCGGGCCTCGAGGACCCGCGCGAGCTGAACCTGACCACCGTGCCGGGGCTGCTCGCCGGGCGCGGTGACCCCTGGGCCGGCATCGACGAGACGGCCGGTGACCTCCAGCCCCTGCTGGACCTCTACGCGGAGCTCCCCGGCGGGGAGATGCCCTACCCGCCCGACCACCCGAAGATGCCGGGCGAGCCGCCGCGCGTGCAGCCGAGCAAGAAGGTGGCGGAGCACTGGGACGAGCACGGCAACCGGGTCGACTAACCTGCTCGCACGCTCTGGCCACCGCCCATCGGGAGACTCGTGAACCGTCACCAGCTGCTCGCCGCCCTGCACGACCGCGTCCGCCCGCGCACCTACGTCGAGGTCGGCGTCCACAACGGCCAGGGCCTCAGGCTCTCGCGGGTCCCCAGCGTCGGGGTCGACCCCGACTTCGGGCTCAAGCACGAGCTGTTCACCGACGTGCACCTCGCGCGGGTGCCCAGCGACGAGTTCTTCGCCCGCGAGCGGCCGCTCGCGCACCTGCCCGTCGGGGTCGCGGACCTCGCCTTCGTGGACGGCATGCACCTCGCCGAGTTCGCGCTGCGCGACGTGCTCGCGGTGGAGCGCTTCACCCTGCCCACCAGCGTGATCCTGGTCGACGACATGCTGCCGCGCGACGTCGCCATGGCGAACCGCAAGCGCACCCAGACCGAGTGGACCGGCGACGTCTACAAGGTCACCGAGGCCCTGCGCCGGCTCCGGCCCGACCTGCTCGTGATCGAGGTCGACACCGAGCCGACGGGCACGTGCCTGGTCATGTGCCCCGACGCGACCCGCGGCGGCGTCCTCGAGGGGTACGACGACTGGGTCGCCGAGGCCGTCGTGCCCGACCCGCAGGCCGTCCCGCGGGAGGTGCTCGAGCGCACGCGCGCGCTCGCGCCCGAGGAGGTCCTCGCCAGCCCCGGGTGGCAGCGGCTGCCGGCGCTGCGCCGCAAGGCGCGGCCCGGGGACGCCGCCCCCGTGCGCGAGGCCTTCCGCGACCTCGTCAGCCGCGTCGCAGCCGCCCGCTGACCGACCGCGCCTCGCGCACGGCCCGAGCGGCCGCCCGGCGGCCGAGCGCGGCGGCCCGCTTCGCCGAGGAGCGGTCGTCGCGCGGGTGCGGATCCGGCAGGGTGGAGGCGGGCGAGCTCGATCCCCACAGCAGCACCAGCGGCCGGCGTCCCTGCACCAGCAGTCGGCAGCCCCAGTGGGTCGAGCCCTCGCTCGTGCGCAGCCGGAGCGCCCAGATGCCGTCGCCGAGCCTGGCCCGCTCGATGCGGACCACGAGGCGCCGGCCGGCCTCGTCCTCGACGAGCCGGTGCCGGGCGTCTCGACGCCGCTTGCCCTGTCGCAGCACCACGATGCCGTCGGCGGGCACGTCCAGCGCCGGGTCGGCCAGGACGATCTCGACCTCGTCGCCCACCAGGCGCGCGTAGCTGTCGACGAGGTCGACCTGGGTGGGGGGCGGCTGGGAGTTGCCCACGGGTGCTCCTCGGCTGGTCGGCGGCGGTCCGGTAGGGGTGCGGAGGAGCAGGCTAGCCGAGCCGCGCCGCCGCGCTCGCGCGACGGGGCCACCTCGATGGCTAGGCTGCGCGGGATGCCGAAGACGCCGTCCCTCCTGCGCGGACCGCGTCCCGCCGCCTGGAGCACCCCCGAGGCGCCCGGCCCCGCCCTGGAGCCGGGGTGCCGGGTCGTCGAGGTCGGCGACGCCCTGGTGACGCGCTTCGCCCGGGGCCCGCTGCGGATGGCGGGGCCGCCCGACCTCTGGACCACCGGCGCCGTGCACGACGCCGACGGACGCCTGGTGGCCGAGTCCCAGCGGCCCTGGCTGGGGGACGACCAGGCCCCGGTCGCCGCGGATCCCGAGGTCGTCCGCGTGCCGCCCCGGGCGCGGCGCCTCGAGGGTCGCTGGCAGTACGCCGGCCACTGGACCAACCACTTCGGCCACTTCCTGCTCGAGACGCTGAGCAACCTGTGGCCGGACCCCGAGGGCGTCCCCCTCGACGGCCTGGTGGCGCACCGCAGCGTCTATGGCAAGGTCCCGCCGCGACCGGGCGACCTCCCCGACACCGCGACGGCCGAGCTCTCCTCCTGGCACGCGGAGCTCCTGGGGCTCGCGGGCTACGGGGACCTCCCGGTGGAGGTGGTGCGCGCACAGCCGCTGCGGGTCGGGCACCTGCGGGTGCCCTCGCGCTCCCTGGTGCTGAAGTCCTGGGCGCGCCCCGAGGCCGCCGCGCTGTGGCGGCGGATGTCCTCGCGGGTCGAGCCCGGCGGGGCGCCCCGGGTGTTCCTCTCGCGCCGGCTCTTCCACGCGGAGAGCACGCGGGAGCTGACGGTGGCCCGCAAGGACGCCGCGTGGGACGAGCAGCTCGAGGAGCGCTTCGGCGCCGCCGGCTTCGCCGTCGTGCACCCCGAGACGCTCTCGATCCCCGAGCAGCTGTCGGTGGTCCGGGGCGCCGAGGTGCTGGCCGGCTCCTCGGGCTCCGCGCTGCACCTGTCGGCCTTCGCCGAGCCGGGCACCCGGGTGCTGGAGATCGGCGACAAGCGCGCCGCCGACGAGCCGCTGCCGACCCAGCGCATGATCGACGCCGCCTGCGGCCACACGTCCGCCTTCGTGGGTTACCTCGACGGGCGCGCCCTCTCCCGCTACCTCTAGGGTGCCGCCATGAGTCCGCCGGCCGAGTCGCCCGAGCCGAGGAAGACGTTCGTCCTGGGCCTCGGCTGCCAGAAGGGCGGCACGTCCTGGCTCTACGACTACCTGGCCGACTCGCCGCAGTACGCGAAGGGCTACACCAAGGAGTTCCACGTCTTCAACTCCCTCGACGTGGAGTCCGAGAAGCCGCGGGCCGAGCGCCGGTTCGCCATGGCGGCCGAGCAGATCGAGAAGGCGCAGCGGGGAGAGCCCTTCCGCGCCGACCGGCTGCACTGGGCCGCGATGTGCGGCAACCACGACATGTACTTCGACTACTTCGCCGGGCTGCTCTCGCGGCGCCCCCGGTTCCGCGCCACGGGCGACCTGACGCCGGCGTACGGGATGCTGTCGGCCGAGCGGGTCGCCGAGATCCGCGACCGGTTCGCCGGGCGGAGGATCCGGGCGGTGGGGATCTTCCTGATGCGGGACCCGGTCGAGCGGGTGTGGTCGCACGCCCGGATGCACGACCGGATGGAGCTGGGCGACGGCGCCACGCCCGAGGAGGTCCTCGCGGAGCACTACGCCTCCCCGGCCTACGACCAGCGCACGCGCTACGACCACACGCTGCGCGTGCTCGACGAGGTGTTCGACGCCGGGGACCGCTGGATCGGGTTCTACGAGGAGCTCTTCGAGGAGGGCCGCATCCGCGAGGTCTGCGAGGTGGTCGGGATCGACTTCCGCGAACCGGACCTCGAGACCCGCTCGAACGCCTCGCCCAAGGGCGCCACGAGCCTGCCCGACGGGCTCGAGCGCACCATCGCCGAGCACTACCGCGAGGTCTACGAGACGGTCGCGCGGCGCTACCCCGAGAAGGACCTGACGCGGCTCTGGCCCAGCGCCCGCTTCGTGCTCTGAGGCCGGCCGCTAGCCTGCGCGCATGGGTTCCCTCACCCGGCGCCTCCGCGCCCGTGTCGGCGGCGGGGGCAGTGAACCGGGTCGTGAGCCGGGCGAGTCGGGCCGGGCCCCCGGGCCGGGGCCGGGATCGGGCCCGCCGGCCCTGCAGCCCGGCAAGACCTTCTTGCTCGGCCTGGGCGCCCAGAAGGGCGGCACCACGTGGCTGCACCGCTACCTGGCCGACTCCCCGCAGTACGCCAACGGGTACCGCAAGGAGTACCACGTGTTCGACGCGCGCCACCTCGAGTCGGAGCGGTGGATGCGCGACCGGATCCTCGAGATGGCCGCCGAGGAGCTGGAGAAGGCGCGGCGGGGCGAGCCGGCCCGGGCCGACCAGCTGCACCGCGCCAGCATGTATGCCAACCACGACTTCTACTACGACTTCTTCGCCGGCCTGCTGCGCAAGCGGCCGCGGTTCCGCGTCACCGCCGACCTGACGCCCGACTACGGGATGCTGCCGGCCGACCGGGTCGCCGACATCCGCCGGCAGTTCGCCAACCGGCGGATCCGCACGGCGTCGGTGTTCCTGATGCGCGAGCCGGTGGAGCGGGTGTGGTCGCACATCCGCATGCGCGACCAGCGCGAGCCCGACCTCTTCGACGTCACCGCCGAGGAGGTCGTGGCGCGCGACTACGCCGACCCGCACTACGAGTGCCGCACCCACTACGAGGACACGCTGCGCGTGATCGACGAGGTGTTCGGCCCCGAGGACCGGTGGGTCGGGTTCTACGAGGAGCTCTTCGACGAGGCCCCGCTCCGCGAGATCTGCGAGCTCGTCGGGATGGACTTCCACGAGCCGGACCTCGCCACCCGCCGCAACGCCTACGAGAAGCAGGACGCCCTGCCCGAGGACGTCGTCCGCACCGTGGCGCGGCACTACGCGGGCGTGTACGAGGCCGTGGCCGCCCGGTTCCCCGACAAGGACCTCGAGCGGATCTGGCCGAGCAGCCGTTTCGTGCGGTGAGAGCCCCTCAGCCCCGGCCGGTCGCTCGAGCGGCGGCGGGTCACGGCAGGGAGGCGGGGTCCTCCCACGGCGCGGCGAGCGGCACGTAGGCGCGCATGAAGCCCCGCAGCTCCCGGTCGACCCGGGTGGGCTGCAGCGACTCGCCGTCGTGGTCGCCGAGGCAGAAGGCGTCGACGTCGCGGCCGGCGAGCAGGGCCGCGAGCTCGCGGGGCAGCTGCGGCCTCGTGATGTCGACGAAGGCGAAGGCGAGGTCGCCCGGCAGCGCCTGGCCCGTCATCAGGCCGTAGTGCTGCGCGAAGGACGACAGCAGGGAGACGTCGCGCCCGTCCCGGAGCACCCGGTGCGCGGTCTCGGCCAGCGGCCCGCCGAAGCGCTCCTCGATCTCGGTCAGGATCGACCGACGATGCGCGTAGGGCACGTGGGCGAGCGTCGCGAGCAGCTCCTCGCCGAGCTCCTCCCGGAGCAGCGCGCGGTTGCGCACCGCGGAGCGCAGCCAGGGCGGCGCCGAGGGCGGCGGGAGGCCGACCGGCTGCTGCCGGGCGGCGACCACGAGGGGGTGCCCCGCGGGAGAGAAGAATGCCTCGGGGCCGACCGGTCGGCCGAGGAAGAAGTCGTCGTTGAGATAGAGGAAGTGCTCGGCGAGCCCGGGCACGCGGTGCAGCCCGGTCTCGATCGCGTGGCTGTTGAAGGTCGGCAGCGCCTCGGGGGGCAGGATCTCGCGGTGGTCGACCACGGTGAGCCGGGGGTGGTCGACCAGCCAGTCGGGTCGCTGGCCGTCGGTGACCAGGAAGATCCGCCGGATCCACGGCGCGAACGTCTCCAGGCTCCTCAGGGAGTAGCGCAGCTCGTCGTGCGGCACGTGCCGCGACGACGCGGCCGACTCGGGCGACCAGGCGTCGTCGAGCGCGGCGAGCCGGTCGTCGCGGCGGCGCGTCCAGGCGGGGTCGGTGCCGTCGACCCAGGTGTAGACCGCGTCGACCGGGAACGCCGGCTCGTCGGTCGGTCGGTCCGGGAGCAGGGGCAGGCTCGGCAGGGTCAGGCCCTCGAGGGTCGCGGTGGTGGTGAGGTCCTCCTCGCGCACGGTGCGGGTGAACGGGTTGCCGCGGGGCGCGTGCCAGCGACCGTCGGGGCCCTCCGCCCAGAACTGCACCTCCAGGCCGGCGCCGTCGGCCAGCAGCGTGCGCCGGCCCTCCTGCGTCGGCCACGGCTCCACCAGCAGGCGCTGCGTCGCCCCGTGGCGCACCTGCGCGACGAGCTCGGCGGCGCTGCCCCGCCGGGGGAACCACCAGCCGTCCCCGGGGTCCGCGACGGAGAGCCAGCTCGGCAGGTCGGCCGCGGCGAGGGCGTCGAGGAAGGCGCGCCGCCGCGCCTGCGGCAGCACCAGCACGGGCGGGTGTGGGAACGCCGCGGGCAGGACGAACCACGCCCGGCTGCTGGCGGCCGCGACGGCGGCGACCCGCTCGAGGTTCTCCCGGCGTGCCGCCGCGGGGGAGCGGTCGGCGAGCACCACGCCGGCCGGGGCGTCGTCGACCGGGCGGGGGGCTTGGGGCGTGTCGCCCTCGAGCAGTCGGCCGAGGGGGCCGAGGCCGCGGCGCCGCCGCGCGATCACGCGCTGCAGCCGCTGCTCCCAGTCGGCGACCACGGTGTCGGGGTCGTAGCGCCGCACCGTCTCGAGCGCCCGCGCGCCGAGGCGGCGGCGCAGCTCCCCCTCCCGGGCCAGCCGCAGCACGGCGGTGGCCAGCCCCACCTCGGAGTCCGGCGGGACGAGCAGCCCGTTCTCGCCGTCCTCGACGATCTCCCGCACGGCGAGGGGGGCGTCGTACGCCACCACCGGGACGCCCGCGGCCATCGCCTCCTGCGCGACCAGCGGCAGGCCCTCGCGGAAGGCGGAGCAGACGGCCACGTCGGCGCGCGCCCACTCGGCGGGCATGTCGCGCGAGCCCCCGGGCAGCTCCACCCGGTCGTGCAGCTCCCCGCGGCGGGCCAGGCCCATGATCTCGTTGCGCCGGCCGCCGATGCCGAAGACCCGGACCCGCCAGCCGGGCAGCTCGTCGGCGACCTGGCCGAACGCGCGCACGAGGTGCTCGAACTGCTTCTCGCCGTCGAGCCGTCCCGCGGCGACGATCAGCCCGCCGCCGGCGTCGCCGGCCAGCCGGGAGCGGGGTCGGTAGCCGCGGGGGAGGAGGTTCGGCATCACGACCGTCTCGGGGCACGCGCTGCCGAGCTGCTGCTGCAGCCACGTGACGGCGTCGGAACCCAGCATCGCCACCAGGTCCGCACGCGGCGCGAAGGCCAGCAGGGGGGCCATCGGCCCGCGCCGCGAGAACGAGGCCCGGTGCTCCTGGTGCACCAGCCCGACCTCGGGCGGCAGGAGCTGGGCCGCGAGCGCGAGGAAGCCGGGCAGCACGGTGATCAGGACGTCGTCCTCCACCCGCGGGAGCGCGTCGCCGAGGACCAGGTCGGTCAGGGCGGTGAACTGCCACTCCCACTCGGCGGGGAGGAGCACGGAGCCGAGGGCGTCGAGCCGCGTGGCCTCGGCGTCCGGCAGGTCGCGGGTCAGGCAGCGCCGCGTCTCGTGCCGGCTGTCGACCAGGTAGTCCACCTCCAGGCGCGGGTCGACCGCCACGTGGGGGGAGTCCGCGGTGCGGCGGACGCTGAGGATGCGGACGGTGTGCCGCGCGACGAGCTCGTTCGCGAGGTTGACCACGGCCCGCGACGTGCCGCCCATGTCGTCGAGGTCGAGGACCAGGAAGGCGAGGCGCATCAGTCGTCCCCTCCGGCTTCGTCGCGGGTCTCGGATCGGGCCTCGGGACGGGCCTCGGGACGGGGGGGCCGGAGCACCGCCAGCTGCCCGTCGGGCAACCAGCGCCACCGCAGCACCGGGCGGTCGTGGGGATCGTCGTCGTGCAGCCAGGGGAGCAGCGTCGCGCGGTCGGGCATCGTCATCTCGTTGCGCACCCGGCGCAGCGGGTAGGTCCCCTCGCGGGGGCCGACGAGCAGCAGCGCCGCGGGCGAGCCGCTCGCGAGGTCGAGGTCGACCGGGACCCGGATCAGCACGTGGCCTGCCGCCTCGTCGTGCTCCACGGGCAGGCGGTGCAGGGTCTCCCCGCCCTGCGCCACCAGCAGCAGCGCGGCGAGGTCCGTCGCGGCGGCGGCGACGCCGGGCCCGGGGGCGGCGCGCGCGGTGAGCGCCGCGGTCTCGGCGTCGATCCCGACGAGTCGCACCCAGGGCGCGACCGGCGTCCGGGTCACCAGCAGCGTGCCGTCGTCGGCGCGACGGACGCCGTGCTGCCAGGGTCCGCGCGCCGACAGGGCCGTCGCGGTCGGTCCGGGGTCCGGCAGGGGGGCGGTCCAGACGCGGACGCGGGCCCCGTCGGGCAGCACCGCCACGACCGCGGCCTCGAGGGTGTCCGGGGGCTGCATCCCGGTCAGGTCGGAGCGGAGCGCCACGCCGGTCTCGCCGCCGTGCGCGAGCGGCTCGATCCCGGCCTCGTCGGGCGTCAGGGGCAGGTCGTCCGCGCCCGGCGGCGAGAGCACGAAGCGCGTGTCGGCCGGGACCCCGACCACGGCGAGCCAGAGGTGGTCCCCCTCGAGGAAGCGCGCGAAGACCGCGGCGGGCCGCCCGTCGCGCCGGTCGAGTGGCGCCTCGCCCTCGGGGGCGGGGTCGCGGGGGGCGTCGCGCGCCGGGTCGTCGGTCGCCGCGTCGCCGCCGACGGCGCTGCGCAGCCGGTCGGCGATGCGGGGCCGCCTCACCATGCCCGCCTCACCATGCCTGCCTCACGGGGCGCCGGAGAGGATCCGGGTGAGGTCGTAGCCCACCGGCTCCTCCAGCTGGCCGTAGTCGCAGGACCCGGGGTCGCGGTCGTCGCGCCAGCGCTTGAGCTGCGCGGTGTGCCGGAACCGCCGGCCCTCCATGTGGTCGTAGCCCACCTCGATCACCCGCTCGGGGCGCAGGGGCGTGAAGGACAGGTCCTTGCCCTGCGACCAGCGGGACTGCGTGCCGGGCGCCCGGTCGGGGTTGGCGATGGCCCAGTCCGCGCCGCCGTCCGACAGCCAGGCACCCCAGGGGTGGTCCTCGATCGCGCACACCAGCGGCTGCAGCTCCGCGAAGAGCTCGGCGCGCCGCCTCTCGGTGAAGGAGGCGGCCACGCCGACGTGCTGCAGCGCGCCCTCGGCGTACAGCCCCAGCAGCAGCGAGCCGAGCAGCGGGCGCTCGGGGGTGGAGGTCTTGTGCTCGCGGTAGCCGGCGACGACGACGTCGGCGGTGCGCGCGTGCTTGACCTTCAGCATGGTCCGGCCGTTCTCGGTGTACGGCGCCCCCAGGGGCTTGGCCACGAGCCCGTCCAGCCCGGCGCCCTCGAACGCGTGGAACCAGGCCTCGGCCTCGTCGGGATCCGTCGTGGTCGGGGTGAGGTGCATTCCCGTGGCCGGCTCGGTGGGGTCGGCGAGCCCGCCGGTGCCGGCGAGCGCGGCCACGAGGGCGTCGCGCCGCTCGGCGAAGGGTCGCTCGACGTAGGCCTGGTCACCGAGGGCCAGGAGGTCGAAGGCGACGAAGCCGGCGGGCGTGAGCCCGCTCAGCATCGCGACCCGCGACTCGGCGGGGTGGATGCGTTCCTGCAGCGTCTCGAACTCCAGCCGCGGCGGCTCCACGCCGCGGCTCGAGCAGAAGAGCTCGCCGTCGAGCACGCAACGCTCGGGCAGCTGCGCGAGGGCGGCCGTCACGACCTCGGGGAAGTAGCGGGTCAGCGGCTTGGTGTTGCGGCTGGTCAGCTCGACCTCGTCGCCGTCACGGAAGACCAGGCACCGGAAGCCGTCCCACTTCGGCTCGAAGGAGAGCCCGGGCACGTCGCCGACCTGGTGGCGCGCGGGGTCGGGAAAGGGCGCGACCGACTTCGCGAGCATCGGTCGCACCGGCGGCAGCACGGGCAGGTCCATCGGGGGTGACCCTAGACCAGCCCGGGGCCACGGGGGTGGGGCGAAGCGGGTGCCGGGCGGCCTGCCGCTCTCGGTACCGTGAGCGGACGCCTCAGAGGCGATCCCCGGTTGGTCTGTCGGCAGGGCCCGCCTGACTTTGAATCAGGACTAGCGACGTAGGTTCGACTCCTACCCGGGGAGCGTGGCTCAGTTGAACGTGATCGTGCTCGCTGCTGGCGGCGGCACCCGGATGAAGTCCAAGACCAACAAGATGCTGCACCGCATCGGCGGCCGCAGCCTGGTCGGCCATGTGCTGCACGCGGTGGCGCAGTGCGAGCCGGCGCGCGTGGTGACGGTGGTCGGCACCCAGCGCGACCAGGTGGGGCCGCACGTCGCCGAGCTGATGCCGGCGTCGGCGCTGGCCGTGCAGGAGGAGCAGCTCGGCACGGGCCATGCGGTGCGCTGCGCGGTCGAGGAGGCCGGCGTCCGCGAGGGCACCGTGCTCGTGGTCACGGGGGACACGCCCCTCCTCGAGGGCGAGACCCTGCGCGCGTTCGCGGCCGAGCACGAGGCCTCGGAGTGCGTGGTCAGCATCCTCTCCGGCGTCGTCGAGGACGCCCACGGCTACGGGCGCGTCAAGCGCACGCCCGAGGGCGACGTCGAGGCGATCGTCGAGGAGAAGGACGCCACCGCCGACGAGCGCGACATCCGGGAGATCAGCTCCGGGATCCTCGCCTTCGACGGGGCGTTCCTCGCCGCCGCGCTGCCGCGGCTGGGCAACGACAACTCCCAGGGGGAGTACTACCTGCCCGACCTCGTGGGCCTCGCCCGCGACGACGGCCTGACGGTCGGGGCCTGGCCGGTGGGCGACGTGGAGCAGACGCGGGGTGTCAACGACCGCGGCCAGCTCGCCGACCTCGGCCGGCTGCTCAACGACCGCATCCTTCGCCGCTGGATGGCCGCCGGCGTCACGGTGGTCGACCCGGCGACGACCTGGGTGGACGCCGAGGTCCGGTTGAGCGTCGACGTGACGCTGCTGCCCGGCACGCAGCTGCTCGGGCGCACCGAGGTGGCCGAGGACGCGGTGGTCGGGCCCGACTCCACGCTCACGGACTGCCGGGTCGGCGCCGGGGCCCGCGTCGTGCGCTGCCACGGGATCGGGGCGGTCGTCGGCGACGACGCGGACGTCGGGCCCTTCAGCTTCCTGCGCCCCGGCACCGTGCTCGGCGCGGGCGGCAAGATCGGTGGGTTCGTCGAGACCAAGAACGCGGTCATCGGCGACGGGGCCAAGGTCCCGCACCTGTCCTACGTCGGCGACGCCGAGATCGGCGAGGGCAGCAACATCGGTGCCGGGACGATCGTGGCCAACTACGACGGCGTCGAGAAGCACCGCACCGTCGTCGGGCGCCACGCCCGGACCGGCTCCAACAACACCTTCGTGGCGCCGGTGGCGATCGGCGACGGCGCGGGCACCGGCGGCGGGACGGTCGTGCGGGAGGACGTGCCCCCGGGCGCCCTGGCGGTGTCGTCCGGCCCGCAGCGCACGATCGACGGCTGGGCGCTGCGCCGGCGCGCCGGCACGCCGCAGGCCGACGCCGCCCGCGAGGCGGGGGCCCAGGAGGGCTCGGGCGACCGCCCGAGCTAGCCGGCCCCGGCCCGGAGCACCCGCGGCGTCTCGACGCCCGGCGGGCCGGTTGGGCCGGCGCGGGGGCGTGGTGGAGAATCGCCACAGACGCGCGGCGGACGAAGGGCGGCTCCAGGTGAGCGGAATGAAGCGCACCACCGAGAAGAACCTGATGGTCTTCAGCGGGCGGGCCCATCGGGAGCTCGCCGAGTCGGTGGTGGAGCTGCTCGGCACCGAGCTGGTCCCGCAGTCCGCCTACGAGTTCGCCAACTCCGAGATCTACGTCCGCTACGAGGAGTCGGTCCGGGGCTGCGACGCCTTCGTGATCCAGAGCCACACGGCCCCGATCAACGAGTGGATCATGGAGCACCTGATCATGGTCGACGCGCTCAAGCGGGCCTCGGCCAAGCGGATCACCGTGGTGCTGCCCTTCTACGGCTACGCCCGGCAGGACAAGAAGCATCGCGGTCGCGAGCCGATCTCGGCGCGGCTGATGGCCGACCTGTTCCGGACCGCCGGCGCCGACCGGCTGATCGCCGTCGACCTCCACGCCGACCAGATCCAGGGATACTTCAACGGCCCGGTCGACCACCTGATGGCGCTGCCGATCCTGGCGGAGTACGTGCTCGAGCAGTACGGCGGCGAGCGGCTCGCCGTCGTCTCGCCCGACGCCGGCCGCATCAAGGTGGCCGAGCGCTGGTCGGCCAAGCTGGGCGGCGCCCCGCTGGCCTTCATCCACAAGACCCGGCGCGCTGACCGGCCCAACGAGGCCGTCGCCAACCGCGTGGTGGGCGAGGTCGAGGGCCGCATCTGCATCCTGACCGACGACATGATCGACACGGGCGGGACGATCGTGAAGGCCGCCGAGGCGCTGATGGCCGACGGCGCCGCCGGCGTGATCATCGCGGCGACCCACGCGATCCTCTCCGACCCGGCGGTGGACCGGCTGAAGAACAGCCCCGCCACCGAGGTGATCGTCACCGACACGCTGCCGATCCCGCGCGACCGGGTGTTCGACAAGCTGACGGTGCTCTCCATCGCCCCCCTGGTGGCCCGGGCGATCCGCGAGGTGTTCGAGGACGGCTCGGTCACGTCGATGTTCGACGGCCAGGCCTGATCGACCGCCGGCTCGGCGTGGGGCTGCGCCGATTCGTGCCGGGCCGGCCCCGCGGCGTACCATGGGGCTCGCCTCGGCGAGGGAGCACCGCGAGCGGTGGCTCCGTGATCGACAGGGCTGGCTGAACGTCTGCGCCGCGCTGCCCGGTCCCGGGAGCGCGGCGTTCGTCGTCGTGCCCCTCGTCGGCACCCGATCACCGACGCACGACGAGGAGACACCCATGGCAACCAGCGACGGCCGCGAGGGCTACATCGTGGCGGAGACCCGCGAGGAGTTCGGCAAGGGCGCGGCCCGCCGGATCCGCCGCGAGGCCAAGGTCCCCGCCGTGGTCTACGCGGCCGACCACGACCCGTGGCACGTGACGCTGCCCGGCCACGCCACCTGGCTGGCGCTGAAGCACCTCGGCTCCAACGCGCTGCTGCACCTGACCATCGACGGCCAGGAGCAGCTCGCGCTGACCAAGCAGGTGCAGACCGACCCGATCCACCGGACCCTGACCCACGTCGACTTCGTGTCGGTGAAGAAGGGCCAGAAGGTCACGGTCGACGTGCCGATCCACGTCGAGGGCGAGGCCGGCCCCGACACGCTGGTGACGCTGGACTACCCGGAGGTGTCCATCGAGGCGGAGGCCACGAACATCCCGGAGTACGTCGAGGTGTCGGTCGAGGGCCTCGAGGCGGGCACCCAGCTCCTGGCCGGTCAGCTCACGCTGCCCAGCGGCTCCGAGCTGCTGACCGACGAGGAGACGCTGATCGTCAACATCACCGACGCGCCCACCGAGGAGGAGGTCGAGGCCGAGCTCGAGGAGGCCGAGGCCGAGGCCGGCGTGGAGCGCGACGAGTCCGACGAGGACGAGGGCGAGGAGGCCGCCGAGGCCCGCGAGGACGGCGCCGGCGAGGGTGCCGAGGGCGAGGGCGACTCCGAGGAGTGAGCACCCCCTCCGGCGGCCCCGGCGAAGGGGTCTGGCTGGTGGTGGGGCTGGGCAATCCCGGCCCCACCTACGCCGGCCACCGGCACAACGTCGGCCACCTGGTGGCCGACGTGCTCGCCGAGCGCCTGGGCGGCCGCTTCCGGGCCCACAAGGCGGGCAGCGCCGAGGTGGTCGAGGGCCGGCTGGGAGCCCCGGGCGCGCCCGGGCCGCGCATCGTGCTCGCCAAGCCGCGCACCTACATGAACACCTCCGGCGGCCCGGTGAAGGCGCTCGCCGGCTTCTACAAGATCGAGCCGGCCCGGGTCGTCGCCGTCCACGACGAGCTCGACCTGCCCTTCGGCGGGCTGCGGGTGAAGCTGGGCGGCGGCGACAACGGCCACAACGGCCTGCGCTCCCTGCGCTCGTCGCTCGGGACCGGGGACTTCCACCGGGTGCGCGTCGGCATCGGCCGGCCGACCGGGCGGCAGGACGTCTCCGACTTCGTGCTCTCCGACTACTCCCGCGCCGAGCGCAAGGAGCTGCCGCTCCAGCTGGAGGAGGCCGCCGACGCCGCGACCTCCCTGGTGACCGACGGCCTCGAGCGCGCCCAGCAGCTGCACAACCGCTGACCGGCGTCCCTTCGTGGCGCTGTGAGCGCACAGCGTGGGGGATCGGGGGGCGCGACCACGCTGGCCTCTCGGAGCGTGTCGCCGGGTGCGGACGTGAGAGGGTGCCGACCGTGAGCGACTCCGCGACGAGCCCGTCCGACCCCGGTGCCCCGCCCGACCAGGTGGTCGCCGACGACCACCGGCTCGCCGTCTGGCTGGCCGAGGCGGCGGGGGCCCGCCTGCTGGCCGTGCGCGAGCAGGGTCAGGAGGGCAAGGCCCTGAAGGACGCCGGCGACGCCGCCGCCCACGAGCTCCTGATGCGGCTCCTCGCCGAGCACCGGCCCGACGACGCGGTGCTCTCGGAGGAGGGCCGGGACGACAAGGCGCGCCTGGACGCGTCGCGGGTGTGGATCGTCGACCCGCTCGACGGCACCCGCGAGTTCTCGGAGCCGCCGCGGGACGACTGGGCCGTGCACGTGGCGCTCTGGGTCGACGGAGAGCTCGCCGTGGGCGCGGTCGCGCAGCCGGCGCTGGGGGAGACGTTCTCCACGGCGGCGCCGTCGACCGTCCCCCCGCGCAGCTCGGACCGCCCCCGGATCGCGGTCTCGCGCTCGCGCCCGCCCGCCTTCGTGGAGGCGCTCGCCGCCGAGCTGGGCGCCGACCTGGTGCCGATGGGCTCGGCCGGCGTCAAGGTGATGTCGGTGGTGCGCGACGTGGCGGACGCCTACGTGCACGCCGGCGGCCAGTACCAGTGGGACAACGCCGCTCCCGTCGCCGTCGCCCGCGCGGCCGGGCTCTTCTGCTCTCGCGTCGACGGCTCCGAGCTGCGCTACAACGGCGACGACGCCTCGCTGCCCGACCTGGTCGTCTGCCGCCCCGAGCTCTCCGGGCCGATCCTCGAGTTCGTCGCGCGCCACGGCACGGACTGACCGGGGGCCGGGTGACCCCCACGCGCCGCAGGCCCCGTGCCACGGCACGTCGGTGTCACGAGCCGGCCGGGTCCCGCAGGTACGCCGCCACGGGCACCGGCCGCTGCGAGGCGTAGCCGACCGGGAGCCGGATGTCCCCGCGGTCGGTGCGGTAGTAGACCTTCCAGTGGTAGTAGCCCAGAAAGGCGCGCGGCCGCCGCTTCATCTGCTCGGCGAGCAGGCTGACGCCGCGCACGTAGCGGTTGCTGTTGTTGTAGGAGTAGAGCGCGCCCGCCCTGCCGCCCTGGTCGCCGAACCCGCGGGCGTCCAGGTAGCGCGCCGCGGCCATGATCGCGTCGTGCGGGTCGTTGATGTCGCCGCGACCGTAGATGTCCCAGGTGGTCGGGATGAACTGCATCGGCCCCTGGGCGCCGGCGACCGAGGTGCCGCGGATCCGGCCCATGGCGGTCTCGATGAGGTTGATCGCCGCCAGGTACTCCCACTCGACGTCGAACCGCCGCTCCGCGGCCCGGTAGAACGAGCGCAGCCGGGCCGCCGGCGCGGGCCGGACGATCCGCCAGGCCGGGAGCGTGTCGCTCAGGTCGTCGCCGTGCAGGGCGCGGAACTCCCGCCGGGAGGCCACGTTGGCGTCCAGCCGTCCCCGCAGCCGCGCCGGGAGCATCCGGCGCACCCGCTCGTCCCAGGCCGGCCGGCGGCCGAGCACCCGGTAGGCCACCTGCTCGAGGTGGCCGGCGGCGCGCAGGACCCGCGGCTGCGTCGACCGGTCGTCGATCGCGTCCTCGGCCGCCACCAGGCGCGCCACAGCGCCGCGGGGGTTCCGGGGGCGCGTCACGGAGCCCACCACGGCGTTCGCCAGCACGGGTGGCAGGTCGGCGACCACCGGGTCCTCGGCGATCCTCTCGAGCTGCTCCGGGGTCAGCGCCTCGGCCAGGCTGGAGGGCCAGCCCTCGGGGGCGGTGGCGTCACCCTCCCCCGAGCAGGCGGCGAGCAACGACGCCAGGGTGGCCACGGCGAGCGCGGCGGCGAGGCGGCGCGGCAGGGAGCGCGGGTGGGGTCGGGGCATCGCCCCGTCGAGGCTACGTCGGCGCTGTCGCCGACCGGACCACCCGGGCGCCCCGGGGGTTCGTAGACTGGCGCCGGACCCCCAGTCGCGCACTCCCCGTGCACCCGGTTGGGGGCTCTCGTGCTGTGCCCACGGCGCGGCGCCCCGGCGGCGCCGGCGCCCGCAGACCCAGGAGCCCGCGTGACCACCACCTCCCCGGCCGTGGCCGGGGCCGACCCCGCGGCGCCCCCGGGCCCCGCGACCGGCCACCTCGTCGGCCTCGCCGACGCCGTGCTGGACGGATCCGTCCTCGCGCAGGCGATGGCCGAGGCCCGCGACGGCGCGACCCGCACCCTGGACCTGACCGGGCCCGCGGCCCTGCGCCCCTTCGTCGTGCGCGGGCTCGTCGACGCCGGCCGCACCGTGCTCGCGGTGACCGCGACCAGCCGCGAGGCCGAGGACCTCGTCGCCTGGCTGGGCGACCTGCTCGACCCGTCGGTGGTCGCCCTCTACCCGAGCTGGGAGACCCTGCCGCACGAGCGGTTGAGCCCGCGCAGCGACACGGTGGGTCGGCGGCTCGCCGTGCTGCGCCGGCTCGCGCATCCCGGCGACGACGCGACCAACGGCCCGCTGCGGGTCGTCGTCGCCCCCGTCCGCTCGGTGCTGCAGCCGCAGGTGCCCGGCCTGGCCGACCTGGCGCCCGTCGAGCTCACGCCCGGCGTCGAGGCCGGGCTCGAGGACACGGTGCGCGCGCTCGTCGACGCGGCGTACACCCGGGTCGACCTGGTCGAGAAGCGTGGCGAGGTCGCGGTGCGCGGAGGCATCGTCGACGTCTTCCCGCCGACCGAGGAGCACCCGCTGCGCGTGGAGTTCTGGGGCGACGAGGTGGACGAGATCCGCGCCTTCGCCGTGGCGGACCAGCGCACCCTCGGCGCGGTGGACCGGCTCTGGGCGCCGCCGTGCCGCGAGCTGCTGCTCACCGACCAGGTGCGGGAGCGCGCGGCTGCGCTGGGCCGGGAGCACCCGCAGCTGGCCGAGATGACCGACAAGATGGCCGCGGGCATCGCGGTCGAGGGCATGGAGTCCCTGGCCCCGGCCCTGGTCGAGGAGATGGAGCTGCTCGTCGACCTGCTGCCCGCCGAGACCCACGTGCTCGTGCTGGACCCGGAGCGTGCCCGGCGCCGCGCCCATGACCTGGTCGCGACGAGCGAGGAGTTCCTCGGCGCCTCGTGGGCGGCCGCCGCGAGCGGCGGTCAGGCGCCGGTGGACCTGGGGGCCGCGTCGTACCGCTCCCTCGCCGACGTCCGCGAGGCCGGGCTGGCCCGGGGTCTGCCGTGGTGGTCGATGAGCCCCTTCGGGATCGACAGCGACGCCGGGGACGCCCCGGGCCCGGACGTCGACGTGGTCGCCGGTGCCGTGGAGACCCGGGCGCTGACCGCCGACCCGGTCGAGGCCTACCGCGGGGACGCCGACCGCGCGCTCGGCGACGCCGCCCGGTGGCTCGCGGACGGCTACCGCGTGGTGGTCGTGCACCCGGGTCACGGGCCGGCGCAGCGCACCGTCGAGGCGTTGGCCGACCGCGACGTCGCCGCCCGCCTGGTCGAGCGGCTCGACCGCGCGGCGGACGGCGCCGGCGGCGCGCTCGCCGAGGGCGTCGTGGCCGTCACCTGCGGTGCGCTTGCGCAGGGTTTCGTCGACCCGGCCTCCCGCGTCGCGCTGCTCACGGGCGAGGACATCTCGGGTCAGAAGGCCTCCACCCGCGACATGCGCAAGATGCCCGCCCGCCGCAAGCGGCAGATCGACCCGCTCGAGCTCGCCGCCGGCGACCACGTCGTGCACGAGCAGCACGGCGTGGGCCGCTTCGTGGAGATGAAGCAGCGCGAGGCGGGCGGCGCGGTGCGCGAGTACCTCGTGCTCGAGTACGGCGCCTCCAAGCGGGGCGGCCCGCCCGACCGGCTCTACGTGCCGGCCGACGCCCTCGACCAGGTCACGCGCTACGTCGGCGGGGAGCAGCCCGCGCTCGACCGGCTCGGCGGCGGCGACTGGAGCAAGCGCAAGAACCGCGCCCGCCGCGCGGTCCGCGAGATCGCGGCCGAGCTGATCAAGCTGTACGCCGCCCGGCAGGCGACCACGGGGCACGCCTTCGGCGCGGACACCCCGTGGCAGCGCGAGCTCGAGGACGCCTTTCCCTTCACCGAGACGCCCGACCAGCTGAGCACGGTCGACGAGGTGAAGGCCGACATGCAGCGGGTCGTCCCGATGGACCGCCTGGTCTGCGGTGACGTCGGCTACGGCAAGACCGAGATCGCCGTCCGCGCCGCCTTCAAGGCCGTCCAGGAGGGCAAGCAGGTGGCGGTGCTGGTGCCGACCACGCTGCTGGTCAGCCAGCACCACTCGACCTTCGCGGAGCGGTTCGCGGGCTTCCCGGTCGAGCTGCGGGCGCTCAGCCGCTTCCAGACCGACGCCGAGGCGGCCTCGGTCATGGCCGGCCTGGCCGACGGCACGATCGACGTGGTCGTCGGCACCCACCGGCTGCTGAACCGCGACGTCCGCTTCAAGGACCTCGGGCTGATCGTCGTGGACGAGGAGCAGCGCTTCGGCGTCGAGCACAAGGAGCAGATGAAGCAGCTGCGCACCTCGGTCGACGTGCTCTCGATGAGCGCGACCCCGATCCCGCGCACCCTTGAGATGGCGGTCACCGGCATCCGCGAGATGTCCACGATCACCACGCCGCCCGAGGAGCGGCACCCGGTGCTGACCTACGTCGGCGCCTACGAGGACCGGCAGGTGGTGGCCGCCGTCCGGCGCGAGCTGCTGCGCGACGGCCAGGTGTTCTACATCCACAACCGGGTGCAGTCGATCGAGAAGGCGGCGGCGCGGATCCGCGAGCTCGTGCCCGAGGCGCGGGTCGCCGTCGCGCACGGGCAGATGAACGAGCGCCAGCTCGAGCAGGTGATGCTCGACTTCTGGGAGAAGCGCTTCGACGTGCTCGTGTGCACGACGCTCGTCGAGTCGGGCCTCGACGTCTCCAACGCCAACACGATGATCATCGAGCGCGCCGACACGATGGGGCTCTCGCAGCTGCACCAGCTGCGGGGCCGGGTGGGCCGCTCCCGCGAGCGGGCCTACGGCTACTTCCTCTTCCCCGCCGAGAAGCCGCTGACCGAGACCGCCCACGAGCGGCTCGCGACGCTGGCCCAGCACTCCGATCTCGGCGGCGGCATGGCGATCGCGATGAAGGACCTCGAGATCCGCGGCGCGGGCAACCTGCTCGGCGGCGAGCAGTCGGGCCACATCGCCGACGTGGGCTTCGACCTCTACGTGCGGCTGGTCGGTGAGGCGGTCGCGGACTTCCGCGGCGACGCCGCGGACGAGCTGGCGGAGGTCCGCATCGAGCTGCCCGTCGACGCACACCTGCCGCACGACTACATCGGCTCGGAGCGGCTGCGCCTGGAGGTCTACAAGCGGCTGGCGGAGGTCCGTTCGGAGGAGGACGTGGACGCGGTCCGCGGCGAGCTGGTCGACCGCTACGGCGAGCCCCCGGAGGTCGTGGCCTCGCTGCTCCTGGTGGCCCGGTTCCGGGCCCGGGCGCGGCAGGCGGGGCTCTCCGAGGTCACCATCGCCGGCAAGCACGTGCGGTTCGCCAAGGTCGAGCTGCCCGAGTCCCGCGTGCTCCGGCTGCAGCGGATGTATCCGAAGTCGCTGGTCAAGGCTCAGCTCGGCACGGTGCTGGTGCCGCGGCCGCGCACCGCGGTCGTGGGTGGTCAGCCGCTGCAGGGCGTCGCCCTGCTTGAATGGGCCCGCGGGGTGGTCGACGCCGTCCTCGACCCCCGCGACAGTGCCCGGTGAGATGCGCCGCATGACAAGGGAGCACCTGGAAGTGAACCGACGACCGCGCCTCGCAGCCGCCCTCGTGACCGCGAGCCTGCTCGTCCTCACCGGCTGCGCCGGCTCGGGCCCCCGACCGGGGGTGGCCGTCGCCGTCGACGACCAGGTGATCACGACCGCGGAGGTCGACACCGCCGCGCGCGGGCTGTGCAACTTCTTCGCCGACGACATCGCCCAGCAGCAGGGAGCGGTCGCCAACCTCGCCGTGCGGCAGAACGTGGCGGCCCTGCTCGCGCTGCGCAGCGCCGTCGGCCAGCTGGCGGAGGAGGTCGGGGCCGAGCCGGGCCCGGACTACCGGCGGCAGGCGAACTCGCTCGAGGACGACACCGCCGACGTCGAGCCGGCCGACGAGCGCGAGGCGCTGGTCGACGCCGTGGGTGCCGAGCCCTACGTCCTCGCGCTCGTGCCCCGGATCGGCGAGACCCTCCTGCGCGACGAGGGCACCGACGACCCCGAGCCCGAGGAGTCGGCGCGCCGCGGGCTGGAGGCGCTGACGACGTTCCTCGCCGAGGGCGGTGTCGAGTTCGACCCGGCCCTCGGACTGGCCTACCGCGACGTCGAGATCCCCGACGAGGGGGTCGCCGCCGCGCTGCAGCAGGTGATCGGCGCGCTCTTCGAGATCGAGGACACCTCGACCTCCGTGGGGGTCTCCGGCACCGCCGAGTCGGCCCTCGAGCCGGACGCCGACTACGCCGCGTCGTTGCCCGCGAACCAGCGCTGCGGCGGCTGACCCGGCCGGATGACCGCGCCGGGGGAGGAGCCGCTCCTGGAGCTGCGCGCGGTCATGGGCCGCCTGCGCGCCGAGTGCTCGTGGAAGGCGGCGCAGACGCACCGCTCGCTGGTGCGGCACCTGCTCGAGGAGGCCCACGAGGTCGCCGACGCGGTCGACGAGCTGCTGGAGTCCGGCGACGCCGCGCCGCTGCGTGAGGAGCTGGGCGACCTGCTCCTGCAGGTCTTCTTCCACGCCGCGATCGCCGAGCAGGACGGCCGCTTCACGGTGGACGACGTGGCGTCCGGGATCGTCGCCAAGCTGCGCCGCCGCAACCCCCACGTCTTCGGCGGCGAGGACGGCGCCCCGGTGCCCGACCCGGGCGACCCCGCGGCCGTCAACGCGCTGTGGGAGCGCGTGAAGGCCGCCGAGAAGCCCCGGCGCGGCGTCACCGACGGCCTGCCGTCGGCGCTCCCGGCCCTGCTCTACGCCGACAAGGTGCTCGACCGGCTCGCGCGGCTGGACGGGGCGGACGCCGGCCCGGGCGGGCCGGACGACGCCCCGGCCCCGGCCCCGGCGCCGGGCAGCGCCGAGGCCGAGGCCTCGGCCCGGCGGGTGGGCGACCGCCTGCTCGGGGTGCTCGAGGACGCGCGCGGCGAGGGCACCGACCCGGAGCAGGCGCTGCGGGACGCCGTCCGCCGGCGGCTCGCCGCCCGCGACCCGGGAGCGGGCGCCTGAGCGGACGCCTCAGAGCGGGGGCAGGCGGTCCCACCAGGGCGCGGCCTGCTCCAGCTGCGCGGCCACGCGCAGCAGGTGCCCGTCGCTGCCGAGGCGCCCGACGAGCTGCACGCCCATCGGCAGGCCGGCGTCGGTCCAGTGCAGCGGCACGCTCATCGCCGGCCGGCCCGTGAGGTTGGCCAGCTGGGTGTAGGGGACCCAGCCGAGGTTCTGGGTGATCATCTGCTGCACGAGCGGCGTGAATCGCAACAGGTGACCGCCCCGGGCGGTCAGCAGCGCCTTCTGCACCGACCGCACCGGCCCCGGCAGGTCGAAGGCCCCGATGGTCGGTGGCGGCGTCGCGGTCGTCGGCGTCAGCAGCAGGTCGTGGTCGGCGTGGAAGGCCGCGAGCCGCCGCACGTGCGCGTGCCGCGCCTCCAGGGCGCGCACGAAGTCGGTTCCGCTCGTGGCGCGCCCCAGGGCGGCCATGACCCGGGTGTCGGGCTCGAAGGCTTCCTCGCCGGCCCCGGAGCGCTCACGTGCCTCGGCCATCGTGGCCGCGCAGTGGACGAACCAGGTGGTCAGGAAGTCCCGGGAGAGCCGCGCGTCGTCCACGGGCGGCTCCGCGACCTCGACGACGTCGTGGCCCAGCCGCTCGAGCTCCCCGGCGGCCAGGCGCGCCGCCGCGAGCGCCTCGTGGTCCGGGTCCGGGTTCACGTGGCTGGCCGTGCACACGCCGATCCGCAGCCGGCCCGGCTCGCGGCCCGGCTGCGCCGCGAACCCGCCCTCCGGGATCCCCCCGGGCAGGTAAGGCGACGTGTCGGTCGGGCCGGCCAGCACGTCGAGCATCGCGGCGGTGTCCCGGACGCTGCGCGAGACCACGCCGTCGGTGGAGGTCCCGCTCAGGGGCTCGCCGGCGACGGGCCCCGCGGGCAGCAGCCCGCGGCTCGCCTTGAGCCCGAAGAGCCCGCACGCCGACGCGGGGATCCGGATCGAGCCGCCGCCGTCGCTGGCGGCGGCGCAGGGCACGACACCCGCGGCCACCGCGGCGGCGCTGCCGCCCGAGGAGCCCCCGGGGCTGCGCTGGGTGTCCCAGGGGTTGCGCGTCGGGCCGTACGCGTGCGGCTCGGTGACGCCCTTCAACCCGAACTCCGGGCTGTTGGTGCGACCGAAGATCCGCAGCCCCGCGTCGATCCACCGCTGCACCACCGCCGCGGTCTCCGGGTCGGGCACGTCGGCCAGCGACCGGGAGCCGCCCGAGCTGGGCACGCCGGCGAGCTCCTGGTGCAGGTCCTTGAGGAGGAAGGGAACGCCCTCGAAGGGCCGTCCGCCGTCCGGCGCGGGGCCGCTCGCGGCGGGCGGCTCGACGTCGCGGACGACCGCGTTGATCCGGGGGTTCACCTCGGCGAGGCGGGCGCGGGCGGCGGCGAGCAGCTCGCCCGGGGACACGTCCCCCGAGCGCACCAGGGCAGCGAGGCCCACGGCGTCGTGGTCGCGGTAGTCGGTGAACGGTGCGGGGTCCTCGGGAACGGCCGGCATGGCCGCACGCTAGCGCGCCGTTAGGCTGAGCCGCGCCCGTCCCGCCGGACATTTCCCCCACCTCCAGGAGCAGCCCGTGGCCGCCATCGCCGCCGTGAACGCCCGCGAGATCCTCGACTCGCGCGGCAACCCCACCGTCGAGGTCGAGGTGGTGCTCGACGACGGCGCCTTCGCCCGCGCCGCGGTGCCCAGCGGGGCGTCGACCGGGCAGTTCGAGGCCGTCGAGCTGCGCGACGGCGGCGAGCGCTACGGCGGGAAGGGCGTGGGCCGGGCGGTCGCCGCGGTGACCGACCAGGCGGCGCCGGAGCTCGTCGGCATGGAGGCCGACGACCAGCGTCTCGTCGACCAGGCCATGCTCCAGCTCGACGCCACCCACAACAAGGGCTCCCTCGGCGCCAACGCGATCCTGGGCGTCTCGCTGGCCGTCGCCGGCGCGGCCGCCGACTCCGCCGGCCTGCCGCTCTACCGCTACGTCGGCGGCCCGAACGCCCACCTGTTGCCCGTCCCGATGATGAACATCCTCAACGGCGGCGCCCACGCGGACACCAACGTCGACATCCAGGAGTTCATGATCGCCCCCGTCGGGGCGGCGACCTTCCGCGAGGCGCTGCGCCACGGGGCGGAGGTCTACCAGGCGCTCAAGTCCGTGCTGAAGCGCAAGGGCCTCTCGACCGGCGTCGGCGACGAGGGCGGCTTCGCCCCCGAGCTGTCGAGCAACCGCGCGGCGCTCGACCTGATCACCGACGCGGTCGGGCAGGCCGGGCTGCGGATGGGACAGGACGTCGTCCTCGCCCTGGACGTGGCGGCGACCGAGTTCTGCGAGAAGGGCAAGTACGCCTTCGAGGGCAAGAAGCGGAAGCCGGAGCAGATGGTCGACTACTACGCCGACCTGGTCGACGCCTACCCGATCGTCTCGATCGAGGACCCGCTGGACGAGGACGACTGGGACGGCTGGGCCGGGATCACCCGCCGCCTGGGCGCGCAGACGCAGCTCGTCGGGGACGACCTGTTCGTCACGAACTCCCAGCGGCTGCAGCGCGGGATCGACGCCGGTGCCGCCAACGCGCTGCTGGTGAAGGTCAACCAGATCGGCTCCCTGACCGAGACCCTCGACGCCGTCGACCTCGCGCACCGCAACGGCTACCGCTGCATGATGAGCCACCGCTCCGGCGAGACCGAGGACACCACGATCGCCGACCTCGCGGTCGCCACCAACTGCGGTCAGATCAAGACCGGCGCGCCGGCGCGCAGCGAGCGCGTCGCGAAGTACAACCAGCTGCTGCGCATCGAGGAGGAGCTGGGCGACGCCGCCCGCTACGCCGGTGCGGCCGCGTTCCCGCGTTTCGCCGGGTAGAACCGGCAGGATGGTGCCCGCAGGACGGACCGGGCAGCCAGGAGCCCCCGAGGGCAGGAGCCGAAGGATGGCCGAGCGGCGCACGCCGCGCGCCGATGGGCGCGTCGGGCCGCGCGGGTCACGCGCGACCGCGGTGCGTCCCGGCCGCGGGCCCGGATCGGGCCGCCGTCCGGAGGGGCGGGGCGACCGACCGACCGGCGTCCGGCCCGCCGCGCGGGTGGGGGCCGTCGGGCGCGAGGTGCGGTCCCGGTTCACCGGGCGCGCCGCCGTGCTGGTGCTGGTCCTGGCCGTCCTTGCCGTCTCGTATGCCTCCTCGATGCGCGCCTACCTCGACCAGCGCGCGCACATCGCGGACCTCAAGCGCGACATCGCCGAGCGCGGCGAGGCGATCGACCGGCTCGAGCGGGAGAAGCGCCGCTGGGAGGACGAGAGCTACGTCCGCGCCCAGGCCCGCAAGCGCTTCGGCTACCTGATGCCCGGCGAGACCGGCTTCCAGGTGATCGGCCCCGACGGCGAGCCCCTGGACGCCGCCACCGAGCTGGCCGACCCCGAGAGCGTCGTGCCCCCCGAGGCCCCGGCGGCCTGGTGGGACCGCGGCTGGGCCTCGGTCGAGCTCGCGGGCAACCCGCCCGAGGCCTCGGACAGCCCGGCCCGGCGGATCGAGGCCCCCGCCGAGGGCGAGAACGGGCGCTAGCGGTGGGCGTCGCGCCGCGGGACCGGGCCGCCGTCGCCGCGCAGCTCGGGCGCGAGCCGCGCGGTCTGTGCGCCGTCGGCCACCGCTGCGGCTGCGGGCTGCCCGACGTGGTGACGACCGAGCCCCGGCTGCCGAACGGCACCCCCTTCCCGACGACCTTCTACCTGACCTGCCCCCGGGCGGCCTCGCGGATCGGCACCCTCGAGGGGTCGGGCCGGATGCGCGCGATGGAGGAGCGGTTGGGCGACGACGCGGCGCTCGCGGCGGCGTACGCCCGGGCGCACGAGCACTACCTGGCCGCTCGCGCGGAGCTGGGCGAGGTGCCCGAGATCGCGGGGATCTCGGCCGGCGGGATGCCGGACCGCGTGAAGTGCCTGCACGTGCTGGCCGGCCAGGCGCTGGCGCAGGGGCGGGGCGTGAACCCGCTGGGCGACGAGGTTCTCGACGAGCTGGGGGAGTGGTGGGAGGCCGGGCCCTGCGTGGGCGTGCCGGGCGCGGAGGGGGACCCGTGACCACGGTCGCCGCGATCGACTGCGGCACCAACACGCTCAAGCTGCTGATCGGCGACCTGCCCGCCGTGGCGGTGCGGGAGTCCCGCATGGTCCGGCTGGGCCAGGGCGTCGACCGCACCGGCCGGCTGGCCGACGAGGCGCTGGAGCGCGCGTTCGCGGCGCTGGACGAGTACGCCGCGCTGATCCGCGAGCACGGCGCCGAGCGGATCCGGTTCTGCGCCACCTCGGCCACCCGCGACGCGGCGAACGCGGACGACTTCACCGCCGGCGTCCGGGAGCGGATCGGCGTCGCACCGGAGGTGCTGAGCGGGGCCGACGAGGCGGCGCTGGCCTTCGCCGGCGCGGTGCGGCACCTGCGAGGCACGCCCCCCGGGCCGGTGCTCGTCGTCGACGTGGGCGGTGGTTCCACCGAGCTCGTGCTGGGCGATCCCGCGACCGGGCCGACCGCCGCGCACAGCATGGACGTCGGCTCGGTCCGGCTGCACGAGCGGCGGATGCACACCGACCCGCCGACCTCCGCCGAGGTGGAGGCGTGCGTGGCCGACATCGAGGCCGCGCTCGACGAGGCCGGGCGCGTCGTCGACCTGGCGTCGGCGCGGACGGTGCTCGGGATCGCCGGCACGGTCACCACCGTCGCGGCCGGCGTGCTGGACCTGCCGGCGTACGACCCGGACGCCATCGACCAGGCCGACATCGCCGTGGCCGATGCGCTGGGGTTCACCGACCGGCTGGTCGCGATGACCGCGGACGAGCGGCGGGCGCTGGGTTACATGCATCCCGGCCGCGCGGACGTGATCGACGCCGGGGCGCTCGTGCTCGCGCGGGTGCTGCGCCGGGCGGGGACGGACCGCCTCCTGGTCTCCGAGGCGGACATCCTCGACGGGATCGCCTGGTCGCTGGTCGACGAGCTGCCCGCCCCTCCGGGCCCGTGACCGCCGGCGCGGAGCCGCGGCCGCACCCGGCGACGGGGGAGCTCTTCGCCTCGCCCGTGCCGCCGGGGGAGGGATGGCCGGGCGACCCGGCGGGGCCAGGCACCCCGGCGGCGCGCACGCCGGCCGCGGTGCGGCGCGCGGCGGCGGCGGCGGACGCGTTGGAGGGCGCCGACGGGCTGGACGCGGCGGTGTCGGTCTGCCGCGCCTGTCGCCGCCTCGTGCGCTGGCGCGAGGAGGTGGCGACGACCCGCCGCGCGGCGTTCGCGGACGAGCCCTACTGGGGCAGACCCGTCCCGGGCTGGGGCGACCCGGCGGCGCGGCTGGTCGTCGTGGGGCTGGCGCCGGCGGCGCACGGCGCCAATCGCACCGGACGGAACTTCACCGGCGACTCCTCGGGCGACTGGCTCTACGCGTCGCTGCACCGGGTGGGGCTCGCCGCGCTGCCGAGCAGCACGCACGCCGGCGACGGCCAGCGACTGCGCGGCGCGCGGGTCGTCGCCGCCGTGCGCTGCGCGCCCCCGGCCAACAAGCCGACGCCGGACGAGCGCGACGCCTGCGCGCCGTGGCTCGAGCGCGAGCTGCAGCTCCTGGCGCCGACGATGCGCGTGGTCGTGGCGCTGGGGGCGTTCGGCTGGGCGGCGGCCCTGCGCGGGCTGGCGGCGACGGGGCACGCCGTCGGTTCGCCGAGGCCGCGCTTCGGCCACGCCGCCGAGGTGCTCCTCCCCGCCGACCCGTCGCCCGCTGCCGCGTCAGGCGGGGTGACCCTGCTGGGCAGCTATCACCCCAGCCAGCACAACACGTTCACCGGCCGGCTGACGCCGGACATGCTCGACGCCGTCCTCGGCCGCGCGGCCGCGCTCGCAGGCCTGGCCGACCGGGGCGCCGCGTCTCGTTAGCCTCGGGTGGGCCCCCGTATCCCAACCGGCAGAGGAAGCCGCCTTAAAAGCGGCGCGTTCTGGGTTCGAGTCCCAGCGGGGGCACCGCCCGGGTTGGGGGAGTCGGGCGTGCGGCAGCGCGCGACGAGCCGACCTCAGAGCGGCTCGACCAGGTAGTGCTGGAGCGCGGGCGCCAGGGCGCCGACGAGCTCCTCGCGCGTCGCCTGCGCCAGGGCGTCGAGCCCGATGACGTGGCGCGCGAAGACCAACCCCGCCACCTGCGACATGACCAGCCCCGCGCGAAACCGGGCCTCGGCCCGCGCCGCCTGCTCGTCCGGGGCCGCGCCGCCGCCCGACCGGGCCCCGACCTGCTCCTGCACGCGGGTCGCGACCGGTTCGAGGACGTCGCGGGTCAGGCGGTCGCGCAGGGCGCCCGCCACCTCGGTGGACTGGGCGGCGGAGCGGATGATCGCCACGAACCGGGTGCGTGGGTCGTCGTCCGCGAGGATCCCGGCCAGCACGGTGGCCAGGCGGAGACCCACCTCCTCGAGGGAGCCGTCGAGGACGCTGTCGAGCACCCGCCGGGGATCCACGGGCAGCTGGACGACCTCGGCGAAGAGCCGCTGCTTGGAGCCGAAGAAGTAGGTGATCAGGGCCGGGTCCACGCCGGCCTCGCGGGCGATGCCGCGGAGGCTGGCGCCGTCGTACCCCTGGGCGGCGAACTGGGCCTGCGCCGCGCTGGCGATCGCGGCGCGGGTCGTGCTCGTGCCAGCCCGGCGGCCGGGGCCTGCGGTGGTCGTCGCATCGGTCATGTTGACAAGACTAATTCAACGCGCGCAGAATCGCGCTATTCATCGGTCGTTGAATATCTGAGGAGCCCCCATGTCCACCGCCACCGTGACCGCCCGGCCCCGGGTGGTCCTGCTCGTCGTCTCGCTGGCGCTGATGATGGTCGTCTCGGCCGTCAGCGGCCTGAACGTCGCGCTGCCCGACCTGCAACGGAGCACGGGCGCGACGGCGACCGAGGTGCAGTGGATCGTCGACGCCTACACGCTCGTCTTCGCCGGCCTGCTGCTGCCCGCCGGGGCGTTGGGCGACCGCTTCGGCCGCCGCCGGATCCTCCTCGTGGCGGTGCTCCTGTTCGGCGCCGCCTCGGCGGTGGGGATGGTCGCGGACGACCCGCAGGTGCTGATCGCCGTCCGCGCGGTGATGGGCGTCGGCGCCGCCGGGGTCATGCCGGCGACCCTCTCGGTGATCACGACCTCGTTCCCCCGCGAGCAGCGGGCGCGCGCGATCGGCGTCTGGGTCGGCGTCGCCGGCGGGGGCGCGGTGCTCGGCCTGCTCGGCGCCGGCGTGCTGCTGGAGTTCTTCTCCTGGAGCTCCTTCTTCGGGCTGAACGTCACCCTCGCCGTCCTGGCGCTGCTCGGCACGGTCGCCTTCATCCCCGACTCGCGGGACGCCCGGCCGCCGGCGCTCGATCCCGTCGGCGCGGCGCTGAGCCTCCTCGCGGTGGCCGGGCTCGTCTTCGGCTTCATCGAGGGCCCGGAGCGCGGCTGGTCGGACCCGCTCACGCTCGGCGCGTTCGTGGTCGGCGTCCTCGCCGGCGCGGGCTTCGTCGCCTGGGGCCTGCGCCGCGAGCAGCCGCTGCTCGACCCGCGCCTGTTCCGCCTTCGCGGGTTCAGCGCGGGCAGCCTCTCCGTGACCGCGCAGTTCTTTGCCAGCTTCGGCTTCTTCTTCATCTCGCTGCAGTACCTGCAGTTCGTCGCGGGCCTGTCGCCGCTCGAGGCCGCGCTCGCGCTGCTCCCGCTGCCGGCGGTGATGATCCCGCTGGCCCGGCAGGCGCCGAAGATCGCGCTCCGGTTCGGCGCGAACCGCGTGATGGCGCTGGGGCTCGTGCTGTCCGCGGCCGGCATGGTCGGCATGAGCACGCTGTCCACGGACCTGGACTATCCCCGGTTCGCGGTCGCGCTGGCGGTCTTCGCCGCCGGCATGGCGATGGCGAGCACCCCGGCGACCATGGCGATCACCTCGTCCCTGCCCGCGGACAAGCAGGGCGTCGGGTCCGCGGTCAACGACGTCTCGCGCGAGATGGGCTCGGCGCTCGGCATCGCGATCCTCGGGAGCGCGCTGACCGAGGGCTACCGGGACGGTGTCGCCCCCGCGGTGGCGAACCTGCCGCCCGAGGCGGCGGAGGCGGCGTCGTCCTCCCTCCCGGCGGTGCGCGAGCTCGCTCCACGGCTCGGGGAGCAGGGGGAGCGCCTGGCCGCGGTGGCCGAGCAGGCGTTCGTGGACGCCGCCGGTGACGGCTTCCTCGTGGCGGCGGCCGTGCTGGTCGCGGCCGCGCTGGTCGTCGTCTGGCGCGGACCGAGCGCCGCGGAGCTGCAGGCGGCGCTCGGCGAGGCCGAGGCCCCCACGGCCGCGCCTCAGGAGGCCGGCTCGGTCTCGAACTCCACCCAGAGCGGGTAGTGGTCGCTGATCCGCCAGGAGACGTCGCGCCGCTCGAGGCCGGCGAAGGCGTGCGGCAGGAAGTCGAAGGTCCCGGCCCGGCCCGAGGGCCGCAGCCCGCGCAGGAGCGGCTCGTCGGGGTCGTCGACGAACCACGCCACCTGGTCGTAGTGGTGCGACTTGTCGTCGCTGTCGAAGACCGTGCGGGGCACGCCGTTGAGCGCCTCCGGCGGGCGGAGCCCGGTGCTCGCGAAGGCCTCGAAGAGCGGGTCGTCGAGCCGGTCGATGTTGAAGTCGCCGAGGACCAGCAGGTTGTCGTTCCAGTCCTGCGGGCGTTCCGCCCACGCCCGCATCCACTCCGCGAAGTGCCGCAGCTCCTCGACGCGGTCGCCCGGCTCCTCCCCCCAGATCACGTGCACGGTCGTGAGCGTCACGTCGATGCCGTTGCGGCGGAACCCGGCGGCGTACGGCGTCCGGGCGAACTGGCGGCGGAGCTCGCCGCCGACGGGCGGGAGGACCAGCTCGCCGACCAGGCCGGAGGGCTGCACCCGGCGGGCGTCGTAGACGTAGACCAGGCGCTCCTGGTTGCCCGCCGTGCCCTCCGTCACGTCGGAGAGCAGCGTGCGGTAGTGCGGGCCCAGCAGCGCGAGCAGCCCGAGCAGCGCGGAGGTGTCCCGGCGGGTCTCCTGGATCGCGGTGACGTCGAACCGGTCGACGACGCGCGCGATGCAGGCAAGCGCGTGCCAGTCGCGCAGCGGGCTGTCGCCGGCGCCGCTCTGCCACTTGTCGGTGAACCGGGCGAAGGCGCGCACGTTCCAGGTGCCGACGACCAGGTTGTGCGCGCTCTTCTCCGGCAGCTCGGCGGCCAGGGCGGCGGTGATCGCGTCGACGTCGGCGGCGACCCCGGGGGGCGGCGGATCCGCGGGCGGCCGGGGCGCCACCGCGCGCCGTCGTCCGGTCATGGCCTCCCCGTCCTCGCTCCCACCCGGTTCAGCATGGCGCAGGGGGGCCGGGGCCGTCCATGGGCGGGCTGGACGCCCGTCCGGGGGCGGTTCTCAGGCAATGCTCAGGCCGCGTGGGAACACGGGCTCGTGGCGGTACGTTGGACGTATCGTGGGACTGAGAGGATTGATCCCACGGTGAGCCGTCGACCGACGGTCACATCCGGCCTCGAGGAGAGACCATGCAGAGCAACAACCCGGTGTTCCGCCGCTCGAGCGAGTTCAACGGGAGGGGCGCGAGCGGCCACGGCAGCCCCGCTGACTGGCAGATCGCCCAGGGCGGCGGCAGGACGGGCACGCAGAGCCGTGGCTCGGGCTACGAGCAGCAGCCCCCCACCCACGTCCCCGGCGCCGGGCAGCAGGGCGCCCCCATGACGATCGACAGCGTCGTGCAGAAGAGCGCGATCACCATCGGCGTGGCCATCGTCGTGGCCGCGCTGACCTGGGTGCTGACGCCCGACCTCAGCGACGCCGACCCCGGCCCGCTCCTCGCGGCGGGCACGATCGGCGGCCTGGGCGCCTTCGCCCTGTCGATGGTGAACTCCTTCAAGCGCGTGATCTCGCCGGCCCTGGTGCTGGCGTTCGCGGTGCTCGAGGGCCTGTTCCTCGGCGCCATCTCGAAGATGCTCAACTCGATGGTCGACGGCAACATCGTCGCGCCGGCCGTGTTCGGCACGTTCGCGGCCTTCATCGGCACGCTGGCTGCCTACAAGTTCTTCGACATCAACGTCACCGACAAGTTCCGTCGGGGCGTCATCGCGGCCATGTTCGGCATGGTCGCGCTGTCGTTCCTGGAGATCATCCTGAGCGCGTTCGGCGCGAGCATCGGCATCTTCGGGACCGGCGGCATGGGCGTGCTCTTCGCGGTCGTGGGCCTGGCCCTCGGCATCTTCATGCTGATCCTCGACTTCGACTTCGTCGAGAAGGGCGTGGCCTACGGCCTCCCCGAGCAGGAGTCCTGGCGCGCCGCCTTCGCGCTGACCGTCAGCCTGGTCTGGATCTACACGAACCTGCTCCGCCTGCTGGCGATCATGAACTCGGACTGATCGGCCTCGCGCGGCGCCGAAGCTCACGCCGACTGGGCGGGCGACCCCGCCGAGTCGGCGTGAGTTTCTCCGCGCCGCCGGAAGTTCACGCCGAGTCGGCGCCGTCCGGCTCCGTCTCCTGCGGGGTCTCGGACTCGGTCTCCTGCGGGGACTCGGCCTCGGAGTGGGTCCGGCGGCGCCGGTGGCGCAGCTCGACCCACAGGCCGCGTACGCCGCGGCGGGCGCCCGCGACCTCGGTGCCGTCGAGCTCGGTGCCGGGCACCTGCACGGCCTCGAGCGCGGCGGTGGTGATCGGCAGGACTCCCTCGCCCCGGTAGGCCTCGGGCTTGATCTCGTCCTCCGCCGCGAGACCCAGGGCCGCCAGCGTGGAGGGCAGCATCACGGCGGCCAGCTGGCGGTAGCCCTCCGCCGACGGGTGGAACCGGTCGGGTCCGAAGAGCAGCGCGGGGGACGCCGCGAACTCCGGGCCCAGCACCGACCCCAGCGAGACGGTCCGCCCCCCGGCCTCGAGCACGGCGATCGTCTGCGCCGCCGCGAGCCGTCGCGACCAGGCGCGCGCGACCTGCTTGAGCGGGGGCGCGATCGGCTTGATCGTGCCCAGGTCGGGACAGGTGCCGACCAGCACCTGCACCCCGGCCTCCAGCAGCCGGGTCACGCCCTCGGAGAGGTCCGCGACCGACTGGCGCGGCAGCACCTGGTGCGTGACGTCGTTGGCGCCGATCAGGATCACCGCGACGTCGGGCTCGATCGGCAGGGCCCGACCGATCTGGGCGGCCAGGTCGGAGGAGCGTGCCCCCACGACCGCGAACTCCCGCAGGTAGACCCGGCGATCGGCGTGGTGCGAGACCCCGGAGGACAGCTGGGCCCCGGGCGTCTCCTCGACGCGCTCCACGCCGTACCCCGCGGCGCTCGAGTCGCCCAGGAGCGCGATCTTGACGGCGGGGCCGGGCCGGCCGCGGCCGTACCAGCCGGTGGCGTCCGGGGGCCGCTCGTCGTCCCCCGGCTCCCCGATCGTCTTGCGCGCGAACCGGGCCTCGGCGACGAGCAGGCCGTAGAGCCCCCCGCCCAGCACCGACAGCCCACCGCCACCGAACGCGGCGGCCGAGGCGAGCTTGCGCGCGGCACCTGCTTTCCCCACGGCGACACTGTAGGCACCGCGGTCCTAGCCTGTGGGGGTGGACTACGCGAACTCCGTCATCGACCTCATCGGCAACACCCCGCTGGTGCGGCTCGACCGCTGCCTCGACCTGCCCCCCGGGGGGTCCGGGCCGCTGGTGCTGGCCAAGGTGGAGTACCTCAACCCCGGCGGCTCCGTGAAGGACCGCATCGCCACGCGCATGATCGAGGCCGCCGAAGCCTCCGGTGAGCTGCAGCCCGGCGGCACGATCGTCGAGCCCACCTCCGGCAACACCGGCGTCGGCCTCGCCATGGTGGCCCAGCAGAAGGGCTATCACTGCGTCTTCGTCTGCCCCGACAAGGTGAGCGAGGACAAGCGCAACGTGCTGCGCGCCTACGGCGCCGAGGTCGTCGTCTGCCCGACGGCCGTGCCCCCGGACCACGAGGACTCCTACTACGTCGTCTCCGACCGGCTCGCCTCCGAGCCCGGCGCCTGGAAGCCGGACCAGTACTCCAACATGCACAACCCTCGCTCCCACTACGAGACGACCGGTCCGGAGATCTGGGAGCAGACCGAGGGCCGCATCACGCACTTCGTGGCCGGCGTGGGCACGGGCGGCACCATCTCGGGCGTCGGCCGCTACCTCCGGGAGCGTTCGCCCGACGTCCAGGTGGTCGGGGCCGATCCCGCGGGATCGGTCTACTCCGGGGGCGGCGGGCGCCCCTACCTCGTCGAGGGCGTCGGCGAGGACTTCTGGCCCGCGACCTACGACCGCGGCGTCGCCCAGCGCATCATCGAGGTCTCCGACGCCGACTCCTTCGCGTTCACGCGCCGCTTGGCGCGCGAGGAGGGGCTGCTCGTCGGTGGCTCCTGCGGCATGGCGGCGTACGCCGCTCGGCAGCTCGCGCACGAGCTGGCGGGGACCCCCGAGGGCGAGGACGCCGTGATCGTCGTGCTGCTGCCCGACTCCGGTCGCGGCTACCTCTCGAAGGTCTTCAACGACGACTGGCTGGCGCGCTACGGCTTCGCGACCACCACGGGTGACGACAGGAACACCCAGTCGGTGGGCGAGGTGCTGCGCGGCAAGGCCGGTCGGATGCCCGACCTGGTGCACACGCACCCGAACGAGACCATCGCCGAGGCCGTGCAGATCCTTCAGGAGTACGGCGTCTCGCAGATGCCCGTCGTGAACGCCGAGCCGCCCGTGGTCGCCGCCGAGGTCGCGGGCTCGGTCTCCGAGCGCCATCTGATGGAGGCGCTCTACGCCGGCGACGCCAAGCTCGCGGACCGCGTCGACCAGCACATGTCGCCGGCGTTGCCGAGCCTCGGCTCGGGGGAGCCGGTGACGGCGGCGCTGAGAATCCTGGAGTCCGGCGACGCCGTGCTGGTGCACGAGGACGGCAAGCCGGTCGGGGTGCTCACCCGGCAGGACCTGCTGATCCACCTCGCGCGCGCCTGAGCCGGCCGGGAAGCTCGCGCCGCCTCGGCGGGATGGAAGCTCACGCCGCCTCGGCGGAGGTGGAAGCTCACGCCGCCTCGGCGGGACCGCGGCCCCCTCGCGGCGGGACCAAAGACCCCACCTGTGGACCAGTGCCCTGGCCGAGGTTCGCGCCGGGCGATCCGGGGTTACCTTGGGGCCAGAGCCTCGTCGCGTGAGGAGCACAGCGGCGACGAGCACGGAGGACGGAGGGGCCATGGCGTCGCCGGTGCGTCTGGCGATCCTGAACGACTACGAGGTCGTCGTGAAGGGCCTCCACGGCATGCTCGCCCCGTTTGCCGACCGCGTGCAGGTCGTCGAGCTCGACGCCCGCAGGCCCGTGCTCAGCGACGTCGACGTCGTCTTGTGGGACACGTTCACGCAGCCGAGGTCGCGGTCCGAGCGGGCCGACCTGGTCGCGAGCATCCGCGACAGCGGGGCGCGGGTCGTCGTCTTCAGCTGGACGACCGAGGAGGGCGTGGTCGAGGAGGTCCTGCGGCGGGGTGCCCACGGCTACGTCTGCAAGTCGGCGACCGCCGAGGAGGTGGTCTCGGCGCTGGAGCGCGTGCACCGCGGCGAGACGACACGGGTGCCCGAGCGGCCCGGCGCCGAGCGCCGGGGCCGCGACTGGCCCGGGCGGGAGGAGGGCCTGACCGAGCGCGAGGCCGAGATCGTCGGGCTGATCGCCTCCGGGCTGAGCAACCAGGAGATCGCGGACCGCGCCTACCTGAGCATCAACTCGGTGAAGACCTACATCCGCACGGCCTACCGCAAGATGGGCGTCTCCCGCCGGAGCCAGGCGGTGCGCTGGGCCATTGCCCACGGGTTCCTGCCCGACCGCGCCCGCTCGATCCCCGACGACCAACCGGCGAGGTGACGGCGCGCCCGTCCGGTCGCCCGCGGATCAGGCGGCTCGCGTGACCGGCCCCGACACCGACGTGCTGCTGCTGCTGGTGCTGGCCGCGCTCGCGGCGGGGTTCGTCGACGCCGTCGTGGGTGGCGGAGGGCTGATCCAGCTGCCGGCGCTGGTCATCGCGCTGCCGGGTGCGGCCCCCGTGCAGCTGCTCGCCACCAACAAGATCTCCTCGATCTGCGGCACCAGCGCGAGCGCGGCCACCTACTACCGCCACGTGCGCCCGGACCGGCGCACGTTCCTGCCGCTGATGGCCAGCGCCTTCGTGGGCTCGATCGTCGGCGCTCTGGTCGCCTCCCAGGTCCCGCGCTCGGCCTTCGACCCCGTGGTGCTGGTCGCGCTGGTGGTGGTCGGCGCCATGGTGCTGCGCCGCCCCGACCTCGGCGGGCACACCGCGCTGCGCCTCACGCCGCGTCGCCACCTGCTCGCCGCCACCGCGACGGGCCTGGCCGTCGGGGCGTACGACGGTCTGCTGGGCCCCGGCACGGGCTCCTTCTTCGTGATCGCCCTCGTCGGCGTGCTCGGCTACTCGTTCCTCGACGCCTCCGCGCAGGCCCGGCTGGCGAACTGGGCGACGAACCTCGCCGCGCTCGCCGTCTTCGTGCCCCAGGGCGCCGTGCTGTGGCGGGTCGGCCTGCTGATGGGGGTGGCCAACGTCGTCGGTGGCTGGGTCGGGGCCCGCACGGCGGTCCGGCGGGGGGCGGGCTTCGTGCGGGCCTTCTTCATGCTCGTCGTCGGTGCGTTCGCCATCCGGATCGGGGGCGACGTGCTTGGCCTGTGGGGCTGACCTGCACAGACTCGCCACGGAGGTCGTCGCTTCGGAGACGCGCACCCGTACCGTGGTGGCATGGCGAGGCACGAGAAGCTGGACGCGTTCCAGCGCAAGCACCCCGTGGTGGGGGTGCCGATCGCCATCGCCTACAAGTTCTCCGACGACCAGGGGAACTACCTCGCGGCCATCATCACCTTCTACGGCTTCATCGCGATCTTTCCGCTGCTGCTGCTCGCCAGCTCGATCGCGGGCTTCGTGCTGCAGGGGAACCCGCAGCTCGAGCAGTCCGCCCTGAACTCGGCGCTGCGCCAGTTCCCGATCATCGGTGACGAGCTCGGCCGGCCCGACGGGCTCCAGGGATCGGGAGCGGCCGTGGTGATCGGTTCGCTCGCGGCGCTCTACGGTTCGATGGGCCTCGGGCAGGCGCTGCAGAACGCGATGAACGTGACCTGGGCCGTGCCGCGCAACAGCCGCCCGAACCCCTTCGTGCTGCGCTTCAAGAGCCTGGTGCTGCTGATGGCCGCCGGCGCCGCGGTGCTGGCCCTCACGGTCTTCTCGGCGATCGGCTCCAACAGCGACCTGATCTCCGACCAGCTCGGCCCGGTGACGCGCTGGACCATCCACGGTCTCACCATCCTGGCGGTCGCGTGGGTGCTCACGGTGCTCTTCCGGCTGGCCGCGGCCCGGCAGCACGGCATCGGTGCAGCGGTGCCGGGGGCGTTGACCGTGGCCGTGCTCTGGCAGGGCCTGCAGGTCGCCGGGGCCGCCTACGTGACACGGGTGCTGACGGGCACGAGCGGGATGAACCCGACCTTCGGCCTGGTCCTCGGTCTGGTCGGCATGATCTATCTCGCCTCGCTGATGGCCGTCCTGGGCATGGAGGTCAACGTCGTCCTGGCGCGCCGGCTGTGGCCACGCGCGTTGCTGACGCCCTTCACGGACGCCGTCAGCCTGACCGACGCCGACCGCCGGGCGTACGCCTCCTATGCGCGCGCCCAGCGGCACAAGGGGTTCGAGACGGTGCGGGTGGTCTTCGAGGACCAGGCGGTGACGATGCCCCTCGACCTCGAGGGTGGGTCTCGCGCCGCGAAGCAGCCGCCCCGGGAGGGACCGCGGGAGGCGCCGGGCGAGCGGCCGCAGGGTCGCCCCCGGGCGGCCCCGCTGGCCGACGAGGACACCCGCCCGCTCGGGGCGCGGGACCGTCGTCGACCCAGCGATCCGCGCGCGGGCTGAGAGCGCTCGCGCTCGCGTCTGCCCCCGCGCCCGGGCCCACCCTTGGCGCCGACGGCGCGGTGGGTCGCCTTTCGGGCCCCCTTCCCATGGCAGGATGCCTGCCATGGAGAACGCCGTGGACCGCCGCGCGCTGGTCGTCGAGGACGATCCCGACATCCGGGAGCTGATCCAGCTGACCCTGTCCTCGCAGGGTTTCGCGGTCGCCACGGCCTCCGACGGACGGGCCGCCGTCGAGACGGCCCGCAGCTCCGACCCCGACCTCGTCACCCTCGACCTCGGCCTGCCGGGCTTCGACGGCATCGAGGCGTGCCGGCGCATCCGTGAGTTCAGCGACGCCTACATCGTCATGGTCACGGCCCGCAACGAGGAGGTCGACCGGTTGATCGGTCTCGAGACCGGAGCGGACGACTTCCTCGGCAAGCCCTTCTCCCCGCGCGAGCTCAAGGCCCGGGTCAACGCGATGTTCCGGCGACCCCGTCGCGGCGCGGGCATCGAGGACGTCGTCGACGAGGAGGCCGCGGAGCTGTTGCGCCACGGCGAGCTCACGGTCGACGTCGAGGGGCGCCGGGCCCTGCGCTCCGGCGACGAGCTGGCCCTGACCCGCACGGAGTTCGACCTGCTCACGGAGCTGATGCGCACGCCGACGCGGGTGTGGAGCCGCGAGGCGCTGCTGCGGTCCGTGTGGGGCAACGAGTGGGTCAACGACACGCACCTGGTCGAGGTGCACATCGGCAATCTCCGCCGCAAGCTCGGCGACGGCAAGGGTGCGACGCGCCTGATCCGCACGGTCCGCGGGGTCGGCTACCGCATGGAAGCGGTCTGAGTCAGCCGTCGCCCGGTGGGCCCCCGGAGGATTCGGAGGGGCCCGCGCGGCCGCCTTCTCGGGGGCGGGCAGCCGCGCGGGACCCGAATCAACCGGTGAGTGGGGCTTACTCCTCCGGTCGGCTCCACCCTGACCGAGGTTGGTTCAAGGTCGCGCCGCACGCTTTCCGCAGGTCCGCTCAAGACCGGTGGCCCGCGGCCCCCGATGTGACGAACGACCCCCGTCCGAGGTCCCGGCTGGGGGGTGGCCAAGGTCCCGGAGGGGGCCGGTTCACCGCGGTCGGGGCGGCTGGCTGCGCTGGTATCCGAGCTCGCCGCCCACCCGGCCGCCGTACGGCCGACCGTGGTCCGCGAACTCCTCGCGGTAGTAGACGAGCCGGTGGTCGCCCACGGTCACGCGCGAGCCCGTGCGCAGCACCTGCCTCTCGACCAGGCCGCCGTGCACCCGGGTCGGCCCGTCCACAGCCTGGACGACGAGCTCGTCGTCCTCGTCGTGCCGGACCACCGCGTGCCGCGGGGCCAGGCCCGGCAGGACCACGTCGCAGGCCCCGTCGGAGCCGATCACGGTCTCCCGGCCGAGCCAGTAGACGGGCTGGCGCTCGCCCACCCAGACGTCCTCCTTCACCAGGACCAGCCGCGGGCTGCCACCGCGGGAGGGGTCGTGCGTCGTGGTGACGCGGCGCGCGCGGCGCCCGAAGGTGGGGAAGACGGGGGAGAGCGTGGTGGGCGGCAGGAGGCCGGCGTCCGGCAGGACCGGGTCGAGCCCCTGGGCGCGGGCGCGCGCCGAGGTCCAGGCCCCACGGAGGCTGCCGAGGCGGATCCGCTTCGAGCGGGTCACGCGGCGCTGCCACCAGGGTGCCGAGACCGCCCCGAGCGAGACCAGGTGCCGGCCGTGGGCGTGCACCCGGATCTTGATCCTGCGCACCGCGAGCTCCTCGGCGAGCTCGCGAATGGCCGGTGCGTCGCCCGCCCCGGCGAAGACGCCCGGATCGTCGACGTCGAGCCGCAGGTCGTTGCCGCTGCCGTGCAGGTGCCCCGCAGCCGAGGGCCTGCCGGACACCTCCACGCGGAAGCAGAGGTCGGCTGAGACGGTGGTCGGCACGGGTCAGCCCTGCCGGCCCGCGTGGTCCGTGGTGGTCACGGTGACGGTGCCGTCGAGCTTCCAGGTGGCGCGCGGCGCCTGGTCGCCCGTGTCCCGGGGCACCTCCACCGACATGTCCTCGAAGCTGTAGTGGATGGCGGCCTTGCGGCCGGTGAGGAAGTCCCACATCTTGCGACCGAGGTCGGTCCAGTCGACGACCTCGTTGCCGCCGCCGGGCGACTGCATGCTCATAGCCATGGTGTTGCTCCTGTTCTGATTGCTCTGACGGGTGTCCGAAGGACGGTGCGGGACCCATATTGCTATACAACTCTGTCTAGGTCTACCCTTAGAAGGTGAACAAAATGTCTAGAAACGAAACACCGGGTCGGCGGGCTCCCGAGAACCTGGCGATCGGGGACCTCGCCGAGCGCACCGGGCTGTCCACCGCCACGCTGCGGGCCTGGGAGAGCCGCCACGGCTTCCCGCGGCCCGAGCGCCGCGACAGCGGCCACCGGCGCTACGACGAGAGCACGGTCGACGCGGTGCTCGGCGTGGTGCGGCGCCGCGACGACGGCGTCCGCCTCGACGTCGCGATCTCGCAGGCGCTGGCCGAGCTCGAGCGCAGGGAGCAGCCACGGCCGCGCTCCGTCTTCGCCGAGCTGCGGCGCACCCACCCGCAGCTGCCCGTGCAGCGCCTGACCAAGCGCACCCTGCTGGCGCTCTCCTGGGCGATCGAGGACGAGTTCTGTGCGCGGGCCGACCGGCCCCGCATCATGGGTGCCTTCGAGGCCGAGCGCTACTGGACCTCGGCCGAGCCCCGCTGGAACGAGCTGGCCCGCGTCGCCGCCTCCGCGCTGGTCTTCGCCGACTTCCCCGGCCTGGTGCTGCCGGGGGCCGTGGAGCCCGGCCGGCCGGCCAAGGTGCCGCTGACGCCCGACTCCCCGATGCGCCGGGAGTGGGCGGTGATCTGCGACAGCCGGGAGCTCCCGGTCGCGCTCACGGCCTGGGAGGCCCCGGGTCAGGAGTCCCGGCCCGACGACCGGCGCGAGTTCGACGCCATCTGGACCGTGGACCACGGCGCGGTGCGCGACGCCGCCCGGGCCGCGGCCCGGGTCGCGGCCGAGGTCACGCCCGCCGGGCAGGAGGCCCTCTATGCCCTGGCCGACGAGCCGGCACCCGCCCTGGCCGACCTCGTCTCGGTCTCCCAGCTCGTCACCCGCCTGCTCGCCTACGTCGACCGCTTCGCCGTGCGGTGACCGGTTGGACCCCGGCGTAGGTTGACGGCGTGAGCATCACCGCGACCCCGCGTCCCGCATCCACCACGCTGGGCGCGCTGCGCGCCTCGGGCCATCAGCTGGTGCCGGTGCGCGCCGAGCTGCGCGCCAACCTGCTCGCCACGCTGGCCGAGGGCGGCGACCCGTGGCCCGGGCTGCACGGCCTGGAGACGACCGTCGTCCCGCAGGTCGAGCGGGCGCTGATCGCCGGCCACGACATCGTGCTGCTCGGCGAGCGCGGGCAGGGCAAGACGCGCATCCTGCGCACCCTCGCCGGGCTGCTCGACGAGTGGACGCCGGTGATCGAGGGCTCCGAGCTGGGGGAGCACCCCTTCGAGCCCGTCAGTCCCGTCTCCCGCCGCCGCGCCGAGGAGCTGGGCGACGACCTGCCGGTGGGGTGGCTGCACCGCAGCGAGCGGTACGCCGAGAAGCTGGCCACGCCCGACACGTCGGTCGCCGACCTGATCGGCGACGTCGACCCCATGAAGGTGGCGGAGGGCCGGTCCCTGGGCGACCCGGAGACCATCCACTTCGGTCTGATCCCGCGCAGCCACCGGGGCATCGTCGCGATCAACGAGCTGCCCGACCTGGCCGAGCGGATCCAGGTCGCGATGCTCAACGTCATGGAGGAGCGCGACATCCAGGTGCGGGGCTACGTGCTGCGCCTCCCCCTCGACGTGCTCGTCGTGGCGAGCGCGAACCCGGAGGACTACACCAACCGCGGCCGCATCATCACGCCGCTGAAGGACCGCTTCGGCGCCGAGATCCGCACGCACTACCCGCTCGAGCTCGAGGCCGAGATCGCCGTCGTCCGGCAGGAGGCGTCGCTCACCGCCGACGTCCCGGACGCGCTGCTCGAGGTGCTGGCCCGCTTCACCCGCAACCTGCGGGCCTCCTCCAGCGTGGACCAGCGCTCGGGCGTCTCCGCCCGCTTCACGATCGCGGGCGCCGAGACCGTCGCCGCCGCGGCCCTGCACCGGGCCACCCGCCAGGGCGAGGACCGCGCGGTCGCCCGGGTCGTCGACCTCGAGACGGCCGTCGACGTCCTGGGCGGCAAGATCGAGTTCGAGACCGGCGAGGAGGGTCGCGAGCGTCAGGTGCTCGACCACCTGCTGCGCACCGCCACCGCCGAGACGGTGCGGCACCACTTCCGCGGGGTCGACCTGGCCGCCCTCGTCGACGCGCTCGAGGCCGGGGCGAGGGTGGTCACCGGAGAGCAGGTCTCGGCGCGCGAGCTGCTCGAGGGCCTGCCCCCGCTGCCACCCAGCGAGGCCGGGGAGAGCGACCTCTACGACCAGGTGTGCGACCGGCTCGGCGCGAGGGACGACGGCACGCGGGCGGCGGCGATCGAGCTGGCGCTGGAGGGCCTGTTCCTGGCGCGCAAGGTGGCCAAGGAGTCGGGCGACGGGGAGACCGTGTATGGCTGACCAGCCCCCGCGGCCACGGCGCCGCTCGGCGTACGGCCGCTACACCGGCGGCCCGGACCCCCTCGCGCCGCCGGTCGACCTCGCCGAGGCGCTGGACGCCATCGGTGAGGACGTGATGGCGGGCTACAGCCCCGAGCGGGCGATGCGTGAGTTCCTGCGCCGCGGCGGCAGCGACCAGCGGGGCCTGGACGACCTCGCGCGCCGGGTGGCCGAGAAGCGCCGCGACCTGCTGCGCCGCCACGGCCTCGACGGCACCATGCAGGAGGTGCAGGAGCTGCTCGACCGCGCGGTGCTCGAGGAGCGCAAGCAGCTGGCCCGCGACGTCGACCTGGACGATGCAGACCGCGCGTTCCGCGAGATGCAGCTGGAGAACCTGCCGCCCAGCCCGGCCGCGGCGGTGAGCGAGCTGGCGACCTACGACTGGCAGTCCACCCAGGCGCGGGAGGCCTACGAGCAGATCAAGGACCTGCTGGGCCGCGAGCTGCTGGACCAGCGCTTCCAGGGCATGAAGCAGGCGCTGGAGAACGCGAGCGACGAGGACCGCGCCGCCGTGGACGAGATGCTCACCGACCTCAACGAGCTGCTCGAGAAGCGGGCGCGCGGCGAGGACACCCAGCAGGACTTCGAGGACTTCATGGCGGACCACGGGGACCTCTTCCCCGAGGACCCCCAGGACCTCGACGAGCTGCTCGACACGCTGGCCCAGCGCGCCGCCGCCGCCCAGCGGATGCTCAGCTCGATGTCGCCGGAGCAGCGCCAGGAGCTGTTGGAGCTCTCGCAGCAGGCCTTCGGCTCGCCGCAGCTGATGGAGGCCCTGGGCCGGCTCGACGCCAACCTCCACGCGTTGCGGCCCGGCGAGGACTGGTCCGGTTCGGAGCGGTTCGACGGCGACGAGGGTCTCGGGCTCGGCGACGGGACCGGTGCCCTGCAGGACCTCGCCGAGCTCGACCAGCTCGCCGACCAGCTCTCGCAGTCCTACGGCGGCGCGCGCATGGACGACGTCGACGTCGACGCCCTCGAGCGGCAGCTCGGGGAGCAGGCGGGCGTCGACGCGCGCACGCTGGCCGACCTGGAGCGCGCCCTGCGCGACTCGGGCTACCTCCAGCGCGGCAGCGATGGCAGCACGCGGCTCTCGCCGCGCGCGATGCGGCAGCTGGGCCGGGCCCTCCTGCGCGACGTGGCGCAGCGGCTGTCCGGTCGCCAGGGGGAGCGCGACCTGCGCCTCGCCGGCGCCGCGGGCGAGCTCACGGGTGCGAGCCGCGAGTGGCAGTTCGGCGACACGGAGCCGTGGGACGTCACGCGCAGCATCACCAACGCGGTCCTCCGCACGGTGTCCGAGCCGGGGGGAGGGGGCGGCGGCCCCCGCGACCGCGCGACCGGGCGACCGTCGGTGCGCCTGGACATCCGCGACGTCGAGGTCAGCGAGACCGAGGCACGCACGCAGGCCTGCGTCGCGCTGCTGGTGGACACCTCCTTCTCGATGGCCATGGACGGGCGCTGGGTGCCGATGAAGCGCACCGCCCTGGCGCTGCACACGCTGATCCGCACGCGCTTTCGCGGGGACGCGCTCCAGCTGATCGGCTTCGGCAGGCACGCGCAGCGGATGGAGATCGAGGAGCTCACCGCGCTCGACGCCCTGTGGGAGAAGGGCACGAACCTGCACCACGCGCTGCTGCTGGCCAACAAGCACTTCCGCCAGCATCCCCACGCCCAGCCCGTCCTGCTCGTCGTCACCGACGGCGAGCCGACGGCCCACCTGGAGCCGGACGGCCAGGTGGTCTTCTCCTACCCGCCGCACCCGATGACCGTGGCCCGCTCCGTGCGCGAGCTCGACACCGCCGGTCGGCTGGGCGCGCAGACCACGTTCTTCCGCCTCGGCGACGACGCCGGGCTGGCGCGCTTCATCGAGCAGATGGCGCGTCGCGTCGAGGGCCGCGTCGTCGCACCCGAGCTGGACGACCTCGGGGCCGCCGTGGTGGGCAGCTACCTCGGCTCGCGCGGACCCGGGGGCGGGTCCCGCGGCGTCGGCGGCGGCGGCTCCGACGAGTTCTTCGGCCGCTGGGGTCGCGGGTCCTGGGTCGACTGACGCGGCTCCTGACGCGTGACCCGATCTCGGTTACGGTCGGTCCGCAGGATGGCATCGACCGCCTGGGAGGCACCCGTGATCTTCATCTGTGTCCGCTTCCACGTGAAGTCCGAGCACGCCGACGACTGGCCGCAGATCACCCGCGACTTCACGGAGGGCACGCGCGCCGAGGAGGGGAACCTGTTCTTCGAGTGGTCGCGCAACGTCGAGGATCCGTGCGAGTACGTCCTGATCGAGGGCTTCCGCGACGACGCCGCCGAGGCGCACGTGACCAGCGAGCACTTCGCGACCGCGCAGGGCCAGCTGCCGGCGTACCTGCAGTCGACGCCGCTGGTGCGCAACACGCAGCTCGACGGCGACGACTGGGACAAGCTGGCGGAGTTCCCGGTCGACTGAGGGCGCGAGGTCCCTCCGGACGGGCCGCTCAGCCGCCGGGGTCGAGGTCGACCGGGTGCAGGTAGGCCGCGAGCTCCTCCACGCCGTCGACCAGCCCGGGCCCGGGGCGCACCCAGTGCGCGTCGGCGTCCACGGGGTGCACCCGGGCGGAGCGCGGCAGGACACCCGAGGTCTCCAGGCCCGCCGCGAGCTCGCGCGCGAGGTCGATGCGGTAGCCGCAGGGGGCGACCACGACGACCTCCGGCTCGGCGGCGGCGATCTCCTCGAAGGTGACGCGGCGCGAGCGTTCGCCCGGCCAGCCGATGACCGGCTCGCCGCCCGCGAGGCGGACCATCTCGGGGATCCAGTGGCCGGGGCCGTAGGGCGGGTCGGTCCACTCCAGCACCGCCACGCGAGGACGGGGGCGCTCGGCGACGCGCCGGCTGACGTGGTTGAGCCGGGCGCGGAGCAGCACCAGCAGCGCGGCCGCCTCGACCTCCCGCCCGGTGGCCTCCCCGAGACGCAGGATCGTGTCGAGCACGTCTTCGAACGTGCGCGGCTCGAGCGTCACCACCCGCGCGTCGGTGCCGAGGTGGGCGAGGGCCTGGCCGACGTCGCTGACGTCGACGGCGCAGACCTCGCAGAGGTCCTGGGTGATGACGAGGTCCGCCCGCAGGTCGCGCAGGGCGTCGCGGTCGAGGCGGTAGAGGTCCTCACCCGCGGCGAGCGCCGCTGCCACGCGCGCGTCGATCTCGGCCGGCGTGAGGCCCCGCGGCAGCGTCGTCGAGGACACGATGGCGGGGGACAGCTCGGCCGCGACCTCGCACTCGAAGGTCACGCCGACGAGCTGCGGTCCGCTCCCGAGCGCCTGCAGGATCTCCGTCGCCGACGGGAGCAGCGACACGATGCGGGCGGAGGTGCGGTCGGTGCTGATCAGGATGCTCCGGAGGGCTGGGCGAAGCCGGGGAGGGACTCCTCGAGGATGGCGCGGAAGGGGGCTTCGGCTCCGAGCTGGCACAGCACCCCGATGCCGCCCACCCAGGTGCGGTGGATCAGCAGGTACGACGGGGGCAGGTTCAGCTTGATGGCGACGGTGAACTCCTCCGAGCGCGGGTCGTTGATGCGGGCGAACTGCTCCCGCATCCACTCGCGGGAGAAGCGGAACCGCTCCGACCTGGTCGGCTCGACGAGCGGCGAGAGGTAGGCGACGACGTCTCGGGGGTCGAGCCGGATGCCGTCGCGGACGAAGCCCTCGGTGCGCAGCCCGGCCATCAGCTCCTGGTCGTCCTCGAGGGCGGCGAGCCGGACCAGGCGGCCCATCGCGTCGGGGAGGCGGCGTTCCGGCAGGCGCGCCACGGCGCCGTAGTCGAGGACCCCCATTCGGCCGGGACCGCCGTCGGGGTCGGGGACGACGCGGAAGTTGCCCGGGTGGGGGTCGGCGTGCAGCATGCCCGTGCGGCGCGGCCCCTCGAAGAGGAAGCGCACGTAGAGCTCGCCGTAGTGGTCGCGCTCGGCCTGGCTCCCGTCGCGGATGACCCGGGCGAAGGAGTAGTCGCTCTCGAGCCACTCCGTGACGAGCACCGTCTCGCTGACGTCGACGACGTCGGGGACCACCACCTGCGGGTCGCCGCGGAAGGCCTCGGCGAACGCGCGCTGGGCCTGGGCCTCGATCCGGTAGTCGAGCTCCTCCTCCGTGCGCTCCTGCAGCTCGGCGACGAGCGCCTTCATGTCGATGCCCGGGAACGCGCCGCCCATCGTGCGCGCGAGGCGGGAGACCTGGCGCAGGTCGGAGCGCAGCGCGTCGCCGGCGCCCGGGTACTGCACCTTGACCGCGACGTCGCGACCGTCGTGCCACCGGCCCTTGTGCACCTGACCGATGGACGCGGCCGCGGTGGGGCCGCCGTCCAGCCAGACGAGGCGGTCGGCCCAGTCGTCGCCGAGCTGCTCGGCCAGCTCCCGGCGCACCGTCGAGGTGGGCATGGGCGGAGCGGAGTCCTGCAGGCGCGTGAGCTCCTCGCGGTAGGGACCCGCCATCTCCTCGGGCAGCACGGACTCGAAGATCGAGAGCATCTGCCCGACCTTCATGGCCCCGCCCTTGAGCTCACCGAGCGTGCGGAACAGCTGCTCCGCGGTGCGCTGCTGGATCTCGCTCATGACCGCCTCGCCGGGGCGCCCGGCCAGGCGCTTGCCGAGGCCGACCGCGTTGCGGCTCGCGTACCCGATGGGCAGCGAGGCCAGCCGAGCCGTGCGGCGCACGGCGCGACGCGGAAGTTCGGTCACGCCCCCGATTCTCGCGCATCGGACAACTCCCGCACCCCATCTGGGCTGGAAATGTCCGGGCTTGTCCAACCGGGTCCCGCGGGCTGGTCCCCGGTGGTCGCGGGGCGGCCGGTTTGGCAGGCTTGGCGCCATGGGCCTCACCTACCGCCACGCCATGCCCGAGGACGTGGACTCCATCCGCCGGGTCGGGCACGCCACCTGGCCCGCGACGTACGCCTTCGCGGGGGAGGACTACGTGCGCGACGGGCTGGAGCGCTGGTGGTCCCGGGAGGCGATGACCGAGTCGCTGGACAGCACGGCGTGGGTCGTCGCCGAGGAGTGCGACGACGAGGGCTGCCTCGTCGTCGGGATCGGCAACCTCGACATGCGCCCGGAGCCGCCCCTGATCACGGGCATCTACGTGCGCCCCGACCGGCAGAACGACCGCATCGGGGAGCAGGTCATGGAGGAGCTGCTGGCGCTCGTCCCGCCTGGTCGGGACGCCGTTCGTCTGGAGTTCGTGGAGGGCAACCACCGCGCCGTCGGCTTCTACTCCCGGCAGGGCTTCCGCGAGGTGCACCGCGAGCCCGGCCTCAAGCCCGACTGGCCCGACTCGGTGTGGATGGAGCGCCCGGTCGGCTGAGCTTCGGCCGAGATCCGCGGCGCGGCCTGGGGTCAGGCCGTCTGGGGGAAGCGCACGCCGGTGTTCGCGTGGCAGCGGTAGCCGAAGGGGTTCTTTGCCAGGTACTGCTGCAAGAACCGTCGGCGTAGTGACTCACTCGTCGCCGCTGGCCCTGGTGCCCACAGTCGCTGGCGTTCGTGTGGCCTTGTCGCCCCGCCGGGACCCGAGGGGGACCAGCGCGTTGCCCACGAGCAGGCCCGAGGTCGCGCTCCCGCCGAGCACGAGCATCCCGTGGATCGCCGCACGGTCATCGCAGCGCTCGAAGTAGCGGAAGGGGTCCGGACCCCAGTCGAGTGACTCCTCGGCCTGGTACGGATTCAGGACGGATCCGCAGACACCGCCCTCGTCGGTCGGGAAGATCGCCACGAACAGCGTCCCCAGCCCGATGGCCACGCCGATCCAGTAGACCCACATCCGGCCGGGGCGCACGGCGAGCACTGCCAGGCCGAGGGCGGCAACGATCGAGGCGCAGAGATATGTGCGTGCGAACCCGAGCGCCCCGAGCCAGGCGACCAGGCTGCCCATGCAGAGCGCGTAGACGAGCAGCCACGCACGGCGGACCCGGCGACCCCCACTCACCCCGAAGAGGCTACGCGGCGGTGGACCGTCCGTCAGGCCGTCTGAGGGAAGCGCACGCCGGTGTTCGCGTGGCAGCGGTAGCCGAAGGGGTTCTTTGCCAGGTACTGCTGGTGGATGTCCTCCGCGTAGTAGTACGCCCCGGCCGGCGCGATCTCGGTGGTCACCTCGCCGAGGCGGCGGCGGCGCAGCTCCTCGGCGTAGACCTTCGTCAGCTCGCGCGCGGTCTGCTCCTGCTCGGGCGTCGTGTAGTAGATCGCGGAGCGGTACTGCGTGCCGACGTCGTTGCCCTGGCGCATGCCCTGCGTCGGGTCGTGCACCTCGAAGAAGGTCTTCACGAGGTCCGCGAAGGAGATCCGTTCCGGGTCGTAGACGATCCGGATCGCCTCGGTGTGCCCGGTGCGGCCGGTGCAGACCTCGTCGTACGACGGGTGGGGGGTGTGCCCGCCGGCGTACCCGACCGAGGTGGACCAGACGCCCGGCTTCTGCCAGTAGATCTCCTCGGCGCCCCAGAAGCAGCCCAGGCCGAAGATCGCGACCTCGAGCCCGTCGGGCACCTCGTCGGTGTCCACCGGCGCGTCGAGCACGACGTGCTTCGGCGCCAGGTGGAACCAGCGGTGGTCCCGGCCCGCCAGGGCGTCGTCGGCCGTCGGCAGGGTGGTCTTGGTGCGGCTGGTGAACACGCGATCAGCTCCTCTTCCAGGGGTGCGTCCATCCTCCTCAACACGGCAAGGGCCCGAGTCGTTCCCGGGTCGTGCCGGGTCGTTCCCGGGACGTTCCCGTCGCCCCGGCGACGGTCGGCGGGGGTCTACGCTCGGCCGCATGGCGCAGCAGGAGCACGGGACCGGCGAGGCCGCCAAGGGCGGGTTCGAGACGCGGGCGATCCACGCGGGCTACGCGCCCGACCCGACGACGGGCGCGGTGATCCCGCCGATCTTCGCGACCTCGACCTACAAGCAGGACGGCGTCGGCGGCCTGCGCGGAGGCTACGAGTACTCGCGCTCCGCCAACCCCACGCGCACGGCGCTGGAGGAGACCGTCGCCGCACTGGAGGAGGGGGAGCGCGGGTTCGCCTTCGCCTCCGGGCTGGCGGCCGAGGACACCCTGGTGCGCGCCACCTGCCGTCCCGGGGACCACGTGGTGCTGCCCTCCGACGCCTACGGCGGCACCTACCGCCTCTTCGACCAGGTGGAGCAGCCCTGGGGGCTGGCCTACACCCCCGCTCCGGTGCAGGACGTCGACGCCGTCCGCCGCGCGATCCGGCCCGGGGAGACCAAGCTCGTCTGGCTGGAGACGCCCACCAACCCGCTCCTCGGGATCGGCGACATCGAGGCGACCGCCGCGGCGGCGCACGAGGCGGGCGCGCTGCTCGTCGTGGACAACACCTTCGCCTCGCCCTATCTGCAGCAGCCGCTGGCGCTCGGCGCCGACGTGGCACTGCACTCGACGACCAAGTACTGCGGCGGCCACTCGGACGTCGTCGGCGGGGCGCTCGCCGTGCGGGACGCGGGCCTGGCCGATGCGCTCACCTTCCACCAGAACGCCATCGGCGCGGTCGCCGGTCCGTTCGACGCCTGGCTGGTGCTGCGCGGGCTCAAGACGCTCGGGGTGCGGATGGACCGGCACTGCGACAACGCCGAGCGGGTCGTCGAGTTCCTCGCGGCTGACGCGCGGGTCGAAGAGGTCTTCTACCCGGGGCTGGCCGACCATCCGGGCCACGAGCTCGCGACGCGCCAGATGCGCCGCTTCGGCGGCATGGTCTCCTTCCGCGTCGCCGGCGGCGAGCGGCGGGCGCTGTCCACGTGCGAGCGCACGCGGGTCTTCACGCTGGGGGAGTCGCTGGGCGGCGTCGAGTCGCTGGTCGAGCACCCGGGCCGGATGACGCACGCGAGCGTCGCCGGCACCGACCTGGAGGTGCCCGCGGACCTGGTGCGCCTCAGCGTCGGCATCGAGAGCGCCGACGACCTGCTGGCCGATCTCGACCAGGCCCTGGGCTGACCGGGTCTAGCCTGTCCCGCGTGAGCACCCGGGAAGCGTCCGCCGACGGTGGCGCTGCGCAGCCGCCGGGCCCGCGCGATGGCCCGGCGGTGCCGTGGGGCGTCGAGGTCGCGGCCGCGTGGGCGTGGCGCTTGCTGCTGGTGGCCGCGGCTGGCCTCGTCGTGCTGTGGCTGATCTCGTTCTTCGCCCTGCTCACGGTGCCGCTGGCGGTGGCGCTGCTCGTCACCGCGCTGGCCAGCCCGCTCGTGCGGCTCCTGCTGCGGACGAGGATGCCGCGCGCCGCTGCGGCGGGCATCGTCGTGCTGACGGGCCTGGGGGTGGTGGCCCTCCTGCTGACGTTCGCTGGCCAGCAGGTGGCCGAGGGCTTCCAGAACCTGGTCGACCAGGTGGCCGAGGGGCTCGGACAGGTCCGGCGCTGGCTGGAGGAGGGCCCGCTCCACGCGAGCGAGTCGCAGGTCGAGGGCTGGGTCGCGGGGACCCAGGACTCGTTGCTGCAGAGCACCCGTGACAACCGGGTCGTCGGGCAGGTCACCGGTTTCGGGGTGGCGCTCGGCAACGTCCTGGCCGGCTTCTTCATCGTCCTCTTCGCCACGTTCTTCTTCCTCGCCGACGGCGATCGGATCTGGGGCTGGTGCGTCCGGCTGGCCCCCCGCGCGGCCCGCGACCGCGTCGACGCCTCGGGTCGGGTCGCCTGGATCTCGCTGACGCAGTTCGTGCGGGCCACCGTGATCGTCGCGCTCGTGGACGCCGTCGGCGTGATGATCGTCGCGGCGGTGCTCGGCGTGCCGTTCGTCTTCGCCCTCGGCGTGCTCGTCTTCCTCGGTGCCTTCGTCCCGCTGCTCGGCGCGACCGTGGCCGGCGGGGTGGCCGTGCTGGTCGCCCTCGTGGACGCCGGACCCCTCACGGCGCTGCTGATGCTCGGCGGGGTCGTGCTGGTGCAGCAGCTCGAGAGCCACGTCCTGCAGCCCTTCCTGATGGGCCGTTTCGTCTCGGTGCACCCGCTGGGCGTCGTGCTCGCGCTCGGTGCCGGGATCGTGACCGCGGGGATCGCGGGCGCGCTGATCGCCGTACCCCTGGTGGCTGCGGGCAACGCCGTGGTGCAGTACCTGTCGGGCCACACGCCCGCCACGGTGGCGGCCGATCCGGGAGGCGCCGTCGTGGGTGACCTCGAGGCCGCACCCGACCGGGTCGAGGAGGAGGAGCGATGACGACCCTGGGCCCCGGGTCCGCCGTCCCCGACGTCTCGCCCGAGCAGATCCGGGAGGCCCGGTCCGTCCTGGCCGGCGTCGCCGTCGAGACCCCGATGGAGGAGTCCCGCTGGCTCTCGGTGCTCGCCGACGGGCCGGTGCACCTGAAGTGCGAGAACCTGCAGCGCACCGGCTCCTTCAAGATCCGGGGGGCCTACCTGCGGATCTCGCGCCTGTCCCGCGAGCAGCAGCGTGCCGGCGTGGTGGCGGCGTCCGCGGGCAACCACGCCCAGGGCGTCGCGCTCGCCGCCCGGATGCTCGGCATCAAGGCCACCGTCTTCATGCCCGAGGGGGCCGCGATCCCGAAGGAACGGGCGACCCGTGGCTACGGTGCCGAGGTGGTCACCGGCGGGGCCACGATCGACGAGGCGCTCGAGCGGGCGCAGGCGTTCGAGGCGGAGACGGGCGCCGTGCTGATCCACCCGTTCGACCACCCCGACATCGTCGCGGGGCAGGGGACGCTCGGCCTGGAGGTGATCGAGCAGGCGCCGGACGTGCGCACGCTGCTCGTGCCGGCCGGCGGCACCGGTCTGGTGGCCGGCGTCGCGATCGCCGTGAAGTCGCAGCGCCCCGACGTGCGCGTGGTCGCCGTGCAGGCAGCTGGCGCGGCCTCCCTGCCCGGCTCGCTGAGCGCCGGGTCCCCGACGCCGGTCGGCCCGATGCACACCATGGCCGACGGCATCGCGGTGGGCCGCCCCGGGGCGGTCCCCTTCCGGGCGGTGCGCGAGCTCGTCGACGACGTCGTGCTGGTCTCGGAGGAGTCGCTCTCGTGGGCGCTGCTCTCCCTGGTGGAGCGGGCCAAGATGGTCGTCGAGCCCGCCGGCGCCGCCGGCGTGGCGGCGATGCTCGACGACCCGGCGGCGTTCGAGACCCCGGTCGTCGGGGTGCTGTCCGGGGGCAACGTCGACCCGCTGCTGCTCGGCAAGGTGATCCGCCACGGCATGGCCGTGGACGGGCGCTTCCTCGTGCTGCGGGTGCGCATCCCCGACGTCCCCGGTGGCCTCGCGGGCGTGGTCACCACGCTGGGTCGGGCCGGGGCGAACGTCCTGGAGGTCGCGCACGAGCGGCTCTCCCCGACGCTGAGCGTCGACGAGGTCGAGGTGAGTGTGCACCTCGAGACCCGCGGGGCTCCGCACGCCGAGGAGGTCGTGGCGGCCCTCCGCGAGCGGGGCTACACCGTGCTCCAGTGAGGGCCCCCAGCGAGGGCCCCCAGTGAGGGCCTCCGGTCGGGGGACCGCGGGGGGTCAGGCCGAGTAGGGCACCGCGTCCACGATGACGACCTCGAGGGTCGAGCCGTTCGGGGCGTCGTAGGAGATCGTCTCGCCCTTGCGGGAGCCGATGATGGCCGAGCCCATGGGCGACTGCGGCGAGTAGACCTTCAGGTCGCCGCCGTCCTCGATCTCGCGCGCGCCGAGCAGGAAGGTCTCGGCCTCGTCGTCGTCGTCACCGACGAACTTGTAGGTCACGACCATGCCGGGCTCCACGACACCGTCGTTCTGCGGGGTCTCGCCGACCTGGGCGCGGCGCAGCATGTCCTCGAGCTGGCGGATGCGGCCCTCGACGCGACCCTGCTCCTCGCGCGCCGCGTGGTAGCCGCTGTTCTCCTTCAGGTCGCCCTCGTCGCGCGCATGAGCGATGCGCTCGACGACCTCCTGGCGGACCGGGCCCTTGAGGTGGTCCAGCTCCGCCTGGAGCTTGTTGAAGGCGTCCTGCGTGAGCCAGATGGTGCCCTGGTCTCCAGTCTGCTGCGTCATAGGTCACTCCTGCTGGGGCGGTGCCGCCCGGCCGGGTGGCCGGGCGTGCGCCGTCATCGATCGAATGGGTCGCGTCCCGCCGGTCGGCGCGCGTGCCGACCATGGCGGGCACCCAGTGCGCGCCGCGTCGGCGGCACCGCCGGGCCCCCGGGACTTGCGAAGGATCCAGCGTAGCAAGACCCACCCCCCAACACCCAAGGGAGCCGTGATCCACCTCACATGCGGCCCCGGCGGGGGGCCGGTCAGCGGGGGCGGGGCTGGTCGCGCGTCGTGCAGCCGATCAGCTCGACGGTCGTCGCCTTCCGTGCCGTGCGCAGCTCGTAGTCGCTGCGGCCGGGTCTCGGCTCGAAGCGCAGCTCTCCCACCGTGGTGTGGTCGTACGCCGTCGCGCGCAGCAGGCAGGTCACGTCCGCGGGTGCGACGCCGTCCGCGAGGCGCACGTCGACGGTCGCCGTGGCGGCATTCTCGCCGACGACGTCGTAGCCCACGAGCTCGGAGACGGCGTCCGGCGTGGCGTGGAACGCCATCGACCAGGCGAGCCAGCCCGCGAAGACGACCGCCGCCGCGGTGGCCGCCGCGACCAGGCCACGACCGCCCCGGCGGGTGCCGTAGCGGTCCTCCAGCACGTCGGAGCGGGGGTCGGGGGCCACGCGGCCATGCTCCCACTCGCCCCTAGACTCGCCCCATGGCCTCCCGCGAGAACGGCCGTGCCGCGCACCGCCTGATGCACGTGCACGCGCACCCGGACGACGAGTCCAGCAAGGGCGCCGCGTCCACGGCGCGCTACGTGCACGAGGGGGTCGACGTGCACGTCGTCACCTGCACGGGCGGCGAGCGCGGGTCGATCCTGAACCCGAAGATGGACCGGCCCGACGTGCTCGAGAACATCGTCGAGGTGCGCCGGCAGGAGATGGAGCGCGCCCGCGACATCCTCGGCGTCACCCAGGACTGGCTGGGATTCGTCGACTCGGGTTGGCCGGACGGCGACCCGAAGCCCCCGCTCCCGGAGGGCTGCTTCGCGACGGTGCCGCTCGAGGAGGCAACCGAGCGGCTGGTGCGGCTGGTCCGCTCCTTCCGACCGCACGTGCTGACGACGTACGACGAGCGGGGGGGCTACCCGCATCCCGACCACGTGCGCTGCCACGAGGTGAGCGTCGCCGCCTTCGGGGCGGCGGGCGACCCGGACCGGTTTCCCGAGGCCGGCGAGCCCTGGCAGCCGCTGAAGCTCTACTACCACCACAGCTTCAACCGCCCGCGCATGCAGGCGATCCACGACGCGCTCATCGAGCACGGGCTCGAGTCCCCGTGGGCCGAGCGCCTCGAGAAGTGGGTGCCCGAGCCCGAGTGGGACGCCCGGATCACCACTCGGGTGCCGTGCGCCGACTTCTTCGGCGTGCGCGACCAGGCGCTGCTGGCGCACGCGACGCAGATCGACCCGGACGGCCACTGGTTCGCCATGCCCCGCGAGCTGCAGGCGAAGGTCTGGCCGACCGAGGACTACGAGCTCGTGGAGAGCCACGTCGAGAGCGTCCTGCCGGAGGACGACCTCTTCGCCGGGGTCCCCCGGCCGTGACCCGCCGGAGCCCCTGACAGACTCGACCCATGACCGCGATCGACGGGCTCCTCGCGCAGCTCCTGCCCGCCCAGGCCTGGGTCCTCGCGGACCGGGCGCGGGTCTGGGCGGACGGTGTCGTCGACACCCCGGAGCCGGAGGACGTCAAGGCCGGCTGGACGGCGTTCGCGCTGTTCGGGCTCCTGGTGCTCGCGGTGGCCCTCCTCGCGCGGTCGCTCGTCACGCGCCTGCGCAACGCGCAGCGGGCCGCCGACGCGGGTCTCTACGACGAGTCCGACCCGGGCTCCCCCGGGGGCGCCGCGAACGGCCGGGGGAGGCCACGGGCGGAGGGCTCCGACCGGGATCAGGACCGAAGGGGTGAGGACCCGCCGACGGAGTGAATCTCAAGGTTTGCTAGGACAGTTGCGTCTTCGTTGACCTAACGTAGAAGTCCACCCCGAACGCTCGACCCCTGGCCACACGAGTGCCCTTGAGCCCGGCCCCCGGAGGCGACCTCTGTCGTGATTTCCCTGCCCCAGCCTGCCCACCACCCGCCCTCGACCCACACCGCCAGCCCCGGGACGAACCCCGAGACCAGCCCCGGGGGCGCGTCCGGACCGCCACGCAGGGGGCTCGTCGCCCTGCTGACCGCGCTGCTGGGCGCCGCGCTCGTCGGGTCGCTGGCCGCCCCCGCGTCGGCCGGCCCCGTGCGCACCGGGACCCCCGGCGCCGCCCCGGCGGACCTCACGATGACCGGCGCCTCGGTCGGCGGGGTCGAGGCGCGCAGGCACGCGCGCTACCGGGGCGCGAAGTTCCAGCTGGCCACCTTCAACGTGCTCGGCAGCCAGCACACCCGCGGCAGCCGCCGCTGGGCCCGCGGCACGTCCCGGGCCCGCACCACGGCCGGGGTGATCAAGGACCGTGGCACCGACATCATCGGCATGCAGGAGGTCCAGAAGGACCAGCTGCGCGTCCTGAGCAACAACCTCCGCGGCTACGGCATCTGGCCGCGCCGGAGGCTCGGCAACAACGGCATCCGGCTCCAGATCGCTTGGCGCAAGAGCCGGTTCAAGCACCTCGGCCACGGTCACAAGAGGACGACCTTCGCCCACCAGCAGCGTCCCGTCCCGTGGGTGAAGCTGAAGGACCGCCGCTCGGGGGCGAAGTTCTTCGTCGTCGACATCCACAACTCGCCGAACCGGCAGGAGCGCGCCCGCGACCGGGCGACCCGCAAGGAGATCCGGCTGGTCAAGCGCCTGCGCCGCACCGGCAAGCCGGTCTTCATCGTCGGTGACACCAACGAGCACTTCGAGTTCTTCTGCAAGGTCGGTCGCGCGACGAGCCTGGTCGCGCCGAACGGTGGCAACCCCGACGCGCGCCCGTGCCGCAAGCCGCGGCGCCGCCTGATCATCGACTGGATCATGGGAGGCGGACGCATCGACTTCCGCAGCTACACCCAGCGCCGCGGCCCGCGGGTGCGTCGAGCCAGCGACCACCACTACGTGCAGACGACCGTGCGGGTGGCCCACCGCGTCCGCTGAGCGGCCGGGGACGACGTCCGGCGGGCCGCTCTCAGGCCCGTCGGGCGCGGACCAGGCAGTCCCAGGCGGTGCGCCGCCGGGTTCCCCCGTGCGGGTCGTCGACCTGGACCTCCCGCGCGACCCGCTCGGCGCGCTCCACCTCGAGCGGCAGGCCTGAGAGGTCGCCGACCACGTCCTCGGCGGTCATCAGCACCGCCGGGTCCTGGGGACCCCCGGTGCCCTCGGTGAGGTTGCTGCGGTCGTGGGCGACCACGAGCAGCGTCCCGCCGGGGGCGAGGGCCTCGGCGGCCCGGCGCACGGACTCCCGGCGCTCGTCGGGGACCAGCTGCAGGTAGCACAGCAGCGCGAGGTCGTAGGCCGCGTCCGCCTCCCACCGGGTGGCGTCGGCGACGAGCCAGTCGACCGCGTCGGCGCCGGGCAGGCTCCGTCCCTTGTCGACCGCGACCTCCGAGAAGTCCAGGGCGGTCACGCGCCAGCCGCGCCCCGCCAGCCAGAGGGCGTTGCGGCCCTCCCCGCAGGCGAGGTCGACGGCCCGGCCGGGGGGCAGGCCCGCGCACTCCTCGGCGACGAACTGGTTCGGCTCGACCGACCAGACGAGCTCGGAGGCGGCGTACCGCTCGTTCCAGGCGTCGGAGTCCATGGCCAGTGCGCGCGGCGTCAGGCCTGCGCGGCGCCGCCCTCGGCCTCGCCGGCCTGCTGCTCGGCGAGCTGACGACGGACGTCCTCCATGTCGAGGTCCTTCACCGCGGTGATGACCTGCTCCAGCCCCTCGGCCGGCAGGGCGCCGGGCTGGGCGAAGACGAGGATCTGGTCGCGGAAGGCCATCAGGGTGGGGATCGACTGGATCCCGGCAGCGGAGGCCAGCTCCTGCTGCTCCTCGGTGTTGATGGACCCGAAGGCGACGTCACCGTGCTGCTCGGAGGCGGCCTCATAGGTCGGGGCGAACTGCTTGCACGGTCCGCACCAGGACGCCCAGAAGTCGACGAGAAGGATCTCGTTCTCCTGCAGGGTCGTCTCGAAGTTCTCGGCGGTCAGCTCGATCGTTGACATGCCCCCCACCGTACGCGTCGGCCGATGCGCCCGCAGGGGCCCGCGGGGGGCGCGACGAGGCGCCCGCCGGTCAGTGGTGGCGCACACGCACCCAGCGCCGGGGGCCCGGCTTCGAGGTCATCGTGCCGTGGTGGGCGATCATCCGCACGGCGTACCTGCCGGGTGGCAGGCGCATGAGGATCGGGTCCTTGCGCGTCGGCCTGGGCCAGAACGTCCGGAAGCCACCGCGGTACCACACACGGGCGTGGTAGCGCTTGGCGCGGACCCGCTGGCGATCCTTGTACCAGTGCAGGGACACGCCCCGGGGCTTCGGCTGGGCCCAGGTGAACCGGGGCCGGGGCTGCCAGGGTTCCTTGTGCATGACCTTCGGCATCTGGGGGAGCACGCCCATCTCGTGCAGCGCCTCGGCGAAGTGCTGGGCCATCACCGTCTCGCCGGTGCTGTTGGCGTGGCTGCCGTCGTAGGTGTGGATCCTGGAGTCGTAGGGGTACTGCGGGTGCGAGCGCAGGTGGTTGCGGAACACGCGCGGGGACCCCAGGGCCGCCACGCGCTCGTTGATCAGGCGGTCGGCCTCGACGAGCACCCGGTTCTTCTTCGCGGCGAAGCCCGGCCTCTTGCGGGGGTGGCGATCCGTGTTCGGCAGCTCGCCGAGCACCAGGCGCACATCCGGGTCGGCGCCGAGCACGAGGTGGGTGAACGTCATCGCCATGTCGGCCACGTTGCGCGACGCCTTCGGGTTCTCGACCTCGTTGGAGTTGTTGAAGCCGATCTGCGCGAGGACCACGTCGGCGTCGTGCTTGCGGATCTGGTTGGCGATGCGCTCGTTGTGCCACGCGAAGCCGGTCGACTGCTTGGCCCCGTGGTGGGTCTGCTGGGCGAAGCCCAGGTTGCGGTGCTCGTAGTAGGTGCCGAAGGCGAGCTCGGTGCGGTTGCCCACGAACTGCACGGGGACGCCCTGCCGCAGGAACTCGCGGTAGACCCAGTAGCGGTAGGTGGCCGAGCCGGTCATCCCGGTCGTGATCGAGTCACCGACGACCAGGATGCGCACCGGCGCCGGCGCCGGCGACGCGGCGGCCGGGGCGGTGGCCGGGTGCGGCGCCAGGGCCGCGGTGAGCGCGAGCGCGGTGCCCGCGATGAGCACCCCGCCGGGACGTCGGCCGATGATGCCGGCCGCGCGCGACGCCACGGCACGACGAATGAACCCCACTGACCCTCCAAGGCTGCGACCCGGCGGGCTGCGACGGCCGGGAGGGCACCATCGTAAACATGCGTCCCACGCGTCGTCTCGGGGATCCCGGGATCGCCCCCGGACGTCACCCCCGCTCGGGCCCGGGCGCGCGCTCGGTGTCGCCGGGGTCGGCCCCCGGGCCCGCCTCGACGTCGGTCGCGGGCTCCGGTGGCGACGTGCCGGCCCGCTCGGCCACGCACTCGAGCAGGTAGCGCGCCACGACGGCGGCGATCGCGACGAAGGGCACGCCGAGGAAGGCGCCCGCCACCCCGAAGAGCGACGACCCGAGCACCACGGCGAGCAGGACGACGCCGGCGTGCAGCCCCAGGCTGCGGCCCTGCAGCCAGGGCAGGAGGACGTTGCCCTCGAGCTGCTGGACGCCCAGGACGATGAGGAGCACCACCAGCGCGGCCACCCATCCCTGCGCGACCAGCGCGACGAGGACGGCGAGCGCGCCGATCACGACGGCCCCCACGACCGGCACGAAGGCGGCCACGAAGGTCAGCAGCGCCAGGGGCAGGACGAGCGGGACCCCGACGATCAGCAGTCCGAGGCCGATCAGCACGGCATCGATCAGCCCCACCAGCGCCTGGGTGCGGATGAAGCCGCCGAGGGTGAACCACGCGCGTTCCGCGACCTCGGTCAGGTGCCGGCCGACGCTCGGACCCGTCACCCGTCGCGCCCACGGCAGGAAGCGCCGGCCGTCCTTGAGGAAGAAGAAGGTGAGGACCAGCGTGAGGATCGCCGTGACGAGCGCGGAACCGACGGCGCCGACCCCGACGAGCACGCCCGAGGCGATGTCGCTGCCGCTGGTGCGCAGCCGGTCCTGGGCGGACGCGATGGCTTGGTCCACCTGCGCCTGGCTGAGCAGACCGCTGTCGGCGAGCTGGTTGCGCACCTGGGCCAGCCCGTCGGCGGCGCTGTTGCCCAGCTCGACGGACTGGTCGGCGACGACCGGGGCGGCCAGCAGCACCACCAGGACGAGCGCGGCCAGCGCGGTCAGGACCGCGAGGATCGCCGCGGCCCCGGGCGGCAACCGCAGGCGTCGCTCCGCCAGCGCGGCCGGGGCCGTCAGGACCGTGGTCAGCACCAGCGCCAGCACGACCGGCAGCAGGATGCTCCACAGCTGGCCCGCGAGCCAGCCCAGCGCGACCGCGCCGATGCCGATGATCAGGAACCGGAGGGTCCAGCGCGAGAGCCAGGTCACCCCGTCCCCGAGGACCTGCTCGTGCGAGCGCTGCGGCGTCGAGCTCATGGCCGAACCCTAGGCGACCCCCTCCAGCGGCACGGCTAGCGTGGCGGGGATGAGCAACCATCCGGTGGGCGAGGACCGCCCCGTCCTGGTGCTGAATGCCGGCTCCTCGACGCTGAAGTACCAGGTGGTGCGGCCGGGTGCCGGCGAGGTCCTGCACCGGGGCGCCGTCGAGCGGGTCGAGGAGCGCGGCTTCCCGGCCGCCCTGGGCGCGATGCACGACGACCTCGCCGGCGCGGGCGTGACGGCGGCCGACCTGCGCGCCGTGGGCCACCGGGTCGTGCACGGGGGAGCCGACCTCACCCGGCCGGTCCTCGTCGACGACGACGTCCTGGCGCGGATCGACGAGCTGGGACTGCTGGACCCGCTGCACAACCCGCCGGCGGCGGCCGGCCTGCGGAGCGCCGCCGCGGCCTACCCCGGATTGCCCCAGGCCGCCGTCTTCGACACCGCCTTCTTCGCCGACCTCCCCGACGCGGCGGCGGCGTACGCGATCGACCGCGGCGTGGCGCGCGACCACGGGGTGCGCCGCTACGGCGCGCACGGCACCAGTCACCAGTACGTCGCCGAGCAGGCGGCGGGCTTCCTGGGCCGCCCCGGGGCCGCCGTCATCACGCTGCACCTGGGCAGCGGGGCCTCCGCGGCCGCCGTCCGCGACGGACGGCCGCTGGACACCTCGATGGGTCTCACGCCGCTGGAGGGGCTGGTGATGGGCACCCGCGGCGGGGACCTGGACCCCGGCGTGCTGCTGCACCTGCTGCGGCACGCCGGCCTCGACGCCGACGGCCTCGACGACCTGTTGCACCACCGCTGCGGGCTCAAGGGTCTGGCCGGTCACAGCGACCACCGGGACCTGATGGCCGCGCTCGAGCGCGGGGACGAGGCCGCACGCACCGCGCACGCGGTGTACTGCCACCGGCTGCGCAAGTACGTGGGCGCCTACCTCGCCGTGCTGGGGCGGACCGACGCCGTGGTCTTCACCGCGGGGGTGGGGGAGCACCAGCCGCGCGTGCGCGCCGATGCGCTGGCCGGGCTCGAGCCCCTGGGCGTGGCCGTGGACCCGGCCCGCAACGAGGCCGCCGCCACCGGCGCGCGGCGGATCTCGCCCGACGGCTCCCCGGTGGCGGTCCTGGTCGTCCCCACCGACGAGGAGCTGGCCATCGCCCGACAGGTCGCCGCGCTCCTGCCCTGAGGCCGGGCGGGGGTGCGAGCGGCTGGTCGCTCAGCCCGTCGGCGGGTCGGGTTCCGCCGCGGTCGAGGGCGAGGCCCAGCCCCCGGTCGCCGCCGCCGACGTCCAGCTCCAGTCGCGGACCTCCGGGATGTCGGCTCCGTGCTCGCGCGTCCATGCGCGGGCCCGCAGGCGCCGGTCCGCCATCTCCTGCCGGAGCGAGGCGGCCCGCGACCCCAGGCTCGGCACCCGGTCGATCACGTCCATCACCAGGTGGTAGCGGTCGATCCCGTTCATCATCGCCATGTCGAAGGGGGTGGTGGTCGTGCCCTCCTCGACGTAGCCGCGCACGTGCAGGCCGCCGTGGTTGGTGCGGCGGTAGGTCAGCCGATGGATCAGCCAGGGGTAGCCGTGGTAGGCGAAGATCACCGGTCGGTCGCGGGTGAAGACCGTGTCGAAGTCGCGGTGCGAGAGCCCGTGGGGATGCTCCTGCGCGTCCTGGAGGCGCATCAGGTCGACCACGTTGACGAAGCGGACCCGCAGGTCCGGCAGGTGCTCGCGCAGCAGGGACACGGCGGCCAGCGCCTCGAGCGTCGGCACGTCACCGGCGCTGGCGAGGACGACGTCGGGGTCCCCGTCGTCGTTGGAGGCCCAGTCCCAGATGCCCAGGCCGCGGGCGCAGTGCGCGGCCGCCCCGTCCACGTCGAGCCAGTCGAACTGAGGCTGCTTGCCGGCCACCACGACGTTGACGTAGTGGGTGCTGGCCAGGCAGTGCTCCATGGTGAACAGCAGCGTGTTCGCGTCGGGTGGCAGGTAGACGCGCACGATGTCGGCCTTCTTGTTCACCACGTGATCGATGAAGCCGGGGTCCTGGTGCGAGAAGCCGTTGTGGTCCTGGCGCCACACGTGCGAGGTGAGCAGGTAGTTCAGGCTGGCGATCGGCGGGCGCCACTCGAGGGTGCGGGTGGTCTTGAGCCACTTCGCGTGCTGGTTCAGCATCGAGTCGACGAGGTGGATGAACGCCTCGTAGCAGCTGAACAACCCGTGCCGGCCGGTGAGCAGGTAGCCCTCCAGCCATCCCTGGCAGGTGTGCTCGGAGAGCATCTCCATCACCCGACCCGAGGTCGCCAGGTGCTCGTCGATGTCGCGGATCTCGCCCGCGAAGACCTTGTCGGTCACCTCGTAGACCGCGTCGAGCCGGTTGGACGCCGTCTCGTCGGGCCCGAAGAGGCGGAAGGTCTCGGGGTTGTCGCGCACCACGTCGACGAGCCAGCGGCCCAGCTCCCGCGTGGCCTCGTGCACCGAGCCGCCGGGCTCGGGCACCTCCACCGCGTGGTCGCGCACGTCGGGCAGGCGCAGCGGACGGCGCAGCACGCCTCCGTTCGCGTGCGGGTTGGCGCTCATCCGCCGCTCGCCGACCGGCGCCATCTCGCGCAGCGCGGGTGTCGGCCCCCCGTCGGCGCCGAAGAGCTCGCCGGGTCGGTAGGAGGCCAGCCACTCCTGCAGCTGCGCCCGGTGGCCGGCGTCCTCGCGCGTGCCGGGGAGCGGCACCTGGTGCGCACGCCACGTGCCCTCGACCCGGGTGCCGTCGACCTCGGCGGGGCCGGTCCACCCCTTCGGCGTGACCAGCAGCACCATCGGCCAGGCGCGCCGGGTGAGGTCGCCGCCCTCGCGGGCCGCCCGCTGGTTGTCACGGATCCGGTCGTGGGCGGTGTCGAGGGCGAGGGCGAGGTCTCGGTGCACGGCGGCCGGGTCGTCGCCCTCGACCGTCAGCACCTCGTGCCCGTAGCCGCGCAGCAGGCTCTCCAGCTCCTCGCGACCGATGCGTGCCGGGACCGTCGGGTTGGCGATCTTCCAGCCGTTGAGGTGCAGCACCGGGAGCACCGCGCCGTCGTGGACCGGGTCGAGGAACTTGTTGCTGTGCCACGACGTCGCGAGCGGGCCGGTCTCGAACTCGCCGTCGCCGACGACGGCGGCCACGACCAGGTCCGGGTTGTCGAGCGCGGCGCCGTATGCGTGCGAGAGCACATAGCCGAGCTCGCCGCCCTCGTGGATCGACCCGGGGGTCTCGGGGGCGACGTGGCTCGGGACGCCACCGGGAAAGGAGAACTGGTGGAACAGGGCACGCAGGCCCTCCCGGTCGCGGCCGATCTGCGGGTAGACCTCCGAGTAGGTCCCCTCGAGCCACGCGTTGGCGAGCGCGGCCGGCCCCCCGTGGCCCGGCCCGGCCAGGAAGATCGCCTCGAGATCGCGCTGGCGGATCAACCGGTTCAGGTGCGTCCAGAGCAGGTTCAGCCCCGGGGTCGTGCCCCAGTGCCCCAGCAACCGCCGCTTGATGTCCTCGGGCCGCAGGTCGCGCTCCAGCAGCGGGTTGTCCTGCAGGTAGATCTGCCCGACCGAGATGTAGTTCGCGGCGCGCCACCAGGCGTCGAGCTCGGCGATCTCGGCGTCCGTGATCGGGGTCGGTGGCGCGGACGTCCGGCCCGCGGCGTGGTCGTGGTCCATGTGCGTGCCTCCCTGGAGCTCGGGGTCACCGGGGGCCCGGTGCAGCGCGCTCCGAGGCTAGATGCCCGGCGCCGCCCGCGGAAGCCTCGCCCTGACGCCGGGCGGCTAGCGTGGCGGGGGTGAGCAACCGTCTGGCGAGCGCGACCTCGCCCTATCTGCTGCAGCACCAGGACAACCCGGTCGACTGGTGGGAGTGGGGACCCGACGCCTTCGCCGAGGCGAAGCGTCTCGACAAGCCCCTCCTGCTCTCGGTCGGCTACGCCGCCTGCCACTGGTGCCACGTGATGGCGCACGAGTCCTTCGAGGACGCCGGGCTCGCGGCGTACCTGAACGAGCACTTCGTGCCGGTCAAGGTCGACCGCGAGGAGCGACCGGACGTCGACGCGGTCTACATGCAGGCCACCCAGGCGATGACCGGGCAGGGCGGCTGGCCGATGACCTGCGCGCTCGACCACGAGGGGCGTCCGTTCTTCGCCGGCACCTACTACCCGGAGCAGCCGCGCCACGGCATGCCGTCCTTCCGGCAGGTGCTCGAGGCCCTGGCCGAGGCGTGGGAGAAGCGCCGCGAGGAGGTCGACGAGATCGGCGGCCGGGTGCGCGACCACCTCCGGTCGCTGGCGGGCGAGCTGGATGGCGACGGGGCGCCCGTGGCGGAGCAGGACCTCGCCGACGCGGTCGGCCGGCTCGCGGGGGACTTCGACAGCGAGGCCGGCGGCTTCGGCACCATGCCGAAGTTCCCGCCGTCGATGGTGCTGGAGTTCCTCCGCCGGCACGCCGATCGCACGGGCGACGACCGGGCCCGGCGCATGCACGACGCCACCGGCGAGGCGATGGCCCGGGGCGGGGTCTACGACCAGCTCGCGGGAGGCTTCGCGCGCTACTCGGTCGACAGGCGCTGGGTCGTGCCCCACTTCGAGAAGATGCTCTACGACAACGCCCAGCTGCTCGGCGTGTACGCCGCGTGGGGCTCGCCGCTCGGGCAGCGCGTCGCCCGCGAGACGGCGGGCTTCCTGCTCCGCGAGCTGCGCACGGCCGAGGGCGGGTTCGCCTCGGCGCTGGACGCGGACTCCGAGGGTGTCGAGGGCAAGTTCTACGCCTGGACGCCGGCCCAGCTCACCGAGGCGCTGGGCCCGGAGAACGCCGCGTGGGCGGCGCAGGTCTTCCGGGTCACCGAGGCGGGCACCTTCGAGCACGGGGCCTCGGTGCTGCAGCGGCGGGAGGACCCCGAGGGTCCGGGCGCCGCGCGGCTGGAGGACGTGCGCGCGCGGCTGCTCGCGGCGCGCGAGCAGCGCGTGCGCCCCGAGCGTGACGACAAGGTCGTGGCGGCCTGGAACGGCCTGGCGATCCGCGCCCTCGCCCGCGCGGGGGTGCTGCTCGGTGAGCGGGCGTGGGTGGAGGCGGCCGGGGAGGCGGCGACGCTCCTGTGGGAGGTGCACGTGCAGGACCGTGACGGCGAGGCCCGCCTGCTCCGCGTCTCTCGCGACGGCGTGGCGGGCGACCACGCCGGGGTGCTCGAGGACCACGCCTGCGTCGCCGACGGCTTCCTCGCGCTCGCCGAGGCGACCGCGGACGAGCGCTGGCTCGAGCGCGCGGGGGCCCTGCTCGACGTGGCGCTGCGGCGGTTCGCGGCGGAGGACGGCGGCTTCCACGACACCGCCGACGACGCGGAGGCGCTCCTGGCGCGGCCGCGGGACCCCTCGGACAACGCGTCGCCGTCCGGGACGTCGGCCCTGGTGCACGCGCTGCTCGCCTACGCCGGCCTCACCGGCTCGGGCCGCCACCGGGACGCCGCCGAGCGCGCACTGGCCGGCCTGGCGCCGCTGCTGCGCCGGACCCCCCGGTTTGCCGGCTGGTCGCTGGCGGCCGCCGAGGCGCTGCTCGACGGCCCCCGCGAGGTGGTCGTCGTCGCGCCACCCGGCGACCCGGACGGCGCGGCGATGGCCGCGCGGGCGCGGCGGCTGCCCGGGGCCGTGGTGCTGGCCGTGACTCCCGAGCAGGCCGCGGCCTCGGGCATCCCCCTGCTCACCGGTCGCGGCCTGGTCGACGACCGCGCGACGGCGTACGCCTGTCGCGGCATGGTCTGCGAGCGGCCCGCGCTCGACCTCGCGGGCCTGGAGAGCGCCCTGCAGCGCTGAGCCGCCGGGCGCGGGGGTCGGGCATCAGCGGATCGCGACCCACTGCCGGGGGCCCGGCCGGGAGGTCATCGTCCCGCGCTTCGCCACCATCCGCACGGCGTAGCGTCCCCGGGGCAGGGTGAGCACCGTCTGCCCCGAGCGGCGCGGCCGGAAGCGCCGGACCCGGCCACCCACGCGCACGCGCGCCACGTAGCGCTCCGCGTGGTTCCACCGCGCGTCCTTGCCCCAGCGCAGCACGGCCGAGCCGCGCCGCGTCTCGATCCGGTTGAGGCGGGGCCGCGGCTCCCACGGCTCTCGGTGCCAGACCCGCGGCCAGTGGGGAAGCACCCGCATCCGGTAGAGCGCGGTGGCGAAGTGCTCGGCCATCAGCGTCTCCCCGGTGCTGTTCGCATGCACCCCGTCGAAGGTGTGCTTGCGCGGCCGCCAGCCCCGCTTCGGATGGGTCCTCAGGTTCGTCCGGTACACGCGAGGGGAGTCGAGCCGCGCCAGCGCCCGGCCGATGCGCCGGTCGGCCTCCGCGGCCAGGGTGTTCCGCTTCTCTGCGAAGCCGGGCTTCCCGCGGATCCGGCGGCTGCTGCTGGGGACCTCCCCGAGGACCAGGCGCACGCGTGGGTCGGCCGCGAGCACCCGGCGCGTGAAGCGCATCGCGAGGCGGGCGGTCCTCGCGGCGGACGCGGGCTCGTTCCACTCGATGTCGTTGTAGCCGATCTGGGCCAGCACCACATCGGGCTCGAAGCGGCGGATGCGCCGGGTGATCAGCTCGGTGTGCTTCTCGTAGCCGCTCCCGGGAAAGGAGCCGTGCCGCTTCTGCTGGGCGAACCCGTGGTCGAGGTGCTCGTAGTGCCGGCCGTAGGCCAGCCACTGGTTGGGCCCGACCATCCGCACCGCGACCCCCTGGCGCAGGGTCTCGCGCCAGAGCCAGTAGCGCCAGGTGGCGGAGCCGGTCTGGCCCGCGGTGATGGAGTCGCCCACCACGAGGATCCGCGTCGGCCGGTCCGGGCCGGTCGACGCGGCGGCGGGCGTGGCCAGGGGCGCCCGAAGGCCGGCGACCGGCGCCAGGACCGCCACGGCGGCGAGCGCGACGGCGGCCGCGAGCGGGCGGACAGGACGGCGAGCGGCGACTCCCATGACGATCTCCCGGCGTTGCGGCAACCCCCGTCCGCCCCACGCGTCCGGCCGCAGCAGGCTAGGCGGTCCGTCGGCTTCGGTCCACCGCGGGGCGCCCGCCCGCGGTGCCCGCGCCGCGATGCTCAGCGCAGGGCGTAGGTCGCCAGCGAGACGCCGACGTAGTGCGCGGCAAAGGCCAGCACGGTGCAGCTGTGGAAGACCTCGTGGAAGCCGAACCAGCGCGGCCAGGGGTCCGGGCGCTGGAGGCCGTAGACCACGCCGCCCAGGGTGTAGAGGACGCCGCCCGCCGCGACGAGGACGAGGCTCGCGATCCCGATCCCGAGGCCGACGTGCTCCACGCCGGAGGCGAACTGGGGCAGGAAGAAGACCGCCGCCCAGCCCAGCGCGATGTAGATCGGCGTGTAGAGCCAGCGAGGGGCGTCGGGCCACAGGACGCGGAAGGCGACGCCGAGCAGCGCGCCCGACCACACGGTCGCGAGCAGGACCACCTGGGCCGTGCCCTGGAGGAAGATCAGGGTGAAGGGCGTGTAGGAGCCGGCGATCAGCACGAAGATGTTGGCGTGGTCGAAGCGCCGCAGGAAGGCCCAGGTGCGCGGCGACCAGGTGCCCCGGTGATAGATCGCGGAGACCGTGAACAGCACGAGGGCGGAGCCGACGAAGATCGCCGACCCGGCCCTGGTCGCCGGGGTGGGGGAGAGCGCGATCAGCACGATGCCGGCGATCAGCGTGAGCGGCACCGTGCCCAGGTGGAGCCAGCCGCGCAGGTGCGGCTTGACGTCCTCGGCCATCTCGTGGACGCGCGCGCTGACCCTCTCGCCGGCGTCGGAGATGCCGTGGGCGGCGCGGTGGCCGGCGTCCGCGACCCGTGCGCCGGCCTCGCGCCGCAGCCCCGCCATTCGTTCCCTCCATGCCCCGGTGGTGCGCCCACGATACCGGGCCTCGGGTGAGCCCGCCCGAGGAGTCCGGATCATCGCCCGCGCGGGGGAACGCCCCTCGCTAGCATCGAGGGGTGGTGGACTGGAAGCACGGCGTGCGTCGGGTGCTCTACCCCGCGTACGAGGCCCGGATGCTCCGTCGGCTGCCCCAGGACCGGCTGCCGAAGCACGTGGGCGTCATGCTCGACGGCAACCGGCGCTGGGCCCGGGCCGTCGGCAAGGACACGGCGCACGGGCACCGCGCGGGCGCCGCGAACATCGAGCCGCTGCTCGGCTGGTGCGAGGACGCCGGCATCGAGGTGGTCACCCTCTGGCTGCTCTCGACCGACAACCTCAACCGGCCGGCGCGGGAGCTCGCCCCGCTGCTCGGGATCATCGAGGAGGCCGTCGACTCCCTCGCCGACATGCAGCGCTGGCGGCTGCACCCGGTGGGGGCGCTCGACCTCCTCCCCGCGGAGACCACGGAGCGGCTCAAGGCCGCGGAGGAGGCCACGCGGGGCGTCGACGGGATGCTGGTCAACATCGCCGTGGGCTACGGGGGGCGGCGCGAGATCGCGGACGCCGTCCGCTCGCTGCTCACCGAGCACGCCAGCCGCGGCACGAGCCTGGAGGAGCTGGCCCAGACGCTCGACGTCGAGCACATCTCGGAGCACCTCTACACGCGCGGCCAGCCCGACCCGGACCTGGTCATCCGCACCTCGGGCGAGCAGCGCCTGGGCGGCTTCCTGCTGTGGCAGAGCGCGCGCAGCGAGTTCTACTTCTGCGAGGCGCTGTGGCCCGACTTCCGGCGGGTCGACTTCTTGCGCGCGCTGCGCGCCTACGCCCACCGGGACCGCCGCTTCGGCGGCTGAGGTTCACCGGCGGTTGTCCCGCGAGGTCGGGCGTGTCGCGTCGGCCGGCGCCGCGCCGGGCGTAGCGTCGGAGCCAGCGGCGGGCGGGGAAGCCCGCCGCACCAGGAGGCTCCTTCGTGGACGTTCACGACCGCACCGCGACCCGGCGGGGGAGACCTCCCGCCCGGCCGCACGGGGGCCGGCTCGCCGTCCCCCGGGTGCCCTTCCGGTCCGCCAGCACGACCGACTGACCGGGGCGAGGGTGCGCGCGCCGGTCGCAGTGGAGGGGATGACCGTGACTCGACCGGCCACCACGAGCAAGTCCGCCGCCAGCCACCCGGCGGAGACCCCCGCGCCGACCGTCCCGCCGGGGGAGGGGCGCACCTACGTGCTCGACACCAGCGTGCTCCTGGCCGACCCGGGCGCCCTGGGCCGCTTCGCCGAGCACGAGGTCGTGCTGCCGGTCGTGGTCATCACCGAGCTGGAGGCGAAGCGGCACCACCCCGAGCTGGGGTACTTCGCGCGCAGCGCCCTGCGGACCCTCGACGAGCTGCGGCTGGTGCACGGCCGGCTCGACCGGTCGGTCCCGGTCAACGAGGACGGCGGCACGTTGCGCGTCGAGCTGAACCACACCGACGCCCAGGTGCTCCCTTCCGGCTTCCGCCTCGGCGACAACGACACGCGCATCCTCGCGGTCGCCCGCAACCTGGCCGACGAGGGCCGCCGCGTCACGCTGGTCTCCAAGGACCTGCCGATGCGGATCAAGGCGTCGTCGGTCGGGCTGGAGGCCGAGGAGTACCGCGCCGAGGGGGTGCGGGAGTCCGACAGCGGCTACACCGGCATGGCCGAGCTCGACGTCCCCGGCGGGGAGATCGACGAGCTGTACGCCGTTGGCGTCGCGGACCTCGACGAGGCCCGCGACCTGCCCTGCCACACCGGCCTCGTGCTGGTCTCGGAGCGGGGGACCGCCCTCGGCCGGGTCGGCCCGGACAAGCGGGTGCACCTGGTGCGCGGCGACCGGGAGGCCTTCGGCATCCACGGCCGCTCCGCCGAGCAGCGCATCGCGCTCGAGATGCTGCTCGACCCCGAGGTCGGCATCGTCTCCATGGGTGGGCGCGCCGGGACCGGCAAGTCCGCGATGGCGTTGTGCGCGGGCCTCGAGGCCGTGCTCGAGCGCGGGGCGCACCAGAAGGTGGTGGTCTTTCGCCCGCTGTACGCCGTCGGGGGGCAGGAGCTCGGCTACCTGCCCGGCTCCGAGTCGGAGAAGATGTCGCCGTGGGCCCAGGCCGTCTTCGACACGCTCGGCGCGATCACGAGCCGTGACGTGATCGAGGAGGTGCTCGAGCGGGGGATGCTCGAGGTCCTGCCGCTCACCCACATCCGGGGGCGGTCGCTGCACGACGCGTTCGTGATCGTCGACGAGGCGCAGTCGCTGGAGCGCAACGTGCTCCTGACCGTGCTCAGCCGAATCGGGTCGAACTCCAAGGTCGTGCTCACCCATGACGTGGCGCAGCGCGACAACCTGCGCGTGGGGCGGCACGACGGCGTGGTCGCGGTCGTCGACAAGCTCAAGGGCCACCCGCTGTTCGCGCACGTGACCCTGACCCGCTCCGAGCGGTCGCCGATCGCGGCGCTGGTCACCGAGATGCTGGAGCACGCCACCCCCTGAGCCGGGCGGCTCGCCCTGCGGCGCCGCTCCCGCGGCGCCGCCCCTGTGGCGCAGCTCATGCGCGGGTCGCAGGTGTGACCCAGATGACGGGAGGCGCACGCCACAGGTGATTGCGCATGGATTCACAAGGTCGAGAAGGTGGGGACGTCCCCCCGTAGCCGACCCCTTTGAGATTCTGTGCTGACACGTTCGACCCGAAGCCCGAAGCACCGCCTCGACAGCCTCCAGGCCGACAGCACCCACTCCCGTCGGAGCACGCGTCGCCTGCTGCGCCACGGACTCGTGGCCGCCGCCGCCGTCGCCGTCACCGGGGCCGGCCTGAGCACCCTCGTGGCCACCGACGACGGCGCGGCCAGCGGCCGTGACGCCGTCGAGGCCGCGAGCGCCGGTCAGGCCGTGAACGAGGTCGCCTCCGACGACGACCTCGCCAAGCGTCTCGCCGAGCGCGAGGGCGGCGTCTCGCGATCGGACCGTCGCAGTGCCACCGACCCGGCGAAGGCTGCCGCGCTGGCACCCCAGGACGCGCAGGCGGTCACGCGCACCGTGAACGTCGCCGACCAGGACCCCAAGAGCGTCGCCCGGTCGCTGATGGGCGAGTTCGGCTTCGCGAGCAGCGAGTTCTCCTGCCTGGAGTCGCTGTGGGAGAAGGAGTCGGGCTGGAGCGTCACGGCCGCCAACCCGAGCTCGTCGGCGTACGGCATCCCGCAGGCGCTTCCCGGCTCCAAGATGGCGTCGGCCGGCGCGGACTGGGAGAACAACCCCGCGACCCAGATCCGCTGGGGCCTCGGCTACATCCAGGACCGGTACGGCAGCCCCTGCGGCGCCTGGTCGCACAGCCAGGCCAACAACTGGTACTGAGCCCCAACCGCCGAGTCGGCGTGAGTTTCCAGAAACTCACGCCGCCTCGGCGTCGCTGGCGTTACCGGACCGGGGGACCGGTCATCGAGGCGACGTCGAGGGCGTCGTCCAGCTGCTGCTCGGTGAGGTCGCCGCGCTCGACGTAGCCCATGGCCAGCACCTGCTCCCGGATGGTGCGGCCCTCCGCCAGGGCGCCCTTGGCGACCTTGGCGGCCTCCTCGTAGCCGATGTAGGAGTTCAGCGGCGTCACCACGGAGGGCGAGGACTCGGCGTAGGTGCGCATCGTCTCGGTCTCGGCGGTGATGCCGTCGATGCAGCGCTCGGCCAGCACGCGCGACGACGCCGCGAGCAGCCGCGCCGACTCGAGCACGTTGCGGGCGATCACCGGCATCGAGACGTTGAGCTCGAAGCTGCCGCTGGCCCCCGCGAAGGTCACGGCCGCGTCGTTGCCGACCACCTGCGCGCACACCATGAGCGTCGCCTCGGGCAGCACCGGGTTGACCTTCCCCGGCATGATGCTCGAGCCCGGCTGCAGGTCGGGCAGGTGGATCTCCGCGAGGCCCGTCGTCGGGCCCGAGGACATCCAGCGCAGGTCGTTGCAGATCTTCGTGAGCCCGACGGCGTACGTCTTCAGCGCACCGGACAGCTCGACCAGCGAGTCGCGGGTGCCCTGGGCCTCGAAGTGGTTGCGCGCCTCCGTGAAGGGCTGCCCGGTGCGCTCGCCCAGCACGTCGATCACGCGCGGCGCGAAGCCGTCCGGCGTGTTGATGCCGGTGCCGACCGCGGTGCCGCCCAGCGGCAGCTCGCGCACCCGGGGGAGCACGGACTCCAGCCGCTCGGCCGCGTAGCGCACCGTCGCGGCATACCCCGAGAACTCCTGGCCGAGCATCACCGGCGTCGCGTCCATCAGGTGCGTGCGCCCGGACTTCACGTGCGTCGCGAACTCGCGCATCTTGCCCTCGAGCGACGTCGCGAGCACGTCGAGCGCCGGCAGCAGGTCGTCGACCACCGCGAGCGTCGAGGCGACGTGGATCGCCGTGGGGAAGGTGTCGTTGCTCGACTGGCTGGCGTTCACGTGGTCGTTGGGGTGCACGTCGACGCCCGCCTGCCCGGCGAGGGAGGCGATGACCTCGTTGGCGTTCATGTTCGAGCTCGTCCCCGAGCCCGTCTGGAAGACGTCGATCGGGAACGCGTCGTCGTGCTCGCCGTCGGCCACGGCGCCCGCGGCCGTGGCGATGGCCCGGGCCTCAGACTCCCCGAGGATGCCGAGCTCGCCGTTGGCCCGGGCGGCTGCGGCCTTGACGTGGCCGATGGCGTGCACGAGCGCCGGCTCGATCGGCGTCCCGCTGATCGGGAAGTTCTGCACCGCGCGCTGGGTCTGCGCGCGCCAGAGGGCGTCGGCCGGGACCTCGACCTCCCCCATGCTGTCGTGCTCGATCCGGACCTCGCCGCGGGACTGCCCGCCGGACTCGTTGCTGGGGCTCATGGGCTCGACCGTATCGGCCCCCGCTGGCAGCATCACCCCGGTGCCGGACGAGACCTCCTTCGACTCCCACGGCGATCGCGTCGACGCGACGCACTGGATCGCCGGTTCGCCCGACCTGACCCGCGACGGGCGGCGTCCGTGCGTCGTGATGGCGCACGGGCTCGGTGGCACGCGCGACAGCGGGCTTGACCCCTTCGCGGAGCGGTTCGCCGCGGCCGGGGCCGACGTGCTGTGCTTCGACTACCGGGGCTTCGGCACGTCCGGGGGCACGCCCCGGCAAGACGTCGACCACCGCCGGCACCGTGCGGACTACCGCGCCGCGGTCGCCCACGCGCGCGGACTTCCCGGCGTCGATCCCGACCGGGTCGTCCTGTGGGGCAGCTCCTACTCGGGCGGGCACGTGGTGCACGTCGCGGCCGAGGACCCGCGGATCGCGGGCGTCATCTCGCAGGGCGCGGCGCTGGACGGCGCCGCCGCCGTGCTGCAGATCCTGTCGTACGCCGGCCCCGGGCAGCTGGCGCGCCTGACCGGGCACGCGCTGCGCGACGCGGCCGCCGGCATGCTCCGCCGCCCCGGTCGCGGCGTGGCCGTCTACGGTCCGCCGGGGTCCACCGCCGCCATCACCTCGCCCGACGCCGAGGCGGGCTATGGCGCCATCGTCGGCCCGAGCTTCCGCAACGAAGTCCTGGCGCGCGGCATCCTGCG
>CAWHTZ010000009.1:355000-356843 GCA_963832415.1 uncultured Actinomycetota bacterium | reverse complement strand
GTTGTGGGGGTTGGTCGTGGTGTGTGGTGACAAGCCCTCGGCCTATTAGTACCGGTCGGCTGGGCATTGCTGCTGTACACCTCCGGCCTATCAACCCAGTCATCTTCTGGGGGCCTTACCCGGTTGACCCGGTGGGAAACCTCATCTTGAAACGTGCTTCCCGCTTAGATGCATTCAGCGGTTATCACTTCCGAACGTAGCCAACCAGCCGTGCTCCTGGCGGAACAACTGGCACACCAGAGGTTCGTCCATCCCGGTCCTCTCGTACTAGGGACAGCCTTTCTCAAGTTTCCTGCGCGCGCGGCGGATAGGGACCGAACTGTCTCACGACGTTCTAAACCCAGCTCGCGTGCCGCTTTAATGGGCGAACAGCCCAACCCTTGGGACCTACTCCAGCCCCAGGATGCGACGAGCCGACATCGAGGTGCCAAACCATCCCGTCGATATGGACTCTTGGGGAAGATCAGCCTGTTATCCCCGGGGTACCTTTTATCCGTTGAGCGACGCCGCTTCCACTTGCCAGCGCCGGATCACTAGTTCCGACTTTCGTCCCTGCTCGACACGTCTGTCTCACAGTCAAGCTCCCTTGTGCACTTACACTCAACACCTGATTGCCAACCAGGCTGAGGGAACCTTTGAGCGCCTCCGTTACTCTTTAGGAGGCAACCGCCCCAGTTAAACTACCCATCAGGCACTGTCCCTGATCCGGATAACGGACCGAGGTTAGACATCTAGTACGACCAGAGTGGTATTTCAACGACGACTCCACCCACACTGGCGTGCGGGCTTCACAGTCTCCCACCTATCCTACACAAGCCGAACCAAACACCAATACCAAACTGTAGTAAAGGTCCCGGGGTCTTTCCGTCCTGCCGCGCGTAACGAGCATCTTTACTCGTAGTGCAATTTCGCCGAGTCCATGGTTGAGACAGCGCCCAAGTCGTTACTCCATTCGTGCAGGTCGGAACTTACCCGACAAGGAATTTCGCTACCTTAGGATGGTTATAGTTACCACCGCCGTTTACTGGGGCTTGAGTTCAGCGCTTCACCACACAAGGTGGCTAACGCGTCCCCGTAACCTTCCAGCACCGGGCAGGAGTCAGTCCGTATACATCGTCTTACAACTTCGCACGGACCTGTGTTTTTAGTAAACAGTCGCTTGGGCCTGGTCTCTGCGGCCCTCCCCGCTGCCCCCAGCAAGTGGGTTCACGGGTCGGGCCCCCCTTCTCCCGAAGTTACGGGGGCATTTTGCCGAGTTCCTTAACCATGGTTCTCTCGATCGCCTCGGTATTCTCTACCTGATCACCTGAGTCGGTTTGGGGTACGGGCGGCGCATAGCTCGCTAGAGGTTTTTCTCGGCAGCATAGGATCATCGGCTTCCCCCATCACGGGGTCCCCATCGGATCTCAGGACCGGCCCCAAGGGGCCCGTGCCGCGGATTTGCCTACGGCACTCCCTACATCCTTGGCCACAGACAACCATCGCTGTGGTCCGACTACCTTCCTGCGTCACCCCATCACTTGACTACTACCAGCTCGGGCCGTGCGCTCCACACCACGCTGCCACCCCCCGAAGGGGGCGCTCACGTGGGCTTCGGGCACTTAGCATCACCAGGTTCGTCATGGGCGCTACGTTGCCGGTACGGGAATATCAACCCGTTGTCCATCGACTACGCCTGTCGGCCTCGCCTTAGGTCCCGACTTACCCAGGGCAGATGAGCTTGACCCTGGAACCCTTGATCATTCGGCGGACGAGTTTCTCACTCGTCTTTCGCTACTCATGCCTGCATTCTCACTCGTGTCGCCTCCAGCCCTGGATCACTCCGGACCTTCACCGCCGACAC
>CAWHTZ010000009.1:0-350000 GCA_963832415.1 uncultured Actinomycetota bacterium | reverse complement strand
TCGAGGGTGTCCACCGAGTCGAAGACGGGCTCCTTGTCCTCCTGCAGGTCGCGGTTGTAGGCCAGCGGCAGCGCCTTGAGCGTGGCCAGCAGCCCGGTGAGGTTCCCGATCAGGCGACCCGACTTGCCCCGCGCGAGCTCGGCGATGTCCGGATTCTTCTTCTGCGGCATGATGCTCGACCCGGTCGACCACGCGTCGTGCAGCTCGACGAAGCCGAACTCCCTGGTCGCCCACGCGATGACCTCCTCGGCCAACCGGCTCACGTCGACCCCCACCTGCGCCGCGACGAAGGCGAACTCGGCGACGAAGTCGCGCGCGGCCGTGCCGTCGATGGAGTTCGCGCTCGAGCCGGTGAACCCGAGCTCGGTCGCCACCGCGGAGGGGTCGAGCCCGAGCGACTGGCCCGCGAGCGCGCCCGATCCGTACGGCGAGTCCGCGGCCACCCGGGCGTCCCAGTCGGCCAGCCGGTCGACGTCGCGCAGCAGCGGCCAGGCATGCGCCAGGAGGTGGTGGGCGAGCAGGACCGGCTGGGCGTGCTGCAGGTGCGTCCGCCCCGGCATCACCGTCGGGCCGCCGCCGCCCCGCGGGTCCAGGTGCGCCGCGGCCTGGTCGCGCAGCGCGTCGACCAGGTCGAGCACCATCCCGCCGACCGTGCGGGCGTGGTCACGCAGGAAGACCTTGAAGAGCGTGGCGATCTGGTCGTTGCGCGATCGCCCCGCCCGCAGGCGTCCGCCGACCTCGGCGCCGACCTCCTCCAGCAGCAGGCGTTCGAGCGCCCCGTGCACGTCCTCGTCGTCCGCCGCGGGGCGCAGCGTGCCGGCCTCGAAGCGCTCCCCGAGCGCGTCGAGCCCGCGCAGCAGGGTGGCGTGGTCGCCGTCGGCGAGGAGACCCGCCCGACGCAGGGCGTCGGCGTGCGCCCGCGACCCCGCCAGGTCGTAGGGCACCAGCCGCCAGTCGAAGTGCGTCGACCGCGACAGCGCCTCCAGCTCGGGCGACGGGCCGCCGGCGAAGCGGCCACCCCACAGCTTGCCGGTGCGCGTGCGCTGCTCGTCCGGATCGGGCATCAGTCGGTCCCGACCTCCATCGCGACGTGGTCCAGCGCCTCGTCGTCGACCTCGTCGCCCGCCTCGGGGTTGCGGGTGATCCGGTCCGCGCCACCCGAGGGGAGCTCCCCGTAGAGGGTGCCGTTCTCGACGAGGACCTGACCCTGGTCGAGCGGCTGGCCGGCGTACATCTCCAGCTTGGCGCGGGAGTCCGCGATGTCCAGGTTGCGCATCGTCAGCTGGCCGATCCGGTCGAGCGGGCCGAAGGCCGCGTTCTCCGTGCGCTCCATCGACAGCTTGTCGGGGTGGTAGGAGAACGCCGGCCCGTCGGTGGCCAGCACGGTGTAGTCCTCGCCGCGCCGCAGCCGCAGGGTCACCTCACCGGTGACCAGCGACGCGATCCAGCGCAGGATCGACTCGCGGAGCATCATCGCCTGCGGGTCGAGCCAGCGACCCTCGTAGAGCATCCGGCCGAGCTGGCGGCCCTGCTGGTGGTAGTTCGCGATGGTGTCCTCGTTGTGCACCGCGTTGAGCAGCCGCTCGTAGGCGATGAAGAGCAGCCCCATCGCCGGCGCCTCGTAGATGCCGCGCGACTTGGCCTCGATGATCCGGTTCTCGATCTGGTCGGACATGCCCAGGCCGTGCCGACCACCGATCCGGTTGGCCTGGTCCACCAGCTCGACGGGGTCGTCGTACCGCTTGCCGTCGATCGACACGGGTCGCCCGGCCTCGAAGCCGATCGTGACGTCCTCGGACGGGATCTCGACCGTCGGGTCCCAGAACTTCACTCCCATGATCGGCTCGACCATCTCGAGGTGGGCGTCGAGGTGCTCGAGCACCTTGGCCTCGTGGGTGGCCCCCCAGATGTTGGCGTCGGTGGAGTAGGCCTTCTCCTCGCTGTCGCGGTAGGGCAGGTCGCGCTCGGTGAGCCACTGGCTCATCTCGGCGCGGCCCCCGAGCTCGTGCACGAAGTCGGGGTCCAGCCAGGGCTTGTAGATCCGCAGGTCGGGGTTCGCCATCAGCCCGTAGCGGTAGAAGCGCTCGATGTCGTTGCCCTTGAAGGTCGAGCCGTCGCCCCAGACGTCCACCCCGTCCTCGTGCATCGCCCGCACCAGCATGGTGCCGGTCACCGCGCGGCCGATCGGCGTGGTGTTGAAGTAGGTGCGCGACCCGGAGCGGATGTGGAAGGCACCGCACGCCAGCGCCGCGAACCCCTCCTCCACCAGCGGGCGGCGGCAGTCGACCATCCGCGACAGCTCGGCGCCGTACTCCATGGCGCGTCCGGGGACGCCGGCGATGTCGTCCTCGTCGTACTGGCCGATGTCGGCGGTGTAGGTGCACGGCACGGCGCCCTTCTCTCGCATCCAGGCGACGGCGACGGAGGTGTCGAGGCCTCCGGAGAAGGCGATGCCGACGCGCTCGCCGACGGGCAGGGAGGTCAGGACCTTGCTCATGGGGGTTGCTCCAGACGATCGGGGCGGGTGTGGCGGATTGTCGGTCGGGGGCGGCGCGGGCCGGTCGCCGGGCGATCAGCCGAAGCTGGGCGCGTGCTTCGGGTCGTTGGCCAGCGCCAGGAGTCGTCGCGCGAGGGCGTCGCCGTCGGGGTCCCGGGAGATCACCAGCACGGTGTCGTCGCCGCCGATGGTGCCCAGCACGCCGCTCAGCTCGGCGCGGTCGAGGTTGCTGGCCAGCAGCTGCGCCGCGCCCGGGGGCGTCCGCAGGATCACGAGGTTGCCCGTGGCCTCGGCGCTGACGAGCAGGTCGGCGCACAGGCGGGCGAGCCGGGTGCCGGCCGCCGCGGTCTCCCGTGCCGTCGCCGGGCGCCGGTCGCCGCCCTCGGCCGGCACGGCATACACCAGGGTGCCGTCGCCGGTGCGGATCTTCACCGCGTCCAGCTCCACGAGGTCACGGCTGAGCGTGGCCTGCGTGACGTGGACGCCGCGCTCCGAGAGCAGGTCGGCCAGGTCGGCCTGCGAGCGCACGTCGTGGTGCTCGAGCAGGTCGACGATGCGGCGCTGGCGGGCGTTCTTGGTCAGCGGGGTGAGGGCGGTGTCGCTCACGGGGCACCGCCCCCGCTCGAGGGGCCCGGGGCCGGGCGCGACAGCAACCAGGCCAGCACGGCCTTCTGCGCGTGCCGGCGGTTCTCCGCCTCGTCCCACGCGAGGCAGCGCGGACCGTCGAGGACCTCGGCCTCGATCTCCAGCCCGCGGTGCGCGGGCAGGCAGTGCATCGCCACCGCCTCGGGGGCGGCCAGCGCGAGCAGCTCGGAGGTCAGGGCGTACGGCGCCAGGCTCGCGAGCCGGTCGGCCTGCTCGGCTTCCTTGCCCATCGAGACCCACGTGTCGGTGACGAGCACGTCGGCGCCCGACGCGGCGGCGCGCGGGTCGGGCTCCAGGGTGATCGACCCGCCGGTGCCCCCGGCCAGCTCGCGGGCCCGCGCCACCACGCGGTCGTCGGGCTGGAGCGCGGGCGGCGCGCTCGCGGTCAGGTGCAGCCCGGCCAGCGCCCCGGCCAGCAGCCAGGAGTGCCCCATGTTGCACGCGGCGTCGCCGAGGAAGGTCGCCCGCACGCCGGCGAGCCGCCCCAGGCGCTCGCGCAGCGTGAGGAGGTCGGCCAGCAGCTGGCAGGGGTGGAAGTCATCGGTCAGGGCGTTGACCACCGGCACGCCCGAGTGCGCGGCCATGGCGGCGAGGTCCTCCTGCGCCGGGGTGCGCCAGACGATCGCCGCGGCCTGCCGGCCCAGCACCCGGGCCACGTCGGCCACGGACTCGCGCTCGCCGATGCCCGCCAGCCGCCCGTCGACGGCGAGCGGGAAGCCGCCCAGCTCGGCGACGCCGGCGGCGAAGGACGCCTGCGAGCGCAGCGTCGGCCGGTCGAAGACCATGGCGACCGTGCGCGGGCCGGCGAGGGGCTTGCTGTCGTGCGGCGCGGCCCGGAAGGTCGCCGCCAGGTCCAGCACCGCGGCCTGCTCGGCCGCGCTCAGGTCGTCGTCGCGCAGCAGGTGGCGCAGCTCGCCGCCGGCCCCGGGCGGGGTCGCGGCGGGCACCGTGGCGGCCAGGGTCGAGCCCGACATCTCAGACCCCCGCCGCATCGAGGATGCCGGGCCAGGCGGCGACGAACGCGTCGGCGTCGTCCGTGGTGAGCACCAGCGGCGGCGCCAGGCGGATCCGCGCGGGCCCGGTCGCGTTGATGATCCAGCCCGCCTCCTGAGCGGCCGCGACGACCGCGGCGGCCGTGTCGCTGCGCAGGTCGAGCCCGATCAGGACGCCGTGGCCGCGCACCTCGGTGACCCGTTCGTCGGCGCCGAGGCCCTCGACGAGCCGCTCCCCCAGGGCGACCGCGTGGGCCAGCAACCCGTCGGCGGTGATGGTGTCGATCACCGCGAGGGCGGCCGCGCAGGCCACGGGGTTGCCGCCGAAGGTGGTGCCGTGGTTGCCCGGCTCGAAGAGGTGGCCGGCCTCGCCGAGCGCGATGCAGGCGCCGATCGGGATGCCGCCGGCCATCCCCTTGGCCAGCGTCACGATGTCGGGGACGACCCCCGAGGAGGTGTGGGCGAACCAGGCGCCGGTGCGCCCCATCCCGGTCTGCACCTCGTCGACCCAGAGCAGGGCGCCGTGCTCGCTGGTCACCTGGCGGGCGGTGCGCAGGAAGCCCTCGGCCGGCTCGACGACGCCGGCCTCGCCCTGGACGGGCTCGAGCACCACGGCGGCCGTGTCGTCGTCGACGGCGGCGCGCAGGGCGTCGTGGTCGCCGTACGGCACGAACTCGACGCCGCCGGGCAGGGGCTCGAACGGCGCCCGGTAGGCCTCCTTGGAGGTCAGCGCGAGGCTGCCCATCGTGCGGCCGTGAAACCCGTCCGCCATCGCGACGACCTTGGTGCGTCCCGTGCGCCGGGTCAGCTTGAACGCGGCCTCGTTGGCCTCCGAGCCGGAGTTGGCGAAGAACACGCGGCCCTCGGCGGGGTGCCCCTCGGTGCCGAGCAGGGCGAGGAGGCGCTCGGCGAGCTCGACCTGCGGGCGGGTCGCGAAGAAGTTCGACGTGTGGCCGAGCGTGCGCAGCTGGTGACAGACCGCGTCGACGAGCGCCGGGTGGTTGTGGCCGAGCGTGTTCACGGCGATGCCGCCGAGCAGGTCGACGTACTCCTTGCCGTCGGCGTCCCACACGTGCGTGCCCTCGCCCCGCTCGAGCACGAGCTTCGGCGGGCCGAAGGTGTTCATCAGCGAGCCGGCGTACCGCTCCTGCCAGGCCTGGCTGACGGTGCTCACGAGCCCACCTCCGACCGCCGACGGGCCTCGTCGCGGATGCCCTGCTTCGCCTCCTGCTTGGCCTCGGTGCGCACCCGCGCCTCCTCCTCGGCGGCCGCGTAGGCCTTGCGCAGCTTGGTCTCGCGGCCGGGGAGCACCTGCGTGCCGACGCCCTCGTCGGTGAAGATCTCCAGCAGCACCGCGTGCGGCTCGCGGCCGTCGATCACCGTGGCCTTGGGCACGCCCTCCGTGGTGGCCTTCAGGCAGGCCTGCATCTTCGGGACCATGCCGCTGGCCAGGCTGGGCATCAGCTCGGCGAGGGACTCGGGGCTGATCTCCTGGATCACGTCGTCGCTGTCGGGCCAGTCGCGGAAGAGGCCCTCCACGTCGGTGAGCACCAGCAGCTTGGCGGCACCCAGGGCCACGGCCAGCGCAGCGGCGGCCGTGTCGGCGTTCACGTTGTGCACCACGCCGGCGGCGTCGGGGGCGACGCTGGAGATGACCGGGATGCGGCCGGCCTCCACGAGGTCCTGGATGGCCTCCGGGCGCACCGAGGTGACCTCGCCGACGAGGCCGAGGTCGACCTCCTCGCCGTCCACGACCGTGTTGGTCGCCGTGGCCGTGAAGAGCCCCGCGTCCTCGCCGGACTGCCCCACCGCCAGCGGACCGTGCTGGTTGATCAGCCCGACGAGCTCGCGCTGCACCTGCCCGACCAGCACCATCCGCACGACGTCCATGGCCTCCGGCGTGGTCACGCGGAGGCCGCCCCGGAACTCCGAGGTGATGTCGAGGCGCTGCAGCATCGACGAGATCTGCGGGCCGCCGCCGTGCACGACGACCGGCTTGAAGCCCGCGTAGCGCAGGAAGGCGATGTCCTCGGCGAACGCCTCCTTGAGGTCGTCGTCGGTCATCGCGTTGCCGCCGTACTTCACCACGATCGTCTCACCGTGGTACTGCTTCAGCCACGGCAGCGCCTCGGCCAGGGTCGCCGCCTTGGCCGGGTCGGGGCGGTTGCGCGGGCCGACCCGGAGGACGTCCTGGTCGGTGTCGCCGAGCGGGCCCTCGAGGTCATCGACCTTCTGCTGGGAGGCGGGCTGGCCGTCGTCGTTCATCTCAGTCTCGTCCGCTCGTCAGGAGGAGTACGCGCTGTTCTCGTGCACGTAGTCGTGGGTCAGGTCGTTGGTCCACACGGTCGCGCGGGCCTCGCCCGCCTTCAGGTCGACGGTCACCTCGACCTCGCGCCCGGAGAGATCCACTCCCCCGGGGTCGGCGTGCGGGGTGGACTGCCGGCAGACCCAGACGCCGTTCATCGCGACGTCGAGGTCTCCGGGGTCGAAGGTGGCGCCCGTCGTGCCGATGCTGGCGAGCACCCGGCCCCAGTTGGGGTCCTGCCCGAAGATCGCGGCCTTGAAGAGGTTGCTCCGCGCGATGCTGCGCCCGACCTCCACGGCCTCGTCCTCGCCTGCGGCCCCCAGCACCGTGATCGCCACGTCGTGCGCGGCGCCCTCGGCGTCGCGGAGCAGCTGCATCGCCAGGTCGGTGCAGGCCTGTGACAGCGCCGCCGTGAAGTCCTCGGGCGTCGGCGTGATGCCGCTCGCCCCGCTGGCCATCACCGCCACCGTGTCGTTGGTGGACATGCAGCCGTCGGAGTCGAGCCGGTCGAAGCTCACCCGCGTGGCGGCGCGCAGCGCGGCGTCGAGATCGGCCGCGGGCACGACGGCGTCGGTGGTGAGCACGACGAGCATGGTGGCCAGCTGGGGCGCGAGCATCCCGGCGCCCTTCGCCATCCCGCCGATCGACCAGCCGGCGCCCTCGACCACGACCTCCTTGGCCACGCTGTCGGTGGTCATGATCGCCTCCGCCGCCGCCGTGCCGCCGTCCCCGGCCAGCGCGGAGTGCGCGGCGTCGACGCCGGCCAGCAGGTCGTCGCGGTCGTTGAGCATCCCGATCAGGCCGGTGCTGCACACGAGGACGTCGCCAGCGCCGATGCCCAGGTGCGCGGCGACGCGCTCGGCCGTGGAGTGGGTGGTCTGGAACCCCTCGGGCCCCGTGTAGCAGTTGGCCCCGCCGGAGTTGAGCACCGTGGCCCGCGCGCTGCCGTCCCTGATCACCTCCTGGCTCCACAGGATCGGGTTCGCCTTGCAGCGGTTGGCCGTGAAGACGCAGGCCGCGTCGGAGGACGGGCCCTGGTTCACGACCAGGGCGACGTCGCGGGCGCCGGTCGACTTCAGGCCGGCCGGCACGCCCGAGGCCAGGAAGCCGGCGGGGGCGGTGACGCTCATGGGGCGGGACTCCTGTGGGGACGGTGGGTGGACGCGCGGCGGGCGCGCGAGCAGGTCAGGCCGGGACGACCGCGGCGACCGCGTGCCCGGCGGCTCGCCAGGCCTCCGCGGCGGTCTCGGCGTCGTCGGCGGGGACGAGCAGCCAGTCGGTGTCGAAGGTCGAGATGGTGAAGACGCTCACCCCGGCCTCGGCCAGCGGGGCCACCAGGGCGGCCAGCACGCCGGTGAGCGTGAGCTCGAGCGGGCCCTCGACCTCGAACGCGGTGAACGGCCCCGCGTGGTGCGTCTTGCGCGGCACGCCCACGGCGGCGCACACGACCGACGTCTCGCTCGCCGTGGCCGTCACCGAGAGGAGCGAGGACGACTCCGCCCAGTCGGGGACGTCGGAGCCCGCTGGCATCCGGACGACCGCCAGCTGCTCCCGGTGGCGCCGGAGGGTCCGGCTCGGCTGCTCGCTCACGGGGCGAGCCCCACCGTGCTCAGGCCCATGCCCTCGTCGAGGCCGAGGGCCAGGTTCATGCACTGGACGGCGGCGCCGCCGGTGCCCTTGGCGAGGTTGTCGACGGCGCCGATGGCGACGAGCCGGCCGGCGTCCTCGTCGACCGCGACCTGCAGGTGCACGGCGTTCGAGCCGAGCACCGCCTGGGTCTGCGGCCACTGCCCCTCGGGCAGCACGCGCACGAACGGCTCGTCGGCGTAGTGCTTGAGGTAGGTCTCCCGCGCGCTCGCCGCGCTCACGCCGTCGCGCAGGGGCGCGGAGCAGGTGGCGAGGATGCCGCGCGACATCGGGACCAGCACCGGCGTGAAGCTCACCCGGACGCGCCCGTCGGCGAGCGAGGAGAGGTTCTGGGTGATCTCCGGGGTGTGCCGGTGCGTGCCGCCGACGCCGTAGGCGCTGGCGTTGCCCATCACCTCGCTGCCGAGCAGGTGCGGCTTGGGGGACTTGCCGGCCCCGCTGGTGCCGCTGGCGGCGACCACGACGAGGTCGGGCTCGACGATCCCGGCGGCGACGGCCGGCGCGAGCGTGAGGGTGGAGACGGTGGGGTAGCAGCCCGGGACCGCGATGCGGGTGGCGCGCGTGAGGCGGTCGCGCTGGCCCGGCAGCTCGGGCAGGCCGTAGGGCCACGACCCGGCGTGCTCGCCGCCGTAGAACCGCTCCCACTCGCTGGCGTCGGTGAGCCGGAAGTCGGCGCCGCAGTCGATGACGATCGTGTCGTCGCCGACCTGGGCAGCGATCTCCGCCGACTGGCCGTGCGGGAGGCCGAGGAAGACCACGTCGTGGCCGAGCAGCGTCTCCGCGACGGTCTCCTCGAGCACGCGGTCGGCGAGCGGGGTGAGGTGGGGCTGGAGGGTGCCGAGGGGCTGGCCGGCGTTCGACCCGCCGGTGAGAGCGCCGATGTGCACGCCCGGGTGGCCGAGCAACAGGCGGAGCACCTCTCCCCCGGCGTACCCGCTGGCACCGGCAACCGCGATGCGGTACTGCGACGTCATGTGCATGACTATACACACTTCCGCATCGATGTGCGGCGATCGGGCCGGCCGGCGGCTCCCCGCCCCTGCTCGGCCCCGGGCTGACCCACAGGATCATGGCGCGACGCGGCGCCCGGCGCCACCTCGTCTTGGGGGGAGGCGCGCTCCTCAGGCGCGGAGGACGGCCCCGCAGCGCTCGGCGGCGGCGGCGACCGCCGCGTCCCGCGCCTCGGCGGCCTCGGCGTCGGTGAGGGTGCGGTCCATCGCCCGCAGCCGCATCGCGAAGGCGAGGGACTTGCGACCCTCGCCCACCTGGGGGCCGGTGTAGACGTCGAAGAGCCGCACGGACTCGAGCAGGGCCCCGGCCCCCTCGCGCAGGGCCGCCTCGACCGCCGCCACGGGGACCCCCGCGTCGAGCACCAGGGCGACGTCCTCCTTGGCGACCGGGTAGGCGGAGAAGCGGGGCGCGGGGACGACGGCCGTCGCGTGCTGCAGCAGCACGTCGAGGTCCACCTCGGCGACTGCCGTGCGCTCGGGCACGGACCACGCCCGGCAGGCGCGCGGGTGCAGCTCGCCGGCCCAGCCGACCACCTGGGCGCCCGCGGGACCACCGACCAGCACCTCGGCGCAGCGGCCGGGGTGCCACGGGGCCACGGAGGCGGACCGCAGCTCGACCTCCACCCCGAGTGCGGCGGCGACGTCGCGGACCCCCGCGACGGCGTCGGACCAGGCCGCGGCGCGGCCCTCTCCCCACCAGCCGGGGCGCTCGCGGTCGCCGGCGAGGGCGAGCGCCAGGTGCATCGGCTGCGCCGGGACGGCCTGCGTGATCGCCGCCCACTCCTCGTCGGTCGGGGGGCGGTCGACGCCGAGGATCGGGGCCCGCTCGTCCCCGGTGGGCCGGGCCACGAGGCTGTGCTCGAAGAGCGCCACGTCGGTGTTTCCGCGACCCACGTTGCGGGCCACGGCCGTGAGGAGGCCGGGCAGCAGCGTCGTGGTGACCAGCGGCTCCTGGTGGTTGAGCGGGTTGGCGATGCGCACCGCCCGGCGGCGCGGGTCCTCCGGGGGCAGGGCCAGGCGGTCCCAGGCGTCCTCGCCGACGAACGGGTAGGTGATCACCTCGGTCCAGCCCGCACCGGCGAGCGCCGTGCCGACGCGGCGGCGCAGCCGCTGCCCCGGGCTGAGACCGCGCCCGGCGGGGGCGGGCGGGAGGACCGAGGGCACGTGGTCGTAGCCGACGACGCGGACGACCTCCTCCACGAGGTCGTAGGGGTCCGTCAGGTCGGGCCGCCAGGGGGGCGCGGTCACCTGCAGGCTCTGCCCCCGTGCGCCGTCCTCGACCCGGACGTCGCACCCGACGGCCGTCAGCGTCTGCACGACCCGTTCGGCGTCGAGGTCCATGCCGGTGACCCGGGCCGGCAGGTCGGCCGCGACCGTCACCACGGTCGGCTCCGGGGGCGTGCCCGCGACGGTGACGCCGGGGTCGGCGGTGGCGCCGCCCAGGCGCACCATCAGCTCGACCACCCGGTCGGCCGCCGCCTCGCAGATGGTCGGGTCGACGCCGCGCTCGTTGCGGCGCCCGGCCTCGGAGGTGATCCGGTGCCGCCGGCCCGTGCGGAACATCGCCGTGGGGTCCCAGTGGGCCGACTCCACGAGCACCCGGGTGGTCGCGGCGGAGATCTCCGTCTCCTCGCCGCCCATCACGCCGCCGAGCCCGATCACGCCGCGGTCGTCCACGACGACGAGGTCGTCGCCTCCCAGCTCGCGGTCGGTGCCGTCCAGCGTGGTCAGCCGCTCCCCCGGCTCGGCCCGGCGCACCCCCACGGTGCCCCGCAGCTTGTCGGCGTCGTACCCGTGGATCGGGCGGCCCAGCTCGAGCATCACGTAGTTGGTGATGTCGACCGCCAGCGAGATCGGGCGCATGCCCGCCTGGGTGAGCCTCCGCGCCATCCAGCCCGGCGTCGGCGCCGTCGGGTCGAAGCCCGAGACCGTGCGCGCCACGAAGACCGGGCAGCCCGCCGTGTCCTCGATGCGCACCGGGTGGCCGCCGTCGTCGTGGCCGGGGACCTCGCGGGCCGCGGGGTCGTGGAAGGGCGCCTCGAAGCCCAGCGCCGCGTCGCGCGCGATCCCGCGCAGCGACAGGGCGTAGGCCCGGTCGGGGTTGATCTCCAGCTCGATCACGGTGTCGTCGAGCCCGAGGACGGGCCGGGCGTCGTCGCCCGGGTCCCCGGCGTCGGCGGGCAGGACGATGATCCCGTCGTGGTCGGTGCCGAGGCCGAGCTCGGACTCCGAGCAGATCATCCCGGCGGAGACGTGGCCGTAGGTCCTGCGCGCGGAGATCTCGAAGCCCCCCGGGAGCACGGCACCCGGCAGCACGACCACGACGAGGTCCCCGGCCACGAAGTTGTCGGCGCCGCAGACGATGCCCTGCGGCTCTCCTGTCCCGTTCGCGTCCGCCACGTCGACGGAGCACCAGCTGATGGTCTTGCCGTTCTTCTGCGGCTCCGCCTCGACGGTCAGCACCCGGCCGAGGACGAGCGGCCCGGTGATCTGCTCGCCCGGCGAGGCCACGGACTCGAGCTTGAGCCCGAGCATCGTGAGGCGGTGCGTGAGCGCGTCGGCGTCCACGCCCTCGGGGAGGTCGACGTGCTCGCGGATCCAGGACAGCGGGGCGCGCATCAGACCTCCACCCCGAACGGCTGGGTGAAGCGCACGTCGCCCTCGAAGACGTCGCGCAGGTCCTCGACGCCGTGCCGGAACATCAGCATCCGGTCGATCCCGAAGCCGAAGGCGAAGCCCGTGTAGCGCTCCGGGTCGACGCCGCAGGCAACGAGCACGCGCGGGTTGACCACGCCGCAGCCACCGAGCTCGATCCAGCCCTCCCCGCGGCACGTGCGGCACTCGGCCCCCTCAGCGGCGCGGCCCTCCCCGCGGCAGACGAAGCAGACCATGTCCATCTCGGCCGACGGCTCGGTGAAGGGGAAGTACGACGGCCGGAACCGCGTGGAGATCCCCTCGCCGAAGAGCGCCTGGGTCATGTGGTCGAGGCTGCCCTTCAGGTGCGCCATCGTGATGCCCTCGTCGACGACGAGGCCCTCGATCTGGTGGAAGACCGGCGAGTGCGTCGCGTCGATCTCGTCGGTGCGATAGACGCGACCGGGGCACACGACGTAGATCGGCGGCCGCCGCTCCAGCATCGTCCGGGCCTGGACGGGCGAGGTGTGGGTGCGCAGCACCAGGCCGGCCTCGGCGGGCTCGAGCCAGAAGGTGTCCTGCATCGTGCGGGCGGGGTGGTCGGGGCCGAGGTTCAGCGCGTCGAAGTTGAGCCACTCCGCCTCGACCCACGGTCCCTCGGCGACCTCCCAGCCCATCGCCGTGAACACGTCGGCCAGGCGCTCCGAGAGCGTCGTGATCGGGTGCCGCGCGCCCCGCGCCCTCCGGTCGGTGGGCAGCGTGACGTCGACCGTCTCCTCGGCGAGCATCCGCTCCTCGTGCTCGGTCTCGAGCACCTCGGCGCGGGCCGCCAGCGCCCGGTTGACGGCGCCGCGGGCCTGCCCGACCCGCTGCCCGGCCTCCTTGCGCGCCTGTGGTGGCAGCGCGCCGATCTCCCGGTTGGCCAGCGCCAGCGGCGACCGGTCACCCGCGTGCTCGAGGCGCACGGCCTTGAGCTGCTCGAGGTCGGCGGCGCCCTCGATCGCGGCGAGCGCCGCGTCGCGGCGCGCCTCGACCTCCTCGGGCTGGAGCGGCGCGACCTCGACGGGGTCGTAGTCGGTGTTGGGGCCGGACATGCCGATCAGTCTAGGAAGGCGGCGTTCCGGGCGACCAACGGGTTGCGCAGGTCAGGGACGGCGCCGGGGCACGCTCGGCCACGCCACCTCGATGCGGGCACCGCCGCCCTCGGCGTCGCCGATCTCGACCGACCCCCCGTGCGCGCGGACCAGCCCGTGCACGATGTACATCCCGAGGCCGGAGCCGCCCCGCATGCCGTGGGTCCAGAACTTGGTGAAGACCCGGCGCCGGATCTCCGGCGGGATGCCCTCCCCCTCGTCCTCCACGACCAGACGCACGCCGGGGTAGGGGCCGCCGGGCGGCAGCGGGTCGAGGGTCACCGTGACCACGCCGGCGCCGTGCCGGACGCCGTTCTCGACGAGGTTCGTGACGACCTGCGTCAGCTTGTCCGGGTCGGCGTGCGGCCGGGGGCAGGTCTCGGCGAGGCGCGTGCCGATCTCACGCGCGGTGCCGGCGGCCACGGAGTCCACGACGCGCTGCACCAGCTCGAGGGCGTCGACGGGCCGCGGATAGAGCTGAAGGCGCCCGGTGTCGATGCGGGCCACGTCCAGCAGCTCGACGATCAGGCGGCTGAGCCGGTCGGCGTCGGCGTTGACCGTCTGGAGCATGAGCTTCTTCTGCTCCTCGTTGAGCCCCTCCCAGCGGTTCAGCATCGCCTGCACGAACCCCTTCACCCCGGTCAGCGGCGAGCGCAGCTCGTGGGCCACCGTCGCGACGAGGTCCGACCGCTCGCGATCGAGCCGCGCCCGGCCACGGCCACCGCGCAGCCCGACGGCGACGCCGGTCACGCGCCTGTCGGCCCCGCGGTGGATCCGCGCGGTGACCAGCACCTCCTCGCCGGAGACGGTCAGCCAGACCTGTTCCGGGACGGCGCGGCGGATGACGAGGCCGCCGAACGGGCGCGTGCACTCGGCCCAGCGACGTCCCTGCTGATCCTGGAGCGCGAGGACCTCCTCCAGCGGCCGGCCCCGCGACTCGGCGGCGGCGGCCCCGAGCAGCGCTGCGGCCACGTCGTTGACGTGCGTGACCACACCGTTCTCGTCGGCCAGCACCACGCCGTCGGCGAGGGTGTCGAACAGGTCCGCGCCCGCGCCGTCGTCGACCACGAACGCGAGCCTAGTCCCCTCGCCCGGCGCGCCGCGGGGTCATCGGCGCTCAGCCCCGGCGCTGCGCGCGTGCGGAGGCGTAGAGGCACACGGCGGCGGCGGTGGAGAGGTTCAGGCTCTCGGCCCGGCCGTGGATCGGGATCGCGACGCGCGCGTCGGACAGGGCCGCGAGCTCCCCCGGCAGGCCCCGGGCCTCGTTGCCGAAGAGCCAGGCGGTCGGCCGCGCCAGCGCACCGTCGTCGGCGAGGTCGTCGAGGTCGCTCGCCCCGGCGCCGTCCGCGGCGAGCACGAGCAGTCCCGCGGCGCGGAGCATGGCGACGGCCTCGGCCGGGTCGGGCGCGATCGCGACGGGCAGGTGGAAGAGGCTGCCGACGCTCGCGCGGAGGGTCTTCGGGTTGTAGAGGTCCACCGCGTCGCCGGCCAGCACGACGGCGTCGGCGCCGGCGGCGTCGGCGGTGCGCAGGATGGTGCCCGCGTTGCCGGGGTCGCGGACCTCGGCGCACACGACGACGAGCCGCGGCGCGCCGGCCAGCGCGTCACCCAGCGGCACGTCGACGAAGCGGCACACGGCCACCACGCCGGGCGGCGTCACGGCGTCGCTCAGCTGGGCCGCCGCGCGCTCGCCGACCGGCGTCCACGCGGCACCGGCGGCTTCCGCGGCCGCTGCGAGGTCGGGGTACCGCGTCGACGCCTCGGGGGTGACGAACACCTCCACGACTCGGTCCCGCTCCGCCAGGGCCTCCGCGACGGCGCGCGGGCCCTCCACGAGGAACAGCCGCCGCCCGTGTCGTTCCGGGCGACGGCCGAGCCGTCGCGCTGCCTTGACCCGGGCGTTGCCGGGCGCGAGCGGAGCGCTCAGGCGGACGCCTCCGACCGGGGCGCGTTCACGTCGGCCGGCAGCGCGGCCTTCGCGGTCTCGACGAGCGCGGCGAACGCGGCCTCGTCGTTCACGGCGAGGTCGGCCAGGATCTTGCGGTCGACCTCCACGCCCGCCAGGTTCAGGCCCTGGATGAATCGGTTGTAGGTCATGCCGTTGGCGCGAGCAGCCGCGTTGATGCGCTGGATCCAGAGCTTGCGGAAGTTGCCCTTGTTCTTGCGCCGGTCGTTGTAGTTGTAGACGAACGAGTGGGTGACCTGCTCCTTCGCCTTGCGGTAGAGCCGCGAGCGCTGGCCGCGGTATCCGCTCGCGCGGTCGAGGGTCGTCCGACGCTTCTTCTGGGCGTTCACTGCCCGCTTGACGCGTGCCACGGTGATCTCCTTGGTGCGGTGTCGATGGGCGGGGTCGGGGGGGCCGGCCGCCCGGGGGTCGGGGTGGGGTCCGGCCTCAGCGGCCGAGGAGGCGCCGGGCCTGCTTGCGGTCGGCCGCGCTCACGTCGGTCGTGCCCGCCATGCGGCGCGTCATCCGGGAGTTCTTCTTCTCCAGGTTGTGGCGCAGGCCCGTCTTCTCGCGGCGGATCTTGCCCGTCCCGGTCACCTTGAAGCGCTTGCTCGCGCCGGAGTGGCTCTTGCTCTTCGGCATGCTCTCTCGTCTTCCTCTCTGCTGTCGTCGGCCCGCCCGGGGTGGGTGCGTGGCTCAGACGTCGATGTCGGGGTCCAGGTTCTCCGAGCGCCGGCGCTCCTTCTTGGGGCCGGCGTGCGAGGCAGCCGAGGCGCTGCGCTCGGCACGCTCGGCCTCCTGCTCCGCGGAGCGCTCGGCCGCCTTGGCCGTCTTTGCTGCCTTCATCTCCGACTTGGCCTCGGCCTTCTTCTTGTGCGGGCCGAGGACCATCGTCATGTTGCGGCCGTCCTGCTTCGGGTTGGTCTCCACGAAGCCGAGCTCCTCGACGTCCTCGGCGAGGCGCTGGAGGAGCCGGAACCCCAGCTCGGGGCGGTGCTGCTCGCGACCGCGGAACATGATCGTGATCTTGACCTTGTCGCCGGCACTGAGGAAGCGGACCACGTGGCCCTTCTTCGTCTCGTAGTCGTGCTGGTCGATCTTCGGCCGGAGCTTCATCTCCTTGATGACCACGTTGGTCTGGTTCCGGCGCGCCTCACGGGCCTTCTGGGCGTTCTCGTACTTGAACTTCCCGTAGTCCATGAGCTTGCAGACGGGCGGGCGGGCCGTCGGGGCGACCTCCACCAGATCGAGGTCGGCCTCCTGGGCCAGCCGCAGGGCGTCGTTGGTCGGGACGATCCCGACGGTCTCGCCGTTGGGACCGACGAGCCGGACCTCCGCGACGCGGATCCGGTCGTTGATGCGGAGCTCGGTGCTGATGTGTCCTCCATGGATCGAGGTGTCTGGGCGTCGGGTTGCCCGGCCGCCGCTCCCCGCGTGGGCCGTGGGCCCGGAAACGAGAAAAGGCTTCCGCTGCTCTCAGCGGAAGCCAGTCGGTGCCCGTCCTGCGACGGCACTCACGGCGGGACGATCCCCCGGGCAGGGGTTGCGCCTCGCGCGGACCGGACCCGACGACCTGTGCGGCCGCTGCGGGTGGAAGGTCGGGCGTGCCCAGCCTCCGCTTGTAGATCCGCCACCCACGCTGCTCGCGCACCGGGGGCGACTGATCGGTCAACGGGCAAGGCTAGCCGATCATTCCCCCGGCGGGCGAATCCCGTCGGAGCCGGGGTCGAGCCACACGGCCCGCTCCCCCGCCTCCGTCCGGACCCGCGCCAGGCGGTAGCCCGCGGACAGCGCCTCGAGGTCCTCGCCGTCCACGACGAAGCGGGCCGGCCCGGCGACGTCGACGACGAGCGCGTCGGCCCCGTCCGAGCGCGCGGCCCGGGCGGCGTCCGCCAGGGTCACCGGGACGGGCCGGGCCTCGGCGTCCCACGCCGCCAGGGGCTCCGTGCCCGTGAATGCCAGCAGCGCGGTGCGGCCGTCCGGCCGGCGCAGCAGCACCGCCGCCATGTCGGTGCTCTTCTCGCGCGCCGCGGCCTCCTCGCCCGCCACGGCGACCACCGGCACGAGCACGCGGCTGGCCTGGAGCGCCAGGAGCGTGGGCACCTGCCCGGCCTCCCCCGCCGCGTGGGCCGCCAGGGCCGCGGCGACCGCGGGGTCCCGCGCCCCCGTGTCCCCGGCGAAGCCCGGCTCGGGCAGGCGTCGGCCCTCGTCAGCTGCGTCCACGACCTCATCGTGACACCCGCCCCTGTGCGAGGCTGGGGCGGTGGACGAGGCGAGCTGGCTGGCGCTGACCGCCACCCTGACCCTGCTGGGTGGTGCCTGGACGGTGTACGCCGCGCGCAACCGCGGCGCCGCCTCCGCCCTGCGCGGCGCGGGTCTCACGCTGCTCGTCCCCGCGCTCTACCTGACCGACACCCTGGACACGCTCGTCGACATCGGCGCCGAGCTCACGTCATGGGCCACCCGCCTGGTGTTCTCGCCGACCGTCTGGCTGGGGATCGTGCTGGGCGGGATCGCGGCGGTGCTGCTGGGCGCCTCCTCCGTGCTGCGCAACCGCGAGCTCGCACGGTCCGGGGGCGCCGAGAAGCCCGGCAAGCCGAGCGGCAAGCCCACCGGGAAGCCGCCGGCCGAGCGCCGGGGATCCGGTGCGGGCGCCGACGACGAGCTCGCGGAGATCGAGGAGCTCCTGCGCCGCCGCGGCATCACGTGACGCCCGCGCGCGTCGGCCCCGAACGGGCCGCGGCCGCGGTGCTCGACCGCTGCCGGGCCGCGCCCGCGGTCCTGCCGGGCCCCGCCGGGCCGGCCAGCGGCCGCCTCCTGTGCGTCGACGGCCGGGCGGGTTCGGGCAAGACCGCGCTGGCGGCGGCGCTGGCGTCCCGGGTGGAGGGCTCCCTGCGCATCCTGCACATGGACGACCTCTACGAGGGCTGGTCGGGGCTCGACGACCTGGCCGAGCGGCTCCGCGACGCCGTCGTGGCGCCGCTGGCGGCGGGCGGGCTCGGCCGGTATCGCCGCTGGGACTGGTCGGCCGACGCCTGGGCGGAGGAGCACACGGTCGCGCCGGTGGACCTGCTGGTGCTCGAGGGCGTCGGGTCCGGCACCCCCGCGCTGGACCCCTGGCGCAGCCTGCTGGTCTGGGTCGACGCGCCACCGGCGCTGCGGCGGCGCCGCGGGATCGCGCGCGACGGCCCGGGCCTGGCGACGGCCTGGCCGGGCTGGACCGCCAGCGAGGACCGGGTGCTCGCGCGGGACCGCACCCGGGGCCGGGCCGACGTGCTGGTCGACGGCACCGGCGCCCGGGAGCCGCTCGCCCGCTGAACGGCCCGCCTCAGGCCTCGGAGCCGCCCAGGTGCGGTTGGTCGAGGAGGGCGCGGAGCGCGCGGACGGCGTCCCGGGCGCGCTCGCCGTCGGAGCCCTGGATCGCCATCACCGGCGCCGTCGTCCCGTCCGTGAGGTCCAGCGTCGCCCAGGGCGCGCCGGGCGGCAGGCGCACCTCGACCACCTGGGCCCACGCGAGCTCGCGGCGCCGGTAGCCGTTCACGACGACCAGCCGCTCGGGCTCGGCCACGAGCCGCGACCGGGTGAGGGCGAAGCCGGTCGCGAAGGCCAGCAGGCCGAGGGCGACCAGGGTGCCGCGCTGGAACGGCGTGAACTGGGCGCGGATGTCGGCGGGGAAGGCGAACCACGCCACCACGCAGACCAGCAGGAGCGCCCCGCCGAGGACGGAGCCGGCGACCCGCACGCCGAGGGGGCGCCAGGTGTGCGGGAGGAGCGGGACCTCAGAGCCGGCAGGCATGGATGTCGGTGACCAGGATGCCGCGCGCACCCAGGCCGTAGAGCTCGTCCATGAGCCGCTGGGCACCGTCGCGGGGCACCATCGCGCGGACGGCGACCCACCCCTCCCGGTGCAGCGGGGAGACCGTCGGGCTCTCGATGCCCGGCGTCAGCGCCACGGCCTCCTGCACGTGCTCGCCTGCGATGTCGTAGTCCATCATCACGTAGCTGCGCGCGACGAGCACGCCCTCGAGCCGCCGGCGGAAGACCTCGAACCCCTCCGGGAGGCCCTCCCCCGACCGGCAGACGAGCACGGCCTCGGACTCCAGGATCACCTCGCCGAAGACCTCGAGACCGGCCTGCCGGAGCGTCCCGCCCGTCTCCACCACGTCGGCGATCGCGTCGGCCACGCCGAGCTGCACCGAGGTCTCCACGGCGCCGTCGAGCCGGGTGACCGTCGCCTCGATGCCACGCTCGGCCAGGAAGCTCCGGACCACGCCGGTGTAGGAGGTGGCGATCCGCGCGCCGGCGAGGTCCTCGACGGCGCGGAAGCGCCCGAGGGGCGCGGCGAAGTGGAAGCGGCTGCTCCCGAAGCCGAGCGGCAGCACCTCCGCGGCGTGGGCCCCGGAGTCCCGCAGCAGGTCGCGCCCCGTGATGCCGACGTCGAGGGTGCCCTCGCCGACGTAGAGCGCGATGTCGCGCGGGCGCAGGTAGAAGAACTCGACGCCGTTCTCGGCGTCCGCCAGCGTGAGCTGCTTGCCGTCGTCGCGCTGTCGGTAGCCGCACTCCCGGAGGATCTCGATGGCCGACTGCGAGAGCGACCCCTTGTTGGGGACGGCGATCCGCAGCGGCGCGCCCGAGGATATGTCGGAGCCGGTCATCGGGCCTCCCTCACAGGTGGGCGTAGACGTCGTCGAGGTCGAGCCCGGCGGCGAGCATCAGGCACTGGGCGTGGTAGAGCAGCTGGCTGATCTCCTCGGCGGCGCGCTCGCCGCCCTCGTGCTCGGCGGCCATCCAGGCCTCGGCGGCCTCCTCGACCAGCTTCTTGCCGATCGCGTGGACGCCGGCGTCGAGCTGCGCCACCGTGCCCGAGCCGTCCGGCCGCGTGGCGGCCTTCTCGGCCAGCTCGGCCCACAGGCCCTCGAACGTCTTCACGAGGCAGCAGCCTAGGCGGTCAGCGAGTGCCTGGCCGGGGCAGGTCCCGCAGCGTCACCGCGGTGGCGAGGGCGGCGCTCGTCGCCTCGTGCCCCTTGTCCTCGCTCGAGCCGTCCAGGCCCGCGCGGTCCAGCGCCTGCTGCTCGGTGTCGCACGTGAGCACCCCGAAGCCGACCGCGACGAGATGGTCGACCGCGACGCGGGTCAGCCCCTCGGTCGCGGCGGAGCAGACGTAGTCGAAGTGCGGCGTCCCGCCCCGGATCACGACCCCGAGCGCCACGACGGCGTCGTACCCCGCGCCGGCGAGGGCCGCCGCGGCGACCGGGAGCTCGAAGGTGCCCGGCACCCGGACCAGCGCGTGGTCGCGCACGCCGTGCTCGGCGAGCGCGCGCTCGGCGCCGGCGACCAGGCCGTCCATCACGAGCTCGTGCCAGCTCGCGGCGACCACGGCGACGCGCAGCCCGGACGCGTCCACCGGAGCCTGGCGCGGGGCACCCCCGCCGCTCATCGGCCGGCCCCGTCCGTGGCAGGGTCGCCCGCCCCGTCGGCGCCCAGGTGCGGCAGGTCGTGGCCCATCCGGTCGCGCTTGGCGAGCAGGTAGGCCAGGTTGTGGTCGTTGGGGTGGGGCGCCAGGGGCACGCGCTCGGCCACGTGCACGCCGAACTCCTCGAGGTTGGCGGTCTTGTCGGGGTTGTTGGTCAGCAGCCGCACGTCCGTCACCCCGAGGTCGCGCAGGATCTGGGTCGCCGTGCCGTAGTGCCGCGCGTCGGCGGGGAGCCCGAGGTCGAGGTTGGCGTCGACGGTGTCCCGCCCGCCGTCCTGCAGCTGGTAGGCCTGCAGCTTGGCGACCAGGCCGATGCCGCGACCCTCGTGGCCGCGCAGGTAGACGACCACGCCGCGGCCCTCCTCGGTGATCAGGTTCATCGCCTCGTCGAGCTGGGGGCCGCAGTCGCAGCGGTCGCTGCCGAAGACGTCGCCGGTCAGGCACTCCGAGTGCACCCGCGTGAGCACCGGCCGGGCGCGGGAGTCGGAGACGTCGCCGTGCACGAGGGCGATGTGCTCGGAGCCGTCGACCGTGATCCGGTAGCCCAGCGCCGTGAAGTCGCCGTACCGCGTGGGCAGCCGCGTCTCGGCGACCCGCTCCACGAGGCGCTCGTGGCGCCGGCGGTGCCGCACCAGGTCCTCGATCGAGATCATCGCGAGCCCGTGCTCGTCGGCGAAGGCGCGCAGCTCGGGGCCGCGCTTCATCGTGCCGTCGTCGTTGACCACCTCGACCAGGACCCCCACCGGCGTGAGGCCGGCCATCCGGGCCAGGTCCACCGCGGCCTCCGTGTGGCCGCGCCGGGCCAGCACGCCGCCCTCGCGGTAGCGCAGCGGGAACACGTGCCCCGGCCGGGTGATCTCCCACGGCTCGATCGCGGAGTCGGCCAGCACGCGCGCGGTGTGGGCCCGGTCGGCGGCCGAGATCCCCGTGGTCACCCCGTCCCGCGCGTCGACCGAGACCGTGTACGCCGTCCGCATCCTGTCCTTGTTGTGCGGCGTCATCAGGGGGATCTCGAGCCGGTCGAGGATCGCCCCGGGCATCGGCACGCAGATCACGCCGCTCGAGTGGCGGATCGTGAACGCCATCAGCTCGGGCGTCGCCTTGCTGGCGGCGAAGACGATGTCGCCCTCGTTCTCGCGGGTCTCGTCGTCGACGACGACCACCGGGCGGCCGGCGGCGATGTCCGCGACCGCACGCTCGACGTCGTCGAGCCGCACCTGGTCGCGGCGGGCGTCGGGGGGCGGGGTCATGTCGTCTCCTGCTGCGGGTCGGGATCGTGGTCCTGCCGGGCGTAGACGCGCACGAGCTTCTCCACGTGCTTGGCGATCACGTCGACCTCGAGGTTCACGGCGTCGCCCGGCCGGCGGCCCCCGAGGGTGGTGCGGGAGAGCGTCTCGGGGATCAGGCTGACGGTGAACCGGTCCTCGCCGACGCCGACGACGGTGAGGCTGACGCCGTCGACGGTGATCGAGCCCTGCTCGACGACGTAGCGGCCGAGCCGGGCGGGCACGGAGATCTCCACGACCTCCCACGCCGCGACGGGCCCGTGCTCGGAGGGCGTCCGGCCGAGGACCTCGCCCACGGCGTCGACGTGACCCTGCACGAGGTGGCCGCCGAGGCGGGTGGCGGCGGTGACGGCGCGCTCGAGGTTCACGCGGTCGCCGGCCCGGACGCCGGCCAGGCCGGTGCGGCGGAGCGTCTCGGCCATCACGTCGGCCGTCCACAGGTCGGTGGCGCCGCCGGGCTCGGTGGCGCCGGTGGCGGCGACGGTCAGGCAGCAGCCGTTCACGGAGATCGAGTCCCCGAGCGAGGCGTCCTCCAGCACGCGCTCGGCGCGCACGGTCAGCCGCACCGCCTCGCCGTGGTCCTCCACGGCGTGCACGGTGCCGAGCTCCTCGACGATGCCGGTGAACATCAGGACTCCCTCGGGGTTCGAAGCGTGTAGCACACGTTGGGCACGTCGTCGGGCTCGCCGGTGCCCAGCGGCTCGAGGACCGTCACCTCGGTGACGGTCGGGCGGCAGGCCGCCCCGATGGTGTCGATGCCCAGGTCGGCGACGGCGTGCGCCCCCGCGCCGAGCAGCACCGGGGCGACGTACGCCACGACCTCGTCGACGAGCCCGGCGCGCAGGAAGGCCGCGGCGAGCGTGGGTCCGCCCTCGAGGAAGACGTGCTGGCGGTCGCGCTCGCGCAGCGCCGCCAGCGCCTCGTGCGCGTCCCGCGTGCGCAGCAGCAACGTCTCGGCGCTGTCGTCGAGGACGCGGCGGTCGGGCGCGAGCGCCCGCTCCCCCATCACCGCCCGCAGCGGCTGACGGGGCAGGGGCCGGTCGGCGGCGTCGCGGACCGTGAGCCGGGGGTCGTCGACCGCCACGGTGCCCGTGCCGACGAGCACCGTGTCGGCGAGGGCGCGCCGGCGGTGGGTGTCGCGGCGCGCGGCGGGACCGCTGATCCACCGGCTGGTGCCGTCGGTCGCCGCGCTGCGGCCGTCGAGGGTGGCGGCGAGCTTCCAGGTCACGAACGGGCGACCGCGTCGCATGGCGAAGGTCCACGCGGCGTTGACAGCGCGGGCCTCGTCCTCCAGGACGCCGCCCACCACGTCGACGCCCGCCCCGCGCAGCGCGGCGGCGCCGCCGGACGCCACGGGGTTCGGGTCGGCCTGGGCGTAGACGACCCTGGCCACGCCGGCCCGGACCAGCGCGGCGGCGCACGGGGGCGTCCGGCCGGTGTGGTTGCAGGGCTCGAGCGTGACGACGGCCGTGGCGCCGCGGGCGCGGCCCCCCGCCTGCGCCAGGGCGTCGGCCTCGGCGTGCGCGGTGCCGGCCCCGCGGTGGTGACCCTCGGCGATGGTGGCGCCCGCGGCGTCGAGCAGCACGCAGCCGACCCGGGGGTTCGGCCCGGTGGGCACGCCCGGGCTCGCCGCGAGCGCGAGGGCGCGCCGCATGGCGGCCTCCTCGGCCGCCCCGCTGTCGGGGTGGACGCGCATGGCCCGTGCCTCCCGCTCCGTGCCGGTCGCGGGCCCGGGGACGGCGGGGGCGTGCGGCGCGGTCCGGCGCGCGACCGGCGTGCCGACGCGGCGCCGAGCCACGCGCGTGCGCTTCCCATCCGGACTCTCACCGTCGATCCAGGAGTTCCACCTGGTCCACCGGCCACTGGCTGTGGCCGGGTCGCGGACTGTCACCGCCGGCTCGGATTTTCACCGATCCCAGAGCACGCGAGTCATGGACTCGTACGCCCTCGAGTCTGCCACAGCGGCGCGGCCGCCCGGCGTGACGTCCGCCACCAGCGACGTTCAGGCGCCGGCGGACTCCGCGGCGGCGCGCAGGTCGGCCACCATCGCGTCGGGGTCGTCGGCGCCGAAGACCGCGGACCCCGCGACGAAGACGTCCGCGCCGGCCTCGGCGCAGCGCTCGATGGTCTCCAGCGAGATCCCGCCGTCCACCTGGAGCCAGGTCTCGACCCCGTGCTTGTCCATCAGCTCGCGGGCGCGGCGCACCTTCGGCAGCACCAGGTCGAGGAACTTCTGTCCGCCGAAGCCGGGCTCGACGGTCATCAGCAGGAGCGTGTCGAGCTCGGGCAGCAGGTCCTCGTAGGGCTCCACCGGCGTCGCCGGCCGCAGCGCCATGCTGGCGCGCGCCCCGGCCGCGCGGATCTCCCGCGCCAGGCGCACCGGCGCCTGCGACGCCTCGACGTGGAAGGTCACCGACCCGCAACCGGCCTCGACGTACTCCGGCGCCCGCAGGTCGGGCTGGTCGATCATCAGGTGGGCGTCGAGCGGCACGTCGGTGCTGCGGGCCAGGGCCTCGACCATCGTCGGGCCGAACGTGAGGTTCGGGACGAAGTGGTCGTCCATCACGTCGACGTGGACCCAGTCCGCGCTCGGGATCCGCGCGACCTCCGCCCCCAGGGCGGCGAAGTCGGCGTTCAGGATGCTCGGCGTGATCTGGATGCCCACGGCGATCAGGCTAGTAGTAGCCGGTGTCGTGGTTGGCCCCGCCGTCGGGCTCCTCGCGCGTCCGGGACACCTCGAGGTCCTCGACCTCGCAGCCCAGCGCCCGGAGCGCGCGGATCGCCGCCCGCGCCAGCTGCGGGGCCGAGGCCAGGGCCGCCTCACGCTGGTAGGTGGTGAACCCCGGCGACCGCGGCCGCTCCCAGCCCTGCCGCTCCAGCGTCTGCTCGGTCTCGGGTGACATCGCCCAGTCGCCACCGAAGGAGGCCGAGCCGACGCACTCCGCGATCAGCACCCGCTGAGCGGCGGTGATCTGCACGAACCGTCGCGGCGGCCGCTCCGGGGTGCGCCCCAGCAGCCGGTCGCCCAGGCTCCTGGGGGGCGGGTCCTGCTGGTCGCCGACGACGAGCGCGTCGTGCACGTCCAGCGACAGGATCCCCCCGGCGAGCCGGCGGCTCACGTCGTCCCACGTCCCTCGCATCGGCTGCTCCTCATGCCTCGTCGGGGTCGGCCGGCGGCTCGGCGCCCGCCCGCTCGTCCCGCTCGGCCCACGCGAGGAGCGGGGCGAGGTCGAAGGGGTGGTCGTCGATGTCATGGTGCAGGTCGCCCAGCTCGGCGTACCGGGCGGGGACGGTGGCCATCGTCAGGTCGCGGGGGTCGGCGTCGTCCACCTCGTCCCAGCGCACGGGCGCGGAGACCCGGCCGTCCGGGAGCCCGCGCACCGAGTAGGCCGCGGCGAGGGTGTGGTCGCGGGTGTTCTGGTTCCAGTCCGGGAACACGGCGGCGGGGTCGCGGTCCTTGCGCCACCACTCGGTGGTGACGTCGTCGGGGGCGCGCCTGCGCACCTCCCGGGCGAAGGCCAGCGCTGCCCGGCGCACGTCGGCGAACCCGTGGTCGGGGACGACCCGCACGTAGACGTGCAGCCCCTTGCTGCCGCTGGTCTTGGGGTAGCCGACCGCGCCCACCTCGTCGAGCAGCCCGCGCACGACCCGCGCCACCCGGCGGACGGTCGCGTAGGTGGCCTCGGGACCGGGGTCGAGGTCGATGCGCCACTCGTCGGGCTTCTCGACGTCGCCGCGGCGGCTGTTCCAGGGGTGGAACTCGACCGTGCTCATCTGCACGGCCCAGATCACCTGGGCGAGCTCGGTCACGCACAGCTCGTCCGCGGTGCGGTTCCAGCGCGGGAAGTGCACGCGCACGGTCTCCATCCAGGGCGGCGCGCCCTGGGGCAGCCGCTTCTGGTGCACCTTCTCCCCCGCCAGGCCGGTCGGGAATCGGTGCAGCATGCACGGCCGCTCCCGGAGCGCGTTGACGATGCCGTCGCCGACCGCGAGGTAGTAGTCGACCAGGTCCCGCTTGGTCGCGCCGGTCTCGGGGAAGTAGACCCGGTCGGGGTTGGTCACCCGCACGACCTTGTCGTCCACCTCGACCTCGGTGGACGGCGACTTCGGCATGGCCCGAACCTAGCCGCGGCCCCCGCGACGACGCAGCAACGCCAGGAACATGGCGTCCGTGCCGTGGCGGTGGGGCCACAGCTGCACGGTTCCCGGCAGCCGCCCCGCGGCGCCCGCGGCGTCGAGGCCCGCCGGCAGCGGCGGCAGCGCCGGGAGGGCCGGCTCCAGGGCGGCGTCGCCCCGCTCCGCGAGGACGGCCTCGACCACGCCCGCGGTCTCGGCCAGCACCGGCGAGCAGGTCGCGTACAGCACTGCGCCGCCCGGTCGGACGGCGTCCAGCGCCGCGCCCAGCAGGCGCCGCTGCAGCGGCACGAGCGCGTCGAGGTCGGCGGCCGTCCGCCTCCAGCGGGCCTCCGGACGCCGCCGCAACGCGCCGACCCCGGAGCATGGCGCGTCCACCAGCACCCGGTCGAACGCGCCCGCGGGCCACGCCGGCCGCGTGCCGTCCGCGGCCAGGACGCCCGCGAGCCCCGCCCCGGACGCCGCGGCGGCCCGCGCGACGAGCGCCGCCCGGTGCGGCTGGCGCTCCACGGCCACCAGGCGGGCGCCCGACGGGGCCGCGAGGGCCGCCAGCAGCGCCGCCTTGCCACCGGGGCCGGCGCACAGGTCGAGCCAGCGCTCGTCGCGACCGCCCAGCGGGGCGCCCGCGAGCGCGAGCGCCACCAGCTGCGAGCCCTCGTCCTGCACCCCGGCGCGGCCCGCGGCCACGGCCTCGATCGCCCCCGGGTCGCCCCCGTCGAGCACCACGCCGTGCGGTGACCAGGCGGTCGGTCGGCCCGGCAGCTCCACCCGTTCGACCAGCCCGGGGCGCGCGACGAGCGTCACGGCCGGCGGCTCGTTGTCGGCCCCCAGCAGCGCCGACAGCTCGCCCGTGGCCAGGTCCGGGTCGCCGAGGGCGTCGGCGAGCGCCTCCACGATCCAGCGCGGGTGGCTGTGCGCGACGGCCGCCCACCCGATCGGGTCGGCCCCCCGCTCGGGGGCCACGCGCTCGATCCACGTGGCCAGGTCGTCGGCGGCGACGCGGCGCAGCACGGCGTTCGCGAGCCCGACCGGGCCCCGCCCGACCCGCGACCGCACCAGCTCGACCGTGGTGTCGATGGCGGCGTGGGCGGGGACGCGCATGGCGAGCAGCTGGTGCACCCCGAGCTGCAGGGCGTCGCGCACCTTGGCCTCCAGTCGGGGGCGGTCGAGGCAGGCGTCGATGACCGGGTCCCAGGTGCCGCGCCGGCGCAGCGCCCCGGCGGCGAGCTCGGTCGCGAAGGCCGCGTCGCGCCCGGCGAGCCGGTGCCGCGCCAGGATGCGCGGCAGCACGAGGTTGGCGTAGGCGTCGTCGACGCGGACGGCCTTCAGCACGTCGTACGCCGCCAGCCGCGCCGGGTCGGCCACGCTCAGGACCCCAGCGCGGCGCCCGCGGGCACGTCGACCCCACGGGCCCAGTCGGCGGCCGCCATCTCCTTCTTGCCGAAGGCCTTGACCCGGCCCAGGCCCACCGGCACCGTGCCGGTGCCGACGAGCACCTCCGCCTTGCCCACGCGCAGCTCGCCCGGCGCCAACGGGTCGGCTCCGGGGGCCGGCTCCACGGGCCCGAGCTTGAACCGCTCGCCCCCCCAGGTCGTCCACGCGCCCGGGGCGGGCGTGCAGGAGCGCACCAGCCGGTCGACGGCCACCGCCGGCGCCGACCAGTCGACCCGTGCGTCCCCGACGGTCACCTTCGGAGCCACCGAGACGCCCTCCTCGGGCTGCTCGCGCGCCTGCAGCACGCCGTCCTCGATCCCGTCCAGCGTCGTCACCAGCAGCCCGGCGCCGGCCTCGGCCAGCCGGCCGAGCAGGTCGCCGGAGGTGTCGCGCGGCCGGATGCGCTCGGTCATCACGCCGAAGGTCGGCCCGGCGTCCATCGCCTCGACGATCCGGAAGGTGGTCGCCCCGGTGACCTCGTCGCCCGCGCGGATGGCGTGCTGCACGGGCGCCGCCCCGCGCCAGGCGGGCAGGCACGAGAAGTGCAGGTTCACCCAGCCGTGGCGGGGGATCTCCAGCGCCGAGCGGGGCAGCAGCGCGCCATAGGCGACCACGGGGCAGCAGTCGGGCGCGAGGTCGCCCAGGGCCGCCTGGAAGTCGGCGTCGCGGGGGTGGTCCGGTCGGAGCACCGGCACGCCGAGCTCCCCGGCACGCTGCGCGACCGGGCTCGCGACGAGGCGCCGCCCGCGCCCCGCGGGCGCGTCGGGACGGGTCACGACCCCGACGAGGTCGTGGCGGGACGCAGCGACCGCGTCCAGCGCCGGGACGGCCACCTCGGGGGTGCCGGCGAAGACGACGCGCACCCTCAGAGTCCCAGGCCGCCGGTGGGGTGCGGGGAGAGCCTGACCGCCGGCCGCTCGAGGCCGAACCACTCGGACTCGCGGATCTCCTTCATCGCGGCCCTGCGGGCCTCGCGGTCGAGCCGGTCGATGAAGAGCACCCCGTCGAGGTGGTCTGTCTCGTGCTGGATGCAGCGGGCCAGCAGGTGGGAGCCCTCGATCGTCACCGGCTCGCCGTGCATGTCGAAGCCCCGCGCGACGACGCGCAGCGCGCGCCGGCAGTCGAAGCTGAGGTCGGGCAGCGACAGGCAGCCCTCCGGGCCGAGCTGCTCCTCCTCGGAGAGGTCGAGCCGCGGATTGACCAGGTGCCCGAGCTCGCCGTCGACCCACCACGTGAACACCCGCATGCCGACGCCGATCTGCGGCGCGGCGAGCCCCACGCCGGGGGCCTCGCGCATCGTGTCTGTCAGGTCGGCGACGAGCCGGCGCAGCTCCTTGTCGAAGTCGACCACCTCGACGGCGGGCCTGCGCAGGATCGGGTCGCCGAACAGGCGGACGGGCTGGACGGCCATGGGCCCAGTCTAGAGAGGCCCGTCAGGTCGACGTCCTACAGGACCACCGGGTCGACCTGCACGCGGACGGCGGCCAGCTTGCGGGCCGAGCGCGCTCGCTGCATGGTCCCGAGCGTCCGGGAGAGCTCGAGCCCGGCGGACCGCGGGGAGCGGACGACCGCGCGGACCTCGTCGCTCCCGTCGACGGGGGCCGGGCCCAGCACCTCGGTCCCCGCGGGCGGCTCGAGCAGGGCCACCGCCGCGGCGACCGCGTCGGGCTCGCCCGTGATCGTCGCGAGCCGGCTGGCCGGCGGCAGGTGCGCAGCGCGCCGCTCTTCGGCCTCCCGCCGCGCGAAGCCCGCCGGGTCCCAGCGCACGAGGGCCTGCAGCGCGGGCTGGGCCGGGTCGCCGACGGCGAGCGCGCGCCCGCCGGGCCGGGCGAGCCCGGCGGCGTTGGCCCAGCGGCGCAGCGCCTCCTCGGCGGTGCGCAGGCCGGGCCGGGCGAGCGCCAGCCAGGTGTCCAGGAGCAGCACGCCGGCGTACCCCCCGTCGGCGACCGGCTCCGCGCCGGGCGTCGCCACCACCAGCGCCGGCCGATCGGCCACCGCGGCGAGCACGTGGTCGCCCCCGGACCGCAGCACGGGCACCGGCGCGAAGGCGCGGCCCAGCTCCTCGGCCGTGCGCGACTCACCCACCACCGGGGCCCGCAGCCCGCGGTGCCCGCACTCGGCGCAGCTCCATTGCGGCGCCGCCGTGCCGCACCAGCCGCAGGCGGGGGGCTCCCCCGCGGCCCGCTGGCGCAGCGGCCCCGTGCAGGCGGGGCACCGGGCCGGGGTGCGGCAGCGCTCGCAGGCAAGGCTCGCGGCGTATCCCGAGCGCGGCGTCTGCACCAGCACGGGCCCGGTCTCGAGCGCCTCGCGGAGCATCCGGTGCGCCTCGCCCGGCACCCGCGCGGCGCGGGCCAGCGGGTCGCGGTCGGACGGCGCGCCCCCCGCGACGCCGACGAGCAGCCGGCGGCGCGCCTCCGCGCGCGTCGGGGCCACCTCGCGGGCCCAGCCGGACTCCAGCAGCTGCTGCGCCTCGACCGTGCGCCCGAACCCGCCGAGCAGCGCCGCCGTGCCCTCGGCCTCGGCGCGCAGCAGCAACGTCTCGCGCGCGTGCGGGTACGGCGCCCGCGGCTCGGCGTGCAGGTCGTCGCCGTCGTCCCAGACCGCGACGAGCCCGAGCCCGGCCACCGGGGCGAAGGCCGCCGACCTCGTGCCGACCACGACGCGCCTGGCGCCCCGCAGCAGCGCGAGGAAGTCGCGGTACCGGCGGGCCGGCCCCGCGTCCGCCGTGAGCGCCACGTGCCGGCCCGGGCCCAGCACGGCCGTGAGCGCCGCGTCGACCCGGCCGACGTCGCGCACGTCGGGCACGCACAGGATCGCCCCGCGGCCGGAGGCAAGCGTCGCCGCGGCGGCCTCGGCGAGGCGCCGGGGCCAGTCCTCGCCCGGCGCGGCCGCCCAGACGGCGCGGGCGGCACCGCCCTCGCCGAGGTGGCGCAGCCACGCGCCACCCGTGGGATAGGCGGCCCAGCCCTCCGAGGCGGGGGCGACCACCGGGTCCGCGGTGTCGGGGACCGGCGGCGACGGCTTCTTCTCCGCCGTCGCGTGCCGGGGAGGCACCGCCAGGCGCAACACGTCGGACCGGGTGCCGGCGTACCGCTCGGCCACCAGCCGGGTCAGCTCCGCGACGGCCGGCGTGAGCACGGCCTCGTCGGAGACGACGCGGCGCAGCGGGGTCAGCCGCCCGGCGTGGTCGGTCTCGGCCGACCGCTCGAGCAGGTAGCCGTGGACCTCCTGGCCCGCAAACCGGACCTTCACCCGCACGCCCGGTCGGGCCGCCTCGTCCATCGTGGCGGGGACCGCGTAGTCGAAGGCGCGGTCGAGGTGCGCGGGCGGCACGTCGACGAGCACCCGCGCCACGGGGTCGACGGCGGCCGGCTCGGCCGCCGCCGTCGAGGCGCGGGCGCGGCGCGCCTTCTCGCCGGACTCCCGGGCCGAGACGCGCGCCAGCCCGGGGAGGAGCGCTTCCTGCTCCTCCCCGGGCTGGTCGGGACCGGCGGGCACGGGTGGTTGTCTACCAGCGCCAGCCGACCCCGGGCGACGGGGCGCGTACCGCCGGGGGCTCAGCCCTCGACGGCCTTCTTCAGCTCGTCGGCGCGGTCGGTGCGCTCCCAGGTGAAGTCCTCGTCCTCGCGACCGAAGTGACCGTACGCCGCGGTCTTGGCGTAGATCGGACGGAGCAGGTCGAGGTCCCGCAGGATCGCGGCCGGGCGGAGGTCGAAGACCTTGAGCACGGCCTCCTGGATGGCCTCGTCGGAGACCTGGCCGGTGCCGAAGGTCGAGACGAAGACGCCCACGGGCTGGGCCTTGCCGATCGCGTAGGCGACCTGCACCTCGCAGCGCCGGGCCAGGCCCGCGGCGACCACGTTCTTGGCCACCCAGCGCATCGCGTACGCCGCGGAGCGGTCGACCTTCGACGGGTCCTTGCCCGAGAAGGCGCCGCCGCCGTGGCGGGCCATGCCGCCGTAGGTGTCGACGATGATCTTGCGGCCGGTCAGGCCGGCGTCGCCCATGGGGCCGCCGATGACGAACTTGCCGGTCGGGTTGACCAGCAGCCGGTAGTCGTCCGACGGGATGTCGAAGGTCTCGAGCACCGGGTCGATGACGTGCTTCTTGATGTCGCCCTCGAGCGAGTCCAGGTCGGTGTCCGCCGAGTGCTGGGTCGAGAGGACGACGGTGTCGACGCGCACGGGCGTGTCGTTCTCGTCGTACTCGATCGTGACCTGGGTCTTGCCGTCGGCGCGCAGGTTGGACATCACACCCGACTTGCGGACCTCCGACAGCTTCTCCGCCAGGCGGTGCGCCATCACGATCGGCAGCGGCATCAGCACCTGGGTGTCGTCGCAGGCGTAGCCGAACATCAGGCCCTGGTCGCCGGCGCCGCGCTGGTCGAGCTCGTCGTCGGAGAAGCCGACGCGCGACTCGTGGCCCTGGTCGACGCCCTGGGCGATGTCGACCGACTGCTTGCCGATCGCGATCGAGACGCCGCAGGTCTCGTAGTCGAAGCCCTTGTCGGAGGAGTCGTAGCCGATGTCCTTCACGGCCTCGCGGACGATGTCGGCGAAGGGCGCCTGGACATCGGTGCGGATCTCCCCGGCCAGGGTGACCTGGCCCGTGGTCAGCAATGTCTCGACCGCGACCCGGAGGTCCTTGCGGTTGTGGTCGTGGGTCATCAAGTGGTCGAGGACCGAGTCGCTGATGCGGTCGGCCATCTTGTCCGGATGACCCTCGGTCACCGACTCGGATGTGAACAGACGTCCAGGCACGAATCTTCTCCTTCGGGGTTTCGAGGTCTTCTCGACCATAGCGACAATCCGCCGTCGTCCCGAATCGCGGGACGACCGTCCCAGTGCGCGGTCAGTCCAGCCGTCCGGCCACCTGGTCCCAGATGCCGTGCGCCAGGGCCGCCTTCGTGCCCCGCGGCACCTCGACGGAGGTCCCGTCGGCCGCGAGCACCACCGCCTCGTTGTCGTCGCTGCCGAAGACCGCTCCCCCGCCCACGTCGTTGACGACGAGCAGGTCACAGCCCTTGCGGTCGAGCTTGGCGCGGCCGAGCGCGAGCACGTCGCCCGTCTCGTCCCCCGTCTCGGCGGCGAAGCCGACGATCACCGCGCCGGGCCGCGGCCGCTTGCGCGAGACCTCGGCCAGGACGTCCGGGTTCTGCTCCAGCTCGAGCGGGGGCACCGAGCCGTCGGCCGACTTCTTGATCTTGGCCTCGCTGGTGTCGCTCGGCCGGAAGTCCGCGGGCGCGGCGGCCATCACCACGACATCGGCGTCCGGGGCGACGGCCAGCACCTGCTCGCGCAGCTCGGCGGTGGTCTCCACGCGGACGACCTCCACCCCGGCGGGGTCGGGCAGGTCCGTGTTGGCCGAGACCAGCGTGACGCGGGCCCCGCGCGCGACCGCCGCGCGGGCCAGGGCCTGGCCCTGCCGACCCGAGGACCGGTTGCCGAGGAACCGCACCGGGTCCAGAGGCTCGCGGGTGCCGCCGGCGCTGACCAGCACGTGACGACCCGCCAGGTCGGCGGGACCGTCGCCCCGCGCGAGCAGGTCGACCGCGAGGGCGTGCAGCTCGTCGGGCTCCGGCAGCCGGCCCTTGCCGGTGTCGGCGCCCGTCAGCCGCCCGACCGCGGGGTCCACGACGCGTACGCCCCGCTCGCGCAGCGTCGCGACGTTGGCCACCGTCGCGGGGTGCTCCCACATCTCGGTGTGCATCGCCGGCGCCATCAGCACCGGGCAGCGGGCGGTCAGCAGCGTGTTGGTGAGCAGGTCGTCGGCGAGCCCGTGCGCCGCCTTCGCGAGCAGGTCCGCCGTCGCGGGCGCGACGACGACCAGGTCCGCCTCGCGGCCGATCCGCACGTGCGGCACCTCGTGGACCTCGTCCCAGACCTCGTCAGAGACGGGACGCCCGGACAGCGCCGCCCACGTGGGGGTGCCCACGAAGCGCAGGGCGCTGGCGGTGGGCACGACCGTGACGTCGTGCCCGCTCTCGGTGAGCCGGCGCAGCAGCTCGCAGGCCTTGTAGGCCGCGATGCCGCCGCCCACGCCGAGGACGACGCGCGGGGGGCTCACGCCCGGCTCACTCGGGGGTCACTCCGTCGCGGCGTCCCCGCCGAGGTCGCCCTGGGCGATGGCCTGCTTGGCGGCGGCCTCCTCGGCGGCGAGCTCTGCCGGGTCGATGTCCTCGCAGGTCAGCATGTCGCCAGCGATCTCGCGCAGGGCGATGGAGAGGGGCTTCTCCTGCACGTGGGTGTCCACCAGCGGTCCCACGTACTCGAGCAGGCCCTCGCCGAGCTGGGAGTAGTACGCGTTGATCTGCCGGGCGCGCTTCGCGCTGTAGAGGACGAGCTTGTACTTGCTGTCGGTCTTGGTGAGCAGGTCGTCGATCGGCGGGTTGGTGACACCCTCCGCGGAGATGTTCGGGGAAGACACGCGGGGAACCTTCTTCTGGATCGACGTCAGGGGGCGGGAGTCAGCCTGGGCGGCTGCTCGCCTCGAGCAAGGATACCAACTCCCCGACTGCGGTCGGCACGTCGCGGTTGACGATGGTCTCGTCGAACTCCTGCTCGGCCGCCAGCTCGGCCCGCGCGGTCTCCAGGCGACGCTCACGATCCTCCGCCGACTCCGTGCCGCGATGCTCGAGGCGGCGGACCAGCTCCTCCCAGCTGGGCGGCCGCAGGAAGACGAAGAGGGCCTCCGGCATGCTCTCGCGCACCTGGCGCGCCCCCTGGATGTCGATCTCGAGCAGCGCCGGGCGCCCCGCGGCCAGCGCCTTCTCGACGGGCGCGCGGGGCGTGCCGTAGCGCGCGGACCGGTGCACCACCGCCCACTCGAGCAGCGCCCCGTCCGAGATCATCTGGTCGAAGGCGGCGTCGTCGAGGAACCGGTAGTGGACGCCGTCCACCTCGCCGGGCCGCGGGGCCCGGGTGGTGACGGAGACCGAGATCCACACCCCCGGGTGCTCGCGCCGAAGGCGCGCCGTGACCGTGCCCTTGCCAGCGGCGGTCGGCCCGGCCAGCACCACCAGTCGCGAAGGCTCAGCCACGCGTCCCGAACTCGCGCTCCAGGGCTGCGACCTGCTTCGACCCGAGACCGCGCACCCGGCGGCTCTCCGCGATGCCGAGCCGCTCCATGGTCTGGCGGGCCCGCACCTTGCCCAGCCCCGGGAGCGACTGGAGCAGGTCGACCACGCGCATCTTGCCGACGACCTCGTTCTCCTGGCCCTCCTTGAGCACCTCGACGATGGAGGCCCCGGAGTTCTTGAGCCGGTTCTTGACCTCCGCGCGCTCCCGTCGCGAGGCGGCCGCCTTGTCGAGCGCAGCCTGGCGTTGTTCCGGGGTGAGCGGCGGCAGGGCCACAGACGTCCTCGCTTCTGGCTGGCTGATCGGCGGTCCGGAGGCGTGGCGAGACCACCCCCGTCGGGCGTCGCCAATCTAGTCAGCCCGACCGAGCGAGGCAACGCGGGGGTTCAGAGGCCGAGCTGCACGCCACAGACGTCCAGCGCGTGCTGCTGCACCTCGCCGATCGCGTGCAGGGAGTCGCGGTCGACGAGGCCCTGCGCGGCCGACACGATCCTCTTCCGCTCCTCCTCCTCGAGGCCCTCCGGCGGCTTCTCGGGGTCGTAGGTCGCCGGGTCGACGTCTGCGGCCTCGAGCGCGTCGGCGAGGTTGCTGACCCGTTGCACCACGATGGCCCAGGCGTCCGCGATGTCCCTCGGCGCCGCCTCCGCCAGCGCCTCGAACTCCGGCAGCACCTCCAGGAGACCCGCCCCGGCCCCGGCCTCGCTCAGGGCCTCGCGGCGGTCCTCCACCTCGGCGCAGTAGTCCTCCTGCGGCGATCCGGAGCAGGCCGCGAGCAGGCCGGCGGCCGCGACGAGGGCCAGGACGGCGGCCAGGACGACGCGCAGCGCGGGCTTCACCGCAGCACCTCCAGCTCGTCGTTCGCCCGTCGCACCTGCTCGGCCATCGCGGCCGGGTCGGGGCCGGCCCCGAGCACCGCGCGCGAGGAGCTCGGCAGCACCCGGTGGGCGACGGGGCCGAAGATACGGCGCAGGTCGGCCAGGGTCCCGCCCTGGGCCCCGAAGCCGGGCGCCAGCAGCGGCCCGCCGATGTCGAGGTCCTCCCTCGTCCCGCCGATCGTCGCGCCGACCACCGCGCCGAAGGACCCGGCCGCGTCCTCGGCCCCGGCGTTGCGCGCGCGCAGCCACGCCAGCACGCCGCCGGCGACGGTGCCTCCGTCGGGGCGCCGGGCGTGCTGCACCTCGGACCCCTCGGGGTTGGAGGTCAGGGCGAGCACGAAGAGTCCCGCGCCGTGGGCCCGCGCGGTGGTCACCATCGGCTCCAGGGAGCCCGCCCCGAGGAACGGGCTCGCGGTGACCGCGTCGGCGGCCAGGGACGAGGCGGGGTCGAGGTAGGCGTCGGCGTACGCCTGCGACGTGGAGCCGATGTCCCCCCGCTTGACGTCCAGCAGCACCAGGGCGCCGGCCTGGCGGCACGTCTCGACCACCCGCTCCAGGACCGCGACGCCCCGGCTGCCGAAGCGCTCGAAGAACGCGGACTGCGGCTTGACCACTGCCGCGTGCGGGGCCACGGCCTCGGCAGCCCCCAGCGCGAAGCGCTCCAGGCCGGCGACGTCGTCGCCCAGGCCCCAGGCCGCCAGGAGCGCGGCGTGCGGATCGATGCCGACACAGAACGGCCCCCGATCCGCCACGGCCGCCCCGAGCCGCGCCCCGAAGGTGCTCATCGTCGCCACCCCTGTTTGCGGCAGAGCGCCCGGTTCACGCGGCGCGGCCAGCCCGGGCCCTCGTAGACGAACGCGGTGTAGCCCTGCAGCAGGTCGGCACCCGCCGCCAGGCGCTCCTCGGCGTCCTTCGGCGTGGTGATCCCGCCGACCCCGATGATCGTGCGGTCCGGGCCGAGGCGGCTCCGCAGCAGCCGCACCACCTCGGTGGCACGCCCGCGCAGCGGCGCGCCGGAGAGGCCGCCGCCGCCGGCCGCCTCGACCTCCCGCGGGTCGCTGACGAGGCCGGCCCGGCCGATGGTCGTGTTCGTCGCGACGACCCCGTCGAGCCGGAGCGCGCCGGCGAGGTCGGCGACCGCCAGCACGTCGTCGTCGGAGAGGTCGGGGGCGATCTTGACCAGCAGGGGCACGTGGGAGCCGGCGACGTCGTCGGCGCGCCGGCGGACCGCCGCCAGCAGCGGCTCGAGCCGCTCGACGGCCTGGAGGTCGCGGAGCCCCGGCGTGTTCGGCGAGGAGACGTTGACGACCAGGTAGTCGGCGTACGGCGCGAGCAGGGTGGTGCTCTTCTCGTGATCGGCGACCGCGGCCGTCTCCGGCACGGCCTTGGTCTTGCCGATGTTGATCCCCAGCGGGACGGCGGCCCGGGCCCGGGGTCGGCGGGCACGGCGGGCGAGCCGCCGCGCGACCGCCGCCGCGCCGTCGTTGTTGAAGCCCATCCGGTTCACCACGGCCCGGTCGGCCGGCAGGCGCGCGAGTCGCGGCCGCGGGTTGCCCGGTTGCGGCTCGCCGGTGACCGTCCCGATCTCGACGAAGCCGAAGCCCAGGGCCGCGAGCGCGTCGATGCCGACGCCGTTCTTGTCGAACCCGGCCGCGAGCCCGAGCACCTCCGGGAAGTCGATCCCCATCGCGGACACGGCGCCGCGCCGCGGCGCCATGGCGGCGGCCGCGGGCCCCAGGGCGCGGACAGCCCGGAAGCCCGCCTCGTGCGCGCGCTCCGGGTCCGTCCGGGCGAGCACCGTGTCGAACAACCGGTGGTAGACGGTCACCGGCCGCCCTGCTGCGCGGGGGGGCCGTCCGAGGCGACGGCCTGCGGCACGCTCTGCGCGGCCGCGTGGCCGGTCTGCACGGCCCAGTCCTGGAGGCTGCACACGCCGATGTCGCCGCGCCGCACCGCCCCGATGCCGTGCACGGCGGCGCCCAGGCCCTGCACCGTCGTGATGCAGGGGACGTTCGCCATCACGGCGGCCGTGCGGATCTCGTAGCCGTCCAGCCTGGCCTGGCCGCCGTTGCCGGCGCCGTACGGCGTGTTGACGATCAGGCCGATCTCGCCGTCGAGGATCAGCTGCACGGTGGTCCGCTCCCCGTGCTCGCCCGGGCCCTCGAAGTGCTTGCGCACGACCTGGCACGGCACCCCGTTGCGCCGGAGCACCTCGGCCGTGCCCTGGGTCGCGAGGATCTCGAAGCCGTGGTCGGCGAGCGCCTTGACCGGGAAGACCATGGAGCGCTTGTCGCGGTTGGCCATGCTGACGAAGACCTTGCCGCCCGAGGGCAGCGGGCCGAAGGCCGCCGTCTGCGACTTCGCGAAGGCCCGGCCGAAGTCGGCGTCGAAGCCCATCACCTCGCCGGTCGACTTCATCTCCGGACCGAGCACCGTGTCGACCTGCGATCCGTCGGCCATGCGGAACCGGTTGAAGGGCATCACGGCCTCCTTCACCGCGATCGGCGCGTCGGTCGGCAGGTCCCCCCCGTCGCCGGTGGGCGGCAGGACGCCGGCCGCGCGCAGCGTCGCGATCGACTCGCCCAGCATCACGCGCGCGGCGGCCTTGGCCAGCGGCGTCGCCGTCGCCTTGGACACGAAGGGCACCGTGCGACTGGCGCGGGGGTTGGCCTCGAGCACATAGAGCGTGTCGGAGCCGAGGGCGAACTGGATGTTCAGCAGCCCTCGCACCCCCACCCCGCGGGCGATCGCCTCGGCGGCCACCCGGATCCGGCTCACCTCGCGGGCGCCCAGCGTGATCGGCGGCAGCGCGCACGAGGAGTCGCCGGAGTGGATGCCGGCCTCCTCGATGTGCTCCATCACGCCGCCGAGGAAGAGCTCCTCGCCGTCGAAGATCGCGTCCACGTCGATCTCGAGGGCGTCGTCGAGGAACCGGTCCACCAGCACGGGCGCGTCGGCGCTGATCAGCCCGGCCGCGACGTACTTCTCGAGGTACGCCTCCAGGGCCGTCTCGTCATAGACGATCTCCATGCCTCGCCCGCCGAGGACGTACGACGGGCGCACGAGCACCGGGTAGCCGATCGACTCCGCGACCGCCTTCGCCTCCGGCCACGAGGTGGCCGTGCCATGCGTGGGCGCGTTGAGCCCCGCCGCGGCGAGCACCCGACCGAAGGCGCCCCGCTCCTCCGCGAGGTCGATGGCGGCCGGCTGGGTGCCGACGATCGGCACGCCGGCGGCCTCCAGCCCGTGGGCGAGGCCGAGCGGCGTCTGCCCACCGAGCTGGCAGATGACGCCGGCGACGGGCCCGGCCTGCCGCTCGGCGTGCACCACCTCGAGCACGTCCTCCAGTGTCAGCGGCTCGAAGTAGAGCCGGTCGGAGGTGTCGTAGTCGGTGGAGACCGTCTCGGGGTTGCAGTTGACCATGACCGTCTCGTAGCCGGCCTCGGAGAGCGCCAGCGAGGCGTGCACGCAGGAGTAGTCGAACTCGATGCCCTGGCCGATCCGGTTGGGTCCCGAGCCGAGGATGATCACCGCCTCCTTCTCGCGCGGCGCCACCTCGGTCTCCTCGTCGTAGGAGGAGTAGTGGTAGGGCGTCGCGGCGGCGAACTCCGCGGCGCAGGTGTCGACGGTCTTGTAGACCGGCCGGATGCCGAGCGCGTGCCGCACCCCCCGCACCACGTCCGCCGGCATGTCGCGCAGCCGGCCCAGCTGCTCGTCGGAGAAGCCGTGCCGCTTGGCGACGCGGAGGAGGTCGGGGCTCAGCTCTGGCGCCGCGATCACCTCGGCGGCGGTCTCGTTGATCAGCGCCAGCTGGTCCACGAACCAGGGGTCGATGCCGGTCGCCGCGTGCACCTCGTCGGTCGTCGCGCCCGCGCGCAGCGCGTCCATCACGACGCGGAGCCGGCCGTCGTGCGGCGAGTGTGCCTCCGCCAGCAGGGCATGCTTGTCGAGCTCGACCCACTGCGCCGACCAGTCGAAGGGCGCCGAGCGGGACTCGAGCGAGCGCAACGCCTTCTGCAGAGCCTCGGTGAAGTTCCGCCCGATCGCCATCGCCTCACCGACGGACTTCATGTGGGTCGTGAGGGTCGGGTCGGCGTTCGGGAACTTCTCGAACGCGAACCGCGGCACCTTGACGACGACGTAGTCGAGCGTCGGCTCGAACGAGGCCGGCGTGCTGAATCCGTCTGCTCGGGTCGTGATGTCGTTCGGGATCTCGTCGAGCGTGTAGCCGATCGCGACGCGGGCGGCGATCTTGGCGATCGGGAAGCCCGTGGCCTTGGAGGCCAGGGCGCTGGACCGGCTGACGCGCGGGTTCATCTCGATCACGACGATGCGGCCGTCGGCGGGGTTCACGGCGAACTGGATGTTGCAGCCGCCCGTGTCCACTCCCACCTCGCGGATCACGCCGATGGAGATGTTGCGCAGCCGCTGGTACTCCCGGTCGGTCAGCGTCATCGCCGGGGCGACGGTGATCGAGTCGCCCGTGTGCACGCCCAGCGGGTCGACGTTCTCGATCGAGCAGACGATGACCACGTTGTCGGCCTGGTCGCGCATCACCTCCAGCTCGTACTCCTTCCAGCCGAGGATCGACTCCTCGAGGAGCACCTCCGTGGTGGGGCTGGCCGCGAGGCCGGCGCCGGCGATCCGGCGCAGGCCGTCCGCGTCGTGGGCGAGGCCCGAGCCGGCGCCGCCCATCGTGAAGCTGGGGCGCACGACGACCGGGTAGCCGAGGTCGCCGGCCGCCGCGAGCGCCTTGTCGAGCGCGGCCGCGACCTTCTCCTCCTTGCGTGCCCCGGGCGCGAGGTCCTCGCCGTTGCAGATCACGCTGCGCGCGACCTCGGCGCCCCACTCGGCGGGAAGCTTCTCGACGATCCGCTTGAACTGCTCCCGGTTCTCGCCCTTCTCGATCGCCTCGACGGACGCCCCGATCAGCTCGACGCCGTACTTCTCCAGCACGCCGGCGTCGTGCAGGGAGATGGCTGCGTTCAGCGCCGTCTGGCCGCCGAGGGTGGCCAGCAGCGCATCCGGGCGCTCCTTGGCGATGACCTTCTCGACGAACTCCGGCGTGATCGGCTCGACGTAGGTGGCGTCAGCGAACTCCGGGTCCGTCATGATCGTGGCCGGGTTGGAGTTCACCAGCACGACGCGCAGGCCCTCGGCCTTGAGCACGCGGCAGGCCTGGGTGCCCGAGTAGTCGAACTCGCACGCCTGGCCGATGACGATGGGCCCCGAGCCGATCACGAGGACGCTGTCGAGGTCGGTGCGCTTGGGCATCAGGCGCCCACCCCCGACGCGCTCCGCTCGGACATCAGGTCGGCGAACCGGTCGAAGAGGTACGCGGCGTCGTGCGGCCCCGCGGCGGCCTCGGGGTGGTACTGCACGCTGAAGCCGCGCAGCCGCCCGACGTCGTCGCGCAGCTCCAGGCCCTCGACCACGTCGTCGTTGAGGCAGACGTGGCTGACGCTCGCCTGCCCGTAGGGCGTCGCGGTCGGCCCGTCGAGGGGCGCGTCCACGGCGAACCCGTGGTTGTGCGCGGTGACCTCGACCTTGCCGGTGGTGCGGTCCATCACGGGCTGGTTGATGCCGCGGTGGCCGTAGACCAGCTTGTAGGTCCCGAAGCCCAGGGCCCGGCCGAAGAGCTGGTTGCCGAAGCAGATGCCGAAGTAGGGCACGCCGCGCCCCAGCGCGCCGCGCAGGAGCTCGACCTGGCCGATCGTGGCGGCGGGGTCGCCGGGACCGTTGGAGAAGAACAGGCCGTCGGGGCCGCGGTCGCCGACGGCGAGCACGTCGTCCAGCGTGGCCGTGGCCGGCAGCACGTGCACCTCGATGCCGCGCTCGGCCATCCGGTGCGGCGTCATCGTCTTGATCCCGAGGTCCAGGGCCGCGACCGTGAACCGCTTGTCCCCCCACGGCCCGGGATGCGCCGGGACCACGTAGGCCTCGTCGGTGGAGACCTCGCCCGCGAGGTCGGCGCCGGTCATCCCGGCGGAGCCCTGCACCCGCGCGAGCAGCGCGTCGGCGTCGGTCTCGACGCTGGAGATGCCCACGCGCATGGCCCCGCGCTCGCGCAGGTGCCGGGTCAGGGCGCGGGTGTCGACGCCGGAGATCCCGACGACGCCCTGAGCGCGCAGCTCGTCGTCGAGGCTGCGCCGGGAGCGCCAGCTCGACGGGATGCGCGCGGGGTCGCGCACGACGTAGCCGGCGACCCAGATGCGTCCGCTCTCGGGGTCCTCGTCGTTGACGCCGGTGTTGCCGATGTGCGGGGCGGTCATCACGACGACCTGGCGGTGGTAGGACGGGTCCGTCAGCGTCTCCTGGTAGCCGGTCATGCCGGTGCAGAAGACGGCTTCGCCGAAGGTCTCGCCGACCGAGCCGTAGGCCTGGCCGCGGAAGCTGCGGCCGTCCTCGAGGACGAGGATCGCCGGGGCATGCTCGGGCATGCCGTACCTCCTTCTCCGCCTCACGGGACGGATCGTTAAAGGACGTGCGGTTGCCGGGAGCCTAGCAGCGGGGTCCGCCCGCGACGCCGCCGTCCCGGCCGGCGGCGTGCAGCCGTGCGGTCCGGGCACGCCTGCGGCTACGTTGGCAGAAGAGGTAGGCAGGAGCTCCCCCACACGAGATGAGCACGAGGCCATGGCACGTATGAGTCCTTGCACGGTGACGCTCCACAGTCACGAGCTCTCCTACCTGGACAGCGGCACCGGTCCGGCGGTGCTCTTCATCCACGGGATCCTCGGCTCCCAGCGCCAGTGGGCCCACCTGATCGACCGCCTCGATGACAACCACCGGGTGATCGTGCCGGACCTCGTCGGGCACGGTGAGTCCGACAAGCCGTCGGGCGACTACTCCCTCGGTTCCCACGCCGGGACCTTGCGCGACCTGCTGGACCACCTCGGCATCGACCGGGTCACCCTGGTCGGGCACTCCCTCGGTGGCGGGATCGCGATGCAGTTCTTCTACCTGTTCCCGGAGCGGGTCGACCGCCTGGTCCTGGTCGCCAGCGGAGGACTGGGCCGGGAGGTCAACCCGATCCTGCGCTCGGCCACGCTCCCGGGAGCCGAACAGGTGCTCAGCGTCATCGCGTCCGGCTGGGTCCTGACGCGCGCCAGGGCCGCGGGCCGTGCGGCGTCCAGGGTCGGCTGGAAGCCCGGCTCGGACATCACCGCGATCTGGCAGGGCTTCGCCTCCCTGGCGGACCGCGCGAGCCGGCGCGCCTTCCTCGCCACGACCCGGGCGGTGATCGACCCCGGGGGCCAGAGCATCAGCGCCTACGACTACCTGCCGGACGCAGTGCCGGTCCCGACTCTGCTCGTGTGGGGCTCGCGGGACCGGATGATCCCGGCGACTCACGCCCTCACCGCGCAGAAGTCGATCCCGGGCTGCCGGGTCGAGCTGTTCGAGAAGGCTGGTCACTTTCCGCACCTCGACGACCCGGACCGCTTCGCCGACCTGCTGCGCGACTTCATCGCGACGACCGAGCCCGCGCAGTGAGGGGTCGAGCCCCGTCGCTCGGCAGGGGGGCCCGCGTGCCGTGACTGGCACACTGCCGTCATGTCGTCCTCGCCTCGGCCCGATGAGCTGCCGAAGAAGGTGTTCGACACCCCCGCGGCCCGACAGGCCCGGATCCGGATCTACGACAAGGTGTTCTTCGGGCTCGGGACCCTGGGGGCGGTCTGGCTCGCCGTGGTGCTGGTCCTCGTCCCCCCGAGCCTGAGCTGGTGGGGCCTGGCCGCGCTCGCCCTCATGTGGTTGGTCCTCGCCTACCTGGCGCTGCCGAGGCTGAACCGGATGATGACGGCCATCTACGTGCCCGACTACTTCATCGGCCGCACCCGGACCAGCGACGGACTCCTCGGCGACCCCCTCAACCTGGCGGTCCGAGGGACCGGTGAGCAGCTGGCCACCGTCATGCGGAGAGCCGAGTGGATCGACGCGGACCCCGTGACGCTGCGCAGCTCGATCCGTATCGTCCGCTCGACCCTGACCAGGCGGAGCTACTCGAGAGCACCGGTCAGCCCCCTGCTCCTCTTCGATCGCCCTCAGGACGTCGCCTTCCAGCAAGAGGTCGCAGGCAATCCCGCCCAGAGACACCACGTGAGGTTCTGGCGCACGCCGCAGGGCTGGCCGCTCCCGGGCGGTGCCTACGTCGACTGGCTCGCCGGCGGGACCTACGACCGCCGGGTCGGCCTGTCGTTGTTCACCCTCCAGATCACCCACAAGATCGACGCCGACATAGACGTCGAGCGGGACCACATCGTCGACACCGTCACTCGCGCGGAGCCGGCCGTCACCGTGGATGTGCTGCGCGACTTCACCACCAGCTATCACTCCCGCAACGGCGGCGGGGACAGCGTCCACACCGACGGCGACCTGCCGGTCCTCGACGTCACGGCGGTGGACCCCGATCCGGACGCGTCCGACCTGAGGCCGCAACCACCTCGCGGCGTGCCGCCACAGGTCTGGCTGCCGGTCCTGATCAATCTGCTGGTGATCCCGTTCGTCGTCTGGTCGGCCGCGCAGTACTGGTCGGACGCCGACACCGAGCGCGTCCTGACCGCCACTGCGCTGGCCGGGTCGGCGGTGGTCACGATGATGGCCTTCCTCGTGTTCGGGCGCAGCGCCCTGGCCCGGCGGGTGCTGCTGGCCATCTCTGCCTTCGTCGCGGTGACCCACATCGGCGGGCTGGTCTACGACGCGGCGGGCCTGCGAACCGGGCACGCCCTGAGCGCGATGGGCGCGATCCTGATCCTGGTCGCCCTGTCCTCGCCGAAGGTGACCGAGTGGACCGACGGCGGAACGCTGCCGTAGCAAGGGCCGGGGTCGGACGCGTCCGATCGACCTCCGCGCCTCACGCGGTGCGGAACCCGGCGATGTCGGCCTCGCGCACCTGCAGCCCCATCCCGGGTCGGCTGCGGTCGGGGCGAAGCACGCCTCCAGCCTGCGGGGTGAGGGCCCCGTCGAAGACGGTGGTCTCGACGCGGACGTGGTCGTGGAAGTACTCCAGGTGGCGCAGGTGCCAGATCGCCGCCCCGGCGTGGGCGCTGGCCTGAGGGGCACAGTGCAGGGAGAGGTCGATGCTGCGGGCGTCGCACAGGGCGGCGACCCGCAGCAAACCGCTGATGCCCAGGCATCGGGTGAGGTCGGCCTGCAGGCAGTCGACCGCCCCGGCCTCGAGCATCTGGTGGAAGTAGGGCAGGTGGTAGCCGTACTCGCCCGCGGCGATGTCCATCCCGGCGGGTCCGCGGTCGCGCAGCAGGCGTAGCCCCCCGAGGTCGTCGGAGCTGACCGGCTCCTCGAGCCAGGTCACCTGGTGCTCGGCGAAGCGGTCCGCCCACTCGAGCGCCTGCTTTCTCTGGTAGGCGCCGTTGGCATCGACGAAGAGCTCGGTGTCGTCCCCGATCGCATCGCGCGCCACCGCCAACCGGCGCCGGTCCTGCTCGGGGTGGCGCCCCACCTTCATCTTGACCCGCGGGATGCCGGCCGCGACCCAGTCGGAGAGCTGACGGGCCAGCTGACGGTCGTCGTAGGAGGTGAAGCCGCCGCTGCCGTAGATCGGGACCCCCTCGTGGATGGCCCCCGCCGCGACGGAGAGGGGCAGGTCGACCAGCTTGGCGTAGAGGTCCCACAAGGCGATGTCCACCGCCGAGATCGCCTCCGCGACCACCCCGGGCTTGCCGAGGTTGCGGACCTGGTGCTGCATCGTGTCCCAGGTGGCGGCGGGAGTGAGGGCGTCCTGTCCTTCGACGATGGTGGCCAGACTGGCGGTCACGACGGTGGCCGCGGCGGGGCCGGCGTAGGTGTAGCCGATCCCCACGTGGTCGCCGGCCACCGCCTGGACCAGGACCATCGTCGTGGCGTCCCAGGCGAGGGTGCCGTCGGACTCGGGGAGGTCGGTGGGCACTCGGTAGACCCTGGTGTCGAGGGCCCGCACCGGCACGCTGGGTCTCACCATCGTCCGCTCCGGTTCTGAGGTGCCTCGGCCCGCGGTCAGGAACGCTTGAAGACGTTCTTGGCGTTGGCGAACAGCTCCGCGCCGACGGCTCGCAACGACTCCTTGATGACCGAGGCCTCGGCCGGATCGTTCTTCGCGAGGCTCTCGAGGAATCCCTTGGCCTCGGCGAAGGTGATGTGGGCCGGCAGCGGCGGCACGTTGGGGTCGGTGTGCACATCGAGGACGACGGGCCGGTCGGCGGCGAAGGCGGCGTCCCAGGCCTTGGCGACCTGTTTGGGCTTGTCCACGGTGATGCCGCGCAGACCCAGCAGCTCGGCGTAGCCGGCGTAGTCCATGGTCTCCAGGCGCTGCGAGGTGTCCCAGCGGGGGTCACCGGCCTCGCGCATCTCCCAGGAGACCTGGGTCAGGTCGTCGTTGTGCAGGACCAGGACGATGAAGCGGGGGTCCGCCCAGGTCTTCCAGTGTCGCTTGATCGTGATCAGCTCGTTCATGCCGAGCATCTGGAAGGCGCCGTCGCCGATGGTGCAGATCACCGGACGGTCCGGGTGAGCGAACTTCGCGGCCATGGCGTAGGGCATGGCCGCCAGCATCGAGGCCAGCGAGCCGGACAGATTCCCTCGCATGTCGGGCCCGAGCTTGAGGTGGTGGCCGTACCAGTCGGCGGTGGAGCCGGCGTCGGCGGTCACGATGCTGTTGCTGGGGAGGCGCTCGTTGAGCAGGTGGTAGACGTAGCGGGGGTTGACGGGGTCGGCCTTGGCGTTGGCCTCCTTTTCCAGGACGTCGTTCCACTCCTTCATCCCCTCGACGACCTCTTCCTGCCAGCTGCGGTCCTCCTGCTCGGCCAGGAGCGGCAGCAGGGCGGCCAGGGTGGCCTGGACGTCCCCGAGCAGCGGGACCTCCATCGGGTAGCGCAGGCTCAGGTTGGCCGCCGACAGGTCGATCTGGACGCCTCGGGCCTGCCCCGTCTTGGGCATGAACTCCGGGTAGGGGAAGTTGCTGCCGATCATGAAGAAGGTGTCGCAGTCCTGCATCATGTCGTAGCTGGGCCGCGAGCCCAGCAGGCCGAGCTGCTGGGTGTGGTAGGGCAGGTCCCCCGGCACCACGTCCTTGCCGAGCAGCGAGGTGAGGATGCCCGCGCCGAGCTTCTCGGCGACCGCGATCACTTCCTCGGTCGCGCCCCTGGCCCCCTGCCCCACGAGCATGGCCACCTTCTTTCCCGAGCTGAGGACCGCGGCGGCACGGCGCAGCTCCTCCTCGGGCGGCGTCAGGTGCGTGGAGACGTAGCCGACCCCGGTCCGGGAGACCCAGTGCTCCCGGTCGGGTTCCCGCACGGTCAGGTTCTGCACGTCCGCGGGGAGGATCACCACGGTGGGGCAGCGCTCGGCCTGGGCGACGCGCACCGCGCGGTCCAGCACCATCTGGGCATGCATGGGCGTGGTCACGGTCTCCACGTAGCCGGCGACGTCGGCGAAGAGCCGCTCGAGGTTGAGCTGCTGCTGGGAGTCGCTGCCCAGCGAGACCCGGCCCTGCTGCCCCACGATGGCCACCACCGGTTGGTGGTCCATCTTGGCGTCGTAGAGGCCGTTGAGCAGATGCACCGCCCCCGGGCCCGACGTGGCGATGCACACGCCGACCTCATCGGTGAACTTGGCGTGGGCGCACGCCATGAACGACGCGACCTCCTCGTGGGTGGGACGGATGTAGGAGAAGTCCTTGCCGTCGCGTTCGGCTCGTTCCAAGGCGCCGTCCAACCCGCCGATCCCGTCGCCGGGGAACCCGAAGAACCGGTGCAGATCCCACTGGATCAACCGGTCGATCACGAAGTCGCTGACGGTGGTGCTCATGATGCTGCTCCTGTCATCTCGAGGATGTGCTTGTCGCGTGCTTGTCGGTGGCCTGGCTAGGTCCAGCGCCGGGCGAGATGTCGCCCGGCCGCGCCGAGGGTCAGGGCCGTCGCCGTGGCCGCCGCGGCCGCCGCTGCCCGGGAGGCCCTGCGGGAGACCGTCGCCCTGGCGGGGGTCGCGATCTCCCCCATCGGCTGCTGGTCGAGCCCCCCGGCGAGGAGCTCGGCCAGGTGGACCGCCTCGCGGCCGCCGCTGTCCAGGTCGTGCACCTGGGTCCGACACGAGAAGCCGTCGGCGAGGACGGCGGTGTCCTGCTCGGCTCCACGCACGCGGGGCAGCAGCACCCGCTCGGCGCAGGCCTGGCTCACCTCGCCGTGCCCCTTGGTGAAGCCGAAGTTCCCGGCGAGCCCGCAGCAGCCGGAGTCGAGGTGCTCGGCCTCCACGCCGGCCGCCTCGAGCAGCTGGGCGTCGGCCTCCCACCCCATGACGGCGTGCTGGTGGCAGTGCACCTGAGCCATCGCCTGCGCCTTGGTCGCGCCGTCACGCCCGAGCTGCGGCGGCTGCCACCCGGGCGTGTCGTGCATGAGGATCTCGGCGAGCGTGCGGGTCTGGTCGCGCAGCCGGAGCACGTCCTGGTCGCCGTGCAGCAGATCGGGTGCGTCGCTGCGGAAGACCGCGGTGCAGCTGGGTTCGAGGCCCACGACGTATCCGCCTCGGCGCACGTGGTCGGCCAGGCTGTCGACCGTGCGGCGCAGCACCCTCTTGGCGATGTGCAGCTGGCCGGTGGAGATCCAGGTCAGGCCGCAGCAGATCGGCTCGGTCGGGATGGACACCTTCCATCCGGCGGCCTCCAGGACCCGCACCGCAGCACGGCCGACCTCGGGATGGAAGTGGTTGGTGAAGGTGTCGGGCCACAACACCACTTCTCCGCGCCCGCCCTGGTCGCTCCGGTCGTGGACGGGACGAGGTGGCCTGGCGGCCCACCACTGCTGCAGGCTCTGGGGGGCGAAGACGGGGATCTCGCGTTGCTCCAGCCCAGCCGCGGCCAGGGCCAGCTGCTTGACCCCCGGCGCGTGTCCCAGGGCGTTGACCGGGTGGGACAGGCGGGTCCGCGACACCAGGCTCGCGAGAAGCGGCAACCAGCCCATCGTGTAGTGGGTGCGCGGCCGGACGCGGCCCTGGTAGTGGTGGGCGAGGAACTCGGCCTTGTAGGTGGCCATGTCGACGCTTGCCGGGCAGTCGGACTTGCAGCCCTTGCACGCCAGGCACAGGTCGAGTGCATCGCGCACCTCGGCGGAGCGCCAGCCGTCGGTGATGGGGCCGTCGCCGTGGCCGTTCAGCATCTCGAACAGCAGCCGGGCCCGGCCGCGGGTGGAGTCCTCCTCCTCCCCGGTCACCTGGTAGGAGGGGCACATCACCTGGCCACCTTGGGTGCTGTGCTGTCGGCACCGCCCGACCCCGACGCATCGTGCGGCGGCGCCGGCGAAGGATCCACCGTCCTCGGGGTAGGCGAAGTGGAGATGCTCGCTGGTCCTCGGCGCCCAGGTCGCCCCGAAGCGGAGGTCCTCGTCCATCCTGCGGGGGGCCACGAGCTTGCCCGGGTTCATCATGTTCTGAGGGTCGAACAACGCCTTCAGCTCACCGAAGGCCCCCATGATCTGCTCGCCGAACATCTTCGGGAGCAGCTCGCCGCGCGCTTGGCCGTCGCCGTGCTCGCCGGAGAAGGAGCCGCCGTACGCGACGGCGAGGTCCGAGGCGCGGTCCATGAAGCGTCGATAGGTGGCCACGCCCTCGGCGGAGGTCAGGTCGAACGGGATCCGGCTGTGCACGCACCCCTGGCCGAAGTGGCCGTACAGGCTGGGACCTGCGGTGGAGGCGTAGCCGAACTCCTCGTAGAGGCCGCGAAGATCACGTAGGTAGCCACCGAGGTCGTCGGGATGGACCGCGGAGTCCTCCCAGCCCGGAGAGGTGTCCCTGGTCCCGCTGAGGTGGGCAGTGGCCCCCAGACCCGACTCACGCACCTGCCAGAGCTCGGCCTCCAGGGCGGGGTCGTCGAAGAACGCCACGTCGGAGGCGTGCTCGGACTCCCCGAGGTCGTCGAGCATCTGCTGGGCCGCGCGATCGGTCTCCTCCAGGGTCTCGCCGCCGAACTGGACGAGCAGGAATCCGGCACCCTCGGGCATCTGCTCGAGGGCATCGCTGTTCATCTGCTTGAGCTGCTCGTCGTGGATGAGGTAGCGATCGACGCCTTCGAGGGCGATCGGGTCGTGTCGCAGCACGGCAGGCACCGCATCGGCCGCGGTGGCGACGTCCTGGTACCCCAGCACGACGAGGCTGCGGGCGGGCAGGACCGGGACGAGCTCGAGCTCGGCGCGCAGCACGGTGACCAGCGTGGACTCGCTGCCCACGAGCGCGCCGGCGACGTCGAAGTGGTGCTCGGGCAGCAGCGAGTCGAGGTTGTATCCCGAGACCCGGCGGGGGATGTCGGGGTAGCGGCGGCGGATCTCGTCGGCGGACTCCTCGCTGATCCGCCGCAACGACCGGTAGATCGCCGCGCGGCGGTCGCCGCGTGCCTCGATCCGGTCGTACTCCTCGTCCGTGGTCTCCCCGCACCAGAAGCGGGTGCCGTCGTAGAGCAGCACCTCCAGGCGCGCGATGTTGTCGACGACCTTGCCGTCGCGCTGGGCCGTGGCGCCACAGGAGTTGTTGCCGATCATCCCGCCGAGGGCGCAGTTGGGGTGGGTCGAGGGCTCGGGGCCGTAGCGCAGGCCGTGCTCGGCCAGCGCACGGTTGAGATCGTCGAGGACGATCCCCGGCTCCACCACGCAGGTGCCGTTCTCCGCGTCGACCGAGAGCAGCCGGTTGCAGTACTTGGTCCAGTCGAGGACGACCGCGGCGTTGGTGGCCTGCCCGGCGAGACTCGTGCCGCCACCACGCGACACGATCGGGACCTCGTGGCGACGACACACGGCGACCGCCTCGGCGGCGGCGTCGACCGAGCGCGGGATGACCACCCCGATCGGGACCTGGCGGTAGTTGGAGGCGTCGGTGGAGTAGGCGCCACGAGCGCCCTCGTCGAATCGGACCTCGCCATCGACCCGCTCCCGCAGCTCCTCGATCAACGCTGACATGTCACCTTCCTCTCACCTGGTGATCCCTGACGCGTGGGGCTCTGCGTCCAGGGTCGTGGAGCACTGGAGCAGCATCGCGTGCACGAACGCCTGCGGCAGGTTTCCGCGAAGCTGGCGTTCGGTGACGTCGTACTCCTCGCTGAACAGGCCGGGGGGACCGCAGACCGAGCGGTTGCGTTCGAAGTAGCGCAGCGCCTGCACCGGGTTGCCCTGCTGGTGCTCGGCCAGCGCCATCATGAGGCCGCACAGCACGAACGCCCCTTCTGCCTCCCCGAGGTCGCGCTGGTCGTGGCGGAACCGGTAGATGAATCCGTCTCGTCCCAGCTGGGCGCGCACCGCGGCGAGGGTGGCCGTGGTGCGCGGGTCTCCTGCCGGCAGCGCTCCGCGGACCGGGGGAAGGACCAGCGACGCGTCCACGCCGGTGATCGCGGGGGCGCGTTGCCAGTAACCCGTGGCGTGCAGGCTGCTGCTCGAGGTCGAGGCGAGGATCTGGTCGGCCAGCCCTGTCGCGGTGGCGAGGTCGAGACCGGCTCCGGGAACGGCCACGATCGAACGCAGCCCGGCGACGCAGGCCAAGCGGGACTGGGTCCAGTGGCGGTCGTCGAGCTCCCAGATCCCCGCCTCCTCGCGAGTCCAGGTGGACTCGATCGCTGCGACAGCGATCTGGGCGGCCCTCGTCGCCTGGGCGTCGAGGCGATCGTGGGCGGCGGCGGCGGCGAACAGCTGCAGCGCCTCACCCAACGCGTCGAGCTGGAACTGGCTGTTGACCCAGTTGCCGGTCTTGACGTCACCGCCGGGGTAGCCGGGCAGGTCCAGCGCCCGTTCTTCGGGGACCGGGCCGCCGCGGACGGTGTAGGCGGGCTTGAGGTGGGCCCCGTCCTCGATCAGGCGTTCGCCAACGAATCCGACGGCCGCGTCCAGCAGGTCCGTGGCTCCGGTGGTCGCCGCGGCGATGCCCGCGTAGGACTGGTCGCGGATCCAGGCATAGCGGTAGTCGTAGTTGCGGCCCGCCGCGGCGCGCTCGGGCAGGCTCATGCTCGCCGCGGCGACCATGCCCCCGTCAACGCTGGTCAGACCGCGCAGCACGGCGTAGGAGTGCCGCGCGTCGCGCGGGACGAGGCTGTGCTCGAGGTCGGGGACGTGGCGAGCCCATGCTGCCTCGGTCGCCTCCCACGCCTCGTCCGGGTCGGTGAGCCGGTCGGGGAGCGGCCCCTGACCGACCTCGAGCACGAGGTCGTGGTGCTCGCCCTCGGGCACCACGAGCTCGGCGATCAGCGCCCGTCCGCGCTCACCTGCGTGGGTCACCGTCCGGGCGTGCGGTGCTCCCGTCCAGCGCCAGCGCAGCGGACCGGACCGGCCGGTCCACACGCCGTCGCGCGAGGACAGGTGGCTCATGGTGTGATGTCCGAATCGCGCACGCAGGTCCAGGGTCACCTCGACGAGAGCGGTTCCCCGCTTCGCCATGACCCGGCGCAGCAGCACCGCCCGGTCGGTCCGGCCCGGAAAGGCGAGGGCTTCGCGGCACTCCACCGTGCCGTCGCAGGTGACCCAGCGGCTGCGCCAGATCAGGCTGCCGGGCTCGTAGTGGCCGCCCCACACGTGGCGACGGTCCGAGGGAGTGACGGCGTAGGCGCCACCGCGGCCGAGCAGCGTGGAGAACACCGCCTCGTCGTCCCAGTGCGGTGCGCACATCCAGGCGATGTCGCCGTGGGGGCCGATCAGCGCACCGCGTTCACCGTCGGCCAGCAGCGCGTACTGACGCAGCACCTGCGGCGGGAACCGCTGGTCGAGGTCGATGGACTCGTCGCTGCCCACGAGCGGGTCCCCTTCCTCAGCTGCCTGGGGGGTGGGCGTCGTGCCGCTCGGCCTCGCGCCGACCGCCCGGCCCCTGGCCGCTGGCCGCCCCCGCCCGCAGGTCGCGGATTCCCGCGACCCCCCAGGCGGTGGAGACCACGGCATTGACCAGCCCGGCGGGAGCACGGCGATGATCCACCCCCGCCAGGGTGAGGGCGGTCGCCGCGTGCACCAGATCGACTCCGACCCCCAACGCCAAGGCCTCGGGACGGGGCTGGCGACCCGACAGCGCTGCTTGAGCGAGATGTCTGAGGCCCAGCACCCGGGCGACGAGCACGCTGCGGTCGTCCACCTCGATCCGGTGGACCGACGACAGCATCCGACGAGGAGCCAGGAGCAGCGCGGCGCCCCAGGCAACCCGAGTGAGCTCGATCTTGCGCATCGCCGCCATGCTCAGCCGCGTCCCTCGCGGCGGAGAGCGCGCACCATCCGCATCGACAACACCGCGACCACGCCGGAGAGGCCGATCGTCGCGCGTCGATGTCGGGCCAGGAAGGACACCGGGTCTCGACTCCAGGCACCCTCGGAGAACGAGCCGCGTGCGCCGCGATCGGCCTCCTCGTCCTGGGGCTCGAAGACGTTGGAGCCCCAGCGGGGGTGCTGCTGGTCGGTCTGCTGCGAGGCGACCCCCGTCCTGGCCAGGTACCAGTCCGCGAACAGCGGGGCCACCCGATTGCCGAGCACCGTGTACGGCGTCGCCAACCCGACCCACATGTTGCGGCGGGGGTGCTCGGCGCTGAAGCGGATCGAGCGGGCACAGACCTCGGGCTGGACGATCGGTGGAACCGGCCGGGGATGACGGGGCATCTTGTTGAGGTTCCACCCGAACTGCGTGGTGTTGACCCCCGGGAGCGTGACCAGGCCGATCGTGACCCGGCTGCCGCTGGCGCGCAGCTCGGTCCGCACGGACTCGGTGAAGCCCTTGGTGGCGTGCTTGGCGCCGCAGTAGGCGGACTGGAGCGGAATCGAGCGGTAGGACATCGCCGATGCGACGTTCACGATCGCCCCGCGATCGCGCGCCCTCATCACCCGCAGCGCCGCCCGGGTGCCGTTGACCTGCCCGTGGTAGGTCACGTCAGTCATCCGCTGGTACTCCGCCGCCGTGGTCTCCCAGAACCACGCCAACGAGCCGGCGAAGGCCACGTTGACCCACACCGAGATCGGGCCCAGCTCCTCCTCCACCCGGTCGGCCGCCGCCTCCACGGATTCCGGGTCGGCCACGTCGGTGCGCACCGACAGGCCCCTGCGCCCCGTCCGTTCGATGTCGGCCACCGCGGCATCGAGCCCGGCCCGGCCCCGCGCCAGCACCGCGACGTCGTACCCGGCTCGCGCGAGCTCGCGCACCGTGGCCCGGCCGATCCCGGCGCTGCCGCCGGTGACGACCGCGACTCCAGGTCCTCCGGACACGCCACCCCTCCTTCCTGGAAACGTCGACGAACGCGGACCTCCCGATCACCCTCCCCGAGCGATCGGTCGTCGGGTATGCCTGCATCACGCAATCATTGGTCTCCGCAACGGCATGAAACTACGCTCGGCGCCATGCCAACACCACCCGATGGGGGGCCCGACCTCGTCGATCTGTTGATGGACGCGTCGCGAACCTTCAACACCGTCGTCACCGCCTCGGTGTTCGAGATCAACGAGAGCATCACCGCCCCGCAGCTCCGGGCGCTGGTGGTGCTGCAAGGCCTCGGGTCGACGAACCTGTCCGGGTTGGCGACCGGGCTGGGCGTGGACCCCTCCACCGCCAGCCGCGCGTGTGAACAGCTGGTCCGAGCGCGGCTGGTGACCCGAACCAGGGACGAAGCCGACCGGCGGCAGGTGACCCTGCGCCTGAGCGCAAGCGGCAACAGCATGGTGGAGCGGCTGTTGGCGCGTCGCCGCGAGCTCTTCACCGAGCTGGCCACCCGGCTCGACGCCGACGGCCGCGCCCAGCTGGCGCGGGGGCTCCAGGCGCTCGAGGAGGCGGCCCGGCTTGCGTCTGGCGGACGAGCACTGCCGCATCCTTGACGAGCTCAGGGCCGGGCTGACCTTCTCGGGTCGCCCTCAGTCGTCCTGCTCGCTCACGTACGCCGCCTCGATCCGGCGCAGGGCGTCGTCCAGCGACGAATCGCCGACGAGGCCGGCGGCCTCGTGCTCGGTGAGGTCGTGGGTCCCGGTGGGCCCCACGTGCCGGTGCAGCCCGTGCGGGGTGCGCCAGACGTAGTCCGAGGGACCGATCTGCTCGAGCCGGTAGCCGAGGAACGTCTTGGCCCGGTGCCCGGTGCGGGAGAGAGGGGCGGCCTGGTGGTCGCCGGTCTGCCCGGGTGGGCCGTGCGGGTCGTAGGGCGTGGGGTGGTCGAGGTCGAGCGCACCCAGGGTGCTGCCGTGCGGGAACACATCCCCCGGGGTCCTCAGCCGGACGCGCTCGCGGACCGCGGAGGGGTGCTCGTAGGCGTTGACCGACACCGACTCCGCCAGGTCCACCACCGGGCGCAGCGTCACCTGACTGCGGGCCAGGAACCGGCGCAGCTGGTCGCGCAGCATCGGGCCGACGCCCTCGCCCCGGGCCACCGCCTCCCCGGCCTCGAGGGCCTCTCGGGACAGGTGCACGTGGACGACCGCGTGCGTGGTGCGGCGCCGCACGGGCCTGCGCTCCGGCCCCGCTGTGTCGCTCGGCTCTCCCGCCAGCAGGTCCGCGAGCTCGGCGGGGTGCGCCAGCCAGCCGAAGGCGACGGCGCGGAGCTCGTCGCGGCCGGGCTTCTCGGGCAGGTCGGGGTGGTGCTCGGCGCGGAGATCGGGTCGGCGCGCGAGCAGGTCAGCGACCCGCTGCACGACCGCGTCGACCCACGCGGCGTCGCCGGCGTCGACGCGGGCGATCACCGACCGGATGCCCGACCCGTCGCCGCGGCTCAGCCAGACGCCGCGGCGACGCAGCTGCTCATCCACCCTCGCCGCGTGCGCGGCGGGATCTGCCTCGATCACCTTGGCCTCGGCGATCAGCAGCACGCGGCTGGGCTGCTCGCCGCTGATCGCCCGGGCGACGGCCCGGTCAACGATCCCGACCCGGTCTGCTGCCAGGCCGCGCGAGAGCGAGGCGACCTTGCGCGCGACCCACGGCTCGCAGTCGCCCTCGAGCACCACGCGCCAGGTCTGCGGCAGCCGGTGCCGCAGGTCGAGCGCGTCGGCGAGCGCCGATCGGGTCGACAGCACGTGCGTCCGCCGAGCGATCGCCAGCTCGGGCAGGCACAGGTCTTGCACCCATGGCGTGCCGTCTCCGCCGACCTCCACGAGAATGTTCGGTCCCGGCCCCCGGCACTCGCCCCGGTCGCGGAAACCCCGCGGGTCCCACGCGTGCAGGTCGGCCCACCGCAGCACCAGCAACAGGTCCTCGACCTCCGCGCCCCGCCGCGCCCGCACGGCCTTCTCGGACGCCGCCAGCACCTGCCGGGCGTCGAGGTCGTCGTGGAAGCCGCTGCCGCTGTCCATGCTTCATTCTATTCGAACGGGTGTTCGATTCGCAAGGAACGCCGCGCCCCGGCCGCCGGCGGTCGTCTCGATCCGGGCGCTGCGCGGCCTACTCGACCGACGAGGCCAGGGCGCCGTCGCGCACGGTCGGGACTCCACGCAGCCACGTCGAGACGACGGCGGCGCTCAGCTCTCGGCCGTGCCACGGGTTGTTGCGGGCCAGCGACGCCGAGGCGGCCCGGTCGACGGTGCGCCGGGCCGCCGGGTCGACGAGCACGAGGTTGGCCGGCTCCCCCGCAGCCAGGGGTCGGCCCTGGCCCTCGAGACCGGCGATCGCGGCCGGGGTCGACGACATCGCCCGCGCCACGTCGGCCCAGTCCATCGCGCCGGAGTCCACCATCACGGTGGCGACCACCGACAGCGCGGTCTCGAGCCCGAGCATCCCGAACGCGGCGTCGACGAAGGCGTGCTCCTTGTCGTGGCGGGCGTGCGGCGCGTGGTCGGTGGCGACGACGTCGATCGTGCCGTCGACGAGCGCCGCGCGCAGGGCGGCGACGTCGTCGTCGGGTCGCAGCGGGGGGTTCACCTTGAAGGTCGGGTCGTAGCCGGTGAGCAGGTCGGTGGTCAGCAGCAGGTGGTGCGGCGTCACCTCGGCGGTGACCGGCAGCCCCTGCGCCTTCGCCCAACGGATCACCTCGACGGAGCCGGCCGTCGAGACGTGCGCGACGTGCACGCGCGAGCCCGTGTGCCGGGCCAGCATCACGTCGCGGGCGACGATCACCTCCTCGGCGATGCCGGGCCAGCCGGGGAGGCCGAGCCGGCCGGAGAGCTCGCCCTCGTGGCAGCAGGCGGTCGGCCCGGCCAGATCGGGGTCCTGCGCGTGCTGGGTGATCACGCCGCCGAAGGCGCGCACGTACTCCAGCGCGCGCCGCATCACCCGGGCGTCGTGCACGCAGCGACCGTCGTCGGAGAAGACGCGCACCCGCGCCCGAGACCGGGCCATGAGCCCGAGCTCGGCCAGCTCCTCGCCGCCCAGCCCGTGGGTGACGGCGCCGACGGGCTGCACGTCGACCAACCCGGCCGCCCGCCCGAGGTCGTGGACGCGCTCGGCCGCCTCGGCGGTGTCCGTCACGGGACTCGTGTTCGCCATCGCCAGCACGGCGGTGAAGCCGCCCATCGCCGCCGCCCGCGAGCCGGTCAGCACCGTCTCGGCGTCCTCGCGGCCGGGCTCGCGCAGGTGCGTGTGCAGGTCGACGAGGCCGGGGAGGACGACGAGGCCGTCCGCCTCGACGACGTGCGCGCCGGTCGCCTCGGCGGCGCCCGGCGCCGCCACCTCGGCGATCCGCCCGGCGGCGAGCACCAGGTCGGCGCGGTCACCCCCCGGCAGCGAGGCGGCCCGGATCACGGTGGGAGCGGCGGTGGCGGTGGCGGCGCGTGCGGGGGCGACGGATCCGGCGAACGCGGTCACGGGGCGCCCTCCTCTCCGGCGAGCAGGTGGTAGAGCACGGACATCCGCAGCGCCACTCCGGCCGAGACCTGGTCGAGCACCACGGACTGCGCCGCGTCGGCGGCATCGGCCGCGATCTCGAGGCCGCGGTTCATCGGCCCGGGGTGGCAGATCGGCGCGCCCGGTTGGAGGACGTCGAGGCGCTCGCGGGTCAGCCCGTAGCCGACCGTGTACTCCCGGGCGCTCGGGAAGTAGCCGCCGGCCATCCGCTCGCGCTGCACGCGCAGCATCATCACGGCGTCGGCCTTCGGCAGCATCTCGTCGAGGTCGTAGGACGTCGCGAAGCCGGCCTCGCTCGCCCAGGGCTCGATGCCGCTCGGCATCAGCGTCGGCGGCGCCACGGCGGTGACCTCCGCGCCCAGGAGCCGCAGGCTCTTCACGTTGCTGCGAAAGACGCGGCTGTGCGCGAGGTCGCCGACGAGGACGACGTGGCGGCCCTCGAGGGAGCCCAGCCGCCGCTGCAGCGTGTAGGCATCGAGCAACGCCTGGGTCGGGTGCTCGTGCGTGCCGTCGCCGGCGTTGATCACGACGGCATCCACCCACTCGCTGATCTGGCGGGCCGCACCGCTGGCGCCGTGCCGCACCACCAGGCCGTCGACCCCCATGGCGCAGACCGTCAGGACGGTGTCGCGCAGGCTCTCGCCCTTGCTGGCCGAGGACCCCTTGGCCGAGATGTTGATGACGTCGGCGCTGAGCCACTTCCCGGCGATCTCGAAGGACGACCGGGTGCGTGTCGAGTCCTCGAAGAAGAGGTTGATCACCGTGCGGCCGCGCAGCGCCGGCAGCTTCTTGACCTGGCGGCGCTGCACGTCGTGCATCTCGGCGGCGGTCTCGAAGAGCGTCGCGACGTCGTCGGCGGAGAGGTCGTCGATCGAGAGCAGGTGTCGGTTCACGCCTCACCCTCCCCGATCCAGACCATGTCCTCGCCGCCGTCGTGCTCGGCCAGGCGCACCATCACCCGCTCCGTCTGCGCGCTGGGCAGGTTCTTGCCGACGTGGTCGGCGCGGATCGGCAGCTCACGGTGGCCCCGGTCGACGAGGACGGCCAGGCGCACGGCCGCGGGCCGGCCCAGGTCGGCCACGGCGTCCAGCGCGGCACGCACCGTGCGGCCGGAGTAGAGGACGTCGTCGACGAGGACGACGACCTTGCCGTCGATGCCGCCGGGCGGGATCGCCGTGGGCTGCGGCCCGCGGGTCGGCTGCTTGCGCAGGTCGTCGCGATACATCGTCACGTCGAGCGCCCCGGTGGTCACCTCGACGCCCTCGACGGCCGCGATCCGCTCGGCGATCCGTCGGGCCAGCGGCACGCCGCGTGTCTGGAGGCCGAGCAGCACGAGCCCCTCGGGCCCCCGGTTGCGCTCGAGGATCTCGTGCGAGATGCGGGTCAGCGCCCGGGAGACGTCACGGGCGTCCAGGACGGTGCGGCCGTCTGTCTGGGCGGGCATCGCGCCTGACCTCCTTCTCCGCCTCACGGGACGGCTCGTTAAAGGATGTCGGTCAGGGCGAGGCTAGCAGCGACGCGCTGGTCCCGCCGGGCTGCGCTACCGGCCCAGTCGGTGCAGCGCCGCCTCGATCGCGCGGTGCCAGGTCGGGTAGGCGAACATCGTGTGCTTCAGGTCGGCGACCGGGGTGCGCTGCTGCACCGCGGTGACGAGCATCGAGAGCACCTCGCCGCCCGGGGGGCCCACGACGGTGGCACCGACCAGGTGGCCGGCGTCCGCGTCCGCGACGAGCTTGACCAGGCCCTCGCGCTCCTCCAGCCAGCCGCGGGCGCCGAGGTCGGCGGTGGAGACGTGGACCGAGAGGCCGGCGTCCAGCGCCTGCTGCTCCGTCATCCCTACGGCCCCCACCTCCGGGTCGGCGTAGGTCACCCGCGGCACGGCGCGGTAGTCGGCCCACGGCCCGTCCTCCTGCCCGAGCGCGTCGCGGACGACGATCCGCGCCTGGTAGTTCGAGACGTGCGTGAACGCGCCGTGGCCGGTGATGTCGCCCACCGCCCACAGGCCGTCGGCCACGCGCAGTCGTTCATCGGTCGGCAGGGTGCCGCCCTCCCCCGGCTCGACGCCGACCGTGTCGAGCCCGAGGTCGTCGGTGTTCAGCTGCCGCCCGGTGGCGACCAGGAGCCGCTCGACGGCGTGGGGCGACCCGCCGAGGTCGAGGTGGAAGGTGCCGTCCGCCCAGGAGACGGAGCGCAGGTCGCAGCCCTCGAACAGCTGGACGCCGTCGGCGGTCAGGGCGTCCGCCACGATCGGGGCGGCCTCCGGCTCCTCGGGGCCGAGCACGCGCGGAGCCACCTCGATCAGCGTCACGGCGGTGCCGAAGCGCGCGAACATCTGCGCGAGCTCGACGCCGATCGGCCCGCCGCCGAGCACCGCCATCGACGCCGGCGCCGAGTCGATCGCGAAAACCTCGCGGTTGGTCCAGTACGGGGTCTCCGCCAGCCCCCCGACCGGCGGCACCGCCGGCACGGTGCCGGTGTTCAGCACGACCCCGCGACGCGCCCGCAGCAGGGTGGTCGTGCCATCGGCGGCGGTGACGAGCACCCGCCGCGGTGCGACGAACCGGCCGCGGCCGCGCAGCAACCGCGCGCCGTTCTTCTCCAGCCGCTGCACGAACGCCGTGTCGTCCCAGTGGTGCACCGCCTCCTCGTGCACCCGCGCGGCGACGGGCGCGAGGTCGGGCTCGACCTCGACCCGGCCGGCGCGGCCGGAGGCGTGCCGCGCCGCGCCGAGCCCGTGCGCGGCGGCAATCATCATCTTCGAGGGGACGCAGCCGTAGAACGGGCACTCCCCGCCGACGAGGTGCATCTCCACGCCGACCACGTCGAGCTCGCGGCCGAGCAGGCCGGCGGCGGTCTCCCCGCCGGGGCCGAGCCCGAGCACGACGACGTCGACGTCCTCGGCGCGGTCGGCCTGGTGGTCCGGGGTCTCCTGCGCGCTGCTCACGGGCTCAGCCAAGCAGGCCCGGCAAGCCGCGGGCACCGACGGTCGACCACCTCAGCGGGACAGGTGTCTCGCCTGGGCGAAGCAGAACAGGCCGTAGCAGCCGATGCCCACGGCGACCAGCCCGAGCAGCCACGGCCCGAACGGCTGGCGCAGCACCTCGTGCAGCGCCTGGTCGAGGCCGCCCGACTGCCGTGCCTCGTGGGTGGCCGCGGCGTAGGTGAACAGCACACCCACGATGGCGAGCGCGACGCCCTTGGACACGTAGCCCGCCACGCCCAGGGCGAGGTAGGCACGGCCGGTGTCCCCTCGACGGCCCTCGGCATCGAGGTGCTCGGCGTGCCTGCGGGTCAGGCCCTGCCAGGCGAGCGCGACGGCGTACCCCAGCACCGCGGCGCCGACGAGCCCGACGAGCAGCTGGCCGCCCGGCAGGTTCATCAGCCGGGCCGTGAGGGTCTCGGAGGCGGAGCCGCTCGACCCGCCCCCGCTCGACCCGGCCCCGCTCGCCACCCTCGTGGCCGAGAACCCCAGCGCGCCGTAGATCGCCGCCTTCAGGAGGTCCACCGAGCGGTGCCGCCAGAGCTCGGCGCCCGCCTCGCCCCGGTGACCCGCGACAGCGTCGAGCAACCGCCAGGCCACGAGCAGGCCCATCCCGGCCGCCATCACCCAGATCAGGATCCGGCCGAAGGGCTGCGAGGCGAGCGTGGCGAGCGCGCCGGAGCTGTCGGCGTTGCCGCGGCGCTCCCCCAGCGCCAGCTGGAGCGCCACCCCCGCCACGAGCAGGTGCACGAGACCGTAGGCGACGATGCCGAACCGGACCGCGGGCGAGAGCCAGGCGGCGTCGCCACCCCGGCGCGCGAGGTCCCGGGCGGCCCGCTTCGGCGCCGCCGCGACGTCCTCGGCGGCGTCGCCCATCAGGCGGCCGGCCCCAGGTCGGCCAGGGCGCTCTGGATGGCCCGGTGGAAGGTCGGGTAGGCCCAGATCATGGTGTCCAGCGTCGCGAGCGGCACCTCAGCGTGCACCGCGAGCGCGAGGAGGCCCAGGATCTCCCCGCCGCCGGGCCCCGCCACGGTCGCCCCCACGAGCACGCCGCGGTCGGCGTCCGCGACGACCTTGACCAGGCCGCGGGCGCCCGGGCCGTGCGTGAACCCGCGCGAGGACGACTCCAGGGCGGTCGTCCCGGTGTGCACCACCAGGCCGGCGTTCCGCGCGCGCTGCTCGGTGAGCCCGACACCGCCGACCTCGGGATCGGTGAACGTCACGTGAGGCACCGCGTGGTAGCGGGCCGGCGCGCCGCCCCGGGCGAGGATGTCGCGCAGCGCCACGTCGGACTGGTACATCGAGACGTGGGTGAAGGCCCCGTGGCCCACCACGTCGCCGATGGCCCAGAGCCCGTCCCCCGCACGCATCCGCTCGTCCACCTCCAGCGTGCGCGCCGCCGGGTCGAGGCCGACACTGGCCAGCCCGAGGTCGTCCAGGTTGGGCGTGCGGCCGGCGGCGACCAGCAGCGCGTCGGCCCTCAGCTCGCGGTCGGTGCCGGAGGCGTCGTCGCCCAGGGAGACCCGGAGGGTGAAGCCGTCGTCGTACGCCGCGTGCTCCAGCGTCGCGTGCGGCAGCACGGTGATGCCCTCCTCGGCGAACACCTCGCCCAGCAGCGCGCCGGCCTCGGGCTCGTCGGGGCCGAGCAGGCGCGGCCCGCGGTTGAGCACCGTCACGTCGACACCGAAGCGGGCGAACACCTGGGCCAGCTCGCAGCCGACCGGTCCGCCGCCGAGCACGACCAGGCTGGCGGGCAGATCCGTGACCCGCACCGCCTCGCGGTTGGTCCAGAACGGCGTGTCCGCGAGGCCCGCCACGGGAGGCGTTGCGGGGCGCGTGCCCGGGTCCAGCAGAACCCCGCGGCTGGCGGTCAGGGCGACCCGGTCGCCGCCCTCCACGTCGACGACGACGCGCCCCGGCCCGTCGAGGCGGCCGTGACCCCGGATCACGCGCACCCCGGCTCGCTCGAGGCGGTCGACCGCGGCGGTGTCGTCCCAGCCCGTGGTGGCCTCCTCGTCGAGGCGCGTGGCCACGACCGACCAGTCGGGCGTCGCCCGGGCCGGGCCGGCCACCTCGTTGCTGCGGCGCACCTCCGCAAGGGCGTCGCTGCCGCGCACCATCATCTTCGTCGGCACACAGCCGAAGTAGGGGCACTCGCCACCGACCAGGCGGCGCTCGACCACGCACACCTCGAGCCCGGCGGCGGCGGCGCCGGAGGCGACGGCCTCGCCGCCCGGCCCGGCGCCCACCACGACGAGGTCGGTCTCGATGCTCTCGCTCATGGCCCCCAGCATGCCGGGGCGGCGGGAGCCGCTCCGACCCCCCTTCAGGTCTGGAGAGTGGGCTTGTCGCGCAGGATCGCGCCGAGGACCCCGTTCACGAAGGAGGGCGACTCGTCGGTGGACAGGTCGCGCACGAGGACCATCGCCTCGCTCACCGCGACCGGCTCGGGCACGCCCTCCGACCAGAGGAGCTCCCACACGCCCATCCGCAGCACGTTGCGGTCCACGGCCGGCATGCGCGCCAGCGTCCAGTCCTGCGCGTAGCCGGAGATCAGCTCGTCGATGCGCTCGCGGTGCGCGGCGACCCCGCGGACCAGGTCGGCCGTGTAGGCGTTGTTGGGAGGATCGCCCTCGGCGATCGCCCGGTCGAGGAGCGCCACGGGCTCCTCCTCGCGCAGCTCGGCGGAGAAGAGCACGTCCAGCGCACGGCGGCGGGCCTTGGTGCGCGCCGCCATCAGGACCTGGCCGTCAAGACTTGACTCTGCCGAGGTACGACGAGTCGCGGGTGTCGACCTTGACCCGCTCGCCCTCGTTGATGAACAGCGGGACCTGGATCTGGTGACCGGTCTCGACCGTGGCGGGCTTGGTGCGACCGGTCGCGCTGTCGCCGGCGACGCCCGGCTCGGTGAACGTGATCGTCATCTCCACGGCCGGGGGCAGCTCGACGAAGAGCACCCGTCCCTCGTTGGTCGCCACGACAGCCTCGTTGTTCTCGAGCAGGAAGTGCGCGCCGTCGCCGACGATCTCGGGCTCGATCTCGAGCTGCTCGTAGGACGTGGTGTCCATGAAGACGAAGGACATGCCGTCGTTGTAGAGGTACTGCATCGAGCGGCGGTCGACGTTGGCCGTCTCCACCTTGGTGCCGGCGTTGAACGTCTTGTCGACGATCTTGTTGGACTCGACGTTCTTCAGCTTGGTCCGCACGAACGCCGGACCCTTGCCGGGCTTCACGTGCTGGAACTCGACGACGGACCACAGGTGGCCGTCGATGCGGAGCACCATGCCGTTCTTCAGGTCGTTCGTCGTTGCCATGCGCCACAACCTACCCGCGGCACGCCGGCAACGACGACGCGCCCCGGGCGAGGCCCGGGGCGCGTCGTGGTGCTGCGGTGGCTCAGCGCTTGAAGACGGACTTCAGCGAGTCGGCGGCCCTCTTGAGGCCCGACTTGGCCTGGTCGTTCTGACCCTGGCGCTTCAGGCTGTCGTCGCCGGTCGCCTTGCCGACGCCCTCCTTGGCCTTGCCCTTCAGGTCGTCCTTGCTCGCGTCGTCGCTCATCTGAATTCCTCCTTCGAGGATCTACCAGGGGCATCTCCCCACACCCACCACGCTAGGGGCCGGGCAAGGGCGCGACGTCCCCTGCGAGGGTGACCGGCGGGCCACAGCGGGTGGGCCGCGTCACGATGTGGCTCACGACACGCGCGCGGCGACCTCCGCGAGCGCGTCCCGGTAGCCCTCGACGCCCCGCCCCGCGATCACGCGGAGAGCGTGCGGGGTGACCACCGAGACGTGCCGGAACTCCTCGGGGCGCTGGGCGGGGTCCGAGAGGTGCACCTCCACCAGCGGCGACACGAGCTGCGCGCACGCGTCGAAGACGGCCCACGAGTAGTGCGTCCAGGCGGCGGCATTCAGCACCACCGGCAGCGCCTCGTCCGCGGCCTCGTTGAGCCAGTCCAGCAGCTCGCCCTCGTGGTTGGTCTGGCGCACCTCCACCACCAGGCCCAGCTCGGCGCCCCAGGCCACGCAGCGCTCCGCCAGCTCGGCGTGCGTCGTGGTGCCGTAGATCTCCGGCTGGCGGCGCCCGAGCCGGCCCAGGTTGGGCCCGTTGAGCACCAGGACCCTGCGCGCGGCCCCGCTCACGCCGGACCGCCGATCGCGGCGTACGCCTCGCGCAGCCAGCGCTCCTCCGGCCCCGCGAGCACGCCGGGACGCGCGAGGCCGTCGAGGACGACGAACCGGAGCTGCCCGCCGCGCGCCTTCTTGTCGACACGCATGGTGGCGAGCAGGTCGTCGAAGGACGCGCCGGCGTACGTCGTCGGCAGGCCCACGGCCCCGAAGGCGGTGCGGTGTCGCTCCACCAGCGCCTTGTCGACGCGGCCGGCGCGCCGCGCGAGCTCGGCCACGAAGACCGAGCCGATCGCCACGGCCTCGCCGTGCCGGATGCCGTAGTCCTCGACCCGCTCGATCGCGTGCGCCAGCGTGTGGCCGTAGTTGAGCACCTCGCGGCCCGGGTGGCCGTCGACGCCACCCGTCTCGCGCAGGTCCGCGGTGACCACGTCGACCTTCACCCGCACGGAGCGCTCCACGAGCTCGCGCAGCGCGGGCGACGCGGCGTCGGCCGCGGCGGCCGGATCCGCCTCGACCAGGTCCAGGATGGCCGGGTCCGCGATGAAGCCGCACTTGACCACCTCCCCGAGCCCGGCGACGACCTCGGCGCGGGGCAGGCCCTCGAGCAGCCCGAGGTCGCAGAGCACGCCCGCCGGCTCGTGGAAGGAACCGACCAGGTTCTTGCCGGCACCCGTGTTGATCCCGGTCTTGCCCCCGACCGCGGCGTCGACCATGCCGAGCACCGTCGTCGGCACGTGCACCACCCGCACGCCGCGCAGCCAGGTCGCGGCCACGAAGCCCCCGAGGTCGGTCGTGGCGCCGCCCCCGACGGTCACCACCGCGTCCGAGCGGGTGAAGCCGACCTCGCCCAGCGCCTCCCAGCAGTCGGCGGCCACGGCGGCGGTCTTCGCCCGCTCGCCCTCGGGCAGGCCGAGCGAGAGCGCGTGGTGGTGCGGGCGCACGGCCTCCAGCACCGCCTCGACCGGCCCGGCCAGCGACTCCGGGTGCAGCACGGCGACGCGGGTGCCCTCGCCCAGCAGCGCCGGCAGCCGGTCGGCCAGGCCGTGGCCGACCACCACGTCGTACGGCGCGGGACCGCGCACGGGGATGACGGTCTCGTCGCCGTTCCCGGTCATGCCAACCCCCGCTCCACCTCGGCGGCCACGTCCTCCGGCGACCGGCCGTCGGTCCCCACGACCAGGGTCGCGACGGACTCGTAGACGGGCGTGCGCTCGTCCAACAGCTTCTTCATCGTGGCGCGCACGTTGCCGAGCAGCAGCGGGCGCGCCGTGCCGAGACCCACCCGCTTCACGGCGTCGGTGAGGCCCACGCGCAGGAACACGACGCGGTGACCCGCGAGCAGGTCGCGGGTGCCCGGGTCCATCACCGCGCCCCCGCCGAGGGCGAGGACGCCGGCGTGCTCGGCCAGGGCGCGGCCGACGGCCTCCCGCTCCAGCGCGCGGAAGCGGGCCTCGCCGTCGTCGACGAAGATCTCCGAGACGCTGCGGCCCTGGGCGGCCTCGACGTCGGCGTCGGTGTCGCGGACCGGCACGCCCCATGCCTCGGCGAGCAGCCCCGCCACGGTGGTCTTGCCGGCCCCCATGGGCCCCACCAGGACGGCGCGCGGGCCGGTCATCGGCGCTGCCCCCTCATCGGTGCCGGAGGGCGTCGAGGTAGGCCGTGGCGTTGCGCCGCGTCTCGCCCACGGAGTCGCCGCCGAACTTCTCCAGCACGGCGTCGGCCACGACCAGGGCGACCATCGCCTCGGCGACGACGCCGGCAGCCGGCACGGCGCACACGTCGGAGCGCTGGTGGTGCGCGACCGCCGCCTCGCCCGTGCTGACGTCGACGGTGCGCAGGGCCCGCGGCACGGTGGCGATCGGCTTCATCGCGGCGCGCACGCGCAGCAGCTCGCCGGTGCTCATCCCGCCCTCGGTCCCGCCCGAGCGGCCGGAGCCGCGCCGCACGCCGTCCTCGCCCGGGAGGATCTCGTCGTGGGCCCGGGAGCCCGGGTCCGCGGCGAGGTCGAACCCGTCACCGACCTCGACCCCCTTGATCGCCTGGATGCCCATCAGGGCGCCGGCCAGCCGGGCGTCGAGCCGACGGTCCCAGTGCACGTGCGACCCCAGGCCGGGCGGGAGTCCGTGCACCACGACCTCCACGACCCCGCCCAGGGTGTCGCCCTGCTCGTGGGCCTCGTCGACCCGCGCCACCATCGCCGCGCTGGCGTCGGGGTCGAGACAGCGCACGGGGTCGGCGTCGAGCCGCTCGAGGTCGGCGGGCCCGGGCACCACGCCGGACGGCGCGGGCACCCCGCCCAGCTCGACCACGTGGGAGAGCACCTGGGCGCCGACGGCCTGCTCCAGGAAGCTGCTCGCGACCCGGCCGAGGGCCACCCGCGCCGCGGTCTCGCGGGCGGAGGCGCGCTCCAGGACGGGGCGGGCCTCGTCGAAGTCGTACTTCTGCATGCCCACGAGGTCCGCGTGGCCGGGCCGCGGTCGGGTCAGCGGGGCGTTGCGCGCCAGGCCCTCCAGCTCGGCGGCGTCCACCGGGTCGGCGGACATCACCCGGTCCCACTTGGGCCACTCGGTGTTCGCGACCTGGACCGCGACGGGACCGCCCTGGGTCTCCCCGTGCCGCACGCCGCCGGTGAAGGTGACCTCGTCCTGCTCGAACTTCATCCGCGCGCCGCGGCCGTAGCCGAGCCGGCGCCGCGCGAGGGCCGCCACCACGTCGGCCGAGGTGATCTCCACGTGCGCGGGGAGTCCCTCGAGGATCGCCACCAGGGACGGGCCGTGGGACTCGCCCGCCGTGAGCCAACGCAGCATGCGCGCAGTCTCCCACGGGGTCGCTCCGCTCAGCCGCCGAGGGAGAGCACCGCGGGTCCGGTGACGACGCCGACCACCGCGCCGAGCAGCATGAAGGGCCCGAACGGGTAGCCGCTGCGGCGCACGACGTGGAGCAGCGAGAGCACCCCGCCGACCACGCCGCCCAGCAGGAAGCCGGAGTAGACCCCGACCAGCAGCTCCGCCCAGCCGAGCTGGCCCAGCGCCATGCCGAGCACGCCGGACAGGCGCACGTCCCCGTAGCCCATCCCGCGCGGGTAGAGCAGCCACAGCACCCCGTAGAGCGCCCCGGCCACGAGCCACCCGAGGCCGGCCCGGAGGAGGTCGTCCAGGTCCCGCTCGATCCCCGCGGCGAGGGCGACGAGCACGAGGACGACGACGTAGGACGGCGCGATCACCGCGGTCGGCAGGAGCAGCGTGCGCCAGTCGACCACGGCGAGGGCGACCCCGATCGGCACCAGGTAGAGCCAGGCGGCCAGCTCCGGCTCCCAGCCCACCGCGGTCGCCACCGCGGCGCCGAGCACGGCGGCGGCCAGGGCCGAGCCGGGCCCCAGTCCGCGCAGGTCGGCGATCGCCGCGTAGGGCTCCTTGGCCGGCTCGGTGGGGTCGGGCTCGGCCGGCGGCTCGGGCTCGGGGATCCGGCGCAGCAGCGCCGGCACGCCCAGCCCCGCTGCGCCGCAGACGACGGCGGCCACCACGACGGCGAGCAGCTGGTCGTCCACGTCGCCGACTCCTTCGTCAGATCCCGCGCGCGGCGAGCGCGCGCGCACCAGCCTCTCGCATGGCCGCCACCGGCGCCTGAAGACCCGTGAACAACGCCACCTGCAGCGCCGCCTGGTGCACGAGCAGGTCGAGCCCCGAGACGAGCACCTGACCCTGCTCGGCCGCCGCTGCGGCCAGCGGCGTCGGCCACGGGTCGTAGCGCACCTCCAGGACCACGGGCACCGCCGCGGCGCGGGCGAGGAGGTCGCCGTCCTGCGCGGCCTCGGGCACGGTCGAGACCAGCACCTCGCCCGTGATGCGCGCGGTCGCCAGGTCGAGCACCTCCACCGACGGTCCGCGCGGGTGGGCGCCGACGGCGTGGGCCGTCTCGGCCGCCCGGGCCGCCGAGCGAACCAGCAGGCGCACGTGCCGCGCCCCGGCGTCCACCAGGGCGAGGGCGGTCGAGGTCGCGGTGGCACCGCCACCGAGGATCGTCACGGTGCCGGGCACCAGGTCGCCGGCCGCGCGCTCGGCGAGGGCGGCGGCCGCGCCCGGCACGTCGGTGTTGTCGGCGTGCCAGCCGGCCTCGTCGCGCACCAGGGTGTTCGCGGCCCCGGCGAGGCGCGCCGTCGCCGTGGCGTCGGCGGCGAGCGGCAGCGCCTCCCGCTTCAGCGGCATCGTGAGCGACAGCCCCCGCCACGCGGGGTCGTCGGCGAGCGCGGAGAGCAGCCGCGGGAGGCCCCCCGAGGAGACCCGCCGGGCTTCGTAGACCCAGTCCAGCCCGAGCGCGTCGTAGGCCGCGGCGTGCACGGCCGGGGAGAGCGAGTGCCCGATCGGATCACCGAGCACCGCGCACCGGCGCTGCGCGGCCGTCGGCGCGGCGATGCTCGGTCCGTCGGCGTCCCCGACGCTCAGCACGCCCCCTCGGACTCGGTCTCGCAGTACTCCCGCAGCTCGTCCTTGTAGCGCAGGAACTGGTCGTAGTCCTCGGCGAACTTGGTCTCCCCCGAGGCGAGGTTCACGGTCACGTAGTAGAACCAGTCGCCCTCGGCGGGGGAGGCCGCCGCCGCGATCGCATCGTCGCCGGGCGCCTCGATGGGCCCGGGCGGCAGGCCCGGCTTCTTGTAGGTGTTGTAGGCGGAGTCGATCTCCAGGTCCGCGCGCGTGGGCACCGCGCCCAGCTCGTTGTCGGCCGCGTAGTTCACGGTGGCGTCGACCTGGAGGAGGCCGTCGGTCTTCTCGCCCTCCAGCCGGTTGTAGATGACCCGCGCGACCTTGGGCATGTCGTCCCCCCGCCCCTCGGCCTCGACGAGGCTGGCCACCGTCATCAGCTCGTGCGGGGAGTAGCCGAGCCGCCCAGCGGCCTGCTCCAGACCGGCCTCGTCGGCGGCCCGCCGCCAGCGGTCCACCATCCGGCGCAGGATCGACCGGGGCTTGTCCTTGGGACTGACCTCGTAGGTCGCCGGGAAGAGGTAGCCCTCCGGATCGCCGCCCGCGTACCGCGGCAGGCCGAGGGCTCCGGAGCGGTCGATCACGCGCTGGTAGGCGCGGCGCGGGAAGTCGGTCTTCTGCCCGAGGACGTCGAGGACCTGGGAGACCCGCATCCCCTCCGGGATGGTGACCTGGCTCTTGACGAGGTTCTCCGGGTCGACCAGGAGCTCCAGGGCCTGCGCGGCCTGCATCTCTTCCTGCAGCTCGTAGAAGCCCACCTGGATGCCCGTGGACTCCGGGTTCTCGCGCGCCGCGTCGGTGAAGGCCTGGACAGAGGCGACGACCCCCCGGCTCTTGAGCCGACGGCCGACCTCGGTGAGCGACTCGCCCTTCTCGACCTCGACGACCACGGAACCGGTGCCCGGCCCCGGGTAGTCCTCGGGCTCGGCGAAGACACCCTCGAGGGCGTCGACGCCCCTGGTGACGACCCAGTAGAAGCCGCCGGCGACCACCGCCAGCGCGACGAGGGCCGCGAGGCAGCCCGGCACCCGCCGGCGCAGGCCACGCCGGAGCCGACCGCGCCGGGGCTCGACCTGCTGCGGCAGCAGCCCGTCACCCACCCCCGCGGAATGGTCGACCGCTCGGTCGTCACTCATGTGGTCTCCTCAACGATCTCCACGATCTCGCCCGGCGCCACACCGGCGCTGCGCTCAGTGTCCAGCGCCTGCTGCAGGATCAGCACCGCGGCCTGCTGGTCCACCACCGCGCGCCGGCGCTGCCCCGTGCGCCCCCGCTCCCGGAGCGTCGACTCCGCGGAGACGGTCGTCATCCGCTCGTCGCACAGCCGCACGGGCAGGGGCGCGACCCGTCGGGCGAGGCGCGCCGCGAAGGCTCGGACCTTGGTGGCGGCCGGCCCCTCCCCGCCGGAGAGGGAGCGGGGCAGCCCGACGACCACCTCGACCGCCCCCTCCTCGCGCGCCAGGTCGGCCAGGCGCGCCAGGTCGCCCCGCCCGCGGCGCACCGTCTCCACGGGCGTGGCCAGGAAGCCCGAGGGGTCGCAGCGCGCCACGCCGATCCGGGCGTCGCCGGGATCCACCCCCAGCCGCACGCCGTTCCTCACGTCTGTCCCGACCCGTCCTCGCCCACCACCCGGCCGCGTCCTCCCTGCGAGCCGGGCACCCGCCCCAGGGACGGTACCCGTCGCTGCGCCGCTCAGGCCTGCACCACGCCCGCGACCTCGCCCGCCACGCGCTCGACGGCGGCGTCGACGCCCGTGGGGTCCGACCCCCCGCCCTGCGCGACGTCGTCCTTGCCGCCGCCCCGGCCACCGACCAGCGGACCGAGGGCTGCGACCAGCGCGTTCGCCGACAGGCCCCGCTCCCGCGCGGCCTCGTTGGTGGCCGCGACCAGCGCGACCTTGCCGTCGGCGACGCCGAGCACGACCACGACGCCGGGCCGGTCGGCGGGGATCCGCCCGCGGACGTCGAGCGCGAGGGTGCGCACGTCGCCGCCGGCGGCCCCGTCCACCCGTCGGGCGACCACGGCGACGCCGTGCACGTCGTCCGCGGCCGCGGCCAGCTCGCCCGCCCGGGCGAGCAGCTGGGAGGTCCGGACCTGCTCGATCTCCTTCTCGGCGGTGCGCAGCCGGGAGACCAGGTCGGAGACGCGCTCGGGCAGCTGCTCGGGGCGCACCCTGAGCGTCTCCGCCAGCTGAGCGAGCAGCACGTGCTCGCGGGCGAGGAAGCGGTGGGCGTCGGCGCCGACGAGCGCCTCGACGCGGCGCACTCCCGAGCCGATCGACGACTCGCCGAGCAGCTTGACCACCCCGAGCTTTCCCGAGCTGCCCGAGTGCGTGCCGCCGCACAGCTCGCGCGCCCAGTCCCCCACCGAGACGACCCGCACCTCGTCGCCGTACTTCTCGCCGAAGAGCGCCATCGCCCCCGAGCGCACCGCGTCCTCCTGCGTCATCACCTCGGCGTACACCGACAGGTCCTCGAGGATCACGTCGTTGACCCGGGCCTCGACGTCCTCCATCACCGACGCGGGCACCGCGCCCGCCGCCGAGAAGTCGAAGCGGAAGCGCCCGGGGGCGTTCTCCGAGCCCGCCTGCGTGGCCGTCTCGCCGAGCGCCTCGCGGAAGGCCTTGTGCACCATGTGCGTGGCCGTGTGCGCGCGGCTGATCGACCGGCGCCGCCCCACGTCGACGAGCGCCTGGGCCCCCGCCCCGGCCGTGACCTCGCCCGAGAGCACGCGGGCGTGGTGCACGATCAGGCCCGTCACGGGCGACTGCACGTCGCGCACCTCGATGCGCGCACCGGTGGCCAGCTCGATCACGCCCTGGTCGGCGAGCTGGCCGCCGCCCTCGGCGTAGAAGGGCGTGCGGTCGAGCACCAGCTCGACGTCGTCGCCCTCGTGCGCGGTGGGCACCACGCCACCACCCGAGACGATGCCCGCGACGGTCGCCTCGGCCCTCACGTCGGTGTAGCCGGTGAACTCCACCGCCCGCCCGAGCGCGTCCGCGACCTCGCGGTAGGCGGCGGCGTCGCGGTGGCTGCCCTTCTTGGCGGCGGCGTCGGCCTTGGCCCGCTGCCGCTGCTCCGTCATCAGCCGACGAAAACCCTCTTCGTCGACCCGCAGCCCCTGCTCCGAGGCCATCTCGAGGGTCAGGTCGATCGGGAAGCCGTAGGTGTCGTGCAGGGCGAACGCCTGCTCGCCGGGCAGGACGCTGCCGCCGGCCTCCTTCACCCGCGTCGTCGCGACGTCGAAGATGCTGGTGCCGGCGCGCAGCGTCTGCCGGAAGGCGTCCTCCTCGGCGTAGGCGATGGTCGAGATCCGCTCCCAGTCCCGGTGCAGGACGTCGTAGGTCTCCCCCATCCGGTCGCGGCTGACCGGCATCAGCTCGGGCAGCGCCCGGTCCTCGTAGCCGAGCAGCCGCACGGCCCGCACGGCCCGGCGCAGCAGCCGGCGCAGCACGTAGCCGCGGGACTCGTTGCCCGGCGTGACGCCGTCGGCGACCAGCATCATCGAGCTGCGCACGTGGTCGGCCACCACGCGGAACCGGACGTCGTCCTGCGGGTCGGCGCCGTAGCGACGGCCGGTCAGCGCCTCGGCGCGCTGGATCACCGGGAACATCGTGTCGATCTCGTACATGTTCGGCCTGTCCTGGAGCAGGTAGGCGACCCGCTCCAGCCCCATGCCGGTGTCGATGTTCTTCTGCGGGAGCGGACCGCGCACGTCGAAGTCCGTCTTGGAGCGGACCTCGCTGAGCTCCTCCTCCATGAACACGAGGTTCCAGATCTCGAGATAGCGGTCCTCGAGCTCGGTGGGCATCTCGGTGCGCTCGGTGGTCTCGAACTCGCCGTCGGGGCCGAAGTCCGGACCGCGGTCGTAGAGGATCTCCGAGCACGGGCCGCCGGGCCCGGGCACGCCCATCGACCAGTAGTTCTCCTTGCGGCCGAGCTTGATCACGCGCCGCTCCGGCAGGCCGGTGACCTTCATCCAGAGGTCGATCGCCTCGCGGTCCTCGACGAAGACGCTCGGCCACAGCCGCGACTCCTCCAGGCCGAACCCGCCCTCGGCCACCGGCGTGGTGACCAGCTCCCAGGCCAGCTCGATCGCCTTCTCCTTGAAGTAGTCGCCGAAGGAGAAGTTCCCGCACATCTCGAAGAACGTGCCGTGCCGGGTGGTCTTGCCGACGTCCTCGATGTCCGGGGTCCGCACGCACTTCTGCACGCTCGTCGCGCGGTGGTAGGGAGGGGTCTCCTGGCCGAGGAAGTAGGGCTTGAAGGGCACCATGCCGGCGTTGACGAAGAGCAGGTTCGGGTCGTCGAGCAGCAGCGAGGCCGAGGGCACGTTGCGGTGTCCGTGCCGCTCGAAGTGACCGGTGAACGCCCGTCGGATCGCGGCGGAGCTGAGCTCCGGTTCCATCAGTGGCTGCCTTCCTGGTGCGGACTGGTGGCGGTCAGAGCGGGGGTCGCGTCGTCGGCGAGCCCGAGGCGGCGCCGCAGCTCGTCCTCCCGCTCGACGCGGGCGGCCACCACCTCGTCGCGGAACATCCGGGCACCCACGTCGAGCGCGTGCAGGCGGTCGCGCAGGCCGTCGACCGAGAGGGCCTCGGCCACGCGGCGCGCGCGGGTCATCGCGTAGACGCCGGCACCCGCCCCCGCGACGAACCAGACACCGCGCCTCATGCCGCGCCCTCGCGCGACAGGTCTGCAGCGCCCGACGGGTCATCCGTGCCGCGCTGCTCGGCCTGCGCTCTCCGGCGGCCCGCGCGCAGGTCGGCGCGGCGCTGCCGACGTGCGCGCTTGAGCTCGCGCGCCATCTCGAAGCGGATCCGGTGCCGGGTCTCCGGCGCGAGGGCGCGCCGGACCCCGTGCACCAGGCCGGCGCTCTTCACCACGGACTCGCGCAGCACCAGGTCGGCGAAGAGCCTCCCGTCGATGCGGCCGTCCGCGGACGCCGGCCGGGTGGCCGGCGCGGCGCCGGGCTCCCGCTCCGCCGGCGAGTCCCGGCACTCGTCCTCGTCGTCGTCCTCGTCCTCGCCCACGCCCGTGATCACGTACGGGAGACCGCCGCCCTCGACCGCGCGTGCGGAACGCCGCAGGGCCTCGACCTCGCCGCGCAGCTCCTCGGTCTGGGCCAGGACCTGCTCCAGCGCCCTCCGGCCGCGGGTGCGGCTGCGCAGCAGCGCGGCGACGGCCGCCAGGGCAGCCAACGCGGCCAGGAGGGCCGCGAGCCACGGCGCCGGGCTTCCGGTCAGGAGGTCGCTGTCCACGGCGCCAGACCCTACCCGCTGCCGTCCGTCCCCCGGACCCGCCGCCGGATCCGCTCCCAGCGGTCCCGCACGGCCGCCTCGGCCCCCAGGGCCGTGGGCCGGTAGTAGCGCGCGTCCGCCAGCGCGTCCGGCAGGTACTGCTGCTCCGCGACGCCGTGCGGCGCGTCGTGGCTGTAGACGTAGCCCGAGCCGTGGCCGAGGTCGTCGGCGCCGCCGTAGTGGGCGTCGCGCAGGTGCGCCGGCACGGTGCCGATGCGGCCGGACCGGACGTCGGCCGAGGCCGCCTCGATGCCGGTGGTGACGGCGTTCGACTTGGGCGCCACGGCGAGCGCGATCACCGCCTGGGCGAGGTTCAGGCGCGCCTCGGGCATGCCGATCAGCTGCACCGCCTGGGCGGCGGCCACCGCCGTGGTCAGGGCGGTGGGGTCCGCCAGCCCCACGTCCTCGCTGGCCAGGATCACCAGCCGGCGAGCGATGAACCGAGGGTCCTCCCCGGCCTCGACCATCCGGGCCAGGTAGTGCAGCGCCGCGTCGGCGTCGGACCCGCGGATGGACTTGATGAAGGCGCTGATCACGTCGTAGTGCTGGTCGCCCTCGCGGTCGTAGCGCACCGCCGCCCGGTCGACCGCCGTCTCGAGCGTCGTCACGTCGACCGCGTCGTGGCCGGTGGCCCGGGCGGCGCCCGCGGCCGCCTCCAGGTAGGTCAGGGCCCGGCGGGCGTCCCCGCCGGCCAGCCGCAGCAGGTGCGACCTGGCCTCGTGCGTGAGCGTCACCGCGCCCGCGAGACCGCGCTCGTCGACCAGGGCCCGGTCGAGGAGCTCCGCCAGGTCCTCGTCGCCGAGGGGCTCGAGCTGGAGCAGCAGGCTGCGCGAGAGCAACGGCGAGATGACGGAGAAGAACGGGTTCTCGGTCGTGGCGGCCACCAGCGAGACCCAGCGGTTCTCCACCCCCGGCAGAAGGGCGTCCTGCTGTGCCTTGGAGAACCGGTGCACCTCGTCGACGAAGAGCACCGTCTCGGGTCCACCACGCGCCAGCGCCGCCCGGGCCTCCTCGATGGCCGCGCGCACCTCCTTGACCCCGGCCGAGACGGCGGAGACCTCGACGAACCGGCGGCTCGTCTGGCGGCTCACGATCGACGCGATCGTGGTCTTGCCGGTCCCGGGCGGGCCCCACAGCAGGAGGGACATGGGCTCCTCGCGCTCGATCAGCCGACGGAGCGGGGACCCCTCGGCGCGGAGGCGGCGCTGCCCCCGGATCTCGTCGAGGGTGCGGGGGCGCATCCGCACGGCGAGCGGCGACGCGGCGTGCTCGGCGCCCGCCAGCGCGCCCCGGCCGCCCGGGCCCGCGGGGGCGTCGAACAGCGTCTCGTCCCGGCTCTCCTGCGGTGCGTCGTCCACGGCGCCAGTCTGGCACCGGGCCGGGGTCAGGCGCCGGTCGTGGTCCCCGTCGGGAGGTCGAACCAGTGGTCCTCGAAGCCGGGCCTGTTGCCGATCCGGGTCGCGGCGCCGGCGGCGGGGTCCGGGGCGCCCCCCTCGTCGACGGCCAGCAGCCCGGTGGTGACCGGGTGACCCGGGTGCCTGCCGAGCTCGCCGGGGAAGTGGCAGGCGACCTTGTGCCGCGGGCCGACCTGCAGCAGCGGCGGCTCGACGCGCGCGCAGATGTCCTGGGCGAGCGGGCACCGCGTGCGGAACCGGCAGCCGGACGGGGGGTTGATCGGGCTCGGCACCTCCCCCTCGAGCCGGATCCGCTCGCGCCGGCCACCCACGGCGGCCTGCTTGACATCCGGGACCGCGGAGAGCAGCGCCTGGGTGTACGGGTGGTGGGGGCGGGCGTAGAGCGTCTCCCGGTCGGCGACCTCGACGATCTTGCCGAGATACATCACGGCGACCTCGGGGCAGAAGTGCCGCACCACCGCCAGGTCGTGCGCGATGAACAGGAAGGCGATGTCGAACTCCCGCTGCAGGCCCTGCAGGAGGTTGATCACCTGGGCCTGGATCGAGACGTCGAGCGCGGAGACCGGCTCGTCCGCGACGAGGAGCTTGGGGTTGAGGGTCAGCGCGCGGGCGATCCCGATGCGCTGGCGCTGGCCACCGGAGAACTCCGAGGGGTAGCGGTTGTAGTGCTCGGGGTTGAGCCCCACGACCTCCAGCATCTCCTGCACCCGCGAGAGGATCCGCCCGCGGGGCACGACCTTGTGCACCGCGAGCGGGGCGCCCACGATCGCCCCGACCGTGTGCCGGGGGTTCAGCGAGGTGTAGGGGTCCTGGAAGATCATCTGGATGTCGCGTCGGTAGGGCTTCACCGCGCGTTGCGACAGTCCGCTCAGGTCGGTGCCCTCGAAGCGGATGGCGCCCGACGTCGGCTGGTGGAGCCGGGTGATCAGGCGGCCGGTGGTCGACTTGCCGCAGCCGGACTCCCCCACGAGGCCGAGCGAGCCGCCCCGGGGGACCTGGAAGGAGATGCCGTCGACTGCCTGCACGTGGCCGACCGTGCGCTGCAGCAGCCCCGAGCTCTTCACGGGGAAGTACATGGTCAGGTCCTCGACCTCGAGGACCGGCGTGTCGTCGCCAGCGGGCTGCCGCTCGGCCGTCGCCGGCGCCCCGGTCTGCTCAGCCACGTGTCCCGCCTCCGCTCGCGTCGGGGTCGATCAGCGGGAGCACCTCGCGCAGGAAGACCCCGTCGGGGTCCGCCAGGTGGCAGCGCTTGAGGTGCTCGGAGCCGCGGCCGCCGGGCGCCAGGTCGGGCAGGGTGGTCCGGCACGCGTCCCCGGGGACCTTGTCGCTGTGGGCGCAGCGCGGCTCGAAGGCGCAGCCCGGCGGGGGCCGCAGCATGCTGGGCGGGTTGCCCGGGATCGGGACGAGCGGGACCTCGGTGGACGCCGAGACGTCCGGGATGCTGGAGAGCAGGCCCCAGGTGTAGGGCATCTGGGGACGCGTGAGGATCTCCTTGGCGGGGCCGTACTCCACCGCGCGGCCGCTGTACATCACGAGCACGTGATCGGCCACCTCGGCGATCACCCCGAGGTCGTGGGTGATCATGATGACGGCGGAGTCGAACTCGCGCTGGAGGTCCTGGAGCAGGTCCAGGATCTGCGCCTGCACCGTGACGTCCAGCGCGGTGGTCGGCTCGTCGGCGATCAGGAGCGTCGGGTCGTTGATGAGGCCCATCGCGATCATCGCGCGCTGCCGCATGCCGCCGGAGAACTGGTGCGGGAAGTCGTCGACGCGCCGGTCCGGCTGCGGGATGCCCACCCGGTCGAGCATCTCGACGGCCTTGCGGGTGGCGTCGCGCCTGCTGGCCTGTGGATGGTGGCTGCGGTAGGCCTCCTCGAGCTGCGAGCCGACCTGGTAGAACGGGTGCAGCGCGGCCAGGGCGTCCTGGAAGATCATCGCCATGTCGTTGCCGCGCAGCCGGCGCATCTGGTCCTCGCGCAGCCCCACGAGCTCCCGGCCGTCGACGCGGATCGAGCCGGTGACCCTGGCGCTCCGAGGGTCGAGCAGACCCATGACCGCCATGCTCGAGACCGACTTGCCGGAGCCGGACTCCCCCACGATGCCCAGCGTCCGGCCCCGCTCGACCTGGTAGCCCAGACCCTTGACCGCCGTCAGCCAGCCGTCCCCGGTGGGGAAGGAGACCGTCAGGTCCTCGACGGCGAGCAGGGGCATCGAGTCCGTCGCCGTCACGAGACCCTCACCCGGGGGTCGAGCACGCCGTAGAGGACGTCGACGACCAGGTTGGCCGCGATCATCAGCACCGCGGCGAAGATGGCCGTCGCCGCGACGACGGGCAGGTCGCGGTTGCCGATCGCCTGCAGCGCCCAGAAGCCGATGCCGTCGATGTTGAAGACGTACTCGGTGAAGATCGTGCCGGCGAGCAGCGCCCCCAGGTCGACGCCGAAGATCGTCACGATGGGCACCAGGGCGGCACGCAGACCGTGCCTGTAGACCACCGTCCGCGTGGGCAGGCCCTTGGCCTTCGCCGTGCGGATGTAGTCCTCGCCCAGGGCCTCCACCATGGCGCCGCGCGAGAAACGGGTGTACTTGGTGGCCTCGAAGGTGCCCAGGGCGATCCATGCGAGGAAGAGCCCGCTGAACCACTTCGCCGGGTTCTCCGTGATCGGGAAGTAGCCGGTGTCGCTGATCAGCGGCACCTCGTGGATCACGGTGGCGTAGAGGAAGATCAGCAGCGCGAAGAGGTAGTAGGGCACGGAGCTGATCACCAGGAAGATGGAGACCAGCGCCTTGTCCGCGGTGGTGCCGCGTCGCCTCGCGGCGGCGATGCCGATGGGCACCCCGAAGAGCAGGTACAGGAAGGCGCCCCCCAGGGCGACCGAGATGGTGGCCGGCAACCGCTCCTTCATCTCGCTCCACACCGGCGCCTTGCTGCTGTAGGAGAGCCCGAGGCAGGGGGCGGGGCAGTCGTACGTGCGGTTCGCGACCCGGATCTCCCGGCCGGCCACCGCACCCTTGAGGAACTTCCCGTACTCCACGTAGACCGGGTTGTCGTAGCCGAGCGTCTCCTCGAACCGCTCCAGCCGCTCGGGGGTGCAGCGGTTGCTCGTGTCCCGGTCGCAGATGGGCTGGGCCGGAGAGGAGGGGCCGTACCAGAAGAGCGTGAAGACGGCGAGGGTCACCAGCAGCACCACGAGGACGCCGATCAGCACCCGCTTGACGATGTAGGCGAACAACCTGACCTGCTCCCGGTCGTGGGGCCGTCGGGTGGGCGCGGCGGCCCGGGCTCACCCGGGCCGCCGGACCTCACTGCTTGACGTAGAACTCCTTGTAGTACGGAGACCCGATGGCGCCGTCACCGGCCGGGTTGCCGATCTGCTCGCCGAACATGTAGAGGTCGTTGCGGAAGGCCGTCGGGATCATCGGCAGGTACTCCGTGTTGACGAGCTTGTCGATCTCGCCCCACGCGTCCGGCTGCTCCTCGAGCGGCTTCGTGATGACCTCGTCCATCATGTCCTCGACCTCCGGCTCGGTGAACTCGCCCGTGTTGTAGGTCTGACCCTTCTCCAGCAAGGGCGGGAGCATGGTCAGGCCGGAGGGCCAGTCGGAGCACCAGTTCACGCCGCGGACGTTCAGGGTCTTGTTGACCTTGTTGTCCGGGTCGGTCCAGGTGAGGTACGGGTTGTCCTGGGTCGGGATGGCCTTCACCTTGAAGCCCGCCTCCTCGAGCCCGGCCGTCAGCTGCTTCTGCGTGTCGACAGCCAACGGGTCGGCGGCGTAGTAGACCATGCGGAGCTCGTACTCGCCGGGCTCGTGGCCATCCTCCGCCAACAGCTCCTTCGCCTTCTCCGGCTGGAAGGTGAACTGCTCGCCGTCGGGGAAGAAGTCGTCCCCCGGCTTGCCGGCCATGCCCGGGGGCATGATCGAGTTCGCGGGGACGCGCGTGACCCCCGGCACCTCGCCGCCGGCCAGCCAGACGTCCTCGTAGTTGTACCCGTAGGCGATCGCCTTGCGGACGTTCAGCGAGGTCTTGTCGTAGACCGGGTAGAGGAAGCTCGTGCACTGCGCGGACTGCTGGACCATGCGGTCCCCCAGCTGCGAGCTCAGCTGCGAGTAGTTGGCGGACCCGGCGTCGTCCGAGATCGCCGTCTGGGCGTCCGAGTTCTCGTTCAGGAACATCTGGTCGACCTTGTTCTGGTCGGCGTTGAACTTGAACACGTACTTGTCGGGGTACTGGGTCCGCGCCGCGTCGGTCGCGGCGTCCCACTGGTCGTTGCGCACCAGCACGAGCTCGTCCTCGGGGCGGAAGGACTCGACCTTGTAGGGGCCGTTGGAGAGCGGCTTGCGGCCGTAGTCCGGCGGGTCGGAGACCTTGCCGGTCGGGATCGGGCCCATGGCCATGAAGGAACCCCAGTAGTCCATGTCGGGGAACGGCTTGGACATCTTGATCACGACGTCCTGCCCCTCGACCGTGACCCCGTCGTACTGCTTCTTCTCGTCCGTGTAGGGGCCCTGGTAGGAGTCGGCGCCCTCGAAGTACTCGGTCGAGTACGCCGTCCCGGGGCCGCCCGGGAACGTGTCGACGTCGAGCGAGCGCTTCAGGCCGAAGGCGACCTCCTCGGGGGTGATCGGCTTGCCGTCCTCCCACTTGACGTCGTCGCGAATGGTGAAGCGCCACTCGGTGAAGTCCTCGTTCGGCTGACCGAGGGTCTCGGCCAGGTCGGGCACGAGCACCATCGTGCCGTCGTCCTCGCGCTTGAACTGGGTGAGCGAGCGGTGCGTCAACCCCTGCTGGATCGAGTTGCCGGTCACCGACCAGCCGTTCGTCGGGTCGAGGTTCTCGGGACCGTAGTCGCCGGGCAGGTAGACGGTCACGGTGCCGCCTTCCGTGGCGCCGTCGATCTCCACGGGGCCCTGCGCCTCGGGGTCCTTGGTGCCGCCCTCCTGGCCCCGGAACTCGCGGTCGGTGGTGGTGCCGCCGCTGCTGCTGCCGCCTCCGCCGCAGGCGGCGAGGACGAGCAAGGAGGCACCGGCCGCGAAGGCCAGTGGCTTGCTTCGCTTCATGATGTACAGCCTTTCGGTGGGTGGGTCGCCCCGCCGGGTGCGCCGGTGGGACATCTGGGGGCGCCTCAGCGCCGGGACTTGGGGTCGACCGCGTCGCGGATGGAGTCCCCGAGCAGGTTCAGTGCGATGACCAGGACGACGATGCCCAGCAGCGGCTGCCACAGGAACAGCGGGTAGACCTGGAAGTAGTCGGTGGCGTCCAGGATCGTCTGGCCCCAGGTGGCGCCCTCGGTGATCCCGATGCCGAGATAGGCGAGCGCCGCCTCCGCTGCCACGAACGTCGGCAGCATCAGCGACACCGACACGACGATCGGCGCCGTCAGGTTCGGGAGCAGCTCGCGCACCATCACCCGCCGCGTGGGCATGCCCAGCACCCGGGCGGCCTGGATGAACTCGCGCTCCCGCAACGAGAGCACCTCGCCGCGGATCAGGCGGGCGACGGGCATCCAGCCGAAGAACGAGAGAACCCCGATCAGCGACCAGAACTGCACGCGCTCGTAGAGCTCGGGGGTGATCGCGAACCGCTCCGTGATGATCGGTGCGATCACCAGAGCGGCGAGCAGGAAGGGGACGGTCAGGAAGAAGTCGATGACGAAGGAGAGGACGCGGTCGACCCAGCCGCCGAAGAAGCCCGCGACGACGCCGACGCCGACCCCGATCAGCGTGGCGAGGAGCGTCGCCATGCCCGCCACGGACAGCGAGGTCCGTGCTCCGTAGAGCCAGTAGGCGAGGTTGTCGTTCGCGGTGCGGGGCGCGACCCCGAACGGGTGGTCGGGGTCGAAGCCGTGGTTGGGCGGCCCGTCCTTGGGCAGCCCGCCGGCGGTGAAGTCCAGCAGCTCGCTCGGGCTCTGGATCTCGAGGCTCACGCCGAAGGCGCGGCTGAGCACGCCGGCGAAGACGGCGACGAGGACGAAGAAGGCCACGATGATCATGCAGACCAGCGCGACCTTGTCCTTGACCAGGCGCTCACCGACGACCCGGGCGGTCGTCTTTCCCGCAAACGGGTCCTCGGGCGCGTCCGCATACCCGCCTGGGTCTGCGGGGTCGACCTGGGAGCGCTCCTCCGCGTCCGCCGAGATCGGTGTGGACATGCTCTTCCTATCGCGTCGCTGTCACCGACCCGCTCGGGGTCGTGTGGGCGGCCAGGGAAGGCGCTGCTCACGCGCCTCAGCGAGGCTAGGACACGGACGAACCCGGCGTCTCGATCACTGGTAACGATCCGGACACGCCCGCCGGCCGCCCCGCACGGACCCGGTACCGGGCTAGTCCACCGGGCGGTCGCCCACGCCCCCGGCCGGGCGGCCGTCCGGGCGGCCGCGCCGGGCGTCGACGCCCGCCTCCGCGCGCTGCTGGGGCGTGATGGGGGCGGGCGCGGCGGTGAGCGGGTCGAACCCTCCCCCGGACTTCGGGAAGGCGATGACGTCGCGGATCGAGTCGCTCCCGGCGAGCAGCGCGCAGATCCGGTCCCAGCCGAAGGCGATGCCCCCGTGCGGCGGGGCTCCGTAGGAGAACGCCTCGAGCAGGAAGCCGAACTTCTCCTCCGCCTCCACCGCGTCGAGGCCCATCACCGCGAAGATCCGCTGCTGGACGTCCCTGCGGTGGACCCGGATCGACCCCCCGCCGATCTCGTTGCCGTTGCAGACGATGTCGTAGGCCCAGGCCAGCGCGTTCCCGGGGTCGGCGTCGAAGGTCTCGGGGGCCTGCGGCGCGGTGAAGGCGTGGTGCACGGCCGTCCACGCGCCGGACCCGACCGTCACGTCACCCGCCGCGGTGGCCTCCTCGGCGGGCTCGAAGAGCGGGGCGTCGACCACCCAGACGAAGCTCCAGGCCCCCTCGTCGATGAGGCCCAGCCGGTGGCCGATCTCGAGCCGCGCCGCGCCCAGGAGGGCCCGGCTCGACCGCGGTGGGCCGGCGGCGAAGAAGACGCAGTCACCGGGCTCGGCGCCGACGTGGGCGGCGAGCCCTGCCCGCTCCGCCTCCGAGAGGTTCTTGGCGACCGGCCCGCCGAGCGTGCCGTCGTCGGCGACGAGCACGTAGGCGAGGCCCTTGGCCCCGCGCTGCTTGGCCCACTCCTGCCAGGCGTCGAGCTGCCGGCGCGGCTGGTCCGCCCCGCCGGGCATGACCACGGCGCCGACGTAGGCCGCCTGGAAGACCCGGAAGGGCGTGTCGGAGAAGTACGACGTGCACTCGACCAGCTCCTGGCCCATCCGCAGGTCGGGCTTGTCCGTGCCGAAGCGGGCCATGGACTCCGCATAGCTGATCCGCGGGAACGGGAGGGTCACCTCGTGCCCGACGAGTCGCCACAGCGCGGCGAGGATCTCCTCCGAGAGGGCCAGGACGTCGTCCTGGTCGACGAAGCTCATCTCGACGTCGAGCTGGGTGAACTCGGGCTGCCGGTCGGCCCGGAAGTCCTCGTCGCGGTAGCAGCGGGCGATCTGGTAGTAGCGCTCCATGCCCGAGACCATCAGCAGCTGCTTGAACAGCTGGGGGCTCTGGGGCAGCGCATACCAGCTGCCCGGCCTCAGGCGCGCGGGCACGAGGAAGTCGCGGGCGCCCTCGGGCGTCGACCGCGTCAGGGTCGGGGTCTCGATCTCGACGAAGTCGTGGGCGTCGAGCACGCCGCGGGCGGCCTTGTTGACCTCGCTGCGCAGGCGGAGGGCGCGGCTCGGCCCCGGGCGCCGCAGGTCGAGGTACCGATGGCGCAGGCGCGCCTCCTCGCCCACCGATCCCTCACCGTGACCGTCGTCGATCGGGAACGGAAGCGCCGCCGACGGGTTGAGCACCTCCAGGTCGCGGGTGATCACCTCGATCTCGCCGGAGGGCAGCTGGGGGTTCTCGTTGCCCTCGGGGCGGCGGCGGACCTCGCCCGTGACGCGCAGGCAGTACTCGCTGCGCAGGGAGTGCGCAACGTCCTCGTCGCGCACCACGACCTGGACGACCCCGCTCGCCTCGCGCAGGTCGAGGAAGGCGACGCCACCGTGGTCCCGGCGCCGCGCCACCCAGCCGGCGAGCGTCACTGTCTGGCCGACGTGCTCGGCGCGGAGGGCGCCGGCGTCGTGGGTACGGATCATTGCTGCTCGCTTCCGTCGGTGGTGCCGTCCCCGTCGGTGGTGCCGTCCCCGCCGGCGGGGGCGACCACGCGAGGCCGCAGGTCGGCGGTCGGCGGTGCCCAGGAGCCGGGGTCGGCGGGGGCCTGCTCGCCGGTGCGGATGTCCTTGACCTCGTGTCCGCCCCCGGCCGGGTCGGCCGGCGGGAACCAGACCCACGGGATCCCCCGGCGCTCGGCGTAGCGGATCTGCTTGCCGAACTTCTGCGCGGTGGCGGCCACCTCGCAGGCGATGCCGCGCGCCCGTAGCGCGGCGGCCACCGCGTCGCTGGCCGGACGCGAGTCCTCGTCGACGACCGCGACCAGCACCGCGCTCGGCACGGACCGGTCCGCGCTCAGGCCGGTGCGCGCCAGGAGGGGGACGACCACCCGGCTCACGCCGAGAGAGATCCCGACGCCCGGGTACGTCGTGCGGCCGTCGCTGGCCAGGGCGTCGTACCGGCCACCCGAGCAGATCGAGCCGAGGGACTCATACCCCTCCAGACGCGTCTCGTAGACGGTGCCGGTGTAGTAGTCCAGTCCGCGCGCGACCGACAGGTCGGCCTCGATGCTCACCCGGTCGCCGGCCAGGTCGGCGCAGCCCCGGAGCAGGGCGACGAGCTCGGTGAGGCCCTCCTCGAGCAGGGGGTGCTCGACGCCGAGCGCCCGGACGCGGTCGGCCACGCTTGCGTCGGAGCCGCGGACCTCCGCCAGGGCCAGGACGCGGTCGGCGTCGGCCGCGTCCAGCGAGGCCTCGTCGAGGAGCATCCCCCGCACCTGCTCGGCGGGCAGCTTGTCGAGCTTGTCGACCAGCCGCATCACCTCGTCGGGGTCGTCGAGGCCCAGGCCGGCGTAGAAGCCCTGCACCACCTTGCGGTTGTTGACCTGGAACCGGAACCCGGGCAGGAAGTCGAGCCGACCCATCGCGTCGAGCATGACGCGGGCGACCTCCACGTCGTGGTGGAAGGGCAGGCTGTCCCGCCCGACCACGTCGATGTCGGCCTGCGTGAACTCGCGGAACCGGCCCTCCTGGGGGCGCTCCCCGCGCCAGGCGCGCTGCACCTGGTAGCGCCGGAGGGGGAACTCCAGCTTGCCCGCGTTCTCGAGGACGTAGCGGGCGAAGGGCACGGTCAGGTCGAAGTGCAGGCCCAGGCCGGCGTGCCCCTCGGCGGACTCCTCGTGGAGGCGGCGGAGCAGGTAGACCTCCTTGGCGGTGTCCCCCTTGCGCAGCAGCTGGTCCAGCGGCTCCACCGACCGGGTCTCGATCCCGGCGAAGCCGTGCAGCTCGAAGGTCCCGCGGAGCGTGTCGACCACCTGCTGCTCGACGTACCGCTGCGCGGGCAGGAGCTCGGGGAACCCGCTGAGCGGGGTCGGCCGGGCCACCTCAGAGCCCTCGGGCCACCGGGTCGACCGCGTCGTCCGGGCCGTCGTCCACGATCTGCCGCAGGAAGGGGTTGCTCGCACGCTCCCGGCCGATGGAGGTCTGCTCGCCGTGTCCGGGCAGCACCACGACCTCGTCGCGCAGCGGCAGGACCTTGGTCGCCAGGCTGCGCAGCATCGTCGGGTGGTCACCGCCGGGCAGGTCGGTGCGGCCGATCGAGCCCGCGAAGAGCAGGTCGCCCGAGAACATCACCTCGGGAACGCCCTGGTCGGCGTACGGCATCCGGAAGGCGATCGACCCGCGCGTGTGGCCGGGGGCGTGGTCGACGGTGAGCTCGACGCCGGCCAGCTCGACGACCTGGCCGTCGCCGAGCTCGCGGACGTCGTCGGGCTCGGCCCACTCCGCCTTCTCGTCGCCCAGCATCATCGGCAGCGCCTGTCGCATGTCGGCGGAGATGCCCGCCAGGGGGTCGGCGAGGAGGTGCCGGTCCTCGGGGTGGATCCAGGCCGTCGCGTCGTAGGCGCCCGCGACCGGCGCGGCGCACCACATGTGGTCGAGGTGTCCGTGGGTGAGCAGGACGTGCACCGGCTTGAGGCCGTGCTCCTCGACGACCTGCCGCACGCCCTCGGTCGCGTCCTTGCCGGGATCGATGACCACGCACTCGGCGCCGGGAGCCGTCGCCACCACGTAGCAGTTCGTGCCCCAGGGGCCTGCGGGAAATCCGGCGATGAACACGCCTGCACACTAGCGACGAGCGCCCGGACGGGACGAACCGGTCATGGCACCCGCCCGGCGTGCGGCGCGATCCCGGCCACGCGACCGTGGCTAGCATGTGACCGGACCCGCGCCCGGCATGGCCCGCGCGCGGGCGATCCGGGTCCGCGAAGCGAAGAGGGACATGACCAGTGTCGGCAGATGAATGGGGCCGGGTCGCCGAGGACGGCACGGTCTACGTGCGCACCCCCGACGGCGAACGGGCCGTGGGGCAGTACCCGGAAGGCACGCCGGAGGAGGCGCTGGCGTTCTACACCGAGCGCTACGAGGCGCTGGCCTTCGAGGTGCACCTGCTCGAGGTGCGCGTGAACTCCGAGAAGCTCTCGCCGGACGAGGCGGCGTCCTCCGTGCGCACCGTCCGCGAGCAGGTGCGGGAGGCGGCGGCGGTCGGCGACCTGGAGTCGCTGGTCGGGCGGCTCGACGCCCTCGGCCCGGTGCTGGCCCAGCAGCGCGACCGGCGTCGCGCCGAGCGCGCCGAGAAGCAGGCGGCGGCGAAGCAGTCCAAGGAGCGGGTCGTCGAGGAGGCCGAGGCGATCGCGGCGGGGAGCGACTGGCGCAACGGCGCGAACCGGTTGCGCGAGCTGCTGGAGGAGTGGAAGAGGCTTCCGCGGCTGGACCGGCCGACGGACGACGCGCTGTGGCGGCGTTTCTCCTCGGCCCGCACCGGCTACACGCGCCGCCGCAAGCAGCACTTCGCCGAGATGAACGAGAAGCGGGAGGCCGCCCGGGCGGTCAAGGAGCGCCTGGCCGCCGAGGCCGAGGGACTCAGCGCCTCGACCGACTGGGGCGGCACCGGCGGTCGGTTCCGCGACATGATGCGGGAGTGGAAGGCCGTCGGCCCCGCTCCGCGCGACGTCGACGAGCAGCTGTGGAAGCGCTTCCGCGGCGCCCAGGACGCGTTCTTCGGCGCCAGGGACGCGGCGAACGCCAAGGTCGACGAGGAGTTCGCCGCCAACGCGGTCGTCAAGGAGGAGATCCTGACCCAGGCCGAGGGGCTCGTCCCGGTCACCGACGTCGACGCCGCCAAGCGCGCCTTCCGGGGGCTTGCCGAGCGGTGGGACGCCGCCGGCAAGGTCCCACGCGACCGGGTCAAGGAGCTCGAGGGGCGGATGCGCAAGGTCGAGCAGGCCATCCGCGCCGTCGAGGACGACCAGTGGAAGCGCAGCGATCCCGAGAAGTCCGCCCGCGCCGACGACATGGTGGCCAAGCTGGAGGCCGGCATCGGGGAGCTGGAGTCCGACCTCGCAGCGGCCCGCCAGGCGAGTGACGAGGCGAAGGCCTCGCGCCTGGAGCAGGACCTCGCCTCGCGGCGCACCTTCCTCGAGATGGCCAGGCGAGCCGCGGCCGACTACTCCTGACCGGCCGCGCTGCCGCCGGACCTACTGGGTGACCCGGTAGGCGTCGAAGACGCCGTCGACGCTGCGGACGGCACGGAGCACGGTGTCGAGGTGCTTGGCGTCCCCCATCTCGAAGGAGAAGCGGAACTTCGCGACGCGGTCGGTGGTGGTGGTCAGCGAGGCGCTGAGGATGTTCACGTGCTGGTCGCTGAGCACCATCGTGATGTCGGAGAGGAGGCGCGCGCGGTCGAGCGCCTCGACCTGGATGTTCACCAGGAAGGTCGACTGCGCCGTCGGGGCCCACTCCACGTCGAGCAACCGCTCGGAGCGCCGAGTCAGGTCGGTCGCGTTCACGCAGTCGCGCCGGTGCACCGAGACGCCGCCGCCCTTCGTCACGAAGCCGAGGATCGAGTCGGGCGGCACGGGGGTGCAGCACTTGGCCAGCTTGACCCAGACGTCGCTGACACCCTTGACGACGACCCCGGAGTCCGTGCTCCGGGGCGGGCGGCCGCGCCGCGAGCGCCGGCCGGTGATGGTGACCGCCTCGGCGAGGTCCTCGGCGGCCCCCTCCTTGCCGCCGTGGGCCTCCAGCACCCGCTTGACCACGGCCTGGGCCGAGAGGTTGCCCTCCCCCACCGCCGCGTAGAGCGCCTCGACGTCGCTGTGCTTGTAGTGAGTGGCGACCTCCGTGAGGCTCTCGTGCGAGAGCAGGCGCTTCAGCGGCAGGCCCTCCTTGCGCATCTGGCGAACGATCGAGTCCTTGCCGTGCTCGATCGCCTCCTCGCGCCGCTCCTTGGTGAACCACTGCTTGATCTTGTTGCGCGCCCGCGGCGACTTGACGAAGCCCAGCCAGTCGCGCGACGGCGCGGCGTTCTGGGCCTTGGAGGTGAACACCTCCACCACGTCCCCGTTCTCCAGCGGCGACTCCAGCGGCACCAGGCGGCCGTTCACCCGGGCGCCGATGGTGCGGTGACCGACCTCGGTGTGCACGGCGTACGCGAAGTCGACCGGCGTCGCCCCGACCGGCAGCGCGATCACGTCTCCACGCGGCGTGAAGACGTAGACCTCCGCGCGGTTGATCTCGAAGCGCAGCGACTCCAGGAACTCGCCGGGGTCCTCCACCTCCGACTGCCAGTCGAGCAGCTGACGCACCCAGCTCATGTCGTCGAGGTCGCCCCGCTGCTCCGTGTCGACCCCCGTGCGCCCGTCCTCCTTGTACTTCCAGTGCGCCGCGACGCCGTACTCCGCCCGCCGGTGCTGGGAGAAGGTGCGGATCTGGACCTCGACGGGCTTGCCCTGCGGGCCGATCACCGTCGTGTGCAGCGACTGGTACATGTTGAACTTCGGCATCGCGACGTAGTCCTTGAACCGGCCGAGCACCGGGTTCCACCGCGAGTGCAGCACCCCGAGCGCCGAGTAGCAGTCGCGGTCCTCGTCGACGAGGATGCGGATGCCGACCAGGTCGTAGATGTCGGAGAAGTCGCGGCCGCCGACGATCATCTTCTGGTAGATCGAGTAGTAGTGCTTCGGCCGCCCGGTCACCTTCGCCTTGATCCGCGAGTCCTTCAGGTCCTCCTCGACCCGCCCGATCACCTCCGCGAGGAACTGGTCTCGGGACGGCGCGCGCTCGGCCACCAGCCGCACGATCTCGTCGTAGATCTTCGGGTGCAGCGTGGCGAAGGCCAGGTCCTCGAGCTCCCACTTCAGGGTGTTCATGCCGAGCCGGTGCGCCAGCGGCGCGAAGATGTCGAGCGTCTCGCGGGCCTTGCGCTCCTGCGTCTCCTGCTTGAGGTAGCGCAGGGTGCGCATGTTGTGCAGCCGGTCGGCGAGCTTGATCACGAGCACCCGGATGTCGCGGGCCATCGCCACGATCATCTTGCGGATCGTCTCGGCCTGAGCGGCGTCGCCGTAGCTGACCTTGTCGAGCTTGGTGACCCCGTCCACCAGCAGGGCCACCTCGTCGCCGAAGTCGGCGCGCAGCTCCTCGAGGCTGTACGCCGTGTCCTCCACCGTGTCGTGCAGCAGCGCGGCGCACAGCGTGGACTCGGTCATGCCGATGTCGGCGAGGATCGTGGTGACCGCGAGGGGATGGGTGATGTAGGGGTCCCCGCTCTTGCGCAGCTGCCCCTCGTGCAGGCGCTCGGCCATGGCGTACGCGCGCCCGATCAGCGCCAGGTCGGCCTTCGGGTGGTTCTCGCGCACGGAGCGGAAGAGCGGCTCGAGGACGGGCGAGGAGGACGGGCTCCGGGTGCCGATCCGGGCCAGCCGGGCCCGCATGCCGCGGGCGTGGGTGACCGGGTCCTCGGGCCGCGCAGCCGCGCCCGCTCCCGCGCCGGGAGCGGCGTCGGAATCGGTGCGATCGCCCACGCCGTCAGTGTAGGTGGCCGCGCTCGCCGACTCAGACGGTCATCAGGGCGTGCACCTGCAGCTGGCCGAGGCTCGCCCGGGCGTCGAGGAAGGACAGCTCCAACAGCAGGGCGGCCGCGTGCACGCTGCCACCGCAGCGCTCGACCAGGTCGCGGGTCGCCGCCAGGGTGCCCCCGGTGGCCAGGACGTCGTCGACGACGAGCACCCGCTCGCCGGGGCGGACGCCGTCGGTGTGCACCGCCAGCGTCGCCTCGCCGTACTCCAGCGCGTAGGACACCTCGTGGGTCTCCCGGGGCAGCTTGCCGGCCTTGCGGACCGGCACGAACCCCACGCCCAGCGCCAGCGCGACGGGCACGCCGAGCAGGAAGCCCCGGGCCTCCATGCCCACGACGGCGTCGACCGCGGGGGCCCCGGAGCCGTCGCGGCCGGAGGCGGCGAGGGCCTCGACGACGCTGCCGAGCCCGGCCGCGTCGCGCAGCAGCGGGGTGATGTCCTTGAAGACGATGCCCGGCTCGGGGAAGTCGGGGACGTCGCCGACCAGCTCCGCCAGGACGGCTCGGGCGCGCTCCGTCGACTCCCGCGAGGTCACGACGGTTCGGTCCCGGCGTCCGGCCCGCCGGCGCCGCTCTCCGGGTCGTTCGAGCCCGCGTCGGGGTGGTCGGCCGGCGTTTCGACCTTCGCGACCGCACCGCGGACCGCCTCGACGACCACCCCCGGGGCGAGCTCGAGCTCGAGCCTGCCCTGCTCCTCGTCGATGCCGAAGACGGTCGCGTAGATGCCCGAGGCCAGCATCACGCGGTCGCCGGGACCGAGGGCGGACTGCATCCGCGACATCTCGCGCTGGCGCTTGGTCTGGGGCCGGATCAGCAGGAACCAGAACAGGAACGCGATGATGGCGATGGGCAGGAGGGAAGCGATCTCCACGAGTGCCTCTCAGCAAGGACGGCGGTGTAGGGGCGCCGGGGAGTCTACGCAGCCCTCAGGAGTCGAACAGCGTGGCGTCGCTCGGGGTCGACCCGGGCGGCGGGGCCTCGAGCCCGAGATGGGCCCAGGCCATCGGTGTCGCGACGCGGCCCCGCGGCGTGCGGGCGAGGAAGCCCTTGCGCACCAGGAAGGGCTCGGCCACCTCCTCGACGGTCTCTCGCTCCTCCCCGACCGCCACGGCCAGGGTGGAGACCCCCACGGGCCCGCCGCCGAAGCGGCGGCAGAGCACGTCGAGCACGGCCCGGTCGAGGCGGTCGAGCCCGGAGGCGTCGACCTCGTAGAGGTCGAGCGCCGTGTGCGCCACCGGTTCGTCGACCACGCCGTCGGCCCGCACCTGGGCGTAGTCGCGGACGCGGCGCAGCAGCCGGTTGGCGATCCGCGGGGTGCCGCGTGAGCGCGACGCGATCTCGACGGAGCCGTGGGAGGTGACGGGCACGCCGAGCAGCTCGGCCGAGCGCCGCACGATCGTGTCCAGCTCGTGCGACTCGTAGAACTCCAGGTGAGCGGTGAACCCGAACCGGTCGCGCAGCGGCCCCGGCAGCAGCCCCGCCCGCGTGGTGGCGCCGACGAGCGTGAACGGCGGGATCTCGAGCGGGATGGCCGTCGCGCCGGGCCCCTTGCCGATCACCACGTCGACCCGGAAGTCCTCCATCGCCATGTAGAGCATCTCCTCCGCGGGGCGCGCCATCCGGTGCACCTCGTCGACGAAGAGGACGTCCCCCTCGGTGAGCCCGGAGAGGATCGCCGCGAGGTCGCCCGCGTGGGTCAGCGCCGGGCCGGACGTCAGCCGCAGCGGGCTGCCCATCTCGGCGGCGATGATCATCGCCAACGTCGTCTTGCCCAGCCCCGGGGGCCCCGAGAGCAGCACGTGGTCGGGCGGCCGTCCGCGCTGCCGCGCCGCCTCGAGCACCAGGCCGAGCTGCTCCCGCACGCGCACCTGGCCGACGACCTCGTCCAGCGTGCGCGGGCGCAGCGCGGCCTCGACGGCGCGTTCGTCGCCGTCGGCCTCGGCCACCGTGAGCGAGCCCAGGTGCCGGTCCTCCGCCGCGGCCAGGTCGTCCTCGTGCATCTCAGGCCCGGCTCAGGGTCTGCAGGGCGGCGCGCAGCAGGGCCGCCACGTCGGGGCGGTCACCGCCCCCCTCCGGGGCCTGGTCGGCGACCTGCTCGACGGCCTTGTCGGCCTCCTTGGCGGACCAGCCGAGGCCGACGAGCCCCTGCTGGACCTGGTCGCGCCAACCGGCACCCGGCGCGGGGGCGCGACCGGCGGCGCCTCCTCCCGGGGGCTGGCCGACGGGGGCGCCGAGGCGGTCGCGCAGCTCGAGGATGATCCGCTGGGCGCCCTTCTGCCCGATCCCGGGAACGCGGGTCAGCGTCTTGACGTCCTCGTCGGTCACCGCGCGGCGCAGCTCGTCGGGCGCCAGCACGGCGAGCATCGCCTGGGCGAGCTTGGGACCCACGCCGGAGGCGGTCTGCACCATCTCGAAGCACTGCTTCTCGTCGGCGTCGGCGAACCCGAAGAGCGTCATCGAGTCCTCGCGCACCACCATGCTGGTCGGAAGCTCGGCCGGCTGCCCGGGGCGCAGGGCGGCGAGGGTCCCCGGCGTGCACATCACCTCGAGGCCGACGCCGCCGGCGCCGGGAGCCTCGTGGCCGACGTCGATCACGGCGCTGGCCAGCCCGACGTCGGCCACCCGGCCGCGGACGAACGCGATCATGCGAGCCTCCCCTGCTGCGCCGCCACCGCGGCATCGATCCGGGCCTGGGCGGCCCCGCGCCAGATGTGCGTGATGGCCAGCGCCAGCGCGTCGGCGGCGTCGGCCGGGCGGGGCGGCGCGTCGAGCCGCAGGATGCGGGTGATCATCGCGCCGACCTGGTCCTTCGTGGCGCGACCGCTGCCCGAGACGGCCGCCTTGACCTCGCTGGGGGTGTGCAGCGCCACGGGCAGTCCGCGCCGCGCGGCGCCGACGAGCGCCACGCCGCTCGCCTGGGCGGTCCCCATCACGGTGCTGGAGTCGGAGCGCGCGAAGACCCGCTCGACGGCGACGGCGTCCGGTCGGTGCTCGTCGAGCCACGCGTCGACGCCGCGTTCGATCGTGACCAGGCGCTCGGCGACGGGCAGGTGGGCCGAGGTGCGCAGCACCCCGACGTCGACCAGCCGCAGCGGCCGACCGATCTCCCCCTCGACGACGCCCAGGCCGCACCGGGTCAGGCCCGGGTCGATGCCGAGCACGCGCATGAGCCCTCCCGCAGCGCCGGTTAGAACAGGTGTTCGGAACCGACGCTAGCCCGTGCGCCTCGCGCGGGACGGCGCGACACGCAGGGCGGCGGCGCTCAGGCGTCCTGGAGCGCGGCGAGCACCTCGTCGTCCACGTCGACGTTGGAGAAGACGTTCTGCACGTCGTCGAGGTCGTCGAGCGCGTCGACGAGCCGGAACACCTTGGCGGCGTCGTCCTTGCCGACCTCGACCGACATGTCGGGGCGGAAGGCTGCCTCCGCGGAGTCGTAGTCGACCCCGGCGGACTGGAGCGCCTCGCGCACCGCGACCAGGTCGCTCGGGTCGGAGAGGACCTCGAGCTGCTCCCCGAGGTCCACGACCTCCTCGGCCCCCGCCTCGAGCGTCGCGTCGATCAGGTCGTCCTCGGTGACGCTGTGTCCCTCCTGCTCCGAAGGCACGGCGACCACGCCCTTGCGGTGGAACATGAACGACACCGAGCCCGGGTCGGCCAGCGTGCCGCCGTTGCGCGTCATCGTGGTGCGGACCTCCATCGCGGCCCGGTTGCGGTTGTCGGTGAGGCACTCGACGAGCACGGCGACGCCGGCGGGGCCGTAGCCCTCGTACATGATCGTCTGGTAGTCCGCGCCGCCGCCCTCGGCGCCCGAGCCCCGCTTGACGGCGCGGTCGATGTTGTCGTTCGGCACCGAGGCCTTCTTGGCCTTCTGGATGGCGTCGTAGAGCGTGGGGTTGCCGGCGGGGTCACCGCCGCCCATGCGGGCCGCGACCTCGACGTTCTTGATCAGCTTGGCGAAGAGCTTGCCGCGCTTGGCGTCGACGGCCGCCTTCTTGTGCTTGGTGGTCGCCCACTTGGAGTGCCCAGACATGCGTCCTCTTCTGCTCTCGTCTCAGCGGTTGCGGGCGCGGCGGACCAGGTCCAGGAACAGCCGGTGGACCCGGAGGTCGCCGGTCACCTCGGGGTGGAAGGACGTGGCCATCAGGCGGCCCTGCCGCACCGCGACGATCCTATCGCCGCCGGTGGTGTCGACCACGCGGGCGAGGACCTCCACGCCCTCGCCGGCCTTCTCGACCCACGGCGCCCGGATGAACGTCGCCGGGAAGTCGAAGGGGTCCTCGCCCGGGACCGAGAACCGCACCGAGCCCTCGAAGGAGTCGACCTGGCGCCCGAACGCGTTGCGGCGGACCACGGCGTCCAGCCCGCCGAGGGTCTCCTGCCCGGGGGCGCCGTCCTCGATCCGGTCGGCCAGCAGGATCATCCCCGCGCAGGTCCCCAGCACGGGAAGCCCGCTCGCGATCGCCTCGCGCAGCGGCTCGAACAGGTCGAAGACCCGGGCGAGCCGCACCATGGTCGTCGACTCGCCGCCCGGGATCACGAGGCCGTCCACCGCGGCGAGCTCCTCGGGACGACGCACCAGGGTGCTGACGGCGCCCACCGCCTCGAGCGCGGTCCGGTGCTCGCGTACGTCGCCCTGCAACGCCAGGACCCCGATGCTGGGTCCCGTCGCCGACGAGGCGGTCGTCACGACCCGCTCACCAGCCCCGCTCGGCCAGCCGGTGCGGCTGCGGCAGGTCGGCCACGTTGAGCCCGACCATGGCCTCGCCGAGCCCGCGGGACGCCTTGGCGACCACGTCGGGGTCGTCGAAGAACGTGGTGGCCTTCACGATCGCCTCGGCGCGCTGCCGGGGGTTGCCGGCCTTGAAGATCCCCGAGCCCACGAAGACGCCGTCGGCGCCGAGCTGCATCATCATCGCCGCGTCGGCCGGCGAGGCGATGCCGCCGGCGGTGAAGAGCACGACGGGCAGCCGACCGGCCTCGGCGACCTCCCGGACGAGCGGGTGCGGTGCCCCCATCTCCTTCGCGGCGACGTACAGCTCCTCCTCGGGCAGCGAGGACAGCCGGCGGACCTCGGCGCGGATGGTGCGCATGTGGGTGACCGCGTTGGAGACGTCGCCCGTGCCGGCCTCGCCCTTGGACCGGATCATCGCTGCTCCCTCGGTGATCCGACGCAGGGCCTCGCCGAGGTTGGTCGCCCCGCACACGAAGGGGACGCGAAAACCCCACTTGTCGACGTGGTGCGCGTAGTCGGCCGGCGTGAGCACCTCCGACTCGTCGATGTAGTCGACCCCGAGGGACTGCAGGACCTGGGCCTCGACGAAGTGGCCGATCCGGGCCTTGGCCATCACCGGGACCGAGACCGAGGACACGATCGCGTCGATCATGTCGGGGTCGCTCATCCGGGCCACGCCACCCTGGGCGCGGATGTCGGCGGGCACGCGCTCCAGGGCCATCACGGCGACCGCGCCGGCGTCCTCCGCGATGCGGGCCTGCTCGGGGGTGACGACGTCCATGATCACGCCGCCCTTGAGCATCTCCGCCATGCCGCGCTTGACCGCGACGCCGCCGGTGCGGGGGGCGTCGGACGTGGTCGCGGGTGTCGGCTCGCTCATGCCTCCAGCGTAGTCGCCCTCAGGCGCCGGCCGCTCGCCCGGGCTCGTCGCGCAGGGCGGCCACCGCCTGCCGGCGGACCACCCAGATGCGCTGCACGACGGTGGCGGTGCTCGCCGCGGCGAGCGCCCACAGCACGACGTGGAGCAGCACCGGGAGGCCGAAGATCGCGCTGAGCCCGGTCATCACGAGCACCGCGACGAGCCGGTCGGCGCGCTCGGCGATGCCGACCTTTGCCTGGAAGCCCAGGCCCTCCGCCTTGGCGCGGGCGTAGGAGGTCACGGAGCCCATGACGAGGCAGCCCAGGCAGAGGACGAGGTAGAGCGTCGAGTCCCCCGGGCCGGCGAAGTAGAGCGCGAGACCAGCGAAGATCGCGCCGTCCCCGATCCGGTCGAGCGTCGAGTCCAGAAAGGCCCCGAACTTGCTCGAGGCGCCGGTCAGGCGCGCCATGTAGCCGTCGATGAGGTCGCTGAAGACGAAGGCAGTGATGACGAGCACCCCGGTGAGCAGCTTGCCCTGCGGGAAGAAGACCAGCGCGCCGGCGCTGACGCCGAGGGTGCCGACCAGCGTGACGACGTCGGCGCTGATCCCGAGGCGGATGAGCAGGTGGGCGACCGGGGAGACGACCTTCGTCCAGAAGGCCCGAAAACGTTCCATCATGGCGGGAGCAGGCTACCGGGCGGCGGTCGTCCCGGCTCAGCCGCCGGAGGTCAGCGCCTCGCAGACCTCCGCGACGGCCGTCGCCGCCCCCGCCACCGACCAGGTCTTGCCGGCCGCCTCGACCTGTGTCGCGACGCCCCCCACCGAGCGGACCAGGGCCGCGCCCGGCAGCCGGTCCCAGGGCGGCAGCGAGTGCTGGAACGTCACGCCCACGAGCCCGCGGGCCACGGCCGTCGCGTCCATCGAGCTCGAGCCGAGCATGCGCAGCGCGGCCGCCGGCCGCACGGCCCGGGCGAAGGCCTCGCCGACCGCGGTCCCGTGGAAGGGAGGGTGCAGGTAGGTCGCCACCGAGGTGCGCGCCAGCGGGGTGTCCGCCAGCGGCGCGAGCGGGCGGCCGTTCCGGGCGCCCGGCAGCCGTGGCCCCCCGACGTACGTGTCGCCCGTGGCGGGGTGGTGGACGGCGCCGAGCAGCAGGTCTTCCTCGTCGGCCCCGCCGACCAGGGCCAGCGCGGAGCACCACCAGTCGAGCCCATGCACGAAGTTCCAGGTCCCGTCGACTGGGTCGACGATCCAGCGCCGGCGGCTCGTGCCCTCCCGGCCCGTGCCCTCCTCCCCCAGCAGCCCGTCGTCTGGCCGTTCGGCCGCGAGGCGGTCGGTGATGAGCCGCTCGGCGCCCGTGTCGGCCGCGGTGACCAGGTCGGAGACCGACGTCTTCTGGGCGGTGTCCAGGTCTGCGGGATCTCCGGCACGCAACCGGGCCGCGAGCTCGCCCGCGTCGCGCACCAGCGCCGAGGCCAGGGCGGCGTCCCGCTCGAGGACGCTCACGAGTCGTGCGTGCCCCAGGCGGCGGCCAGCAGCGACCGGGTCTCGGCGAGCAGCTCGGGCAGGGTCTTGGTGCGCCCGATGATCGGCATGAAGTTCTGGTCTCCCGGCCAGCGCGGGACGACGTGCTGGTGCAGGTGCGCCGCGATGCCGGCGCCGGCGACGTGGCCCTGGTTCATGCCGATGTTGAAACCCTTCGCCCCAGACACCCCGCGCACGGTGTGCATGGCGCTGCGGGTGAGCTCGCCGATCTCGGCCGCCTCGTCCCCGGTCGTGTCGGTCCAGTCGGCGATGTGCCGATAGGGGCAGACCATCAGGTGACCGGGCGCGTAGGGGTAGAGGTTCAGGACGGCGAAGGCCCGCTCGCCCCGGTGGACGACCAGCGAGTCGGGGTCCTCCTGGCCGGGGGCCCGGCAGAAGGGGCACTCCCCGGACGTGGCGTCGCCGGGCTTGTTCTCGCCGCGGATGTAGGCCAGCCGGTGCGGCGTCCACAGCCGGTCGAGCTGGTCGGGCACGCCGACGCCCTCCTGACGCACCGGACCCGTCTCCCCCGGCGGGTTGGCGTCGTCGGGCCCCGGCTGGCTCACGGCGCGAGGCTACCGGGAGAAGTAGCGCGGGAGCTCCCGGGTGGCCCCGGGGCAGGTGACGTTCTGGTCCCGGCGCTGTTCCACCCACTGGCCCAGGACCGCGGCGCCGCCCTGGATCACCCAGTCGGCTCCGCAGCGCGACCGCGCCTCCTGACGCGAGGTCTGTCCCGCCGCCCGCCACTCGGGCAGCCCGAGAGCCAGGTCGCCGACGACGCGCGCCCACAGCGCCGGGGTCGAGTAGACGCCGACCCGGTAGCCGGCGTCGCCGTAGGCGCGCACGACGCCCTGCACGACGGCGGCGTTCTCCCGCAGGTCGCTGCTCCACTCGAAGTCCGGGACCGGCTCGACATCGACCCACACGGCCGGGACGTCCATGCCGGCCTCGCGCATCGCCGCGATGCTGTAGCGCGCCTGCTGGAAGCCGGCGTTGCGCAGCCTTCCCAGCCGCTTCTTCCCGTTGTAGGGCCCCTCGGTGCGGAAGCGCTTGACCTGGTCCTTCGAGGGATAGCTGGCCACGGCGTAGGCCGAGAGGAGCAGGTCGCGGGAGCGCACCCAGCGCACCTGTGCGGCGAGGCACGGATTGCGCGTGAAGCCCGGCCCGTTCGTCAGGCCGACCACGACGTACTTCGCCTTCGGCAGCGGCATCGGCATGCCGAGCGTGCGCTTCTGCGGGATGCCCATGCCCTTCGGGCACTGCGGCCAGCTCACGTCGGCGCCCAGGACCGGGCCTTTCGGCAGCTTGCGATCCTTCTTCGCCGCCTGCTGGGCGGCGGCGGCCAGGTCCGAGAGCGCCGCCTGCTCCTCCGGGTCGCGTGCGGGCTTGCTCGTCGCCGGCGCCTCCGTCTTGCCGCCCGCGTCCTTGGTGGCCTTCGGCGCCTTCAGGCTCGGGGCGGGCTGACGTCGCGCGGGGCTCGCCGAGGGCGAGGCCGTCGGCTCGGCCGAGGCGCCGGCGGTGTGGTCAGCGGTCGCGGGAGCGGCCTCCTTGCCGCCGCCGCACGCTGCGAGCAGCAACCCCGCCGAGGCCAGCAGCGCGGCGGCGGTCCGCACGCGCGCCGGTCTGCTCGCTCCTCGCACCACGCGCCCAGAGTAGGCGCGCCCGGGTAGTCCGTCCCGGAAGTCGGGACGATGGCGGCGTCAGACCTGCACGCGGTCGGCGACGGCCTGCGTCACCCGCGAGACGGCCTCGGCGAGCGGCACGCCGTTGTCCTGCCGGCCGTCGCGGTAGCGGAAGGAGACGGCCCCGGCGTCGGCGTCCGCGTCGCCGGCGATCAGCATGAACGGCACCTTCTGCAGCTGCGCGTTGCGGATCTTCTTCTGCATCCGGTCGTCGGAGTCGTCGACCTCCACCCGGATCCCGTGCTCGCGCAGGGTCGCCGCCACCTCCTCGAGGTAGGGCGCGTGGCGCTCGGCGATCGGGATGGCCTGCACCTGGACGGGCGCCAGCCACGGAGGGAATGCGCCGGCATAGTGCTCGGTGAGCACGGCGATGAAGCGCTCGATGGAGCCGAAGAGCGCCCGGTGGATCATCACCGGTCGCTGGCGCGAGCCGTCGGCGGCCGTGTAGTCGAGCTCGAAGCGCTCCGGCAGCTGGAAGTCGAGCTGGATCGTCGACATCTGCCAGGTGCGCCCGATCGCGTCGCGGGCCTGCACGGAGATCTTCGGGCCGTAGAAGGCGGCCCCGCCCGGGTCGGGCACCAGCTCGAGGCCCGAGTCGCGACCGACCTGCTCGAGGGTGGCGGTCGCCTCGTCCCAGATGGCCTCGTCGCCGACGTACTTCTCGGGGTTCCTGGTGGAGAGCTCGAGGTAGTAGTCGTCGAGCCCGTAGTCGGCGAGCAGCCCGAGCACGAAGGTCAGCGTGCGGCTCAGCTCGGCGTGCATCTGCTCGCGCGTGACGTAGAGGTGCGCGTCGTCCTGGGTCATGCCGCGCACGCGGGTCAGCCCGTGCACGACGCCGGACTTCTCGTAGCGATAGACGGAGCCGAACTCGAACATCCGCAGCGGCAGCTCGCGGTAGGACCGCCCCCGCGCCCGGAAGATCAGGCAGTGGAAGGGGCAGTTCATCGGCTTGAGGTAGTAGTCCTGCCCGGGCTTGACCACCGCGCCGGTGGCATCCACGGTCTCGTCGAGCTGCATGGGCGGATACATGCCGTCGGCGTACCAGTCGAGGTGGCCGGAGGTCTCGAAGAGCGCGGCCTTGGTGATGTGGGGGCTGTTGACGAACTCGTAGCCCTCCTCCTCGTGGCGCCGGCGGGAGTAGTCCTCCATCTCCTTGCGCAGCACGCCGCCCTTGGGGTGGAAGACCGAGAGGCCCGAGCCGATCTCCTCGGGGAAGGAGAAGAGGTCGAGCTCGCGCCCGAGCTTGCGGTGGTCCCGGCGCTCGGCCTCCTCGAGGCGGTGCAGGTAGTCGGCCATCGCCTCCTTCGACTCCCAGGCGGTGCCGTAGATGCGCTGCAGCTGCCGGTTGCGCTCGTCCCCGCGCCAGTACGCCGCCGCGCTGCGCATCAGCTTGAAGGCCGGGATCCGCTTCGTGGTCGGCAGGTGCGGGCCGCGGCACAGGTCGCTCCAGGCGACGTCGCCGTCCCGCCGGACGTTGTCGTAGATGGTCAGCTCGCCCGCGCCGACCTCGACGGACGCCCCCTCGGCCGCGTCCTCGCCGTGACCGGAGCCCTTCAGCCCGATCAGCTCGAGCTTGTAGGGCTCGTCGGCCAGCTCTCTCAGGGCGTCCGCGTCGTTCGTGACGCGTCGGGAGAACTTCTGACCCTCCTTGATGATCTTGCGCATCCGGGTCTCGATCTTGCCGAGGTCTTCGGGGGTGAAGGGGGTCTCGACGTCGAAGTCGTAGTAGAAGCCGTCGGTCACGGGCGGTCCGATCCCGAGCCGGGCGTCGGGAAAGAGGTCCTGCACGGCCTGGGCCATGACGTGGGCGGTCGAGTGGCGCAGGATGTCGTGGCCGTCGCGGCTGTCGATGGCCACGGCCTCGACCTCGGCGCCGTCGTCCAGCACGTGGGCGAGGTCGCGAAGGCGGCCGTCGACGCGGGCCGCGACGACGGCGGGCTCCTCGGCGAAGAGCTCCCAGGCCTGCGTGCCCGTCGTCAGGGTCCGCTCCTCGCGCGCGTCGGCGTGGGCAAGGACGACGGTGATCTCGGACACCGGAGGATCTCCTGTGCAGCGGGGCTGGGACGGTCGTGATCGTATCGGCCGGCCTCCGCGCCACGCGTCCCGGTTTCGTGGACCACGACGCGGCGGCCAGCGCGTGACTGGCGCCGGCGGACCCCGCGTCTTCGGTGGGCGATACTGGGTTCGAACCAGTGACCTCTTCGGTGTGAACGAAGCGCGCTACCACTGCGCCAATCGCCCGGGAACGGCCGTCCGGGACGCCCTCGCGGAGCCCCCGTCCGTGCGGTGAGAGACCCTAGCGCAATGCGCCCACGCGGCCCACATCGGGCGCCCCCCGCGAGCAGGCGTCACCGGTCTGGACCACCGGCCGGGCTGGACTGGTCCATTTCTTGCGTTTTCCTTCGGCCGCGTCACAGAAGGCCGATGGTGGCGTCATATCCATCAACGGCCCTTGCGGGTCCGCGAGAGGCCAAGGGAGGGCACCATGGGCAGTCCGTCTGCTGAAACCGGGGAGGTCCACGCCGACATCTCGATGCAGTCGGTGGACCCCGAGGGTCGCCTGCACAGGCTCGAGGCCGACTTCGGCTACGACCCGGCGGACCCCTACGCGGTGACCGTCACCTTCCGCACGGGCTACGGCAACGTGGCCTGGACCTTCGCCCGCGACCTGCTGATCGATGGGGTCGACACCCCCGCCGGGGACGGCGACGTGCACGTGTGGCCCTGCGAGGACTTCGACGGCCGCCCCGTCGTCGTCATCGAGCTCATCAGCGACGACGGCGAGCTGATGGCCCAGGCTCCGCGCTGGGCCGTGCGCCGCTTCGTCTCCCGCAGCCTGCGCGTCGTGCCGCTGGGCAGCGAGTCCGAGCTGATCGACCTCGACCACGTCGTCGAGGCTCTGCTCACCCGCTGACTCACGGGTCGGGCGACTCCGCCTCGCGCTCGGCCCAGACCCGCGCCACGTCGGCGGTCACCGGCCCTGGGGCATCCAGCAGGCGGTCGCCCCAGCGATGGACGCCCTGCACGTCCCGCGTCGTGGACACCAGGAACACCTCCTCCGCCGCCGCGGCGACGGCGATGGGCTCGTCGACCTCGCGGGCGCCGTACCACTCGAGCACCAGCGCCCGCGTGACGCCGGCCAGACAGCCGCTGGAGAGCGAGGGCGTGCGCAGCTCTCCGTCGACCACGTAGAAGACGTTCGAGCCGGTGCCCTCGCAGAGGTGGCCGGCCGTGTTCGCGAAGATCGCCTCCCCCGCGCCGTCCCCGGCCGCGCGCGCCAGGGCGATGACGTTCTCGGCGTAGGACGTGGACTTCAGCCCGACGGTCGCGCCGTGCTCGTTGCGGGTCCAGGGCACGGTCGCGATCGACGTCGTGTCCGGCTGACGCGACAGCGAGTCGGCGGCCACGATCACGGTCGGGGCCGCCTCCCCACGACCGGACCCGAACGGCGCCGGGCCTCCCGTCACTGTGATCCGGAGTCGCCCCAGGCCCAGCGGCTCGGCGGCCAGGACGGCGGCGATGCCCGAGCGGACGGCACCCTCGTCGACGGGCGGCAGGCCCAGCCCGGCGGCCGAGGCGGCCAGACGCGCGAGGTGACGCGTGAGCGCGAAGGGGACGCCGTCCACGACCTTCAGCGACTCGAAGACGCCGTCCCCGACGGCCAGGCCGTGGTCGTCGACCCGGACCGCGGGAGAGGCTGGGTCGGGGAGCAGGTGGCCGTTCATCCAGACGTGCACAACAGGCACTCTAGGAGGCCGTCCGGTGGCCCCGGACGAGCCTTCGGGGGTCGCTCGGGCGGTCGACGCGCGGTCCGCCCCAGATTTTGTGGCCCTCCGGGCATCGGTTAGTGTTCTGCACGCGTCGGCGCCCGGTGACGGTCGCGGTCGCAGGCGGACGTAGCTCAGTTGGTAGAGCGCAACCTTGCCAAGGTTGAGGTCGCGAGTTCGAGCCTCGTCGTCCGCTCGGAGAGGTCTTCCCAGCACCTGGCCTCCACGGTGGGTTGGCCGAGAGGCGAGGCAACGGACTGCAAATCCGTCCACACGGGTTCGAATCCCGTACCCACCTCCACCAACCCCTTCCACAACTTCAGACCCGGGCGATTGGCGCAGCGGTAGCGCGCTTCCTTGACACGGAAGAGGTCACTGGTTCAAACCCAGTATCGCCCACCACATAACCGCAGGTCAGAGGCCCTTTTCAGGGCCTCTACTTGTCTCCGAGGAACATATGAGGAACAAGGAGCGGTCAGTTGTGACCGTTCCTGTCGTTCCTGTCGACACTTCACGACCGGCCCCTGGCGACCGCAAGGGCGTCGATGAGACGCTCGATCGCCCTGACCTTGACGGGACGTAACGGGGGACGGCGTGCGTCGAGATGCTCGATGTCGGCCAGCCAGCGGAGTTGGGAGGCGCGGCCTTCCGCCCACTGTGGGGCACCGTCGCCTACCGGGTCTGGCGAAGAATCGAAGGGGCCATTTCGACGTGCAACCCTGCGACTCCAGGCAGGTATTGAGGCCTCATGCTGGGGAGTTGCACGTCGGAAATGGCCCCACCCTCCCGGATCTGCATCTGACCTATGCCGTGGCGACCGGTATGTCACACCGCCGCGAGCGGGACACACTGCTCAGTGACCTCGCCCAGCGGCAGCAACGGATTGCAGGTGTCGGATGAAGAAGCGATCCGCGTCGTCCGCCGCGAAGGCCGGGATTCCGGTGTGTCCGCCCATGTTCGCCTGGAGGGTCTTCTCCTTCGAACCGAAGGCGTCGAAGAGGTCCAGAGCCATCTGCCGGTCGTTGCCGCGGTCGTCCCACTGCAGAAGGACGTGCAGCGGGATGGTTACGCGACGCGCTTCCTCCATGATGGTGCGCGGCACGAAGCTTCCCGCGAAGAGGCCGGCCGCCACGATCCGCGGCTCGACAACGGCCATCTGGACGCCGATGGAAATGATCCCGCCCGAGAACCCTACGGGGCCACCGAACTCTGGCCGGTCGAGGAGCGCCCCAATGAGCGCCTGACACTCGGGGACGGACTGCTCGACGAGAGGGAGGATCAACCGTGCGACGAGCTCGTCGCTCGGCCGACCGCCGGCGCTGATCGCCTGGCGCAGCTCGGATCGAGCCTGGTGAACTGTGGGGACGACCGGCCGCTCCCCGCTGCCAGGTAGCTCGATCGCTGCCGCCGCGAATCCCAGCGCAGCGGCGTGTTGGGCGCGAGCCCCGAGCCGGGGGCGCATCGCGTGCAATCCGCCCGGGTGGCCAAGGAGGATCAGCGGGACGGGCGCCGAAGGAGCGGCGGACGCGGGCATCCAGAGGATGCCCGGGATCCCCTCGATGGCGAAGTCGCGTTCGACGGTGCCATCGTCAAGGATTCGTTCGGACGTGATGTGCATGGTCGTGCCTTTCGGAAGCGCTCTGGAACGGCGCTCCCGGCCACCTGGCGTCAGGCCGTGGCCCTGAGGGGAAGCGCCGAAATCGATGCGGTCACGGCTACCACCTCCTCGGGACAGGCTCGGTTCTTGCAACTTACAACCCTTGCGGTGCGACGCGCGCGTCATTTCAGCCGCGGAGGACACACGTGGATCATGCGACGATTGTGGGTCCGTGTTTCGTCCCAACGGAACTCCCCGCTCACGTGGTGCATAAGGTGTGTAGGGCTCGTTGGTGAGGCATGCTGTTCGGCGGTCAGCGCGCGCCTTCGGCGGTGTTCGGGCGAAGTGATCATCTGGTCGGTGGCGGGTTCTTGGGCGTCGGTTGGGGCTGGGAGGATGCGGCATGGCCGACGTACGCCGCTCCTCTCCCGAACCGCCCTGGGGCGGGCCCGAGCTCGTGCACACGCCGGGGTCGGCCGACGACCTGATGCGGGAGCTCGCGCCACTACTGGCCGAGGACGGAATAGACCTCGACGACCCGATGTCGATCCCGGACCAAGAGACACTGCAGCGGGCGCTGGACCGTGCGGTCGAGCGACGCAACGTCACCCTCTTCACGCCCGTGGGCGAGGCCCGCAGCGTGGCGCTGACGACCCTGCGGCTCTACGTCGAGGCGCTCGCCTCCGACGAGACCGAGCTCGCCGGAGCCATCCTTGCAACGGCGGAGTCAGAGCCGGCTGATGACTCGGTCGCAAGTGTCGCCGGCACGATGGGCGTCGCGCTCGACCTGCTGGACACGATCCTGAGCGGTCAGCAGCCCGCCGCTCCAGACGGTCTGGGCGCGAGGGTACGACTGCCCAAGGGCCACTGGGTCGGCGAACGCGCCGCCCGCGACGTCCTCGACCTGGCTCGCAAGGGACGCTCGTTCAGTGCGCTCGGCGCACTGATCACCAAGCGAGGCAGCCCGGCTGTCCAGTCCGGAGCAGCCCTGGCGCTCGCCGCCACGATGCAGGCGTGGTCGGCCCTGACGGGGACGCCCGTCGACCGGATCACGCCATCGGTGTTCCGGTAGCGCTGACACCCGAGGAAGGGCTGGAGCCGAGCCAACTGCTGGGAGGCCTCGGAGATTTCCTCGCTAGGTTCGGGCGTGGTGAGGCAGTTGGTGAGCGCGTCGGTGAGGCAGCCGTCGCAGCCTGGGTGTGCCAGCACAGGAAAGGCTATCCCATGGCGGTTCAGAAGAAGACGCGTCCGAACCTTGGACTGCTCACGATCGAGGAGGCGGCGGCGTACACGGCGCTGTCGACCAGGACCATCCGGCGCCGCATCGCAGACGGCACGCTGCCGGCGTTCCGGGTGGGTCCGCGCAGCATCAGGGTCCGCCCCGAGCACCTGGAGCAGCTGATGCGCCCCATACCCAATGCTCGGTCCTGGCGATGAGCCGACCGACCACGATGACGTGTCGGTGGTGCAAGGCCAGGTTCCGGCCGAAGGCAGCTGGTCGGCTGCCCCGTTGGTGTTCGGCCAGCTGTCGGCGTCGGGCCTGGGAGCAGAAGCGGGCGGCGGAGTCCGGGCTGGCCGCCGTGGAGGTCGTCCGCGAGACCGTGGTCAAGCATCGCGGCCGCGAGCGTCAGCCCCGCACCTGGGAGTGGGCCGAGCTCCTCCAGCAGCTGTCTCGCCAGCTCAACGACGGGCGGGTCTACGACCGCGACCTCGCCGACATCCGCGCCGCGCTCGCGATGGTCGCCGAGTCGGCAGCACACCGGCGTGGTCCTCGCCCACCGAGGCGTCGACGAACCCGCGGATACGCCGCGTGGCAGATCTACAAGTAGGGGTGGCGACTGCGCGCCAGGGGCTGAGGGCGGCACTCTTCCTCAGATCGATGAACCCCCGACGTCGGGGCTCCGCTCGCATGCCGCTAGAAGCAGATCAGCGACCAGGTCGAGGTCATCCATCGCGATGTCCTGACCCCCTGCGGCTCGGAGCCAGCGAAGTGCGTCACTCCTCTTGCGGACCAACCACAGGTCGACGTGGATCGCCATGTCACGTGCGACGGCGTCTCGCACCGCCCCGATCTGCGCGAGCGCGACCGGCCGAGTCTCCGGATCGAGCATGATCCGGACGATGTCGAGCAGGTCGGTCCCCTGCTTCTGGGCCGAACGGTTCATCACCGCCTGGATCTTCATCGCGATCAGGGGCCCGGGCTCTGCAACCTTCGTGGTCACCACGACCGGATCACCCTCGAGACGAGCAACCTCGATCGCAACATCTGTCGCGGTGTCGTTCGCCCACGCATGCGCTGATGCGTGCAGCCGATCACCGGGGTCGTCGCTGGGCTGGTCGAGCTCGATCTGCCGGACTTCGAGGACGTCGATCTTCACGTCACCGAAGGGCGTCGGCAACAGCACGGCCGCTGGTTCGACCGGCGTGGCCCCTGCCGCAGCACGAAGGATCTGCAACTGCGGCGTCGTACCGAGCATCCGGTCGACGACGTCGAGGTCCGTGGTTGCCCGGTACGGCGTCGAGAGTCGACACATGACCGCGACACCACCCACGACGACGGGTGGCGCACCGATCAGCTCGTGGACCTCATCGATCGCTTGGGCCACTGCCGTCATGGCATCGCCGACGAAGGCGACTCGCCTACCAGACACGAACGCCCTCCGTCGGAGTCCAGGCGTCGAGGATCTCGCGGCCACGCTCGTGGTCCTGCGCCAGATCGAGTGCCACGAACAGCGGGTGGGCCGCGGGCCACGTCATGCCGCGGCCCTCTGGCTTCTTGCGGTGGGCCAGGACGGCAGGCACCGGCGCGACGCGGATCGAGGCCTTCGCGGATGCGGCCGTGGGGGCTACGCCGAGGAGCGTCACCGCCCGTCGCACGGTCGCTGCGTCGGGGACGTAGAACTCGACGGTCTGGTCCTCGCGAGCCACCACCGGCGCGCCGTACCCGGACGCGGGCACCGACCCCACGGTGGACCAGCCGGTCTCGTCGTTCAGGCCCACGCACAACGCTGTCGTGCTCGGGTCGCCCGGATCGGGCAGGCGTGCCACGTAGGTCTGTGGGGTCGACCAGCGATCGGCGACGTGCCAGAACAACTCGGTTCCGACCACTCGGTTGCCCTCGTCGACGAGTCCTTGGCGACGCAACGCCTTGAGCACCTCGGAGACCGTGCCGGCTGACCGGCCGAGCTCACGGGCGAGCTCGCGAACTGAGGCGCCCTTCTCGGGCTCGAGGAGCAGCGCCACCGCGACCTCCAGGCCCGCCTTGCCGCTGAGGCCATCGACTCGCTCGGCACGCTCCTTGATCGGTCGGACCTCGGCATCGATCAGGATGGGTCCCGTGCGGAGCGCGAGGCGGCCTCGCAGATCGAGGTAGCCCGCCTTGCGGGACGTCAGCAGTTCTCGGGCGGATTCGGTCACCCGATCCGCCACGACCAACAGCGTGCCGCTGCTGACCTCGTCGAGGAGCTGACTCGCCGTCGCGTCGGTGACGAGTGACCGCCGCTTCAGTTCCAGCTCTACGTCGAATCCCTCCAGGTCCACCACGAGGTCGCCGCTTCTGGGCGCGCCGACGAGCAGTCGGGCTTCGATCCCCAACTGCCGGAGGGCGTCGATCACGAGCTCATCGGTGTCCACATGTCCAGGGTGTCGCGTGTTCGGTGTTCGGTCAATACCGAACGCCGAACGATCAGGGATCTCCGGCCAACGCCGAGAGCCGCCTGGCGATCTCGGCGTCGCGGTCGGCGGCGGCGTGCTGGTAGCGCATGGCTGCCCCAGGAGTGGAGTGGCCGAGCCTCCCCATCAACTCGGCCAGCGTGGCGCCGGTCTGAGCTGCGAGCACGGCTCCGGTGTGGCGCAGGTCGTGCCAGCGGAGGTCCTCGACGACCAGCGGCCTTCCGCGCCGGGTAGTAGACCTTGTAGAGCGTCGACGGCGCCATGTGCAGGTTGTCGCCCGCGGCCGCCGGGAAGAGCAGCGCGTCCCTTGCCTGGCGCGGTGAGGTTCTTCAGGTGGTCCTTCACCAGTGGCACCAGATGCGGCGGGATGGCGACGTCGCGCACGCCGGCATCCGACTTGGGTGGGCCGACGAGGAACTCGCCGTCGACGCGCACCACTCCCCTGCGGATCTTCACCCGGTTGGTGCGCAGGTCGATGTCTCCGCGGCGCAGTTCGGCCAGCTCGCCGAACCGCATCGCGCACCAGGCCGCGAGCAGGGCCATCAGCTTGTAGCGGTCGGGCAGCTCCTCGACGATGATCCGGAGCTCCTCGAGGCTCGCCGGCTGCACGTGGTGGGCGCGCTTGGTGCTTCCGGCTCCGCGGATGTGGGCCGGGTTGTACGGGATCGAGCGGCGTGGGCCGCTCCGAGGCCGCGCTGGCGAAGATCGTGCGCAGCAGGCTGTAGGACTGTGCTCGGATCGTCTCGCGCCCCGGAGCCAGGGCGTCGTACCAGGCGTTGACGTCCTCGTTGGTGATCCTGTCGATCCGCTCGTCGCCGAACGTCGGGTAGATGAACGTCTCGAGCAGCATCCGGTACTGCCGGCGAGTCGTCGGCGCGCAGCTCGCGACCCTTGGTCTTGCGGTCCTTGAGCCAGAGGTCGGCGTACGCCTGGAAGGTCGGGGACTCCCGACGCCGGGCGCCGAGCGCGGCGACCTCGGGCGCCCACACGTCCATCTCGATCTCGGCGCGACGCGTGGAGAGCCAGGCGATCGCATCGTCCCTGGCGTCGAAGGTCACCGGGGCTCGGTAGAGCCGGCCGTCCGGGCCGGTGTAGCCGGCGCGGTACCGACCGGACGGGAGCCGCTCGACACGGCCGAAGCTGCGCCTGGTCCGGCCTTGCGCCCGAGCCATCTTGTGGCCTTCCAGTATCGCCTTTCGTGGAACATACGAGGAATAGCGCGGTCCGATTCGTGTCCGGACGCGTCCGGACGTGTCCCGAGCCAATAGTGCCCTCTGACCTGCGAGTTTACCGCGAAAGTGGACGTCGGAGAGGTCGCCGTGGTAGCCGGATTCTCAACAGTTCAAACCCAGTATCGCCCACCAGATAACCGCAGGCCAGAGGCCCTTTCCGGCCCCTGGCGACCGCAAGAGCGTCGATGAGACGCTCAATCGCCCTGACCTTGCCGGGACGTAACGGGGGACGGTGTGCGCCGAGATGCTCGATGTCGGCCAGCGAGCGAAGTTGGGAGGCGCGGCCTTCCGCGGATGGGGCGACGTCTCGCGTAGTCGAACGGGCAGAAGTCGTCCGCGGACGTCCCTATGGCCCGCTGAGGCGACTGCCCGTCTGGCTACGAAGCCCGGACGTCTGAAGACTGGTGCGTCACTTCGCCGCGTCACGGGCGCTCCATGAGGATCGCAGGCGGAGGGGCCAGCGATGGTCGGGATGGGACGATGACGGACATGACGGGCACTACCGGCACTCCGAGGTCCAGGGGGCTTTCACAGAGCGATACCGAAGCCCACATCGAGCTCAACGAGGCCTACGGAGCGCACAACTACCACCCGCTGCGGGTGGTGCTTTCAGCCGGCGAAGGGGCGTGGGTCACCGATGTCGAGGGGCGTCGGTACCTCGATTGCCTGGCTGGTTACAGCGCTCTCAACTTCGGCCACTCGCACCCCCGTCTCGTGGCTCGAGCGCGGGAGCAGTTGGGTCGGCTGACGCTGACTTCGAGGGCGTTCTACAACGACCAGCTGGGCCCGTTCGCCCGGGATCTCGGGCAGCTGACCGGCAAGGAGATGATCCTGCCGATGAACTCCGGCGCCGAGGCTGTCGAGACCGCGATCAAGGTCGCCCGCAAGTGGGGCTACCTGGTCAAGGGCGTACCGGAGAACCAGGCGACGATCGTCGCGATGGACGGCAACTTTCACGGCCGCACCACGACCATCGTGTCGTTCTCGACGGACCCGATGGCCACCGCCCACTACGCGCCGTACACCCCGGGTTTCCGACTCGTGCCGTACGGCGATCTCGCCGCCCTTGAGGCCGCCATCGACGACTCCACGGTCGCCGTCCTGCTCGAGCCCATCCAGGGCGAGAGCGGCGTAATCATCCCGCCGCAGGGCTACCTCCAGCAGGTGCGCATGATGTGCAACTCGGCCGGCGTACTGATGATGGCCGACGAGATCCAATCCGGCCTCGCCCGGACCGGGCGGACCTTCGCCTGCGACCACGACGAGGTCGTGCCCGACGTGTACGTCCTCGGCAAGGCGCTGGGAGGGGGCCTCTACCCGGTGTCCGCGATCGCGGCCGACGGCGACGTGCTCGAGGTGATCACGCCGGGCTCCCACGGATCGACCTTCGGCGGGAACCCGCTGGCCGCGGCGATCGGCCGAGAGGTGATCGCGATGCTGCAGACCGGTGAGTTCCAGAAACGCGCCCAGACCCTCGGTGACCGGCTGGCGGCCGCCCTGGGAGAACTCGTCGGCCACGGCGTCGACAAAGTGCGGGCCCGCGGACTCTGGGCGGGCGTCGACATCAGTCCCGAGCTGAGCACCGGCCGGCACGCGTGCGAGCAGCTTCTCGAACACGGCATTCTCGCCAAGGAGGCGCACGGACAGACCCTCCGCCTGGCCCCGCCTCTGGTCGCCTCCGAGGACGACATCGACCTCGTGGTCGCGGCCTTCCGCGCCATCTGCTCCGGTTGAACTGGCGCCAGGCAGCTCGAAGAGGCGAAACCCATCGCGTTGCCCTGACTGGTCGCCTATCGATGGGGGCCGACATGACGGCCCCACAGACGCGTCTTACGCCGCCTAGGTGCGTCCAACCCTTCGCTGATGCCATCTTCTGCCGTTGGCGGGTCTCGTGCAGTGACGGCTCGGTCCGAAGTGGCTGGGTCTTGCCGCGAACGAGTTCTCCGGCTCCTCTCTCAGCTTTCACCGCCGCCGACAGCCGTCGTGGCTGCAACCAAGGACTGTGACTCGGCGATGATGCCATCGGCGATCGTCTGCACGTGCTCGACGATGCCGGGGTCAGCGCAGATGCCGAACGACAGCGTGTCACCGAGCGAGACGACGGCCACGCGCAGCGCGTGACGCTCCCCGATCTCCGCGATCGAGAAAAGCCCGTCGACGGGTGCGCCCAGCAACGTCACCGGACGCCGTGGGCCGGGGACATTGGAGACGCTGACCGCGAAGTTGCGTGGGCTCTGTTCGATCCGCACGCAGAGCCGCTGCAGCGAGGGTGAGATGTCGCCCAGGCACCGCAGCAAGGAATCCATCGCCTGTGCGTCCTCGTCGGACTTGCGCACCGAGGTCGCCGCCTGCGTCTCGCGCAACCGGGCAACCGGATCCGGCTGGTTCAGCGGCAGACTGACGGTGAAGAAGGAGTCGCGGTTCCCGGCGTCCTCCCCCTCGTGGTGCAGGCTGACTGGCACCTGCACGCGGACGACGCCGAGATGGCCATGGTGCTCCTGCAACCAGCGCCGCATGCCGCCCGCGACGGTGGCCAGCACCGCATCGTTCAGCGTTGCCCCGCACAGGTCCTTGGCGGCGCGATGCAGCGGGCCCAGGTGGGTCGAGGCCAACGCGACCTCCCGCCTGGTCCCGATGCGCCCGTCGAACGGCGAGCGGTCCCGGCTCCGGGCGAACTCACGCCGCAGGAAGCCGGTCAGGTGCGCGCGGCGCCGTGCCTCGTCTTCGTGATGGGACAGGGCGTGATCGTGGACCGGTGCACCACCCTCCGCCGCGGCATCCCAGAGCAAGTCGTGGGCGTACCGCAGCATGGTGGTTCCATCCGCGAGAGCGTGGTGGACACGCCAGACGAGCGCGGCTTCGCCGCCGTCCAGCGGGACGAGGTCAAGGCGCCACAGAGGCCGTGACCGGTCAAGGTGTTCGGCGAACAGGTCGGCGACTACCGAGCGCAGGTCCGCATCCTGCTGCAGCGCACCAGGGACCTCACCGACATGGGCGTTGAGGTCGAACTCATCGTCGGGCACCCAGGCCGGCCCCGAGGGGAGTTCCGACAGCCGGCGCGTCAGAGCGGGCGTGGACGCGAGGCGCTCGGCGACCCTCGCGCGCAGTGCCACTAGGCCGGGCGCCCCGGCCCCCACGCGGATGACCTTGCACGTGTGTCCGACGACGGTGGCGCTCTCCAGAGCAAGGATGGCCTGGTCCTCCGGACTGAGCTCAACAGCTGGCACGTCCCCATTGTCGTCGGCATGGCAAGACCTCGGTGCCGTTCGCGTCGGGCGGTCGCCGTCAACCACGCCTCGATCACGGCGACGAAGGCCTCCGGTTCCACGGCGGTGGCTCGCCGCCACCGATCACCGTTTCGCCCGCGGCTGCCGCCGAACAAACTGCGCCACTGCTCGCCCACGGCTTGAGCAGGTCGTCGCGAGGTCGGCTAGGGCGTGTCTCCCATTGGCGGGGTGAGCCGCGGGTGAGCATCGGACGGTGAGCTCTTCGAGGTGTCAGTCGTTGTCGGATGCGCAGTGGAAGCGGATCGAGCCGTTGCTGCCCTCGAACGCGGGGCGGCGGGGCCATCCGTTCGGGCCGAGTCGCCGCGTGGTCGAGGGGATCATCTACCGCTACCGCACCGGGATCCCGTGGCGTGATCTTCCGCGTGAGGTGTTCGGGCCCTGGCAGACGGTCTGGAAGCGGCACCGCCGCTACGCCGCCGACGGGACCTGGGACCGGGTGCTGGCGGAGTTGTTGGCGCAGGCAGACGCCGAGGGCAAGGTCGACTGGACGGTCTCGGTCGACGCCACGATCAGCCGGGCTCACCAGCACGGCACGAACACTGTGCGCCTCGAGCAGGACACAGGGGGCTCGATCGAGTTACACGAATCAGCCGGTGGGGTTCATCTCCAGCCCGCTGGGCGGTGAGCGAGAACCCGCAGGTCACGGCGTGGGCCGCTCCCGTGGCGGGCTGACCAGCAAGGTCCACGCCGCGGTCGACGGCCACGGCCGGCCGCTGGCGCTGGTGGTCACCGGCGGGCAGCGCAACGACGGCGCGATGCTGGCCGAGGTGTTGGCCGACGTTCGCGTGCCCCGCCCGGGGCCGGGACGTCCACGCACGCGCCCCAACGTCGTGGTGGCCGACCGCGCGTACACCAACGGCGTGAACCGGCGCATGCTGGCCGCGCGCGGGATCAAGACGGTCATCCCGCAGAAGACCAGCGAGATCGCAGCACGTCGGCGCAAAGGCTCGGCCGGCGGAAGGCCACCAGCCCTCGACGAAGTGACCTACAGGGGCCGCAACGTCGTGGAGCGCTCGTTCAACCTCTCCAAGCAGTGGCGAGGACTCGCCACCCGCTACGACAAGCTCGCCATCACGTACCGAGCCGCAGCCGTGCTCCACGCCTGTATCCGCTGGCTACGTCTATTGGGAGACACGCCCTAGCCGGCGGCGCGGGTGGAGAACTCGTACTCACCCATGGTCACAGTCCGGTCTGCGCGTCCAGCCGGCCGGCCTTCACCGCCTGGGCGACGGTGCGGTAGTCCCGTTCGTTCTGGTCGGCGTACGCGGCGGCGAACGACGCGATGGCCCGGTCGAAGGCGTGCCCGGTGCCCAGGTAGGCAGCGATGGCGATCTCGTCCCCGGAGCGAGCATGGGCCCGGGCCAGGGTCGCGCCGCAGACCCTGGAGTACAGCGTCATGGTCGAGGCCTTCATCGTGTCGATGTCCGCGGAGCCCTTCCAGTCCCGCAGCTGGCGGACGTAGAAGTCGCGGTCCTGGCCGTCGAGTCCGGTGACTCGTTGCCACCCGAGGAAGATGTCGCTCGCGGCCTGCATCAGCCGTTGTCCTGCGACGACCCGCGCTCCGCTGTTGCGGTAGGCGCTCCTGCCGACGAACCGCTCGTACACCGACTCCTGGGCCTCCTTGGCCTGCAGGAACAACGGGTCGTCTCCGTCGCGGCCGAGCAGCAGCAGGATCCAGGCGCGGGTGCCCACGCTGCCGACGCCGACGACCTTCCGGGCGGCGTGGACGTACTGGAACTGCTCCAGGAGAACCCGGCGGTCGGTCTCCAGGGTGCGCCGGTAGGAGCGGAGGAGCCCGCGCAGGGTGTCGACGACGTCCACCGGGGCGGAGGTGTCCGCGGAGGCCGCCACGTCCTCGACCGGGACGATCAGCGGGGGGTCGGCCACGATCCGGCGCTCGCCGTCGACGACGTGAGTGAGCTTGGAGAAGGCCTGCATGCTGTCGCGGGTCCGCGCCTTGGCCAGGTTGGCCTTCGCCTTCTTCCGCTCCTTCTTCGTGGCGTGGGTCTTCAGCTGCTTGACCAGCTCCTCGGTGTCGATGTGGGTGTACCAGACGTCCAGGTTGCGCATCCCGGCCAGGTCGCCCATCCGCACCCGGTACTCCGCGACCCCGGCGGCGACCACCGCGCGGCGGGTCGCCCGGTCGAAGCCGCGGTCGCGGCCGGCGATCTCGAAGCTCGCTGCGAGCCGCTTGACGTCCCACTCCCAGGGGCCGGGAAGGGTCTCGTCGAAGTCGTTGATGTCGAACACCAGCTGTCGCTCCGGGGAGGCGAAGACACCGAAGTTCGACAGGTGCGCGTCTCCGCAGATCTGGGCGTTCAGGCCCGACCTCGGGGTGGGGGCCAGGTCGGACGCCATGATGAGCGCAGCACCTCGGTAGAAGGTGAACGGTGACACCAGCATCCGGCCGTAGCGGATCGGCACGAGCTCCGGGACCCGGCTCGCGGCCTGCTCCTCGAGCAGGGAGACGGGGTCTGGCCGGTCCGGCGCCGGCTTCCAGTCTCCGTGGCTGGATCGCGGGACCTCGCTGCGCGCCGCCTTCCCGCGGGCCGAGCGCTCCTGGGGGGTGAGGTGGGCGACCTTGCCGGCCGGCGCGCTCCGGCGCGCGTTGGGCCGTGGGTCCGCCTGTCCTTCACCAGTCATCGGGCGCTCCCCGCCTGGTTGCCCTGTGCTCTGACCATCGCCCTGCTCCGCATTTGCATCGGATGAAGGACCAAATTTGGCCTTTGGTGTCGACCCCCGTGTGCACCGCTTCTGGAAGACGTTCCTGCGGGTCAAAGCCTACGTGGGAAATCGATTTCCAGTGCAATCCAATTTGCTTGTGTCCTCGTCGACCCGAACCGGTCGTCGTGGATCCCCGGGCCCTCGGCGCGTTCGCTGCTTCCCGGAGCGACCTTGCTCGCCGACCTGGTGTGACGGGTTCACTTCGAGGAGCGACGGCTGCCGGGCGAAGTGCTCAGGTGCGGACGAGCTCGGCGACAGTGCGAGCGTCCCGGGCGAAGCCATCGGCGCCGACGGTCTGCCACAGGTGCTCGTCGTGAATGAAGGCGGCGCCGCCGACGATGATGCGGGGAGCGCTCGCGCAGCCCCGCCGAATCTGGGCGATCAGGTCGCGAGCGTCTGCCACGCGGTCGCTCATGGTGACCGAGATGGCGACGAGGCTGGCCCGATGCTGGTCGATGGCCGACACGATGTCGTGGTGGGGCAGGTTCGTGCCCAGGAACCGCACGTCCCACCCCTCGGCATCCAGGATGCTCGCCACGATGCTTGCCCCGACCACGTGCTGCTCGTCGACGACCCCGGTGACCACGGCAGCTCCGCTGCGGCTCCCGGTTGGGGGGTGCTCCTCATTCAGCACGCTCAGGACGAACTGAGTGGTGGCGGTGGCCATGTGCTCCTCGGCGATGGTGAGCCCGGTGGTCTGCCAGCGGCGGCCCACCTCGTAGAGCGCGCACTGGAAGATGTCGATGTAGACGTCGACGGGTGAGTGCCCGCCACGCATGGCTTCTCGAACGATCTCGAGCGCAACCTCGCGGAGGCCGCTGACCGAGGCCGCGAGATAGAGCCGGCACGAGGGCGAGAAGGGGTCGCCCTTCGTCCGGGTGAGCACCTCCCCGGCGGCGAGCGCCCCGAGGCCCGCGCCGAGGGCGCTGCCCACCGCGTCCGCGGCCGGAGGGGAGAGTCGGCCAACCAGCTCGTCGCGGATGGTCTCGAGGTTCTCGACGAGGAGCTCGACGCTGACCCCGCGGGAGCTGAGGAAATCGCGGCACCACACTGCGTAGTCGCGGAAGGTGAGGGGGTCGTCGAGCTCGACCGCTGCCTGCAGGAAGTCAAGGTGTTGCCGAGCGTTCTGCACACCAGCTGCGCTGACGCCCTCGACCACCGCGTCACGGATGCGCCCGACCTCTGCCGCGAGCTCGGTTCTCATGCCAGGCTCACGGGCCCCACGTTCTCACAGCCGCTGCGGGTCCGCACCCCTTCGAGCTGCTGGTCAGGCAGCTCGCGCTCACGTGTCCTTCGGGCTGTCGGGGAGGACGAGCGTGAACGTGGAACCGACTCCCGGCTCGCTGATGCACTCGAGGCTCCCTCCGTGGGCCTCGGCGAAGGCGCGCGCATTGGCGAGTCCGAGACCGGTGCCCGTGATGCCGTGCTCGACGGCCGTGGAGGCGCGGAAGAACCTGCCGAACAGCTGCTGCTGCTCCGCCCGGGGGATCCCGATGCCGGTGTCGGTGACGCTGATGGTGACGGCGTCCGACTCGACCTGGCACTCGACGTGCACCCGCCCGCCGTCGGGACAGTACTTGACCGCGTTCGAGAGCAGGTTGTCCAGGATCTGCAGCACGCGGCCCTCGTCGACAAGTGCTTCTGCGGACTCCACACCGCTCCGCGTGATCGTCACGTGGCCCACCCCTGCTGCCGGCTGGATCCCCTCCACGGCAGCACCGACCAGCGCCACCAGATCGGTCCGACTGCGCTCGAGCTTCAGCCCCCCGGTCATGATCGAGGCAGCACCGAGCAGGTCGTCGAGCATCGTCAGCACGCGCTGGGCGCCGTTCTCGATCGTCGTGGCCATCCGTTGGGCCCGGGCCGGGAGCCCTTCCTCCCCGAGCATCTCGGCGTAGCCGAGGATCGATGTCAGGGGCGCCTTGAGGTCATGGGTCGCCGAGGCGATGAACATGTTCTTCAGCTCGTCGAGCTCGCGCAGCCTGCGATTCCTTGCGGCGAGCTCACGGCGCGCCCCGAGGAGATCGGCGTTGAGCTGGAGCAGAAGTGCGTTCAGCTTCTCGCCCGGCGTGCGCAGCGGCTCCGCCAGGACGAGAATGCGCTCGTCCTGGAGGAGGGCCCAGATCTTGCAGTCGACGATGTCGCCGTTCTGGCGCACCAGTCCTGCCTGCGCCGATTGCCACCTGGGCCCGACGCCGACGAGCAGGTTGGCCACGACCGGCCCCTGAGCGGGCACGACGACCTGGTGGATGGACGCCGCCGGACCCACCAGGAGCTCGAGCGCGGGATTGGCGCCCAGGATCGTGCCGTCGCCCTCCACCAGGGCGGCCCCGACGGAGGCGCTCTCGGCGAGAAACCCCGCCAGGGGCGTCAACGCCTCGGGCAGCTCCGGCGTGACCGCCCACATTGCTCGCATGATCACCCCAGCATGCCCCCTGTCTCGCCGTCCCGGGAGCCTTTCCGGGCTTCACCCGTTCCTGGCGGTGCAGGATCAGAGCGCGGTGCGCTCCTCCAGCCGAGCCAGCTCGGCATCCAGGTTGGCGCGCGCCGGCCCCTCCCAGCGGTCGCGGGCCGGGGCGGTGCGGAAGAGCGACGGTCTGGTCGCCAGCCCGCGCAACAGCCGCGACCGCCCGCTGGCGAAGGTCGCGTCGTCGACGTGGGCGTACTCCCGGCGCACCTGCTCGGTGTAGGCCGCGTAGCGGCCGGGCGGGGCCGCCAGGATCGCAAGGTCGGCGTCCGAGAGGGCGCAGCCCGCGGCGTCCCCCGGATCGGGGTCGTGGGTCTCGGTGAGCCGCACCAGCCGCGCCACCTCAGCCACCGTGCCGGGGTCGACCAGCCCGGCGAGCGCCTGCTCGGCCCAGGCCGCCGATCGTTCCTCGGCGTCGCGCTCGCCGTCGTAGACGGCGTCGTGGAACCAGGCGGCCAGGTGGACCGGAAGGGACGGAAACCACACACCGTCGGCGGCCAGCTCCTCGAGCCGCTGCAGCACGTCGGTGAGGTGCCGCAGGTCGTGGTATCCGTCCCGGTCCCAGGCCCGCACCAGCGCCTCCCGCAGGTCCTCGTCCTCCCGCAGCGGCCACCACGGGCGAGGGTCGGCGTCCGGAGCCATGTCGATCGGGGCGCCGGTCGCGGGGTCAGTCGTGCCGGCAGGGCTGGAGCTGGGCGGCTCGTGGTCCACCAGGTCATTGAAGGCCAAGCCCCGTCGCTGCCGCTACCCGACGCTGCACAGCTGCGGCCGTGTCGACGAGCGCCCCCTGGCCGGAGGAGGACATGTGTGCCTCCGAGGGGTGGTCAGGCGCGTCAGCCTCTGGTCCTACGGGCGCCCGAAAGACTAGGTTCGCGGCACCGACAACCCCCCCGGAGGTCCACGATGACGGCCCGACCCGACGCCACGTTCCACGCATCCCCTCGCCTGGCGATGGAGGCCCCGGCGGAGACGCTCGCCTACACGCTGATGCTGAGCCCCGACGGGTCGCAGCCCGACGGGCTGGCGGTGGTGGACGTCGACCCGCTCTCCGACAGCTTCGGCCAGATCGTGCATCAGGTGTTGATGCCCAACACCGGAGACGAGTTCCACCACTTCGGTTGGAACGCCTGCTCCTCGGCCCTCTCGCCGCTCACGGGGCACACCTTCCTCGAGCGCCGCTACCTGATCATCCCCGGCATCCGCTCCTCCCGGATCTATGTCGTCGACGTCAAGGGGGGCCCCACCGAGGCCAAGCTCCACAAGGTCATCGAGCCGGAGGAGATCTTCGCCAAGACCGGCTACTCGCGGCCGCACACCATCCACTGCGGCCCCGAGGGCATCTATGTCTCCACCCTCGGCGGGGGCGGCGAGGACGGCACCCACGGGCCTCCGGGCGTCTTCATCATGGACTGCGAGACCTTCGACATCCTCGGGCGGTGGGAGATCGACCGGGGTGTGCAGGACAAGCACTACGACTTCTGGTGGAACCTCCCGCGCGACTACATGGTCTCCTCCGAATGGGGCCTGCCGCCGCAGTTCGAGAACGGCCTCGTGGCCGAGGACCTGCTGTCGAACAAGTACGGCCACCGCCTGCACTTCTGGGACCTCAGCGGCCGGCGCAACGTGCAGACCATCGACCTCGGGGAGCAGCACCAGATGGCGCTGGAGGTGCGCCCGGCGCACGACCCGGCCAAGGAGTACGGCTTCTGCGGCGTGGTCGTGGACACGACGACGCTCGAGGGCTCGATCTGGACCTGGTGGCGCGAGGGCGGCGAGTTCCACGTCCGCAAGACCGCGACCATCCCACCGGAGCCGGCCGCGGCGGCCGACCTGCCGCCGCTGCTCCAGGGCTTCGAGGCCGTCCCGCCGCTGGTGACGGACATCGACCTCTCGCTCGACGACCGCTTCCTCTACGTCTCCTGCTGGGGCACCGGCGAGATGCGCCAGTACGACGTGAGCGACCCGATGAACCCGACCCTCGCAGGCTCGGTGCACACCGGCGGGATCACCCGCAAGGCCCAGCACCCGGGCGGCCACGACTACCGCGGCGGCCCGCAGATGGTCGAGATCAGCCGCGACGGGCAGCGCGTCTACTGGACCAACTCGCTCTACTCCACCTGGGACGACCAGTTCTACCCCGACGGAGTGCCCGCCGCCATGGTCAAGGCCGACGTGGGCGACGAGGGCGGGTTGAGCCTCGACGCCAACTTCTGGGTCGAGTTCCCCGCGGGCTATCGCGCCCACCAGATCCGCCTCGAGGGAGGTGACTGCTCGACGGACAGCTTCTGCTATCCGTCCGCATGAGCGACGCCTCGGTCCAGGCCCTGTGGTGGGCCGTCATCGGGTCCGGGGTCTATCACGGGCTGAACCCGGGCATGGGCTGGCCGCTCGCGGTCTCGGCCGCGCTCATGGAGCAGCGCCGCTGGGCGATGGCGAAGGCGCTCGCCGCGCTCGCGGTCGGCCACTTCGCGGCGATGACGGCGATCCTGCTGCCGTTCTCCGCGATCAACGCCCTGGTCGACTGGCAGCGCCCGATCCGCCTGGTGGCCTCGGCCATCGTCGTGGCGTTCGGCGCCTACCTGCTCCTCAACCGCCGGCACCCGCGCTTCCTCTCGCGGGTGCCCCCGCACCGGCTGGCCCTCTGGTCGTTCCTGGTGGCCACCGCCCACGGCGCCGGGCTGATGCTCCTGCCGATCTACCTCGGTCTGCAGTCCTCCGGTGGGATGGCAGGCATGGGAGACATGGGAGACATGGCCGGGCACGATGCGCTCGGCGGCCTGCTGGAGCAGCAGGCCGCGCCCGCGCTGCTCGTCGCCGCCGTGCACACGCTCGCCATGCTCGCCTCGGGCGCGATCATGGCCGTCGCCGTCTACAGCTGGTTCGGACTGCGTGGCGTCTCCCGCAGCTGGTTCAACCTCGACCTGGTCTGGGCGGCGAGCCTCGTCGTGGTCGGGCTGTTCAGCGGCGTCGCCGCGCTGTTGTCATGACCCCGCCCCCGCCCCGCGCATCGTGGCGCGAGACCGGGGGCGGGGATCGCGGCCGCAATGCACGGCCCCGGCCACGCCAACGATGCGTAACCCGGCGTGGCCGGGGTCGCTGTCCTTGGCGGGCCGAAGCATCTCCGGCCGCACGCACAAGGTACCCCCGTGCGCTCGGCGGAAAGCTCGCCCGGAGGTGTGAAGGGGACGACGCGTCGCCGCAAGACCCGAGCGGTGCTGAAGTCGTCGCCGACGCTACTCACGCGACGTGGGGGGACGCCGCGACAACCCCGCCGCGGGCGCGCAACGGCGGGCGCTGGCCAGGAACGCCGACACGGCCGGACGGCTGTGCGTCGACTTGTCGTAGGCGACGAGGACCTGGCGACGCACAGTCTGCTCGAGCGCGAGCACGTCGACGCCGGCGGCCGGGACGAACGGCCGGCCCAGGTCCGACATGAGCGTGACGCCGAGCCCAGCCGCGACCATGGCGAGGGCGGTCGGCTGCTCGTCCACCTCGTGGATCACCCGCGGCTCGAAGCCCGCCTGCTGACACGCGCTGCGCATCGCGCGCCCGTAGTAGTTGCGCTCCCCCGACATCACCCAGTCGCGGTCGGCGAGGTCGGCCAGGTCGACCCTCCGACGCTTGAACCACCCCGACGGTGCGGCGAGGTGCACGTCGTCCATGCCGACGGGGACGAACCGGATCCCCGCTCTCCACGGCTCGGGCGCCTCGGGATAGTCCAGCAGGAAGGCGAGGTCGAGATGCCCGTGCCGGAGGTCCACCGCCGCCTCGTCCGGGTCGGTCTCGCGGGTGACGACGCGCACCTCCGGATGGCGCGACGCGAGGTCGTCGATGATCCGCGGCGTGAACGCCGCGGCGACGGTGCAGAACACCCCGACCGTCAGCTCGACGGCAAGGGTGTCGCGCGCCAGCTCGACCGCCGACCGCGCCTCACGCTCCGCGTCGAGGAGCACCTCGGCATGCTCCAGCAGGACCCGGCCCACCTCGGTGAGCCTGACGCCGCGCCCCCGCCGCTCCAGCACGGGCGCCCCGATGTCGTCCTCCAGCGCGCCGAGCTGCTGCGAGATGCCCGACGGCGAGTAGTGCATGGCGTGCCCGGCTGCCGTGACGCCTCCGTGGTGAGCGACCTCGCGCAGGATGCGCAGCCGCCGGAGGCCCAGATCGTCCATGCACCAATTGTGCATGTGCAGTGCATCTTTCTTCACTAGACGCACACGGTTCTCGGCTCCCAGAGTGGGTGTGCGCCACCGGGGCGGGGGCGCTCGTCGCGTGAAGAAGTGGTGGATGGTGCTCGTCCTGCTGGATGTCCTGGGCTGGCTCGGTGGCGTGCTGATTGCCGGCGGCTATGTGCTGGTGTCGCTGCGGCGCATCGCCGCCGACTCGGCGTTCTTCCAGGCTCTCAACGCTGTGGGCGCCGCCATGCTCGGCGCCTCGTGCGTGGCTCAGGGCTCGTTGCCCTCCGCCGTCCTCAACGCCGTCTGGCTCTCGGTGGGTCTCCGCGCACTCGTCACCGAGGCCGTCCGTCGGCGCGGGGCGCACGACGCCTCCGAGCGCCGGACGGACTACTGCGACGCCGCCTGATCGGCGTCGTCCGGCGGGGTCCTACCCCTCGCACGCCCTTCCGTCGCCGTCGCGGTCGAGGCCGTGCGGGTCCGCGCCGGCGACGGCGACGGGGCCGTCCACGTCGGCGCAGTCCAGATCCGGAGGGAAGGGCGGCACGCACGGGTCGTAGCCCGCCTCGCACCCGCTCCCGCCCCCGCCCGACGCCGACGACGGGGCGGCCTGCTCGGGCTCGCCTCCGTCGCAGGGGGAGGGAGCGCCGTCGTCGGCACGGACGTAGTCGGCCTCGCGCGGGTGGCGGCCGTAGCCGTCGCGGGAGTCGTACCGGGCCTCGGCGAGCCCGTCGCGCAGCAGCTCGAGCCCGACATCGGTCGCGTCGACGTCGACATAACGCAGCAGCCGTCCGTACCGGTCGGTGTCCTCGTCGGAGCGCCCCAGGGCGACCGGCTCGCCACGCACGAGCGCGGCGAGCCGTTCGGTGGCCGCCTCGAAGCCGCACTCCCCCCGCTCGGGGGTGTCGATCCCGACGAGGCGAACCGTGCGCCCGTCCGCCAGCCGCAGGGTGTCCCCGTCGATCACGGAAGCGACGCGGTACGTCACCGGGGAGCTGTCCCCCGGCACGCCCTTGCCGCGGTCGATCGCCTCCCCGGGGTCCGCGCCCGCGGCGGCGTCACCCGCGTCCGCCGTCGGATCGGCCGCGCAGCCGACACCGGTGACCAGCAGGATCGCGGTCGCGATCCCCAGGAGGCGGGGCGGCATCGACGCCCACGGTACGCCGCCGTCCGGGCCCGGCCCTACATGCCGGGGATCGGCTGCGCCTCGTGGACCTCGATGGTGCAGCCGCCCGGCATGCTCAGGTGCGGGTGGTCCTGCGCCAGCGCGATCGCGGCGTCCATGCTCTCGACATCGATGATCGTGTAGCCGGCCACCTCGTTGGCGCTCGGGGTGGTGCCCCCCGTCGCGACCCGGGTGCCGCCGGCCAGTGGGGTGCCGAAGTCGAGCAGGCCCTCGCCGACCTTGTCTGCCCAGGCGGTCCACTGGCCCATCACGGCCTGCATCTCCTCCTGGCTGGGCGGCGTCGCGTCGGCGGGGGGCGTCGGGGCGTGGTAGGTGAAGAGGTACTTGGTCATGTCGCTGGCCTTTCTCGGGCGTCGTTCCTGGTCCCGGCCGGACGCCGGGCGGATGGTGGGCATGCTCAGGTGCTGCGCGCCAGGGACTCGAGGCAGCCGGCCCAGCCCCGGGCGTGGTTGTCGGCCATGGCCTGGTCGGCGTTGCGCGAGTGGTCGATCAGCACGGTGGTCTTGTCTCCGTGGTCGGTCAGGGTGACCTCGACGAGCGACTCGTGGTCGGCGCCCTCCCACTGCCAGGTGAGGACGAGACGCACCGGCTCCTGCACCTCGACGACCGTGCCGCCCACGGCGTGCACCGACCCGTCGGAGGCGACCATCTCCATGCGGTAGGCGCCGCCGGCGCGCAGGTCCATCGAGGCGACGGTGGGACCGAAGTCGTCGAGGGACGGGCGGAACCACCGCGACAGGTGCTGAGGGTCGGTCCACAGCGACCACATGGTGGCGATGTCGACGTCGAAAGTGCGGTCGATCCGGGCGGAGACCATTCAGTCCTCCTGGTCCTCGGGGCCGGCCTGGTCCCGCAGGGTCTCGACGTACTCCGCGAGCGCGTCCAGCTGCGTGTTCCAGTAGGCGCTGGTCTCCTCGATCCACGCTCGTGCCGGCGCGAGCGCCTCGGGGTGGGCACGCACCCGCTTCTCCCGGCCGGCCCGCTCGCGCGAGATCAGACCGGCCTGCTCCAGCGCGGTCGCGTGCTTGTTGAGCAGCTGCGGCGACATCCCGGTCGAGTCCGCGAGCTGCCGCACGACCATCGGCGCCTCGTGCTGCAGCAGCCGGAGCAGCAGCGCGCGGCGGGACGGGTGCGCCAGCGCACCGAAGAGCGCGTCCAGGTCGGCCGGCGATGTCGCCGCTTGGTAAACCATTTGGTTTATTCTAAGTCCCGGTGGCCGGCACGGCAAGCCCCCCGGGAGCCCCGGGTCCGGAGACGACTCAGGCGCGGGTGCGGGCGGCCGAGCCCGCCGGCTGCGCGGGCACCGCCGCCGGGAGGGTCAGCTCCATCGTGGTGCCGCCGCCGCCCCGCGGATGGGCTGCGATGCTCCCGCCGTGGCGCTCGACGATGCGCCGGCAGATGGCAAGGCCCAGGCCCGTGCCCTGATAACCGGGGTGGGCGCGCTGGAAGTCGCCGAAGACGACGTCGTGCTGCCCGACCGGGATGCCGATCCCCCGGTCGGCGACCCAGACCCTGACGCTGTCGCCGGGGCCGGGGTCCCCCGAGATGTCGATGACGGGCACCTCGTCGGGCGCGACGTACTTCACCGCGTTGCCGACGAGGTTGTCGAGCAGCTGGCGCACCAGCACGGGATCCCCCTCCACGGGTGGGATCGAGCCGATGTGGACCTGGCGCGGAACGCCCCGCTCGTTCGCGATCTCCGCGGCAACGGCGGCGAGGTCGATGGGCTCTGGCTCGAGCGTCCGGTCCGCCGACGTGGCGTGGGCGAGGAGGTCACGCACCAGCAGGCGCATGCGCTGGGCGGCCCCCCGGATCTTGTGCACCATCGCGAGCTCGAGCGCGGCGACGTCGTCGCCCGGGTCGCGGGAGTCCTCGACCAGGTCCTCCAGCTGCTCCGCCCAGCCGTCCACCGTGCCGATCGGGTTCATCAGGTCGTGCGCAACGACGCCGGCGAAGCCGGCGAGCTCTCGCCGGTGGGCCCGCTCGTCGGTGACGTCGCGGACGACGACCACGGCGCCCGGACGGCCCGGCTCGCCCAGCGGCGTCGCCGAGACGTTCACGACGCGGGGACCGGCCACCGAGTCCGCGACGCAGTCGACACCGGGCACGACCTCGCCGCCGAGTGCGCGCCCGGTCGGCAGCTCCGCCTGGGTGACCGGCTCGCCGTCGAGGCCCCGCATGACGAGGGCCTCGCGGGCGGGGGTCCCGGGGGTCACGGGCACGCCGAGCGTGCGCTCGAGGGCCGGGTTGGACATCTGCACGACGCCGTCTGCGTCCAGGACGCAGATGCCCTCGCCCATCGAGGCGATCACGGTGCCGAGCACCGCGGCGTGCGCGTCGCTGGCTCGACGCGCCTCGTGCACCTCTCCGAGCAGCCGCGTCATCTGCACGCGGTAGATGGCGACCACCATGCCGCCCACCACGCAGACGGCCACGAAGAGCTGGCTCAGCAAAGCGGCGTACTGCACCGACTCGACCCCCGCGAAGGGCCCGGCCCCCGCCAGGGTCACGGCCACGAAGCACGCGCCGGCGACCAGCCCGTAGAGCGCGGTGAGGGTCGGCGAGAAGCGCATGCCGACCCACACGAGCACGGCGGGGAGCAAGAAGCTCACGGGCAGCACGACCGGGTGGAGCTCGGCGACGTAGAGCAGCGCCGTCACGAACGCCACCGCCCCGGCCTCGACCCACCAGGCCCGCCCGAGCGCAGCGCCGCCGGTCCGGCTCGGCCGCGTCGCGGGGTGGAGCAGCAGCAGCCCGGCGACGGTCACGCCGACGATGCCCACGGCGTTGCGCCCCCACCAGGCCAGCGTGGCCGCGAGCCCGAGATGGTTGCCCTCGACCCAGAACCCCACGACGCCCACGGCGGCGCCCACCGCACACCCGGCCATGGCGGCCACCACCAGCACCATCAGCGCACTCGTCGTCGACAGCGGCTGGTCCTCGCCGGAGGGGCCCGGGCCCCGCCGGCGGTAGAGGTGGACGACCACCAACGTCTGGGCCACGGTGGCCCCGACGAAGACCCCGGCGGCGCCGGCGGCGAGGCCGGTCGTCATGCCGACGAGGTAGGTGACCCCGGCGAGCGCGAGCAGGTCGGCGCTGCGCCACCGGACGTCCTCGACGAGGAACCACAGCACCGCCACCCCTGCGGCCGGCCAGACCAGCGAGAGGGTGTGGTCGTCCACGACGGTGGCGCGACCCGCGAGACCCGCGAGCGCGAAGAGGGCCGCGAAGCCACCCAGCCGCAGCAGGCGCCCGGCATCCACCGCGCGGGGACCCATCCGCGGGCGTCGGGTCAGCGGGTCCGCGGTCACGTCGTCACCAGTCACGGACACCACACTTCCCTCGCTCGTCACAGTAGGACGGCCGTGCCGGACCGGTGCCGGAACGGGGAAATCGGTCGCGAAGCCTGAGGATCCCGGGCGGCGGAGCCCGGTTCCTTGCGGTCAGGCAGGGCCTCAGTCCCCGGCCCCGGCCGTGTTCTCCTCGCCGTGCGTACCCGGCCGCGGCGCCCACGGCTGCTCCTTGGCGGGCCGGACGACGATGAGCCGGTCGCCGCGCGCCAGCAGGGTCACGACCGGGTCGAAGTACCGGTGGACCTTCTCGTCGCGGACCACCGCGATGACCTGGTCGGGCAGGGACTGCGGAGGCTTGCCGACCTCGGAGACCAGCAGGTCGCGCTGGGCGACCTCGAGGCCCTCGCCGTAGGTGAGCAGGTCCTCCATCACCGAACCCAGGGTCGGCGAGAGCGCGGAGAGCCCGAGCAGCCGTCCGACCGCCTCGGACGAGGTGATCACCGAGTCGGCGCCCGACTGCTTCATCAGGGACACGTTCTCCTGCTCGCGCACGGCGGCGACGATGCTCGCGTCGGGGTTGAGCTGACGGACCGTGAGCGTGGCGAGCACGTTGGCGTCGTCCCGGTCCGTGGTGATGATGACCTGGTGGGCGCTGTGGACCCGGGCCCGGCGCAGGACGTCGCGCTGCGTCGCGTCGCCCGTGACGACCACCAAGCTGCGCTCGTGGGCGTAGTCGCGCGCCTCGGCGCTCGGGTCCACGACGACGATCGACTCGCGGTCGTAGCCGTTGCCCAGCAAGGTGTCGACCGCGCGACGGCCCTTGGTGCCGTAGCCGATCACGACGACGTGGTCTCCCATGGTCCTCCTCCAGCGAGCGATCCGGACGGCCTCGCGGCCCTGCGACGCCGCCACCTCGATGGTGGTGCCGATCAGCAGCACGAGGAACGCGACCCGGAAGGGGGTGATGATGAATGCGTTGACCATGCGCGCCGGGTCGCTGACCGGCGCGATGTCGCCGTAGCCGGTCGTGCTCAGCGTGACGGTGGTGTAGTAGATCGCGTCCGTGAGGCTGACGGCGCCGTCGGTGCTGTCGTTGTAGCCCTGGCGGTCGAGATAGACCAGCAGCACCGTCGCGGTCATGATCCCGAGCGCGAGCAGCAGCCGTCGTCCGAGCGACTGCAGGGCCGACGACTCCGCGGCGGGCAGCGAAATGGTGCCGCGCGACGTGCTGAGGGTGTCGACCTCGCGCTCGTCCGGACGCAGGTCCCGCTCCTTCACGGACGCCCCCTCAGCCGGCCACGACGTCGCCGTAGATGAGGACGCGGACCGGGTCCTCCTCGTCGTCGGGGTCGTCGGTCGCGCGGATGGACACGAAGCGGAAGTCGTCGCCCTCCTCGGGCACCGCGGAGCCGGAGCTGCGGCGCCAGGTCCCGCACAGGAGATCGCCCTCCGCCCCTTCGGCCGCCGACACCGAGCCGCCGCCCAGGCAGAGCATGTCGGAGCCGGAGTCGTAGGACTGCACCACGCCCGTGATCCGCGAGGGCGGGCCGGAGTTCACCGCCATGCCGACCACGTAGCCGGCGAGCAGACACATGGCCGCCCCGGCGACGAGGACGGCCCTGGGCAGACGCGTGGTGGCCACGATTTCAGTGTTTCACGCCCGGCCGCGCCCGCAGGCGCCGCATGAGCTCCAGGCGGGCCCGTGTCGTCGCCTTCTGCGGGAACACCTCGTCGAACGCGGCGTTCACCGAGGCCCCGATCAGCACCGCGATCGCCACGAGATAGAGCCAGAGCAGGACGGCGATGGGGGCGGCCAGGGGACCGTAGATGGACGCCGAGTCCGCGGCGGTGACCGTGAGCACCCAGCGCAGCACGTAGGAGCCCGCGATCCAGGCGAAGAGCGAGAAGACCGCGCCCGGGAGGTTGAAGGTCCAGTTCGTCCGCACGGGCACCGAAACGTGGTAGAGCGTGGCCAGGAAGCACACGCACAGGACCACGACGGTCGGCCAGTAGAGCCGCTCGAGGAACTCCAGCCCCTCTGGCACGGCACGGCCCACCAGCGTCGGGCCGGCCACCACCAGCGGCAGGGTCACGATGCCGGTGAGGAGCCCCAGCACGTAGAGCATGAAGGAGAGCGCCCGCGTCTTGACGATCCCGCGATGGCCGCCGAGCCCGTGCATGATCGTGATCGTGTCGACGAAGACGTTGAGCGCGCGCGAGCCGGACCACAGGGCGAGCACGAAGCCGATGGAGATGACGTCGTAGCGGCCGCCGCCGAGCACCTCGTTGATCGTGGGCGTGATGATCCGCTCGACCGCGCTGTCGGTCAGCGCCTGGCCGCTGAGATCGATCACCGAGGCCTGCAGGTCGCCCACCTGCGCGGCGGTGAAGCGCTCGCTGACGTAGCCGATCGTCCCGGCGAGGGCGAAGACCAACGGGGGGACCGAGAGGATCGCGAAGAAGGCCGCCTCGGCCGCCAGGCCCGTGACCCGGTTGCGCATGCACGAGGCGACGGCCGTGACGACGAGTCGCCAGAGGGTGTGGCGCGCGCGCTGGGCCAGCTCCGCCGCCGGGCGCGAGGCGGACCCGGCCGTGGTCATGCGCCCACGCTAGACCGCGACGCGGGTCCGACCGGGGAGGCGGGCCGCGCGCTCAGGAGAGCCGGATCACGCCGTCATCGATGTCGCCGCCGACGATCGAGCGCCGGTCCTTCACGTAGTTCTCGGCCAGGTTCCACGGCTTGCGGTCGCCCTGCTTGGGCAGCCCGGGCAGCGCCCGCACGAAGTAGTTCGACGAGAAGTCGCTGAACGGGCGCTCCTCGACCGTCCGGTCGCGGGGGACGACGAAGACCTCCTGGCCGCGCGCGTCCATGTGCTCGAGCAGCCGGACGACGTACGCGCTGACCAGGTCGGCCTTGAGGGTCCAGGAGGCGTTGGTGTAGCCGAAGACGAAGACGAAGTTCGGGACACCGTCGAGCAGCATCGCCTTGTAGGCCATCCTCTGCCCCAGGTCGACCCTCTCGCCGTCGACCACCAGGTCGATGCCGTGCAGCGGCTCGACGGTGATCCCCGTCGCCGAGACGACGACATCGGCCTCGAGGTGCTCCCCGGACGCGAGCCGCACGCCGGTCTCGGTGAACGTCTCGATCGTGTCGGTGACGACCGAGGCGTCCCCGCGGCGGATGCTCGCGAAGAGGTCGCCGTCGGGCACCATGCACATGCGCTGGTCCCAGGGGTCGTAGGCCGGCTTGAAGTGCGTGTCCACCGGGTAGTCCTCGCCCAGCTCCTTGCGGGTGCCCGACCGGATCATCCGCCGCGCGGCGCGGGGGAATCGCCGGCAGAAGCTGTAGAACGCCATCGCCTCGAGGATGTGCCGCCAGCGCACGAGGGCGTGGGCCGCCCGGTCGGGCAGCACCCTCCGCAGGCGCGGGGCCAGCCCGTCGGTGGCGGGCAGGGTCACGACGTAGGACGGCGAGCGCTGCAGCATCGTCACGTGCGCCGCCTGCTCGGCCATCGCCGGCACGATGGTCACCGCGGTGGCGCCCGAGCCGATCACCACGACGCGCTTGCCCGACCAGTCGAGGTCCTCGGGCCAGAACTGGGGGTAGACGAGCTCGCCGCGGTAGTCCTCCTGGCCGGGGAACCGGGGGTGGTGGCCACGGTCGTAGCGGTAGTAGCCGGAGCAGCCCCACAGCAGCGTGGTCGAGAGCGTGGACGTCGCACCGTCGTGCTCGACGGTCACCGTCCAGCGGCGCTCGGCGCTCGACCACTCCGCCCGCGTCACGCGGTGCCCGAAACGGATGTGCTCGTCGAGGCCCCGCTCGGCGGCGGTCTCCTCGACGTAGGCCTTGATCGAGGGGCCGTCGGCCATCACCCGGTCGCCCTCCCAGGGCTTGAACCGGTAGCCGAGCGTGTACATGTCCGAGTCGGATCGCACCCCCGGATACCGGAACAGGTCCCACGTGCCCCCGATGCGCTCGCGGGCCTCGAGGATCGCGTAGCGGCGCCCGGGGAACGCCTCCGCGAGGTGCGCCGCGGCACCGATCCCGGACAGGCCGGCCCCGATGATCAGGACGTCGAGGTGCTCGACCGCTCCCCTCGGCTCGGCGTCCAGGTCGTCCCCGGCGCGTGCCGTCATCTGCGTGTCTCCCACGGCGGCGAGTCTAGGCAAGCCCCGAGACCTATAGTGCGTGGGTGCGCGTGTGCATCCTCGGCGGGACCGAGGCGTGGCGTGGCGACGAGCCCGTCGACCTGCTCTCGCCCAAGCAGCGCTCCATCGTGGCCGCGCTGGCCCTCTGGGAAGGCCGCCCGGTCTCCAACGACACGCTCGTGGACCTGGTGTGGGGAGACCGTGCGCCGGCGGGCGTGCCGGGCACCTTGCACGCCTACGTCGCCACGCTGCGGCGCAGCATGGAGCCGGAGCGGGCGCCGCGGAGCCCGGCGAAGATCCTCGTGACCGCCGGCACCGGCTATGCCCTCCACCTCGACGGCGACCTCGACGCGCGCCACTTCGAGACCGCCCTCACGCAGGTGCGCAGCGGGCTCGCGGTCGCCTCGCTCCTGGCACCCCCACGGCCCCCGTCCGTCGACGCCGAGGCCGGCCGCGCACGGCTGGAAGGGGCACTGGCCCTGTGGCGCGGCTCCCCCTACACCGACCTCGGCGACCACCCGTCCGTGCTCGCGGAGCGGGGCCGGCTGGAGGAGCTTCGCATGGTCGCGCTGGAGGACCGGGCGGTGCTGGGACTGGCCCTGGGCGAGACCGGGACGGTCGCCGCCGAGCTCGAGGCCCTCACGGCGCAGTTCCCCCTCCGCGAGCGTCTCTGGGGGCTCCTGGCGCTCGCCCGGGCGCGAGCCGGGCGCCAGGCCGACGCCCTCGAGGGCCTACGGCGGGTCCGTACCATCCTCGCCGACGAGCTCGGGCTCGAGCCCTCCGCTGAGCTGGGCGAGCTGCAGGCGGCCCTCCTGCGGCAGGACCCACGGCTGGCCTGGCAGCCGCCCGACGCGGACGCGACGACCCCGGCCAGGCAACCCCGGTCCGACGCACCGCCGCCCCAGGGGCGACCGGCACCTGAGCTGCCGCCGTGGCCGATGGTCGGGCGCGATCGCCACCTCTCGACGCTGCGCGACCTCCTGGCTCGCGCCGCGGACGGCAACCCCGTCGTCGCGGCCGTCACCGGCGAGCCGGGCATCGGCAAGAGTCGGCTGTGCGCCGAGCTGGGCGCGCTGGCTGTCGCGGACGGGGCGGTCCTGGCCCTGGGCCGCTGTTCCCAGGACGACGGCGCGCCGCCGCTGTGGCCGTGGCGACAGGTGCTGGGCCAGCTGGGCCGCCGGCTGGAGACCGACACGGGAGCCGACGAGGGAGCCGGGTTCCGCACGTGGGAGGCGGCGGTCACACAGGTCCTGGAGGCTGCCAGGGAGCGCACGCTCGTCCTCATCCTGGACGACGTGCACTGGGCCGATCCCCCCACGCTGCGCGTGGTCCGGCTCCTGCTGGAGACCGCCGGCAGGGCAAGGCTTGCGTTGCTGCTCACCTGGCGCGCGCATCCGGAGCCCGAGGGCGAGCTGGCCGACGTGATCGAGACGGTCGCCCGCGTGCACGGCCAACGGCTGGCGTTGGAGGGACTCGGCCCGGTCGAGGCCTCCGAGGTCGTGGCCGCGCTGTCGCCCACCGCGCCGTCGAGTGACCAGGCCGCCGAGCTCGCGCGGCGCACCGACGGCAACCCGTTCTACCTGGTCGAGTTCGCGCGGCTGGCCCGGGAGCGCGGCGACCTCGGCGCCCTGCTCGCCGAGGAGCGGCCGCCGGGCGCGGTGCAGGACGTGGTGACGCGCCGGCTGCAGCGGCTGCCCGACGCCACGCGTTCCCTGCTGCGCTGGGCGGCGGTGACGGGCCGCCAGTTCGAGCTGGACGTGCTCGCGGAGCTCGCCGGGATCGCGGAGGACCGGGCCATCGACGCCCTCGACCCGGCGGTCGCCGCGGGCCTGGTTCGCGAGGAGGGCATCGGTCGCTACCTCTTCGCGCACGCTCTCGTGCGGGACGCGGCGTACGCGGAGCTCGGCGCCACGCGCGCGGCCAGGGCGCACGCCCGCGCCGCGAGGGCGCTGGAGGAGCGGCCCGGGCGCGAGACCGAGGTAGCGCGGCACTGGTCGGCGGCGGGGCCCACCCACGCGGACCGCGCCTGGCGCGCCGCCGCGAGCGCGGCCGGCGTCGCCCTGGAGGTCCACGCCCACCAGGAGGCCACCGAGCTGCTGCGGTCGGCCGTCGCGGCGCAGGCGTCGGACACGACGGTCGGCGACGCGGATCGGCTCCGGCTGCTGATGCGCCTCGCCGAGGCGGAGCGCGGCGCCGGCGCCTGGGTGCCGTTGCTCGACACGGTGCGGCGGGCCGTCGCTGTCGCGCGGCGCACTGGCGACGTCCGCCTGCTCGGGGAGGCGGCGTCGGCCATGACCTCCGGGGCGATGTGGCAGTCAGCCCGCCACGGCGAGGTGCACGAGGACCTGGTGGCCGCGCTCCGCGAGGCGCTGCGCGGTCTGCCCGCCGACGACCCGCTCACCTGCCGGGTGATGTTGGCGCTGGCCAACGAGCTCTACTACGGCACCACGCTCGCCGAGCGCACCGCCCTCGTCGACGGCGCCCTGGCCACCGCCCGGCGGCTCGGCGACGACGCACTGCTGATCGAGGCGTGCCAGATCGGACAGGTGTCGCTGTGGTGTCCCTCGACGCGCGAGCGCCGGCTGGCCCTGGCCGAGGAAGGCATCGACGTCGCGACGCGGACAGCGGACGAACGCGGCTTCGTGCTGCTCGCGACGCACGCTGCCGTCGCGTCGTCCGAGCTCGGACTGCCGGCGCAGATGTGGGGGTGGATCGCGCGCACGCGTCCCGTCGCCGAGCGACTGCGCCTGTTCTTCCCGCTGGTGGTGCTGACCACCCTGGAGCTGCCCTGGCGGGCCATGGCGGGCGACATCGCCGAGGCGGAGCGGCTGATGGGTGAGCTGCACGCCATGGCGCGGCAGACGGACCTGCACACCATGCAAGAGACGCTGCTCGGGGCGACCATGGCGATCAAGCAGTGGACGGGCGGCATCGACGAGCTGTTGCCGATGGTGGACCTGCTCGAGTCCGGGCCTCTGCCGGTGACGGCCTTCGTCTGCCTGCTGATGCTGCGGGCGGGGCGCGCGGACCAGGCCCGTGCACACCTCGCGAAGCACGCCATCACGCTGCGCGAGGAGACCTGGTTCTCCCTGCTGGAGTGGGCGAGCGCCGCCGAGACGGCCCGCGCCGTCGGTGACGCGGCAGTCGCCGCCCGCGCCTACGCGCTGCTTGCACCGTGCGCCGGAGGATGCGTCAGCGCGGGCTCGGGCAACGCGATCGGTCCGGTGGACGCCTTCCTCGCCCTGGCCGCATCCGCGGTGGGCGAGGCCGATGTCGCGACGCGGCACGCCGAGGAGGCGGCGCGGCAGATGGAGGAGTGGCGGATCCCGCTGGCCGCGCAGTGGTGGCGCGACCAGCGGGACCGCTGGGGCATCTGAGCGGGCTCACACGTGGCGGAAGGCCACGCTCGCGACGGTCGAAGCCGCGGCGCGTGAGCAGCCAGACCAGCCGGTGCAGGCGACCCCCCGGCCGCGAGAAGAGCTCCTCGCGCACCCCGGCCGGGACGCCGGCCAGTCCCCACGGCACGACGTCGACCAGCTTGCGCAGGGTCAGCCAGGCCCCGAAGTGCTCCTCGTCCATGCGCTCCCACTCCGCGGCGGAGAGCACCCGCTGGACCAGCGCGAATGGCGGCGGACTCCTCGTGCCGCAGGTGGGCTCCGGGCCGTTCGCGGGCGGCCACGAGCCGCACCGCGAGGGCGCGCCGCGCGTCCTCGTCGGCGCGGGCCCGCAGCGCCGGCCACAGCGCGGCGTCCTCGCCGGCGTGGTGGTGGTGCAGGACCTCGGCGAAGAGCTCCCAGCGGCGGGCCAGGGGGGCGGGCCAGGCCCGGTCGACGTCGTCGTTGCTGGTGGGGGTGGTGGGAGCGGTGCTCATCGGGGTTCCTCTCGTGGAGGGGGTGGGTCTCAGACCAGCGCGGGTTCGCGGTCGGGGCCGGGCGCGGGGTCGCCGCCGGGCGCGGCCCCGCTCGCGTCGAGCTCGACGTGGTCCAGCTCGGCGCGCACGTGCGGCAGGATCCGGTCCAGCCACGCCGGCACCCACCAGTTGCGCTCTCCGAGCAGCGACATGCTGGCCGGCACCATGACCAGGCGGACGAGCGTGGCGTCGAGCGCGATGGCGACCGCCATGCCCAGGCCGAGCATCTTCACGACCACATCGACGTCGGTGGCGAAGCCCAGGAAGACGGCCACCATGATCGCTGCGGCGCTGGAGATCACCCGTCCGGTGCCGGCGAGGCCGCGGACCACGCTTCCGCGCGCGTCACCGGTGCGCTCCCAGTCCTCGCGGACCCGCGAGAGAAGGAAGACCTCGTAGTCCATCGACAGGCCGAACAGGATCGTGAACATCAGGATCGGCAACCAGCTCGAGATCGGCGTGGCCTGGTCGACGCCCAGCGCGCCGGCCCCCCAGCCCCACTGGAACACCGCGGTGAGGACGCCGTAGGCCGCGCCGACGCTGAGGACGTTGAGCAGCGCCGCCTTCAACGGGACCACGACAGAGCGGAACATCACCAGAAGCAGGAGGAACGACACCGCGACCACGAACCCGACGACGACCCAGAGCCGCCCGGCCAGCATCTCCGCCAGGTCGGAGAACATCGCCGTCTCGCCGGTGACCTCCACGCCGGCCGGGGCGGCCGCGCGGAGGGAGGCGACCAGAGAGGGCGTCCGCTCGTCCGTGGGCCCGAACGCCGGTACCGCCTCGAGGATGGCGATGTCGCCGTCGTCGGAGAGGACCGGCGCCGAGACCTCCACGACGTCGCCCCGATCCGCGATGTCCGCGGACAGCGCGTCCAGCGCACGGTCCGGGACCGCGCTGCGGTCCACGACCAACGTGAGGGGGCTCGTGTAGCCCGGCCCGAACTCGTCGGCGACGAGGTCGTAGGCCCGGCGCACCGTGTTCTCGGTCGAGGTGGTGCTGGCGTCCTGCGGCCAGGTGCGCATGTCGAGGACCGGCGCCGCCAGCACGACCATCACCAGGCCGGCGCCCACGAGCCAGGGCAGCGGCCGGCGGCCGACCGTGCCCGCCCAGCGGGCGGTGAGCCCGCGGCGGGACGTGGGCCCGTGGGCGGCGATCCCCCCGCGTCGCACGCGGCGCGGGAGCATCCGGCGGCCGCCCAGGCGGCAGAGTGCGGGGACGAGGGTCAGCGCGGTCGCCATCACCGCGACGACCGCGATCGCCGTGGCGAAGCCGAAGCTGTCGAAGGTCGGCAGCCCGGCCAGGCGCAGGCCCATCAGCGAGACGAGGACGGTGGTGCCGGCGAAGACGACCGAGCGGCCCGCGGTGGCGACCGCGCGACCCGCGGCGTCCGGCATGTCGCTTCCCGCGCCGAGGTGCTCTACGTACCGGCTCACCAGCAGCAGCGCGTAGTCGATGCCGACGCCGAGCCCCACCATCGTGGCCACGGTCGGGGCGGTGCCGCTGACATCCGTCACCGAGGCCAGCAGTGCGATCCCCGCGCTCCCGACCCCCAGCCCGACCAGGGCCACCGCGAGCGGCAGCCCGGCGGCCACCACCGACCCGAGCGCCAGCACCAGGATGACGAGGGCGGCGATCACGCCGACGACCTCCCCGGTCGACCCCGGCGTCGACGCTGCCGAGCCCGGCACCTCGCCGCTCAGCTCGACGGTGAGGCCGTCGGACCGGGTCGGCGCGACCGCCGTCTCGAGCTCGCCGACGTCGCCCATCAGGTCCGGGTGCGTGACCGGGACGTCGTAGCCGACCTCCAGGATCGCGGTGTCCCCGCCCGGGGCGGTGCGGGGCGGCGCGACGGTGAGCACGTGCGGCATCGCCGCCAACCGGTCGCCCAGGCCCCGCAGCGACGCTTGGGTGAGAGGCGCGTCGGCCCCGTCGCTGTGCACGACGACGCCGGCGGAGGCGAAGCCGGCCGCCGGCAGGTGGTCCCGCAGCTGCTCCAGGCCGACCTGGGCGCGGGCACCGTCGACGTCGTAGTCGTCCTGGGTGGATCCGCCGAAGCCGACCGCCAGGGCGGCGGCGATCGCGGCGAGCAGGACCCAGGCCAGCAGGGTGCGCCAGGGGTGCAGGGCGGTGACACGCCCCACGCGGTAGAGCAGACGGGACATGACGGGGCTCCTGGGTAGGGGGTCGATACACCCCTACCGTGAAGCCGCCCGCTTGGGGTTCGCCTGAGCTCCACTTGGGTCCCGCTGGGGACCCGCTAAGCCGGCCCGGGGGCCGCCCCGATCAGGCCAGGTCGAGCCCGGGGTAGAGCGGGTTCTTCTCCAGCATCTCCTGCGCGCGGGCCCGCGTGCGGTCCGCGACGCCGTCGGCGGTCGTGAACTGCGCCTTCGACGGGGTCCCCTTCGAGGTGGTGCCCGCCTCGGTGTTGCTGAGCACGTCGACGACCAGCTCGGCCACGGTGTCGAACTCGTCGTGCCCGAAGCCCCGGGTGGTCAGCGCCGGGGTGCCGAAGCGGATGCCGGAGGTGTACCAGGCCCCGTTGGGGTCGGCGGGGATCGAGTTCCGGTTGGTCACGACGCCGGCCTCGAGCAGGGCCGTCTCCGCCTGGCGTCCGGTCAGCCCGAAGGACGTCACGTCGAGGAGCGCGAGGTGGTTGTCGGTGCCGCCCGTGACCAGCCGCGCGCCCCGCCGGGTGAAGCCCTCGGCCAGCGACTTCGCGTTGTCGGCGACCTGCTGGGCGTAGGCGCGGAAGGAGTCCTGGCGGGCCTCCGCGAAGGCGACGGCCTTGGCGGCCATCACGTGGCTCAGCGGGCCGCCGAGCACCATCGGGCAGCCGCGGTCGACCGACGGCGCGAGCTCCTCCTGGGCGAGCACGATCCCGCCGCGGGGGCCGCGCAGGGACTTGTGGGTCGTGGACGTGGTCACGTGGGCGTGCGGGACCGGGTCCTCGTCGCCGGTCATCACCTTGCCGGCCACCAGGCCGGCGAAGTGGGCCATGTCGACCATCAGCGTCGCGCCGACCTCGTCGGCGATCTCGCGCATCTTGGCGAAGTCCACCCGGCGTGGATACGCGGAGTAGCCCGCGAGCAGCACCAGCGGCCGGAACTCCTTCGCCTTGGCCCGCACTGCGTCGTAGTCGAGCAGCCCGGTCTCGGGGTCGGTGCCGTACTGCTGCTGGTGGAACATCTTGCCGCTGATGTTGGGCCGGAACCCGTGGGTGAGGTGGCCGCCGGCGTCCAGGCTCATCCCGAGCAGCCGCTGGTTGCCGAACTCGTGGCGCAGCGACTCCCAGTCACCCTCGGAGAGCTCGTTCACGTTCTTCGCGCCGAACTTCTCCAGCCAGGGGCCCTCGATCCGGTGGGCGAGGATCGACCAGAAGGCGACGAGGTTGGCGTCGATGCCGGAGTGCGGCTGCACGTAGGCGTAGGGCGCCCCGAAGAGCTCCCGCGCGTGCTCGGCGGCCAGCGACTCCACCGTGTCGACGTTCTGGCACCCCGCGTAGAAGCGGTGCCCGACCGTGCCCTCGGCGTACTTGTCCGAGAACCAGCTGCCCATCGTCAGGAGCACCGCCGGGCTGGCGTAGTTCTCCGAGGCGATGAGCTTCAACGAGCCCCGCTGGTCGGCGAGCTCCTTGCGGGTCGCCTCCGCGATCCGCGGCTCGACCTGGGAGATGACCTCGAGGGCCTGGTTGTAGGCGCCGCTGACCTGCGGGCTGACCTGGTTGCTGGCCTGGTTGCTGGGGGCGTCCGTCATGACGACACAGCCTAGGCAGAACCGCTGCCGGACGCCGCATCGGCCGCGGAGCACGTGAGGGTTGTCCGCTGAGTGAGACGCCCGTCCCGCATCATGGGATGCGAAGTTGTGGGATCCCGTACCACCACCTGAGACTTGTTGACATGACCTCTCCGGCGACCCACACGTGGCTCGTGGTTCGCCGGCACGTCGACTACGGCCGCGTGCGCAGCATGGCCTGTCGCGCCTCCTGACCGCTCGCCCCCATCTGCCCGGGCGCCGGTCACCGAGGTCGGTCGGGCCTGCACGCCCGGTGCTCGCGACCTCGGTCCGCGCGGCCATCACTGCACGTCCAGAGGACCCATCGTGACCACACAGACCGTCACCGGCCCGAGCGCCGAGCCCGACTCCCCCGCAGCCGAGCCGCTCGTCGTGCCCCGCCCCCCGCGCGGCGAGGGCCAGTGGGCCCTCGGCTACCGGGAGCCCCTGAACAAGAACGAGCAGGCCAAGAAGGACGACGCCCCGCTCAACGTCCGGGACCGGATCCTCAACATCTACAGTCGGCGCGGCTTCGACTCGATCGACCCGAGCGACCTGCGCGGGCGCTTCCGCTGGCTCGGCCTCTACACGCAGCGCGCGCCCGGCCACGACGGCGGCAAGACCGCGACGCTGGAGGAGCACGAGCTCGACGACCGGTACTTCATGATGCGGGTCCGTACCGACGGCGCCCTGCTGGCGCCGCGCACCGTGCGCGCGCTGGGCGAGGTCGGGCGCGACTACGCCCGCGACACCGCGGACGTCACCGACCGGGAGAACATCCAGTACCACTGGATCCGGATCGAGGACGTCCCGGACATCTGGCAGACGCTGGAGGACGCCGGGCTCAGCACGCTCGAGGCCTGCGGCGACGGCCCGCGGCCGTTCCTCGGCTCCCCCGTCGCCGGCGTCGCCGCCGACGAGATCATCGACGGCAGCTGGGCGCTGGAGGAGATCCACCGGCGCTACATCGGCGACCCCGCGTACGCCAACCTCCCCCGCAAGTTCAAGACGGCGCTCACCGGGCACCCGAGCCACGACGTCTCGCCCGAGACCAACGACGTCGCGTTCGTCGGCACCGTGCACCCCGAGCTCGGCCCCGGCTTCGACCTCTGGGTGGGTGGCGGTCTCTCCACCAACCCCCGGCTGGCCGAGCGGCTCGGCGTCTGGATCCCGCTGGAGGAGGTCCCCGACGCGTGGTCCGCGGTCGCCGGACTCTTTCGCGACTACGGCTACCGCCGCCTCCGGTCGCGGGCGCGGCTGAAGTTCCTCGTCGCCGACTGGGGCAAGGAGATGTTCCGCCAGGTGCTCGAGACGGAGTACCTCGGCCGCCGGCTCGTCGACTGCCCCTCGCCGGAGTCCCCGGTCGGGCACCGCGACCACGTCGGCGTGCACGAGGCCAAGGACGGCACCCGGTACGTCGGCCTCGCGCCGGTCGCCGGTCGCGTCTCGGGCACCATGCTGGTCGCCCTGGCCGACGCGATGGAGCGGCACGGCGTCGCCGGCGCCCGGCTCACGCCGTACCAGAAGATCGTGCTCACCGGCGTCGACCCGGCCGTGGTCGAGGACCTCGTGGCCGAGCTCGACCGGGTGGGCCTGCAGGCGCGACCGTCCAACTGGCGGCGCAACACCATGGCCTGCACGGGCATCGAGTTCTGCAAGCTCGCCATCGTGGACACCAAGGACCGCGCGCGGGACCTCGTCGCCGAGCTCGAGCGCCGGATCCCCCAGCTCGACACGCCGATCACCGTGAACGTCAACGGCTGCCCCAACGCCTGCGCCCGCACGCAGGTCGCCGACATCGGGCTCAAGGGCCAGCTGGTGCTGCAGGACGACCAGCAGGTCGAGGGCTTCCAGGTGCACCTGGGCGGCGCCACCGGGCTCGGCGCGAACTTCGGCCGCAAGCTGCGCCGGCACAAGGTGACGAGCGCGGGGCTGGACGACTACGTCGAGACCGTCGTGCGCAACTACCTCGACGACCGCGCCGACGGCGAGCGGTTCGCGCAGTGGGTCGCCCGCGCCGAGGAGCGCCTGCTCACCGGCGAGCACCGGGCGGTGGCGGCATGAGCGAGCGCGCCGTGCCCTTCCACTGCCCCTACTGCGGCGAGGAGGACCTCTGGCCGCACGAGGTGGTCGACCCCGAGGACCCTGAGGGCGAGACCAGCTCGCCGCACGGCGCCTGGGAGTGCCGCGGCTGCCGGCGGGCGTTCCAGCTCGCGCACCTCGGGCTGCTGCGCCCCTCGTCCGGCGCCGGGATGGGTGGTCCGCGATGACCGCCGCCACGACCATCGCGGCGGCCGAGCGTCGCGGCAGCCGCACCGAGGGCCACACGCCGGAGCAGCTGCGCGAGATCGTCTCCCACGTCGGGGCCGAGCTCGAGCTGGCGCCGGCCGAGGACATCATCGAGTGGGCGGTCGCCACCTTCGGCTCCCGCTTCTGCGTCACCTCCTCGATGGCGGACGCCGTGCTGGCCCACGTCGCCTCGCGCGTCGCCCCCGGCGTCGACGTCGTCTTCCTCGACACCGGCTACCACTTCGCCGAGACGATCGGCACGCGCGACGCCGTGGCCGCGACGCTCCCCGTCACCGTGCGGACGGTCAAGCCGGAGCTGAGCGTCGCCGAGCAGGACGCCGCCCACGGCCCGGACCTCTACAAGCGCGACCCCGACCTGTGCTGCTCGATGCGCAAGGTCGAGCCGCTCTCGCGGATGCTGGCCGGCTACGAGGCCTGGGCGACCGGGCTGCGCCGTACCGAGACCCACGGCCGGGTGGTCACACCGGTCGTCGGGTGGGACGCCAGCAAGCAGAAGGTCAAGGTCTCGCCGCTCGCCCGCTGGTCGGACGAGCGCGTGCGGGCCTACGTCGAGGAACACCACGTGCTCCTGAACCCCCTGGTCCACGACGGCTACCCCTCCATCGGATGCCAGCCGTGCACGCGACGGGTGCTGCCGGGCGACGACGCCCGGAGCGGCCGCTGGGCCGGCGCCGCCAAGACCGAGTGCGGGATCCACACGTGATCCGGCCGCTCGACCGATCCGAAGGGAATCCCCTGCCATGGCTGCCCCTGCCCTGATCGCACTCGCCCACGGGAGCCGCGACCCGCGGCACGGCGCGTGCGTCCGCGACCTCGTGGCCGGCGTCCGCGCGCAGCGTCCCGACCTGCGGGTCGAGGCCGCCTTCCTCGAGCTCAGCGAGCCCGACTTCCACGCCGTCGTCGCTCGCCTGGTGAAGGCGGGCCACCGGGAGATCGTCGTGGTCCCGCTGCTGCTCAACGACGCCTACCACGCCCAGGTCGACGTGCCCGCAGCCGTGGCCGAGGCGTCCTCCCGCCATGAGAACCTGCGCATCCGCGCGTCCGCCATCCTCGGGCTCGAGAGCCGCTGGCTGGGGATCCTCGACGAGCGGCTGCGCGAGGCCCTCAGCGCCGCCCGGGTGCGCGAGCTCGACGCGCTGGTGCTGGCCGGCGCCGGCTCCAGCGACGCCCTGGCCAACCAGGCGGTGGCGCGGCTGGCCCGGGTCTGGGGAGCGCGGCACAGGCTGCCCGTCACCGCGGCCTACGCCTCGGCGGCGCCGCCGGCCGCCGGCGAGGCGGTCCGCGCCTTCCGGGCGGAGGGCCGGCGCCACGTCGCGGTCGGCTCCCTGTTCCTGGCTGACGGCTTCCTGCCCGAACGGGTCGCGGAGCTGGCGTGCGAGGCGGGCGCCGTCGCCGTCTCGCCACCCCTGGGTGCGCACGCCGAGGTCGCGCGCACTGTGCTGGCGCGCTACGCCGTCGGCGCCGTGGAGCTGGTCCCGGTCTGAGGGTTGCCGCCCGTGCCCGCGCCGGGTCATCCGACGACGCCCTCCGCCAGGAGCCGGCGGCGCTCGGTCTCGACGTCGACGCGGGCCTCGGGCCAGGTCGGGCCGATCTCGCGGAGCGCGGCCAGCAGCAGGTGGGCGACGGCGAGGTTGCGGTACCACTTGTGGTCCGCCGGCACGACGAACCACGGCGCAGCCCCGGTGTGCGTGCGCCGGAGCGCGATCTCGTAGGCCTCGCGGTAGGCGGGCCAGAGCCGCCGGTCGTCGATGTCGGAGGGGTCGAGCTTCCAGCGCTTCTCCGGCCGGTCCAGCCGCGAGAGCAGCCGCTCCCGCTGCGCGGCGGGCGAGATGTGCAGCAGGCACTTGACGACGGTAGTGCCGCGCGCCACCACGTCGGCCTCGAAGTCGTTGATCGCGCCGTAGCGTCGCTCCACCTCGGCCGGGCTGGCCAGCCCGCGCACCCGGGCCGCCAACACGTCTTCGTAGTGGGAGCGGTCGAAGACGCCGATGTAACCCGGCCTGGGCAGCGCGTGCCGCACCCGCCACAGGAAGTCATGGGCGCGCTCCTCCCTCGTGGGCGGTCCGAAGGACGTGATCCGGACCCCTTGCGGGTCGACGAGGCCCACGGTGTGCTTCAGGACGCCCCCCTTGCCCGAGGTGTCCATGCCCTGCAGGACGAGCAGGACCGACCGGGCGCGCCCCGTCACATGTTCCGCGTAGAGGCGACGCTGCAGGTCGGCCAGCTCGGCGCCGAGGCCGGCGAGCGCGCGGCGGCCGTCGGCCTTGGTGCCGTCGAAACCCGGAGTGGTGTCGGTCGCCATCGCCCGCAGGTCGACCGGGCCCACCGGCAGACGCAGCTGTTCCTCGAACATGCGGCCATCATGGCGGGTCGCCGGGGTCTGGCGGGCCCCCCAGCTCCTCGCGCACCACGGTCCACGCGACGGAGGCGTCGTGGCCCTTGCGGGCGAGCATCGAGACGAGCCGGCGGGTGGCCGTGGCGTGGTCGAGGCGTCGCACCGAGCGAAGCCGACCCCGCACGAGGCGACGCGCCGCCTTCTCCTCGTCGTCGGGGTCCACCTCGGCGAGGACCCCGCGGGCGGTCTCGTCACCGACGCCCTTGCGGCGCAGCTCCTGGGCCAGCGCCCGGCGCGCCAGCCCCTTGCCCTGCCCGCGCTGGGCCACCCAGGTGCGGGCGAAGGCCTCGTCGTCGACGAGCCCGACCTCCTCGAAGCGATCGAGCAGCCGCTGAGCCACGTCGCCGGGGACCTGCTTGCTCGCGAGCTTGTCCGCGAGCTCGCGGCGGCTCCGGGCCCGGCCCGTCAGCTGGTCGAGGAGGATCGTGCGAGCGACCTGCTCGGCGTCGGCCTCGGGGCCGGCCGCCACCGGGTCCTCCGGGGGCGGCGTGGCCTCGGGCACGATCAGAACTGGTCGACGCCGACGGGCTCCGCAGCGGCGCTCGGCGCCTCCCCGGGAACCGCCGCGGGGGCGCCGTCCTCGGCATCGACGACCGGACCGACCCCGAGCTTCTCGAGGATCCGCTTCTCCAGCTCGTTGGCGAGGTCCGGGTTGTCGCGGAGGAAGGCCCGCGCGTTTTCCTTGCCCTGGCCGAGCTGGTCGCCGTCGTAGGTGTACCAGGCGCCCGCCTTGCGGACGAGGCCCGCCTCGACACCGACGTCGATCAGGCCGCCCTCGCGGCTGATGCCCTTGCCGTACATGATGTCGAACTCGGCCTGCTTGAAGGGCGGGGCGACCTTGTTCTTCACGACCTTGACCCGGGTGCGGTTGCCGACCATCTCCTGGCCGTCCTTGAGGGTCTCGATCCGGCGCACGTCGAGGCGGACGGAGGAGTAGAACTTCAGCGCCCGGCCGCCGGTCGTGGTCTCGGGCGAGCCGAACATCACGCCGATCTTCTCGCGCAGCTGGTTGATGAAGACCATCGTCGTGCCGGCGCCGTTGAGGGCGCCGGTCATCTTGCGCAGCGCCTGGCTCATCAGGCGGGCCTGGAGGCCGACGTGGCTGTCGCCCATCTCGCCCTCGATCTCGGCCCGCGGCACGAGCGCGGCGACGGAGTCGACCACGAGCAGGTCGAGCGCGCCGGAGCGGATCAGCATGTCGGCGATCTCCAGCGCCTGCTCGCCCGAGTCGGGCTGCGAGACCAGCAGGGCGTCGGTGTCGACACCCAGCGCCTTCGCGTAGTCCGGGTCGAGCGCGTGCTCCGCGTCGATGAAGGCGACGATGCCGCCGGCCGCCTGGGCGTTGGCCACCGCGTGCAGGGCGACCGTGGTCTTGCCGGAGGACTCCGGGCCGTAGATCTCGACCACCCGCCCGCGCGGCAGGCCACCGAGGCCCAGCGCCACGTCGAGGGCGATGGACCCCGACGGGATGACCTCCAGCGGGGCCCGCGTCTCGTCGCCCAGCCGCATCACCGAGCCCTTGCCGAACTGCTTCTCGATGTTGGCGAGCGCTGCGTCGAGCGCCTTCTCCCGGTCTCCACCAGCCATGGATCTCTCCGTCCCGTGCGTGCGTGTCGAGGTCTGCGTCGAGGACGCTAGACGGGCCCACCGACACCGGCCCGGGGCCGCGGGGGCCTGGGGACGACGACGGCGTTGGCACGCCCTGTGGACCCGAACCCTAGCGAACAGGTGTTCGATCAGTGCGGCGACACGCCGCGCGGCGCCCGGTCCGCCCGGCGGCGGCGCACCAGCGCCACGACCACGCTGCCGGCCACGACGCAAGCGGCCACCACGAGCCAGCCGGGACCGTAGGCCCGGTCCAGCAGCGTCGGGTTGTCGGGCTTGGCCCCGAACCGCCCCAGCACCGGGATCGCCAGCAGCGTCACCGAGCCGAGCACCACCAGTCCCCCGACCGCGGCGGCCCGCCAGGGGCCGGGCAGGACGCGGAGCGCCACAAACCCGAGCAGCAGCGCGAGGGGCGCCAGCACGACGTCGTGCAGCAGCACGCCTCCGGCCAGCCAGATGGCGGTCGAGACGAGGTCGGCCGCGCCCGGGCCGTCCGGCCCGAGCAGCAGCCAGGCGCCCCAGAGCCCGGCGCAGACCCCGGTCAGCCCGAGCAGCCCCCGGGCGGCGTTCACGTCCGCACCTCCAGCCGGGCGACCCACTTGGTCTGCAGCACCCCGGGGCGGTTGGGGGCGATGACGCGCGCCGGGAAGCCGTGGTCCGCGTCGAGCGGCTCGCCCCCGAGTCCGAGCGCCAGCAGGGTCCGGTCGTCGGCCACGAACGGCGCCTGGAGCACGGTGGTCGTGAAGGGCCCGCTCTCCTGCAGCGAGCGCACCACCACCTCGGCGTCCGCGCCGCCCTCCCCCTCCCCGCCGTCACCGTCCTCGCCGCCGCCGACGACGAGCGCCACGAGGTCCTTGATCCGCACCCCGGTCCAGGTCCCCTGGGCGCTCCAGCCCTCGACGCAGGCGATGGGCAGGTCCTGCGTCACCTGGTCCATCGCGCGCAGGTCCTCCAGCGAGAGCGGGACCTCGCGTTCCCCGCGCGCCACGACGAGGCGGTACGCCGCGGGGTCGACGCCCGTGGTCCCGGCCGCCTCGGCCGACCGGTTGACCGGCACGCCCTGGGGGCCGTCGCCGGAGCGCACCCCGAGCACGGAGACCCGGCGCAGGAAGGGCACGGCGCTCCCGGCGGTGGCCAGCACGGCCACGGCCGAGGCGACGCCGGTCGCCCGCAGCAGCGAGCGCCGCGACGGGCGGTCCGGAGCCGGCGACTCCGCACCGCCCCCCGGGTTCGCGTGCGGGTCGCTGCCCGGGACCGGCGCCGCGTCGGGGGGCATGGCCGCCTCGACCGGACCGGCGAGCGCCTCGCGGATCAGTGGCAGCTTCACCGCCACGTGCACCACCAGCGCGCCGATCGCCAGCCAGGCGACGGCGTAGTGCGTGGAGCGGAAGGAGAACGCCCAGGGGTACCACTGCGCGGAGTTCATCAGGCCGGTCGCGAGCTGGAAGACCGACGCGGCGACCAGCACCCCGATGGAGGCACGCTCCGCGGCGACGCCGGCGAGGCGGCGCACGCCGGCGCCGAGCGGACGCAGCGACGGGGGGCGCTCGAAGAGCCTGGGGTAGACGGTCCAGAGCTTGACCAGCAGGAGCGGCACGGCGGCGGTGCCGGTGAACACGTGCAGGCCCTGCGTCAGCCGATAGCCCCACGCCGGGGTCGTCGGGAACGGCACCGGCTGGGAGGGCTCCTGCGCGTAGTGGCTGATCAGGCCCGTCAGGAAGCAGACGCCGAAGGCGACGCCGAGCCACAGCCCCACCCGCGCCGCGACGCGCGGCGAGTGCAGCGCGGAGGTGAAGGACGCGGGCGACGGAGGGTCGACCGGCAGCCTCGAGGTGGCGATGCCCACGGCAGGACCCTAGCCGCGCTGCCTGAGCGGCTGCTGAGACTCAGGTGGCTGGGGCACCGAGCACGGCGTACCACCTGTGGTCGGTGCTGCCCGAGTCGAGCACCCGGAGCCCGGCGTCCGCCGCGACGTGGTGCACGGCCTCGGCGCACACGCGAGCCCACCGGAACGGCTTGCTCTCCGCCCCCGCGCAGCGCAGCCGGGTCCAGCTCGTGGTGACGCCGTGGCCCGGCGGCTCCAGGTCGACGACGACGCGTCCCCCCGGCCGCACCAGCCCGCGCGCGCGGGCCAGGAGCGCCACGGGGTCGCCGCCGATGCCGACGTTGCCGTCGGCCAGCAGGGCCGTGCTCCAGCGGCCCTCGCCTGGCAGGGTGGCGAAGACGTCGCGCAGCAGCGCGGGGACGCCGCGCTCGCGGGTCTGGGCGACCGCCTCGGCGACCACGTCGACCCCGAGGACCGAGGCGCCGCGGCTGCGCAGGGCCGCTGCCATCCGCCCGGGACCGCACCCGATGTCGAGCGTCGGACCCTCGCAGGCGTCCAGCAACAGGTGGTCGTCGGGATCGGCGGCCCGCAGCCACCGCGTCACCGGCAGGTCGAACTCGATCCCGTCCTCGTCGACCACCGTGCAGGGCCAGCCGCGCAGCGCGGAGCTGAACACGTCCGTGAAGGAACCGCGCGCGTCGATGCGGGCCCAGGCCTCGCTGGGCACGAGGGGGGCCTCGCTGGGCACGAGGGGGGCCTCGCTGGGCGCGAGGGGGGCGTCCACCACGGGGATCTCGCCGGTGCTGTCCAGGGTCATCCCCGGGCCCCCGTGCCGCCGGCGCCCTCGCCCGCCCTCACCCGGGCCTCGCTCCAGCCCCGCGCGAAGCGGGAAGCGGGGGCCTCCTCGGCGACGTCGGCTGCGTCCGCCACCTCGTCCACGTCGCGCAGCACCGGGGCGCCGCGCACGCGGAGGCCGGCGCCCTCGAGGGCCGCCCAGGTGTCGGCACCGGTGTGGTCGGTGGACATCGGCACGCCCGCGAGCGCCCGGGCCGCGCGGGGGTCGCGCAGCGCGAGGACCCACCAGCCGCCGTCCGCGGCGGGGCCGAGCACGGCGTCCGCGTCGGCCAGGTCGGCTGCCACCGCCGCCAGCAGCTCACCGGTCAGCTGGGGCGTGTCCATGCCGACCTGGACGACCGCGGCGCCCGGCGCCCGGTCGGCCAGGCCGGCATGCGCATGCGCCAGGCGGACGTCGAAGCCGCCCTCGCACTGCTCGAAGACCGCGCCGTCCGGGTAGGCCCCCAGTCGCTCCCGCAGGACCCCCGACTCCTCGGCCGCCGCGAGGTCGCCGGTGATGGCCACCAGCACCCGCTCGGCCCCGAAGGCCTGCTCGCAGGCGTCCAGCGTGTCCAGCAGGCTCGCGGCCGCCAGCCGGGCCGCCGCGCGGTCCCCCACCTCGGCGGCGAGCCGCGTCTTGGCCAGCCCGGCGACGGGCGCCTTGGCGACGACGAGCGCCCTGACGTCGCGAGCCCCGTCCGTCCGCCGGGTCACGAGAGGACCTTCCAGAAGTCGCGCGCCGTGCGCACCGTGCCGCGCACCGAGCCGGAGACCTTCGACCTCGTCCCGGCGGCCCGCGGGTAGTAGGCGACGTCGCGCTCCGAGAGCCGCCACCCGGCCAGGGTCGCGCGGTGCAGCAGCTCGAGAGGATAGCCGAAGCGGCGGTCCCGGATCCCGAGGTCGAGCAGGGCCCGGCGCCGGGCGACCCGGATCGGCGCGATGTCGTGGGCGTCCATCGCGATGCGGCGGCGCAGCCAGCCGACGATGAGCCGGTTGCCCGCGCGCGCGTGCCAGGGCCAGACGCGGCGGGCGACCGGGCGCCGGCGCCCGACGGCCAGGTCGGCCCGGCCGGACCGGACGTCGTCGAGCAGCGGGAGCAGCTCGCCCGGGTCGAAGGACCCGTCACCGTCCATGAACGCCACGTAGTCGCGGGTGGCGGCCTCCAGGCCGGCGTGCACCGCCGCGCCGTAGCCGGGCGTGGGCTCCGAGACGACATCCGCGCCCAGCCGGCGCGCGACGGCGGCGGTGTCGTCGGTGGAGCCGTTGTCCACGACGGTCACGGCGAACAGCGCGGGGACGCGTGGGATCAGATCGGCGAGCGCGGGCCCCTCGTCACGGCAGGGAAGCACGAGATCGCACACAGCAGCGGCCCGGGGCGGGCCGTCCCCCTGGGCCCGGTCCATGCCCTCACCGTACGGTGCGGGCCCACAGGCGCCGTTCACCCGACCTCGGGACGGCGCGGCGGGCCGGTCGCCCACCCGGGGCCCCTGACCCCCGTCGCCGCCGCCCCGGTTGGGCCGGTTCTCCTATGGTCGTGCCCATGAGCGCGCCGGCCCCCAGCACGTCCGGCGAGCCGGGCGGGAGCGCCCCTCGCGACGCTCGCCCGACCGGCACGCGCGCGGCGGCGTGGGGCCTCGCGGTGGGTCTGGCGCTGATCCTGGCGGCCTACCTCGTCCCGAAGCTGGCCGGGTGGGAGGTGATGACCCACGGCAAGGTCTACCCCGACGACGTGCCGCCGCTGCACTCGCGCTGGTCGGTCGAGCTCTACGGCCCGGGGACCCTCCCGGCGCTCGCCATCGCCGCCGTCGGGGTCTGGAAGGCCGGCCACTGGGCGGCCACGCTGCGCTGGCGCAGCCTGATGCTCGCCTCGTACGCCGGGGCCCTCGGCTGGATGCTGGCGCTGGCGCTCGTGGACGGCGAGTCCGGGATCGCGCGGGTGCTCGGCAACCCGTACGAATACCTGATGACGGCCCGGGAGATCGACGACGTGCCGGCGATGCTGGGCGAGTTCACGGCCCGGATCCCGTACGCAGCGGAGGACAACTGGGTCACCCACGTGGCGGGCCACCCGCCCGGCGCGCTGCTCTTCTTCGTGCTGCTGGTCGCCCTCGGCCTCGGCGGCGACCTGGCCGCCGGGCTGGTGGTGACCGCCGTCGCCGCGGCCACCACGCTCGCGGTGCTCGACACGCTGCGCACGCTGGGCGCCGAAGACCTGGCCCGCCGCGTCGCCCCGCTGCTGGTGCTCGCCCCGGCGGCGGTCTGGATGGCCGTCTCCGCCGACGCCCTCTTCGCCGCGACCGCCGCGTGGGGGCTCGCCGCCCTGGCCCGCAGCGCCGTCGCCGCGCGCGACTCCCGCGGCTCCTGGGCGGCCTGGGGCGCGCTGGCGGGCCTGCTCCTCGGCTGCTGCGTGATGTTCTCCTACGGGCTCCCTCTGCTGGGGCCGCTGGCGCTCGCCGTGCTCGCGGCCGCCGGAGGCCGCCGGGCGTGGCTCGCCCTGCCCGTGGCCGCGGCCGCCGCGAGCGCCGTCGTCCTGGCGTACGTGCCCTTCGGCTTCGAGCTGTGGTCGGCCTACCCGGTGCTGCGCGAGCGGTACTGGGACGGCACGGCCGCCGAGCGGCCGTTCGCCTACTGGGGCTGGGGCAACCTGGCGGCCCTGCTGCTGACCGCCGGACCGGTGCTCGCCGCCGGGCTGGCGCACGCGGGCGCGCTGGTGCGCGCCCGCGGCCCGCGCGACCTCCTGCGCCCGGGGGTCGCCCGCGTCGGGGCCGCGACCGACCAGCTGCGCGTCGCCGTGCTGCTCGTCGGAGCGGCGGCGGCGGCGATCGTGGTCGCCGACCTGTCGCGCATGAGCAAGGCCGAGACGGAGCGGATCTGGCTGCCGTTCGTGCCCTGGCTGCTGATCTCGGCCGCGCTGCTGCCGGAGCGGTGGCGGCGCGGCGGACTGGCGCTCGGGGTGCTCCTGGCGCTCACCGCGCAGCACCTGCTCTACACCAGCTGGTAGTCAGGCACGCAGCGGCGCGGTGGCGAAGGCCCGCAGGCCCTCCTCCGGCGTGACCCGCGCCCGGAAGCCCAGCTCGGCCGCCGCGCGCTCCGGGGAGGCCACGATGTGGCGCACGTCGCCGGACCGGTACTGCCCCGTCACCTCGGGGACGAGGTCCGAGCCCGTGCCGGCGACGACCAGGTCGGCCACCTCGCGGATCGCGATGGGCCGGCCGGAGCACACGTTGTACGCCGCGAGCCCCGGGTCCGCCTGCGGATCACGCGCCGCGACGGCGTCGATCGCTGCGAGGTTGGCGGCCGCGACGTCGTCGACGTGCACGAAGTCGCGCATCTGCGCGCCGTCCTCGAAGACGGTGGGCGGGCGGGCGTGCTCGATGCTGGAGCGGAACATCGCGGCGACCCCGGAGTAGGGCGTGTCGCGGGGCATCCCGGGGCCGTAGACGTTGTGGTAGCGCAGCGCCACGACCGCGCCCCCGGCCTGGCGCACCCAGGCGCCGGCGTAGTGCTCCTGCGCCAGCTTGGACGCGGCGTAGGAGCTGCGCGGGTCGAGCGGCGCGTCCTCCGGCACCCTCTGCCAGGCGAGCGGGCGGCCGCAGGCGGAGCAGTGGTGGTCGAAGTCGCCGTCGTCGAGCGCCCCGACCGGCCGGGGCGGCGGGACCTGCACGCCGTGCTCGTCGCAGGCGTAGCGACCCTCGCCGTAGACGACCATCGAGGACGCCAGCACCAGGCGGTGCACGCCCGCCTCGTGCATCGCCGCCAGCAGCACGGCGGTGCCGAGGTCGTTGTGGCCCGCATAGAGCGGCAGGTCGGCCGGCTCGACGCCGGCGCCGACCATCGCGGCCTGGTGGCACACCACGTCGACACCGTCGAGCAGTGCGGCCCACCCGGTGTGGTCGCGCACGTCGTGCGGGTGCGTCCCCGGCGGCGCCTCGGCCGTGCCGTGGGCCTGCGGGATCATCGCGTCGACGCGGACGACCTCGTCGCCGCGCTGCTCGAGCCGGTGACCGACGGCCCCGCCGATGAAGCCGGCGGAACCCGTGAGCAGGACCCTCATCGGGGCGCGGAGGCCGGGCCGGGGAGCTCATAGGTCAGCTCGATGCCCTCGGCCCAGGTCGAGCAGGAGCAGCCCGCGGGGTCCGGCAGGTCGCCGATGGCCTTCGCCAGGATCCCCTTGAGGCGCTCCGTGTTGCGGCCGAACATCGCGAAGACCTCCTCCTGGCCGACGCCGGAGCCGGCCTCGACACCGGCGTCCATGTCGGTGACCAGCGCGATCGCCGAGTAGCACATCAGCAGCTCGCGGGCGAGCTGGGCCTCGGGAGCCCCGGTCATGTTGATCAGGTCCCACCCCTGGGAGGCGTAGTGCTGCGACTCCGCGCGGGTCGAGAACCGGGGGCCCTCCACGACGACCATCGTCCCCCCGGTGGACACCGAGGCGTCGGCCGCGGCGACCGCCCGGCCGAGCTGGTCGCAGTAGGGGTCCGCGAAGGGCAGGTGCACGGCGCCGCGCTCGACGTAGCTCCCCCCGCGCCCGGCCGTGCGGTCGACCAGCTGGTCGGGCAGCACCAGGTCGCCGGGGGCGACCGTCTCGCGCAGGCCGCCCACCGCGCAGGGCGCCAGCACCTGGCGGACCCCCAGCGAGCGCAGCGCCCACATGTTGGCCCGGTAGGGGATCTCGTGCGGGGGGTACTGGTGCCCGGGGCCGTGCCGCGGGACGAAGGCGACGCGGCGACCGGAGACCGTGCCGACGGCGAGGTCGTCCGACGGCGCGCCGTACGGGGTGTCGACGGTGACGCGCTCGGGCGCGTCGAGGAACTCGTAGAAGCCGCTGCCCCCGACGACGCCGACGTCGGCCCGCCCGGCGCTTCCGGGTCCTGCCTGCCTGGTCTCGCTCATGCGCGTCACTGTGCCAGCACGTCGGTGGCGCCGCCCGCCGGGTGCGTGCCCTCGGGGCCCCTCTGGTCGGGCCCCGTCGCCCCGGACCGCGTGCCGCGCCGCGCCGCCACCGCGGCGAGCACGACCAGCAGCGCGAGCGCGGCCGTGCCGGACGCGAGGACGGGGAAGCCGAACGCACCGACCACGAACCCCGACACGGCCCCCGCCAGCGCCGCGAAGACCCCCATCGCGAGGTCGGCGGCGCCCTGCACGTCGGGGCGCGCGTCCAGGGGCGTGAGGTCGACCAGCAGCGTCGAGGCCGCCACCGTGGCGAGGCTCCAGCCGAGCCCGAGCAGGAACAGGCCGGCGAACACCTGCCACGACGTGCCCTGAGGGGCGAGGGCGGCGAGCACCAGCGACACCAGCAGCACGATGCCGCCCGCGGCGAGCACGGGGGTGCGACCGTAGCGGTCGGCCGCGGCGCCCACCACCGGCGCAAACGCGAACATGCCCAGCACGTGCACGCTGATGACGACGCCGATGACCCGCAGCGTCGCGCCGCCGGACTCCATGTGCAGCGGGGTCATCACCATGACCGAGATCATCGCGGCGTGGGCCGAGGCCAGCCCGACGATCGCCGCGCCGGCCGCCGGCTCCTGGCCCAGGACCCTGCGAACGCGTCCCCAGGACGTGCCGCGGGGCCTCGAGGCGCTCTCCGGGTCGGCCGCCGACGCGGCCTCGCGGGCCAGCAGCAGCGGGTCGGGCCGCAGCAGCACCCAGACCACGGTCGCGGCCACCAGCATGGCCACGGCGCCGACCACGAAGGGGCCGGTGAGCACGGGGAGCCCCAGGGCGCGGGCGCCCCGACCGGCGGGGCCGCTGAGGTTCGGCCCGGCGACGGCGCCGACGGTGGTGGCCCACACGACGATCGACAGCGCCCGGCCGCGGGCGCGTGGCAGCGCCAGGTCGGTGGCGGCGTAGCGGGAGGCGTTGTTGGCCGCGGTGGTGGATCCGAGCAGGACCGCGCCGACCAGCAGCAGCGGCAGCGAGCCCACGGCCCCCGCGGTGACCGCGAGCGCCGCGCCAGCGGCCCCGAGCAGGTATCCCACCGAGAGCCCCACGCGGCGGCCGCGCCCGGACATCAGCCGGGCGAGCAGCCAGGCCGCCACGGCGGCGCCGAGCACCTGGCCGGTCTGGGTGAGCCCGGCGAATCGCGCCGAGCCCGACAGGTCGCGGGCCAGCAGCGAGGCGGTGGCGATCCCGATGGTGATCCCGACCGCCCCCGTCGCCTGGCTGAGGACGAGCACGCGCACCGTGCGGCGCTGGGCCGCCGCCAGGTCCGGCGCGGCGGGCGGCGCGCCCCGGGGCGGCGTCATGCCCGGGTCACCGCTCGCGCGCCGGCAGGCCGAGGGTGCGCCACACCGCCAACCAGACCTGCTTCGCGGGGACCCCGGCCTCGAGCGCCTCGTCGACCGTGCGGCCGTCCAGCTCCGCAATCACGTGCTGGCCGGCCCAGAAGCGCGCGTAGCCGGGACCCAGCGCGTCCTCCATCCGGGACCAGAACTCGGTGTGCCTCATCGCGGGCCCATTGAACCAGCCGACGCGGGCCGTGCCGCAGGTGCGACAATGGCGCTTCATGGACGAGTACTCGACCCGTTCCGCCACCGCCTCCGACCTGCCCGCCATCGCAGGCATCTACGCGCACGCCGTCGAGCACTCCCACTCCACCTTCGATCTCGAGCCGCCCGACCTCGACCACTGGACCACCCGTCTCGACGGGCAGCACCCCGGCGACCACCTGCTCGTCGCGGTGGACGACAACGACGACGTGGTGGGGTATGCCTACTCGTGGTCCTACCGCCCGCGGCCCGCCTACGAGTCCACGCGGGAGACCTCGATCTATCTCGACAGCGCCGTGCGTGGCAGGGGCATCGGCCGGATGCTCTACCCCGCGCTGCTGGAGACGATGGCCGTCTCGGGCGTGCACACGGCCGTGGCGCTGGTGGCGCTGCCCAACGCGGCCTCGGAGAAGCTGCACCTCGACGTCGGCTTCGAGAAGGTCGGGCAGCTGCGCGAGGTCGGCTACAAGTTCGACCACTGGATCGACGTGGCCTGGTTCCAGAAGATGCTGCACAACCTGCCCTGACCGGGCGACGCAGCACCAGTGCTGGCGCAGGCCGGTCAGCTTGCTCCGCGAGCCGCTCAGCGCAGCAGGAGCGCGTCGAGGCGACGCCGGCAGACCAGCAGGCCGATGAGGCCCATCGCGACCAGGTAGGCGACCGAGACCAGCGACTCCCAGCCGATCGCGCCGGTGGTCAGCTCGCGGAGCAGGACGACGCCGCGGTAGAGCGGCGTGACCTCCACCAGCCAGCGGACACCGCCGGGATAGGCGTCGACGGGGAAGAACGTCGCCGAGAATAGGAACATCGGCAGCATCAGCACGGTGACCCACTCGAAGTTCTGCCAGCTGCGCATGAAGGTGGTGGCCGCCATCCCGGCGCCGCCGAACGCGAGCGCGATCAGCAGCGCGCCCGGCACGGCCAGCACCGCCCACCACGACGAGACCAGCCCCATGGCCACCATCACGGCGAGGAAGCCGGCGGAGTAGATGCCGCCGCGCAGCAGGGACCACGACAGCTCGCCGCGCGCGATGTCGCCCGTCGAGAGGGGCGTGGCCAGCTGGTGCTCGAAGACCTTGTTGTACTTGAGCTTGAAGAAGAAGTTGAAGGTGGCGTCCATCGTCGCGCCGTTCATGGCGGACGCCGCGAGCATGCCGGGCGCGACGAACTCGGCGTAGGGGATCGTCTCGCCGCCGACCATGAAGCCGTCGACGAGCGCCCCCACCCCGACACCGATCGAGAACAGGTAGAAGACGGGCTCCAGGAACCCGGTGAGGAAGAGGTACCAGGCCCTCCGGTAGGCCAGCAGGTTGCGGAGCAGCAGCAGCCGCACCGCCTCGGGCGACGACACCGGCGAGGAGAGCTGGCGAGCGGTGCCCGCCGTCACGAGTGCCACGGCCGCCCCCTCACGCGATCATCCGTCGGCGCAGGCGCCGCAGGGCCCAGAGCCAGCCGGCCGCGGCGAGCGCCAGCAGGTAGGCGAGGTGCACCGCCACGAGCTGCGCGTCGGGCTGCCCCAGGACGAGCATCCGGGTGAGGTCGACGCCGTGCCACAAGGGCGTGACACGCGCGAGCGCCTCGAGCGGCGCGGCGAGGTTCTGCACGGGGAAGAAGGCCCCGGAGAAGAGGAACATCGGGATCATCCCGAGCCGGAAGAACAGGCCGAAGGCGGTGACGTCCTCCACCCCCGCGGAGATGGCATAGATGGGTGCGGCGAAGGCGAGCCCGATCAGCACCTGCACGGGGAACGCCGCCAGCACACCCCACCAGGACTCGAAGACGCCGAAGGGCAGCATCACCAGCAGGAAGACGCCGCAGGTCGTGGCGACGCGGAAGGCGACGAAGCCCAGGTGCGCGAGCACGACCTCGGGAACGCCGAGCGAGGTGGCGACCATGGAGTAGTAGGTCTTCTGCCACTTGATCGCGGCCATCACGGGGTAGGTGACCTCGCCGAAGACCGTGGTCATCGCCTGCGCGGCGACCATCCCGGGGACGACGAAGGCGAGGTAGGAGGTCGCGCCGTCGAGCTGCCCGGGCTCGACGTCGATGAAGCCGCCCAGCAGCACGCCCATCGCGAGGACGTAGAGCAGCGGCGTGAGGAACGAGGAGAAGACGCTGGCCTTCCAGGTGCGCTTGTAGACCACCGCCCAGTAGTCCAGGAGGCGCCAGGCGCCGCGCCAGAGGGTGGGGGCGGGCGGCGGCGCGCCCGCCGCGGCCTCGTGGGGGACCTCCGTCGCCATCAGTCGACCAGCGTCCGGCCGGTGAGGCGCAGGAAGACGTCCTCCAGCGTGGAGCGCCGCACCAGCACCGACTCCGGCGTCAGGCCGCGCTGGTGCACCGCGGCGACCACGTCCTCCCCGTCGTCGCTGTAGACCAGCAACCGGTCGGGCAGGGCCTCGACCCGGCCGAGGTCGGCGACGAGCTCGGCCACCTCTTCGTGCTCGCCGATCGGGAAGCGCAGCTCGGCGACCTCGCGCGTGGAGTGCGCGCGGATCAGCTCCTGCGGCGCCCCTTCGGCCACGATGTGCCCCTTGTCCATCACCACGAGGCGGTCGCACAGCTGCTCGGCCTCGTCCATGTAGTGGGTGGTGAGCACCAGGGTCACTCCCTGCTTCTTGAGCCGGAAGAGCCGCTCCCACACGACGTGCCGCGCCTGCGGGTCCAGGCCGGTGGTCGGCTCGTCGAGGAGCAGCACCTCGGGCCGGTTCACCAGCGACCGCGCGATCGTCAGCCGCCGCTTCATGCCGCCGGAGAGGTCGTCGACCTTGGCCTCCGCACGCTCGGAGAGCTGGACGAAGGCCAGCAGCTCGTCGACCCTCCGGCGGACCTCGGCACGGCCGATCCCGAAGTACCGGCCGTAGACGTAGAGGTTGTCGCGCACGTTGAGCTCGGTGTCGAGGGTGTCCTCCTGCGGACAGACGCCCAGCCGCGCGCGGAGGGCCGGGCCGTGGGCGACCGGGTCCATGCCCAGGATGCGCAGCGTGCCCCCGCTGGGCGGCGAGACGGCCGCGATCATCCGCATCGTCGAGGACTTGCCCGCGCCGTTGGGACCGAGGAACCCGAAGGACTCCCCCGCCCGCACCTCGACGTCGATCGCCTTGACCGCCTCGAAGTCGCCGAACGACTTGCGCAGCCCGCGGGCCTCGATCATGGGAGGCCCGGGGGGTTGCGGCCGGCCCCCCGGCGCCGTCCCGCTCACGTCCACACCGGCACGCTAGCCCGGGCGGCCACGCCCCCGGACTGTCGGACCCGTGCGTCAGGATGGCCGCGTGCCCGACAGCCCTGGCCTCGCGCGGTTCGGCGAACCCACGCGCGCCTGGTTCGAGGCGGCGTTCGCCGAGCCGACGCCCGCGCAGGCCGGGGCCTGGGACGCGATCGCGGCCGGCCGGCACGCGCTCGTCGTCGCCCCGACGGGGTCCGGCAAGACCCTCGCGGCGTTCCTCGCCTCGCTCGACCGGCTGCTCAGGGAGCCGGCGCCCGACGACCCGCAGCGCCGGTGCCGGGTCCTCTACGTCTCCCCGCTCAAGGCGCTCGCGGTCGACGTCGAGCGCAACCTCCGCGCCCCGCTGACCGGGATCCGGCACACGGCCGCCCGGTTCGGCGCCCGGTTGCCCGAGGTCGCGGTCGGCGTGCGGTCCGGGGACACGAGCGCCGCGGAGCGGAGGCGCCTCGTCAGCGCGCCGCCCGACATCATGATCACGACCCCCGAGTCTCTCTTCCTGATGCTGACGTCGCGGGCGCGCGAGTCGCTCCGCGGCGTCCAGACGGTCATCCTCGACGAGGTGCACGCGGTGGCCGGCACCAAGCGCGGCGCCCACCTGGCGCTCTCGCTGGAGCGGCTCGACCAGCTGCTCGACGCGCCCGCCCAGCGCATCGGGCTCTCCGCGACCGTGCGTCCGCTCGACGAGGTCGCCCGCTTCCTGGGGGGCCAGGCCCCCGTCGACGTCGTCGCCCCGCCCTCCGCCAAGCGGTGGGACCTCCGGGTCGTCGTCCCGGTCGAGGACATGACGGCGCCCGCGGGGTACGACGAGCCGGACGCCGGAGCCGGGTCGGCGGACCCGGCGGACCCGTTCGGTGAGGCCTTCGACCCGGCGGCGGCGTTCCGGCGCCCGACCGATCCCGAGCGCAGCCAGTCGCTGTGGCCGCACCTCGAGGAGCGCGTCGTCGACCTCGTCGAGCAGCACCGCTCCACGATCGTCTTCGTCAACTCGCGCCGGCTCGCCGAGCGGCTGACCGCCCGGCTCAACGAGCTCGCCACCGCTCGGGCGGCCGACCGCGGCGAGCTCAGCGCCGACGAGCTCGCCGGCCGGGCACCGCCGCGTCCGCCCGCCCAGGTGCTGGCGCAGGCCGGGCAGGCGCGCTCCGCCGGCGGCGACGACGAGACGGCGATCGTGATCGCCCGCGCCCACCACGGCTCGGTGAGCAAGGGCCAGCGCGAGCTGATCGAGGACGACCTCAAGCGCGGCCGGCTGCCGTGCGTCGTGGCCACCAGCAGCCTGGAGCTCGGGATCGACATGGGCGCGGTCGACCTGGTCGTCCAGATCGAGTCGCCGCCGTCGGTGGCCAGCGCCCTGCAGCGCGTCGGCCGCGCCGGCCACCAGGTCGGCGAGATCTCCCACGGAGTCCTGCTGCCGAAGCACCGCGGTGACCTCGTCCAGACCGCCGTCGCGGTCGAGCGGATGCGCACCGGCGCCATCGAGGCCCTCCGGGTGCCGGCCAACCCGCTGGACGTGCTGGCCCAGCAGGTCGTCGCGGCCACCGCGCTCGACGAGTGGGACGTGGACGAGATGTTCGAGACGGTCCGGCGCAGCGCGCCCTTCGCAGCGCTTCCCCGCGCGGCGTACGAGGCCACCCTCGACCTGCTGAGCGGCCGCTACCCCTCCGAGGAGTTCGCGGAGCTGCGGCCACGCCTGGTCTGGGACCGCGTCAACGGCACCCTCAGCGCCCGGCCGGGGGCGCAGCGGCTGGCGGTCACCAGCGGGGGCACCATCCCCGACCGCGGGCTCTTCGGCGTCTTCCTGGCCGGCGGCGAGGGCCCCGGCCGCCGGGTGGGCGAGCTCGACGAGGAGATGGTCTACGAGTCCCGCGTCGGCGACGTCTTCGCGCTGGGCGCCACGAGCTGGCGCATCGAGGACATCACCCACGACCGCGTCCTGGTCACCCCCGCCCCCGGGGTCCCCGGACGCCTCCCCTTCTGGCGCGGCGACGCCCCCGGCCGGCCGGCCGAGCTCGGCGAGGCCGTCGGCGGGCTGGTGCGCGAGCTCGCGGCGCTGCCCCCGGAGAAGGCGGAGGCGCTCGCCCGTGACCGCGGGCTCGACGGCTGGGCGGCCGGCAACCTGGTCGCCTACCTCACCGAGCAGCAGGAGGCGACGCGCACCCTGCCGACCGACCGCACCCTGGTCGTGGAGCGGTTCCGCGACGAGCTCGGGGACTGGCGGCTCGTCGTCCACTCGCCCTACGGCACGCCCGTGCACGCGCCGTGGGCGCTCGCGATCAACGCGCGGCTGCGCGAGCGGCACGGCATCGACGCCCAGGCGGTGGCCTCCGACGACGGCATCGTCGTGCGCATCCCCGACACGGAGGCCGAGCCCCCCGGCGGAGACGTGATCGTCTTCGACGCCGACGAGATGGAGGACCTCGTGACCACCGAGGTCGGGGGGTCGGCGCTGTTCGCCGCCCGCTTCCGCGAGTGCGCCGCGCGGGCCCTCCTGCTGCCCCGCCGTGACCCGGGCCGCCGCTCGCCGCTGTGGCAGCAGCGCCAGCGCGCGGCCGCGCTCCTCGAGGTCGCCTCGAAGTACCCCAGCTTCCCGATCGTGCTCGAGGCCGTGCGGGAGTGCCTGCAGGACGTGTACGACGTGCCCGCCCTGGTCGGGCTCATGCGCCGGCTCGAGCGGCGTGAGGTGCAGGTCGTCGACGTGGAGACGACCCGGCCGTCGCCCTTCGCCGCGAGCCTCCTCTTCGGCTACGTCGCGCAGTTCGTCTACGAGGGCGACTCCCCCATCGCCGAGCGCCGGGCCGCCGCGCTGGCGCTCGACCAGGGCCTGCTCGCGGAGCTCCTCGGCCGGGCCGAGCTGCGCGAGCTGCTCGACCCGGAGGTGCTCGCCGAGGTCGAGGCCGAGCTGCAGCGGCTGGCGCCCGACCGCCGCGCCCGCGACGCCGAGGGCGTGGCCGACCTGCTGCGGGTCCTCGGCCCGTTGTCGGAGGCGGAGGTCGCCGCCCGCGGCACGGACGACCTCGGCGCCGCGGCGGCGCTGGCCTCGCTGGGTCGGGCGCGCCGCGCCGTCGAGGTGCGGATGGGTGGAGAGGCCCGCTGGGCCGCCATCGAGGACGTCGGCCGGCTCCGGGACGGCCTGGGCGTCCCGGTGCCGCCGGGCACGCCCGACGCCTTCACCGACCCGGTCGAGGACCCCGTCGGCGACCTCGTCTCCCGGTTCGCCCGCACGCACGGCCCCTTCGCCGCCGCCGACGTCGCCGAGCGACTCGGCCTGGGCGCGGCCGTCGTGCGCCACGCGCTGCAGCGGCTCGCCGCCCCGGGCCGGGTGCTCGAGGGCGAGTTCCGGCCCTCCGGGTCGGGGCCCGAGTGGTGCGACGCCGAGGTGCTTCGCCGGTTGCGGCGGCGCTCGTTGGCCCGGCTGCGCCACGAGGTCGAGCCCGTCGACCCCGCGGCGCTCGGGCGGTTCCTGCCGGCCTGGCAGCGCGTCGCGGCGGCCGGCCGGTCGCGGCGCGGCGGCGCCGGCGGGCTGCGGGGGGTCGACGGCGTCCTCGCGGCGCTCGACCAGCTCGCGGGCTGTCCCGTCCCCGCCTCCGCGCTGGAGTCGCTGGTGCTGCCCGCGCGCGTCGACGACTACCAACCGGCGCTGCTCGACGAGCTGACCGCCGCCGGCGAGGTCCTCTGGGCGGGGCACGGCAGCCTGCCGGGTCGGGACGGATGGGTCTCGCTCCACCTCGCGGACCGGGCCCACCTGACGCTGCCCGCGCCCGAGCCGCTCGAGGAGGCCCTGGGCGACGAGCTGCACCGCGCCGTCGTGGCGGCGCTGGCCCCGGGGGGCGCCTGGTTCTTCCGGCAGCTCTCCGAGACCGTCGGCTCGACCGACGACGCGGCGCTGTCCGCGGCCCTGTGGGACCTCGCGTGGGCGGGACACCTCAGCAACGACACCCTGCTCCCCCTGCGCGCCCTGATGCGCGGGGGCGCGACCGCGCACCGACAGCGTCGTCCGCCGCCGCGCGCCCGCGCGGTGGGCCGCGGCGGCCGGCCGCGGATGCCCGCGCGCGGCGGCCCGCCCGAGGCCGGCGGGCGGTGGGCGCTGCTGCCGGCGGTCGAGGAGGACCGCACCCGGCGCGCGCACGCGGCGGCCGAGGGGCTGCTCGAGCGGCACGGCGTGGTCATCCGGGGCGCCGTGGCCAGCGAGCGGCAGCCCGGGGGGTTCGCGGCCGTCTACAAGGTGCTCGCCACCTTCGAGGAGTCCGGGCGCGCCCGCCGGGGGTACTTCGTCGACGGGCTCGGCGCCGCGCAGTTCGGCACCGCCGGGGCGGTCGACCGGCTGCGCACGTACGCCGAGGTGCCGCCCGACGCGGAGCCCGTCGCCGTGGCGCTGGCCGCCACCGACCCGGCGAACCCGTACGGAGCGGCGCTCCCCTGGCCGGAGCGCGACGCCGCCGGCACCAGCCACCGGCCGGGCCGCAAGGCTGGCGCCCTCGTGGTGCTCGTCGACGGCGCGCTGGTGCTCTACGTCGAGCGCGGTGGCCGCACGCTGCTGACCTGGTCCGACGACGGGGGCCGGCTCGGACCGGCGACGCGGGCCCTCGCAGCCTCGGTGACCGAGGGCGCGCTCGGTCGCCTCACGGTCGAGAAGGCCGACGGTGCGCGGCTCCTCGGTGCCGCGGACTCCCCCCTGCGCGCCGCGCTGGCCGAGGCGGGGTTCGTCTCCACGCCGAGGGGCCTGCGCCTGCGCGCCTGACTCAGGGCCGGAAGACGGCAAGCCCGTCGATCCGCACGCGGCCCCCGCCGCGGCTGCGGATCGCGTAGCGCCCGCTCGTGATCGGCATCCGCGGCAGCACGATCAGCTTGCGCAGCCGCCACGGCCCCTCGAGGTCGACGGTCCGCACCCGCCGACCCGCCACGAAGACGTCGATCTTGCCGAAGTTCCTGCCCGTGCCCACCACCAGGCCGATCCGGTTGCCCCGGCGCACGTCGAGCGCGACGCGGGGGCCGAACCGGAAGGTCTCGAGGTAGGTTCCGCGGAAGGCGTTCCGGTGGGTGCGGGCGTTCCATGCGCCGTGGCGCCGGAGCTGGCGGTCGTCGTGGGCCACCGCAAACCGCCGCTGCGCCGGGGTCGGGTCGCGATGGCCCGCGGCATCGACGGCCTGCACAACGAACCGGTGCATGCCGGCCACCAGCCCGCGCAGGCGGACGCGATCGCCCGCGCAGGCCACGGCGTCGTCGTCGAGGCTGCACTCGAAGGTGGCCTCCTCGTCGGCGGCGTAGCGCACGGTCGCCACGGAGCTCGGCAGCAGCTCGAAGGGCCCGCTGGTGATCCGCGTCTGCGGCGGCGTCCCGTCGTCGGCGACGACGGTGAGCGTGACGTCGTCGTCCGCGTCGTCGCTGGCGTGGGCCCCCGTCAGGACCAGCCCGATGGCGTGCTCCCCGGCGGTGTCGAACCTCGCCTCGCAGGACGCGGCGCCGCGGGCCGACGTGCCGGTCACGTCCGCGGCGCAGATCAGGGCGTTCCCGTCGTCGCGGTCCACGAACGAGACCCGCGACCGGGTCACGTCACCGGGCGAGCCGTCCTCGGGATCCTCCACCCGGGCCGACAGGGTGACGGGGGCGTCGACCGGCGTCTCGTCGGGCCCGGTCCAGGTCACCACGGCGGTCTCCGGGCGCACGGTGACCAGGATCGCGGCGTCGGCCTCGGCGCCGGTCGCGCCCGGCTCGCTCACCCTCACCTCGGCGACCCGGTCGCCCGGGTCGGCGGCGATCGGACCGTCGAGCAGGAACGTCGCGACCGACGGGCGGACGCCGTCGGCGGTGGTCTCGGCGTCGACGACCCGCAACCCCGGCAGGCCGGCGACGGAGATGGCGAGCTCGTCGGCATCCACCCGGCCGGTGCGGGCCGTGATCTCGACCGGGGTGTCGAGGTCGTCGCTGAACGCGGCGGAGGCGGTGCCGGAGTCGGCGGTGACCACCAACGACGAGACGACCGACAGGTCGGCGTCGTTGACGTCGAAGAAGTAGTTGTCGACGGCCTCGACCTTGAGCCGCACCTCGTCGGAGAAGATCTGCGGCCAGGTGATCCGGGCCGAGCCGTCGTTGGGGGTGGACCCGGCCAGGACGTAGGGGAACGTGTCGCCGCCGTCCTCGGAGAGCGTGATCCGCACGGTGGGCGCCAGCCCGGCAGCGTCGGTGCCGTTGACCTCCCAGGTGATCTCCTCGGTGCTGCCCGCGGCGCGGGTCGCCCCCGGCACGGCCTGCGAGTCGACGCGCAGGGGCCCCGCTGTCGGATCCAGGCGCAGTGTCACGTCGTCGAAGGCCGTGCCCCCGCCCCCGGGGCGCTGGTCCCGCGCGGTGAGCCGGAAGCTGAGCACCCTGCCCTCGCCGGCGGGGTCCCCGACGTAGTCGCTCGTGGGCAGGAACTCGGCGTAGCAGGCGCGCACCTCGGCGGGCACGGGGGCGTCGGGGTCACCGGGCGGATCCGGGCAGGCGCCGGTGTCGGCGTTCGTGTCACCGGCCAGGACCTGGCGCAGGTCCGGGAAGGTGCGCGTGGGGTTGGTTCCGGCGGTGTTCTGCCCGTCGGACTCGTACTCGAGCGAGTCGGCGAGGCTGACGTCCGCGGCGCTGGGGAAGACCCGGAAGAGGGGTCCGTCGGTCTTGGTGTTCTCGAGCAGGGCGTCGCCCTCGATGGGGTCGACGCCCTCGTCGTCCTGCTCCCAGAGATACACGAGGGGGTCGCCGTCGGGGTCGGAGCCCTGCCCGGTCAGGGCAAAGGGGGTCCGCACCGGCAGGGTGCGGTCCGTGGGTGCGATCACCGAGGGGGCGTGGTTGGGGGTGGTGGTCGCGAAGCCGCGGTTCGTGCCCGGCCCCCCCTGGACCTGGACCCCGGTCGACCCGGACACGTCGCCGCCGGCGTTCTCGACGCCGATGCGGGCCACGTCCCCACCCCCGCCGCCGCTGAGCGTGTTGAAGGTCAGCTCGAAGCCGTCGCCGGTCGGCAGCGGGGCGCCGTCGTACCCCCGCACGTCGGGCTGGAAGCCGGTGAGCTGGCGGACCTTCTCCTGCAGTCCGAGCGCCGAGTAGTCCGCGGAGCCGAAGTCGACCTCGACCGGCGTGCGCCCCGGATAGGTGAGGCGGATGGTGTCGCCGGCGGCGTCCCAGTCGCTCAGGGCGATCGTCTGCACCTCGTCGAAGAGGAGGATGGTGTCCGTCACGTGGCCGTCCACCTGGTCCTGGCTGCGCTGGGAGAAGTATGGGTCGGTGTGCGGCTGCAGGTCGTCGCGCCCGCAGATCCCGGCGTAGGCCATCACCGAGGAGCCGGACCCCGGTTCGACCGACGTGCCCGGGTTGCGGTTGGCCAGCGAGCAGTTGCCCTGGTTGCCGTTGAAGGTGTGGTCGGCGGCGAACTGGTGCCCCATCTCGTGCGCGACGTAGTCGATGGCATAGAAGTCCCCGGTCGGGAAGGGGAGGCCGGTGCAGCCCTCGGCCTTCAGCTCGTCGCCCACGACGGCGATCCGGGCGATGCCGCCACCGTTGACACCGAGGCTGAGGTGCCCGATGTCGTAGTTGTCCGCCCCGATGACCTGGCCGATCACGAAGGTGTTGCGGGCGATGGTGTCCGGGCTGCACGCCTCGAGCTCCTCCGGCGCGTAGCAGCCGTTCGCCCCGCAGGGGCCGTCCGGTCCCGTCGCCTTCGCCGCGGTGTCCAGGTTGAGGTCGTCCGTCGCGTCGACCAGCAGCATGCGGACCGCGTGGTCGTCGTTGTAGATCTGGTTGATCCGGTTGACGAGCGTGACCTTCTCGGCGGCCACGTTCGCGCTGCCGAAGAAGTCGGCGTACGCCGGGTCGGTCACCAGCGCGAGGCGGAACGTGCGCAGGGCCACCGCGGCACCGGGGGCCGTGCGCGCCTGCGCCGCGGGGGCGTGGCTGCGGGTGGACCCGGCGGGCAGCGGCGGCAGCAGGTCCACCGGCGCGGCGTCCAGGTCCCGGCCGTAGTAGCTCAGGTGCTCGGTGGCCCCCCGCCGGTTTTCGGCGGGGTCGATCAACCACGACCGCCCGGAGCCGGGCCGCCGCACGAAGGCGTGCAGCCCCATCGGCGTGACGTCGAGCGCGATCCGGGTCGCAGGCTCCCCGACCGCCCGGCCGGTCCACGTGCGGAGCTCCGGGTGTGCCGCCTCGAAGCCGCGCTCGGCCACGCGGGCGCGCTCCAGCGCGAAGCGCACCGGTGCGCCGTCGGGGTCCGGGAGGGTGACCGTGGCGGGCTCGGCCCCGCGACCGGCCACCCAGGGTCCGGGGGCTCCGGCGAGCCGGTCGGCGACGCCGGTCACGCGCACGTCGAACGCGGCGAACTCGTCGGGCCGCACGCGGACGCGATCGGACGCCGGCAGCTCGAAGTCGGGCAGCGCAGCGAAGAGCGGACCGTCGGCCCGCTCGGCGGGTCCGGCCGCGGCAGCCGGGGCGCCGGCGGACGAACCCGGGGACCCGAGCACGGCGGCGGCGACGATCAGCCCGGTCGCGAGCGCGACGAGGCGACGGGGGGTGGTGAGGCGCATCGGTGCCATCCCTCGGCCGGACGTCCGGGGCCGTGGCCCCGCGGGCGTGCGCACCACCGGTGCGCCGAGCAGCCGGTCCCCGCTCCGGCAGGGAAAGCCTAGGCGGGCACAGCGGCCGCGCGCGGCTGTTTCGCGCAGGCGCGGCGCCGGCGCCGCCACGGCGGTCCCTGGCTGCCCCCCGAGGACCTCCAGAGCCGCCGTGACGGCTGTCAGGAGGCGCCGCGGTGCCGCCCGGGACCTCACCCCTGCCCCGGGTGGGTTGTCGTCGCCCACCTCGAGCCGAGGTCCCGCTCAGCACCCGCGACGCCTTGCGCTTTTCTTCGGGTTTTGCCCGCTACTCTTGCGCTTTTCCTGAGAATCGCCCACCAACTCGGGAACCGGTCCAGACCAATGACCATGGCCGCAGCCGGCGGGCGGGTCGGACGGGGCACGCTCTGCGCTCACCGCGTGGTGGCAGACCCCCGCCCGCCGCGCTCTGCGCTCAGCGCGTGCTCGTACGCCGCCCGCGGCCACGCTGGGCGCTCACAGCGCACGGGGGTCACGTCAGCAGCGCCCACGACGTCGCCAGCCCGGGGTGCAGGCGCAATTGCGCGGCCTCCCGGGCGGTGGCCCAGCGGAACCCGTGGCGGCCGGTCTCGAAGTTGGCGCCCCGGGCGGTGAACATGCTCGGGCTGTCCTGGATCAGCGTGTGGTAGGCCCAGCCGCCGTGGTCGTCGATGTGCGTGGCGGCCGTGGTCAGGTCGCCGGGGAGCCACCCCAGCTCCTCCCACGCCTCGCGCCGGGCGGCTTCGATCGGGCGCTCGCCGGGTTCGATGGCGCCGCCGGGGATGCCCCAGGTCCCGCCGTGGTGGACGACCGGGGCGCGGTGCTGGAGCAGGTAGCGCAGCGTCCCGGCGTCGTCGTGGCGCAACAGCAGGCCGGCGGCGCCGTGGCGTCCCCAGTGGCGGTGTCCGGCGTGGCAGCGGGTCCACATGACCTCAGTGCACCACCGCGCCGGTGACGCCGTCCGGCGCGGGCGAACCGGGCTCTCGGGGCAACCTCAGTCGAGGTAGTCGCGCAGCACCTGCGAGCGGCTGGGGTGCCGCAGCTTCGACATGGTCTTGGACTCGATCTGGCGGATCCGCTCCCGCGTGACGCCGTACACCTTGCCGATCTCGTCGAGCGTCTTCGGCTGACCGTCGGTCAGGCCGAAGCGCATCGAGACCACGCCGGCCTCGCGCTCGGAGAGGGTGTCCAGCACGGCGTGCAGCTGCTCCTGGAGCAGGGTGAACGAGACGGCGTCGGCCGGGACGATCGCCTCGGAGTCCTCGATCAGGTCGCCGAACTCGGAGTCGCCGTCCTCGCCGAGCGGGGTGTGCAGCGAGATCGGCTCGCGGCCGTACTTCTGCACCTCGATGACCTTCTCGGGGGTCATGTCGAGCTCGACGGCGAGCTCTTCGGGCATCGGCTCGCGGCCGAGGTCCTGGAGCATCTGCCGCTGGACGCGGGCCAGCTTGTTGATCACCTCGACCATGTGCACCGGGATGCGGATGGTGCGGGCCTGGTCCGCCATCGCCCGCGTGATCGCCTGCCGGATCCACCAGGTGGCGTACGTCGAGAACTTGTAGCCCTTGGTGTAGTCGAACTTCTCCACGGCGCGGATCAGGCCGAGGTTGCCCTCCTGGATCAGGTCGAGGAAGAGCATGCCGCGACCCGTGTAGCGCTTGGCCAGCGAGACGACCAGGCGCAGGTTGGCCTCAAGCAGGTGGTTCTTCGCGCGGCGGCCGTCATCGCAGATCCACTCGAGCTCCTCGAGCGTGTCCGCCTTGACCTTGCCGCCCTTGGCGACCTTCTCCTCCGCGAAGAGGCCGGCCTCGATCCGCTTGGCGAGCTCGACCTCCATCTCGGCGTTGAGGAGCGGGACCTTGCCGATCTGCTTGAGGTAGTCCTTGACCGGGTCGGCGGTCGCTCCCGCGACCATGACCTGCTGCTCGGGCTCGTCCGTGTCGTCGGCCGAGGAGACGACGAACGTGCCCTCCTTCTCGTCCTCCTTGATGGAGGGGTCGGTCGCGACGTCCTTCTCGAACTGCTCGTCGGGGATGTCGGGCAGCACCTTCTTGCCGTCGGGCCCCACGACGGGCTCGACACTGCCGTCCGTGCCGACCTCGACCTCCACCTCGGAGGCGACCGCGGCGTCGGCGCCGTCGTCCGGCCCGTCCCCCGCCGCCTTCTTCGCGGCCTTCTTCGCCGCGCTGGCCGGGGCCTTCTTGGCCGCCTTCTTGGCCGGCGCGCCGGCCTCCTCGCTCGCCGCCTTCTTGGCGGGAGTCTTCTTGGCAGGAGCCTTCTTGGCGCCGGTCTTCGCCGTGGTGGTGGAGCGGGTCCCGGTGGCGGCCACCGCCCGGCGTCCGCTGGTGGCCGGGACCTCCACCGAGATGCCCAGGCCGCTCAGGTGGCCCAGCAGCGCCTTCAGGTGCTGCGGCTCGATACCCGCGTCGTCACCCGCCCGGCGGACCTGCTCGGCGCTCAGTCGGCCACTCGGTCGGCCCGCCTCGATGAGGTCGGTCAGAGCGGGGTGCGCGAGCACCTCGGCTGGGAGCAGCTTGCGTGCGTTCGAGGACACGAACACCTCTCGTCAGTGACGTGGGGGCGCGGCAAGGCCCGATGTTGTCAACCCGGGCGCTGTGTTCATTCTGCCACGGTGACCCTCACCCTCCCCCACCGGACCGGCCGCGAAGCCTCGCCACTCCCGGCCAGCGGCAGCCTCCGGCCGCCGGGAACGGGCACGAAGACCCTTGTCCCCGGGGCGTCATGGGCCCTCGGGCTACGAGGACTTCGCCGCAGCCTTCTGCTGCTTCTTGAACTCGCGCACCCGCTGCAGCGAGTCGGGGTCCACGACATCGGCGACCGAGCGGTAGCCCTCGAGTGCGTAGTCGCCGGCGACGTCCTCCCATCCGGCGGGGCGGACGCCGCGTTGCTTGGCCACCAGGGAGACGAAGATCCGGGCCTTCTGCTGGCCGAAGCCCGGCAGCGCGGTGAGGCGCCGCATCAGGTCGCGCCCGTCCGCCGCCTCGGTCCAGATCCGCTCGGCGCGGCCGGCGTACTCGTCCTCGACGGCCCGGGCGAGCTCCTGCAACCGCGCCGCCATCGACCCCGGGAACCGGTGGATCGCTGGCGGCGTCGCGCACATCGCCGCGAACTCCTCGGGGTCGGCCGCGGCGATCGCGGCCGGATCGAAGCTGCCGAACCGCTCGACGACCTTGTGCGGCCCGCGGAACGCGTGCTCCATCGGGTACTGCTGGTCGAGCATCATGCCCGCCAGCAGCGCGAACGGCTGCTGCTCGAGCACCTCGTCGGCGGCGGTGTCACCGGTGATCTGGATGGCCATGCGTCCATGGTGGCGCACGAGGCGCGAGGGGATGCTGGGGCCCGCGCCCCGGATCAGGCCTGCAGGGCCTTGCGGATCCGGCGTCCGACCAGCTCGGCGGCGAGGACCCCGCCACGGGTGGGCTTCATCGATTCCCCATTTCGTGAGCCGTCGTCGTGCTTGACATGGCGGAGCGGTCGCGCGTGCGTGCCGTGGCGCCGATGGCCACCACGGCCAGCGTCAGGAGGAAGGCGCTGCTGGTCGCGGTGCCACCGAGGAGCGGGTCGTAGAAGCCCCGCTGGATCGTGAGCAGCAGCGCCGAGGCGATCGCGAGGCCGGCGCCGGCCAGGGCGACCACCCGCGGACCGCTGGCACCGGCCAGCAGCGACAGCCCGACGACCACGACGACGACGGCTCCGAGCAGGTTGTAGGGCCCGAAGCTGATCGAGGGATCGCTGGACCCGAGCGCGACGCCACGCGCGGCGAGCGGGTCGCCGAACGACTGCAGGCCGCTGAACAGCCCCACCACGAGGGCAACGACACCCCAGAAGCGAAGCAGGAGCGCCATCGGCGCGACACCGGCGCGCACGCCGTCCACCGCCAGCGCGCGACCGGACGTGCCGACGAGCAGCGCCACGTGGCCGCCGATCATCAGCCAGTAGGACCACGGCCACTCCTCGGGCGCGTACGCCACCGAGAGCCCGATCGCGACCGACTGCGCGATCCCCAGCAGCGCCGCGGCGCGCACGTAGGTGCCGGAGAGGAGCATGACCGCCAGGGCGGTCTCCGCCAGGAGGACCCCCCAGCCGAAGATGCCGATGTTGGGCAGGATCGCGTTCTCCACCAGCCAGCTGTACGGCGGCAGCACGGGGTGCTCCACCGCGAGCGCCGTGAACTTGTAGAGCCCGCTCCCGCTGTCCTCGCCGAAGTCGGGTGGGACCTTCCAGGCGACGTTGTAGAGCCACAGCAGGCCGATGACGATCCTGACGGCGGCCATGCCGGCGGCCTGGTGACGGGGGACGTCGTCGGCATCGGGCGCGGTCACCCAGCGCGCCAGGAGCATCAGTCGGTCACGCACAGCGAAACACCTCTCTCCCGCTCGCGGCCGCGGCGCTCTGCACGGCGACCGTGTCGCGCACGACGCCGAGGACCTCGCCCACGGGGTGCGGGGCGTCGGCGATGCGCATGTGGGGGTTGGTGACCGCGACCGGGTGCCACCAGGCACCGTCGGCGGTCAGCGTGGGCTCGGGCTCCAGGTTGTCGATGGAGACGTGCAGCCCGCTATCGGCGAAACCCTCGGCGGCGACCGGGCGGATCACCCGGTCCTCGGTGGCGATCTCCAGCGCGTCGAGCTTCTTGTGCAACAGGGCCACGCCCTCGGGGTCCTCGTCCCACAGCGTGGCGGCGATGCGCACCCGGAAGCCCAGCTCCGAGGCGAGCTCGATGCCGGAGAGCGCCTTCTCCCACGACCCCGCGCCTCGCTGCCGGTCGTGGATCTCGGGCCCGGCGCTGTCGAGGCTGACCTGGAGGGCGACCGACCGGTCGAGCCCCTCGAGGATCTCGCGGCGGCGACCGCGGTGGAAGATCATCGCGTTGGTCAGCAGCGTGCGCTCCAGGCCCTCCGCGGCCGCCACGAGCTCGTCCAGCTCGGGGTGCAGGAACGGCTCGCCGCCGGTGAGGAAGACCTCCGTGCCGCCCAGCTCGCGGAACTCGGTGAAGACGGTGCGCGCGACCTCGGGCGAGAACGACCGCGGCTGCGCCTGCGGGGAGGACTCGGCGCAGCAGTAGTCGCAGGCCAGGTTGCAGTGGAAGTTGGTGTAGACCCACAGCCGCTGACCGAGCGGGATGCTGTCGCCCAGGCTGAAGACCGTGTGCGGGGCGCCGTGCTTCTCCACCACGAACCACCAGGGGCCCGCGTCGGTCTCGGCGTGGCGCACCGCCACCCGGTGGCCGACGAGCTCCGCCCAGGCCGGCAGGTCGACCTCCACGCTGGGCTCGGCGCTGCGGACGCCGAGCATCCCGCCGTCGTCCAGTCGTCGCATCGACCGGGTGATGAGCAGCAGCAGCCCGCTGCCGCAGTCCAGGTCGCCTCCGTCGATGAGGCGAGCCACCTCCCCCGCCGGTGTGGGGACGGTGTCCCGGCCCGGCTCGGGCAGGATCGTGATCATCTCGGAGCCCCCCGGACTACCCATGGGGGTGACCCTAACGCGTTGCCTCCATCACACTCGGTTCGATCACACTCAGCACGCGAGACGGCGGCCGGGACCGGGCCGGCCCGCGAGGCTGACCGGCGCGGGCCACCGGGCGTAGGTTTTCCCCATGGGCACAGCCGAGCCGATGTGGCGCCCCGAGGACCCCGAGGCCCGCCGCGAGTACTGGGAGCACGTCCACGAGGGGAAGCCGGAGGACGGCGTCTCGTGGTGGCAGTCGGTGCCCGGGCTCTCGCTCGGACTGGTGGACGCGACGGGCGTCGCGCCGGAGGAGCCGGTGATCGACGTGGGCGCCGGTTGGTCGACGCTGGTCGACCACCTGCTGGAGCGCGGGTTCACCGACGTGACCGCGATCGACCTGTCGCGCACGGCGCTGGACACGGTCCGCGACCGGGTCGGCGAGCTCAGCCGGCACCTGACGCTCGACGTCGCCGACGTGCTCGACTTCCACCCGGGGCGGCGGTACGCGCTGTGGCACGACCGGGCCGTCTACCACTTCCTGACCGAGCAGGACGAGCGCGACGACTACCGTGCCTCCCTGGAACGCTGCCTGGAGCCCGGCGGCTGGTTCGTGATCGCGACCTTCGGGCCGGACGGGCCCACCACCTGCAGCGGGCTGCCCATCGTCCGCTACACCCACGAGGAGCTCGCGGCCGAGTTCCCCGGCTACACGCTGCTCGACACCGCCGGCGAGGACCACGTGACGCCGTGGGGGACGAACCAGCAGTTCACCGCCGTCCTGCTGCGCGCGCCGAGCGCCTGAGCCCCCCGGTCACTCGGTGCCGGTGTCCCCGCTCTTCACCGCGAGGACCGGGCAGCTGGCGTCGAGCAGGATCCGCTGGGCGTTGCTCCCGAGGATCAGCTTGCCGACCGGCGAGCGGCGGCGCAGGCCGATCACGATGAGCTCCGCCCGGTTGGCCTCGGCGATGCTGATCAGGTCGGCGGCGGGCTCGAAGCCGCGGACCAGCTGCCGCACGTCGTACTCGACGCCGGAGTCGTCGAGGCGCTGGCGCACGGCGCTGATCTCCGACTCGGCGAGGTCGGCGGCGTCGCGGTCGAAGTCCGCGCCACCCCGGTGGCTGCTCACGATCACCAGCTTGGTGTCGCGCAGCTTCGCCTCGGCGATGGCCCGCACCAGGGCGGCCTCTCCCTCGGGCTTGGCCACGTAACCCACGACGACGGTGCCCATCGGCTCTCCTCCACGCGACGCTGGCCACCCGGTCGGGCGACCACGCGGGCACGCTACCCAACCTCGGCCGCCGGCGGGAGCTGTGGAGGGGGCCTGTCGGCGTGCCGCAACCGCGTCAGGCTGGTCGACGTGCCTGAGCTGCGCGAACCCGTCCCCGTCCCCCTGGAGGACCAGCTGCGCACGGCGGTGGTGGAGCACCGCCGCAGCGAGGTCCGTCGGGAGCACCCCGTCGGCGTGCACGCGGGACCTCCCGGCGGGCCACGGGCGCGCTTCGTCGCACCCTGGCCGGGCCCGCCGGGCCGGGCGGGCGGGGCCGAGCCGCTCGACCACGCCGCGCGGTGCGACGTCGTGGGGCGGCTCCTCGACGCGCTCCCGGCCACCCCGGTCCCGCTGCTCTGGCTCACCCGGCCGGCGTCGCACGAGGATCCCGACGAGGACCGGGCGTGGCTGGCCGCGGCCCTGGGGGCGGCGGCGGAGCGGGGCGTGGACCCGCACTGGGTGATCGTCACGACCGAGGGCTGGCACGACCCACGCTCGGGGGTCCTCAGGCGCCCGTGACGGGCTCAGTCCCAGGTGTGCACCGGCTCGTTGGTGTGCATGCGCTCGCGGTACTCGCCGAGCGTCCCCCGCAGCGCGTCGGCAGCCGAGTCGTCGGCCTCGACCCGCTCACGGTGGCGGCGCACGAACCACTCGGCGCCGTTGACGCCGGTGAGGCAGCGCTGCTCGACGATGCCGAGGAACCGGTCGCGCTCCTCTGCCGCCACGCCCCAGTCCTCGAGGCCGGCGTGCGCCAGGGGAAGCAGCCGGCGCAGCACCAGCTCGGTCGCCGGGACCTGCCCGGTCCCCGGCCAGTACACCTGCGCGTCGATGCCGCGCCGGGCGGCCGCGTGGAAGTTCTCCTGGGCCGCGTCGAAGGACATCTGCGACCACAGCGGGCGCTCGGTCTCCGCGAGGGCACGCACGAGGCCGAAGTAGAAGGCGGCGTTGGCGATGGTGTCCGCCACGGTGGGACCGGCGGCCAGCAGCCGGTTCTCCACCCGCAGGTGCGGGACGTCGTCCGCGACGTCGTAGACGGGTCGGTTCCAACGCCAGATCGTGCCGTTGTGCAGGCGCAGCTCGGGCAGCCGGGGCACCCCGCCCGACTCGAGCACCTCCACGGGGTCCTCCTCCGCCGTGACCGGCAACAACCCGGAGAAGTAGCGGACGTTCTCCTCGAACAGGTCGAAGACGGAGGTGATCCAGCGCTCCCCGAACCAGACCCGGGGGCGGACGCCCTGCGTGCGCAGCTCCTCGCTGCGCGTGTCGGTCGCCTGCTCGAAGAGGGGGATCCGCGTCTCGCGCCACAGCTCCTTGCCGAGCAGGAACGGCGAGTTGGCCCCCATCGCGAGCTGCACCGAGGCGATGGCCTGCGAGGCGTTCCAGTACGCCGCGAACTTCTCCGGCGACGTCTGCAGGTGCAGCTGGGTGCTGGTGCAGGCGGCCTCCGGGATGATCGAGTCGGTGGTGGTGCGCAGGGACTCCTCGCCCTCGATCTCGATCACGATGTCCTCGCCGCGCGCGGCGAGGATCTGCTCGCTGAGCAGGTGGAAGCGGGGGTTGGGCATCAGCGTCTCGGCGGTCATGTGACCGTCACCGAGGGTGGGCAGGATGCCGATCATCACCAGGTGCGCCCCGACCTCGGTGGAGCGCTGCTCGGCGTCGTTCAGCGAGCGGCGCAGGTGCTCCTCGAAGCGACCCAGCGCTCCCTCCCGCAGGCGAGCCGGGTCGAGGTTCACCTCGAGGTTGAACTGGCCCAGCTCGGTCTGGAAGGAGGGGTCGGCGATCGCCTTCAGGGCCTCCGTGCCCTTCAGCGCCGGATCCTCGTGGTCGTCGACCAGGTTGAGCTCGACCTCGAGCCCGGTCATCGGGTCGTCGGTGTCGAAGACGGCATCGCGCAGCATGCGCTCGAAGACGTCGAGGTTGCGCCGCACCTTCGCGCGGTAGCGGGTGCGATCCGCCCGCGTGAACTGCTGAGCCTCCACGTCTTCGCCCATGGCCGGAGACTAACCACGATCCGGCCCGCGCGACGACGGCCGAGCCGCCCACGGTCCGGGCAGCACCCGGCCCGGTGGCCGGGCCGAGGCCCCCTCGGCGGCCTCGGGGAGGGGCTGCTCGGCGTCCCCCATCCACAGACGCGGGTCGCACGCCCGCTCGAGCGTCTCGGCCACGAGCGCGGCGAGCCGGTAGCCCGGGTCGGCCGCCCACGCCCGGTCCAGAGCGCACCAGGCGAGCGCCCCGTCGCCGGCGAGCCACGCGGCGAAGGCCAGCAGGGATGCCGGCGCGGGCACCAAAGGGTCGGGGGCGCGGCGCAGCAGGTCGGTCCACAGGGCCACCTGTGCCAGCGCGGACTCGCGGGACATCGTCGACCACGCCGCGTCGCGGACGCGCACGTCGCGCATGCCGTGCAGCAGCCGGGCCGCGTCGCGCGCCGCGAGCGGCTCCTGGCCCTCCACGGCCCGCCCGACGAGGCGCCGGGCCCAGGCCTCCTCCTCGGCTCCCCGCGCCGACAGCCGGCCCGCGGTCTGGCGGCTGACCTCGGCCACCGCCCGGGGGTCGGGGTCGAGCGAGGCCGCGAGCTCGGCCCGGGAGCCGTGCAGCACGCGCCCGGCGACGACCGACTGGATGAGGAAGGGGTGCAGCGACACGTCATAGGGCACGCCCTGCTCCGCGGCGGCGGGACCGTCCCCGTGGTCCGGCAGGCGGCCGAGCGGGCCGTCGGCTCCGGGCAGGGGGAACCACCGGCCGCCGTGCACGCGCACGCACCCGAGCAGCCGCGCGCCCCGGGCGCCACGCCCGGCGATGGCGCCGGCCATGCCCTGTGCCGCCTCGGCGGCGAGGACCGCCCGGCTCGAGTGCACGACGAGCGCGGCGAGGCTCACCCGGTGCCGGGCGACCGGCTCGCCCAGCGAGCCGACCATGGCGGCCAGGGCGCCCGGGTCCGGGCTGCCGTCGCCGAGGACCGGGGGCAGGTCGACCCGGGCGTGGAACGGCCGGCCGGGCGGACGGGCCGCGAAGGAGAGCAGCGTCAGCGACTCCTCCGGCTCGAAGCCGATGACGACGGGCACGAGGGCGATCAGGTCCTCGACCGAGCGGACGGTGAAGCGGGCGGGGTCGGTGGGCGGCATGGCGCCACGCTCGCCGTCGGCGGCGGGCCGGGGAGGGCGGCAACCGCATCCTGTGGAGGGCCGGCGCCGGCCGGCGAGGTGTGGACGACCGCGCGAGCCGGGTTCCCGATAGCGTGCGGCGGTGCGCGACACCGCTTCCGTGCTGCATCTCGACCTGGACGCGTTCTTCGCCTCCGTCGAGCAGCGCGACAAGCCGTCGCTGCGCGGCAAGCCGGTGGTCGTCGGCGGCACCGGCGGGCGAGGCGTGGTGGCGGCGGCGTCCTACGAGGCGCGGCGCTACGGCGTGCGCTCGGCCATGTCCACGCGCGAGGCGCGCTCCCGCTGCCCGCACGCGGCCTTCCTGTCGGGCCGCTTCCACGCCTACCGCGCGGCGAGCCGTCAGGTGATGGCGTGCCTGCGCGAGGTCTCGCCCCTCGTCGAGCCGCTCTCGTTGGACGAGGCGTTCGTGGACCTCGCGGCGGCGCAGCTGCCCGACCTCGCCGTGCCCAGGGTCACCGCCCTCGCCGAGACCCTGCGCGCGCGGGTCGCCGACGCCACCGGCGGCCTGACTGCGTCGGTGGGGCTGGCGAGCTCGAAGTTCGTGGCCAAGGTCGCGAGCGACCTCGACAAGCCCGACGGGCTGGTCGTCGTGGCGCCCGGCACCGAGCGGGACCTCCTGCGGCCCATGCACGTGAGCGTGGTGCCCGGCGTGGGGCCCCAGACCACCGAGCGGCTGCGGCGCGCGGGCGTGCACACCGTCGCCGACCTCGAGGCGCTCTCGCTCGAGGAGCTGGTCCGGCTGCTCGGCCGCGCCCACGGGGCCGGGCTGCACGCGCTCGCGCGGGCGCAGGACGACCGCGCGGTCGTGCCGGAGCGCGAGGCCAAGTCGATCAGCGCCGAGGGCACCTACGACACCGACCTGACCGACCGCCGGCTGATGGACGGCCTGCTCACCCGGCAGGCCACCGGGGTCGCCGAGCGCCTGCGCTCCCAGGGGCTCTCGGGACGCACGGTGACCATCAAGGTGCGGCTGCACGACTTCACCACCCTGAGCCGCTCGAGCACCCTGGCCTCCCCCACCGACGACGAGGGCGTCGTCGCCCGCGCCGCGCGCGCCCTGCTGGCCGACCTCGACACCTCCGGGGGCGTCCGCCTGCTGGGCGTCGGCGTCTCGGGACTGGCGGACTGGGTGCAGGAGGAGCTCTTCCCCGACCCCGCCCTCGGCCCCACCCCCGGCCGGACCGGGGACCCCGCGGCCGGGCAGCCGGACGCCGAGGTGGACCCGGCCGACCTGGACCTGAGCGCGGCGTACGCCGGCCGCCGGGCGTGGGCCCCCGGAGCCGACGTGGTGCACGACGAGCTCGGCCGCGGCTGGGTGTGGGGGTCGGGTCGCGGGGTGGTGACGGTCCGCTTCGAGACCGCCGCGTCGCCCTCCGGCCCGGTGCGCTCGCTGGCCATCGACGACCCCGCCCTGCACGCGTGGGTTGCGGAGGAGGCCGAGGACCCCGAGGGGGCCGACCCGGCCTCGCCTATCGTCGCCGCCATGCCGTCCACCTCGTCGTCCCCCGCCCCCTCCGCGGGGCCACCCGTCGCCGACCGCCGCCCCGTCGAGCTGGTCCACCACGGGCACCGCCGGACCGACGACTACGACTGGCTGCGCGCCAAGGGCGACCCCGAGGTCACGGCGTACCTCGAGGCCGAGAACGCCTGGACCGAGGCCTGCACGCAGCACCTGGCCGACCTCCGGCAGCAGATCTTCGAGGAGATCAAGGCGCGCACGCTCGAGACGGACCTCTCGGTGCCGAGCCGCCGCGGCGGCTGGTGGTACTACGGGCGCTCCTTCGAGGGGCGCGAGTACGGGGCCTCCTGTCGCGTGCCCGTGGCCGACCCCGGCGACTGGAGCCCGCCGCGGCCCGCGGAGGACAGCTCCCCCGACGAGCCCGCCCTGCCCGGCGAGGAGCTGCTGCTCGACCTCGACGCGCTCGCCGAGGGGCACGAGTTCTTCTCCCTGGGTGGTTCCTCGGTCAGCATCGACGGGCACCTGCTCGGCTACGCGACCGACACCGTCGGCGACGAGCGCTACACGGTGCACTTCAAGGACCTGCGCACCGGCGACCTGCTTCCCGACGAGCTGACCGGGGTGCTCGGCGGGATCACCTGGCACCCCAACGGCACCGACTGCTTCTACTCGACCGTCGACGACGCCTGGCGGCCCGACAAGATCTGGCGGCACCGCCTCGGCACCCCCCAGGCCGACGACGCGCTCGTCTTCACCGAGGACGACGCGCGCTTCTGGACCGGCCTCGGGCGGACCCGTAGCCAGCGTTACCTGCTGATCGCGTCGGCCTCGAAGTCGACCACGGAGTACCGCTTCCTCGACACCCGCGAGGACCCCGCGTCCGGCTCCTGGCGGGTCTTCCACCCACGCCAGGCCGGCCTCGAGTACTCGCTCGAGCACGCGGTGCTCGGGGGCGAGGACGTCTTCCTGGTCCTGCACAACCACACCGGGCCGGACCACGAGCTGGGCGTCGCGCCGGCGGCTCCCACCGAGCCGGACGGCTGGCGCCCGCTGCTGCCCCACGACCCCGCGGTTCGGCTGGAGGACGTCGACGCCTTCGCCACCCACCTCGTCGTGCACCAGCGCAGCCAGGGCCTGACCCAGCTGCGCGTGCTCGACCTCGGGCCGGACGGCGTCGTCGACGACCACCTGGTGCAGTTCCCCGAGCCGCTGCACACCGTCGGGGCCGGCGCCAACCCCGCCTTCGAGCAGCCGCGGGTCCGGCTGGGGTACGCGTCGATGAGCGTGCCGTCCTCGGTCTACGACTACGACGTGGGGGCCCGCGAGCTCGAGCTGCTGCGCCGCGCACCGGTGCTCGGGGGCTACGACCCGGCCGACTACGAGGAGCACCGCCTGTGGGCCACCGCCCCCGACGGCGAGCGGGTGCCGATCTCCGTGGTCTGCCGACGCGGGGCACGGGAGGACGAGGGCGGGGGAACCCGTCCGGTCCCGCTGCTGCTCTACGGGTACGGCGCCTACGAGATGTCGATCGACCCGTACTTCTCCGTCGCGCGGCTCTCGATGCTCGACCGGGGGGCCGCCTTCGCGATCGCCCACGTGCGTGGGGGTGGCGAGATGGGACGCCACTGGTATGACGACGGCAAGCTCGAGCACAAGCCACACACGTTCTCCGACTTCGTCGCCTGCGCCGAGCACCTCGTCGCGACCGGCTGGACCACGCCCGACACCATGGTCGCGGAGGGGGGCAGCGCCGGGGGCCTGCTGATGGGCGCGGTCGCCAACCAGGCACCCGCGCTCTTCGCGGGCATCTGCGCGAACGTGCCCTTCGTCGACGTCCTGACCAGCATGCTCGACTCCTCGCTGCCGCTGACGGTCGGGGAGTACGAGGAGTGGGGCAACCCCGAGGGCGACCCGGCGGCCTACGACCTCATCGCCTCCTACGCGCCGTACGACAACGTCGGCGACCAGGCGTACCCCCCGATCCTCGCGGAGACGTCGCTGCACGACACGCGGGTGCTCTATGTCGAGCCGGCGAAGTGGGTGGCGCGGCTGCGGGCCACCGACCCGACGGGCTCGGGGCGGCCCCAGGTCCTGCTGCGGACCGAGATGTCCGCCGGCCACGGTGGGGTGTCCGGTCGGTACCGCGCCTGGCACGACCGGGCCTTCTCGCTCGCCTGGATCCTGGACCGGATGGGCCTGGCCGCGGCCTGACCCGGGGGCTGACCCGGGGGCTGGGTCAGGTCCGGGTCGGGGTGAGACCTCACTCGAGTGGGCGACGCCGCGGCGTGCGCGACTGAGAACTTGCTGAATCTTCACCTCAGAGCGGAATCATCCGCGTGCGAATGGCGTCTGTAGGGGTACAGGCCGATGCAACCCATCCGGGAAGAAGCCCGGCTTCGGATCGGTTGACCAGAAGGGGCGTCTTGGGGACGTCCGTCGCAGAGGAGGGCCCATGCCCACGAGCACCGTGACCCGCTCCACCGACCAGGCCGCGCCCGAGGCTGCCCGCAAGGCCCAGGAGGCCGTCGAGAGGGCTCGCGCCGCCCAGCCGGCCACCCCGACGATCGTCCAGGCGTCCGGCAAGGCCGGCGCCACGCGCGCCCCCCGCGCCACCGGCGCCCGCGAGATCGAGGGCCGCGACAGCGTGGGGCTCTACCTCGACGAGATCGCCCGCAACCCCCTGCTCGACGCCGCCACCGAGGTGGAGCTCTCCAAGACCATCGAGGCCGGCCTGTACGCCGAGCACCTGCTCGCCGAGGGCCGCGTCGGCCGCAAGAAGGGCGGGGCCCCGATGTCGGCCAACCTCGAGGAGCTCGAGTGGCTCGCCGAGGAGGGCCGCAAGGCCGTGGACACCTTCATCACGGCCAACCTCCGCCTGGTCGTCTCCATCGCCCGCAAGTACGGCCGCGCGCAGATGCCGATGCTCGACCTGATCCAGGAGGGCAACACCGGCCTCATCCGCGCCGTCGAGAAGTTCGACTACGCCAAGGGCTACAAGTTCTCCACCTACGCGACGTGGTGGGTGCGCCAGGCCATCACGCGCGGTATCGCCCAGCAGGCCCGCGTCGTCCGGCTGCCCGTGCACGTCGTCGAGGAGCTCAACCAGGTGGGCGGCGCGCGTCGCAGCCTGGAGCGCCAGCTCGGGCGCGAGCCCGAGCCCGAGGAGATCGCGACCGAGCTCGGGATGGAGCTCGACCGCGTGGTCGACCTCCTCTCCTGGGGCCGCGAGCACGTCAGCCTCGACACGCCGGTCGACGAGGACGGCGACACCTCGCTCGGCGACCTGATGGCCCAGGAGACCTCGCCGGGCCCCGACGTCAACGTCCTGGACCACGAGTCGCGCGACCGGCTGAGCACGCTGGTCTCCCAGCTGGACGAGCGGGCCGCCGACATCATCCGGTCGCGCTACGGCCTCACCGACGGTCGCCAGCACAAGCTGGCGGACATCGGGGCCAAGCATGGGATCTCGGCCGAGCGGGTGCGCCAGCTCGAGCGCGAGGCCCTGCAGAAGCTGCGCGGCTTCGCAGACCCCGACCTCGCCGCCTGAGGCTCCGGCCGGCGCCGGTCGGCTCTCCCGGTCGGCTCTCCCGGTCGGCTCTCCCGGTCAGCCCCGCCCGGTCAGCCCCGCCCGGTCAGCTGGGAGTAGACCTCCGCCACCTGTTGGCGGAGGTCTTCGGGCGTCCCGGTGTTCTCCAGGACGTGGGTGGCGACAGCCCGTCGACTGTCGCGACTCGTCTGGGCCGCGATCCTCGCGCGGGCGTCCTCCTCGCTCCAGCCGCGCTCACCGGTCATCCGCTCGACCTGGAGCTCCTCCGGCGCCTCGACCACGAGGATGGCCTCGAACTCGTGCGCGCGCCCCGACTCCACGAGCAGCGGGATGTCGTGCACGACGACGTCGTCGGGCCCCGCCGCCTCCTCCAGCTCGGCGTACCGCTCGAAGACCAGCGGATGCACGATCTCCTCCAGCCGGCGGCGCTGCTCCTCGTCGTGGAAGACGACGCGGCCCATCGCCGGACGGTCGAGCTCGCCCTCGGGCGTCAGCACCTCCGGACCGAAGGCCTCCACGACGGCGGCCAGGCCGGGCGTGCCCGGGGCCACGACCTCCCGGGCGAGCTCGTCGGCGTCGATCACGATCGCTCCCAGGTCGGCCAGCTTCGCGGCCACGGTGCTCTTGCCCGACGCGACGCCTCCGGTCAGTCCCACGCGCATGAAGGCCAGCCTAGGCGGCGCCCCGTCGCTCGGGGTCGCTCGGGCGAAGGCGTACGCCGCGTCCTGCGTGGAGAGGCCACCTCGGAGGCCTGCACCCCGACCTCGTCGTCTAGCCTCGCACGCGTGAGGGCGAAGGGTCGCGCGGGCGCTCCGGCGAGCGCCCTTCCCGGCACCGGGGGGCAGACGGTCCGCCTGATGGCGGGTGCCTCGTCGCTCACGACGCTGGGGGCGATCCCGCCCTTCCTCGTCGGGGCGCAGGCGGTCTGGGTCCGCGACGACCTCGGGATCGGGCTGGGGCTGCTCGGCGTCTCGGTCGGCGCCTTCTTCGGGGCCGCGGCCGTCGGCGCGGTCGGCGCAGGGCCGGTCCTCGACCGCCTCGGGCGTCGACACGGGCGGGTGCTGGCGGGCTTGCTGGTCGGCGCGGGCGGCGCGGCGATGGCGGGGCTCGTGCGGGACGCCGCCTCCCTGGTCGCCTGCATGGCGCTGCTCGGGCTCGGCAACGCCACCTGCCAGACCACGGCGAACCTCGCGATGGCCCGCGCCCTGCCGCCGCACCGCCGCGGCCTGGGCTTCGGGGTCAAGCAGTCCGCGATCCCGTTGGCGATCATGGTCGGCGGGCTCGCCGTGCCCGTGCTGGGAGCCACGCTCGGCTGGCGAAGCACCTTCGTGGCCACCGGGTTCGCCGGGTCCGCGGTGGTGGTCACCGCCCTCGTGCGCCGCCCGGCGGCGGCGCCGGCGGCAGCCGACCCCGGGCCCCTCGACTTCGACCGCCCACCCTGGCGGCCGCTGCTGCTGTGCGGCCTCGGCATCACCTGCGCCAGCGCCGCCGCCAACTTCCTCGGCGCCTTCGTGGCCTCCTGGGCCTACGAGGTGGGGCTCGGCGCGACCGCCGCCGGGATGCTGATGGCGGCCGGATCGGCGGGCTCGATCGTGGTCCGCATCGCCAGCGGCTACCGGGCCGACCGCCGCCAGGGCGGCAACCTGCCCGTGGCCGCCGTTCAGATGTTCGTCGGTGCGGCCAGCCTGCTCGGGCTCGCCGTCGCGGCGCCCGCCAGCGTCGTCGTCTTCGGCTTCGTCGCCTTCGCCGTCGGCTGGTCGTGGCCAGGCCTCCTGCTCTTCGCCGTCACCCGGGTCGGCCGCGACACCCCCGGCCGCGCCTCCGGGGTGATCCAGGCGGGCGCCTTCGCCGGAGGGTCGATCGGACCCGTCGGCCTGGGCGCCCTCGCCGGGCAGGCGGGGTTCCCGGTCGCCTGGCTGGCGGGGTCGGGGCTGTTCGTGGCCGCCGGCTCGCTCGTCCTGCTGGCGCGGCGGGGCTTCGTCGCCGACCTGCGCCGGCGGCCGCCGCGCACGCCGATCGCCTCCGGCGACCGCCGTTCCCGCCCCGTGGAGTCGGCATGAGCATCCCCGCGGACGCGACCGGGCTCCCCCTCGCGCCTCTGCCGGAGGGGCTGCGTCCCGGCGACCGGGTGGCGCTGCTGGTTCCCGGCTCGTTGCTCCTGCTCGAGGCGGTGCACGCCCTCCTGGCCAACGGCGTCGTGCCGGTCCCTCTCGATCCCCGCCTCAGCGCCTGGGAGCGGGGCCGGACCCTGGGCGGGCTCGACCTCACCGTGCTGATCGAGAGCGAGGACGCGCTGGTCTCGCTGGTCGACGGCATCCCCGAGGCCGCCCGCGGGGGCCTGCCACGCGCCCGACCGATGCACTGCACCTCCGGCACGACCGGGACGCCCAAGGGCGTCTGGAGCGGCCTGCTCTCCCCCGCCGCGGCCGAGGCCGCGCTCAACGAGGAGGCGCAGATGTGGGGGTTCCGGGACGACGACGTCAACCTGGTGCTCAGCCCGCTCTACCACTCGGCGCCGCTGCGCTTCGCGCTCGGGACGCGGCTCGCCGGTGGTCGCGTCGCCGTCCCCGGGCCGTTCGACCCCCAGCTGGTGACCGAGGCGATCGCCCGGGAGCGGCCGACCAGCATGTTCTGCGTGCCGGCGCACCTGCAGCGGCTCTTCGCGCACTGGGACGAGTGCGGCGCGCCGGACCTCTCGTCGTTCCGCCTGGTGGCGCACGCGGGCGCGCCGTGCCCGGAGGCCGTGAAGCGCCGCCTGATCGACGACTTCCCGGCCGGGTCCACGTGGGAGTTCTACGGCTCCACCGAGGGCCAGTTCACCGCCTGCCGCAGCGAGGAGTGGCTGGAGCGGCCCGGAACCCTGGGTCGAGCCCGCCCGGGGAGGACCCTGCGCACCGATCCCGACGGCACCCTGTGGTGTGCTCCGCCCGCGCACGCGCGCTTCGTCTACTACGGCGACCCGGAGAAGACGGCGGAGGCGTGGCGCGAGGGCCCCGACGGCCCCGAGTTCTCCGTCGGCGACCTCGGCCGCATCGACGAGGAGGGCTACCTCTTCCTGGACGGCCGTCGGGTCGACCTGATCATCTCGGGCGGCGTGAACGTCTATCCGCTGGAGGTGGAGCAGGCACTCGCCGAGCACCCCGACGTCGAGGACGTCGCGGTGTACGGCGTCCCCGACGACGCGTGGGGCCAGCGCGTGTGCGCCGCCGTCGTCGGCACCGCCGACGCGGCATCGCTCGATGCGTGGGCCCGCGAGCGTCTCGCGCCGCCCAAGCGCCCGAAGAGCTACCGCTGTCTCGACGACCTGCCCCGCACGGCCACCGGGAAGGTCCGCCGCGACCAGCTGAACGAGTAGCGAGGACGTGGCGCATGCCGACGGCACGAGGGCCCGGCCACCCACGGTGACCGGGCCCTCGTGCTGCGTGCGGAGCGGAGCTGCCGGCTCAGCCGCCGGTGAGCTTCTGGCGCAGCTGCTGCAGCGCCTCGTCGGAGGCGAGCGAGCCCTCGTCCTCCTCGTCCTCCTCGGTGTCCGAGGAGTAGGAGGTGGCCTCGCCGGCCTCGACCTCGGCCTGCGCGGCCTCCTTCTTCTGCTTGACGTGGGCCTCCCAGCGCTCGTGGGCGCGGGCGTACTCCTGCTCCCACGCGGCGCGCTGCTCGTCGAAGCCCTCGCGCCACTCGCCCGTCTCCGAGTCGAAGCCCTCGGGGTAGACGTAGTTGCCCTGCTCGTCGTAGGTGGCGGTCATGCCGTAGAGCGTCGGGTCGAACTCGTCGACGTCGCTCGCGGTCAGCGTGTCGTTGGCCTGCTTCAGCGACAGCGAGATCCGGCGACGCTCGAGGTCGATGTCGATGATCTTGACCATCACGTCGTCGTTGACCTGCACGACCTGCTCGGGGATCTCCACGTGCCGCTCGGCCAGCTCGGAGATGTGCACGAGGCCCTCGATGCCCTCCTCGACCCGGACGAACGAGCCGAAGGGCACCAGCTTGGTGACCTTGCCCGGCACGATCTGGCCGATCTGGTGGGTGCGGGCGAAGTGCTGCCAGGGGTCCTCCTGCGTCGCCTTCAGCGACAGCGAGACCCGCTCGCGGTCCATGTCCACGTCGAGCACCTCGACCGTGACCTCGTCGCCCACGGCGACGACCTCGCTCGGGTGGTCGATGTGCTTCCAGGACAGCTCCGAGACGTGCACCAGACCGTCGACCCCACCGAGGTCCACGAACGCGCCGAAGTTCACGATCGAGGAGACCGTGCCCTTGCGGATCTGCCCCTTCTGCAGCTGGGTCAGGAAGCTCTGGCGCACCTCGGACTGGGTCTGCTCCAGCCAGGCGCGGCGCGAGAGCACCACGTTGTTGCGGTTCTTGTCGAGCTCGATGATCTTCGCCTCGAGCGTCTGCCCGACGTAGGGCTGCAGGTCGCGCACGCGGCGCATCTCCACCAGCGACGCCGGCAGGAACCCGCGCAGCCCGATGTCGAGGATCAGGCCGCCCTTGACGACCTCGATGACGGTGCCCTCGACGACGCCCTCTTCCTCCTTGACCTGCTCGATCGTGCCCCAGGCGCGCTCGTACTGGGCGCGCTTCTTGGACAGGATCAGGCGCCCCTCCTTGTCCTCCTTCTGGAGGACCAGGGCCTCGACCGCGTCGCCCACGACGACGACCTCGTTGGGGTCGACGTCGTGCTTGATGGACAGCTCGCGGGAGGGGATGACGCCCTCGGTCTTGTAGCCGATGTCGAGGAGGACCTCGTCACGGTCGACCTTCACGATGGTGCCTTCGACGATGTCACCGTCGTTGAAGTACTTGATGGTCTCGTCGATCGCGGCGAGGAACTCTTCCTCCGACCCGATGTCGTTGACCGCAACCTGCGGTGCCTCGGTCTCCGGAAGAGTGGCTGTGCTGCTCGTCATGTGGAAAGGGGTTCCTTGGGGTGGATAGGGATTGGCCGGACAGGAGTCGTGCGGGCACGCCACAGGCCCGTTTGCACCGTCGTGAGTGGGGCGCCTCGCACTCCACGACGCCGACAGCGAGCTCTTGTCCACTCCGTATGGGACGCAGGCAGACCTCTGGCGCAGCGTCCAGCCTACCCGCGCGGTGATCCACGGGTCCAACCGCGGGCGCGGCCTCGTCCGGGGCCGTCGGCCCGCACAGACTACGCTCGCCGCATGGCGTCGATCCGCTCGTCCCTGACCCGGCCGGCGAGGCTGCCCGCGGCGCCCGCGGTCCTGGTCCCGCCCGCGGTGCTGCAGGTGGCGACGCTGCCGTGGCGCCTGGCCAGCGCCGCCACCCGGGTGACGCTCGCGCTGGGCACGCTCGTGGCCCCCGAGGGCCCGATCCGGCGTCCCGGCGGGTATGCCGACCTGGTGCAGCGCCTGATCGGCGACGGCGGGTACGCCGAGCAGGTCGTCACCGTCCTCACCGACGAGGAGGGACCGATGCGGCTGGTGGCGCAGCTCGACGCGCTGCTGGCGCCCGAGCGGCCGCTCGGCCGGCTGATCGAGCGCGAGGGGACCCTCGACCGCCTGCTGGCCGAGGACGGCCCGCTGCTCCCCTTCCTCGTCCCGGACGGCCCCCTGGACCGGCTGATGGCGCCCGGCGGTCCGCTGGACCGGCTCCTCGCGCCCGGCGGCCCGCTGGAACAGGTCGTCGCCGACGACGGGCTGCTCGAGCGTCTGCTGCGCAGCGGCGGAGCGCTGGACGCCCTGACCCAGCAGGGCGGGGTGCTGGATCGGCTGCTCGCGGAGGGCGGTGCGCTCGAGAGCGTGCTGGCCGACGGCGGCGTCCTCGACCGACTGCTCGCCGACCAGGGGTTGGTCGACCGCATGCTGGCCGAGGACGGGTTCGTCGAGAGGCTCGTCGCCGAGGGCGGCACCCTCGAGCAGCTGGTCTCGCTCGGCGAGACCCTGGAGGAGATCCAGCCCCGCCTGGTCGAGCTCGCGGGCCTGATCCCGTCGCTCGAGACGACGGCCACCGAGCTGCACCGAGCGGTCGGACCGCTGGGCGAGCTGGCGGGCCGTCTCCCGCTGTGGGCCCGCAAGTCGCTCGAGTCCGGATCCTAGCGGTGGCCCTCTCGGACGAGCTCGGGCCGGACGAGCTCGGGCAGGGCACCGACCCGTCGCTCGAGGTCGGGCGGCGCGACGTCGGCGAGGAGGAGTCGCGGCGCGCCAACCGCGCCGACTGGGACCGGTACGCCGACGAGTACCAGGCCAGCCACGGCGCCTTCCTCGGTGACGTCGGCTTCGTCTGGGGCCCCGAGGGCCTCACCGAGGCGGAGGCCGGGCTGCTGGGTCCCCTGGAGGGCCGCGACGTCCTCGAGGTCGGCGCCGGCGCCGGGCAGTGCGCCCGCTGGGTGCGCGCCCGCGGGGGGCGAGCGGTGGGTCTCGACCTCTCGCACCGGCAGCTGCAGCACGCGCGCCGGCTCGACGCCGAGACCGGCGTCGCCGTCCCCGCCGTGCTGGGGACGGCGACGGCGCTGCCCTTCGCGGACGACCGGTTCGACGTGGTCTTCAGCGCCTTCGGCGCCCTGCAGTTCGTCGCCGCCGTCGCGGACGCCGTGGCAGAGGCGGCCCGCGTCCTGCGGCCGGGCGGGCGGTTCGCCTTCTCGATCACGCACCCGACGCGGTGGGTCTTCCCGGACGATCCCTCGGCCGCCGGGCTGGTCGCCTCCCAGTCCTACTGGGACCGGACGCCGTACGTCGAGACCGACACCTCCTCCGGCGAGGTCCGCTACGTGGAGCACCACCGGACGCTGGGCGACTGGGTGCACCTGCTGGCCCGCCACGGCTTCGCGCTGCAACGGCTCGAGGAGCCGGAGTGGCCCGAGGCCCACGACCGCACGTGGGGCGGCTGGTCGCGCACTCGCGGCCTGCTGACACCCGGCACGGCCATCCTCGCCGCCGACCTGACGATCAGCGGGCGCGCGGCCGCGCGAGAGTGACGTCGGCGAGGAGGCCGCTGTGGTCGGAGCCCGAGACCTCCACGCGCTCGACGTGGAGCGCGGCGAGCCGGGGACCGAGGAGCACGTGGTCGATCTGCACCAGGCGCGGCACGGTCAACGGTCCGAGCCCCACCCGCCCGTTCGCCGGCCACGTCGGCAGCCAGCCGGCGCCGAGCAGGTCGGTCACGGGCAGCAGCCCGGCGTCCGCCAGCCGTCGCAGCGGCGCGTGGTCCGTGGTGGCGTTGAGATCCCCGGCGACCATGTCCACGTCGCCACGCGCCGCGCGCAGGATCTCGGCGTGGTCCTCGGACCAGGCGGCGGCGTCCTCCAGCGGCGCGCTCGGGTGCACCGCGAGCAGCCGAAACCGGCCGCCAGGGGCGACCACCGTCGTCGCCCAGGAGCCGTAGACCGTGGCGAGGCGCTCGGGCCTCCGCAGGGGGAAGCGCGAGAGCACCATCGTCCCGGCGACTCCCGGCTCCGCCTCCCCGACGCGCCGCGGCAGGAGATCGCGGAGGCCGCCGGCGTCGAGCCTGGCCAGCGCCCCCGGCCGCACCTCCGCGAGCACGAGCACGTCCACGTCCTTGCCGCGCACCCTCCGGACGACCTCGCCCAGGTCGGCGGCGTCCCCGAGGAGGTTCAGGGTCAGCAGGCGCACGGGCCGAGCGTCGGTCGGGACCGCGGCGGGACCCCCTGTGAACTGCGGCCAGAGCCAGTAGCCGTGCAGCGCGACGAGGGCCACCAGCGCCAGCGAAGCCGCACCGCGCCCCAGCCGCTGCCGCCTCCGCCCGGGGGCCCCGCCGCGCCGGGACCGTCCGGTCACCGACGTCAGGGCCAGCGCGAGCGCCAGCGCGGCGTAGACGGGAAGCACCAGCGGAGCGAACGACACCGCGCGCACGGCCCAGCCGGGGCTCGGCTGGGTCACCCGCAGCCCGGTGACCAGCAGCGCGCCGAGCAGGGCCAGCGCGGCCACCGCCGTCGCGCCGACGCGGAGGATCCGCGCCAGGCGCCGGGGCAGGCGCGGCATCAGCGGGGCGCGCTTCGCGGTGCCTCGAGAAGGACGAGATCGTCGCGGTGCACGACCTCGCGCTCGTAGCCCGCACCCAGCTCGCGCTTGAGGTCGCCCGAGCTGCGGCCCAGCAGACGGGGCAGCTCGACGGCGTCGAAGTTCACGAGGCCGCGGGCAACCGGGACACCCTCCGGATCCACGAGGTCGACGGGGTCACCGGCCGCGAACCCCCCGTCGACGCTGGTCATCCCCGCCGCCAGCAACGAGGCGCGCCGCTCGACCACGGCGCGCACGGCGCCGGCGTCGAGGTGCAGCCGCCCGGTCGGCTCGGTCGCGTGGGCCAGCCAGAGCAGGCGCGTGGGCCGCCGCCGACCGGTCGGGTGGAACAGGGTGCCCACCTGCTCGCCGGCGAGCGCAGCGGTGGCGGCCCCGGCGGCGGCGAGCACGACCGGGATCCCCGCGCCGGTGGCGATCCGCGCCGCCTCGACCTTCGTGACCATCCCGCCGGTGCCCACCCCGGCGAGACCGCTGCCGCCGACGTCGACCGCGGCCAGGTCGTCCTCGCCGCGCACGTCCGGCAGCAGGCGCGCGCGGGGGTCGCGCGGCGGGCCGTCGTAGAGCCCGTCCACGTCGGAGAGGAGCACCAGCAGGTCGGCGTGCACGAGATGCGCGACGAGCGCGGCCAGGCGGTCGTTGTCGCCGAACCGGATCTCGGTGGTCGCGACCGTGTCGTTCTCGTTGACCACGGGCAGGACGCCGAGCTCGAGCAGCGTCGCGAATGTCTGGTGAGCGTTGCGGTAGTGCGAGCGCCGGGTGACGTCGTCCAGCGTGAGCAGGACCTGTCCGGCGATGAGACCGTGCCGCGCGAGCTCCTCGGTGTAGCGGTGCACCAGCAGGCCCTGACCCACCGACGCGGCGGCCTGCTGGGCGGCGAGGCCGCCGGGCCGCCGCGGCATGCCGAGCGGCGAGAGGCCGGCGGCGATCGCGCCGGACGAGACCAGGACGACCTCCACCCCGCGGGCCCGCACGGCGGCGAGCACGTCGGCGAGCGCGCGCACCCGGTCGGGATCGATCCCGCCGGCGGTGGTGGTCAGCGACGAGGAACCGACCTTGACCACGACGCGTCCGGCACCGGTGACCTGCTCCCTCACCGGCCCTCTCCTCCCCCAGCGTCGGACTCGGCGTCGGGGTCGGGCTCGGCGTCCGGGTCGTCGGCGCCGCCGATCTCGTACGCCATCGGGCCGACACCGGATCCGCCGCGGAGCCCGGTCGACTCCCCCAGGCTCAGCCCGAGGCGACGGGCGACGTCGGCGCGCGTCTCCCCCGGTTCGCGGTCGGCCATCCCCTCGTCGATCTGGCGGCGGCGTCGCGCGGCCGGGCGCTCCTCGCCGAAGCGCTGGTCCTCACCCCGCCGGCTCAGGATCTCGGCCCCCGCCTCGAGGGACGGTCGGAAGTCGAAGACGACGGCGTCGTCGTCGGGACCGATGATCACGGCATCCCCCTCCTCGGCTCCGAGCTCGACCAGGCGCTGCTCGACGCCGAGCCGGGCCAGCCGGTCGGCCAGGTAGCCGACGGCCTCGTCGTTGCTGAAGTCGGTCTGCCGGACCCAGCGCTCCGGCCTCTGTCCCCGGACCCGCCAGCCCTGGCCCTCGAGTGCGACGTCCACGGAGTCCGCGCCGCCGACGGCGGTCGGCCGGAGCACGATCCGCTGCCGCTCCGGCTCCGGCGCCGCGTCCCGGGCGGCCCGGACGATGCCGGCCATGGCGAAGGTGAGGGCGTTCAGCCCCTCCCCCGACGCTGCGGAGATCTCGAACACCTCCAGGCCACGCTGACGCAGCTCGTCGACCACGAACGACGCGATGTCGCGCCCGTCGGGCGTGTCCACCTTGTTGAGGGCCACGAGGCGCGGCCGGTCCTCCAGGCCGCCGTGCCGGGACAGCTCGCGCTCGATCACGTCGAGGTCCGCGAGCGGCTCTCGCCCCGGCTCGAGCGTCGCGCAGTCGACGACGTGGACCAGCGCGGCGCAGCGCTCCACGTGGCGGAGGAACTCGTGACCCAGCCCCCGGCCGTCGCTGGCGCCCTCGATCAGGCCCGGCACGTCGGCCACCGTGAACACCGTCTCCCCCGCTGTCACGACCCCGAGGTGCGGCACCAGCGTGGTGAAGGGGTAGTCGGCGATCTCGGGCCTGGCCCGGGAGATCGCCGCGACGAGCGAGGACTTGCCGGCGCTGGGAAAGCCGACCAGCCCGACGTCGGCCACGATCTTGAGCTCGAGCACGATCTGCCGCTCCTCGCCCGGCTCGCCGAGGAGGGCGAATCCCGGCGCCTTGCGGCGCTTGGAGGCGAGCGCCGCGTTGCCGAGCCCGCCGCGACCGCCCTCGCAGACCACCATCTCGGTGCCCGCGCCGACCAGGTCGGCGAGCAGCTCGCCGTCGTGGTCGCGGACCACCGTGCCCTCGGGGACGCCCAGGACGAGGTCGGCGCCGTGCGCGCCGCTGCGGTGCCCACCCTGGCCCGGTCCCCCGTGCTCGGCGCGGCGGACCTTCGAGTGGTGGTAGTCGAGCAGCGTGGTCACGTCGGGGTCGACGCGCAGGATCACGGAGCCGCCCGGCCCCCCGTTGCCGCCGTCCGGACCTCCGAGCGGCTTGAACTTCTCACGATGCACGGAGGCGACCCCGCTCCCTCCGTTGCCGGCGCCGACGCGGAGCGTCACCCGGTCGACGAAGCTGGGCAGGGCCATCGGGTGCTCCTGGCTGGGCGGCGGGGCCGCGGGGGTGAGGGAGGGGTGCTGCAAATCGGCCGAAGGGCGCCCCCGAGCTCAGGGACGCCCTTCGGACCGGAGATGTCGGCTGTCGGCGTCAGCTCACGGAGCCGGCACGATGTTGACGACGCGTCGGCCGCGGCGCTTGCCGAACTCGACGGCGCCGTCGGTGAGCGCGAAGAGCGTGTCGTCGCCGCCGCGGCCCACGCCCGAGCCGGGGTGGAAGTGGGTGCCGCGCTGACGCACGATGATCTCGCCGGCGTTCACGACCTGGCCGCCGAAGCGCTTGACGCCGAGGCGCGACGCATTCGAGTCGCGCCCGTTCTTGGTCGAGGCGGCGCCCTTCTTGTGTGCCATGAGTGCAGTCCTTCGTCGGTGTGATTCGGAGCCGGATGATCCGCGGGCCGCACAGCCCGGCGGCAGGAGGGATCAGGCGCTGATGCCGGTGACCTTGACCCGCGTGTAGCGCTGGCGGTGGCCCTGGCGCTTCTTGTAGCCGGTCTTGTTCTTGAACTTCTGGATGACGACCTTGCGGCCCTTGGTGCCGCCGAGGACCTCGGCCGTCACCGAGGCGGCGTCAAGGGTGCTGGCGTCGGAGGTGACCTGCTCACCGTCGACGAGCAGCACGACCGGCAGCTGGACCGACTCCCCGGCCTGCGTGGCCACCTGGTCGATCTCGATGACGTCGCCCACGGCAACCTTCTGCTGCTTGGCGCCTGCGCGCACGATCGCGTACACCGCGGTCTCCTTCGTCGGCTTCGGGTGGAACGGCTCGGTGGAACGGTGGGAGTGAGCGCCGTCCGGCAGCGCTCGACGGCCCGGAGGGGCGGCGCGCACGTGCGGACGCTCAGACGGGTGCGCCCTGGGCACACCGAAGCCCTATCCTACGGATCCGGCCGGACCGGCGCAAAAGCGCCCGGCTCCTCCTGAATGCCACCTTCACTCGTCCCCGGGGTCGCTTCCCGTGTCGTCGGGCGCCTGCCTCGCGGAGCCGCCCGAGCCACGGCGGGTCCGCGTGCGGGTCACCACCCGGGGGCGGGCCGGGGTGTCGTCCCCCGCCGAATCGCCAGTCGAGGCCTCGGTCTCGCCCGTCGAGGGCGCCTCGGCAGCGGTGGGGACGCGGATGGCCACGGGGGCCGAGGAGATGCCCGTCGGTCGGCTCGCCCTGCGCCGGGTCCGCGTGACCGCGCGCGGCCCGGAACCCGGGCCCGAGCCCGGGTCGGCGGCAGAGCCCGGGTCGGCGGCAGAGTCCGGCTGCGCCTCGGGCTCGGCGGCAGAGCCCGGCTGCGCGGGCTCGGCGGCGGCGTCCGGCTGCTCCTCGGGCTCGGGCCCAGCAGCCGGTTCGGGGACGTCGGGCAGGTCGGCTGCCTTCTCCGTGTGGGCCGTCTGCTCTGCTTCGGCTACGCCCTCCGCCTCGGCCGCCTTCTCTGCTGCGGCCCGGTCGGCTCTCGCCATGGCGGCGAACTCGGCCGGGGTCGGTCGGTTGCGCCCCTCGTCGGCGGAGCCGGGCTGGTCCGCCTCCTGGGTGCGGCCGTCCTGGCCGCGACCCCCGCCACCCCTGGCATCGGCCCGGCCGTTGTCGTCGCCGTGGCCGCCGGAGCCGCCGGCCGCGGAGCCGTCGCCGCCACCGCTGCGGCTCCGTCCCCCGCGCCGACGGCCCTTGCCACGGCCGCCACCACCAGAGTCGTCACCGCCGCCCCCCTTGCCGGGCTCGACGGGCATGTCGTGCGTGTGCAGGCCGCGGCCCTGACAGTGCTCACAGGGCTCGCTGAAGGCCTCGAGGAGCCCGGTGCCGATGCGCTTGCGGGTCATCTGGACCAGGCCGAGCGACGTCACCTCGGCGACCTGGTGCCTGGTCCGGTCGCGGCCGAGGCACTCCACCAGGCGGCGCAGCACCAGGTCGCGGTTGGACTCGAGCACCATGTCGATGAAGTCGACGACGATGATCCCCCCGATGTCGCGCAGCCGGAGCTGCCGGACGATCTCCTCGGCGGCCTCGAGGTTGTTCCGCGTGACCGTCTCCTCCAGGTTGCCCCCGGAACCGGTGAACTTGCCGGTGTTCACGTCGACCACGGTCATCGCCTCGGTGCGGTCGATGATCAGCGACCCGCCCGAGGGGAGCCACACCTTGCGGTCGAGCGCCTTGGCGATCTGCTCGTCGATCCGGTAGGCCGCGAAGACGTCCGGCCCGTCGTCCTCGCGCTGATACTTCTGCAGCCGGTCCTCGAGGTCCGGGGCGACGTGTGCGACGTACTCGTGCACGGTGGCCCAGGCCTCGTCGCCCTCGACGACCAGCTCGCTGAAGTCCTCGGTGAACAGGTCGCGCACGACCTTCACGGTCAGGTCGGGCTCGCCGTAGAGAAGCTTCGGGGCGCTCTGCTTGCGCTTCGCCTCGATGTCGTCCCAGCGCGCCTTGAGTCGCTCGACGTCCCGGGTCAGCTCCTCCTCGCTCGCACCCTCGGCAGCGGTCCGGACGATCACGCCCGCCGTGTCGGGGACGATCTCCTTGAGCAGCGCCTTGAGCCGGCTCCGCTCCGTGTCCGGGAGCTTGCGGGAGATGCCCGAGTTGGTGCCGTCGGGGACGTAGACGAGGAATCGACCGGCGATGCTGATCTGGCTGGTCAGCCGCGCGCCCTTGTTGCCGATCGGGTCCTTGGTGACCTGGACGAGGACCGACTGGCCGGAGGACAGCACGGACTCGATCTTGCGCGGCTGGCCCTCCTTGTGACCGAGCGCGGACCAGTTGACCTCACCGGCGTAGAGCACGGCGTTGCGGCCCTTTCCGACGTCGATGAAGGCGGCCTCCATCGAGGGCAGGACGTTCTGCACGCGGCCGAGGTACACGTTGCCGATCATCGACGACTGCGACTCGCGGGACACGTAGTGCTCCACCAGGACCTCGTCCTCGAGGACGGCGATCTGTGTCAGGTCCTCGCGCTGCCGGATGACCATCGACCGGTCGACGGACTCGCGGCGGGCGAGAAACTCCGACTCGCTGACGATCGGCGCGCGCCTGCGGCCGGCCTCGCGGCCCTCGCGGCGACGCTGCTTCTTGGCCTCGAGGCGTGTCGACCCCGCCAGCGCGGTGATCTCGTCCTCGGGCGAGCGGCCCTGCCGGACCTTCGTGACGGTGTTGTCCGGATCCCCGCCGTTGCCGCCGCCCCCGGAGTCGTCGGAGCGGCGACGGCGCCGTCGGCGGCGTGACGAGCCGCCGTTCCCGCTCTCGTCGCCGCCCTCGTCGGCGCTGCCCGAGCCCTTCCCCTGGCCGGAGCCCTTGCCCGAACCCTTCCCCTGGCCCTTGTCCTGCCCGGAGCCCTTCCCCTGCCCGGAGCCCTTGTCCTGACCGGAGCCCTTGTCCTGCCCGGAGCCCTTGTCCTGCCCGGAGCCCTTGCCCGAAGCGCCGGCGTCGGACCGCGCCTCGTCCGAGGAGTCCTCCTCGTCGCTCCCGGCGCCACTGTCGTCGTCGTTGTTGCCCGAGCCGCTCCCCCCGCGGCTGCGGCGGCGACCGCCCCGGCGGCGCCGGCGCCGAGGAGCACCGGACCCGTCGTCCGTGTCGCCGGTGTCGCCGGTGTCGCCGGTGTCGTCCGTGTGGTCCGTGTCGTCGGTGTCGTCGGTGTCGTCGGTGTCGTCCGCGTCGCCGGCGTCGCCCGTGTCGCCCGTGTCGCCGGTGTCGTCGTCGACCTCCGCCCGGCGCGCCGTCGCCGAGGCCGCGTCGGGAGCCTGGAAGAGCGGCGCCGCGGTGGCGCCGGCGGCCGCCCCTTCGGTCGCCTCGCCGTGGGTCGCCTCGCCGTGGGTCGCCTCGCCGTCGGTCGCCCCGCCGTCGGTAGCCGGCTCGGCGCTGGGCCCCGTGGCCGGAGACTTCTTGGCGCCGGCCTTCGTGGTCTTCTTGGCCGCCGACTTCTTCTCGCCGGCCTGCGTGGTCTTCTTCGCCGCCGTCTTCTTGGCCGCCGTCTTCTTGGCGGCCGCCTTCTTGGCAGCGGTCTTCTTGGCGGCCGTCTTCTTGGCCGCGGCCTTCTTCTCGGGGGCGCCGTCGTCCCCGGCCTGCTCGGGAGGCGCGTCCGGGGCGGTGGAACCGTCCGGCGCGTCTGCGGGGGTCTCGGTGGGTTCGTCGTTGTCGAGCAAGGTGCTCTCCTCGGCCCGCTCGCGCGTGGCGGCGGACGGTCACGCCGCGCGTCGTCGGGGACGACCCCGCGGCCTCAAGCCTGTCGGGTGCGGACGACGCCCTCCGCTGGGGCGCGTCGCCGGTCGGCCGCCGTCACCTGCCGCGGTCAGCGTCGGGCCGGGCCCGGGGGCTGCGCCCTGGTCCCCGCATCGTCGCTGTCACCGACGGTGCGCCTCCGCGTCGCGGTCCGGTGACGACCTCCCACCAGTGTGCCGGCCCTCGGGGACCGGCGAGAACGTCGTCGGGCCGGGACGACAACCGGAGCTGCCGCTCGGCCTGTGGCGAGTATCGCACACGACTCGGTCCGCAGCCCTCATCTGGCAGCGAACGGGTCGCCGACCGCGCCCGTGGCCGGGTCCAGCGGACCCTGCGCGAGGCGGGTCAGCACCGGGACGCCGACCGGACGGGTGCCCGCGACACGCCGCATGCCCGCCAGCACGTCGTCGGGTCGGACCGCAGGCTCGAGGTGACGCAGCACCAGGTCGAGCCTGGCCCGGCCCGGGTCGGCCTGCCCGGCGACGGCGAGCGACACGACGGCGTCGCGGCAGTCGAAGGTGCGGACGCCCTTCTTGGTCATCCGCTCGACCTCCACGGCGTCCGTCGCCAGGAATTTCGCCACGGCGCCGGCCAGCGCGTCCGGCGAGCCGTCGTCCGGCGCCAGGTCGATCCGCCAGAGGCTCGCCTCGAGCCGGTCGGCGAGCGAACCACCGGCGGACTCCACGGCCTGCACGGGGTCGATCCCCTCCGGCAACGCCGCCGCGAGCTCCGCCAGGACGGCGTCGGGATCGACGGGCTCCGCGAGGCCGATCTCGAGGTACTCCGCCTCGCTGGCGGCACCCGTGGGGGCGGCGCCGGCGTAGGAGATCCGCGGGTGCGGGTTGAACCCCGAGGAGTAGGCCATCGGCACCCGGGCCCGGACCAGGGCCCGCTCGAGCGCCCTGCTGACATCCCGATGGCTGGTGAAGCGCAGGCGGCCGCGCTTGGCATACCGGATCCGCACGCGCTGGACGGGCGGGGCCTGCTGCTCGGGCTGGCGCTGGGGCACCGGGTCAGGCTAGACGCGGGCGGCCTTCATGGCGGGTGAGGGGTAGACGGTGCCGACGCGGGTCCCGTCGAGCCAGGCGGTGAGCCGCTCGGCCTCGACCGCCAGGGCACGGTGTGCCCGCGTCGGCAGGTCCTCCAGCAGCGACACCTCGACCCTCCCCTTCTCGTCCTGCACCCAGCACCCCACGACGCGGCCGTCCCACCAGGCGGTCGTGCCCGCGTTGCCGTTGCGGTCGAACACTCGCCCGGCGTGCGGCCCGAGCAACCACTCGCGGTGCTTCCAGCCCATCACGGTGGGGTCGAGCACCGGCAGCAGGGCCGCCCAGGGCTCGACCGGCTCGACGGGGCCGACGTCGTCAGGCAGGACCCACCCCGTCGCCACCGGGCCGTCGAGACCCACCTCGACCGCGCCGACGTCGGCGAGCGCCGTGCGGACGATGGCCTTCGTGGCGCCGAGCCACCAGAGGAGGTCCTCGGTCGCGCCCGGGCCGAACGCGCGCAACCAGCGGCGCACCAGCTCGGCCCATCCCTCGGAGGCCGGCAGGAGCACCGGCGCCTCACCCAACCAGTCCTCGGCGCGGGACCAGCGGGGTCGACTGGTGCGCCAGTGTCCGTCGTTCCTGCCGCGGACGATCCGGGCCTCCACGCCGAGCTGGGTCAGCACCTGCCCGGCCACGGGGACCGGTCCGCCGTACGCGGTGCCGGGAGCGAGCACGAGCTCGCCGGCGAGCTCGGAGACCTCCTCGCGCAACGCCTTCGCCCCCAGCTCGTCGCCGGCCAGCCGGGCCTCGACCGCCACCCGGGCGGCCTCGAGGAACGCCTCACCGTCGCCGGCGAGCCCGCCCTGCTCCAGCCGCTGCACCAGCCGCCGGCGCAGCTGCCCGGCCACGCGGGCCGACGCACTCCCCCAGGCCGCGGGCAGCAGGTCCCGCGGGAAGACGAAGAGCGTGCGCCGCATCGCCAGCTGCTTCACGACGCTGCGCCGCTCATAGAGAGCGTCCTCGACATCGGGGACCGTCAGGCCCTCCACGCGGGCGTGCAGGGCGAGGTGCACGGTCGCGGGCTCGGTCGCGTGCAGCGCCGTCACGGCTCGGACCGCCTCCTCGACGCCCACGGCGCGGCGCCCCGGACAGACGCCGTGTCGTCGCGCGAGACGGGCCCGGCGCTCGATGTCGGAGATGTGGCGCATGCGCCTATCCTGCAAGCAGCCGGCCGCCGCGGAGGCGGCGAACCATGGGGAGGGACGATGAACCGCCAGGCACAGGCGATGACGATCGCCCTCGTGGTCCTGGTCCTGGGCGTCGTCGCGGCGCTGATGGCCACCGCCTCCCCGCAGCCGGACGAGCAGGCCGCCCCGACAGCGGCGACACCCTCCCCCTCCCCGGAGGACAGCCCGGAGGACTCCGGCCCCTCGGGCCCGAGCAGCCCGGCCGCCGCCGCGCAACCGTTGGTCCGGCTGCCGGAGCCGAGCGACGAGGCGTCCGGAAGGAAGGACCAGCAGGCTCCCGGGCGGGGCGCGGCGCAGCGGAGGAAGCGGGAGGCGAAGGAGCGCCGGGAACTCGTCCCGGCGCTCCCGGACATCGCCCCGGGCTCGCTGGAGTGCATCGAGGCCATCGCCCAGCGCCGCACGCTGACCGTCGCGACCTTCAACATCCACGGCGGATTCGGCGGCGGCGGCCTGAACCTGGACGACATCGGCCGGGAGATCGCGCGGATGGGCCCCGACGTCGCCCTCCTCCAGGAGGTGGACCGCGGCCGCAGGCGCAGCCGGCGGCAGGACCAGGCCTCGATCCTCGCCTCTCGCCTGGGGATGAACGTCGCCTACGACCCCAACAGCGGCCGCCGCAGCGGCGGCACCATCGGCAACGCGGTCCTCTCCCGCTTCCCGATCACCAGCGTTCGCCGGGCGACCCTCCCCCGCGGTGGTGCGGAGCCTCGGGGCGTGATGCGGGTGACCGTCGACATCGAGAACGTCGAGGTGGCGGTGTTCGTGACGCACCTCGAGCACACATCGGGCGGGGTGCGCCGCCGCCAGATGCGTTACATCGCGGGCGCCGTCCGGCGCGAGGGCCTTCCGCACGTGCTCGGGGGTGACCTCAACGCCACCCCGGGCTCCGCCGTGCTGGGCATCGCCCGCCGCGTGCTTCGCGATGCCTGGCCGGCGGCGGGCCGCGGTGGGGCGCGCACGGTGCCGCGCGCCCGGATCGACTACCTGATGCACGGCCCGACGGTCCGCGCGCTGGAGGCGCGGGTCGTCCCCTCGCGCATCTCCGACCACCACGCGGTCATCGGCGCCTTCGAGGTCGGCCCGCCCGAGGCCTGCGGGCAGGGGTAGTCCCCGGCCCGGCGGGGCGGCCCCCTAGGGTTCCGCCATGACGCGCCAGCCCCGTCCCGGGTGGACCCGCCGCGCGGCCCGTGCCGCGCTCGACCGCGCCGGTCTCCGCTCGGAACGCCTCGACGAGGACGTCTGGCTCGTCCAGCGCGGCGACCGCCGCCGGGCCCGACGGATCGGGCCGCCACACCAGGGCAGCCACGTGGTCCTCGACGAGGCCAAGGTCGGCGCCCACGAGAACGGCTTCCTCAACACCATGGGCACCTACCTCGGCGAGAGGCACGTCGCGTGGGCCCTGCGGCGCCTCGGCGTGACCTGCGTGCTGGACGTCGGGGCGAACACCGGCCAGTTCGGGCAGCGCCTGCGCCGCATGGGGTACGCCGGACGCATCGTCTCGTTCGAGCCCGTGGCCGCCACGGCGGAGCAGCTGCGCCGCACGGCGGCCCAGGATCCCGACTGGGTCGTGCACCACCTCGCCCTCGGTGAGGAGGACACCTCCACCCAGATCAACGTCCGGCCCGGAACCATGAGCTCGCTGCTTCCCTCCAGCGACTTCGGCAAGGGCTGGTCCGACCGGCTCGGCGAGGCCACGACCGAGACGATCCAGGTCCGGCGACTGGACGGCCTCCTGGACGACGCGGTCGCCGGGCTGGCCGACCCGCGGGTCTTCCTGAAGATGGACACCCAGGGCTTCGACCTCCCCACGATGCGCGGGGCCGGGGACCGGATCGGCGAGGTGCTCGGGCTGATGTCCGAGGTGGCGTGCCTGCCGATCTATGAGGGCATGCCGCGCCTTCCGGAGCAGCTCACGGCCTATGAGGAGGCCGGCTTCGAGATCTCCGGCTTCTACCCGGTCACCCGGCACCGGCCGACGCTGCGCGCGATCGAGTTCGACGTCATCATGGTCCGCGCCGCCGCCGTCCGACCCGGCTGACCCGGCCCGGCCCGGCTGATCCGAGGGAGTCAGACGGGCGTCAGCGGGAGCAGCTGCCGCCCGGTCGGGCCGATCTGGATGTCGGTGCCCATCTCGGGGCAGACGCCGCAGTCGTAGCACGGCGTCCAGCGGCAGTCCTCGACCTCCACGTCCGCGGTGCCGTCGGCGACCGCGAGGGAGTCCTCCCAGTCCGCCCAGAGCCAGTCCTTGTCCAGGCCCGAGTCGAGGTGGTCCCAGGGCAGGACCTCGTCGAGGTCGCGCTCGCGGGTGGTGAACCAGGCGAGGTCCACGCCCGTGCCGGCCAGTGCGCGCTCGGCGCACGCCGTCCAGCGCTCGTAGGAGAAGTGCTCGCTCCAGCCGTCGAAGCGACCGCCGTCGCGCCAGACCTCCTCGACGATGCGACCGACCCGCCGGTCCCCCCGCGAGAGCAGTCCCTCGACGATGCCGGGCTTGCCGTCGTGGTAGCGGAAGCCGATGGCGCGCGCGAAGGCCTTGTCGGAGCGGACGTCGTCCCGCAGCTTCTTCAGCCGCTCGTCGGTCGTCTCGTGGTCGAGCTGCGAGGCCCACTGGAAGGGCGTGTGCGGCTTGGGCACGAACCCGCCGATCGAGACGGTGCACCGGATGTCGCGCCGACCGGAGACCTCGCGCCCCGTGGCGATCACCTTCTTGGCGAGCTCGCCGATCTGGAGGACGTCCTCGTCGGTCTCGGTCGGCAGGCCACACATGAAGTACAGCTTCACCTGCCGCCAGCCGTGCGCGTAGGCCGTGGCGACCGTGCGGATCAGCTCCTCCTCGCTCACCATCTTGTTGATCACCTTGCGCATCCGCTCGCTGCCGCCCTCGGGGGCGAAGGTGAGGCCCGAGCGGCGGCCGTTGCGGGAGAACTCGTTCGCCAGCGTGATGTTGAAGGCGTCCACGCGGGTGGAGGGCAGCGAGAGCGAGACGTTCGACCCCTCGTAGCGGTCGGCCAGCCCCGTCGCGACGTCGCCGATCTCGGTGTGGTCGGCCGAGGAGAGCGAGAGGAGCCCGACCTCCTCGAACCCGGACTTGCGCACGCCGTTCTCGACCATGTCACCGATGGTCTCGATGGAGCGCTCGCGCACCGGGCGCGTGATCATCCCCGCCTGGCAGAACCGGCAGCCGCGGGTGCAGCCGCGGAAGATCTCCACGGAGTAGCGCTCGTGCACCGTCTCGGCGAGCGGGACCAGCGGCTGCTTGGGGTAGGGCCAGGCGTCGAGGTCCATCAGCGTGTGCTTGCGGACCCGGTGCGGGACGCCGGCGACGGTCGGCTCGACCGCGGCGACGGCGCCGTCCGTGCCGTAGGAGACGGCGTAGAACTGCGGCACGTAGACGCTGCCGCTCAGGGCGAGCCGACGCAGCAGCTCGAGCCGGGCGCTGGGCATCGGGCCCGCGGGACGGCCCTCGGCCTTCCACTCGCGGACGACGTCCGAGATCGCGAGCACGACCTCCTCGCCGTCGCCGAGGACGACCGCGTCGAGGAAGTCCGCCACCGGCTCGGGGTTGAAGGCCGCGTGACCGCCGGCCAGCACGACGGGGTCGGCGTCGGTGCGGTCGGCCGCGCGCAGGGCGATCCCGGCCAGGTCGAGAGCGGTGAGCATGTTGGTGTAGCCCAGCTCGGTGGCGAAGCTCAGGCCGAGCAGGTCGAAGTCGCCCACGGGCCGGTGCCCGTCGACCGTGAACTGCGGGATCGGCCCCTCCGCGTCGCCCGCGCGCATGACGCGCTCCATGTCGGGCCACACGGCGTAGGTGCGCTCGGCGAGGACCCAGTCGCGCTCGTTGAGCACCTCGTAGAGGATCTGCACGCCCTGGTTCGGCAGGCCGACCTCATAGGCGTCGGGGTACATCAACGCCCAGCGCACCGTCGGCCCCGCGGGCGCGCAGTCCCAGTCCTTCACCGTGGCGTTGAGCTCGCCACCGACGTACTGCACCGGCTTGGAGACGCCCGGCAGCAACGGCTCGAGGCGAGGGAACACGCTGGTGGGCGCCTGGTTCGACGCGGGCGTGGACACGGGTGGGTGACCTCCGGGATCGGGGCCGGCCGGCGGCCGGTCGGGGCGACCACACAGCCTACGCGTGCTGCGCGGGCAGGGCGTGCGCGCGTTGCTCAGGCCTCCGCGGCCGCAGCCGCACGCTTCTCGGCCATCGCCGAGCTCTGCCGCAGCTCGACGCGGGGCATGAGCAGGAGCACGAGGAAGGCGACGACGCCGGCTCCGGCGGCGAGGCGGAACACGAGGTCCATCGATTGGGCGAACCCGGCCTTGAAGGGGTGCGCGAGCGCGGGATCGAGCCGGTCGATGAAGGAGGAGTCGTCCTGCACCCGGGCGAGGATCCCGCCGTCCGGGCCCGGCTTGCCGCTCAGGGCGCGAGCCACCTGTGCGTCCAGCGAGCCCGGCTGCTGACGCGCCTGCGCGACCGCGGCCTGGAAGGCGGGCGTGCGGGACTCCTGCTCGAGCGCGGTGGCGATGTTGCCGCCCACGGTGCCGAAGAGGACGGAGAGGAAGACCGCGACACCGATCGTGCCCCCGATCTGGCGGAAGAACGTGGCCGAGCTGGTGGCGACGCCGATCTCGGACGGCGCCACGGACGACTGCACCGTGATCATCAGCGGCTGCATGCAGTTGCCGAGCCCCAGGCCGAGCACCAGCATCGAGGCGCTCACGAGCGGCAGCGGGGTGTCGGCGGTGGTCAGGGAGAGCAGCAGCAGCGCCACGACGATCAGGCTGGAACCGACGATCGGGAAGACCCGGGTCCGGCCCGTGCGCCCGATCAGGACGCCGGAGCCGATGGACGCGGTCATCAGGCCGAGCACCATCGGCAGCATCAGCAGGCCGGCCTCGGTGGGGGTCGCCCCGTGCACGATCTGCATGTAGAGGGGCAGCAGCAGGATGCCGCCGAACATGGCGGCGCCGATCATGACGCTGGCGGCCAGCGTCACGGCCGCGGCCCGGATGGAGAACAGCCGCAGCGGGATCAGCGCGGCCTCGCCCATCCGGCGCTCGACGAGCACATAGGCGACCAGCGCCGCGCCGCCGATCGCGAGACAGGCGAGCGAGCGCGGGCTGCCCCACCCCCACTCGCGCCCCTGCTCCGCGACCACCAGCAGGGGCGCGAGGGCGAGCACCAGCGTCGTGGCCCCCCACCAGTCGATCGGCACCTCACGGCGGACCGTGTCGAGGCGCAGGGTCCGGGCGATCACGAGGAGCGCCGCCAGCCCGAGCGGGACGTTCACGAGGAACACCCAGCGCCACCCGTCCGTGCCCAGGAGCTCCTCGCGGCCCGCGAAGAAACCGCCGATGACCGGGCCGAGCACGCTGGAGGTGCCGAACGCGGCCATGAAGTAGCCCATGTACTTGGCGCGGCGCCGCGGCGGCACGATGTCGCCGACGATCGCCAGCGTCAGCGAGAACAGCCCCCCGGCGCCCATGCCCTGCACGGCGCGGAAGGCGGCGAGCTCGCCCATCGACCCGGCGAAGGAGCACAGCGCCGAGCCGGCGATGAAGACCGAGATCGCGAACATGAAGAGCTTCTTGCGACCGTAGTTGTCGCCGAGCTTGCCGTAGATCGGCGTGGTCACCGTCATGGTGATCAGGTACGCCGTGGTGATCCAGGCCTGCAACGACAGGCCGTTCAGGTCGTCGGCGATGGTGCGGATCGACGTGCTGACGATCGTCTGGTCGAGCGCGCCGAGGAACATGCCCATCATCAGCCCGACGATGATCGTCACGATCTGACGATGCGTGAGCTCGCCGTCGTCGCTGGTCGGCGGGGCGCCGGCGGCGGGACGGGGGGTACTGGTTGTCATCACCAACCATCGTAGGTGCTGGCACCAGGTCCCGTCCCCGCCGACGGGATGTGATTCCGCCGACTCCGGCCGCCCAGCCGCGAGGCTGACCCCGCCGTCAGCGGGCGGCGACGAGCCGGCTCGACGGTGCGGAGTAGCGGGTCGGCAGCGCAGCGACGTTGCGCAGGTGGATGTTCTGGAGCAGCCCCACCGCGAGCATCGCGGCGAACATCGAGGAGCCGCCGTAGGACACGAACGGCAGCGGGACTCCGGTCACTGGCGTGATCCCCAGGCACATGCCGATGTTCTGGAAGCTCTGGAAGCCGAACCAGCAGGCGATGCCGGCCGCGGCGACCCGGCCGAAGACGTCGTCGGTGTGCGCCGCGATCGACAGGGCCCGCCAGACCACGACGCCGAGCAGCCCGATCAGCAACCCGGCTCCGACGAGTCCCAGCTCCTCCCCCGCGACCGTGAAGACGAAGTCGGTGTGCTGCTCGGGCACGAAGCCCGAGCGGGTCTGCGACCCGTCGAACAGGCCCTGGCCGAAGAGCCCCCCGTTGCCGACCGCGATCCGCGACTGCTCCACGTTGTAGCCCGCGCCCCGGGGGTCGAGGTCGGGGTTGGTGAAGGCCAGGAACCGATCCACCTGGTAGTCCTTCAGCAGGCCCAGGGTCACGGCGAGCAGGCCGGCGCCGACCCCGCCGGCACCCAGCAGCAGCAGCCACCTCCGCGGGGCGCCCGAGACCGCGAGCACACCGAACACGGTGGCGGTGAGCACGAGCATGGTGCCGAGGTCGGGCTGGGCGAGGATCAGCGCCGCCGGGATGGCTGCGATGAGCAGCATCCCGAGGACCTCGGCCGAGCCGACGCGCCGCCGCCAGGACCCCTGGGCGCGCTCGGCCAGCAGCAGCGCCATCCCGATCACCACCGCCAGCTTGGCCAGCTCGGCGGGCTGCATCGACATGCCCCCGACCTGCACCCACGACCGCGAGCCGTTGATCGTCTGCCCCGCGACCAGCACCAGCACGAGCCCCACCAGGGCGAGGAGATAGGCCACGGGCGCCAGGCTGCGGACCCAGCGGTGGTCGGCGGCGGTCACCACCACCATCAGCACGAGCCCGATCGCCACGTTGACCAGGTTGCGCCGCAGGTATGCCGTGGGGTCGCCGCCCGTCAGCGACTCCCGGGAGGAGGTCGCCGACCACACCAGCAGCGTGCCGAGGGTGACGAGGGCGAGCACGGCCCCGAGCAGGATCCAGTCCAACCCGGGCGCCCGCAGCGCCGGCCGAACCGTCGGCCGCGTCATCAGGAGCGCCCGGCCGGGATCGGCGGCATGATCGAGCCGTCGCGCTCGAAGCGCGGCAGGGCGTCGGGCGGCGTGGAGCCGGGGATCGCGGCGCGGGCGGGCCGCACCTCCTCACCCGTGATGCCGTAGAGCGCCTCCCAGATCCGCCGGACCGACGGCCCCGAGGTCCCCGACCCGGTGCCGCCTTGGCTGACCATCATCACCACCACGTAGTCCTTGCTGTAGGAGGCGACCCAGGAGGTCGACTGCTTGCCGTACACCTCGGCCGAGCCGGTCTTGGAGCGCACCACGACCTCGTCGAGCGGGAAGCCGCCCATCCGCCACGACATCGTCCCCGTGCGCGTGACCCCCTGCAGGGCGCCGTCGATGAAGCTGATCGTCTCCTTGGGCACGGGCACCCGCCCGACGGCCTTCGGGGGGATCCTCTTGACGACCTTGCCGGCGGGGTCGACGACCGCCCGGCCGATGCGGGGGGCATAGAGCGTGCCGCCGTTGGCCAGGGCGCCGTACGCGCGCGCGAGCTGGAGCGGTGTGACGATCGTGTCGCCCTGGCCGATCGCGAAGTTCACCGCGTCACCGGCGCGGTAGGCGTAGCCCTCGATGCAGAACTCCCGGGCGAACTTGTAGACGAAGTCGGAGGTCTCCTCGTCCTGCGGCTTGTCCGCCATCTCGCAGTAGAAGTCCTTCATGGACTCGTAGTAGTCCCGCTTCCAGCGACGGTCCGCGATCCGCCCGGACGCCTCGCCGGGCAGGTCGATCCCGGTCTCGCTGCCGAAGCCGAACGCCTGGGCCTCCTCGACGAGGGGGTCCTTCGCGGTGACGTCGTCCACGTCGGAGCCCAGGCGCTGCCAGAAGTCGAGGCCGACCCGGTAGAAGAAGGTGTTGCAGGAGACCTCGAGCGCCCGCTCGAAGCCGATGTAGCCGTAGGCGCCGGACTCGTAGTTCTTGAAGACCCGGTTGCCGACCTGCACCCCCGAGGAGCAGTTCAGCTGGGTGTCCTCGCTGTAGCCGTGGGTCAGGGCGCCGGCGGTCATGAACGGCTTCCACGTCGAGCCCGGCGCGAACTGGCCCTGGGTGGCCCGGCCGAGCAGCGGGGTGCCGGCCTTCTCGGAGTACAGCCGGGCGAGCTGCTTGTCACTGATCCCGCCGACCCACAAGCCGGGGTCGTAGGTCGGCTGGCTGGCCATCGCGACGACGCGGCCCGTCTGCGCCTCGAGGACGACCGCGGCCCCGGAATCGGCCTCGTAGGCCCGGCCGGTGACGGGGTCGACCGTCCCGCGGGCCGTCTCGATCGTCTGCGCCAGCTCCCGCTCGACGAGCCCCTGCACCTTGGCGTCCACCGAGGTGACGAGCGTGTCGCCGGGGGTGCTCTCGTCCAGGCCGTCGTCGCCGAGCACGCGGCCCATCGAGTCGACGGCGACCCGGCGGTAGCCCGGCACCCCCCGCAACCAGCGGTCGTAGAACTTCTCCACGCCGGCCCGGCCCACGGAGGACGCACCGTTGACGGAGACGTCGCCCGCCTCCTTCGCGGCGTCGTACTCCTCCGAGGTGATCGGGCTGAGGTAGCCGAGCAGGTGCGCAGCGTTCACGTCGTAGGGGCGCGGGTAGGCGCGCACGCTCTGCTGCTCCGCGATCACGGCGGGGAAGTCCTCGGGCTGCTCGAGGATCCGCAGCGCCGTCCGCTCGTCCACGTCGGTGGCCACCGGCACCGGCTGGTAGGGCGACCCGTTCCAGCAGGTGCCGGCGACGCTGCCCTCGTCGCCGCAGTCGAGCAGCTCGGCGCGGATCTTCTTCGCGCGCACCCCGATCGCCTTGCCCGTGCGGCGCACCACCGCGATCTGCTCGCCCCGGGACATGCGGCCGAGCAGGGTGCGGTCGATGCTGACGACCCACGAGGCCCGGTTCGCCACCAGTGGCCGTCCCTGCGCGTCGACGATCAGGCCCCGTTGGGGCTGCACGACGATCTCGCGGACCGACTGCGAGGCGGCCTGCGCCTGGTAGGACTCCCCGTCGAGGACCTGGAGGTACCACAGCCGGGCGAAGAGCGTCACGAACAGGGAGAGCACCAGTGCCTGCACCACGACGAGCCGGAGCCGGCTGCGCCGGGCCGGACGGGTGCTGCGCGTCGTGCGGTCGGCCTCGCGGGACGCGGGCCGCTGGCCGGCCCGCGGAGCCGGGCGGGACCGGCGGCCCGCCATCAGGCCGTCACCCCGGAGCGGGGTCCGGTGCGCTGGGGCCGACGCAGGTCCTGGCGGATGCGCGCCTCCTGGCGCGCCTCCTCGTCGAGGCGCTCGAGGACGCGCATGACCAGCGGCACGAGCAGCGGCGTGAGCAGCACGTCGAGCAGCACCGCCCTCCCGATCACGCCGAGCATCTCGCCGACCCCGCCGATGGGGTCGCCGAGCACGGCGCCGAGCAGGGCATAGACGGAGACGCCCACGAAGGAGCAGACGGCCACCGTGACGACGACCCCGACGGGGCGGCGCCCCTCGCCGCGGACGCGGCCCGCGAGCCAGCCCACGAGCGTCAACGCGATCATCCAGCGGCCCACCGTGTGGTCCGCCGGAGGGGCGAGGTCGAGGAGCAGGCCCGCGGCGAACCCGCACGCGGCGCCGAAGTCGGGGCCGCGCACGAGGGCCGCAGCGACCACCACGAGCAGCGCCAGGTCGGGCACGACGCCGTTCCAGGCCAGCGGCGGCAGGAAGGCCGCCTGCAGGACCACCGCCACCGCCACCAGCAGCGCCACCGCGGCCGCGCGCGCGGCGCTCATCGGGCGCTCACCGGATGCTCCCGTCGGCCTCGACCAGCGAGCGGTCGCTCTTCTGATCGGCGGGGACCACCACGCCCACGACGTCGAGGGCCGAGAAGTCCACGAAGGGGACGACGACGGCGCGCTGCGAGGTCTGGCGCGGGCTGCTGAAGACATCGGCGACGCGGCCGACCGGGATGCCGGGGACGTACGGCGCGCGGCCCTCGCTCCCCCAGGTCACCACCGTGTCGTCGCTGGCCGGCACGACGGTGGCATCCACCAGCTGCAGATCGATCAGCCCGTCGTCACCCATGCCTCCCCGGCCGCGGAGGAAGCCCATCTCCAGGCTGGAGCCGACCCGCCCCCCGACCACGGAGTCGCCGTCCACGATCAGCAGCACGGTCGCGGTGCTGGTGGTCGCCCGGAGCACGCGCCCGACCAGGCCGTCGCCGTTGAGCACGGTCATGTCCGCGTGGATGCCCGCCCGCGTGCCCGCGTCGATCGTCACCGTCTGCTGGAAGGACTGACGCGGCCCGTAGCCGACGACCCGGGCGGGCACCAGCGACACCCCGTGGTCCTTGGCGGCGCGGGTGAGCCGGTCGAGCTGGAACAGACGGTTGCGGTCGTAGTCGACCGTGGTCAGCTCGCCGCGGAGCTCGGCGTTCTCCGCAGTCAGCTCCGCGACCTGCTCCCGCAGACCGCGCTGGCCGCGGAACCAGGAGGGGATCTCGCTCAACGGCCGCGTCAGGGAGGCGGCGGCGACCTCGGCCGGCCCGAGGGCCTCGCCGACCGCGGCGCGGGCCGGGTCCATCGGCGATTCCTCCCCGCCCTGGACGTCGAGGGTGACCAGCACCCCGGCCGCCAGCAGGAGCGCGGCCAGGCGGGCCCGCGACCCGCGGCCGGTGCCGCGGGTGCGTCGTCCGCGCCAACGGCGCTCGCGCCTGTCCGTCATCGCCCGCCCCGTCAGCGCTTCCGGCCGTCGGAGACCAGGACCTGCTGCAGGGCGTCGAAGTCCTCCACGCAGCGGCCGGCACCGAGGGCCACCGAGAGCAGCGGCTCCTCGGCGAGGTGCACCGGCATCCCGGTGTCGTGCCGGATCCGCTCGTCGAGCCCTCGGAGCAGGGCACCTCCGCCGGTCAGCACGATGCCGCGGTCCATGATGTCGCCGGCCAGCTCCGGCGGCGTCTGGTCGAGGGTCGTGCGCACCGCGTCGACGATGTCGTGGACGGCCTCCTCCATCGCGTGCCGGACCTCGGCCGACGAGACGGCGATCGTGCGGGGCAGCCCGCTGACCATGTCGCGGCCGCGGATCTCGGCCTCCGGGTCCTGCGGCAGCGGGAAGGCCGAGCCGAGGGTCATCTTGATCTCCTCGGCGGTGCCCTCCCCGAGCATCAGGGAGTGCTCCTTCTTCATCCACGCGATGATCGCCTGGTCGAGGTCGTCCCCGGCCGTGCGCACGGACAGCGACGTGACGATCCCGCCGAGCGAGATGACCGCGACCTCGGTGGTGCCGCCCCCGACGTCGCAGACCATGTTGCCGGTGGCCTCGTGGACGGGCAGCCCGGCACCGATCGCGGCGGCCATCGGTTCCTCGAGGATGTGCACCTGGCGCGCTCCCGCCTGGTAGCCCGCCTCCTTGACGGCCCGCTGCTCGACCGCGGTGACCCCGCTGGGCACGCAGACGACCATGCGGGGCTTGGTGAAGTAGCGGCGCCGGTGCACCTGGTGGATGAAGAACCGCAGCATCTGCTCGGTCGCCTCGAAGTCCGCGATCACGCCGTCCTTGAGGGGGCGGATCGCGGCGATGGCGTCCGGCGTCCGGCCGATCATCCGTTTCGCCTCGTGGCCCACCGCGAGGATCTCGTGCGAGGTCGCGTTCAGTGCCACGACGGACGGCTCGTCCAGCAGCACGCCCTTGCCCCGGACGTACACGAGCGTGTTGGCGGTGCCGAGGTCCACGGCCATGTCCCGGCCGAAGATGCTGTTCGCCATGCGGGCGCCTCACTGGGACTCGTGGGGAAGGTGGAGTGGACCCACGAGGCAGCGTAGGAGGAGCCGGCGCCCCGACCCCGGAGGCACGCCGGGGCGGCGCGTCGGAACGGCTCTGCCGGGGCTGGCGGTCGCCGGCGCGAGGTGCTCCGTGGGCCTGGGAGGCGCTCACGGGTCGCGTGCTGGGAGGGTGTGCCCCTCACCCGCGAGGGCGTCCGCCGTGCAAGGAGGAGTCGTGGCCCGGGAAGTCGGCACGGACGAGCCGGGCCCGCAGCAGGGCACCGAGCTCGCGCGGGTCATGGGCCCGAGGCTTCTCCTGCTCTTCATCGTGGGAGACGTCCTCGGAGCGGGTGTGTACGCCGTGACGGGCGACATCGCCGCCCAGGTGGGCGGGCTGGCGTGGGTGCCGTTCCTCGTCGCCTTCGCGGTCGCGGGCCTGACGGCGCTCTCCTACCTGGAGCTGGTGACGAAGTACCCCCAGGCGGCCGGCGCTGCCCTCTACACCCACAAGGCGTTCGGGATCCACTTCGTGACGTTCATCGTCGCCTTCGCCGTGGTCAGCTCGGGCATCACCAGCGCGTCGGCGGCCTCGACCCTGCTCGCCTCCAACCTGCTCATCGGGCTCGAGGAGACCGTGGGTGGCGCCGGGCTGGGCTGGGTGGCCGTGCCCACCGGCGGTGCGGCGGGGACGGTCGCCGCCCTGCTCTTCATGCTCGTCCTGGCCCTGGTGAATCTCCGGGGCGTGCGGGAGAGCGTGCGCTTCAACGTCGTCCTCACCCTGATCGAGATGCTCGCGTTGACGCTCGTCATCGCGGTCGGGCTCTGGGTGATGAGCCGTGGGGAGGGCGACCTCTCCCGGCTGACGGAGTTCGAGACCTCCGGCGACGCCAGCGCCCTGGTGGCGATCACCATCGGCACGGCCATCGCCTTCTTCTCCATGGTCGGGTTCGAGGACTCGGTCAACATGGTCGAGGAGACGAAGGACCCCAGCGGCAGCTTCCCCCGGGCGATGATCCTCGGCCTGAGCATCGCCGCGGTGCTCTACATGCTCGTGGCCGTCGCCGTGGTGACGGTGCTCTCGCTCGACGAGATCGCCGAGGCCTCCGACACCGAGGCGGGCGTGCTGCTCGCCGTGGTCACGCAGGGGGTGCCCGACCTGCCGGCGGGCACGATCTTCCCGTTCCTGACGGTCTTCGCCGTCGCGAACACCGCGCTGATCAACATGCTCATGGCCAGCCGCCTGATCTACGGGATGGCCAAGCAGAGCGTGCTTCCCCGCTCGCTGGGCCGGGTGCTCCCCGGTCGGCGTTCCCCGTGGTCGGCGATCGTGTTCACCACCGCGCTCGCCCTCGTCCTCATCGTGGTGGTGGGCTACCTGGCCGACAGCACGGTCAGTGCGCTCGCGGGCACGACCGGGATGCTGCTGCTCTGCGTCTTCGGGGTCGTCAACATCGCCGTCCTGGTGCTGCGGGGGGACGCCGCACCGGCGACCGCCTTCCGCACGCCCACCATGGCTCCGGTCGTCGCCGCGGTGGCGTGCCTGTTCCTCGCCGGACCCTGGGCGCGGCAGGAGTCGCAGTGGGTCCAGTACAAGATCGCCGCCGCGATGCTTGCCGTCGGGCTCGCCCTCTGGGTCGTCGGGTGGCTGGTCAACCGGATCCGGCGTGACCGGGGCTCCGGCTTCCACGACATCGAGAGCCTGGGCCGGTGAGCGCGACCCCGGGCGTCCCCACGGCCACGCCCCGGGGCCGGGCCGGCGCTACGCCAGGAGGACGCCGAGGGCGTAGACCCCGCCGATCCCGACCAGCACGGCCAGCGCGATCAGGGTGCCGGGAACGGCGCCCTGACGAAACCCGCTGATCCGCACGCTCCCCCACGCGACCCAGCCCAGGCCGCCCACGAAGGTGACGAGCAGCACCCACGGGAACGTGCGTTCCGCGTTCCAGCTCTCGGGCCCGACCATCGTGCCCAGGGTGGCGAGCACCCCGGCGGCGATCCACGGGACGACCAGCAGGCCCAGTCCCGACAGCCACCCGAGGACCCGGCCGGGCCGTCGCCGGGCCGCCTCTTCCTGCTCAGCGGACTCGGAAAGACGTTCCATCCGGCCACCCTAGGGGCCCTGCCGTCGCGCGGGTCGACCCCGGCGTCAGAGCCCCGGGAACCAGAGCTCGATCTCGCGCTCGGCCGACTCCGGGGAGTCGGAGCCGTGCACCAGGTTCTCGCGGTTGGACAGCGCCAGGTCGCCGCGGATGCTGCCCGGCGCGGCCTGACGGCCGTCGGTGGCGCCGTTCAGCGTGCGAACCACGTCGATGGCCTCGTCGCCCTCCAGCACCATCGCGACGAGGGGGCCGCTGGTGATGAAGGCGCGCAGGGGCGGGTAGAAGTCCCGCTCGACGTGCTCGGCGTAGTGCGTGTCGGCCATCTCGCCGTCGATCGTGCGCTGCTCCATCGCCACGACCGAGAGGCCCTTGGCCTCGAAGCGGGCGAGCACCTGCCCCACCAGGCCGCGGCGGACGGTGTCGGGCTTGAGGAGGACGAAGGTTCGCTGCGTCATGCCCCGGAGCCTAGCGAGGCTCCTCGCCCGCCGATCCGGGGCCGTCGGGACCGTTCTCGGAGCGCGCCGCCTCGTAGGCGTCGTACGCCGCGGCCCGCTCGCGCTCGATCCTCCGCCCGAGCAGGTCGGCCGTCGCCCACAGCGCGGCGAAGACGCCGCCCAGGAAGAACATCGCCGGGGCGAGCAGACCGAGCGCGATCGCGAACGCCTGGACCGCCCAGCCCGCGACGTAGCCGGCCTCGGAGCGGAGCATCCCGGCGATCACCAGGCAGGCGACCGCGACCCCGAGGCCGCTGGCCAGCGACGGCCCGAGGGCGACGTCGGAGATCGCCACCATCACCGGCGTGCTGAGGGCGACCGTGATCGCCTCGAGCGAGAGCACCGCGGCGCACATGCCGCGCCGCGGGGAGCGCTCCGGCCGCGCGGCCCGGCCGGCCCCATCGGACCCCGCGCCGCTCACTCGGTCCTCCGCACCAGCAGGCTCCGCGCCTCGCCGACCGTGACCACCGAGCCGGTCACCAGGACGGCGCCCGAGGAGAGCGACGCCCCGGAGCTCCCCTCCTCCGCCAGCCCGGCGGCGCGGTCCAGCGCGCCGGCCAGCTGCGGGACCACCGTGACCCGGTCCTCGCCGAAGATCTCGACGGCCCGCTCACCCAGCTGTTCCGCCGGCATCGCCCGATCGCCCCGGCACTGGGTGACCACGACCTCGGACAGCAGCGGCTCGAAGGCCTGGAGCAGTCCGTCGGCGTCCTTGTCCCGCATCACACCGAGCACGCCGATCAGCGGGTCGAGGGCGAAGGAGTCCTCGATCGCCTCGGCCGTGGCGCGGGCCCCGGCCGGGTTGTGGGCGGCATCGAGCAGGATCGTCGGGCTGGTGCGCACGATCTCGAGCCGACCCGGCGAGGTGGCCTCGGCGAAGGCGGCCCGGACGACCTCGTCGCCCAGGGGCTGGTCGCCGCCGACGAGGGACTCGACGGAGGCAAGCGCCAGGGCGGCGTTCTGCGCCTGGTGGGCGCCGTAGAGCGGCAGGAACAGCTCGTCGTAGCGGGCGCGCAGGCCCTGCACCGAGATCAGCTGCCCACCGACGGCCGGCGTGCGCGACACGACGCCGAAGTCGACCCCTTCGCGCGCCAGGCTCGCGCCGACCTCGGCGACCCGGTCGAGGACGACCTGCATGACCTCCGGCTCCTGCTCGGCCACGACGGCGACCGAGCCCTCGCGCACGATCCCGGCCTTCTCCAGGGCGATGGCCGCGGGATCGGCTCCGAGGTACTGCGCGTGGTCGAGGGCCACGGGCCCGATGACGGCCACGTCACCGCGGGCCACGCTGGTGGCGTCCCACGAACCGCCCATCCCGACCTCGACGACGGCGACGTCGACCGGGGCGTCGGCGAAGGCGGCGTACGCCATCCCGACCACCGTCTCGAAGAAGGAGAGCGGGTGCGCCTCCTGCTCGTCCACGAGGTGGGTCATCGGCGCCACGTCGTTGAAGGCGCGCACGAAGGCCTCGTCGTCGAGCGCTGCGCCGTCGACGCTGATCCGCTCGTTCATCCGCTCCACGTGCGGGCTGGTGAAGCGGCCCGTGCGCAGCTCGAGGGCGCGCAGCAGGGTGTCGATCATCCGCGCCGTCGAGGTCTTGCCGTTGGTGCCGGTCAGGTGGATCACCCGGTACGCCGTCTGCGGGTCTCCGAGCAGCTCGCAGAAGGCCGCGATCCGGTCGAGCGAGGGCTCGAGGCGGGTCTCGGGCCAGCGCGAGAGGAGCGCGTCCTCGACCTCCGCGACGGTCTCGGCGGCACGGGGGGCACTCGGGGACACGGTCGGGGGCACGGTCGGGGTGGGGTCCATCGCCCCCGAGTCTAGGAGCCGGACCGCGCCGGAGCCGCGTCAGCGGGGGCCGGGAACACCGGTGGGCTGGCGGACCAGGCCAGGAGGGAGGCAGCGTCGCGGGTCATCCCCACGTGCACGAGGAGACGCCAGGCGCCCCACGGGCGCGGCAGGAACTGGTTTTCGGCGGGTCCGAGCCCCTGCGTAGCATCGACGGCATGGCCGAGACCCCGCAGCCGCCCGACCAGTCCGCGACGCCGACGCCTCCGCGCGCCGTCGTCGTACCGGACAAGCCGGCGCTGGAGGGCCTCGAGGAGACCTGGTCGCGGCGGTGGCACGAGCAGGACACCTACCGGTTCGACCGCTCGCAGCCGCGCGAGAACGTCTACTCGATCGACACCCCGCCGCCCACCGTGTCGGGATCGCTGCACGTCGGCCACGTCTTCTCCTACACCCACACCGACCTGGTCGCGCGCTACCAGCGGATGCGCGGCAAGACGGTCTTCTACCCGATGGGCTGGGACGACAACGGCCTGCCCACCGAGCGCCGGGTGCAGAACCACTACGGGGTCCGCTGCGACCCGAGCCTGCCGTACGACGCGGACTTCGACCCGCCCGAGAAGCCGGACCCGAAGAAGCAGGTCCCGGTCAGCCGGCCCAACTTCGTCGAGCTCTGCGAGCGCCTGGTCGTCGAGGACGAGCAGGTCTTCGAGCAGCTGTGGCGCACGCTCGGCCTCTCCGTGGACTGGAAGGAGCACTACACGACCATCGGGCCGAAGGCGCAGACGGTCAGCCAGCGCGCCTTCCTGCGCAACGTCGCCCGCGGCGAGGCCTACGTGCAGAAGGCGCCGACGCTGTGGGACGTCACGTTCCAGACGGCGGTCGCCCAGGCCGAGCTCGAGGCGCGCGAGTACCCGGGGCACTACCACCGGGTCGCCTTCCACACGGTCCCGAGCGACGGGGTGGCGGCGACGCCGATCCGGGTCGAGACCACGCGCCCCGAGCTGATCCCCGCCTGCGTGGCCCTCATCGCGCACCCCGACGACGAGCGCTACCAGCCGCTCTTCGGCAGCACCGTCACCTCACCGGTCTTCGGCGTCGAGCTCCCGGTCCTCGCGCACCCGGCCGCCGAGATGGACAAGGGCGCCGGCATCGCCATGTGCTGCACGTTCGGTGACCTCACCGACGTGACCTGGTGGCGCGAGCTCGACCTGCCCGTCCGCACGGTGATCGGTCGGGACGGCCGGTTCACTCGCGAGACACCCGCCTGGCTGGCCCACGAGCCGGCCGACGCGGCGTACGCAGAGCTCGCCGGCAAGACCGTCTTCAGCGCGCGCGCGGCAATGGTCGAGAAGCTCCGGGAGTCGGGGGACCTCGAGGGTGAGCCGGCGCCGACCCAGCGCATGGCGAACTTCTTCGAGAAGGGCGACAAGCCGCTGGAGATTGTCTCCACCCGGCAGTGGTACATCCGCAACGGGGGCCGGGACGCCTCGCTGCGCAGCGAGATGCTGGCCCGCGGTCGCGAGATCGGCTGGCTGCCCGCCCACATGCGGCACCGGTTCGAGAACTGGGTCAACGGGCTCAACGGTGACTGGTTGATCTCCCGCCAACGGTTCTTCGGGATCCCCTTCCCGGTCTGGTACCCCCTCGACGACGAGGGCGAGCCCGACTACGCGCACCCGCTGCTGCCCAGCGAGGCCGACCTTCCGGTCGATCCCTCCACGGACGCGCCCCGCGGCTACGAAGAGGACCAGCGCGGGAAGCCCGGTGGCTTCATGGGGGACCCCGACGTGATGGACACGTGGGCGACCTCCTCGCTGACCCCTCACATCGCCGGCGGCTGGGAGACCGACCAGGACCTCTTCGAGCGCGTCTTCCCGATGGATCTGTGCACGCAGGCGCACGACATCATCCGGACCTGGCTCTTCAGCCGGGTGGTCCGGTCGCACTTCGAGAACGGGGTCGTGCCCTGGACGCACGCCATGCTCTCGGGGTTCGTGGTCGACCCGGACCGCAAGAAGATGTCGAAGTCCAAGGGCAACGTCGTCGTGCCGACCGAGATCCTCGACAGGTTCGGCGCCGACGCGGTCCGCTGGCGGGCTGCCACGGCCCGACCGGGGCTCGACTCCCCCTTCGACGAGTCGCAGATGAAGGTCGGGCGCCGCCTGGCGACGAAGGTGCTCAACGCCTCGAAGTTCGTGCTCGGCGGCGTCGGGGCGACCGACCTGCGGCGCGAGGACATCTCCGATCCGCTCGACTGCGCGCTGCTCGGTCGGCTGGAGACCGTGGTGCGACGAGCCACGGACGCCTTCGACGCCTACGACTACACCTCCGCGCTCGAGGTGACGGAGCGGTTCTTCTGGGAGTTCTGCGACGACTACCTCGAGCTCGTCAAGGAGCGGGCGTACGCCGACGACGGCGGCGTTGGCACGGCCTCGGCCCGGGCCACGCTCGCGGTGGCACTGCACGTGCAGCTGCGGCTGCTGGCGCCCTTCCTGGTCTACGTCACCGAGGAGGTCTGGTCCTGGTGGCAGGAGGGCACTGTGCACCGGCAGCCGTGGCCCCGCCCGGCCGACCTCGGGTCGGCCGCCGCCGCCGACCCGGCTCTGCTCGACGCCGTCGCCACCGCGCTGGGTGGGATCCGCGGCGCGAAGTCGAAGGCCAAGGTCGGCATGCGCACCGAGGTGCGGGCCGCCGAGGTGACCGGCCCGGCGACTCTCGTCGACGCGGCGCGGGCGGCCGAGGCGGACCTGCGCAAGGCCGGCAAGGTGACGGGTGAGCTGACCTTCACGGCCGTCGAGGGCGCGGAGGAGATCACGGTCGCGGTGCAGCTCGCCGAGTCGGGCTGACCCAGGGGGCTGCGGCCCGGTTCAGCGTCGCCTTCGCCCGTGGGACTTGCCGCGCTTCTTGGACTTGCCGTGCGACTTCGCCTTCTTGGACTTGCCGTGCGACTTCGCCTTCTTGGACTTGCCGTGCGACTTCGCCTTCTTGGACTTGCCGTGCGACTTCGCCTTCTTGGGCTTGCCGTGCGACTTCGCCTTCTTGGGCTTGCCGTGCGACTTCGCCTTCTTGGGCTTGCCGTGCGACTTCGCCTTCTTGGGCTTGCCGTGCGACTTCGCCTTCTCCGGCTTGCCGTGCGACTTCGCCTTCTTGGACTTGCCGTGCGACTTCGCCTTCTTGGGCTTGCCGTGCGACTTCGCCTTCTTCGACTCGCCGTGCGACTTCGCCTTCTTGGGCTTGCCGTGCGACTTCGCCGTCTCCCGGGACTTGGCCTGGTCGTCGGCAGCTTCGTCCTCCGGCTCCGACGCCGGCTTCGACTTCGCCTTCCCGGGCGACTTCGCCTCCCCGGGCGACTCCGCCTTCCCGGGCGACTCCGCCTTCCCGGGCGACTCCGCCTTCCCGGGCGACCTCGGCTTGTCCCCGTCCTTGGCGGGCTCACCGGTCGCGGCCCCCTCAGCGCGGCCCTTGTCGGGAGTCCCCTGTCCGCCGCCGACCTTGACGCCCTCGACCTTGCCGGCCTGCGCACCTCGCACGGGCGAGGGCGCGCTGGCGGAAGGGCTGGCGGACGCGCCCCCGCCGGCGTCCGACCCTCCGAAGCCGGCGGCCGACTCCCCGGGGGTCGACATGCGGTCGGGTCCCGTCGTCGGCGAGGGCGCGACCGGCTCGGCGTTCCCCCGCGAGGCGCGGGGCTCCGTCTGGTCCGCGGTGGTCGGCGACGGCTCCGAGGAGGCGTCCCGTCGCCCTCGGGGCTGGGGCACGATCTGCGTGCCGAGCAGGGAGCCCTGCTCGTCAACGCCGGGCATCGACGTGACACCCCGGTTCAGCACCCCGCCCACCTCGGTGCGCAGCAACGACACCACCGCGTCGTTGCGCAGCATCCCGCTCATCACGAGGCCGCAGACGACGCTCAGCGCGACGAAAGCCAGCAGTGGCCTTCGATGCTGTCCTGACATGCCCCTATCACCCCACCCCATTCTGCGGGAACAACGGAGCAGGGACCAAGTCGGCTACGGCTAAGAAATGGTCGCAGGACCAAGGTCCTGCTGCGCTGGTGACCCAAGAGACACCGGGGGTACGACGACCCCCGGGGGCCTACTCACGCTCGTCGGCCGTGATGACCGGGCCCTCCGGCTCCTGCTGGCCCTCCGGCTCCTCCTGGCCCTCCGGCTCCTCCTGGCCCTCCGGCTCCTCCTGGCCCTCCGGCTCCTCCTGGCCCTCCGGCTCCTCCTGGCCCTCCGGCTCCTCCTGGCCCTCCGGCTCCTCCTGGCCCTCCGGCTCCTCCTGGCCCTCCGGCTCCTCCTGGCCCTCCGGCTCCTCCTGGCCCTCCGGCTCCTCCTGGCCCTCCGGCTCCTCCTGGCCCTCCGACTCCTCCTGGCCCTCCGGCTCCGGGCACGTGGGCGCCTCCGTCGGCGACGGCCCGGCGGGAGACTCCTCGGCGGCGGGCTCCTCTGCGGAGCCCTGCTCGCAGGGCGCTTCCTCGTCGCCCCTGTTCGGCGAGCCCTCCCCCCGGTCGGGCGGGGTCGTCGGCTCCTCGCCGTCGCCGGACTCGGGCTTCGTGATGACCTCCGGGGCCACCACGCCCGGCGGGTGAGCATTCGTACCGCCCCCCTGACCGCCGTTCCCCGACGCGGAGCCACCGCCCGCGGACCCGCCGGGTGACCTGTCGGGGGAGCTGTCGGAGGTGCCGCCGCTGGAGCCGGTGGTGCCCGAGGGCCCGCGGTCCGGGCCCTGACCCGCGGCGGGAGCCGGGGCCGTGAGAGGGGCGCTCCCGCCGGGCGACGTCGTCGCCTCGGGCTCGGCGGGGCCAGCGGTGACCCCCACGCCCCCGTCTGGCGCCGGGCCGGCACCGTCGGCCTGGGAGTCCGGGACCGATTCCGGACGGTCGGCCGCGTGGGGGATGGGCGCGAAGGAGTGCCCCGGCTCCTCGAGCCGGAGGCCAGGGCCCGCCTGGCTGCCCGCGCCGAGGGAGGACCGCGTGTCCCTGAGCAAGGACACGACCGAGTCATTGCTCATCATGCCGCTCATGGTCAGCGCGCACGCGACGCTGAGGACCAGGAAAGCGACCAGCGGCCGCCGGTGGTTCGAGACCATTGCCATCACCCGAGACCAGCCTCTGGCACCGGGCTCACGGGGGTCGGTGATTGAGGATTTCTTGAGGTTTCAGGCTGCCCGCCGAGCGGAAGGGACCGCCCGCGCGGGTGAGGAGGGCACCAGGACAGGCACGACCTGCCCCCGGCCCCGCGTGGGCGCGAGGGCCCGGTCAGGCCGACTTCTTCTTCTTTGCCTCGGGCTCGCGAGGGATCAGCGTCGGCGCGACCTCGTCCTGGACGACCTCGCGCGTGACGATCACCTTGCCGACGTCTCCCCGCGAGGGCACGTCGTACATGACGTGGAGGAGCACCTCCTCGATGATGGCGCGCAACCCCCGGGCACCGGTCCCGCGCTCCATCGCCTTCTCGGCGATCGCGACGACCGCCTCCTCGGCGAACTCCAGCTCGACTCCATCGAGGTCGAACAGCTTCTGGTACTGCTTGACGAGCGCGTTGCGCGGCTCGGTCAGGATCTCGACGAGCGCGTCGGTGTCCAGCTTGCTCACGCAGGCGATCAGCGGCAGCCGGCCGATGAATTCGGGGATCAGACCGTATTTCGTGAGGTCCTCGGGGCGCACCTCGGCCAACAGGTCGTCGGTGTCGCGCTCGGACTGGCCACGGACGTCCGCGGTGAAGCCGAGGGTCTTCTTGCCCACGCGCTGCTCGATGATGTGCTCGAGGCCGGCGAAGGCACCGCCGACGACGAAGAGGATGTTGGTCGTGTCGATCTGGATGAACTCCTGGTGCGGGTGCTTGCGCCCGCCCTGCGGGGGCACCGAGGCGGTGGTGCCCTCGAGGATCTTCAGCAGCGCCTGCTGCACGCCCTCACCCGAGACGTCCCGGGTGATCGACGGGTTCTCGGCCTTGCGGGCCACCTTGTCGATCTCGTCGATGTAGATGATGCCGGTCTCGGCCTTCTTGACGTCGTAGTCGGCCGCCTGGATCAGCTTGAGCAGGATGTTCTCGACGTCCTCACCGACGTAACCGGCCTCCGTGAGCGCCGTGGCGTCGGCGATTGCGAAGGGAACGTTCAGCATCCGCGCGAGGGTCTGCGCGAGGTAGGTCTTGCCGCAGCCCGTCGGACCGATCACCAGGATGTTGGACTTGGCGACCTCGACACCTTCGTCCTTGCTGTGCTTGCTCGCGGCGGTCTGCGCGGCCTGGACCCGCTTGTAGTGGTTGTAGACCGCGACCGAGAGGGACTTCTTGGCCTGCTCCTGCCCGATGACGTAGGAGTTCAGGAAGTCGAAGATCTCCCGGGGCTTCGGCAGCTCATCGAGGCCGACCTCGCTGCCCTCGGCGAGCTCCTCCTCGATGATCTCGTTGCAGAGGTCGATGCACTCGTCACAGATGTAGACGCCGGGGCCCGCGATGAGCTTCTTGACCTGCTTCTGGCTCTTGCCGCAGAAGGAACACTTGAGCAGGTCCCCTCCGTCACCGATGCGTGCCACGGCGGTCATCCTCCGGTCCGGCCCACCCAGGGAAGCGCGGGCGTGGTGTGCAAGTCTCGCCTGCCAGGGAGTGAATCCTGCCACCCCAGGGGACGACCGTACCCCGAACCGCCACCCCAGGGGCAGCAGACACGGGGGACGCGTCGATCGCTGGATCGATCCCGGCGTCGATCCTCGGCGCCACGGCTCAGACCGCCTGGGCTGCCTTGCGCGACTCGATCACGCTGTCGATCAGGCCGTACTCCACCGCCTGCTCCGCCGTCAGGATCTTGTCCCGCTCGATGTCCTTCGAGACCTCTTCCCGGTCCCGGCCCGTGTGCTCGGCGATCATCGTCTCGAGCAGGCTCCGCATCCGGATGATCTCGTTGGCCTGGATCTCGATGTCCGAGGTCTGTCCGAAGGTGCCCTCGGTGTAGGGCTGGTGGATCAGGATCCGGCTGTTCGGCAGCGCCAGCCGCTTGCCCGGCGCCCCGGCGGCCAGCAGGATCGCCGCGGCCGAGGCCGCCTGGCCCAGGCAGACCGTCTGCACGTCGGGCTTGATGAAGCGCATCGTGTCGTAGATCGCCGTCAGGGCGGTGAAGGATCCGCCGGGCGAGTTGATGTAGATCTGGATGTCCGCGTCGGGGTTCATCGACTCGAGGCACATCAGCTGAGCCATCACCGCGTTGGCGATGTCGTCGCTGATCGGGGTGCCGAGGAAGATGATCCGCTCCTCGAACAGCTTGCCGTAGGGGTCGATCCGCCGGAAGCCGTAGGAGGTGCGCTCCTCCCACTGCGGGATGTAGTAGTTCATCGTCTCGTCCTCACTTCTGGCCGGAGGGGCCCTCGTCGTCGGCCTCGCGCACCGTCTTGATGACCTTGTCGACCAGCCCGTACTCCAGCGCCTGGTCGGCGGTGAACCAGCGGTCACGGTCGGCGTCGGCGGTGACCTGCTCGATGCTCTGGCCGGTGTGCTCCGCGATCAGCTCGAGCAGCACCTTCTTGATGTGCAGCGACTGCTGGGCCTGGATCTTGATGTCGGACGCGGACCCGCCCATGCCGGAGGAAGGCTGGTGCATCATGATGCGCGCGTGGGGCAGGGCGTACCGCTTGCCCGGGGCCCCGGCACAGAGCAGGAACTGGCCCATCGACGCCGCGAGGCCCATCCCGACGGTGGCCACGTCGTTGGGGATGTAGTTCATCGTGTCGTAGATCGCCATGCCGGCGTCGACCGATCCCCCGGGCGAGTTGATGTGCAGGAAGATGTCGGCCTCGGGGTCCTCCGCCGACAGCAGCAGCAGCTGGGCGCAGATCGCGTTGGCGTTCTGGTCGCGGACCTCGCTCCCGAGGAAGACGATGCGCTCGCGCAGCAGTCGCTGGTAGACGTTGTCGTCGAGCCCGTAGCTCGGCGTGCCCCCGTCCATCCGGGGGCCGGTCTCGTCGTTGGGGTTCTCACTCACGGAAGCGACCCTAGCCCGGCGCGGGGACGGCCACACGGCCCGTCCCCCGGTGTTCGCCGACAGCGGACGTGCGGGGCCCCGACACCCCGGCGCGTTCGCCGACGGCGTACGCGGACCCGCCCGGGCCGGGAGTCAGGCGAGCCACCGGCGCAGCGACCGCGCGACGTCGGGGTGGTTCAGCAGGCCGAAGTGGCCGGTGCCGCCGACGTGCAGCACCTCGGCCTCGGGGAACAGCGCTCGCCCGGCTCGCCGCCCGTACGCTGACTCGACCCGCACGAGCAGGTCGCCGAGCGCGTGGCCGACCGGGTGTCGGTGCGAGCGCGTCACGGTCGCCGCGACGAGGCGGTAGCGGGCGTGCGGAAGCGGTGCCACGTCGTCGCCGAGCCCGACGACGAGGTCGTGCACACCCCGGGAGCGCCAGTCGAGGATGCGCCCGAAGGCCGCCGTCTCGGGGAGCCGGGCGAACGCCCGGCTGCCGTGGCCCACCCCGATGGCCACCGGCGACCCCAGGTGCGGGGTGCCCAGGGTGACGACGTCGGAGACCAGCCGCGTCCAGGGCTGCTGCTGGCTGTCGGCGGCGGCGACCGCGCCGGCGGCGCGGCTGACGAGTCCGCCCATGGAGTGGCCGACCAGGGCGATCCGCTCCACCGGCACCGGCCACGCCTCCACGAGGCGCTGGACCAGGGCGGCCAGGGCGACACCGTTCTCGCGCAGCGGGAGCCCGGTGTTGGCGCGGAGCACGAGCGGGGTCCAGCCGTCCGCCGCGAGCTCCTCGGGGTAGGTCGTGCCGCGCTCGTACCGGTGGGCGCGCCAGCTCTCGTCGCTCTCGCACAAGCCGTGCAGCAGGACGACGAGCCGCCCGGTCGCCGCCGGAAAGGCCGCGGACAGCTCCGCCGGTCTCGGCGGCACGTCGCGGCCTCCGGCCCGCACCGCCATCTCGATGGCCAGCCGGGGGCGCTCACGGGCCAGGCGGTCGCCGATCAGGCCGTTGACGGCGGCGTTGAGGAAGCGGCCCCGACGGTCGTCCTCGAGCCGGGGCCCCGCCCCGGTGGCGGCGACCGCGTCGAGGCCGCGCGAGGCACCGCGCAGGCCGAGGCCGAGGCCGCCGTAGACGCCCTCGGCGATCGCGCGGTGCATCACCCCCGCCGCGCGGGAGGCGCCGCCGGTCGAGGGATCGAGCAGGCCGTGCACCCGATCGGTGACCGCCCGGTGCGTGTCCCGGACTGAGCGGACGACCAGCTCGTCCGCGACCTCGGCGAGCAGGGAGAGGGCGTCCAGCATCCCGGGGCCCCCGGCACGGCGGCGGTCGTGGTCCTCGGTCACCCGACCATGATGGCGAGTTGAGTGAACGGTTGTCCACCCAACTCGCCGCGCCGGTCAGGCGTCGGCCGACTTCTCCTCGACCGGGTCGGTCGCCTCGGCGGGCTCGTCCTCGGCGGGCTCGTCCTCGGCGGGCTGCGCCTCCTGCTCGTCGGCCACGTCCTGGATGGTGCCGTCGGGCTGGAGGCCCGCAAGCACCACCGGGTTGCCCGACGCGTCCGTGACGGCGGCGGCCTCCACGATCACGGCCAGCGCCTTGCCGCGCAGGATCTCCTGCACCAGCTCGGGGATGTGGTTGTGCTCGAACATGTGGTTCGCGAACTCCTGCGGGTCCTGCCCGGCCTGCTGGGCCCGCTGGACCAGGTGCTGGGAGAGGTCCTGCTGGTCGACACCCAGCTCCTCCCGCTTCGCGACCTCGTCGAGGAGGAACTGGGCCGCGACCGCGTCGCGCACGCGGCGCTCCAGCTCGGCCTCGAACTCCTCGATGGTCTGGCCCTCGTCCTCGAGGTACTTCTCCATCGTCATCCCGGCCATCTGGAGCTGCTCCTCCATGCTCTGCCGGCGCGCGTTGAGCTCCTGCTCGACCATCGAGTCCGGCAGCGGCACCTCGACCTGGTCGAGGAGCGCCTCCAGGACGGCGTCGCGCGCGGCTGCCGCCTGCTCCAGGCGCTTGCCGTTGGCCAGCTGGTCGCGCTCGTGCGCGGTGAGCTCGTCGATCGTGTCGAACTCGGAGGCCATCTGGGCGAACTCCTCGTCCAGCTCGGGCAGCTCCTGCTCCTGCACCTGCTGGACGGTCACGGCGACCTCGACGTCCTGGCCGATCATGTCGCCGCCGACGAGCTGCGAGGTGAAGTCGGTCGACTCGCCGGGCGCGAGCCCGGCCAGCGCCTCGTCGAGCCCCTCGAGCATGCCGCCGCGACCGACCTGGTAGGACATGCCGCTGACCTCGGCACCCTCGATCGGCTCGCCGTCCTGGGTGGCGACGAGGTCCATGACCACGTAGTCGCCGTCGGCGGCGGCCCGCTCGACGTCGTTCAGCGTGCCGAAGCGCTCGCGGAGGGCCTGCAGGCGCTCCTCGACCTCGGAGTCCGCTACCTCGATGTCGTCGACCTGTGCCTCGAGGCCCTGATAGGTCGGGAGCTCGACCTGGGGCTTGACGTCGACCTCGGCGGTGAACTCGAGGGTGTCGTTGTCCTCCAGCTTGGTGACCTCGATCTCGGGCTGGTCGACCGGCTCGAGGGAGTTCTCCTTCAGCGCCTCCAGGTACTTCTCCGGCAGGACCTCGTTGACCGCCTCGTTGAGGACGGCGGCGCGGCCGACCTGCTTGTCGATCACGACCGGTGGCACCTTGCCCCGACGGAAGCCCGGCACGTTGATCTGCTTGGCGATCTGCTGGTAGGCCGCGTCGAGGCTCGGCTTGAGCTCCTCGAAGGGCACCTCGACGGTGAGCTTGGCCCGGGTGGGGCTCAAGGTCTCGACGGCGCTCTTCACCGCTGGTCTCCTCATTCCTGTTGGCGATCGTGCTCGGCTCCCGGCCTCCCCCTGCCGCTGGCGCGGCTCGGGCCGGTCGGGGCGACAGGACTCGAACCTGCGATCTCCTGCTCCCAAAGCAGGCGCGCTAGCCACTACGCTACGCCCCGCCAGGTGCGCCCGGTCTCCCGTGACGTCCCCTGGAGCGGATGACGGGAATCGAACCCGCGTAGCCAGTTTGGAAGACTGGGGCTCTACCATTGAGCTACATCCGCGCACACCGTTGCGGGCCGCTCGGCGGCCGGTGCGGAGCCATCGTGCCACAGGCCCGCGGGCCGTCCCCAACCGAGGAGACGGCGCGGAGACGGCACCCGGGGACGAGGCCTCAGCGCCGCCGGACGAGCAGCAGCGCACGGTCGTCGTTGTGCGAGCCCAGCGCGTCGACCAGCCGGCTGGCGGCGCCCTCGAAGCCCGAGCCCATCTCCTGCTCCGCGCTGCCCACCAGGCGATCGATGCCGAGGCCGATGTCGCGGCCCGCGACCTCCACCAGCCCGTCGGTGTAGAGCAGGAGCGCGTCGTCGGGCTCCAGGCGCCCGTAGGCCGGGACGTACCCGGCGTGCGGCACGACGCCGAGGATCGGCCCGCTGGACTCGAGCACGTCCCACGTGCCGTCGGCGGCGTGCAGGTGCAGGGCCGGCGGGTGCCCCGCGGTGCGCACCTCGTACTCCCCGCTCCGCAGGTCCAGGCTGAGGTGGACGGCCGTCGCGAAGCCCTCGGGCCACTGCTGGCGCAGCAGGTAGTGGTTGGCCGCCCCGAGGAACTTCCCGGGCCCGAGCGCGCTCAGCAGCCCGCCGAACGCGCCCGAGAGCATCAGCGCCCGGGTCCCGGCCTGCTCCCCCTTGCCCGAGACGTCGACGACGGCCACCTCGAGCCGCTCCTGGTCGGCCGGCCCCGCCACCACGAAGTCCCCGGCGAAGGGGCTGCCCCCGGCCGAGCGCAGCGCCAGCTGGGCGTCCCAACCCGCGGGCAGCTCGGGCAACCGGCCCTGGCTCAGGATCCGGTCGCGCAGGTCGACGAGCATCGACTCCCCGCGGAACCCGGCCACGCCGAGGCGGGACCGGTTGAAGCTCGAGAGCAGGATGATGAAGCCCAGCGTGAACATCACGATGATGGCCCCTGCCGTGCGCGCGTCGAGGCTGCGCTGCACCAGCAGCACGGGCAGCACGGCCGCGAGGTTGGCGACCACGAACCAGTTCAGGAAGCGCGGGCCGAGCCACAGGCTGCCCAGCAGCAGCGGCACGAGCAGCGCCGTGACCGGGAGGGCCTCCGACCAGAGCACGAGCGCCATGGTCAGCGTCCCGAGCAGGAAGACCAGCCCGGCCAGCACCCGGTTCTGCGGGTCGCGGCTGAGCAGCTCCATCTCGCGCCTGGTGCTCCGGGCAAAGGTGCGAGTGCCGCGGGTGTCGCGGGTGTCGGTGCTCATGGTCTCGTGCGCTCCCCCCAAGGTCGGCCCGGCGGGGCCCGGCTCGATGCGGCACATCCTAGAGCCCTCCGGGCACCGCCGACTGGCAGCGGCTCCGTGTCCGGCCGGACCGGGGCCGGCGCGCTCAGCCGTCGGAGGCGTCGGTGTCGAGCGCGGAGGGCGGGAGCGCGGGCAGCTCCCCGGTCGACTCGTAGGCCGCCAGCTGCCCGATGCGGCGGGCGTGCCGCTCGTCACCGGAGAAGGGTGTCGCCAGGAACGCCTCGACGAAACTCCTCGTCGCCTCGACCGGGTGCATCCGGCCACCCACCGACACGACGTTCGCGTCGTTGTGCTGGCGGGCCAGCACGGCGGTCTCCTCCGACCACGCCAGCGCGCACCTGACGCCCGCGACCTTGTTGGCGGCCATCTGCTCCCCGTTGCCGGAGCCTCCGATGACCACCCCGAGGGTGTCCGCACCCTCGGCACGCTCGCGCGCCACCGCCCGGGCGGCCCGCAGGCAGAAGACGGGGTAGTCGTCGAGCGGGTCGTACTCGAGAGGCCCGTGGTCCACCGGCTCGTGCCCCCCGTCGCGCAGCCACGAGACGAGGTGGTCCTTCAGCTCCAGCCCCGCGTGGTCGGAGCCGAGGTGCACGCGCATGGCCGGGATTGTGTCAGCCCCCGTGCAGGCGCAGGAACGAGGCCACCTGGCGGGTCAGCGGCTCCGCGGCGTCGAACACGTCGGCGTGCCGCCAGAACCCGTGCACCTGGCCGAGGTAGCGCGCGCCGACGACGTGGACGCCCTCCTCGGCCAGCCGGGCCACGAGGTGCTCGCCCTCGTCGCGGAGCGGGTCGTGCTCGGCCGTGACGACCAGCGTCGGCGGCAGGGTGTGCAGGCGATCCGAACGCAGCGGAGCCAGGTCGGGGTCCGTGCGGTCGCCGGGCCGCGCGGCGTACTGCTGCCAGTACCAGGCCGCGTCGCGCGGGTCGAAGCCCGCGGCGGCGGTCGCGTAGGAGTCGAAGCCGGCCTCCGGGTCCAGGAAGGGGTAGATCAGCGCCAGGGCAGCGAACCTGCCCGGGTTCCGCAGCGCCGCCACCAGCGCGAGGTTCGCGCCGGCACTGTCGCCGTGGGCGTACGCCGGCCCCGCGAGGCCGCGCGACGCGGCCTCGCGGCCCAGCCAGCCGAGCGCGGTGTCGACGTCGTCGGGGGCTGCGGGGAACCGGTGCTCGGGAGGACGCCGGTAGTCGACGCTCAGCACGCCGAGGCCGGCCCGGTTCGCCAGGCGGCGGGCAACGGCGTCGTGCACGTCGACGTCATGCATCACGAAGCCGCCTCCGTGCAGGTGCACGATCACCCCCTCGGACGCGTCCTCCGGTCGGTAGAGACGGCACGGCACACCGTCGGCGTCGACGTCCTGGACGCGGGCGACGTCCTCGCGGGGCTCTGCCAGCGCCGCCTCCCGGTTGGCCGCGCGGGTGGCCTCGATGTCGAACGCGGCGTCGTGCACCGGCACGTCGCCGGCCGCGCGCTCGATCGCCCGCCTCGCCTGGGGGTGCAGGACCATGGTCGCCCCCTAGCGGCTCATCAGCGCGTCGAGCCCGACGGCGAGGGCCGCCGCCACCCGGAAGTCGACGCGCTGGTCGGGCACCCGCACCGTGTAGCGGTCACGCACGGTCGACTGACGTTCCACCGACATCAGCAGCCGGCCGTCCGCCTGCGCGAAGTCGAAGTGGATCGGCAGGAAGGGGATCTCCACGAACCGGCGGATCAGGGCGACGGCCGCGTTCCGCTCCTGCCCCACCGCCTGGTAGCCGGGGCCCTCGAGGTCGAAGGTCGACCGGAGCAGGCTCGCCCCGAACTGCTTCTTGAAGTAGCCCAGCGGCTGACCGGACTCGTCGGTCACGTCGTACCCCGCGCCGAGGTCGAGTCGCGCTCGCGCCTTGAAGGCGAAGACGGGGCGCTGCTTGGTCTGGTCGGCGTAGAAGGTGACCTGCTCCTTCAAGGCCATCCGCTTCTGCTCCGCCAGGCCGATCAGCTGGCCCTCTCCTCCGTCGGGACCCTCGGCGATGACCTCGTAGCGGTTGGTCGTCATGGCGAACTTCTGCCGCACGAAGAACACGGGCAGGTGCATCTCTGCGCTCATGCCGGCACCCTACTGAGGGAGCCTGGCCTGCCGGACGAACAGCGGGGAGCCTCAGCCCGCAGCCAGGCGCGCGAGCTCCTCGTCGACGAGCGCGGGGTCGAGCTTGCGGAAGACCGGGGACGGCTTGCCCACGGGGGTCCCGACGACGATCTCCCGGCGCCGCCAGGGCTGCGGGTCGGCGTAGTCACCCGTGATGATCGGGTAGCCCGGCCCCCCGTCGAGGTCCTCCGCCTCCTCGAGCCTCGGCATGGGTTGCACGTCGCCGCGACCGCCCAGCGCCTCGTCGACGGCGTTGGCCGCGAAGGGCAGGAAGGGGCCCAGCATCGTGTTCAGGTCGGCCACGCACTGTGCGGTGACGTGCAGCACCGTTGCCAGCCGGTCGCGCTCCTCCTCGCCCTTGAGCTTCCAGGGCTCCGCGTCGGAGACGTACTTGTTCACCTCGGCGACCAGTCGCATGGCCTCGTTGACGGCCTGCTTCTGCCGGTGGCGGGCGATCAGGTCGCCGACCACGGCGAAGCCCTCGGCGACCTTCGCCAGCAGCGCCCGCTCCCGCTCGGTGAGCTCGCCCGCCGCGGGGAGCTCCCCGAAGCTCTTGGCGATCATGCTCGCCGTGCGGTTCACGAGGTTGCCCCAGCCGGCCACCAGCTCGTCGTTGGTGCGGCGCACGAACTCCGACCACGTGAAGTCGGCGTCCTGGTTCTCGGGCCCGGCGGCGGCCACGAAGTAGCGGAAGGCGTCGGCCTGGTAGCGGCTGAGCAGGTCGCGCACGTAGATCACGACCCGCTTCGAGGAGGAGAACTTGCGCCCCTCCATCGTCAGGAACTCCGAGGAGACGACCTCCGTCGGCAGGTTCAGCTCGCCGAACGCGTGCTCGTCACCGCCCAGCGAGCCCTTCCCGGAGTAGGCCAGGAGCTCCGCCGGCCAGATCTGGGAGTGGAAGGTGATGTTGTCCTTGCCCATGAAGTAGTAGGCGAGGGCCCCGGCCTCGCCCTCCGGGGCCGGGTTCCACCAGGCCCGCCAGGCATCGGGGTCACCCTGCCGCCGCGCCCACTCCACCGAGGCCGAGAGGTAGCCGATCACCGCGTCGAACCAGACGTAGAGCTTCTTCGTCGGCAGGTCGCGCCAGCCGTCCAGCGGCACGGCGATGCCCCAGTCGATGTCGCGCGTCATCGCCCGCGGACGGATCTCCTGGAGGATGTTCTGGCTGAAGCGGATCACGTTGGGCCGCCACGTGCCCGAGGCCTCGCGACCGTCGAGCCACTCCCCCAGGGCCTCGGCGAGGGCGGGCAGGTCGAGGAAGAAGTGCTGCGTCTCGACGAACTCGGGCACCTCGCCGTTGATCCGCGACCGGGGGTCCTTCAGGTCGACCGGGTCGAGCTGGTTGCCGCAGGTGTCGCACTGGTCGCCCCGCGCCCCGTCGGTCCCGCAGATCGGGCAGGTCCCCTCGATGTAGCGGTCGGGCAGCGTCCGGCCGGTCGACGGCGAGATCGCGCCGTACGTCGTCCGCTCGACGAAGTACCCGTTCTTCCAGACGCCCAGGAACATCTCCTGGACGACGGCGTGGTGGTTGCGCGTGGTGGTGCGCGTGTAGAGGTCGTAGCTCATGCCGAGTGCCACGAGGTCCTCGGCGATGAGGCGGTGGTTGCGGTCGGCCAGCTCCTGCGGGCCGATGCCGGCCTCGTCGGCCGCGATCAGGATCGGCGTGCCGTGCTCGTCGGTGCCCGAGACCATCAGCACGTCGTGGCCGGCCATCCGCATGTACCGGCTGAACACGTCGGAGGGCACACCGAAACCGGCCACGTGGCCGATGTGGCGCGGGCCGTTGGCGTAGGGCCAGGCGACGGCGGACAGCACAGGGGTCATGTCCCGATCCTAGGAGGACCGCGACCCGGGCCCGTCCCGGGCCGAACCCGCGGACGGCTCTCAGGAGAAGTTGTTCACTCGCTTCTGCGCCGCACCCCGGATGCCCCCGAGGTGGCGGTAGAGGTCGTAGCCCGGGCACGCGGTCTGGTTGGTGTCGCGGTGTCCGGCGACCCGTGGCAGCTTGGGCCGGCTGCCCGACCGGTAGAGGTCGCTGCCGTGCGACCAGATCCGTCGCCACTTGCTGGGGTTGAGGCCCTCCATGTCCAGCTTCCAGGCGGCGATCTTCGCGACCATCCAGCGGGCGGCGCGCGGCGCCGGGCCCTCCTCGAAGTTGCCGATGACCGCCACGCCGGCGCCGTTGTCGTTGAAGCCGAGCGTGTGCGCGCCGCGGACGTGGTACCTCGCGCCGCCGGCCCGGCCGACCCAGGCCCGCCCGAAGCGGTCGACGAGGAAGTTGTAGCCGACGTCCGACCAGCCCAGCGACTTGACGTGGTACCGGTAGATGCCCCGGATCAGCGGCGCGACGTCTGACCTGGCGTAGCTGTTGGTGTTCACCGTGTGGTGCACGTGCACCGCCTGCAGCGTCTCGGTGTAGCGCGGGTTCTCCCGCCACGACTCGTTGGCGCCCCAGGTGTTGCGGCCGAAGATCCGCGGCTTGGGGGCCCGGGACGGGCGGGCCTGGCGCGCCCCCCCGGAGGCCTCGGGCACCGGCCGGGCGTCGGAGGGCGTGGCGCCCGGGTCGATCAGGACGACCTCGAGGTCGCGGTATCCCGCGCCGCGGGCGCGGACCTGCAGGTCGCGGGCCTCGCCCACCCACGCCAGGTCGGCCCCGCGCAGACCGGGGTCGCCCTCGCCGCCGGACGGCACGTCGTGGATGACCTCCAGCTCCTGCCAGGCACCCCAGGCGTCGCCCGCGCCGCGGCTGCGCATCTGCAGGACGGGATCGCGACCGCGCCAGGTCGCCCCCACCTGGGAGAAGCCGTCGGTCCGCCAGCCGCGCCACTGCCACGTGCCGGCCGCGGCGCGGCGCGGCCCCGCGGACACGGTGGCCGAACGGACGGGCCGGAAGCCGACCGCGCGCCGCGCGCCGGTCGGCTGGCCCGCGTCGGGGGTCAGCGCGACCGGGGTCAGGCCCGGCCCCGCGGCGGACGCGGAAGGGGCCGCGGCGGCGCCGGCGGAGGTGACCACGGCTCCGGACGCGGGCGCGCAGAGGAGCACGGACAGCGCGACGACGGCCACGCGGCGAGCGGCGACAGGGGTGAGCACTGCTACATCATGGGCCTCATACGTCACATCCGTCGACCCATCGGGTGAAGTCCCCGGGCCCGGCGGCCCGCTCAGCCGAAGTCGAGCTCCCCGGTCCGGGTGCGCTTCAGCTCGTAGAAGTAGGGCACCCGGGCCATCAGCAGCGCGCCGTCCCAGAGGCGCCCCGCCTCCTCTCCGCGCGGGATCTCGGACAGCACCGGCCCAAAGAAGGCGGCGCCCTCCACGGCGATCGTCGGCGTGCCCACGTCATCCCCCACCTGGTCCATACCAGCGTGGTGGCTCTTCTTCACGTCCTCGTCGAGGGACCCGTCGTCCCAGGCCTCGATCAGGTCGGCCGGCAGGCCCGCATCCGCGATGGCCTCGCCCCCGAGGTCGTGGGACAGCTCGCGCCCCTGCTTGTGGATGCGCGTGCCGAAGGCGGTGTAGAGGGGCAGCAGCACCTGGGAACCGAACCGCTGCTCGGCGGCGATGCACACGCGCACCGGGCCCCAGCCGGGCTGGAGCTTCTGTCGGTACTCCTCGGAGATGTCCTCCTTGAGCTCGTTCAGGTAGGCCAGGCTCATCACGTGCCAGGCGACGTCGACGTCGCGCACCTGCTCCACCTCCAGCATCCACCGGGAGCTGATCCAGGCGAAGGGACACAGGGGGTCGAACCAGAAGTCCGCGGCCGCGCGGCCGCCCTCGGCGGTGGGCTCCGCCGTCGGGTCAGCGCTGCGCTCATTGCTCGTCGTGGTGGTCATGGGGGGCGCAACACCGCGTCCGGCCCCGGGATTCCGGCCTGCCATGATCTGCCCATGCCCGGGACGAACCTCACGCGCGACGAGGCCGCGGCCCGCGCCGCCCTCCTCGACGTCGCCTCCTACACGATCGAGCTGGACCTCACGACCGGGGAGCGGACCTTCGGCTCGACCACCACGGTGCGGTTCGGGTGCCGCGAGGCCGGCGCCTCGACGTTCGCCGACCTCGTCGGCGCTGCGGTGCACGAGGTCGTGCTCAACGGGAGGCCGCTGGACCCGGCCGCGGTGCAGGCGCAGGTCGAGGCCGAGGGGCGGATCAGCCTGGAGGGCCTGGCCGAGCAGAACGAGCTGGTCGTGCGCGCCGACTGCGCGTACAGCCGCACGGGCGAGGGGCTGCACCGCTTCGTCGACCCGGCCGACGACCGGGTCTACCTCTACAGCCAGTTCGAGGTGCCCGACGCGCGCCGCGTCTACACCACCTTCGAGCAGCCGGACCTCAAGGCGACCTTCACCTTCACCGTGCGCGCCCCCGGGCACTGGAAGGTGGTCTCCAACGCGCCGACCCCGACGCCGGAGCAGCACGCGGACGGGACCGCCACCTGGCATTTCGCGGCGACCGAGCGGATGTCGACCTACATCACCGCGGTCGTCGCCGGCGAGTACCACGAGGTGCTCGACGTCTACGAGGGGCGGCACGGGACCATCCCGCTGGGCCACTACTGCCGGCAGTCGATCAAGGACCAGATGGACGTCGACCACCTGGTCGGCCTCACCAAGCAGGGCTTCGCCTTCTTCGAGGAGGTCTTCGACTACCCCTACCCCTTCGCCACCTACGACCAGCACTACGTGCCGGAGTACAACATGGGCGCGATGGAGAACGCCGGCTGCGTGACCTTCCGCGACGAGCTCCTCCCCCGCTCCCGCCAGGTGCGCGCCTTCTACGAGCAGCGGGCCAACACGCTGCTCCACGAGATGGCGCACATGTGGTTCGGCAACCTCGTGACCATGAAGTGGTGGGACGACCTCTGGCTCAACGAGTCGTTCGCCGAGTGGGCCTCCCATCACGCGATGGTCGAGGCCACCGAGTTCACCGAGGCCTGGACGGGCTTCACCAACGCGCGCAAGAACTGGGCCTACCGGCAGGACCAGCTGCCCTCGACCCACCCCGTGGCCGCCGACAACCACGACCTGCACGCCGTGGAGGTGAACTTCGACGGCATCACCTACGCCAAGGGCGCCTCCACCCTCAAGCAGCTGGTCGCCTGGGTCGGCATCGACGAGTTCATGGAGGGCCTGCGCGCGTACTTCCGGGCCCACGCCTTCGGCAACTCCGAGTTCTCCGACCTGCTCGCGGCGCTCGAGCGCTCGTCCGGTCGCGAGCTCGACGGCTGGGCCAAGGAGTGGCTGCTGACCTCGGGCGTGAACACGCTGGCCCCCGAGATCGACGAGGCGGCGGACGGAACCCTGTCCGCGGTCTCGGTCCTCCAGCTGGCCGCCCCGGAGTTCCCCACGCTGCGCCGCCACCGGATCGGGATCGGCCTCTACGACCTCGATGCCCACGGGCGGCTCGCCCGCCGCACCCGCGTGGACATCGACGTCCGCGGCGAGCGCACCGAGGTGCCCGAGCTCGCCGGCGAGAAGCGGCCCGACCTGCTGCTGCTCAACGACGGCGACCTCACCTACGCCAAGGTCCGCCTCGACGAGCGCTCGCTCGCGACCGCGGTCGCCCACGCGGACCGCGTCGACGACTCGCTCACCCGGGCGCTCCTGTGGGGCGCCGCCTGGGACATGACGCGCGACGCCGAGATGAGCGCGTCCGACTTCGTCTCCCTGGTGCTCCGGGGCCTCGCGACCGAGACGGACCTGACCGCCGTCAGCCGGCTGCCGCTCTACACCCGCACCGCCGTGAGCTACTACTCGGCGCCCGAGACCCGTGACGCACTGCGCGCGCGCTGGGAGGCGGGCCTGCGCGAGCTGCTCGACTCCGCCGCACCGGGGTCGGACCACCAGCTGGCCTTCGCCCGCGCCTACGCGGCGGCGGCGCACACCGACGAGGCGCTGACGACCGTGGCCGCGCTGCTCGACGGCTCGGCGACCTTCGAGGGCCTGGCGGTCGACGCCGACCTGCGCTGGTCGCTCCTGGCGACGCTGACGCGGGAGGGACGCGCCGAGGCGGACGACGTCGCGGCCGAGCTCGCTCGCGACCGCACGATCTCGGGGCAGGAGCGGGCGGCCATGGCGCTGGCCGTGCGGCCGACCCCGCAGGCCAAGGAGCAGGCCTGGCGGGACGCCGTCGAGCGCGACGACGTCGCGAACGAGACCCAGCGCCAGATCGCCTACGCCTTCCCCACGGCCGGCCAGGCGGAGCTGCTCGCGCCGTATCTGGAGAAGTACCTGGCCGAGGCGGAGACCATCTGGGAGCGACTGGGCACGCAGCGCGCCTCGACCGCGCTGGAGTTCATGTTCCCGATGCCGCTGGCCTCCCCGGAGAGCGCCGCCCGGGTCGAGGAGTGGCTGCGCTCGTCGTCGGCCAACCCGTCGGCGAAGCGCTACGTGCGCGAGGGGCTGGCCGACATGCACCGCGCCCTGGCCGCCCAGGCCCGCGACCGCCGCTGAGGCCGGGGCCCGGACCCTCAGCCGGTGTGCAGGGTGCGCCGGGGGCGTGCGTGCTCGGCCAGCATCCCGATCCCCTTGCGCAGGCCGCCGACGAGGTCGCCGGAGGCGAAGTCGGAGCGCATCCCCACGGCGGCGAGCTCCACCTCCTGGTCGGAGAGGCGTTCGCGCACGCGCCGACCCGTGACGATCTCGAGCACCTTGCGCTGCGGGTCGACCATCAGCAGCAGGGTGCGTTCCGGCGCCCTGAGGGAGTTGTGCAGCCGCGTCGCGAACGGGCGGGGCTCTCCCTCGCTGCTGCCCACGAAGACGGAGAACTCGAAGCGGCACAGCTGCTCGGCGCGCCGGATCGCCTCGTCCACGGCCCCCCGCTGCGCAGAGGTGAACTCACCACCGGGCACCGGCCCCACCCGCCTCCGAGCCCTCGTCGTCCGGCCCCGCGAGCTCGGCGGTGCCGTGCGTGGGACCCCCGAACCACTGGTCCTTCTCACCGGAGGAGCCCGGCGTGAGGCCCTGGCCGCGCACCATCGAGGGGAGGTAGGTGAGCAGTGCGATCACCAGCGCCAGCGCGAGCGGCGCGGCGACGACGACTCCCAGGAAGTCCATCGCGGAGACAGGCTCCGGGTCGCTCCACCCCTGCGGCACGGCCGCCGAGCCCGGTCCGGCCGAGCCCAGCAGCAGGGCCAGCGGGAGCGTCAGCGCGAAGGACAGCCTCGCAGCACGGGCGGCCCGCCGGGAACGGTCAGTGGCGGCGTCATGCGTGGTCACGAGAGGCAGTCTAGTGAACCGCCCAGGCGGGTGACGCACGTCTCCCGGCGACGCGGCCCGGGACGGTTGCTCCCCGGGGGCGTCCCGCCTCGATACTGGGGCAATGTTCCGCCTGACGACCTACGAGGTCTGTGAACCCGACCAGGCCATCTCCTGCCGCGCCGTCTTCGACTGGACCGGCAACGAGACCGCGGCCCAGGCGGCCACGTGGGTCGTCGGCAAGCCGACCGCTGTCGTGTCCGTCCTCGTCATCGGCTTCCTGGCCCGGTGGCTCCTGCACCGGCTGGTCGACCGGGTCGTGCGACGCGCGGAGCACGGGCTCGGCCCGCACAAGTCGTCCATGAGCCTGGGGGCCGCCCAGTCGCACGCGAGCTCGATCATCAGGCAGCGCCGCCAGCAGCGCGCCCGGACCATCGGCAGCCTCGCCAAGAGCGTGGTCACGGCGGTCGTGCTCACGATGGTGCTGATCATGGCCCTCTCCGAGCTGGGCCTCGACGTGGCCCCGCTGATCGCCAGCGCGGGGATCGTCGGCATCGCGCTCGGCTTCGGCGCCCAGAGCCTCGTCAGCGACTTCCTGGCCGGCATCTTCATGCTGGTCGAGGACCAGTACGGCGTGGGCGACGAGGTGGACCTCGGCGAGGCCTACGGCATGGTCGAGGCGGTCAGCCTCCGCGTCACGCGGCTCCGGGACCTGCACGGGACGGTCTGGTATGTGCGCAACGGGGAGATCCAGCGGGTGGGCAACGCCAGCCAGAACTGGTCGCGCACCGTGCTCGACATCGGCGTCGGCTACGGGGAGGACCTGACCAAGGTGCGCCGCGTGCTCTCCGAGGTGGCCAGCGACCTCTGGAACGACGACGACTTCAAGGGCCGGATCCTGGAGGAGCCCTCGGTCTGGGGGGTGCAGGATCTGGTGGCCGACGGCGTGCTGGTGCGGGTCGCCCTCAAGACCGCGCCGGGCCAGCAGTGGGGCATCGCCCGCGAGATGCGGATGCGGATCAAGAACCGCTTCGACCACGAGGGGATCGAGATCCCCTTCCCCCAGCGGGTCGTGTGGCACCGCGGCCAGGCCCCCCAGGACCTGACGGAGGGCCGCACGGACGACCCGATCGACGAGCGGGCAAACTGAGGCCATGGAGCAGGAGGAGCCGCAACGGACGTTCTACGACGAGGTCGGGGGCCACCCGACGTTCGTCACGATCGTGGGCCGCTTCTACGAGGGCGTCGCCGCGGACCCCGAGCTGCGGCCGCTGTATCCCGAGGAGGACCTCGGGCCCGCCGAGGAGCGCTTCCGGATGTTCCTGGAGCAGTACTGGGGCGGGCCCACGACCTACCAGGAGCAGCGCGGCCACCCGCGGCTGCGCATGCGGCACGCCCCCTTCGCCGTCACGCCCCGGGCCGCCGAGCGGTGGCTCGTGCACTTCCGGGCGGGTCTCGACGCGGCGGCGCTGACCGCCGAGCAGGACGCCCGGCTGTGGGACTACGTGACCCATGCCGCTCAGTTCATGGTGAACACCTTCGACGAGAGCAGCGCCCGGTAGGGCTCGGGCATCGGTGCCGAGCCACCGCCGACCGGGTCGAAGGCGACGAGGACGACCCGCGCCCGGGAGAGCACGCTCGCCGAGTCGCGCAGCTCGCTGGTCACCTCGAAGGACCGCGTCCCGACCCGGGTGACGCGCGAGGTCAGCGCGTAGGGCTCCTCGCGGTAGGGCACCGGTCGCTGGTAGTCCACGTCGCATCTGGCCAGCACCAGTGAGAAACCCTCGAGGTCCGCGGGGGCGCCGCCCCACAGCTCGGCGAAGTAGGCGATGCGCGCCTCCTGGAAGTAGGTCACGTGCTCGACGTTGTTGGCGTGGCCGTAGATGTCGACGTCGGAGAACCGGACCTGAAGGTCGAGCCGGTGGTCCCCCGGCGTCGCCTCGGCCGGTTCGAGCGCCGCCGGGGTCTCCCGCGCCCCCTCCCCGACCAGCAGGCCGGCGAGGGCGTCCCGCTCCTCGGGGCGCAGGCGGCGCGGCCGGTCGGTGGTGAAGTCGAAGGGCGCCAGCAGCGAGGTGGCCCGCAGGTAGACGGTCCCGGCGGGGTCCTCCGCCGACGGCGCCTCCCGGATCTCGTAGCCGAGCGTGAAGGCGCTGGCGCGGACGTCCTCGACCCACACCTCCACCACCACCGGCGCCGGGCGGAAGACCAGCGGCGCGACGTAGGTCAACCGGTGCCGCACGACCAGGACGCCCTCGTCGAGCGCCCCGCGCAGCCCGAGCGAGCGGAGCAGGTCGACCCGGGCCTCCTGCAGGTAGTCGACGTAGGCGACGTTGTTGACGTGGTTGAGGGGGTCCATGTCCCCCCACCGCAGCTGGCAGCGATAGACGTGTCGCACGTCGCAGATGCTCGCAGACCCGCGCCGCACGGCCGAGGTCTAGGGTGGCCACCGGCCCACCCGACCGCGCCAGACCCGGAGGAACTCCCATGCCCGAGGCCGTCATCGTCGCCGCCACCCGCTCACCCATCGGCCGCGCCAACAAGGGGTCGCTGAAGGACATGCGCCCGGACGACCTCACCGCGGCGGTGGTGCGGTCCGCCCTCGACCAGGTCCCGGCGCTGGACCCGCACGACATCGACGACCTCTACCTCGGCTGCGGCCTTCCGGGTGGCGAGTCGGGCAACAACCTGGGCCGGATCGTGACCGTGCTGCTCGGCCTCGACGACGTCCCCGGGGCGACCATCACGCGCTACTGCGCCTCGTCGGTGCAGACCGCGCGGATGGCCTTCCACGCCATCAAGGCGGGCGAGGGTGACGTCTTCGTCGCGGCCGGCGTCGAGACGGTCTCGCGCTTCGCCAAGGGCACCTCCGACCACCTGCCCGACACGCAGAACCCCCTCTTCGCGGAGGCGCAGCAGCGCACCAAGGACGTCGCGAAGAGCGGGGGCGTCACCTGGCACGACCCGCGCGCCGACGGCGCGCTGCCCGACGCCTACATCGCGATGGGACAGACGGCCGAGAACGTCGCGACCATCCGGGGGCTCGACCGCAAGGAGCTCGACGAGTTCGGCGTGCGGTCGCAGAACCTCGCGGAGAAGTCCATCGAGAGCGGCTTCTGGGCCCGGGAGATCACCCCGATCACGACCCCGGACGGCACCACGGTCACGACGGACGACGGCCCCCGGCCGGGCGTCACCTACGAGGCGATCTCGCAGCTCGACCCGGTCTTCCGCCCCGACGGCGTCGTGACGGCCGGCAACTGCTGCCCGCTCAACGACGGGGCGGCGGCCGTGGTCATCATGTCCGACACGAAGGCCCACGAGCTGGGCCTGACCCCGCTCGCGCGGATCGTGTCCACGGGCGTCTCGGGGCTCTCGCCCGAGATCATGGGCCTCGGCCCGGTCGACGCCAGCCGCCAGGCGCTGGCCCGCGCCGGGATGTCGATCGGCGACATCGACCTCGTCGAGATCAACGAGGCCTTCGCCGCCCAGGTGGTGCCCTCCTACCAGGACCTCGGCATCGACCTGGACCGGCTCAACGTGAACGGCGGAGCCATCGCGGTGGGGCACCCCTTCGGCATGACGGGGGCCCGGCTGCAGGCCACGATGCTGAACTCCCTGGACTGGCACGACAAGTCGACGGGTCTGATCACGATGTGCGTCGGGGGCGGCCAGGGGATGGCCCTGGTGCTGGAGCGCATGGGCTGACCGGGCGCACGACCTCCGCGGGACGGGGGTCCGACCTGCGTACCATCGCGGCATGGCAGAACCGACGCGCTGGCTCGACGCCGAGGAGCAGCACGCCTGGCGGGCCCTCCTGGTGGCGACGACGCTGCTCTTCGACCGCCTGGATGCCGAGATGCGCGCCGCCTTCGGGCTCTCGCTGGCCGAGTACGAGATCCTGGTCCGGCTCTCGGAGTCCGAGGGCCGGGCGCTCCGGATGGCCCAGCTGGCCGACTCGCTGCGCCACAGCCGCAGCCGCGTGACCCACACGGTCTCCCGGATGGAGCACGAGGGGCTGGTCCTCCGGGAACGCAGCGGGGACGACGGCCGGGGCATCCGCGCCGTGCTGACCGACCAGGGCATGGCGCTGCTGGTCGAGGCGGCCCCGGTGCACGTCGCCGGCGTGCGCGCGCACCTCGTCGACCTCGTGCCGCGCGGGGACTTCGCCACCATGGGCCGCGTGATGGACGCAGTCACCGACCACCTGATCGGGGGCCGCGAGGAGCTCGACATCCGCTGAGCCCCGCCCGGGTCGGGGTCAGTCGCGGGTCAGGCGCCGGTGCGTCACCCGGTGCGGGCGGGCGGCATCGGCGCCCAGGCGCTCGATCTTGTTCTCCTCGTAGGCCGCGAAGTTGCCCTCGAACCAGAACCAGCTGCCGGGCTCCTCCTCGGTGCCCTCCCAGGCGAGGATGTGGGTGGCGACGCGGTCGAGGAACCACCGGTCGTGCGACGTGACCACGGCGCAGCCCGGGAAGTCTAGGAGCGCGTCCTCCAGCGAGGAGAGCGTCTCGACGTCCAGGTCGTTGGTCGGCTCGTCGAGCAGCAGCAGGTTGCCGCCCATCTTCAGCGTGAGGGCCAGGTTGAGCCGGTTGCGCTCGCCGCCCGACAGGACGCCGGCCTTCTTCTGCTGGTCGGGGCCCTTGAAGCCGAACGAGGCCACATAGGCGCGCGAGTTCATCTCGAAGTTGGCGACCTTGACGAAGTCGAGCCCGTCGGAGACGACCTCCCAGACGTTCTTGGACCCGTCGATGCCGCCGCGGCTCTGGTCGACGTAGGACACCTTCACGGTCTTGCCGACCGTGAGCTCGCCGTCGTCGGGCTCCTCGCTGCCGGTGATCATCCGGAAGAGCGTGGTCTTGCCGACCCCGTTCGGGCCGATCACGCCGACGATGCCGGCTCGCGGCAGCGTGAAGGACAGGTCCCGGATCAGCGTCCGGTCGCCGAACCCCTTCGTGAGCCCCTTGGCCTCGAGCACGACGTCCCCGAGCCGGGGGCCCCCGGGGATGTTGATCTCGGAGGTGTCGATCTTCTTCGCCCGCTCGGCCTCGGCCGCCAGCTCCTCGTAGCGGGAGAGGCGGGCCTTGTTCTTGGCCTGACGGGCCTTGGGGTTGGAGCGGACCCAGTCGAGCTCCTTCTCCAGCATCTTGGCGCGCTTGGCGTCCTTGGCGCCCTCGACCTTGAGCCGGTCCTTCTTGGTCTCCAGGTATGTCGAGTAGTTGCCCTCGTAGGGGATCGTCCGGCCCCGGTCGAGCTCGAGGATCCAGCCGGCCACGTTGTCGAGGAAGTAGCGGTCGTGCGTGACGGCGAGGACAGCGCCCGGGTAGCTGGCGAGGTGGCCCTCCAGCCACTGCACGGACTCGGCGTCGAGGTGGTTCGTCGGCTCGTCGAGCAGCAGGAGGTCCGGCTGCTGCAGGAGCAGCTTGCACAGGGCGACCCGGCGACGCTCGCCCCCGGAGAGGCGGTCGACGAGGGCGTCGGGCGGCGGGCACCGCAGGGCGTCCATCGCCTGGTCGAGCCGGCTGTCGAGGTCCCAGGCGCCGGCGTTGTCGAGGGTCGTCTGCAGGTCGCCCATCTCGGCCAGCAGCGCGTCGAAGTCGGCGTCGGGGTCACCCATCGCCTCCGAGACCTCGTTGAACCGGTCCATCTTGGCCTTGAGGTCGCCGACGGCCTCCTCGACGTTCTCCAGCACCGTGCGACCCTCGGTCAGCGGCGGCTCCTGCTGGAGCATCCCGACGCTCGCCCCGCTGTCGAGCTGCGCGTCGCCGTTGTTGGCATGGTCGAGCCCGGCCATGATCTTGAGCAGCGACGACTTGCCGGTGCCGTTCGGGCCGACGACGCCGATCTTGGCGCCGTGCAGGAACGAGAGGGTGACGTTGTCGAGGACGACCTTGTCGCCGTGGGCCTTGCGCACGTTGCGCATCGTGAAGACATAGTCCGCCATGATCCGAGCCTACGGGGGCTCGACCTCCCGCCTCACGCGGCCTCCCCGGCGTCCCGCCCGGCTCCGACGACCGCTGCGTCGGGCGCGTCCGCTCGGGTGAAGACGGCCGTGCCCCGGGCCAGGTCGTGACCGACGCAGCTGGCGACGAGCACGTGCCGGGAGGCCGTCGTGCCGTCCTCCCGGCGCCACGACTCGGCGACCAGCCGGCCCGTGACCAGCACGGGATCGCCCTTCGCCACGCAGGAGGCCACGTGGGTGCCGAGCTGGCGCCAGGCCCGCACGGCGAACCACAGCGTCTCGCCCTCGTGCCACACGCCCTCACGCAGTCGGCGCGGCGTGCTGCCGACGCGGAAGGTCGCCACGGGGGTGCCCTGGGGGGTGCGGCTCAGCAGGACGTCGGCGCCCACCCACCCCCGCACGGTGATCGCGGTCTCGTTCATGCCCGGCCCCTCTCCTCTCTCGCGGCCCCGCTGACGGACCCGCGCCCTGACCCCCGCGAGACTGCCTTTCCGGCACCTCGCCCGGGGGCGGCCGACGGAGACCTGTGCACGGCGCGGGGCCTCGGACGGGCTGTGGACGGCTTTGGCATGATCACCGACCGTGTCCCGCGCCCCGGTCGTCTCCCTCCTCGCGCTCGCGCTCGCCGCCTCCCCCGCGCTCGGCGGATGCTCCGACGACGGACCGACCGGCAAGGGACGGGACTACTACGAGGCGATCGCCCCACCGAGGCTGTGCGGCCTCCTCTCCGAGGACGACGTGCTCGCCCTCGTGGCACGCGAGGCCGGCGGCGAGCGGGACGGCGGGATCGCCACCGAGCAGAACCAGGACGGTGGCCTGCCCACCTGCGTGTGGGTCGCCGACGGCCGCGTGCTCGGGATGAAGGTGATCGACTTCCCGAACGTCTCCGAGGGAGCCGTCGAGGACGGTGGCCGCGTCGAGCGCGAGGAGGTCGCCGGCCAGGAGGTCTTCGTGCAGACCTCGGGGGGAGGCGAGAACTGCGCGGTGCTCTTCCCCCTCGGCGACGACCTCTACCTCGGCATCGACGGGACGCGCCCCGACGAGGGCCCGCCCTGCGACCTGCCCCGCGCCACGGGCGAGCAGGTCTGGCCGATGTTCGCGGACCTGTGAGCGCTCAGCCCCGGACGCGGGCCAGGTCCGCGCGCAGCTGCCGGTAGTCGCTGAGCTCGCGCTCCAGCGGCTCGACCACCAGGTCGGCCGCCACGTCCTCCAGGGCGCGGCGCAGTCGCCGGTCGACGCGGCGGGCACGCGACCGGGCGGCGGAGCCGACCAGGCCCCGGCCCAGCGCGGCCAGCCCGAGGCCGAGCCCCGCGCCCCCGAGGAGCAGCAGCGTCGGCGCGGGGAGGCCGCCCAGGTCCGGCGGCTCTGCGAGGGAGAGCTGCAGGAAGCCCGCGGCGGCCATCGCGAGCAGCCAGCCGCCGCCGACGACGGCGACGGCGAGCAGCAGCCACTGGAGGGCACGCACCCCGCGCGCCCACCACGGGAGGGTGTCGAGGTCGAGGTCGACGGAGTGCAGGGCGCGGCGCAGCCCCTCGCGCAACCGGTCGGGCGGCGGCGCGGCCTGCCGGCGGGCGGCCTCGGCCCAGGGGCCCTCCATGCCGCCGCAGGCGTCGTCGACCAGTCGCCGGACGGCGGCGTCCACCGTGGCGCGCTGGAGACCCGTCGGCTCCGGGACCTCCCGCGAGAGCCGCTTCCCCGGATCGCGGCGCAGGCGCGACGCCCAGGCGGTCGGGGGCCAGCCGGTGGCGCGGGCGGCGCGCAGCCGGGCGGAGCGCTCCACCGCCTCCACGAGGGGCGGGACGCCGGCGGTCTCGGCGAGCGCGTCGTGCAGCGACTCGAGCCCCGCCTCGGAGACGGTCCCGGGTCGGCCGGACCCGGCCGCCGCCTCCAGGCGGTCGGCCGCTCCCCGCAGGTCGGCCACCAGCCGCTCGCGGCTGCTGCGCTTCTCGCGCGTGCGACGCGCCAGCTCGGCCCGCAGGTCGTCGACACCCCACCCGGCGCGGGCGCTCAGCGGCAGGACCGGGACCCGGTCGAGACCGTCCTCGTCGAGGCGGCGGCGCACGTCGGCCAGCAGGGCTTCCCGCTCGCCCTCGGGGACCCGGTCGAGCTGGTTGAGCACGACCACCAGCACCTCCTGGTGGCCGGCCATCGGTGCGAGGAACTGCCGGTGCAGCGCCGCGTCGGCGTACTTCTGCGGGTCCACCACCCAGATCATCAGGTCGGCGAGGCCGGCGAGCCGGCGGACCTCCAGATGGTGCGCGACCTCGGTCGAGTCGTGGTCCGGCAGGTCGAGCAGCACGACCCCGCGCAGCGCCTCGTCCCCCTCCATCGGCCCGAGGAGCGAGTCGCGGCTGGCGCGGTGCCGCGGCGGGACCTCGAGCCAGTCCAGCAGCGCGGTGGTCGCTGCCTCGTCGCCCCCGCCCGAGTCCGCCGCGTCGTCGTGCCACACGCACGCGCTGGTGTGGGTCGTGGTGGGTCGCCGGACGCCGATGGCAGCCAGGTCCAGGCCCGCGAGCGCGTTGAAGGTCGAGGACTTGCCGGAGCCGGTGGCGCCAGCCACGGCGACCACGGTGTGGTCGGCCGAGAGCCGCAGGCGGTCGGAGGCTCGCGCGACGACCCCGTCGACGTCCTCCAGCACAGCCGCGTCGACGCGACCGCGGGCGAGCGTCACGGCGGAGGTGAGCGCGTCGAGACGCGCGTCGACGCCCGAGTCCCGCGCCAGGAGACGGCGGGCGCCCTGGACCAGCGCGGTCACCCGCCCTCACCCCCGGCGGGGCCGTCGTCTGTTGCGTCGTCTGTTGCGTCGTCTGTTGCGTCGTCCGGGGCGGGGCGCCGGAAGCGGAGGTCGTCGACGCGACGCGCCGCCTCGCGCAGCGCCTGGCCCCGGGCCGTCACCGCGTCGGTGTCCGGCAGCAGCGCCGCGAAGCGCTCCTGCTCGGCTCCGAGCAGGGCCTCCACCCGGCCCGTGAGGTCGGCCCGGGCCCGATCGGCGAGGCGACGCACCGCCTGGTCGCCGAACACGGCCTCGAGGAGCTTCTGCCCCACGACCGCCGTGCCCCCGGCGACGACGGTCTCGGCGCCCACCAGGGCGCCGCCCGTGTGCGCGAGCACCACGACCATCAGGGCGACACCGAGCCCGTTGACGCCCAGCGCGAGGAAGCGGGCGGTGCTCCGCTTGTCGGCGCCCTCGTCGCGCACCATCGAGAGCACGGAGGCCTGCCAGCTCCGCAGCTCCTCCTGCGTCCGGCCGCGGAGGTCGCGCGAGGCGCGGGAGAGGTCGACGCCGGCCTCGGCCAGCAGCCCCGCCCCGTCGGGGTGCGCCCGCCAGGCGGCGGCCGCGCGCTCGGCGGCGCGCTCGGCCTGCTCGACGACCAGGGTCTCCAGGCCCGACTCCACCGCGACGGTCACGCGCTCCGCCTGCGGCGGGCGGCCGCGCACCCGCCGCAGCAGCCGGTCGCGCGCCATCCCCACGCGCGTCTCCAGCGTCCGCAGCAGCTCTCCGCCGCCCACGAGCTCCTGCCACCGGGCCAGCACCTCGCCCCGCAGCAGCGTGCCGTCGGCGCTGGCGCGCTCGACGTCGGCGCGGGCCGCGTCGTACGCCGCGCCGAGGTCGCCCCGCAGGCGGGCAGCGGCCTCGTGCTGGGCCGCGCAGCCGTCCGCGACCCCGTGGGCGCCGCGGGCTGCGCTGCGGATCGCGCCCTCGAGCGTGCGGGTGACCACCACGGAGCGGGCCCAGGCATCGGCGGCGAGGTCGTCGAGCCACTCCCGCACCTGGGCGACGTGGTCGGCCGGCAGCAGACCGTCGGCTCCCACCGGCCCCTCGGCGACGACGAAGAGGGGGCTCTCGCGCAGCCCCCGGCTCGCCAGCATCCGGGCGAGGTCGCCCGCGACGGTCTCGCTGGCCTCCGGGGGCGTGCGGTCCAGCACCACCGCGACGGCCGTCGACCGGTCGGCGGCCCGGCGGAGGAAGTCCCAGGGGACCTGGTCCGCGTAGCGCGCCGCCGAGGTGATGAAGAGCCAGAGGTCGGCCGCCGCCAGGAGCTGGGTGGCCAGGGTGCGGTTGCGCTCCTCGACCGAGTCGATGTCGGGGGCGTCGAGGAGGGCGAGACCGCGCGGGACGGTGTCGTCGGCGACCAGGCGCAGGGCGCCGGGGTGCCCGGCCGAGTCGGTGACGCGCTCCAGGTCGGGCAGCAGCCGGTCCTGGCCGAACCAGCGGCCGTCGTCCGGGTGGTGCACCAGCACGGGCGAGCGCGTGGTGGGCCGCAGCACCCCGGCCGGGCTGACGACGCGACCGCACAGGGCGTTGACCAGCGTGGACTTGCCCGCTCCGGTGGAGCCCCCGACCACCGCGAGGAGCGGCGCTTCGAGGGCAGCCAGGCGGGGGATGACGTAGTCCTCGAGCTGCCCGAGGGTCGCCTCCCGCTCGGCGCGGCGCTCCCCGGCCCCCTCCACGTCAAGCGGCAGGTCGGCCGACTGCATCGCGGCGCGCAGCCGCACGAGCGCCGTGAGCATCCGGGCCGCCCGGCGGTCCGCCTCGGCCGTGCTCTCGTGCGCGCCTTCGCCCGTCCCGGTCATCGTGTCGGAGCCACCTGACCGGGGAACGCGACGGCGGGACGCACCGCAGCGATCCTCGCGACGAAGTGCCGTCCGCGCGCGGCGAAGTCCGGCGGCGGCGTGCCGCGCAGGTAGCGCGAGTGGAGGAACCCGAGCTCGACGGCGGCCTGCTGGTACTCCTCCATGGCCCGCAGGGCCGCGGGCCCGCCCCGGGCGCGCGCATAGCGCCGGCTCGCCCGCCGGGCGGGCAGGTCCACGAGCCAGCGGATGTCGGAGTGCGGCAGCAGGCCGCGTCCAGCCGCGTCCGACAGCGCCGCCTGCAGCAGCCGCTGCTCGCTGTGGCGGGCCCACACGGCGAACCCGACGAGGAACAGGAAGGCCGGCACCATGAGGAGTCCGTAGACCCCCAGGAAGCCCCCGAGCCCCGCGAGGCTCGACGCGTTCCAGAGCGCGTGGGCGGCGATGGCCAGCAGCAGGCCGGCCAGGGGGGCCGCCAGGCGGGTGGCGCCGCTGCGCGCGTTGACGGCGATGCCGATGCCGATGCCGGTGAAGGTCGTGAACAGCGGATGCGCGAAGGGGCTGAAGAGACAGCGCACCACGAACGTGCCGGTGATGGCCTCGGTGCCGCCCGGGCCCATCCCGTCGGTGCCGTCGTACGCCGCGGCGAGGTAGAGGATGTTCTCGGTGAAGGCGAAGCCCACGCCGACCATGCCGGCGTAGACGATGCCGTCGAGCACCCCGTCGAGCTCGTTGCGGCGCCACCACAGCAGCAGGAAGAGGAAGAGCCCCTTGGTGACCTCCTCGGTCACCGGCGCCACCACCGCCAGGCTCTGCTCCTCGGTGATCATGCTGACCGCGCCCCCGAGGCCGCCGAGGACGACGGCGGCCGTGGTGGCGACCAGCGCGCCCCAGAGCAGGCCGAGCGCGAGGAGGCCGGGCGGCTCGGGCTCGTAGCGGTCCAGCCAGAGATAGCAGGCGACCACGGGGCCCACCGGCACGGCGGCCAGCACGATCGCGAGCAGCGTCGTCGACGGCGCACCCGAGAGGGCGACCACGAGCGCGACGGGGATCGCGCAGAGGGCCACGAGGGTCGTCACCGTCGCGGTGAACACCAGGCTCTGGCGAGGGCGCCCCTGCATGGCCGGAAGGGTACCGAGCGGGCCGGACCCCCGGCGGGCCGGGCGTAGGCTGAACCGCGTGAGCGAGGAGCAGAGCAGCAAGGGGCCCCAGGGCGGGTCGCGGGCCACCCAGTCGCACGATCCGGCGGTGCCGCCCGCCTACGCCGAGTTCATGCGGCGGGGCTGGGGGGACCGGGAGCTCGACCAGCCGGAGCACCCCGTCTCCTCGTGGGCCGCGCGGCGCCGCGCGGCGCTGGCCGAGGCCTTCCCGGGGGAACGGCTGGTGCTCCCGGCGGGCACCTTCAAGGTGCGGGCCAACGACACCGACTACCGGTTCCGTCCCGACACCGCCCACACCTACTTCTCGGGCAACCAGACGACCGACGCCGTGCTCGTGGTCGAGGACGGCGAGTCCGTGCTCTACGCGCGCCCCCGGTCGAGCCGCGAGACCGACGAGTTCTTCCGCGACCGGCAGTACGGCGAGCTGTGGGCCGGGCGCCGCCCGTCGCTGCCCGAGATGTCGGGCTCGCTGGGGCTCGAGGTCCGGCACATCGAGGACCTGCCTGGCGCGCTGGCGGCCCCGGGCAAGACGCGCGTGCACCGCGGCGTCGACGCGGGGGTCGACCGGCTCGTCCCCACCGACGAGGTCCAGGACGCCGAGCTGGCTCGGGTCGCCTCCGAGATGCGCCTGGTCAAGGACGCCTGGGAGGTCGGCGAGCTGCAGGAGGCCTGCGACATCACGACGCTGGGTTTCGAGGACTCCGTGCGCGAGTGGGACCGGGTGCTCGAGCACGGGGAGCGCTGGATCGAGGGCACCTTCTTCCGGCGGGCACGCGCGATGGGCAACGACCTGGGCTACGACGCCATCGTCGGCGGCGGCCACCACGCCACCACGCTCCACTGGACCGACAACTCCGGCCCGATCCGGCCCGGCGAGCTGGTGCTGCTCGACATGGGCGTGGAGGGGCACAACCTCTACACGGCGGACGTGACCCGCACCCTCCCGGTCTCGGGGAGCTTCACGCCGCTGCAGCGGGAGCTCTACGACCTCGTGCTGGAGGCGCAGACCCGGGGCATCGAGGCGGTGCGCCCCGGCGTGCCCTTCCTTGCCGCGCACGAGGCGGCGATGACGGTGCTCGCGCACGGGCTCGAGGACATGGGTCTGCTGCCGGTCTCCGCCGCCGAGGCGCTGGACCCCCAGAGCAAGGTCTATGCCCGCTGGACGCTGCACGGCACGAGCCACATGCTCGGCCTCGACGTGCACGACTGCGGTCGGGCGGCCCGGGAGACCTATTGGGGCGACCTGGCCGAGGGCATGGTGCTGACGGTCGAGCCGGGGCTCTACTTCCAGGTCGACGACCTGCTCGTGCCCGAGGAGCTGCGGGGCATCGGCATCCGGATCGAGGACGACATCCTGGTCACCGCCGAGGGGTCTCGGAACCTGTCGGCGGCCCTCCCGCGCGGCGCCGACGACGTCGAGGAGTGGATGGCGGCGCTCCGCGCGTAGGTCCGGCGTGCCCCAAGGGTCTGGCCCGGCCCCCGCGCTCTCAGCAAAGTCTGAGCAAACCGGCCCCGCGGCCGCCCAGACGTGCCTAGCCTGCTGGCGAGCCTGGGAGGGCCCGCATGAGTTCGCACCGCACGGCGGGTTGCGGCTGGCGTGACGGGGGACGAAGGATCCGCCTCGCGCTGCCCGCCCTGCTAGCCCTGATCCTCGCCGCGCCGCTGACGGCGGCCGGCGCCGTCGCCGCGCCCGCGGAACGCCCGGACGGCAGGCCCTCGGTCGGCCCGGCAGCCGACCCGCTGCCGAAGCCGGCCCGCGGCGCCGGCGCCCTGACGCGGCTCGGCGACCGGCTCCCCGAGGTCGCCCGCCTCAACGGCCTCTCCCGCAGCGCGCTGGCGTCCCTGCTCCGCGAGGACGCCTCGGCCTGGGTCGCCGGCGACGGGCGGGTCTTCTTCCAGGACCCGGGGCCGACGGCGGCGGAGGCGGCCCAGCTCGCCGAGTCGTCTGCGCCGGCGACCGCGACCGCGCCGCTCGCCGAGACCTTCGCGCTGCACAGCCGGCCGGGAGCCAGCCGGACCGTCTTCCTCGATGTCGACGGCGGCACGGTCTCGGGCACGGAGTGGAACAGCACCGACGGCGTCGGCACCTCCCACCCCGCGTGGGACCCCTCCCACGACGGGCCATCCTTCGACGACGCCGAGCTGGCGAAGGTCCAGGCGGTGTGGGCGATGGTGGCCGAGGACTTCGCGGCCTTCGACGTCGACGTGACCACCGAGGACCCCGGACCGGCCGGACTCTCCCGCGCCGACGCCGCCGACACGACGTACGGCGCCCGGGCCCTGATCACGCCCAGCGACGACGCGTGGAACCGGATCTGCGGGCGCGCCTGCGGGGGCGTGGCCTACCTGTCGGTCTTCGGCGAGGTCGACGGCGGGACGCCGAGCTACCAGCCGGCCTGGGTCTTCACCGACGGCCTGGGCAACTCCGTCAAGGGCGTCGCCGAGGCCGCGAGCCACGAGGTCGGCCACCAGCTCGGCCTGCGCCACGACGGCAAGGACGGCAGCAGCTACTACGGCGGCCACGGGGTGTGGGGGCCGATCATGGGCGCGACCTACAACCGCCCCGTCTCGCAGTGGAGCCGGGGTGACTACGCCGGGGCCACCAACACCCAGGACGACCTGGCCGTGATCGGCAGCCGGATCGCACCGCTGGCCGACGAGGCGGGCGAGGCCGTCGCCGGTGCGGCAGCGCTGCCGACCGGGACGGCGTCGATCACCTCCCGGACCGACGTGGACACCTACGCGCTGGGGGTGTGCACCGGCCAGGTGATCGCCTCCGCGACGACGGTCGACCTCGGCCCGGACCTCGACGTGGGGCTCTCGCTGCTCGACGCGGACGGCGCGGTCGTCGCGAGCGCCGACCCGGCGGCGGCCCGGGTGAGCTCGAGCCGCGCGTCGGGCGTGGACGCCGCGCTGGACGTGTCCGTGCCCGCCGGCGCCTACCACCTCCGCGTCGACGGCGTGGGCAACGGGACGCCCGACGCGGACTACGACGACTACGGCAGCATCGGCAGCTACGCGCTCGAGGTCACCGGCTGTGACGGCGAGGCCCCGGCCGGCGCGCCCTCCCTCCCGCAGGACGTGACGGCGACGCCGGATCCCGCCGAGCCGAGCGTGGCCCTGACCTGGTCCGCGCCCGCCGACGCCGGGAGCGGCGCGGTCACGGGCTACACGGTGACCACCGGCGGCTCGGACCCGCCGGTGACCCTGCCCGCCGGCGCACGCAGCCACACCGTGACCGGCCTGGAGCCGGCGACGGCGTACACGTTCACCGTCAGCGCGCAGAACGACGCCGGCTCCGGCCCGAGCGCCACGGTCACCGCCACCACCGCGGCCGAGCCGGTCACGGCACCCTCGGCGCCGCGCTCGTTCGCGGCGACCTGGAGGGCCGAGGACGAGACCGTCCGCCTGACCTGGGCCGAGCCCGCCGACGACGGCGGCGGCCCGGTCGAGGAGTACCGCTTCTACGCCGACGACTCCCTGATCGGCATCCTGGCCGGCGACGCGCGCTCGGCCACCGGCTCGGGCTTCGACCCGGGCACCCACACCCTCGGGATCCGGGCGGTGAACTCCGCCGGCGAGGGCGCGGCCGCGACGACCAGCCTGACGGTGCCGCAACCGCCACCGGAGCCGGCGGCGACCGAGACCACCCTCACCGGCACGCGCACCGGCCGGGGCGTCGACCTCGACGTGGACGTCACGGGAGCGGGGGGAACGCCGGACGGGACCGTGGCCGTCCACCACGGCAACACCGTCGTCGAGACGGCGACCCTCGTCGACGGACATCTCCACGCGTCCCTCGACGGGCTCGCGGGTGGCGACCACACCTTCACCGCCTCCTACGCCCCCGCGTCCGCCGACTGGGCGGCGTCGACCTCGACGGCGTGGCAGACGTCCGTGCCGGCGGAGGCCACGACCACCTCCCTCGAGGCGACGGTGATCGACCGCTCGGTCCGCCTGGTCGCGACCGCGAGGTCGGACTGGGGCAGCCCCGACGGGAGGATCGAGATCCGGTCGGGCGGCCGCGTCGTGGCGGACCTCCCCACGCAGCGGGTCAGCAGCCAGACCGGCGCCCGGGTCACCGGCGGGGTCACCGTCGGGCCGCTGCCGCCGGGCGCTCACAGCTGGACGGCGCGGCTGGTGCCCGACGACCCCGCGACGTACGCCGGGTCCACCAGCGCGCCCGCGCAGGCGAGCATCGAACCGCTGGCGACGACGACCTGGACGGGCAGCAGCGTCTCGGACCAGACGGTCCGCCTGGTCGCCATCGTCGTGCTCCCCGACGGAGACGTCGACGCGGCCGGTCCGCCGACGGGCACGATCACCTTCCGCGAGGAAGGCAGCGAGCTGGGCAGCGCCGCGCTGGAGCGCCTGGCCGACGACCGCGCCATCGCGCGGCTGGAGCTGACCGACGTCGCGCCGGGCGAGCACACCTATCGCGGCGACTACTCCCCTGCTGACGCGACGCGGCTCGCCCCGTCCGGCGACGCCGCGAAGGCCGTCACGGTCGACCGGATCGCCTCGACCACGCGCGTCCGGGCGCCGTGGCGCAGCCGCGCCTGGCGGAGGCCCGTGATCCGCGTGGACGTCGCCGGCGGTGCGGAGCAGGCGCGGGGCCGGGTGCGAGTGGTGGTGCGGGCGCTGCGCGGTCGGACGCCGCACCGGGCGGCGACGCTGTGGCTGCGCAACGGCAGGGCCTACTACCGCCTCCCGTGGCTGCGGCCCGGGCGCGTGCGCGTGGCCGCGGCCTACCGGGGCAACCCGGTGCACCAGCCCTCCTGGCACGCGCGCACGATCCGGGTCACGCGTCCCTGACCGCCCCGCCGAGGCGGCGTGAGTTTCCGCCCCGCCGAGCCGGCGTGAGCTTCCGCCCCGCCGAGTCGGCGTGGGTTTCCACCCCGCCGAGCCGGCGTGAGCTTCCGCCCCGCCGAGACGGCGTGAGCTTCCGGTCCTGTGCACAGCTTGGCAGGTCAGGGGCTCTTCCACAGGGCCGGGCCGAGGGCGCGGGAGTGTCGGCGGCCGGTGGAAGAGTGTCGTCATGGCAGGCGGTGGCGGATGCGGCGGTGTGGGCGGGCACTCGGTGCACCGGGCGATCGCGGCGGCGGGCGAGGTGTTCGACCGGGCCACCGACCGGCCGATGTGGGTCCTGGACGCCGCGGGGACGCGGCGGGCGCTGGCCGATCTGCGCCGCGTTGGTCTCGCAGGTCGCCGAGCTCGAAGCACAGCTCCTGTCGCCATGCGGACACGGTCGAGGCCTATGCCGAGCCGGGCGCGACGTCGACGGCGAACGGGTTGGCGCACGCCACCCGGGTCACCCGCCGCGAGGCGCACGGCAAGACCCGGCTCGCCGCCGCCCTGGAGCAGCACCCGTTGACCGCGGAGGCCCTCGCGCGGGGGGAGGTCCGGGTCGAGCAGGCGCAGGTGATCTGCCGGGCGGTGGATGAGCTGACCCGGGACCTGGAGACCGACGCCGCCAGCGAGGACCCCGACGTGCGGGCCCTGGCCGCCGACCCGGACCTCCCCGAGCGGGCGGAGAAGCACCTCCTCGCCGCCGCGGAGCACCACGACGCGAAGGTGCTGCGGATCCTGGGCAAGCGGATCCTGGAGGTCGCCGACCCCGCCCGCGCCGACGCCCACGAGGCCCGCGCCCTGGAGCGGGAGGAGAAGCGGGCCGCGGCCAAGACCCGGTTCTCGATGGCCGACGACGGCCACGGCCTGAGCCACGGCCGGTTCGCGATCCCCACCACCCACGCCGCGATGCTCCGCAAGGCCCTGCTGGCCACCGCAGCCCCCCAGCACCAGAACGCCGTCGGTGGCGCGGGCACCTGGCGGTTGGAGAAGCCCGGCCCCCAGCGGATGGGGGAGGCGTTTTGTGAGTACGTGGCCCGCTACCCCGCCGACAAGCTCCCCCACGCCGGCGGGGTCACCGCCACCGTGGTGGTCACGATGACCCTCGAGAGCCTGCTCGGCGGGCTCAAGGCCGCCCAGCTCGACACCGGCGAACGGATCACCGCCGGGCAGGCCCGCCGGATGGCGTGCGAGGCCGGCCTGGTCCCCGCGGTCCTCGGCGGCGACTCCCGCGTCCTGGACATCGGCCGCAAGGGCCGACTGTTCACCGACCCCCAGCGCATCGCCCGGATCGTCGAGCAAGCCACCTGCGAACACCCCACCTGCGACGTCCCCGCCGCGTTCTGCCACGCCCACCACCGCACCCCCTGGGCCCACGGCGGCACCACCAACAAGGCCGACCTCCAATGGCTGTGCCCCCGCCACCACACCCTCGCCCACCAAGCCCTCGACAAGGCCGGGAAGCCAGGCCACAAACCGCCGCCGAACCCGCCCCGGCGCACGTGACAGGGCGGGTCGTGGGGTTCGCGGCGCACCACGCCGGGCCGCCCGGCGTCAGACCCCGAGGCGCTCGCGCAGCCGGAGCGCGTCGTGCGGAGCGTGGCCCTTCGCGTCGTTGTCGAAGAAGACGAACACGTCGGCGCCCTCGGCCCACGAGCGGGACCGCTCAGCCCAGGCGTCCAACGCTTCGTCGGTGTAGCCGCTCGCGTAGAGCTCGGTGTCACCGTGCAGGCGCACATAGACGACGTCACTGGTGACGGCGTCGGCCTGGGGGAACTCCCCCGCGGTGTCCGCGACCACGCAACCGACACCGTGCTGGCGCATCAGGTCGAGCGCCTCCTCGGAGCCGAAGCTCTCGTGGCGATACTCCAGCACGTGGCGCACGGAGACGTCGGCCTCGGCCTCGGTCAGCGGCTCGGGCACCTTGTCGTCGTGCTCGGCGGCCAGCGCGGCCATCTCGCTCGTGCTGCGCGGCAGCAGGTCGAAGAAGGCGGCCACGCGGTCGGGGTCGAAGGCCAGGTTCGCAGGCAGCTGCCACAGCACCGCTCCCAGCCGCGGCCCGAGGGCCAGCAGGCCGGAGGCGAAGAAGTTCGCCAGCGGCTGCTCGGCGTCCTTGAGCTTCTTCATGTGCGTGATGAAGCGCCCGCCCTTCACGGTGAACACGAAGTCGCGGTCGTCGGCCGGGGCCGCCGCGCGCCACCCGGCGTACGACGACGCGCGCTGGAGCGAGTAGAAGGACCCGTTGATCTCGATCGCGCTCATCCGCTCCGCCGCGTAGGCCAGCTCATCGGCCTGGCGCAGCCCGCGGGGGTAGAAGTCGCCGCGCCACGCCGGGTAGCTCCACCCGGAGATGCCGACCCGGATCCGGCGCCGCTCACGATCGGGTGGTGCCATGGGTCGACTGTAGGCCGTTAGCGTGGCCAGCCAGTCGACGCTCCACACGGAGGAGGGGGTCATGGCCGACCAACAGCGCAACCTCACGCAGCAGCTGATCTCCTCGCATCTCGTCGAGGGCGAGATGGTGCCCGGGCACGAGATCGGGCTGCGGATCGACCAGACGCTCACCCAGGACGCCACCGGGACGATGGTGATGCTCGAGCTCGACGCGATGGGGCTCGACCGGACGCACGCGGACGTCTCCGTGCAGTACGTCGACCACAACATCCTGCAGTCGGGCAGCCGCAACGCGGAGGACCACGCGTTCCTGCGATCGGCCGCCCAGCGCTTCGGGATGTGGTTCTCCAAGCCCGGCAACGGGGTCTCGCACCCCACGCACATGCAACGGTTCGGCGTCCCTGGCGCCACCATGGTCGGCAGCGACAGCCACACCCCGGCCGCGGGGTCCCTGGGAATGCTCGCCATCGGGGTCGGCGGCATCGAGGTCGCGCGCGCCATCGCGGGCGAACCCGTCTACCTGCGGATGCCCGAGGTCTGGGGTGTCCGGCTCACCAACCAGCTGCCCCCGTGGGTCTCGGCCAAGGACGTGATCCTCGAGATGCTGCGCCGGCACGGCGTCAAGGGCGGCGTGGGCCGCGTGATCGAGTACTACGGCCCCGGCGTCGACTCCCTCACGGCGATGGACCGGCACGTCATCTGCAACATGGGGGCCGAGCTGGGGGCCACCTCCAGCGTCTTTCCCGCCGACCGGCGCGTGCAGGAGTTTCTCGCGGGCGAGGGGCGCGAGGACGACTTCGTGGAGCTGCTCCCCGACGAGGACGCGGACTACGACGTGCACGAGGCCATCGACCTCGCCGCCGTCGAGCCGCTCGTGGCGCTGCCGAGCTCGCCGGGCAAGGTGGTGCCGGTGACCGAGGCCGCCGGCGCCGAGATCGAGCAGGTCGTGATCGGCTCGTCGGCCAACCCGGGGTTGCGGGACTTCGCCGTCGCCGCGGCCATCGTCAAGGACCGCCAGACCGCCCCCGGCCTCTCCTTCGACATCAACCCGAGCTCGCGGCAGATCCTGCAGGACCTGACCCGCTCCGGGGCCACCCTCGACCTGATCGCCGCCGGCGCCCGGTTGCACCAGTCGGGCTGCCTCGGCTGCATCGGGATGGGCCAGGCGCCCACCAGCCACGGCAACAGCCTGCGCACCATGCCGCGCAACTTCCCGGGCCGCTCCGGGACCGCCGACGACCACGTCTTCCTCTGCTCCCCCGAGACGGCGGCCGCGTCGGCGCTCACCGGCGTCCTCACCGACCCCCGCACGCTCCCCGACAAGCTCGGCATCGAGTGGCCCACGCTGGACCTGCCCGCGCGCTCCAGCGTGAACACCTCGATGCTGGAGCCGCCGCTGCCGGCCGAAGAAGCCCGGAACGTCGAGCTGGTCAAGGGCGACAACGTGCGCGACCTGCCCGACCTGCCGCCGCTGCCGGACGCGGTGGCCGCGCCCGTGCTCGTCAAGGTCGGCGACGACGTCTCGACGGACACGATCATGCCCGCGGGGGCGGACGCCCTGCCCTACCGCAGCAACATCCCGAAGCTCGCCGAGTTCGCCTTCCGCGACGTCGACCCCGAGTACGCCCAACAGGCGCTCGCCTGCCGCGAGCAGACCGGTCACGTCGTCGTCGGCGGCCACAACTACGGGCAGGGCTCCTCGCGTGAGCATGCCGTGATCGCTCCGCACTACCTCGGGTTGCGGGTGGTGGTGGCGCTCTCCTACGCGCGCATCCACTGGCAGAACCTGGTGAACTTCGGCGTCCTGCCGCTGCAGATGGTCGACGAGGAGGACCACAGCGCGATCGAGATCGGGGACGTGCTCGCCCTCGACGACCTGCGCAGCGCTGTCGGCGAGCAGGACCTGACGCTGCGCAACACCACCCAGGACACCTCGTACGCCGTCCGCCACCACATGTCGCCCCGCCAGGTCGAGGTGTTGCTCGCCGGTGGGCTCGTGCCCTGGCTGGCCCAGCGCGAGGACTGAGCCGCTCGCCCGGCTCGGGCGGCGGGCCCCGCTCGAGCGCGAGGCCGGTCAGACGCTGCGGGCGTGGCCGGACCGTCACCCACTACGCTGGCCCGAGGCCGGACCGGCGGGGGCTCGCCCGGGCGGGGGTCCCAACGCACCCGGCCCCGCCCCCGTAGCTCAGCTGGACAGAGCGGCGGCCTTCTAATCCGCGGGTCACAGGTTCGAATCCTGTCGGGGGCACCGACTCATCTCACCCATCCGTGTGGTTCAAGCCTCAACTTCCTTGGGCGCGCTGGCACGGTGGAAGGTCGAGGCCGACAGACGGGAGAACCCCGTCCGGCCACGACCCCCGCTAGGAGGCCGCACATGTCCGTGAAGCTCTCCGTCATCTACTACTCCTCCACCGGCAACGTCGACGCCATGGCCCGTCGCACCGCGCAGGCCGCCGAGAAGGCCGGCGCCGAGGTCCGGCTCCGCCACGTCGAGGAGCTCGCGCCCGCCGAGGCGATCGACTCGCAGCCCGCGTGGCGCGAGCACGTGGACGAGATCAGCGACGAGCCCAGGGCCACCGCCGAGGACGTGACCTGGGCCGACGGCGTCATCTTCGGCACGCCGACGCGCTACGGCAACGTGAGCGCGCAGCTCAAGCAGTTCATCGACAGCCTCGGCCCGCAGTGGCAGGCAGGCGAGCTCGCCGACAAGGCGTACGCCGGCTTCACCTCCTCCGCGACCGCCCACGGCGGCCAGGAGTCGACGCTGCTCTCCCTCTACAACGTGATCTACCACTGGGGCGGCGTGGTCACGGCGCCCGGCTACACCGACGGCCTGAAGTTCGTCGACGGCAACCCCTACGGCGTCGGCCACGTCTCCGGCGGCGCCGGAGACATCCCCCTCGGCGACACCGAGACCGACGCGCTCGACCACATGGCCGAGCGCGTCGTCAGCATCGCGGGCAAGCTCGCGGCCTGAGCCCTCCAGTCACGGCGGCGGTCGGAGTCCCCGAGGCCCGGCCGCCGTCGTCATGCGTGGGCGTCATGCGCGCGCACGGCCCTGGCGAGCGACGCGTCAACGCTTGGTGGGCGCTGCGCCCTTTCCCTTGTCGCCCTTCGGGGCCTTCGGGGCCTTCGGGGTCTTCTGGGCCTTCTGGGCCGCCTTGGTCTCGCGCTTGACCCGATGCCGCAGCTGGAGGATGCGCAGCCCGCCGGCAGTCGTGGTGATCAGGATGCCCGCCGCGGCGGCGATGAGCAGGCCTGCCGCCAGGGGCAGGCGGCCCTCCCACGCGAGGTAGGCGATGTCGACCTCTTGGGTGTTCTGCACGATGAAGATCACGAGCAGCACCAGGAGGATGCCGACACCGGCCGTCGCGATCCACACGCCGCTGGTGAGCGAGCCGCGCAACGGGTTGTCGGGGGTCCGCTCGCCGGCGCCGGCGGACTGCGGCGGGGGCTGACCGGGCCCGGGGGGGCGTCCCCCGCCGGCGGGCGGCGTGCCACCGCCCTGGTCCTTCGCACCGGTCTCAGGCTTCGTGGGCTGCGACGAGCTGCCCGACTTCTCGCTCATGACCCGAGGCTAGCCTCCCGCGCCCCCCGGAGGGGTGGCCACGCACCGGGGCGGCGCGTCGCCCGCTTGCCCGCGCGCCCCGACGCCGCTTGGCTGACCCCCGTGGTGCCCTACGCCGACATCGCAGCGCGACTGCCCTCGACGAGCGCCCGCTGGCGCAGCGAGGACTTCCTCGCCGCGCTCGCGGCCTGGATCCTCGACGCGATCGGTGAGGAGGTCACCCTCGAGCCGGTCACGGTCCGCCCCTGGTCCGGGGTGTGGCGGGCCCGCGCCGGTGACGGGTCCCTGCACTACGCGAAGCAGAACACCGACCTCCAGTCCTTCGAGGCCGAGCTGCTCCTCACCATGGGCGACGTGGCGCCGGCGCGGGTGCTCCCCGTGACCGCCACCGCCCCGGAGCGCGGCGTCCTGCTCACGCCCGACCAGGGTCCCGTGCTCGGCGACGGGGGCGACCCGGCCACCTGGACGCGGATCATGGGTGAGTACGCCGCGTTGCAGCGCGCGCTCTCGCCGCACGCGGACCGGCTCTACGCCGCAGGGCTCACGCCCCTGCCGCCGACCGCCGCCGAGGGCTGGCTGCGTCGCCGCCTGGACGAGGGACTGGCCGAGGAGCCCACCCACGACGAGGGCCGCGCCGTCGCGGCGGCCCTGCCTGCCCGGCTCGATGACGTGCGTCGCTGGGCCGACCAGGTCGGGTCGCTGGGCCTGCCGCTCTCGGTCAACCACAACGACCTGCACGGCAACAACGTCTTCCGCGTCGCCGGGGCCCTGCGCTTCTTCGACTTCGGCGACGCCCTGCTGACCGAGCCCCTCGGCGCGCTGCTGATCCCGCTGCGCGGGCTCCAGGACCGGCTGGGCTGCGCGCCCGACGACCCGCGGCTGCTCCGTGCCTGCGAGCCCGCGCTCGAGGTGTGGTCGGACCTTGCCACGATGCCGGCCCTCCGCAGCGGGCTGCCGGCGGCGCTGCGGCTGGCGTGCCTCGCCAAGGCGGAGGCGTGGCTGCGGTGCCGCGCCACGATGGACGAGGCCGAGCGCGCCGAGTGGGGCGGGATCCCCGCCCTCTGGCTCGGCGAGATGCTGCGGGCGGTCCCGACGGACCCGGCCTCGCTGATCGGGTAGCGGCGGCGAGGTCCGCGCGGCACGGCGGACCGGTCGGTCAGGCCTCCTGCTCCGAGCGGTCGCCCGCCCAGAGGGTGTGGAAGGTGCCGCCGCGGTCGACGCGCTGATAGGTGTGGGCGCCGAAGTTGTCGCGCAGCGACTGGATCAGCGCCGCGGGCAGGCGCTCGCGCCGCAGCGCGTCGAAGTAGGCCAGCGAGGACGAGAAGGCCGGCGTCGGCACGCCCGCCCGCGCGGCCGTCGCGACCACCTCGCGCCAGGCATCCACGCCTCGCTGCACGGCCTCGGCGAAGTACGTCGTGGTCAGCAGGGTCGTCAGGTCGGGCTCGTCCGCGTACGCCTCCCGGATCCGGTCCAGGAACTGCGCGCGGATGATGCAGCCACCGCGCCAGATCGCGGCCACCGCGCCGAGGTCGACGTCCCAGCCGTGCTCCTCGGCCCCGGCGGCCATCTGGTCGAAGCCCTGCGCGTAGGCGACGACCTTCGAGGCGTAGAGAGCGGCGCGCACCTGATCGATGAACGCGTCGTGATCGACGCGCACCCGCTCCTCGTCCGGCGACGTCGAGAACATCTCCCGGGCGGCGTCGCGCTGGTCCCGGTGACCCGAGAGGCTGCGGGCAAAGGTGGCCTCCGCGATCCCCGTCACCGGGACGCCGAGGTCGAGCGCGCTCTGCACGGTCCAGCGCCCGGTCCCCTTCTGCTCGGCCTGGTCGAGGACGACGTCCACGAAGGGACGGCCCGTGTCGCGGTCGGTGTGGCGCAGCACGTCGGCCGTCATCTCGATGAGAAAGGACTCGAGGTCCCCTCCGTTCCACTCCTCGAAGACGCCGGCGATCTCCGCGGGCTCGAGCCCGCCGACGTGGCGCAGCAGGTCGTAGGACTCCGCGATCAGCTGCATGTCGGCGTACTCGATGCCGTTGTGCACCATCTTCACGAAGTGACCGGCGCCGTCGGCACCGACGTGGGTGCAGCACGGCGTGCCGTCGACCTGCGCCGCGATCGACTCCATGATCGGGCCGAGCCGCTCGTAGGCGTGCTCGGATCCGCCCACCATGACCGAGGGGCCGTTCAGCGCCCCCTCCTCGCCGCCGGAGACACCCATGCCGACGAAGTGCAGGTCGTGCTCGGCGAGCGCCTGCTGGCGTCGGAGGGTGTGCTCGTAGTGCGCGTTTCCGGCGTCGACCACGATGTCGTCGGGGTCGAGCAGCGGGACCAGCTGGTCGATGACGGCGTCGGTGGCCTCGCCGGCCTTGACCATCACCAGGATCACGCGCGGCCGCTCGATGGCGGCGACGAAGTCCTCCAGGCTCTCGGTTGCGATGAGCTCGCCCTCGGCCCCGTGCTGCTCCAGCAGGGCCGTGGTCTTGGCCGGGGTGCGGTTGTGGACGGCGATGGCGTGGCCCCGGCGCGCGATGTTGCGGGCCAGGTTGCTGCCCATCACCGCCAGCCCGGTCAGGCCGATGGTCGCCGTCCTGCGCCCGGCGTCCCGCTGCTCGGCGCTCATCCGCCCGACCCCTCGTCAGACCCCGCGGCCGCCGCGACGACGTCCCGGGCGGCCTTCTCGAGGTCCTCCTTGCGCTCGCCGTCGATGAAGACGGTGGGCGTCCCGGTCACGTCGTTCTTGCTCATCGCGTCGGTCGCGTTCGCGATCCACTGCTCGTAGACCTTGTCCTCGATCTGCGGGCGGACGGCGTCCTCCTCGGCGCCGGCGGCGACCGCCTCGTCGATCAGCTGCTCGTCCTCCGGCCCGGGGCCGCCCTCGGCGGGTTGGTTCGCGAAGAGCGCGTCGTGGAACTCCTTGAAGGCCTCGGGGCCGGCGGTGTCGAGCACGGCGAGGGCGGCATTCATGGCGCGCGAGGAGTAGTTGTTGGACGACTGCCCGTCCAGGAAGGCGACGAGCCGGTACTCGACCCGGATGTTCCCCTGCTCGAGACCCTGCTCGACCTCGCTGCCCGTCAGCTCCTCGAACTGGGCGCAGATCGGGCACTGGAGGTCCTCGTAGAGGGTGATCTCCGTGGGCGCGTCGGACTCGCCGACCACCACGCCGTAGTCGTCGGTGGTGTTCGCCGGCACCCGGTCGGCCGCCTCGCCCGTGGTGTCGCTGCTGCGCAGCACGAGGAAGAGCGCGACCACGAGCACCACGGCGAGGACGACGACGCCACCGACGATGGCGGCCTTGCCGGCTCGCTCCTTGCGGGCCTGCTGCTGCTGCAGCGCACGGGCGCGCTCGGTCCTGCTCTGCTGGCCGGGCTTCTGGCCGGATCTCTGGCCCGGCTTCTGGCCGGGCTTCTCGGCGGGCTTCTTCGCCATCAGTGGTGGGTCTCCTCATGGTGCGGGGTCAGGGTCAGGTCGCGGGCGGCCCGGTGGCCGAAGAGCCAGCCGTCCAGCGCGAGGTGGGTGCGCGGGCGCCACACGAGCCACAGCGAGAGAGCCATCAGGCCGAGGTCACGGGCGATCTCCCACGGGTACTTCGACGAGGCGCCCTCCTCGAACCCCCCGCCGCCGAAGCAACCGCAGTCGATCTCCAGCCCGCGGGCCCAGGCGGAGGCGATCCCCGCCACGAACGCGGCGAAGAGCAGCGCGGAGACAAGCCCCGCACCGCGCGTGAGCAGGCCGACGACCAGGAAGAGCCCGAGCACGATCTCGAGCGCGGGCAGGAGGTAGCCGACGGTCGGCTCGACGGCGTCCGGGAGGAGCCGGTAGGCGCGCACGGCCCGCACGCTCGACGCGGGGTCGGGCAGCTTGATGGCGCCGGCGACGATCCACACGCCGCCGGTCACCAGGCGCGCGAGCGTCCCGATCCACTGCTTCACCCCTCCACGCTAGGGCCCCGGTCTGAACGACTGCTGAGGGTGTCCGAACTTCGCACCCGATGACGGGCGCCCGAGTACGGTGTCGGGGTGAGTGAACGACTGGTCTGGATCGACTGCGAGATGACCGGCCTCGACATCGTGGCGGATGCCCTCATCGAGGTGGCGGCCCTCGTCACCGACTTCGAGCTCAACGTCCTCGGTGACGGGGTGGACCTGGTCGTCCACCCTCCCGAGGAGTCGCTCGGCCAGATGTCCGACTTCGTCCGCGAGATGCACGAGCACTCGGGGCTGCTGCCCGAGCTGACCGAGGGGATCACCCTGGAGGAGGCCGAGCAGGAGGTGCTCGGGTACATCCGCGAGCACTGCCCCGAGGGCACCCGCCCGCCGCTGGCCGGCAACACCGTCGCCACCGACCGGATGTTCCTCGCCCGCGACATGCCCGAGCTCGAGGGGTTCCTGCACTACCGGATCGTCGACGTCTCGTCGATCAAGGAGCTCTCGCGGCGCTGGTACCCCCGCACCTACTACTCGGCACCCGAGAAGCGCGGCAACCACCGGGCGCTGGCCGACATCCGGGAGAGCATCGAGGAGCTCCGCTACTACCGCGAGGCCGTCTTCGTGCCGACGCCCGGGCCGGACAGCGCCACCGCCAAGCGGATCGCCACGAAGCACGCGGGCGCGCTGACCGGGGGCGCCTGACCCGATTGGACCCGCGGGCCGGGCCCGGGGCTACACTTCCCGAGGCCGTGGCCGAGGGAGCAACCCGCTCGGGTCTCCCGGAGGCCGGGCCGTGGTGGGCGTAGCTCAGCTGGTAGAGCATCGCGTTGTGGTCGCGAGGGTCGCGGGTTCGAATCCCGTCGCTCACCCCACCGCTTGACCGGCCCGACCCGGGGCCCGGGGGGCTCAGGCCTCGCGCGGCACCGGCTCGGCGGCCGGACCGCTCTTGACGTCCTGGCGGGGCGGCGTGGGCGCGGCCGACCGGCTCCCCCGGTGCTCGGCGAGGAACTCGTCGAAGACCGGGAACACGTCCCGGGCGACGCGGGCGCCCATGAACGGGTCCTGGTGCCCGTAGCCCGGCAGCACCGCGAGGCGGTGCCGGCCGGGTGCCCGCTTCTCGAGCTCGCGGTGGCACACGATGTTGGAGTCGGCGAAGACACGGTTCCGGTCGCCCGTCACCAGGAGCACCGGCGTGGTGATCGCGGCCGCGTTCTCGAGGTAGTCGTCGGGCAGGTCCGCATACGTCGGGTCGTCGGGCTCCATCTTCACCGCCCGGCCCGCGTCGACCATCTTCCGGACGTGGCGGTAGTAGTGCATGCTCGTCGCCCCGTACAGGTCGCCGCCGCGGCGGTGGGTGACCTCGGCGAGCTGCTCGTGGCTGTAGAGCGCCGGCCATCCGGTCCCCCACATCAGGCTGAGCATGTGGCAGGCCGGCACGTCGCACTCGCGGTGCACCGCCGAGACCCCCTTGGAGAAGAGCTTGCCGCGCGAGAGCCCGGGGTCCTCGCTCCACCGCGGGTTGAGGTAGGGCAGCCCGAGGACGGTCTCCACCATCGGCGGCGCGATGCGCAGCTTCACCTTCGACCAGCGGGGCACGCGCGGCGTCAGGCCGACGCTGTTCGCGATCACGCTGGTGATCCCTGTCGATGCGCCACCGAAGAGGCTCATCAGGAACGACACCGCCCCGAGGCAGTGACAGATCACGTGCACCGGGGTCTCCCCGGTGTGGCGGCGCATCTCCCCCAGCGCCGCCGGGAAGTCGAACAGCGCGATGTCGTCCATCGTGTAGCGGTTCTTGAACAGGTTGTAGGAGTGCCGGTTGCTCATCCGGAAGTCGAGGCACCACACGTCGTAACCCTGGTCGAGCAGGTGGCTGACCAGGTTCTCGTGCTCCGGCATGATGAACATGTCGGTCGACGTCGTCAGCCCGTGCACCACGAGGACGGCGTCGCCCCCGGCCCCGCGGTGGAAGCGGACCATGCTCAGGCCGAGCCGGTCGCCCGTCTCGAAGGTGTGGTGCTCGACCTCGGCGTCGCGCACGCCCGCCAGGGTGTAGAGGGGGATCTCCCGCTGCTCAGTGGGCATGGGTCTGCTTCTCCCCGCTCTCCTCCGACGGCGCCCCTGCCTGGGTCGGCGGCATGGCGACGCGCGAGCCCGCCGCGGCCTCCAGCGCACGCACGTAGTAAGCGTTGGGGTCCACGCGCTCGCGCCGCGCGGGGTCCTTCGAGGTCCGGCAGTGCATGTAGCGGAAGCCCTCGTGGGCGATGCAGATGTCGTCGAACGCGTCGACCAGCTGGTCCTGCACCGACTCGGCCAGGCCGCCCTCGCTGATGCCGCAGTAGAACATCAGCTCGCAGAAGCTCTGGTCGTCGCTGCCCTGGGCCAGGTACGGCGAGGTGATGGACTTGACGTAGACCGACACGAAGGTGAAGCAGTCGTGCTCCTCGCGGAAGCGCGCCATCAGGTCCCGGGTCTCGTGGAAGAGGTCCTCGAAGGCGCGCAGCGGGGCCAGGGCGATGTACATCCGCGTCGGGTCGCCCTCGGTCGAGTCGAGGATCTTGTCGGTGAAGAACTCGACGTTCTTCATCGTGGCGTAGGTGGGGCTGAACATGACGCCGCTCATCCCGACCATCTTCAGCGCCCGGTCGGCCGCATCGGGCAGGCGGCCGGCGACGTAGCCGATGCGGTGCAGCGTGTTGTAGGAGACCAGGTCGCGCGCCTTGGCCCACAGCGACTGCTCCGTGGGGTGGTAGGCCGAGAACTGGCCCAGCCGGAGCATCTGCCCGGCGACCGGCAGCTCCACCCAGACGCCGCGCTCCATGACCGCGTCGCCCGGGTTGCGGATCGCGTGGGCGGCGCCCTGCACGAAGGAGTCGACGGACCAGTAGTGCTTCTGGTCGTTCTTCAGCACGGTCTCGTACTTGTCGACCCGGATCAGGCGCAGCGTGAGCGTGGAGAGCACGCCGTGCCGGCCGAGGCCGGTCAGCATCGCGAGCAGCTCGTCGGTGTTCTCGGTGCGGCTCGCGCGGCGCACCTCGCCCTCCCACGTCACGTACTCGATCGCCTGGACGGTGTCGACGAACAGCCCGAAGCGGTGCGAGGCCGGGCTGATCCCGCCGACCGAGGCGAAGCCGCCCACCGTGATGTGGTTGTGGTCCCCGATCACGGGGAGGCCCAGGCTGCGCTTGGCGAGCTCGTCGTCGACGTTCGCCGAGATCGCACCCGCCTGCACGGTGGCCGTCATCCCCTCCTCGTCGACGTCGACGATGCCGTTGAGCTTCTCGGTGAGCAGGATGCTGCCCCCCTCGGCGAGCACCAGGTTGTTGCTCGAGTGCCCCTTGCTCCGCACCACGAGGCGCTGGCCGAGCTCGCGGGTCTCACGCACGGCTGTGACGATGTCGTCGGTGCTGCGGGGGAGGTAGATCTTCAGCGGGAACCGCGGCGCGATCCCGGGGTTGGCCACCCGCTCCCAGTCGTAGCCGAGGCTGTCGATGCTGTCGTGGCTGAAGCTCTCGTGGCTGCTGATCCGTCGTTTCCAGGCGGGCGGCCCGACGCGGTTCCTGTGCGTGGATGACATGAAGTGTCCTCTCGGAGGTCGGTGCGGGTGGCTGGTGCGGCGGTGGGCGCCACGGGTGCCGGCGGGCGCGGGGAGGTCGCGCCCCTCGGCCCGCGCGGCGAGGGCTCGTTCGTGGGCGTGGTAGCCGTCGAGGATCGGCTTGCCCAGCATCGCCATCAGGAGGGGGGCGAGCAGGCCGCTGCCCCGCTCGTACTGCTCGAGGCGGCAGCGGTCGGGGCCGAGCGGCTCGACGAGGAAGCGACGGTCGACGTCGAAGATCCCCGGGAGCCCGGTCGTGGCCAGCCAGCGCAGCTGCCCGGGCGAGTCCGGGGTGGGGGCGTCGACGCGCATGATGAGCGGTCGCAGCCGCAGCACCCTGCCGCCGACGCGGAGACGGATGCGGATCCGGCGTCCGACCACCGGCTGCCCCTCCGCCCGCAGGATGAACGGGTTCCAGGCCGGAAAGGCCCCCCAGTCGGTCAGGACCTCCCAGACGTGCTGGGCCGGGGCGTCGATCTCGACGGCGGAGCGCAGCGGGTTCATGGGCCCTCCTGCGGCGGCCAGACCTGGAAGGGCGCCTCGATCAGTCGCGGCTCCATGGGCTGGACGGGATCGATGCGCGGCCCGTCGGAGGGCCAGCCGGCCGGCTCCCGCCACGCCCGAGGCACCTCGGCGAGGCCGACCGGGTGGACCGTCACGGCCCCCGAGCGGTCCACGTGGATGCGCAGGAAGTTCTTGTGGTCCGCGATCGCCTGGGCCGCGAAGAGCTCGTTCGCGTTGACCCCCCAGCGGTCCCCCACCACCAGCGACAGGGCCACCAGCTCGGCACCCAGGCTCGCGCCCACGACCAGCACGACGGCGAGGACCAGCAGGATCGAGAGGAGCGCGAGGTCGCCGTCGAGCAGTGCGCCCGCCAGCCGGGCACCCAGCCACGTGGTGGTGACGGCGACCGCCAGGTGCACCAGGCCGTGCCCGAGCCCGAGCGCCAGGGCGATCGGTCGCGTCTGCTTGGTCAGGCCCACGGTCGCCGCCAGGACGAGACCCGCGAGCAGCAGGTTCCCGATGCTGTCGCCGAGCAGCGCCAGCGTGTCGACCCACCCCAGGTCCGGCATCGCCTCGGCCGCGGTCCGGAGCCGGTCCCCCAGCTGCGCCGGCCCGGCACCGAGCATCCACAGCATCCCCAGCGCGGGCAGCACGTGCAGGACCCCCACGAGGGCGGCGAAGCCCGGCGTCGTCAGCGGCAGTCGCCACACGCCCAACCCGAGCGCCCGCGAGGTCTCGGCGTCCGGGAAGCGGCAGCGGCGCTCGAAGCGCACCGGCTCACCACGCCGCCGGTCGGTCGAGCGGGGTGAGGGGACCTCCGCGGCGTCGGGCAGGTGGTGTGTGGAGGTCAGGTAGGCGCCGCCGCCCCCGGCGGTCACCAGCTGGCGGCCGTCGGCCGCCTCGTAGCGCGAGTAGTGGTGCTTGTCGCCGCTGAGGACCATCCGGATCTCGGCGCCCGCCGGCTCGACGAAGGTCCGCTCGACGAAGTCGACCGTGCGGTAGTCCTCGGGGTTCGCGTGCACCGAGGTCCAGGCCGGCTTCGCCGTGCACAGGATCACCCCGTCGCCGGGGCGCAGCTGCTCAGCCATCCCGCTCAGCCAGCGGTGCTGCACGACGTCGACATAGCTGTCGAACTGGATGTCGATCGACCACAGCCACCACCGTCCCGGCAGGCTCACGGCGAAGTAGCTGCGCGACTGCGTCGTGCGCCAGCCGCCGATCCGGCGGGACTGGCAGAACGTGCGCGTGAAGGCGGTGAGGCCGTCGTACCAGTCGTGGTTGCCGGGCACGGCGAGCATCCACGGGGGCCGGGGGTCCGAGGCGTCGCCGGGGAAGGCGGCTCGGTAGGGCCCGATGAACCGGTGCTCGTACTCCTCCATCTCGCCGCGGGGGTAGCACTCGTCCCCACCCAGCACGAGCAGCTCGCCCCGCGGGTAGCGGACCCCCGCACCCGCGTCGTCGCCGGCGGCGAGGTCCAGCGCCGGGCGACCCACCAGGGAGGCGATGGCGTACGTCGCGTCGAAGCCGTCGCCCGTGTCGGAGACGAAGTCGAACCAGACCTCGTCCCGACCGGTCCGCAGGTCGAGCGGGTCGTCGGCGGGGAGCGAGCCCATCGACTCGCGCTTGTCCTGGTAGCGACCGAGCAGCCCGCTGACCAGCGCGTAGCCGCTCGCGCGCAGGAGCAGGCCGGGCGAGAGCCAGTAGGTCGGGTCCTGCCGGGCGAACGACCTCGCGGGGTCCTCGTCGCGCCGCGGGCGCGGACTCACCCGACGTCCCGAGCGCTGCGCCGGAGCCGCGCGAGCGGCCCGCGGAGGACGTACGTCGACCACAGGCTGCCGAGGAAGAGCTGGCCGAAGGCAGCGAGCGCGGCGGCCCGGCCGCGCAGCGATCCCCCGCTGGTGCGGAAGGTCGTCATCTGGCGCGCGAACGCCAGCGGCTCGATGCGCAGCACCCCGGCCCCGGTCACGGTGGCCGCCTCGCCGCGACCGGTCGCGTCGCGCGGGTCGGTGGCCACGTGGCCGACGAGCAGCTGCACGAAGAGCGTGGTGGTGTCCGCCCACACGTCCGGACCGGCCTCGTCCCTGACCCGCTTGTGCCCGCGCAGCGTCAACGGGTGGCCGGCGGCGTCGGTGAACCAGAGGCGGTAGCGCATGGTGCGCAGGCCGTCCACCTCGTCGACGAAGAGGTTGAACTCCCCGCGCTCGACCTCGAACCGACCGCCGAGCGCATCCGCCTCGACCCACCCCTCCGCGGTGCCGGCATGAGCCGGCTCGGCGACGAAGCGCTGCACGTCGTCGGTGCCGATGGTCAGCCGGAAGGTCAGCCGCGAGCCCTCGGCGCGACCCGTCGCCTGGCCGCGGCGGGGGTCGCTCTCCCCCATCGTCACGTGACCGGTCATCGTCTCGGTGAAGCGCAGGCCCACCCCCGCCGCGGGACCGGTCGCGGTCGTCGCGGTCATGCCGGCGCTCCCTCGAGGATGCCCTCGCACATGCGGTCCGCGAACGCGGCGATCGTGAGGCTCGGGTTCGCGCCCACCGGCCCGGGCATCGCTGCGCCGTCGGCGACGTAGAGGCCCGGGTGGCCGAACACCTCGCCGCGCGAGTCGACCACCCCGGTCCTCGCGTCGGCCCCCATCGGCGCACCCCCGAGGGGGTGGACGGTCACGACCCGGCGCAGGTGGCTCAGGGGGTTCTGCACGAAGGTCCCGCCGAGCTCGCGGGCCAGCGCCTCCATGGTCCGCGCGACCTCGTCGAAGTAGGCCTGGCTGGTCCGGGTCGTCCAGTCGACGTCGAGGTAGCCGTCCCGCAGCCGCATCACGCCGTCGGGGACGTCCCGGCCCATGCCGAGCAGGGGCGTGGACCCGCCCGAAGCGAGGCCCTCCCCGAGCGCACGACCCACCAGGGAGCTGACGTTGGACCTCGTGTCCCGCAGCAGCCGGGCCCGGGCGGTGGTGAGCGCGGCGGCGATCATGCGCCGCCCCAGGCCCCTCACGTCGGTGGCCTCCAGCAGCCAGTCCGTGAACCCCGGGTAGCCCGCGTCCTCGATGTAGAAGCCGCGCCCGCTGCCGCCGTCCACGGCATCGGGCACACGGATGCGGCTGGTGATCACGGGGGCGTTGGAGCTGCCCAGGCCGTGGTGCCCACCCTCCGGGGGCACGCCCCGGATGAAGCCGAGCAGGTCGCCGTTGCCCGAGAAGCGGTGTCCCAGCATCCGGCTGATCGCGGGGAGCACGGAGCGGTTGCGCAGCAGCAGGAAGGTGCTCCCGAGCGTGCCCGCGCCGAGCACGAGGCGGTCGGCGCGGATCTCGTGCAGGGGCAGGTCCGCGGTCCTGGTCGGTCGGCCCGGGTGCCCCTCGGAGTGCACGACGTACCGCACCAGCCAGCCGTCGCCGTCGGGCGAGAAGGAGCGCACCTCACAGCCGGTCCGCAGGTCGGCGCCCTCGTGCTGCGCGGCCGAGAGATAGGTGTGGTCGAGCGTGTTCTTCGCACCCTCGTTGCACCCGACGTCGCACTCGCCGCAGAGCGTGCAGCTGCGCCGCGGGCGGCCGTGCAGGTTTCCGTACGCCGGGTCCGGCAGCAGGCGGCCCGGCGCCGGCGGCTCCTCCCCCTGGCCGAAGGACACCGCCAACGGCGCGAGATCCCAGTCGAGGTCGAGCCGCCCGGCGGCCTCGCTGATGCGGGCGGTCTTGGCCGAGCGCTCGTACCCCGGCTGCTTGTGCGGGAAGCGCTCGATGCCGATCATCGACTCGACCGCGTCGTAGTGCGGCTCGAGGTCGGCGCGGCTGATCGGCCAGGACTCGTAGCCGCTGCCCAGCGGGTCCTCGCTGACGAACCACTTCTCGTCCTTGCGGATCAGGACGTTCGCATAGATCAGGGAGCCCCCGCCGAGACCGCTGCTGACGATGGCCTCGACGCCACGGAAGGACCAGATGTCGAAGAGCCCGTGCAGCCCCTCGCTGGGGTCCCAGAAGTTGCGGCTCATGTCGGCCGGGGTGCGCGGGAACGACCCCGGCGGGTAGGGCCGGCCGCGTTCCAGGAGGACCACGTCCTGGCCGGCCTGCGCAAGGCGGTAGGCGGCGACCGAGCCGCCGAAGCCGGAGCCGACGACGACCGTCGACGCGCGCTCCCCCTGCTGCATGGGCCTCACCTCCGCGAGAGCGGCACCCTCCCGAGGATCGTCAGAGTGGCGTGAGGGCCGCGCACTGACAAGGAACGCATCACCCGACCGGGTGCTGGTCTAGACCACTTCGCCGACATGGTCTATACGTGGTCCACCGGATCTCCCGCGTCTCTCCGGAAGGACTGCGGGCCGGTCGCCCCGGCTCCCACACTCGGGTGGGTGCCATCACCGCTCGCAAGCCCGGGCCGGGGCCGACGCGCGATGCGCTTCGGGTGCTTCGCGCTCGCCTACGCCGGCTCCATCGTGCTGGGCCGGGCGACGGTCGTGCCCGGCACCGAGCTGGCGCTCTTCTGGCCGGCCACCGGAGTCGGTGCGTGGTGGGCCCTCGCCACGGTGCGTCGCCACGAGCTCGTCCTGGTCGGTCTGGCCGTGATGGTGCTGAGCACCCTCGGGAACGCCACGACCGGCGCCGTGTCGCAGACCGCGGTGATCTTCGGGATCACCAGCGTCATGACCGCGCTCGGCACCCGCGCGGCCTCGGTGGCACTCGTGCGGCGGTGGCGGCAGGCCGGGTGGGAAGAACCGGCGTCGCGTCGGTCGGCGAGCGCGGGCGAGGTGGCCGGGCGGGTGGAGACCGTCTCGGACATCTTCCGGGTTCTGGCTGCCAGCCTCCTGGCCGCGACGGCCGGGGCCGGGACCGGAATGCTCGGCCTCCTCGCGGACGGCGAACCGGCGACCCTGACCGCCCTGTACGTCTGGGTGGTGCGCAGCATCGCCGCGGTCGTCGTGATCACGTTGCCCGCGCTCACCGTGCGCTCCTGTCGCCGGATGCCGGGCTCGCGGCGGCGGACGACCTGGGCCGAGATCCTGGCCCTGGTGCTGACCACCTGCGCCCTGCAGTGGCTGGTCTTCGGGCCCGACCAGCCACTGCCCCTCGTCTTCCTGCCCTTCGCGCTGCTCGTCTGGAGCGGGATCCGCATGCCCATGCCGATCGCCGGCCTGCAGGGCGCCCTGCTGGCGTGCTCGACGCTCGCGCTGGTCAGCGCGGGCTGGGGCGGGCCGATGCGGGACATCACCGACACGGGCTCGCAGGCCTTGACCGTGCAGGCCTTCATGATGCTGACCACGGGGATAGCGCTGCTTCTCTCCGCCGCACTCAGCGAGCGTGAGAAGCTCTCACGGACGCTGCGCGCCTCCGAGCAGCGGGCACTGCTTCAGGCGGAGAGCCTGGCCGACGCCAAGGCCAAGGCCGAGCGGCTGCTCTCCGACGCCCCGCACGGCGTGGCCGTGCTCGATCTCTCCGGGCGGGTGCGGCAGGCCAACACGGCCCTCGCATCCATGGCGGGCCTGAGCGTCGACGCCCTGGTGGGCCGCAGCTTCCCCGAGCTCTCCCCCGCTCACGCCGACGGGGCACGCACACACCTCGAGGAGGTCACGGCACGGCCCGGCTCGCTCGTCGCCGGCGACTGGACCATCACGAACCGCGAGCAGGAGCTGCACGTCTCCTTGAACAGCCGGGTGCTCAGCGGTCACCGGGCGAGCGACGACTTCATCCTCGTCCACGTCGTCGACGAGTCCGAGCGGTGGCGCTACGAGCAGCGGCTCACCCGTCTCGCCGACCACGACGTGCTGACCGGTCTCGTCAACCGGCGCAAGTTCGACCGGGCCATCGACGAGCACCTCGAGCGGTGCCGCCGCTACGGACACCGCGGCGCGATGCTGCTGCTCGACCTCGACCACTTCAAGGAGGTCAACGACACCCTCGGGCACGACGTCGGCGACCAGCTGATCATCTCGATGGCCGACATCCTGCGTCGCAACCTGCGAGCGGGCGACACCGTGGCCCGGCTCGGCGGCGACGAGTTCGCGGTGCTGCTGCCCGAGGCCGACCGCCCCGCGGCAGAGACCGTGGCCGCGACGCTCGTCACACGGGTGCGAGAGCACGCGGCGACGCTCGACGGCGTGAACCGCCGCATCACCACCAGCATCGGGGTCGTGACCTTCGCGGGCGCGTTCGAGCACGACGCGGACCCGCTCGCGCTGGCGGACATGCTCATGTACGACGCGAAGGACAGCGGCCGCGACCAGTACGTCGTGCTCGACGACGAGCACTTCCGGGCCCCCCGCTCCGGCGCCCGCATGGCGTGGAGGAGCCGGATCGAGCGGGCGATCGAGGGGGACCTGTTCGAGCTCCACCTGCAGCCGATCCTCGACCTCCGAACCGACCGGATCGAGAGCGCGGAGGCCCTGATCCGGCTGGTCGACCACGGCCAACCGGTTCCCGCTTCCCGCTTCGTCTACATCGCCGAAGCGACCGGGCTGGCCCCGATGGTCGACGCCTGGGTGGTCCGCAAGGCGGTGGCGATGCTGGCGCGGCTGCGTCGGACCCACCCCGACTTCCAGCTGGAGGTGAACCTGTCGGCGCACTCCATCGGGGACCCGCTCATCGAGACCGCCATCCTCGAGGCCCTCGACGAGCACGATGTCGACCCCAGGGCGCTGATCCTCGAGATGACGGAGACGGCGGCCGTCGGTGACGTCGCCGCCGCCCGCCGCTTCGCCGAGCGGATGACGGCGATCGGCGCGCGCTTCGCTCTCGACGACTTCGGCGCCGGCTTCGGTTCCTTCTACTACCTCAAGCACCTGGTCTTCGACTACGTCAAGATCGACGGAGAGTTCGTGGCGCACTCCGCCGGCTCGAGCCTCGACCGCTCCATCCTGCGCTCGATCGTCGGCATCGCCCAGGCCCTCGGCAAGCTGACCGTCGCCGAGTTCGTCGGCGATGCCGACACCCTCGCTGTGGTCCGCGAGCAGCAGGTCGACCTGGCTCAGGGCTACCTGATCGGAGAACCGGTCCCCGAGGCGGAGTTCGTCCGGGCCCACCTCGGGGCGGCCCCGCAGCCCGGGGCCCAGCAGCCCGGGACCCCGACCCGGCAGCCCGACACCCAAGGGGCTCCCGCGTGAGGGGCGGCGGCTTCCAGCGCGGCATCGGCGTCGTCATCCTCGGGATGACCGCGGGCGCAGCGACCATGCTGTGGCTCGCGCTGACCCTGTCCGGGCCCCAGGTCCGCCGTCCCCCCGACGAGGGGGTCCTGTTCGGCGTGTGGAAGGTTTTCTACGACACGCAGGCACCCTCCCTACGCGTCCTCCTGGTTGCCGTATCGGTGGCCTTGCTGCTCGCGGCCGGCGTGGCCTCGGTGGAGCGACGCATCGCCACCGTGGCCCGGCGTTCGGGCGACTCCCGGAGCTACCCCCTGGCCCCGAAGGTCGTGATGGCGGCGACCGCCGGGGTCTTCCACGGCCCCGTGACCTTCACCGTGCTGATCCCCGCCCACAACGAGGCGGACCGGATCAGCGCGACCCTGAGCTCGCTGCGCGCCCAGGAGGAGCCGCCCGAGCGCATCATCGTCGTCGCCGACAACTGCACCGACGCGACCGAGGCGCTCGCGCGAGAGGCGGGCGTGGAGGTCTTCCCGACCCGGGACAACGCCGACAAGAAGGCGGGCGCCCTCAACCAGGCGCTGCGCAAGGTGCTCCCCGAGCAGGGCGAGAACGACACCGTGATGATCATGGACGCGGACACGGTGCTGGACCAGGGCTACCTGGCCGCCGCCCGGCGCCGAATGACCGAGGACCGGGCCCTGATGGCAGTCGGAGGCCTGTTCTACGGCGAGGAGGGCCACGGGCTCATGGGGCTCTTCCAGCGCAACGAGTACGTCCGCTACAGCCGCGACATCGCCCGCCGCCGGGGCCGGGTCTTCGTGCTCACGGGGACGGCCTCGGTCTTCCGGCCCCGCGGCCTGCGCACGGTCGCCCAGCGACGCGGCTCCCTCCTGCCGGGGCGCCGGGGCGACGTGTACGACACCACGGCCCTCACCGAGGACAACGAGCTGACGCTGGCCCTGAAGTCGCTCGGCGCCCTGATGGTGTCACCGGCGCCGTGCACCGTCGTCACCGAGGTGATGCCCACCTGGCGGGCGCTGTGGGCTCAGCGGCTACGCTGGCAGCGCGGCGCGTTGGAGAACCTCGGCGCCTACGGCATGACCTGGCAGACCTCGCGCTACTGGTCCCAGCAGCTCGGGATCGGGTACGGCGTCCTCGCGCTGGCCACCTACTTCCTGCTCTTCACGCTCATGGTGGTCTCGCTCGACTCCTGGGTGTGGTTCCCGTTCTGGCTGGGCCTCGGCGGGGTCTTCGCCGTGGAGCGGGTCGTCTCGGTGTGGTCGGGAGGCTGGCGAGCCCGGTTGCTCGGGGCCACGCTCTTCCCCGAGCTGTTCTACGCGTCGTTCCTCAACGTCGTCTACGTCAAGGGCGTGGCCGACATCGCCCTCGGACGCGAGGCGCAGTGGCGCCACCTCGCGGCGGCCTCCGAGGCGGTCGAGACCGACCGGGAGGAGGCGGCGTGAGCCCGTGGATCGGCCCCCTGGGGATCCTGCTGCCGGAGGCGACACTGCACAGCACCTGGTTCGCGGTGCTGGCGGCGTTCGTCGCCATCAACACCGTGATGTACGCGGCGCTGGCCACGGCCAAGGCACTCCCGAAGCTCCACCCGCGCGACTGGCTGCCTCGCAACTACACGCGGGCGCAGACCCGCAGCATCCACCCGGACGCGCGGGAGCGGCAGCGCTAGACGCGCCGCGCGGTCAGCTGGCCGGGATCTGGCCGAAGCGGCCCTGCTGGAAGTCGGTGTAGGCCTCCAGCACCTCGGCCTTCGTGTTCATCACGAAGGGCCCGGCCCAGGCGAGCGGCTCGCGGATCGGGCGGCCGCCGACCACGATGACCTCCATCTTCGGCGACCGGGACTCCTGTGAGCCCGAGGCGGCCACGGTCACGTAGTCGCCTGCGCCCATCGCCGCCGCCTGGCCGGTGCGGACGGGGTGCTGGTCGTTGCCCACCGAACCCTCGCCGGAGAGCACGTAGACCAGCGCGTTGTGATCGACCTCCCACGGCAGCTCCAGGCGCGAGCCCGGCTCGAGGGTGGCGTGCGCGAGCGTGATCGGGGTGCGGGTGCTGCCGGGGCCGGCGTACCCGCCGACCGACCCGGCGATGACCCGCACGAGCACGCCGGCGTCGTCGGTGGTGACGAGGCGGACCTCGCCGGAGCGGATGTCCTGGTATTGCGGGGCGGTCAGCTTCTCCGACCTCGGCAGGTTCACCCAGAGCTGGATCCCGTGGAACAGCCCGCCGGAGACGACGAGGTGCTCGGGCGGCGCCTCGATGTGCATCAGGCCGCCGCCCGCCGTCATCCACTGGGTGTCGCCGTTGGTGATGGTGCCGCCGCCCCCGTGGGTGTCCTGGTGGTCGAAGACGCCGTCGATGATGTAGGTGACGGTCTCGAAGCCCCGGTGCGGGTGCCAGGCGGTGCCCTTGGGCTCGCCGGGCGCGTACTCCACCTCGCCCATCTGGTCCATCATGATGAAGGGGTCGAGGCGCGCGAGGTCGATGCCCGCGAAGGCGCGGCGAACCGGGAAGCCCTCGCCCTCGTAGCCCTGCGGGGCCGTCGTCACCTGCCAGACCGGCCGGGGCTGGTCGCCCAGGCCGGGGCGCGTGAGGCGCGGCAGGAGCGTGAGGTCGTCGACGGTGACTGCGGGCATCGTGTCCACCTTCCGAGGCAGTTCGGGATGTCACCGTGCCCAACAGTAGTTGAACGCTAAATGTTCCGTCGCAGGTGGCCGGGAGTCGACCCGAGGGCCTCCAGGATGGCCCGCGCCGACTCGTCGGGCTGATAGCCGGGGGCGGACCTCCGCGCGGCCGCGAGACGCGTGGCCGCGCTCGGGCGATCCCGCTGGGGCTCCCGACCGTCGTCGACCTCCGGTTCCCCGGCGTCCGGAGCCACGGCTGCCGGTTCCGGCTCCTGCTCCGATTCCGGCTCCTGTTCCCATTCCGGCTCCGCCGCCGCGAACGCAGCGCTCGCGCCAGCGGCTGCCCGGGCCGCCTCCGGGGACGCGGCCGCGCGCATCGCCGCGAGCAGCTCCTCCACCGACCTGGTCTCGGCCTCCGCCGGCCCGGCGATTCGGTCGAGCTGCGCAGCCTGCGGAGGAAACGCCGAGTCGGCGTGAACTTCCCCAACCTCCTCGGCCACCACCCCCGCCGAGTCGGCGTGGACTTCCCCAACCTCCTCGGCCGCCACGGAAACTGGCGCCGACTCGGCGTGAACCTCCCCGAACCTCCTCCGCCGCGGCAGAAACTGGCGCCGACTCGGCGGCAACACTGACGCCGACTCGGCGTGAACTTCCCCAACCTCATCCTCCGCCGCGGAAACTGGCGCCGACTCGGCGGGAGGGGGCGGCGGGAGGGCCACGTCGACACTGGCGGGCTCGGACGCCGGGAGCTCGACGCGGAAGGTGGTGCCATGACCGGGCTTCGACTCGGCGCTCACCCTGCCGCCGTGCTGCTCGGCGATGGCCTGGACGATGGAGAGGCCGAGCCCAGTGCCCTGGATCGCGCGTTCCGAGGCGAGTCGGGAGCGGAAGAAACGGCTGAAGAGCTGCTCCTGCTCGTCCTCCGGAATGCCGATCCCGGTGTCGGACACCTCGAGCAAGAGGCGCTCGCCCCGCTGGGTCAGGCGGACGACGACCCGGCCGCCGTCGGGAGTGAACTTGATGGCGTTCCCGATCAGGTTCGCGACCAAGCGCTCGAGCTGGTTCTTGTCGCCCTCCAGCACGGTCGGGCCGTCGGCGAGCTGCATCGAGACCGCGAGGTCGCGGCCGCGAAGCTTGGTCTCGAGCACCTCCCAGGCGGCGCGCACCGCCTCCCGCAGGTCGAACGGACGCAGCTCCAGGTCGACGACCCCGTTCTGCAGCCGGGAGAGGATCAGCAGGTCGTCGATGAGCGTGAGCAGCCGCCGTCCGTTGTCGCTGACCCGGTCGATCGCGTGGGCCTGCGCCTTCGTCAGCTCGCCGTAGTCCCCATCCTGCAGCAGCTCCACATGGCCCAGGATGCTGGTGATCGGGGTCCGCAGCTCGTGCGAGACGGTCGAGACCAGCGCCTCCTTGACGCCGTCCAGCTCCTCGAGCCGCTGGACCACCTCGTGCTCGGCGACCAGCGCGGCCACGAGCGACTCGTGGACGCGGATCCGCTCGGTGATGTCCTCCGAGGTGAGCACGAACCCCGACACGCCCCCGCGGTCGTCGGCGAGGTGCGCAAAGCCGAGCAGGTGGCCCCGGGCCTCCCCGTCGGCCCGGCGCACGACCCACTCGCGACGCTCCCCCGGCGTGGCGCTCATGGCGTCCATCACCGCCCGCAGCTCCGGCTCGACGCCCAGCCCCCGCGCCTGGTCGGCCAGCTCGTTCTCGGGGAAGAGGTCGGCCACGGAGAGCGAGCTGAGCGTCGCTGCGTCGTAGCCGAACAGCTCCGCGGCCCCCGGGTTCGCCAGTCGCACCCGGCCGGAGAGGTCCGTGGCCACGATCGCCGTGCCCACCGTGCTGCGCACCAGGCCCTCGGCGCGCTGGCGCTCCTCGATGACCTCGTCGGCGCGTCGGTGCTGCAGGGCGATCGCGATCGCGAGGGGAAGCGTGACGGCGGCGCCGCTGAGCACGTAGCCCTGCAGGAGCAGGACACCCACGAGCGGTGAGGGCAGGTCGGCCTGGCTCGCGTCGAAGGGCCCGAGACCCTGGATCGTCAGCTCGGCAGCCACGACGCCGAGCAGGACCGGCTGCGCGAGCGCGGAGCGGAAGCCGCAGCGCGTGGCACCCCAGGCGAGTAGGGGGAAGACGAGGAAGACGGTGCCCGGGAACTCCGGGATGAAGAGCAGCGGCGTGACCACCACCGCGAGGACGGCCTGGAGGGCGACCTCCCCCCGCCCCGCCGTCGGCGGGTCGTCCGGGATCCGCAGGAAGAAGGGGACGACCAGGACGTGGGAGAGCAGGTGGGAGATCGCGATGACGGGCAGCAGGGGGAGCGCCTCGATGATCGACTCGCCGGTCAGGCCCGAGACCACGGCGACGCCGAGGATGGCCATGCCCGCGAGGGCGGCCACCGCGCCGGCCCAGACGAGCCGGATCAGGTCCCCGAGATCGATCAGCCGCGCCCGGCCGTCCGGGTCCCGCGCCAACATCCCCGCCAGCACCCACGCCTCGACGCCCGCTCCCAGGGCCAGGGCCGCGGACGCCCCGCCCGCGACGCCCGCGGTCATTCCCGCCGCCAGCGTCACCAGGGCGACCGCCGCGGCTGCCGCGCCCCGCTGGCGCCGGGTGAGGGCCAGCACGGCCAGCCCGGCCCCGAAACCGACGGGCCACAGTCCGCACTCCTCGAGGCTGCCGGCGACGCCGCCGGAGTGGCGGGTGAAGCGCAGCCAGCCCACGACGAAGATCAGCGCCAGGACGGCAGCGACCACCGCGGCGGGCCTGGCGAGGGAACGCAGGCCGCGGGGCAGCCCGCCCCGACCCGGGACGCCCCACCCGGGCTTTCGCTCTGGCTGCGGCCGCTGTCGCGAGCGCAGGCTGCCGCGCACCCTCATGCTCCCTCCCGCCCACCGATCGCCCGGACCGGCCGGGCGGGCTGCGCACCCGTACGGTGAGACGATGACTCTGCGACCACGGTACGACGTCGCAGTGGTCGGAGGTGGGCACAATGGACTTGTTGGTGCCGCCTATCTGGCCCAGTCCGGCCTGCGCGTGCTGGTGCTCGAGCGCCTCCCGCACACCGGCGGCGCGGCCGTCTCGGCCGCACCGTTCGCGGGGCACGACGTGCGGCTGTCGCGGTACTCCTACCTCGTCAGCGTCATGCCCGACCGGCTCATGGCCGAGCTCGACCTCGACCTCCGCCTGGTCTCCCGGCCGACCGCCTCCTACACGCCGTACGACCGCGCCGGCTCGCCCGGAGGCCTGCTCGTGGGCCGGCCGGAGGACGACGACACGGCCCGCGCCTTCTCCGCGCTCACCGGCGGCAAGGAGGAGTACGCCGCCTGGCGGGCCTTCCACCGCGAGGTGGGCGACCTCGCCGCCGTGGTCGCCCCGAGCCTGCTGGGGCCCTTGCCCGCAGTCTCGGACCTGCGGGACAGGGTGGACCCCGCCATCTGGCGCGACCTCGTGGAGCGCCCCCTGGGCGAGGCCATCGAGCGACGCTTCGCCGACGACGTCGTGCGCGGCGTCGTGGGCACCGACGGGCTGATCGGCACGTTCGCTTCCCTGCACGACCCCTCGCTGGCGCAGAACCGGTGCTTCCTCTACCACGTCGTCGGCAACGGGCACGGCGAGTGGCGCGTGCCCGTCGGCGGCATGGGGGCGGTCACCGACGCCCTCCGCACCCGGGCGGCCGCGGCCGGGGCCGAGGTGCTCACCGGGGCCGAGGTCTCGCGCATCGGCGCCGACGGCGACGGTGCCGAGGTGGCCTGGCGCCTCGACGGCCGGGACCACTCCGTGCGCTGCCGGCGCGTGCTGGCCAACGTCGCGCCCGCGGTCTTGCGCGGACTCCTTGGCGACGAGGCCGACACGTCGGCGCCGGAGGGTTCCCAGCTCAAGCTCAACCTGCTGCTGCGCCGCCTCCCCCGCCTGCGCAGCGGCGCCGACCCGCGGGTGGCCTTCGCGGGCACCCTCCACCTGAACGAGGGGTGGGAACAGATCGAGCGGGCGTACGCCCAGGCCGCCGCCGGCCGGCTGCCCACCGAGCCACCGGGCGAGGTCTACTGCCACACGCTCACCGACCCGTCGATCCTCGGCGACGCCCCCGAGGGGACCCACACGCTGACGTACTTCGGCCTGCACGCGCCGGCCCGGCTCTTCGACGCCGACCCCGAGGCGGCGAAGGCGGAGGCCGTCGGGCGGGCGCTCGCCAGCCTGCAGCAGCACCTCGCCGAACCGCTGGAGGACTGCCTCGCCCGGGACGCCGACGGAGACCCCTGCGTCGAGGCGAAGGTCCCCCAGGACGTCGAGCGGGAGCTCGCGATGCCGGGCGGGCACATCTTCCACGGCGACCTCGCCTGGCCCTGGCGCGAGGACGACGCGCCCGCCGACACGCCCGCGCGCCGCTGGGGCGTCGCGACCGATCGGGACGCCGTCCTGCTCTGCGGCTCCGGCGCCCGGCGCGGTGGCGCCGTCAGCGGTCTCGGCGGCCGCGACGCGGCCATGGCGCTCCTCGAGGAGGGCCGCGGATGACGAACCGGAGCACCCGCGGGTGAGCGATCGCACCCGGCTCGATTTCGGGGGCCCGGAGCCCCGCTGTTAGTCTGGGAGGCGCTTCACACGCGCGCCATTAGCTCAATTGGCAGAGCAGCTGACTCTTAATCAGCGGGTTGTAGGTTCAAGTCCTACATGGCGTACTCATACCCCTCCTCACCTGCGCAAACACCGTGCCAGCCCCACGGCTGGGATGGTGACTCCCCGCAAACCCCCCGGATTCAGCTTCGGCGTGGGTTATCGTTCCCGCCGTGGAGTGGCTCGACATACTCACGGGACCCAAGGTCTTCCTGTCCATTGTCAGCGGAGTGTTCGGAGTTGGCGGTGCCGTCGGGGTGTGGGTCGAGCGGGACCCCGGAACCGCCGCCCTGGCAACGGGCCCGCTGCTGCTCGGGGGATTGATGGCCATACCCGCGCTACGTCTCCGCGGGGGGCTCGCGTGGCTCTGGCTACTCGCCTCATGGGCAACCGTTGCGGTCGGATTCTTGGTCTCCGGCGATCTGCCTTAGGTCACAGCACGCCTGCCGCGCGGCTGAGGTCGCCCTTGCGGCCCAGGTACACCCGCGCCGTCATGGCCGCGTCGGCGTGGCCGAGCTGGTCGGCTGCCAGCGCGATAGGCAAGCCCGCTTCGTCCATGAGGCTGGCGACCGTACGCCGGAACGTGTGCGGCGTCGCCCAGGGGTGCCCGGCGTCGTCCAGCACGGAACGGACTACCCGGAGCACGTTGCGCTTGTCACGAGGCTTGTGCGGGTCCGTGCTATTGCCGGGCGAGCGGAACACGAGGCCGGTCGTCCCGACGCGGTGAGCCCGATCCTGTAGCCGCTCCACGAGCCACACGGGCAGGGACAGGTCTCGGGTGCTGCCAGCCGTCTTGGTCCCCCGGACGTGCACCGACCCGGCGTCCAGGTCAAGGTCGCGCCACCGGATCGTCAGGGCCTCTCCGATGCGCACGCCCGTCCCCGCGAGGAACCACACCAGGTCGGCCACGTCGGCATGCTCGGCCCCGTCGTGCTCGTCGGCCACCACGAGCACCTGATCGCGCTCGGCTCGGGTGAAGGCCCGCGACGTGTCGCGCACCGTCGTCCTGGCCGCGCTCGCCTTGGCCGGGCGCACGTCGCGCATGGCGTTGTGTGGCAGTACGCCGTACCGGACGGCCAGTCCGAGGATGGACGACACCACCGTTCGGGCGGTCTTGGCCGTAGCCGTTCCACTGCCGTCCGCTACCCCCTGCAGCCACCGCTCCAGCGTGCCTACCGAGTTGGCTTCGCGGAGGGTCAGCCCGGCGATGCTCGACCCCTTGACGTGCAGCGCGTAGTTGCGCGAATAGACGTTGCGGGTCGTCTCCGAGAGGCCGGAGTCGGGCCGGGCTGTTTGTTCGATCCAGTAGTCGCCAGCGGCTTCGAGCGTCATGTCCGCGCGGAATCCGTCGTGTCCGTTCGTCGGCGTCTGTCGCTCGGAGAGTGCGGCCTTGAGCGACGTGATCGCCTTGCCCTTGGTCGGGGCGAACCGCTCCACGTCGCGGAGCACACCGTCGCTGTCCCGGTACTTGCAGCGAGCGCGCCAACGCCCGGGCTTCGTCCCGATCTGCGCGGTAGTCCATCGCCCTCCCTCGCCCCGCACCTGCGGCACGGTGTGTATCTCGCCGGACGTATTCAGGGCGGTGCGGGGGCGTGGCATGGTCGCGACGCTAACAAATATCCGGGGAACTTCTAAAGGGGTTCCGCTCTCGATGAGCCAGGAGTGTCCGTGCTTCCTGTCAGGATGGGCCCCCGCGGTCACGTAATGTGTGCGACCCACGTCACCGGAACACGAGCCAGACCGGGTAGCACGACCCGCAGCTCCGGTTCCGCGCTATGACGTGACAGCCCCCCGCCCGAAGCGTGAGGGCTCGCCGGTCCCTGGCAGGGGACCTGACCTGCCGTGTCCCCACACGGCGTCATCAAGTGCGCCATCGCGGCGTCACGGCTACTGAGAGGAGATCAAACGACCATGCACCATCACGACGACACGACAGGGGACACTAACTTGACCCCGGCGGAACTGGCCAACCGGTGGCACACGTCGACGGGAAGGCTGGCCAACCTCAGGTCCGACGGGAGGGGACCCCGGTTCTGGAAGCTGGGCGCCTCCGTCCTCTACCGCCTAGTCGACATCTGGGAGTTCGAAGCCAATTGTGTGGTCGACACCGCGGGTTCCGCGACCGGGGTGTCAACCGCCGCATGACGACCTTGCACGAGAAGCGCGGACAGGATCTGAGCTTGCTGGACGACCTCGTGGACTGGTTCGGCAACTACATCAAGACGGGTAGCGCGCAGGACCTATGGCTACTCGCACTATGGGCCGCCCACACGCACGTCGTTCAGCACACTGGCACCAGTCCCCGGCTCATCGTCACGTCGAGCCTGCCGGGAGCGGGCAAGACAACCGTGCTGGAGCATCTGCAAAGGCTCTGCTACCAGCCACTCATGGCCGCACACGTAAGTAGCGTGCCGCTCTTGAGCCGAACGGTGGCAGACGGGGGGACGCTGCTGATCGATGAGGCAGAGAAGCACATCGGTAGGAGCGGCGGTCACACCACAGACCTGTTGGCCATCATCAACAGCGGCTACAAGTCGAGTGGCAGCCACTCGGTGCTCGCGCCAACGGCTGACGGCGCCTGGGAGCGCCATGACATGCCCACCTACAGCCCCGTGGCGATGGCAGGGAACAGCCCAGAGCTACCCGACGACACCCGTAGTCGCTGCGTCGAGATTCTGCTTATGCCGGATGTTCATGACGAGGCCGACGAGACGGACTGGGAGGAGCTCGAAGACGACTGCCTACGCCTGACCAGTCGGCTCGAAGCCTGGGCAGCAGCCAACCGCGACCGCCTCCGGGGCCGCAAGGTCACGCTGCCCAGCGGCATCAAGGGCCGGCTCAAGGAATGCTGGCGCCCGCTCAAACGAGTCGCCGCGACCTTCTCCGACGAATGGTCCGAACGCGTTGACCAGCTCGCCTGCGAACATCTGGAACGACAGGAGCTCGACCGCGAGGAAGGGATCGAGCGCGAGCGTCCGCACATCACCCTGGTCAAACACATTCGGGCGATCTGGCCAGACGGCGCCGAGAGGCTCCCAACCCAGGGACTCATCGCGGAGTTGCAGAGGCAGTACCCCGAGACGTGGAACATGAATCGGGACGGGAGGACCCCGCTGACCCCACAGCGGCTGGGCCGGATGCTCGTCGAGAACTTCCGCATCCGCTCCACTCGCACAGGCTCGAACGAGCCCAGAGGGTACGCGCGGTATCAGTTCGAGCAAGCTTGGGCACTCGCTGGAGCCGATTCGTGAGGGGGCTAGAGACCTACCCCGAAGGGGTAGGGAACCTGGCGCTGTCGCGGCAGGCAGATGTGCAGGCTTGCGTGGGCCCCACCGAGGTCGCGGCGCCGCCGTTCGAGCGCCCGTGCGGAACACGTGGGCGCGTTGCCCGATCGCACGTGCGGCTTGCCACCGTCCCCCCTTGGCACGAACCGGCTGAACCGGCCTGACCGGCGAGAGTGGCGGGGCCCGCCGTTGATCGATGCCCGCTGAACGCGCGGCCCCGGCACTCCACTGCGAGTGTCGGGGCTGGGCGCTCAATACCTACAGGCGGAGGATTCACTCCGACGGCCCGTCCCATGCGAGACCTAGAACAAAGGAGGCACAAGGGAGCCAGGCGCAGCCGACCAAAAAAATGCTGACCAAGAATGCGGCGGGTGGTTCAACCCACAACTCTTGCCAGCCATTGTCGAAGCCACTGGCAACGACGCCAAGCAGGGTGATGAGGGCGAATAGAGCAAGGAAGATCCCGATAAGAACCGTGGCGCCGAGAGCAAGCAACGCCACGGGCACGACGCCGAGCGTCGTCGGGACTATCGAGAAGCGTGTTCCGAGAATCAGATCCAGTAAGGCAACGGAGACTATGATTCCGCTCGCCCACAGAGCCACCTTCCCGCCTTCATTTAACTCCCACATAAGTCCCACGAGTGTCTCGCGGTAGGTCTCGCCGGGATAGGTGCCTGCTGCCGCATAGCCGCCAAACTGACCCACGGGATAGGAAGTCAGAACAAAGCCCGCAAGGACCAGGAGATACGCCGTCCGCTCGCGCATCTTCGCGGTCGTGTGACTCAACAGATGCCTTCGGCCAGCGCTTGCTCCGACCGTCCAGGCAAGCAGCACCCTGCGCGCGTAGCTGAGCCAAGTCCAGGTGATGATCACAAGAGCCGTCGCCCAGATCACTAGCCCCGGCACGCCCAGTCGATCCATTAGCCAATACAGGGACTGTTCGAACCCCCACGGGAGCCAGCCGAACTCGTCTGGACTCATGATGCATCCCCCATAAACTTGTCGCGATGCCGCGCGCGGCAACCATCAAGCGCACTGTTACGACCGTGGCGAGTCGCGCTTACCGCGACAACGCGGCCCCTCTTGTCCGCTGGCGGGGCCAACCCGCTTACCGACCATTGACTGTTCAGTCGAGGACGGACCTAACGTAGTTGACGCGTCCCTCCACGGCAGCCCGGAACGCCCTACCGGAAGCAGTCGCCAACGGGTCTGCGTAGGAAACGCGCCCCTGATCGTCCATCTTCGTCGTGATGAACCAGCCACCCTGGTAGACGTTCTCGCCTAGGAAACGACGCAGCATCTCTTGGTAGCGCCCGTTGTACGAGAGGCCCCGGAACTGTTCATCTGCGGAGAACAGGGCGTTGATGGCCCGGTTCGGCTTCTCAGTCTCGTCGTCCTCTCTGAGAACGAAGACGTAAGCCAGCCACGGGGGGACCTCGCCGTACGCCTCGAACTTGCTTTGAGCCGCCCACGTGTCCGTGGCGGTGCCAAGGGCTTCCTCGAAGCGGTTATTGATGTTCTTGCCGACCGACCCGACCTGGGACTTAAACTCAAGTCCTGCGACCAGCGCGCCCTTATAGCAGACGGCCATGTCCCCCTTCTTGCGCGCGCGGTAGTAGCCGGGTAGGAACGGCTCGTAAACGAATCGCGTCCTGGGCCTGCGAATCGTGCGCGGTCATGCCGTCATCAAGCGCTCGGCTTCCCGTGCAGGCACAGCGCACCTAGGGCTCGCGCGCGGTTGGCAAACTTGGAAACCGTGGCGAGATGACGCTTGCTACGACGGAGCGGTCCTTGGAGACCCCTCGCGGGGGTCATACCCCCCCCTCTACTTTGGTGACGTAGAACGAGCGGACTCAGGGCGTCCGTGGCACCGCTTGAACTTGACGCCTGATCCGCAGGGGCATGCCTCGTTGCGTCCCACCTTCCCGAAGGGGCTTCCCGACCGCTCGGCGTCCTGGAGGATGTTGATGATCTGACGAATCTCGTCGGGTGTCGCGCCTGAATCGTCGGCGCGCGCGTCGCGGGCTACCTGATAGACACCCATCAGCACGGCCAAGAGGATCGAGATCAGCATCATCACCGAGTTCTTGTCCCAACCCGATGTCGCCTTATTGATTGCCCGCGCCATCTCCGGGCTGACCTGCGCGACCTCAGCTACCGGGTCATCTGGCTGCTCGTCGACGATCCGCTGGAGTGTGAGCCTCAGTGCATCGATCACTTCGCGGGACCAGGTCGGCGCCTCAAGCACCTCAATGCCCTCCGCCCGGAAGTTGAACGTGCCGTCGATGAGCCGCACGTCGCCGCCGCAGTGGGGGCAGCCTCCGCCAGTGCCGTTCCCCCCGAGCGTGACGCCGGTCGAGTTCTCGATGTGCAACCCGCCTTGCGGTGCCACCGCACGACCACAGCGCACACACCTGCCAGGCACGTCGGTCATGTCCACGACTCTAAGACGTTTGAGCGTGACCTATGCGGAAGTGCAAGCGAGCCCCCAGTTACTTCGTCCGTTGGCCTCGTAAACCGCCGGCAGGTACGTGCGCGGTTGCAGTTGTTCGTCCCGTCCCCCCAATGGCCCCCTAAAACCCCCCGGATTCCCGGGCAACTCTCGTGATGGCCAGTGACGATCTAGTCGACCTGAGCCTCTGTTTATGCAGGTCAGCGGGACAACCGCTGATCCATGCTGACAGATCGTGACCCGCTCGCGACTACTCAGCGGGTTGTAGGTTCAAGTCCTACATGGCGTACCGGACACCGGCGCAGGCCCTCTCGCAGCACGCGGGAGGGCCTGAGTCGCCTCCGGCTAGGCCTCGCCCGCCGCCCCGGCGAGGAGCCGCTGGAGCCGGAGCCCGTGGGCGGCGTCCAAGCCGGCGTGACGGGGCGCGCCGGCGACCCGGGCGAGCAGCTCGGCGACCATCAGCGGTCCGCTCTCGGCCAGCGGGAGCCCGGGGCCCGACCACTCGCGGGCGCCGGCGTCGGTGACCACCTCGAGGCGCTCCGGCTCGGGCGGCTCGGGCACGGTCAGCGAGAGCGCGGCCTGCCCCACCGCTCCGCTGGCGTGGGTCGTGCTGAGCGCGACCCAGCGGGTCGGGTCGCCGGTCGCCGTCACCCGCTCCACGGGACCCAGCACGGCCTCGAGCAGGTCCAGCGCGTGCGGGCCGAGGTCGAGCAGGGCGCCGAGCCGCACCCGCCAGGGGGTCGCGAAGTCGGAGCCCGGCAGCGCCGATCCGCTGACCCAGCGCACCTGCGCGCCGCGCGGGCCGGCGGCCCGGGACCAGTCGGCGAGCTGGGCGATCCGCGGGTCGAACCGGTGCCGCAGCCCGATCACCGAGGCCACGCCGCCCTCCTCGACCGCGGCCGCGAGTGCCTCGGCCCCCGTCAGGTCGAGGGCCAGCGGCTTCTCGAGCAGCAGGTGCCGGCCCGCCCGGGCGGCCCGGGTCGCGAGGGCGGCCTGCACGTCGGGCGGCACCGCGAACGCCACCGCGTCGCAGCGCTCGAGCAGCTCGTCAAACGAGCCAGCGACCCGCTCCTCGTCGCCCGCCGCGGCGGCCGCGGCCTCGGGCCGGCGGGCCCAGACCGCCGCGAGCCGTGCGCCGTCGGTCGCTGCCACGGCGGGCGCCCAGAACCTCGTCGCCCACGGCCCGGCCCCGACGAGCCCGACATCCGTCACGCGGCCACCCTAGCCGCGGAGGGCCCGGGCTCAGGACGTCGCGCGCACCAGCGCGATGATCCGCTTGGCGAGCTCGGGGCCCTGGTCCTCCTGGATGAAGTGGCCCCCGGGGATCCGGTCGTGTGGCTGCCCCTCCGCTCCCGGCACCTGCGCCCGCAGCGGCTTGTCGGCCTTCCCGAGGATCGGGTCGCCCCGGCCGTAGACCGTCAGGAAGGGCTTCTCGAAGCGGCCCAGCCCCTCCCATGCGCGCTGCTGCTCGGGCATGGCCGGGTCGTCGGGGTCCGTGGGCACCAGCGCGGGGAAGGCCCGGGCGCCCGCCTGCGAGCGCCGCGTGTGGAAGGGGGCGTCGTACGCCGCGCGCTCGGCCTTGCTCAGGTCGCGCTTGCTGGCGAAGGCCACCAGCCGGCCGGCGGGAAAGACCGGCGTCCAGCGCGCGAAGGCGCGCCAGGCGCGGAACGCCGCGTTCGCCGAGACCTGCCCCGCGGGCAGGAAGCCGTTGCCCACGACGATGCGGGCGAACCGCTCCGGCTCGGTCCCGGCGATGCGCAGCCCGATCAGCGAGCCCCAGTCCTGGCAGAACAACGTGACGTCGGCGAGCCCGAGGGAGTCCATCAGCTCGGTCGTCCAGTCGACGTGGCGCTGGTAGGTGTAGTCCTCGACCCTGGTCGGCTTGTCGGAGCGGCCGAAGCCGACCAGGTCGGGGACCACCACGCGCAGGCCGGCGTCGACGAGCGGGCCGATCATGTGCCGGTAGAGATAGCTCCACGTCGGCTCCCCGTGCAGCAGCAGCACCACCGGGCCGTCGCGGGGCCCCTCGTCGAGATAGGCCATCCGCAGCTTCGGGTCGCCGACCTCGACGTAGTGCGGTTCCCAGGGGAAGTCGGGGAGGTCTCGGAAGCGGTCCTCGGGGGTGCGTACGACGTCCATGCGGCGGACGCTACCGCTGCCCGTCGCCACCGGGGCAGGCCGCCGGGGAGCGTGCCGCCACCCGGACGGGCGAGCGTCGCCCGCTCGGTGCCGTGCCAGCGTGGGGCGCGAACCGGGACGCGCATGGAAGGAGCATCCGGATGGGGCACACAGCGGTGAGCGACGAGCTGTGGGAGCAGTTCCACGCGGCCGTCAACATGACCTCGGCCGAGCTGGAGGGCTGGCTGCGCGAGTCCGACGCCGGGGAGCGGCGCACCGAGACGGAGCCGCTGCCCGACCAGGCCGGCCCCGGGACGGGGCGGCACGTGCTCGCCGTCCTGCGCAAGCGCCGGGCCGACCTCACGGGGGAGGACGCCGAGGTGATGGCGGCGGTGGTCGACCGGGTGCACCAGCAGCGCGGCGAGGAGCCCGAGCCGACCGCCGGCGACATGGAGTGGCGGCACCGCCTGATGGACCTCGGGCACGACCCGCTCCGGGAAGGCTGAGGCCCACGCTCACCGCTCCGAGGACGGTCCCACGACGTAGGGCGTCCGCGACAGGATGCGGGTCACGGTCACGCCGGTGACCGTCATGGCCAGGGCCACGCCCGCCAGCACGGTCAGCTGGAAGACGGCGGCCTCGGCGGGGCTGGCGCCCCCGAAGAGCGCCCCCACGAACGCTCCCGGCAGCGTCACGAGCCCGGTGGAGCGGGTCTGGTCCATGGTCGGGAGCAGCGCCTCGCGGGCGGACTCGCGGGCGATCTCGTCGTGGGCGCGAGCCGGGAGCGCACCCAGCGCCAGCCAGGCCTCGACCTCGCCCGCCCGGGTGCGCACGGCGCGGGCGAAGTTGCGGCCCGCCAACGTCGCCGCCGTCATGGTGTTGCCCACGACGATGCCCCCCACCGCGACGACCTCGCGGGCATCGATCTCGACGAGGCGGAGCGCGAGGATCGCGCCCAGGGCTGCGGTGGAGCCGGCGACGACCCCCGCGACGGCGGCGCGTGCCCCGCCCCACTGACCGCGGAGCCGTCCCCGGGCGGTCCACGACGCCGTGGTGAGCATCAGCGCGAGGAACGCGACCACCGTGCCGGGCGCGGCCAGCACCCCGCGCAGCAGCACGGCCACGACGCTGAGCTGCAGCGCGGCCCGGGCGATGGCGACCAGCGGCAGGGCACCGATGCCCAGCCGCTGCCACCGGGCGAGGCCCATGGTGAGCGAGGCGAGCACGAGCAGCCCGGCCGCCGCGCCGGCGTACCCCGTGAACGTCACCGGCCCATCATCACGGGCCGCGACCGTCAGGCGTAGGCGGCCCCGGCCCCGGCGTCCGCCGACCAGTCCTCGCGCGGTGCCAGGCCGAGCACCATCACGGTGACGTCGTCGGGGTGCTTGCCCTCGTCGACGGCCGCGAGCCCGCGCAGCACCCGGGCGACCAGCTCCTCCCCGGTCGACACGGGGTCGGCCATCAGCAGGTCCGGGAGCACGTCGGCCAGGAAGTCGACGCCCGTGGACCCGGTGACGGCCAGGGCGTCGCTGTGCAGCAGCAGCCGCTCGTCCTGGCCGAGGAAGCTGTGGTGCACCTGGTAGTCGACCTCGATGCCCAGGCCGAGCGGCGGCCCGAGGACGTCGTCGAGGCCGGCGTCGCCCGCGAGGACCCGTTCGGGGCTCACCCGCCAGGGGCCGGAGTGGCCGGCGGAGGCCCAGCGCAGGTGGCCGGTGCCGGGGTGCAGGCACACGGCGCAGGCGGTGACGAACTCGGTGTCCTTGGTGTCCGAGGTGACCTCCGCGGCCGGAGCCACCGACATGGCGCTGTTGGCCAGCGTGAGGATCCGCCCCGGGTCGGGCTCGTAGCGCGCCGTGCTCGAGAGCAGTGTGCGCGTGTACGCCGCTCGCGCGGCCGCCGCGGGACCATGGCCCATCGCGTCCCCGAGCAGGGCCACCACGTGCCCGCCCGGCGACTCGGTGACGACCATCAAGTCACCTCCGGCGCCGGCGCCCCCGATGGGCTCGCTGCTGGCGGCGACGTCCATGCCGGGCACGCTGATCACCCGGGGCTGGCTCACGGCCCGCCGCACCGACTCGAGCTCCGCGAAGCGGCGGGCGTTCTCCACGGACCGCGTCAGCCGCTGCCGCAGCTCGGCGACGTGGAAGGGCTTGCGCACGTAGTCGTCGGCGCCCATCTCCAGCCCGGTCGCGACGTCCTCGCCCCCGTCGCGCGCCGTGACCAGCAGGACCGCGGGGCCGCCGTCCTCGACCGCGGGCTGCTCGTCGCGGATGTGCCGGAGCACCTCGAACCCGTCCTTGCCGGGCATCGACACGTCCAGCAGCACCAGGTGCGGCTGGTGGAGGTGCACCAGCCGCAGCGCCTCGTCACCTTCCTCCGCCTCGTGCACGGTGAAGCCCCAGCGGACCAGCTGCATCGTGAGGAGCGAGCGGATGTCGACGTCGTCGTCCGCGACCACGGCGACCACGCCCGTCCCTAGTGCCACCAGACCCTCCTCGCGTGTTCGCCGGAGCAGGACCGCCGCCCGGCGAGCCGTGCACCCACGAGCGCCGGCCGGTCGGCCAGCGGGCTCCGTCGGGTCCCATTGAACGCGGCCGGACCAAGCGACGTGCACGCTCTGCGTCGGAAAGCCGCATACATTGCGGTTCTCTTGAATCCAGGAGCCTTCCGGTGCAGACCAGTGCGGGGGTCGCGACCCCGGTGTGTGCTCGTCAGCGGCCGACGAGCCGCGTGCGGCCGATCCGCTGACGCCTGATCTGGGCGTCGGTCCAGGGGAAGGCCACCCACCGCTCGTCGCCGAAGACCGCGGTCTGGTCCCGTGACCAGGGCGAGCGGGGGTTCTCCGACTGCCCGTAGGTCAGGACCGTGCGCGGCTGCACCCGCCCGCCGGGCAGGAACGAGACGGCCTGGATGTGGCTCGAGCCGTAGTCGACCGGGCTCAGCCGGTCGCGGTTGGAGACCGGGCTCCGCGAGTCGGTGACGTTGGCGTTGCCCGCGAAGCCCGAGCCGCCCCCGACCGCCAGGGCGGGCGCCCCCCGGTCGCCGGCGACGTGCAGCTCGCCCCACGCGGCGTCGAAGGGGATCCCGCGGTCGCGGAGGGCCTCGATCGCGTCGTCCATGGCCTGCACGACCTGCGGGTTGGCCTCGGCCAGGTCCCGCGGCGTGTGCACCGGGTCGGCCGGGTCGAAGGGGACCTCCCAGATGGTGCCGTCGGTCGGCAGCCGGTCGAAGAACTCCTCGTAGAGGTGGTTGCCGCGGCTGTCGGTCTCGGAGCGGCCGTCCCAGGCCGCCAGCGCCGCGCAGGCGTCGGTCTCGCCGGTCGCCTGGCAGACGGCGTCGAGGTCGCCGTTCTCGCGCATCAGCTCGGCCCCCAGCACGCGGTTCTCGTGCTCGCTGGCCCGCAGCGTGCGCGGCGACTCCTGGTCGGAGCCGGCGAGGCCGTCGCGGCCGGCGAGGCGATCGAGCACGTAGCGGTAGACCATCCGGGTGCGCAGCGACCGTTCGCACTCCTCACAGCCGATGATCCTCGCGAAGCCCTCGAGGCGCTCGTCGGGGTTGGGCAGCCAGTAGGAGTCGTTGGCGTTGACGACCCAGTCGTCGCGGACGGTGTCGGGCAGGTTGTCGGGGCCAAAGATGCCGGGCCGGGCGGCGTCCTCGTCGTCCTGCCAGGCGCACTCCGACCGGGACAGCGCGCCGTTGAGACCCGGCAGCCCGGCGACCTCGAAGAGCACGCGGCCCACCGGGGTCATGCACTCCTGGGCCAGGTCGTCCGGCACGTTCGGGACGACGGAGTGGTCGGCGTAGAGCGCGTGACCGTCGCGGTCGGCCGCGATCGTGTTCACCCAGGGCATGCCGGCGCCGCGGTCCTGGGCGGCGAGCAGGTCGCGCACGTCGTGCGCCTTCGCCATCTCGTGGAACGTGTCGACGGTGCGCAGGTGCTCCGCGTTGGCGTCGCGGAGGGACCAGACGCTCGTGGGCGTCCAGCCCATGAAGAGCTCGGGCGCGTCGAGCACGTAGCCCACGTCGGTGCGGTAGAGGTCCTCCGTGACGGTCTCGAGGCCGCCTCCCCGCTTGACCTCCACCTCGACGGTGCGGTGCTCCAGCCGCTTCGGGCCCCCCTCCGTGACGACGGTGGTGCGGCCGTCGGCGAGCGGGTACTCGTACGGCGTGAAGCGGTAGGCCGTCGACACCGTGTGGCTCCACGCCACGTCGGCGTTGAAGCCGATGTTGACCACCGGGGAGCCGATCAGGCTGGCGCCCGCGATGTCGTACTCCCCGGGGATGGTCAGGTGCTGCTGGGTGAAGCGGTAGCGGCCCACCCACGGGAAGTGCGGGTTGCCGAGCAGCATGCCCTTGCCGGTGGTGGTCTCGGCGCTGCCCACGGCGGTGGCGTTGGAGCCGAACGGCGAGGCGGGGTCCTTGCCCAGGCCCTTGAGCAGCGCGTCGCGGTCCACCGCGGCGGCGGCGGGCGCCTCGGGGAGCCCCGGGTCGCCGGGCGAGGCCGGGGCGGCCTCGACGATCTGCGGGACGAAGACGCCGGTGGAGGCGAGCAGGTTCGCGAAGTAGACGCCGTACCAGAGGTCGACGGGCGTGACCTCCTGGTCGAGGTAGTCAGCGCCGCGGCAGGCGGGGTCGCTGACGCCGGCGGCGCCCCCCTGCTCCCGCAGCCAGCGGTTGATGCCGGCGACGTAGCCCCGGACCATCGCCTTGGTCTCCTCGCCGGGCCCCCGGACGGGGTCGGCCAGCAGCTGCTCGACGACCTCGCGGTTGCGCAGGTCGGTGGCCAGGGCGTCGACCTGGAGGTTCGTCGCGGAGAGCGTCACGCGGTCGTCGTAGGTCTCGTCGGCGCCCAGGTAGCGCGAGCGCTCGCCGCGACCGGTGAGCAGGGTGTCGGCCAGCGTGCAGATGCTGGTGCGGGCCGTGGCGTAGCCGCTGCCGTAGCCCAGCGAGCCGTAGTCGTCGGCGACGACGTGCGGGATGCCGTGCTCCGTGCGGGTGACGGTCGCCCGGTACGCCTTCACCCGACCCTGACGAGCGGCGGCCAGGGTGGTGGCCGGCTGGGCGGGGGCGGCGTGCGCGGCGGCGGGAACGGTGGCGGGGGCGGGAGCGGGGGCACCGCCCGCCTGGCCCGGCAGCAGCGCCGCACCCACCGCGAGCGAGGTCAGGGCGGCGAGGGTGGCGAGCGGGCGGCGGGCCGGACGGCGCACGAAGGCTCCTGAGGGTCGCGGGCGCGGGGGTCACCCGTGCAACGCGCCAGGTGTGGCCCGGGTTACGCATCGCCGCGGCCCAGCGGCCCGGCCGAGCGGGAGCGTCAGCCGGCGACCTTGCGGATCACGACGAGCGCGCCCACGAAGCCGACGACGCCGCCGACGACCTTGAGGATGTTGTCGGTGCGCGGCGCACCCGACTCGACGTCGACGAAGTACGCCTTGATGACGTAGGCCTCGCGCCGGGCGATCGTCTTCGGGCTCACGCGGTGCGCCAGCTGGTCGATGTTGCCCGCCAGCCGCTGCCGGGTCGCCTCGATGTCGGCCTCGAGCGCTGCCAGATCGTTGGTCACGGGCGCAGGCTACCAAGGCTGCGCGGGTCGAACCCGTAGGGCAGCTCCAGCCGGTGCGCCGCCATCAGGTCGGCGTCGGTGAGCACGTCGTAGGTCGGCGCGTCGGCCACCACGACCCCCTCGCTGAGCACGACGGAGCGCGGGCAGAGCTGGAAGGCGTAGGGCAGGTCGTGGGTCACCATCAGCACGGTGACGTCGAGGCCGTCGAGGATCTCGGCGAGCTCGCGGCGCGAGGCCGGATCGAGGTTGGAGGAGGGCTCGTCGAGCACCAGGACCTCGGGCTGCATCGCGAGCACCGTGGCCACGGCGACCCTGCGGCGCTGGCCGTAGGAGAGGTGGTGCGGCGGCCGGTCGACGGCGTCGGCCATGCCGACCTGGGCCAGGGCGTCGAGGACCCGCCGCTCCAGCTCCGCCCCGCGCAGGCCCATGTTCGCGGGGCCGAAGGCGACGTCCTGCCGCACGGTGCCGAGGAAGAGCTGGTCGTCGGGGTCCTGGAAGACCACGCCCACCCGGCGGCGGATCTCCTGCAGCGCCCGGCGGTTCCCGGTGTCCACCGTCAGGCCACCGACGCTGACCGACCCCGCGCCGGGGGTGAGGATCCCGTTGAGGTGGTGCACGAGCGTGGTCTTGCCGGCGCCGTTGGGGCCGAGCAGCGCGACCCGCTCGCCGGCCTCGAGGCGCAGGTCGACGCCGAAGAGGGCCTGGTGGCCGTCGGGGTAGGCGTAGGCCAGGCCGCGGACCTCGAGCACCGGCGGCGCGCTCACGCGTGCCCCCCGGGCGCGTGCCCCGCGGGGGGACCGGCCCCGTGGGCGAGGTCCGCGGGCAGCGTCCCCGTGTAGCCGCGCGAGACCATGGCGAGGTGCACGCGCTCCCCCCGCTCGTAGGAGCGGATGAACAGGGCGCCCAGCGAGCGGGCGAGCGTCGGCCAGTGCCGGGGTGAGCGCGGGTCGCAGCCGCGCGAGCGCAGAGCCACGAGCATGCGCCCCAGCTCGGCCGTGACCACGTCGAGGTAGCGGACCATGAAGCCGGCGATCTGCACGATCACGTCCGGCACGCGCAGCCGCTGGAGCCCGCGCAGCAGGTCGGTCGGCTCGGTGGTCGCGGCGAGGGTGAGCGAGGCGAGCACGCCGAGGCTTCCCTTGACCAGCAGGGCGCCGGCCGCGACCAGGCCGGGCTCCGAGACGACCAGGCCGAGCACCTCGACGCGCGGGCCCGTGGCCACGAACGGCATCAGCACCGCGAAGGCGGCGAACGGCACCTCGACGACCATCCGCCTCGCCAGGTAGAGCGGCGGCACGCGGCTCGCGCCGATCACGCCGAGCAGCAGCGCCGCGTAGCCCGCGTACCAGAGCCAGGCCTCCCGGGGGGTAGCGACCACGACGAGCGTGAAGGCGAGCAGCGCGACCAGCTTGAGGTGGGCCGGAGCGCGGTGCACCACGCTGTGGCCGTGGTAGTGCAGCCGGTGGCCGTGCCCGGCGCCCACTACGCCGATCCCGTCGAGTCGGCGCCGGCGCCCGCCGGGTCGGCGCGAGCCCCGGCCGGCCGGCGGCGTCGGACGGCGTACGCCAGGCCGCCGGCCAGGAGCAGCACGACGAGCGCCCCGGCGACCCCGGCGAGGCCGCCGCCCACCCGGGCGTCCTCGACGCCGTCGGTCTCGTAGCCGGCCAGCGGGCTCTCGGACGCGCGCGACTCCTCCGCGGAGTCGCCGAAGCCGGCCTGCTCGGCGACTCGCTCCAGCCCGTCGGGGCTGGTGCTGGCGTAGAAGCTGCCCACGCCCGCGAGGAGCAGCGCGGCCGCCAGGAACGCGACCAGGAACACCCGCCGGCTCACGGCCGGGCCCCGCCCGGCGTGCGGATCTCCAGCTCGCGCCGCGCCAGCAGGGGTCGGGCGCCGTGCACGAGATCCGGCCGGGCCGCGACGACGGAGGCCACGACCAGGCCGGTGATCGCGGCCTCCCCGAGGCCGATCACGACGTGCCAGGAGACCATCGCCGCGAGCACCGTGCCGGCGTCGACCGGCGCGATGCCCCCCACGGCGAAGAGCCCCGAGAACGCCGCCGCCGCGACGGGCACGCTGAGCAGCGCGCCGAACGCCGCCGCAGGCGCCACGACCGCCCGCCGCCTCGGCAGCAGCGCGGTCGCGAGCCGGAACCCGAGCCAGCCGACCCCGACCCCGACGAACGCGATCAGGCAGACGTTGGTGCCCAGCGCGGTGATCCCGCCGTCCGCCATCAACAGGGCCTGCACGAGCAGCACGACGGAGACGCAGAGCACCCCGGTCCAGGGTCCGACCAGGACCGCGGCGAGCGCCCCGCCGAGCAGGTGGCCGCTCGTGCCGGCCCCGACCGGGAAGTTCATCATCTGTGCCGCGAAGACGAACGTCGCCACCAGCCCCGCCATCGGAGCGGTGCGGTCGTCGAGCTCACCGCGCGCCCGACGCAGCGCGAGGCCGACACCCGCCACGGCCACGGCGCCGGTGGCGATCGAGGTCGGAGCGTCGAGGAAGCCGTCCGGGACGTGCATGGCGGCTCCTCGGAGGCGATGACGGGTGTGCGGGAGGGCGTCGCTAGGTTGGGCTGCCGTGGCCGGCGCGCCGCCGGTCCAGCCTACGTTATTGCGAACTCTTTGCAACAAGCAGCAATTCCCAGGAAGGACGTGACCTCCGGTGAGCGAGCAGCGCCTCTCCCCCGGCGACCCGGCCCCCGGCTTCACCCTGACCGACGACACCGGCACGGAGGTCTCCCTCGCCTCCCTGCGAGGCGAGGGCCGGGTGGTCGTCTACTTCTACCCCGCAGCGATGACGCCGGGCTGCACGACGCAGGCCTGCGACTTCACGGAGTCGCTGGACTCGCTGCGCGCCGCCGGCTACGCCGTCGTCGGGATCTCACCCGACGAGCCGGAGAAGCTGGCGCGGTTCCGCGAGAGGGACGGCCTCGGCATCACCCTCCTCTCCGACCCCGAGAAGCGGGTCATGGCGGAGTGGGGCACCTTCGGGGAGAAGAAGATGTACGGCAAGCTCGTCCAGGGCGTCATCCGCTCGACGTTCGTCGTGGGCGAGGACGGCACGCTCGAGCTGGCGCAGTACAACGTGCGCGCGAAGGGTCACGTCGCCAAGCTGCGCCGCGACCTCGGCCTCGACGCCGCCTGACCCTTCCTAGACTGGGCCCGCCGGCCGGAGTGGTGGAATCGGCAGACACGCAGGCTTTAGGTGCCTGTGCCTTCGGGCGTGGGGGTTCGAGTCCCCCCTCCGGCACGCGTCCGCTCGGCTCACGAGCCCGCGGCCACGCCCACCCAGAGGATGACCAGCACCGCGAGGACGCCCAGCCCGCTGCCCTGGAGCACTCCGATCCGCAGCTCGCGCTCCCGCCGGAAGACCAGCGCGGCCAGCAGGCAGGCCAGGACGACGGCGCCGCTCCAGATCGCCCAGGTGGCCCCGTTGCCCAGCGTCTTCGTGGAGTCCTCCCCGACGCCCCGCCACGCGATGGCAGAGACGCCGGCGATGAGGAGCAGGGTGACCGACGCCGTCGCCCGGCGCAGCCCCCGGGCGGGGCGGCCCGCATCGGCGGCTGCGGGCGGGTCGTCCCGCCCCTCGGCCATCGGCGTCACGCCAGCAGCCCCGGGACGTGGGGCGCGAGGTCCCGCAGCGCCCGGCCGCGGTGCGAGATGAGGTCCTTGGCGTCGGACCCGATCTCGGCGGTGGTCAGCCCCCGCCCGTCGGGGCCGTCGCTCGCGTGCTCCCGCGCGACGAAGACGACGTCGTAGCCAAACCCGCCCTCGCCGCGCTGCTCGCGGATGATGTGCCCGTCCATCCGGCCCTCGACGACCAACCGGTCCCCGGCGGGGGTCACCAGCGCGACCGCGCAGGCGAAGTGCGCGCCGCGCCGCCCCTCGGGCACGTCCGCGAGCTGGTCGAGCAGCAGGCGGTTGTTCCGGTCGTCGTCCCGGGGCAGACCCGACCAGCGGGCGGAGAGCACGCCCGGCATCCCGTTGAGTGCGTCGACGCACAGCCCCGAGTCGTCGGCCACCGCCGCCAGGCCGGTCGCCGTCACGGCGGCGCGGGCCTTGAGCTCCGCGTTGCCCGCGAAGGTCGGCTCGTCCTCCACCGGCTCGTCGTAGGCCGGCACGTCGTCGAGCCCGACGACCTCCAGGCCGGGCAGGTGCTCGCCGAGGATGCGCTGCATCTCGGCGATCTTCCCGGCGTTGCGCGAGGCGAGGAAGACGCGCGGGGCGCCCGCACCGGCGGACAGCACCCTCAGCCCTCCAACGCCTCGCGCTGGAGGCGCGTCAGGTCGGCGCAGCCGCGCTCGGCCAGGCCCAGCAGGGCGTCGAGCTCCGCCCGGTCGAAGGGGGTCCCCTCGGCCGTGCCCTGGACCTCCACGAAGGAGCCCTCGCCGGTCATCACCACGTTCATGTCCGTCTCGGCGCGCACGTCCTCCACGTAGGGCAGGTCCAGGCGCGGCACGCCGTCGACGATGCCGACGCTGACGGCCGCGACCGACCCGGTCAGCGGGTCGCCGGCCAGCGCCCCGTGCCCGCGCAGGTGCGCCACGGCGTCGACCAGGGCGACCCAGGCGCCCGTGATCGCGGCGGTCCGGGTGCCTCCGTCGGCCTGGAGCACGTCGCAGTCGAGCGTGATGGTGTTCTCGCCGAGCGCCCGGTAGTCGACCACGGCGCGCAGCGACCGGCCGACCAGGCGCGAGATCTCGTGCGTGCGCCCGCCGATCTTCCCCTTGACGGACTCGCGCTGCGAGCGCGTGTTCGTCGCGGCGGGCAGCATCGCGTACTCCGCCGTGACCCAGCCCAGCCCCGAACCCCTGCGCCAGCGCGGCACGCCCTCCTCGGCCGAGGCGGCGCAGAGGACCCGGGTGCGACCGAACTCCACGAGCACCGACCCGGCGGCGTGGTCCAGCCAGTGGCGAGTGATCCGGACTGGCCGGATCTCGTCATCGGCGCGGCCGTCCTCGCGCGCGGAGGGGGCGGGGGCAGCGGCAGCAGTCATGGGCCGCAGGCTAGCGAGGGCGGGGCAAGGCGGCCGAACCGGGCCGACCCCCCGCCGGTCGGTGGCTCAGGCGGCGCCGTCGCGCTGCCCGAGCCGCGCGCCGCGCTGGGCCACGAGGTCGTCGACGACGTCGCCGGAGCGGCCGGGGCTCTCGGTCGCGCACATCGGGCAGCGGCCGGTCTCATCGGGCTGGAAGGTCTGACAGACCTCGCAGTGCCGCCTCGCGGCGCGGGTCACGGAGTCGTGAGGGAGCATCGTCTCTCTCGGGAGCGCATCGGGGTGCGACGGGGATGCCGTCAGAAGGTCACCACCCCAGTGAAGATGGCGGAACCCCTGCCTGTGAAGGGAATTCACCGTTCTGTGACCAACCACACCGGGCGGCACCGGGGCTGCTTCCGCCTCCCGGCCCGCTACTTCACCTCCGTGCGCAGCACCCGCGCGAGGCCGACGACGAAGGGGAGCACGATCCAGATCAGCGTCGTCGTCCCCACCTGTGCCCACTCGTCCCCGGTGAGCGTCTGGTCGGAACCGAGCTCGAAGAGCGGCTGCTGCGCGGTGCCGAGGTCGACCCACGCGGCGGCGTCGCGCAACGCCGGGACCAGGTTGAACACGATGGACGACGCGATCGGCGCCACGAAGAAGAAGACGATCGCCGCCGGCGTGTTCAGGAAGAGCAGGCCGTACGCCAGGCCCTGGACGACGGTGAGCACCTGCAGCAGCAGGAAGAGGAAGAAGAGCGACACCTTCAGGTCGTCGAACCCGCTGCCCAGGCCCCCGGCCAGCGTGCACAGCACGGCCAGGACCTGCGCCGCGACGAAGGCGCCGACGCCGAGCAGCAGGGCGGCCACCACCTTCGCGGCGACGACCCGGCTGCGCGAGGGTTCGAGCGCAAACGTGACCATCGCCGTGCGCTGCCCCCACTCGCTCGTGACGAGCAGGATCCCCAGGACCGGGAGCAGGAAGCCCTGCGGGGTCGCCGCGATCGCGACGAAGCTCTCAAAGCTGCGGTCGGCGGTGTCCGCGACGAAGAAGAAGATCACCATGATCGCCGCGGTGATGGCGACGATCGATCCCAGCAGCCAGCGGCCGGCGCGGGTGTCGGCCGCCTTGCGCAGCTCCACCGAGACCAGTCGCGTGAAGGGCACGCGGGGTGTCCCGGAGACGTCCAGCGCGGGGACGTCGGCGGGCGACGGCGGCGGCGAGCCGGGGCCGCCGTGCGGGACGTCGGGGCGGTGCGAGGTGCTGGTCACGAGGACGCTCCTGGGGTCGAGCCGGTGGCGGACGGGGCGGCCGCTGGCGCGGCGGACGGGGGCTGGCCCACCTGGTCGGTGCGCTGGCTGTCGGCGGTCAGCTCGAGGAACAGCTCCTCGAGGCCGGCCGCCGCAGAGCGCAGCTCGGTCAGCACGATGCCTCGCCCGGCCGCGATGCGGCCGACGTCGACGGGCGCGGCGCCGACCCGCAAGCCGGAGCCCGCGGAGCCGACGTCGTGGCCGGCCTCCCGCAGCGCCTCGGCGAGCTGCGTGTCGTCGAGCGAGGAGACCGTGGTCGACGCCGCGGCCCCGTCACCGCGCAGCAGCGCCTCCTTGTCGCCCTGGGCGAGGATCTTGCCGCGCCCGATCAGGATCAGCTCGTCCGCGATCTGCTCCACCTCGTGCAGCAGGTGGCTGGAGAGCAGGACCGTGCCGCCCCGACGGGCGAACCCCCGCAGCAGGTCGCGCATCCAGCGGATGCCCGCCGGGTCGAGCCCGTTGGCCGGCTCGTCCAGGACGAGCACCGACGGGTCGCCGAGCAGGGCGTGGGCGATGCCGAGCCGCTGCTTCATGCCGAGCGAGTAGTTGCGCAGCCGGCGCTTCGCCTCGGACGGCTCCAGCGAGACCAGCCGCAGCATCTCGTCCACGCGCGACCGCGGCAGGCCCATCGTGGCCGCACCCAGCGCGAGGATCTCGCGTCCCGTCCGGCCGTCGTGCTGGGCCGAGGCATCGAGGAGCACTCCGACGTGCCGGCCGGGGTTCGGGATGTCGTGGTAGTGCCGGCCCCCGATGCCGACCTGCCCGCGGGTCGCGGGCGTGAGGCCGATCATCACGCGCATCGCGGTGGTCTTGCCCGCGCCGTTGGGGCCCAGGAAGCCGGTGACCTTGCCGGGGCGGCAGGTGAAGCTCACGGAGTCCAGCGCGGTGAAGCCGCCGTAGGACTTGGTGAGTGAGTCGACGGTGATCATGGGCCCCAGCATGCCGACGCCCCACCCGACGCCCCACCCCGGGTCGTTCGTCCCAGATGACGAACAGGTGACGTCGCGGGGGGCCTCAGACGACGTGGACCGCACCGGGCACCGCGAGGGCCAGCGGACCGGCGTACGCGGCCCGGGCCTCGCGCAGCGCCACCCGCGGCTCGTGCCAGGGCGGGATGTGCGTGAGCACCAGGCGGTCGGCCTGGTTTCGCGTGGCCAGGTCGCCGCACTCCCGCCCCGTCAGGTGCACGCCGGGCGGGTTCTCGTCGGCCTCGCAGAAGGACGCCTCGGCGAGCAGCAGGTGGGCGCTGGCGGCGACCTCGTCGAGGCCGGGGCAGTCCGCGGTGTCGCCGGTGTAGGCGAGCACGCGTCCGGCGACCTCGATGCGGAGCGCGAAGGCCTCGACGGGATGCACGACGGGCACGGGCGTCACATGGAACGGCCCGATCTGCATCGCACCGTCGTACTCCGTGAACTCGAACTCCTCGTGCATGCCGGGGTCCAGCGGCAGGTCGTAGGCGCGCGCCATCCGGTCCGCGGTCCCCCTCGGCCCCCAGACCGGGATCCTCGGCTGGTGACCGGTGGGGTGGTACTTGCGCATGACGTAGTAGCCGCACAGGTCGAGGCAGTGGTCCGCGTGCAGGTGGCTCAGCAGCACACCGTCGATGGCCAGCGGGTCGGCGTAGCGGTGCAGCCTCCCGATGGCGCCGTTGCCGCAGTCGAGGAGGTAGCGCCACGTGCGCCCGGCCTCGTCGGCCTCGAGGAGGTAGCACGACGCGGGAGAGTCGGGGCCGGGGTAGGAACCGGAGCAACCGACGATCGTGACGCGCATCCCGAGCGAGCCGACCGCGCGGATCGCCTGCGACTGGGTCTCCCAGTCGCCCTCGGGGTGCTGCGGCGTGCCGTACGGCGCCTCGCTGCTCATGCGCCCTCCCCCTCCATCGGCCCCTCCATCGACCCCTCCACCGGTGACGTGGTGTGGCCCACTCCGCCGACGAACTGGGTGGCGCGGCCCATCTCGACCCCCAGGAACCGGCGCCCGATGCTCTCGAACTCACCCGGGGCGCCGGTCGTCATGAACTGGTGCCGCGGCTCGCCCGACTCCCGGGCGAGGTCGCGGTCCACGAGCATCCGGAAGACCTCCTTGGCGCACTCGTCCGCGCTCGAGACGAGCGTGACCTGTCCGCCCATCACGTAGGAGATCACGCCGGTGAGCAGCGGGTAGTGCGTGCACCCGAGCACCAGCGTGTCCACGCCCGCGGAGACCAGCGGGTCGAGGTACTCGTGGGCGACGCCGAGCAGCTCGCTGCCGGCGGTCACGCCACGCTCCACGAAGTCGACGAAGCGGGGGCAGGCCTGCACCACCAGGTCGACGTGGGGAGCCGCCGCGAAGGCGTCCTCGTAGGCCATCGACTGGGCCGTCGCGCGCGTGCAGATCACGCCCACCCGACCGGTGCGGCTGGCCGCGACGGCGCGCCGGGTGGCGGGGAGGATCACCTCCACGACGGGGACGTCGTAGCGCTCCCGGGCGTCGCGCAGCATCGCCGCGCTCGCCGAGTTGCAGGCGATCACCAGCGCCTTGACGCCCAGGTGCACCAGGTGGTCGAGGCACTCCAGCGCGTACTCCCGCACCTGGCCGATGGGCTTGGGGCCGTACGGCTGCCGGGCCGTGTCCCCGACGTAGATCACCGACTCGTGCGGCAGCTGGTCGATGACGGCGCGGGCCACGGTGAGGCCGCCGAAGCCGGAGTCGAAGACGCCGATCGGCGCATCCGGGTCGACCGTCGGCATGCGTCCTCCTGGGGATCCGGGGCCGGTGGCTGGACCCCTGCCGGGCAAGGCTAGGGGGCGGGGGTGGCCGCCGGCACGAAGACGCGACGGACATCACGCGAATTCGTCGCCCGGTGGGTGACCGGCGGCTACCGTGGGCAGCATGATCGGCCCGCGCCGCGCGGTCGTCGGCGCCTTGGTCGCGCCGGTCGTCGCCGCCCTCATCCTGCCCCTGACCACGGCGACCGCGCCGGCATCCCCCGCGTCACCGACGGCGTCGGCCGCGGCGCCCGCGGCCCGGATCGCCGGCCCCCACGGCGTCCGCAGCGTCGTCGCCATCTCCCTGGACGGGCTGAACCCGGACGCCGTCCGGCAGCTCGGTCCGCGGGGGGCGCCCACCCTGCACCGCCTGATGCGCGAGGGGGCGTCGACGCTGAACGCGCGCACGTCGGTGAAGCGCACGGAGACGCTGCCCAACCACACCGGGATGGTCACCGGGCGCAACATCGACCGCCGCTGGCGGGGTCACGGGGTGGAGCACAACACGGCGCAGCCCGGCACGGTGCACAGCTACGCCGGTCACCACGTGTCGTCGGTCTACCAGGAGGTCGGCCGGCGCGGTGGCAACGGCGGGCTCTTCGTCTCCAAGGACAAGCTCGCGCTGTTCAAGCGCTCGTGGCCGGTCGCCATCAAGCGCTTCGTGCTGCGGTCGAACAACCGGAAGCTGGTCGGCGCCGTCCGCGGCGACCTGTTCCGCCACCACCGGGCCTTCCGCCTGGTGCACCTCTCGGCGCCCGACGTGGTGGGCCACCGGCACGGGTTCATGTCGCAGCGCTACCTCGACGCGGTGCGGCGCACGGACGCGCGGCTGGGACGCCTCGTGAACACCGTCGCGGGCTCCCGTTGGCTGCGGCGCAAGACGGTCATCCTGGTCACGGCCGACCACGGCGGCCGCGGTCGGGACGGGCACGCCCAGGCCGGAAGGCTCGCCAACTACCGGATCCCGTTCCTCGTCTGGGGGCGCGGCGTCGCCGCGGGCGCCGACCTCTACGCCCTCAACCCCGACTACGCGAACCCGGGCCGGAGCCGTCCCGGCTGGGGCGCAGGCCGGCAGCCGGTGCGCAACACCGACGTGGCCAACCTCGCCCTCGACCTGCTCGGCCTTCCCGCGGTCCGGGGCAGTCGCTCCGACCGGGCGCAGGACCTCGACTGGTCGCCCGGCTCGGGCTGAGCGGCCCTACAGCTCGCCTCGCGTCGGGAACGCGTTGAAGCGGCAGCCCCGCAGGTCCTTGGACTGCTGCATCATCACCGGCGCCAGGCGACCGCGACCCGGGCACCCCGCGTGCCCGCGGCCCAGCCAGTGACCGACCTCGTGGTTGACGACCATGTGCCGGTAGCCGCGCAGGGGGCCGCCGGCCGCGTTCCACGACCGCGTGGCGTGCTTCCAGCGCTCCTGGTTGATGATCACGTAACGACCCACCCGGCAGCTCCACGACGACGAGCAGCTGGAGGAGAACCGCGGCAGCCACGACGCCTCCGCGAGGACCAGGGTGAAGCCGCCGCCCCGGGCCACGCGGCGGAACTGCACGCCGCCGTTGCGCCAGCCCCGCGGGTGGTCCAGCGTCTGCTGGGCCTGGCGGCGGAAGGTGGCGAGGCTGGTGGTGATCCGCCCGCGCGTCTCGACGTGGTAGCGCACCCGGCGACGCACCGGGACCCGGTAGCCGATCGTCACCGGCGCCGTCCGCACCCGCTTCGTCGCGTAGCCCTTCCGCCGGGCCGTCAGCCGCACCGCGATCCGGTGGTTGACGTCCCCGACGCGCGGCGAGAAGCGGCGGCGAGTCGCGCCCCGGATCGCCCGGCCGTCGCGCAACCAGCGCACGGCAATGCTGTCGGGCCACGGCTTCCAGGCCCCGAGGCGCACGGACAGCCGCTGCGTCCAGCGGGGCGTCCCCGTGATCCGGGGCGCCCGGGCGACCCGGAGCCGGCCCAGCTTGATCGGCGCGGTGGGCTCGGACCTCTCCCGCGCCGTGGTGTCGTCGTCGGCGACGGCGGTGACCCGGATCGCGATCCGGTGACCGCGGTCCGCCGGCCTCAGCCGGTGCCACCGGGTGTTCGAGCCCCAGATCGGCCGGCCGTCCCGCAGCCACTGCCAGCGGTAGGACGCGGGCTGGGGCGTCCACTGGCCGGGAGCCGCGGCGAGCACCTGCCCGACCCGGATCTTGCCGGACACGGTCGGCCGCGCCGTGTTCGCGGGCGCCGCCGAGGCGGACGGGGCGAGGACGACGAGCAGGCCGAGCGCCAGCACGAGAGCCAGCCCGGCGGAGCCCGCACGCGAGCGGACGCGTGCCGGGAGGGGGGCCGGAAGGGCGGCGACAGGAGAAGTGGGCACGCGGGATGCTAACCCGGGCGCCGACCCCGACCCGTCGTCGTGGGCAAGGGTTGTGGCTAACTTGAACCCGGGGCCCTCAGGCCCAGAGCTGGCCTTCGAGCTTGTCCTCGGCCTCGTCGATCGTGCCCTCGTAGGCGCCGGTGGAGAGGTACTTCCAGCCGCCGTCGCACACGACGAAGGCGATGTCGGCCGACTCCCCCGCCTTCATCGCCTTGGCGGCCTGGCCGAGCGCGGCGTGCACGATCGCCCCCGTCGAGATGCCGGCAAAGATGCCCTCGAGCTCGAGCAGCTGGCGCGTGCGCCGCACGGCGTCCCGCGGGCCGACCGAGAAGCGGGCATCGATCAGGTCGGGGTCGTAGAGCTCGGGCACGAAGCCCTCGTCCATGTTGCGCAGGCCGTAGACCAGCTCGCCGTAACGCGGCTCCGCCGCGACGACCTTGACGTGGGGCGCGTGGGCCCGGAAGAAGCGCGAGACGCCCATCAGCGTGCCCGTGGTGCCGAGGCCGGCCACGAAGTGCGTGACCGAGGGGAGGTCCGCGAGCACCTCGGGGCCGGTGCCCTCCTCGTGCGCGAGCGCGTTCGCCGGGTTGCCGTACTGGTAGAGCATGACCCAGTCGGGGTGGTCCTCGGCCATCTGCTTGGCCACGCGCACGGCCTCGTTCGAGCCCCCCGCGGCGGGCGAGGAGTAGATCTCCGCGCCCCACATCCGCAGCAGCAACCGTCGCTCCTCCGAGGTGTTCTCCGGCATCACGCAGACCAGGCGGTAGCCCTTCAGCGTCGCCGCCATCGCCAGCGAGATGCCCGTGTTGCCCGACGTCGGCTCCAGGATCGTGCAGCCCGGACGCAGCAGGCCGTCCTTCTCGCCCTGCTCGATCATCTTCAGGGCGGGGCGGTCCTTGATCGAGCCGGTCGGGTTGCGGTCCTCCAGCTTGGCCCACAGCCGCACGTCCGGGCTCGGCGAGAGACGCGGCAGCCCCACCATCGGGGTGTTGCCGACGGAGGCGACGAGGTCGTCGTAGCGCATCGGATGTCCTGCTCGATCGGTGAGGGGGCTCGGAGGCCGGGACGGGGTGGTGGTCGGGCTCAGCGCAGGAAGCGCTCGGGGTCGAAGTCGTCCAGCGCGATGATCCGCACCCGGGGCAGCGGGGTGTTGAAGGCGTTCACGTCGTCCTCGAGGTCGAACAGCTCCATGCCCTCGAGGCCCGACAGGCCGGCGGAGAGGTACTCCCGCAGCGCGACCACGCCGACCCGCCGGTCGCCGGCCGCGACCAGCGGCTCCATCCACGGCACGAAGTCGCCGTCGTGGCTGCACAGCAGGACGTCGGCCTCCGGGTGCTCCCGCACCGCCTCCAGCGTGCGCTGGATGCCGATGTCGACGACCTTCTCGTCGGCGCGGCCCGACAGCGGCACCGGCCGGTAGTCCATGGCCAGCAGTGCCCCGACGAAGCTGTTGGGCAGCGTCCCGTGCGAGGCGTTGAGGAAGAACAGGCCCGTGACCGGCTGCTCCCACTCCTCTTCGGCGAAGGAGGTCAGCCGCTCCCACCGGGGCCGCTCCTCGGGCAGCGGACGCCGCTGGAGCAGGGCGTTCCCGAGCGTCGCGTCGATGTTCTCCCCGTCGACGAGGAGGAAGGTGCGACGATCGGCGGCCACGGGTCTCGCCGGCCTCAGCAGCCGCCGGCCACGGCGGGGAGGACGACGACCTGGTCGCCGTCGGAGAGCTCGGCGCCGAGCCCACCGATGAAGCGCACGTCCTCGTCGTTGACGTAGACGTTGACGAAGCGGCGCAGCTCGGTCGAGCCGTCCTTGTCCTCGACCAGGCGCTCCTTGATCCCCGGGTGGTTGGCCTCGAGGTCGTCGAGCAGGCCGGCGAGGGTCTCGCCCTTCGCCTCGACGGACTTCTCGCCGTCGGTGTAGCTGCGCAGGATCGTGGGGACGCGGACCTCGATGGCCATGGGGACTCAGCTCCTCTTCGTCGGCGAGGACGCGGGACTCGCCGGTGGGGTCAGTCTGTCAGGGCGTCGACCACGGTGACCTCTTCCTCGGTCACCTCGCCGTCGACGATCCTGTAGGAACGAAACTCCACAGGGCCGTCGTTATTCCCCGCCTCGCGCGTGCTGACGAGCACGTAGTGGGCGTTCGGTTCCATCGCCAGGCCGATGTCGGTGCGGCTCGGGTAGGCCTCCGTGGCCGTGTGCGAGTGGTAGACGACCACCGGCTCCTCGTCGTTCGCGTCCATCTCCTTGTAGAGCTGGAGCAGCTCCGTGGAGTCGAACTCGTAGAACGTCGGGGAGGCGGCGGCGTTGACCATCTCCACGAAGCGCTGCGGGCGGTCGGAGCCCTCGGGGCCCGCCACCACGCCGCAGGCCTCGTTCGGGTGGTCGCGACGGGCGTGCGCGACGATGTCGTCGTAGGTCGCCTGGTCGATCGTGAGCACGCCCCCAGCGTAGGGGGTCCGTATCGCATGCCGGACGGCCCGCCGGATGCCGGACCCGGAACCGGACCCGGGTGCCGCGCCGCTCAGGCGAGGAAGCGGGCCGCGACCTCGTCGGAGACGCCCGCGTCGATCCGCTCCCGCATGTCGGCCCCCATCGGCGGGTCCAGCGCGCCGAGGTCGGCCACGGCGCACCAGCGCACGTCGATGCTCTCGTCGTCGGCCACGTGGGGCTCCCCGGAGAGCCAGGTGCACGCGAAGGTGTGGTCGAGGTAGACCGACCGGTCGCCGTTGGGGTGCACCACGCGGTGGGCGCCCAGGACCCCGGCCAGGCGGTCGACACGGATCTCGACGCCGGTCTCCTCCCGCGCCTCGCGGACGGCCGCGCGGGCGGGCTCCTCCCCCGGGTCGACGATGCCCGTCACCGGCGTCCACGCGCCGCTGTCGGCGCGGCGCACCAGCAGGACCTCGACCTCGCCGGGGCGGCCCGAGGGCCGCCGGCGGCGGATCACCGCCGTGACCCCGGGGAACCACAGCTCCGCCGCGCCCACGTGGCTGCGCAGCCAGGCGACGTGCTCGGGGATCGGCACGGCGATCAGCGCATCTGCGACTGGACGAGGGTCTCCTGCAGGTAGCCCACCCACTCGTAGATGTCGTGGGCCTGGGCGCGCGGGTCGTCGTCGTCGAGCGAGTGCCAGAAGACCTGGTCGTCCTCCTCGACCCCGAGCCGGGCGGCGAGGGCGAGGCGGACGTCGGTCAGCGCGCGCATCCAGCGGTCGGCGGTGCCCCGGTCCAGCTCCACGTCGATCACCAGGTCCTCCTCGGGCACCTGGGCCGGCAGCCCGGACTCCTCCAGGACGTCGATGACCGCGCAGGCCGCGGAGACCTTGCTGTCGCGCAGCGCGCTCTCGGTGTAGCGCCGGAACTCGCCGGCCGCCTCGTCGTCGTACGGGTAGGCCGAGGGCAGCAACCGGGCCAGCACCGGGTCCTCGGGGGCGCTGGTCGGGCCGTCGTCGCCGAGCAGCGCCTCGAGCGGGTCCTCCGACGGGGTCGGCGTGCCGCGCTCGCTGCGCAGCAGCTCGACGACCTGGGAGGCGAGCGAGCGCAGCAGGTCGGCCTCGAAGCCGCTGAACGTCGCGATCGAGCGTCCGCTGCGGCGGTGGTGGTGGAACCCGGTCACTCCTGCTTCTCCATCGTCGCCCAGAGGCCGTACTCGTGCATGGCCTGCACGTCGCGCTCCATCTCCTCGCGGCTGCCGCTGCTCACGGCCGACCGTCCGTCGTTGTGCACCTCCATCATCAGCTTCTCCGCCTTCTTGCGCGAGTAGCCGAAGTACTGCTGGAAGACGAAGGAGACGTAGGACATCAGGTTCACGGGGTCGTTCCAGACCACGGTGACCCACGGCTTCGAGGTGGCCACCACCGGCTCGGCCACCTCCTCGGTGACCTCCTCGGGCTCTACCTCGGTGGGGCTCGCGGCTGGCACCCCGCCATCGTGGCACACGCCTAGGGTGGGCCCGTGACCCCTGCGAGCCCCTCCGGCGCACCCCCCGGTGCGCCGTCGAGCGCCCTGCTCACCGACCACTACGAGCTCACGATGGTGCAGGCCGCGCTGGCCTCGGGAGCCGCCGACCGGCGCTGCGTCTTCGAGCTCTTCGGGCGCTCCCTGCCCGACGGGCGGCGCTACGGCGTCGTCGCGGGAGTCGGCCGCGCGCTGGACCTGCTGGAGCGGTTCGCCTTCGACGACGAGGCGCTGGCCCTGCTCTCCGACGGCGGGGTCGTCGACGACCGCACGCTGGACTGGCTGGCCACCTACCGGTTCTCCGGCGACGTCGCGGGCTACGCGGAGGGAGAGGTCTACCTGCCGCACTCCCCGCTGGTGGTCGTGGAGGGCACCTTCGCCGAGGCGGTGCTGCTCGAGACCCTGCTGCTCAGCGTCTACAACCACGACTGCGCGATCGCCTCGGCGGCGTCGCGGATGACCGGCGTCGCCGGCACCCGGCCCTGCATCGAGATGGGCTCGCGGCGCACCCACGAGGAGGCGGCCGTGGCCGCGGCCCGGGCGGCGTACGTCGCGGGGTTCGCCAGCACCAGCAACCTGGCCGCGCGCCAGCGGCACGGGGTGCCCACGGCCGGCACCGCCGCGCACGCCTTCACGCTGCTGCACGACTCGGAGGCCGAGGCGTTCCGGGCCCAGGTGGACTCCCTCGGGGCGGGCACGACGCTGCTCGTCGACACCTTCGACCTGCACGAGGCCGTGCGCCTCGGGGTCGAGGTCGCCGGCACCGGCCTCGGCGCGGTCCGCATCGACTCCGGCGACCTGGCCGAGCTGGCCCGGCGTGTGCGGGCCCAGCTCGACGACCTGGGGGCGACGTCGACGTCGATCGTGGTCACCAGCGACCTCGACGAGTTCGCGATCGCGGGGCTGGCGTCGGCACCGGTGGACGGGTACGGCGTCGGCACCCAGCTCGTCACGGGCTCCGGGCATCCCACCAGCGGGCTGGTCTACAAGCTGGTCGCCCGCGAGGGCGCCTCGGGCGAGCTCGAGGCCGTCGAGAAGCGCAGCACCGGGAAGGCCTCCCACGGGGGCCGCAAGCACGCCTTCCGCCGGCACGACGCCGAGGGGCTCGCCACCGCCGAGGTGCTGGTGCGCGGCGCCGGTCCGGCGGCGCCCGCGGCGTCGGACCCCGAGGACCCCCGGGCGCGCCCGCTGCTCGTGCCGCTGGTGCGCGAGGGCGAGGTCGTCGGTCGCGAGCCGCTCGCCCACGCGCAGGAGCGGCACGCCGCGGCGCGCGGCGCGCTGCCGCTGGCGGCGCAGCAGCTCTCGCGGGGCGAGCCGGTGGTCCCCACCCTGTTCCTCGACGCGGACGCCCCCTAGCCTCGGCGCCATGGACACCTCCACCAAGCGCGCCCTCGTGGTCGTCGACGTGCAGAACGACTTCTGCGAGGGCGGATCCATGGGCGTGGCCGGCGGGGCCGCGGTCGCCACCCGCATCGACGGCCTGCTGGCCGCCCGGTCGGCGGGCGAGGCGGGCGAGGCGGGCGAGCGACGCTGGGACCACGTGGTCGCGACGAAGGACCACCACATCGACCCGGGCGACCACTGGTCCGACGACCCCGACTTCTCGCACTCGTTCCCGAAGCACTGCGAGGTCGGCACCGAGGGCGAGCACTTCCACCCCGCGCTCGACGCGTCACGCTTCGAGGCGGTCTTCACCAAGGGCGAGCACGAGGCGGCGTTCTCCGGCTTCGAGGGCAGCTTCGACGGCGAGACCCTCGCCGGGTGGCTGCGCGGGCACGGGGTCACGCAGGTGGACGTGTGCGGTGTCGCCACCGACTTCTGCGTCCGCGCGACCGCCCTGGACGGCGTCACGCACGGCTTCGCCGTCACGCTGCTGCCCGACCTGGTCGCCGGCGTGGCGCCCGAGAGCACGGAGCGCGCCCTCACCGAGATGCGCGAGGCGGGGGTCGCGGGTGCCTGAGCAGCCGGGGGACGCGCCCGCCGCGTGGCGGGAGGTCGTGCCCGGCCTCCAGGTGCGCACCGAGGACGGCGCCCGGTGGCTGCGGCTGGAGCGCGAGGCGCGCTACAACGCGCTGACGGGCGAGATGTCCGACGCGCTGACCGCGGAGCTGCAGGCGGTGGTCTCCGACGAGGCCGTGCGAGTCGTCGTGCTGACCGGGACGGGCGCGGCCTTCTCGACCGGGGCCGACGTCGGCGCGGGCCCCGACGGCGGTGAGGTCATCTCGCGCTTCGGCGAGGAGTCGATGGAGCGGGCCGCCCGCGTGGTCCGGGCGATCGTGCGGCTGGACCGGCCCGTCGTCGCCGCCGTGAACGGTGTCGCCGCCGGCGTCGGCTGCTCCGTGGCGCTGGCCTGCGACCTGGTCGTGGCGGCCGAGTCGGCGTCGTTCCTGCTCCCCTTCGCCCGCATCGGGCTGATGCCCGACGGCGGCGCCACCGCGACGGTCGCGGCGTCGGTCGGCCGCGCCAGGGCGATGCGGATGGCGCTGCTCGCCGAACCCCTCTCCGCGGCCGAGGCCGCGGACTCGGGACTGGCCACGCACGTGGTGCCCGACGGCGCCTTCGACGAGACCGTCGCGGACGTCGTCCGCCGCCTGGCCGCCGGCCCGCCGCTCGCGCTCGCCGCCGCCAAGAAGGCGATCAACGCGGCCACGCTCGGCAACGCCGACAGCGACCCCGGCGGCCTCGACGCGGCGCTGGCGCGGGAGACGCGCGGCCAGGTGCTGCTGTTCGGCACCTCCGACGCCGTCGAGGGGATGGCCGCCTTCGGCGAGAAGCGAGAGCCGCGCTTCACCGGACAGTGAGCCGCGGGGCCACGCCCTGCACTCCCAGCGTGGCTCTCTGCGGGGCGCTCAGCACCAGCGCCGGGCCAGCTCCCGGATCACCGTCAGGTTCCGGTTCGTCCCCGTGCCCAGCACCCGCTCCACACGGCCGTTGTCCAGCTTCGTCGAGCGGTAGTCCCGACCCTCGGGCAGCAGCAGGTGCGCGGCGCGCCCGTGGACGACGACCTCCTCACCGTCCCCCGCGAAGGCCTCGAGCTCACGCCTGCGGCCCGGGGCGGGCTCCTCCTTGAGCAGCGAGACGTAGTGCTTGCCCGGGTGTCCCCGGGCCGCCTCGACCTCCTCGGCGTGCGCGGCCAGCGCGGCGTACTCGTCGACCCTGAAGGCGACCGCCGGGACCTCGAACCCCCGGTCGGCGGCATACGCCTCCTCGAGCGCCGCCTCGACCCGTTCCCGGGATCGCTGCCGGCCGCTGACCCGGACGTTCCCGGTGTTGAGGTGGGTCGCGACATCGGTGAACCCGGCCGCCTCGGTCGCGCGCCGCACGTCGTCCTTGCCGAACTTGCGCACCGAGCCCAGGTTGATCGCGCGCAGGAACACCACGTACGTCGTCACGCGGCCCATCCTGCCCGCGCCGGACCGGACGCGGGAGTCCGGGAGTCCTCCGGGCGGACTCCCCGGTCGCCGCGGCGCCGCCGCACCCGGCCGGTGGAGCGCACCCGGCCCGGCGCCGGTCAGCGCGCGGCGGCCCAGGCGCGGATCCGGTCGATCCGCTCGTGCAGCTGGTCCGCGGTGGCCGCGGTGGCCGACGGCCCGCCGCACTCGCGCCGCAGCGCCGCGTGTGTCACGCCGTGCGCCTGACCGGTGCGGTGGTGCCAGGCCGCGACCAGGCCGTTGAGCTCGCGGCGCAGCACGGACAGCCGCTCGTGGGCCGCCGGTTCGCCGCCCTGGTCGGGTCCGGCTCCGGCCCCGGGCTCGGAGCCGGTCCGGGCCTGCGTGCGCGCCCGCTCGCTCTGGCGCGTGTGCAGCAGCTGCCGGACCTGGTCGGGCTCCAGCAGGCCGGGGATCCCGAGGAAGTCCATCTCCTCCTCGGACCCGACGTGCACCTCGCCCTCGTGGCCGAACTCGCCGCCGTCGTAGAGCACCCGGTCGAAGGTGGCCTGTGAACCGATGGCCTCGTAGGCGGGCTCCAGCTCGTCGGACGCCGCCTCGCTGGCGTTCGCCCGGTCGAGCAGCTCCTGCTCGGCGGCGACGGGGTCGTCCTCGTCGCCGGCGGGCCGACCGAGCACGTGGTCGCGCTCGACCTCCATCTCGGAGGCGAAGCCCAGCAGCGCGGGCACGGACGGCACGAAAACCGACGCCGTCTCGCCCCGGCGCCGCGCCCGCACGAAGCGCCCCACGGCCTGCGCGAAGAACAGTGGGGTCGCGGTCGTCGTGGCGTAGACGCCCACCGCGAGCCGCGGCACGTCGACGCCCTCGGAGACCATCCGGACGGCGACCATCCAGCGATCCGTCGAGGCGCCGAAGTCGGAGATCCGCCGGGAGGCGCCCTGCTCGTCCGAGACCACCACGACCGGCTTCTCGCCGCTGACCGCGTGCAGCAGCTTCGCGTACGCCCGCGCCGCCGTCTGGTCGGTCGCGATCACGAGCCCGCCGGCGTCCGGCACGTGGCGGCGCACCTCGGTGAGCCGTCGGTCGGCCGCCTCGAGCACCGCCGGCATCCAGGCGCCCTGCGGGTCCAGCGCGGTGCGCAGCGCCTGCGCGGTGGCGTCCTTGGTCAGCGGCTCACCCAGGCGCGCGGCGACCTCGTCGCCGGCGCGGGTGCGCCACTGCATCTCGCCGGAGTAGGCGAGGAAGAGCACGGGGCGCACGACCTGGTCGGCCAGCGCGTGGCCGTAGCCGTAGGTGTAGTCCGCGACCGAGCGCGGCGCGCCGTCCGGCCCCGGCGCGTAGGTGACGAACGGGATCGGGTTGACGTCGGAGCGGAACGGCGTGCCGGTCAGGGCGAGCCGCCGCGTCGCGGGCTCGAACGCCTCCCGCACCCCCTCGCCCCACGACAGGGCGTCGCCGGCGTGGTGCACCTCGTCGAGGATCACCAGCGTCTTGAACCGCTCGACCCGCACCCGCACGGCCAGCGGGTTGACCGCGACGCCCGCGTAGGTCAGCGCGACGCCCTTGAAGTCCCCCGAGGTGCGGCCCTTGCCCGCGGCGAAGGCCGGGTCGATCGGGACGCCGGCCCGCGCGGCCGCCTCGGCCCACTGGGTCTTCAGGTGCTCGGTCGGCGCGACGACGACCACGCGGTCGATCGCCCGGCGCGCGAGCAGCTCGGCGGCCACGCTCAGGGCGAAGGTGGTCTTGCCGGCCCCCGGCGTCGCCACCGCGAGGAAGTCCCGCGGCTGCTCCGCGAAGTACTGCGTCAGCGCCGCCGTCTGCCACGCCCGCAGCGGGCCCGCGGTGCCCCACGCGGCGCGATCGGGGTACGCCGGCGGCAGGGCCGGCGCGACGTCGAGCGTCTCCTGCTCGGGTCCTGCGGGTGCGGTGCGGGTGCGGTGCGGTCGTGGTGGCCGACCGCTCACTCGCCGTCCCCGCCGGAGCCGTCGTCCTTCATGGACTCCCAGATCTCCTTGCACTCCGGGCAGACCGGGTACTTCTCCCCCGAGCGGCTCGGGACCCAGACCTTGCCGCAGAGCGCGACGACCGGGGTCCCCATCACCATCGCCTCGGTGAGCTTGTCCTTCGGCACGTAGTGCGAGAACCGCTCGTGGTCCCCCTCGTCGGTGGGGACCGTGCGCCGGTCCTCCTGGACGTCGGTCTCGGTGCCGAAGCCGATGGTGGTGCTCATGGGCCCGAGTCTAGTCCCCGCAGGTCCGCGTCAGTTCTGCTCGGGGTCGGCGGGGCGGGTGGCGTGCCAGGCCAGCTCGCCGGGCTGGCGGCGGAGCACGTCGCGGCGCAGGTCCGAGGGGTCGGCGCGGAACGGGTCCGCGTCGAGGGCGGGGACGACGTACCAGTCCCCGCCGGCGACCTCGCCCTCGAGCTGGCCCGCGCCCCAGCCGGCGTAGCCGGCGAAGATCCGCAGGTTCGCGAGGCCCCGGCCGACCACGTCGACCGGGGCGTCGAGGTCGACGACGCCGAGCGGCCCCACGACGGAGCGGAAGCCGTCGGGCGCGACGTCCGGGTCGGCGAGCCGGCCCACGGCGAGCGCCCCCTCGGTGCTCACGGGGCCGCCCCGGAAGAGGACCTCGGGCTCGGCCACGACGTCGGCCCAGCCGTCGAGCACGTCGCCGACCAGCACCGGGGACGGGCGGTTCACCACGACCCCGAGGGCACCCTCCTCGTCCACGTCGAGCAGCAGCACGACCGCGTCGGCGAAGTTCGGGTCCACCAGCGTGGGCGCCGCGACCAGCAGCATGCCCGCGCGCAGGTCGCCACTCATGCCGCCATGATGCCCAGCGGCCGACCAGACATCCAGAGGCGGGCGGGCGACAGCCCCGGCGCGGCGCGCGGGCCCAGGGAGGGAGAGGCCCGGAGGGAAGCGCCGCGGCCGGGGCTGCCGGATCGGGGGCGGCTCAGGCGGCCAGTGCCGTCCGCAGGCGGTGGAGCAGTCGGTGCCGGGAGTGTGCGCCGGGCCGGGCGCGCTCGCCGCGCGGGGCCAGGTCGACGATCTCCTGGAAGGGAGGCAGCCCCGCGCGGTTGGCGCGGCGCACCAGCGCCTCGCCGACGCGCACGGACGAGGGCCCGTCGGGGTCCACGCGCCCGGACAGGAGCGCCAGCATCGCGTGCTGCTTGTCGGCCGCCTTGCGCATCACGCGGGCGGTCTCCGCGTCGGCCGGCTGCTCCTCGGCGCGGTCGAGGACGGCCCGGACGCCGGGCATCGCCTCGACGTTGCGGGCCCAGGCCAGGACGACCGCGTCGTCCGGCTCGAGCGACTCGTCGAGCAACGCGAGCTCGATGCGCCCGGACAGGCGGGTGAACCACTGCAGCGAGAGCGCTCCGAGCAGGTCCAGGTCGTCCCGGAAGGCCTCGGGGACGCCGGGGACGTCAGTCGGCAACGCCCCGTCTCGGCGCTCGTCGGCAACGCGGGTCACAGCGCGCAGGACCTCGCTGCGACGGTGGAGGGTTTTCCAGGTCATGGCGGCTCTGCCTCCTCGGGGTCGGACCTTCACGACGGAAGGCGCATACTCACGGTATACAGACGTACTGACGGTATGCAACGCGCCGGGGGGTGGGACCGGCTGTCCGGAGCGTGACCTCGCTCGCACCCGGGAGCCGGATGTCGACATGCGTCGTGACCTGCGACGCCACGCCGACTCCGCCCGTCCGGGTGCCGCCCCCGCGTCGCCCGTGACATCCATACCGACGGTCGGCCTAGAATCCGGGGATGCCCAGGTCCACCGCCACCAAGCTGCGCCGCACCGTCACCGGGGCCCCCGGGGCGAGCCGGCGGGAGCAGTACTCGGCGGCCACGAAGCGCGCGCTGGTCGACGTCGCCGAGGAGCTCTTCACCGACCAGGGCTACGCGTCCACCTCGCTGGACGCCATCGTGGCCGGCGCCCGGGTCACGAAGGGTGCGCTCTACCACCACTTCACCGGCAAGCAGGCCCTCTTCGAGGCGGTCTTCGAGCGGGTCGAGCAGGACGCCACGCGGGCGGTGCAGGACGCCCTCACGGGGCAGATCGACCCGTGGGAGCGGGCCATGGCCGGGCTGCGAGCCTTCCTGGAGGTGGTCCGTTGGCCGTCCTACCGCCGGATCGTGGTGCAGGAGGGGCCCGCGGTGCTCGGCTACGAGCGCTACCGGGAGCAGGAGGAGCGCTCCACCTACGCGACGGTGGTGGACATCGTGCAGTCGGTGCTGACCGCCGGCACGTGGGCCGTCGACGAGGAGATGGTGCAGACCTTCAGCCGCATCTTCTTCGGCGCGATGGCCTCGGCGGGCGAGATGGTCGCGAGCAGCGAGGACCTCAACGCCGCCTCGGCCCGGGTCGAGAGCGCGATCGAGCTGATCCTGGGCGGCCTGCGGGCGCTGATGAACACCGAGCAGGACCCGCGCCCGGGCTGAGGGGCGTCAGCCGACGGAGACGTTGCCGTCGACCGGCACGAGCTCGACCCAGGTGTTGCCGGCCGGCACGGCGAGCTCGCTGCCGCCGGAGCGCAGGACGACCGGCGAGCGGGCGTCCTTCTTGCTCCACGTGCCGCGCACCTGCCGGCCACCGTGGAAGACCGACATCGGGCCCTCCCCGGTCAGCTTGGACTCCGGGACGAAGCTGCCCACCGGGTCGCGGTATCCCGCGTCGCCGACCTCGACGCGCATCACGACGACGGTGTCGGCCTCGAACTGCTCGTCGCTGGCGGCGTACCCGTTCACGTTGCGGTAGCGGCCGCCCTCGAGCTGCCAGGTGGTCGTGTGCCGGCCGAACGAGGCCGAGAGCCCGGTGGCCTTGCGCCCGCGCGGCAGGTCCTGCGGCCGACCCCAGGTGAAGTAGTCGTCGGGGTCTGGATGGTCCTTGGCGGCGCGCTTGCCGATGGCCTGCACGTCGGCGAACAGGTTGTACGGCGCGGAGCGCCCGTTGTCACGGTAGATGTTCGGGTTGGCCTCGCCGAGGAAGGTGATCCCGGCCTCGTTGATCCGCCGGATCGTCGGCGGCGCGGCGCCGCTGGTCACCACCGTCGCCTTGGCCCGCGACACCACGCCGATGTCGGTCGCGCGCATGGAGCGCACCGGCCCCGCGACCTTGGGCAGCCGGGTGTGGAAGAAGGCCGCCAGCCGGGTGGTGCCCCCCTCGACCAGCTCCTCGACCACCATGTCGGCCTGGCTGAGCCCGCGCTGCGGGGCCGCGGAACCCGTGTTGTCGATCTTGACGACGTAGGCCGGGAACGGCTGCGTCCCGTCGCCCTTGCCCTTGACCGGTCGACCCGTCAGCGGCCACGTGGCGGGCTGCTTCTTCCCCGGCTCCGGGGTCTCCTCCGCGGACGGCTGCTCCCCCGAGCTCGGCTCCGCGTCGTCGCTGCTGAGCCGGACCACGAAGAGGGCAAGACCCCCCACGAGCAGGACGGCCACGACGGCCGCGACCAGCTGGGCGGTGCGGGACGAGCTCACGGGATCTCCGATCGGGGGACGGGCCGGTCAGCCGATCTTGGCCCCGCCGTCGACGAAGAGGGTCTGACCGGTGATGTACGAGGCCTCGTCGCTGCACAGGAAGGCGATGGCGGCGGCGATGTCCTCGGGGTAGCCGACCCGCTTGACCGGGTTGGCCTCCGCGTTCATCTTGCGCAGGTCCTCCGGCTCCATCTTGAGGCGACGCGCCGTCGCGTCGGTCATCTCTGTGACGATGAACCCGGGGGCCACCGCATTCACGTTGACCCCGTAGGCGCCGAGCTCGAGGGCCAGCGTGCGCGTGAAGCCCTGGATGCCCATCTTCGCGGCGGAGTAGTTGGCCTGCCCCTTGTTGCCCATCGAGGAGACGCTCGACAGGTTCGCGATCTTGCCGAGCTTCTGCTCCACGAAGACCTTCTGGGCCGCCTGACTCATCAGGAACGCGCCCTTGAGGTGCACGCCCATGACGACGTCCCAGTCCTCCTCGGTCATCTTGAAGAGCAGGTTGTCGCGGGTCACGCCGGCGTTGTTGACCAGGACGTGGAGGCCGCCGAGCTCCGAGACCGTGCGCTCCACCGCGGCCTGGGCCGAGGCGGCGTCGGCGACGTCGCAGCCGATCCCGACAGCCCGGGCGCCGTCCACGAGGGGCAGGGTCTGTGCGGCCTCGCTCGCGGCGGCCTCGTCGAGGTCGGCGATGGCGACCGAGGCGCCCTCGCTGGCGAGCCTGGTGGCGATGCCCAGCCCGATGCCGCGCGCGGCTCCGGTGACGAGGGCGACGCGTCCGTCGTAGCGACCCATGTGGTTCCTCCTGCTGGCGTGTCGGGGATCGGACTCACTCTAGAGATCCGCCGAGCGACCCGCGGAGCCGGGCGGCATACTCCCCCTCTTCGCCGTCGGCGTACCGCGTGCGGGGCCAGAAGAAACCGCGCAGCCCGTCGCCCTTCGTGCGGGGCACGACGTGCAGGTGCAGGTGTGGCACCGACTGGCTGACGGTGTTGTTCATGGCGACGAAGGAGCCCTGGGCGCCGAGCGCCTCCACCACGGCGGAGGCGATCCGCTGGGCCGCGGCGAGGAAGGGGTCGCGGAGCCCGGCCGGCAGGTCGGGCAGCGTCCCGACGTGAGCGCGCGGCACGAGCAGGACGTGGCCCTTGAACACCGGGCGGTGGTCGAGGAAGGCCAGGACCTCCGGGGTGTCGAGCACCACCTGGGCCTCGACCTCTCCCCGGACCACGGAGCAGAAGACACAGCCGCCCGCCATGCGTCCATCAGACCAGACCGCGCGAGCCGGGGCCGGGCCCGGGGCTGGCCGGACCTGGGCGTGGCCGGGCTTCAGTCGTGGCCCGGCTTCATCGCCTGGACGCCGAACACGCACAGCAGGGCGACCAGGAGTCCCCCGTAGAAGCCCGGGCTCGTCGTCGCTGTCAGCGGCAGGTCGAGGAGCGCGTTCCACCCCGCGGACCCGGCCACCGCCCCGAGCACGCCGAAGGGGACCGTCCAGCGGGGGCCCGGCTTCCCGCCCGGCGCCCGGATCAGGCCGAGCAGCAGCCCGACCACGGCGCCGACCAGCATCACGAACCCCATGCCCACCAAGGCTAGGCCGCCTCGCCAGCCCGGAGAGCCACGCCGACTCGGCGCCCAGGGCGCCCCGGTCAGATGCGGGCGAGCCTCCGGAAGTCGGCGGGGCCGATCAGCGCGATCGGCTGTCCGAGCCGGATCCGCTCGCGCACGGCAAAGAGCGTGGTGCCCTCGGGCAGCCCGGCCCCCCGGCGCGGCTCGCCGACCACCAGCAGGGTCGTGCTGTCGGAGGGGGCGTCCTGCACGCGCGCCCCGGCCCGCCGGGCGGCCCGCGCCGCCTCCTCGCGGGTCGCCCCCGGCACCCGGCCGGCGAAGGCGACGTTCCTGCGCCGCAGGCTGCGCGGGGGCCGGCCGGGCCGGACCGACACGTCCGCCAGTCCGTCGAGCGCGTCGCGCGCCTCGGCGGCGTCCCAGTAGCGCTTCGCCCGCGCACCCGTGGCGTGCCAGATCCAGGTCTTCAGCGGCCCCGACCCGGGCAGGTCGGCGATCGCGCGGCCCGAGACGACCTCGCTCCACCAGACCTCGCCCGAGAGCAGCGTGGCCGCGAGCAGCCCGACCTGATAGACGTCGTCCGCGGAGGCCCAGCGGCCGGCCTCGACGACCTCCGGCGGGGAGAAGTCGGGCACGTGTCCGTGACCGCGGCTGTCGCGCGGGTCCAGCGCCATGCGGCTGATCCCGAAGTCGCCGAGCGCGAGCCGGCCGCCCCGCAGGTAGACGTTGTTCGGCTTGAGGTCCCGGTGCGTCACACCCGCGTTGTGCAGCCGCGTCAGGACCCGGAGCAGGGCCTTCAGCTCGCGCCGCACCCGCGCCTCGGGCCAGCCGGCGCGCCCGGCCTCGACGGCGTCCCAGACGGTGCCGCCGTCCATGAACTCGAAGACGAGGACGTACTTCCGGCGCTGTCCGCTGCCGGTGCCGGTCACCGAGACGAACGCGTCCTGCAGCCGCACCACGCGCTTGTCCCGGGCGAGGAGCTCGCCGAAGAACGCCTCGCCGTGCCAGTCCTGCCGCTCGCTGCACACCTTGAGGCAGACCTTCTGCGGGCCGGCGCCGTTCGCCGAGAGGCGGTGGCCCTCGTACGTCGTCCCGAAGCCGCCCTCGCTGAGCAGCCGCCCCACCCGGTAGCTGGTGCCATCGTCACCCACGAGACGGCTGTTGCTGCGCAGCCTCGGTGCCATCGCCCTCCCGTCGCGTTCGGCCGGACTCCGGGGAGCCTAACCGGCCGCGCGGAGAACCGCCGGGGGGTGGGGCTGGCCGCCGCGGACCCGTCGAGCAGGCCGGGCGCCCCCAAGTGACGGCCGCCCGGGGTGATGGTGAGCGGCCGTCACCCTTTCAGAGTAGCGCGGGTCAGGGCGCGGGCTGCACTCCGGCGGACGGCCACCCCTCACGTGCGCCGGGGTGGTTCTGGGACGGGTGGGCTGCCTCGCCGGGCGGCCTTGTCCAGGGCTTGGTGGGCGAGGGTGTGGTGGCGGGGGCACAGCCACTGGAGGTCGGCCTTGTTCGTGGTGCCGCCGCAGGCCCAGGGGATCCGGTGGTGGGCGTGGCAGAAGGCGGCGGGGACGTCGCAGGTGGGGTGTTCGCAGGTGGCTTGCTCGACGATCCGGGCGATGCGTTGGGGGTCGGTGAACAGTCGGCCCTTGCGGCCGATGTCCAGGACGCGGGAGTCGCCGCCGAGGACGGCGGGGACCAGGCCGGCCTCGCACGCCATCCGGCGGGCCTGCCCGGCGGTGATGTGTTCGCCGGTGTCGAGCTGGGCGGCCTTGAGCCCGCCGAGCAGGCTCTCGAGGGTCATGGTGACCACCACGGTGGCGGTGACGCCGCCGGCGTGGGGCAGCTTGTCGGCGGGGTAGCGGGCCAGGTACTCACAGAACGCCTCCCCCATCCGCTGGGGGCCGGGCTTCTCCAACCGCCAGGTGCCGGAGCCGCCGACGGCGTTCTGGTGTTGGGGGGCTGCGGTGGCCAGCAGGGCCTTGCGCAGCATCGCGGCGTGGGTGGTGGGGATCGCGAACCGGCCGTGGCTCAGGCCGTGGCCGTCGTCGGCCATCGAGAACCGGGTCTTCGCCGCGGCCCGTTTCTCCTCCCGCTCCAGGGCCCTTGCTTCGTGGGCGTCGGCGCGGGCGGGGTCGGCGACCTCCAGGATCCGCTTGCCCAGGATCCGCAGCACCTTCGCGTCGTGGTGCTCCGCGGCGGCGAGGAGGTGCTTCTCCGCCCGCTCCGGCAGGTCCGGGTCCGCCGCCAGGGCCCGCACCTCGGGGTCCTCGCTGGCGGCGTCGGTCTCCAGGTCCCGGGTGAGCTCATCCACGGCCCGGCAGATCACCTGCGCCTGCTCGACCCGGACCTCCCCCCGCGCGAGGGCCTCCCGGGTCAGCGGGTGCGCTTGGAGTGCCGTGGCGAGCCGGGTCTTGCCGTGCGCCTCCCGGCGGGTGACCCGCGTGGTGTGGCCCAGCCAGGCCGCCGTGGACGTCGCGCCGGGCTCGGCGTACGCCTCGACCGTGTCCGCATGCCGCAGGAGCTGTGCTTCGAGCTCGGCGGCCTGCGACATCAACGAGGCGAACTCGGCCAGCGCCTGCCGCGTCCCCGCCGCGTCCAGAACCCACATCGGCCGGTCGGAGGCCCGGGCGAACACCTCCCTCGCCCGGGCGATCGCACGGTGCACCGAGTGCCCGCCCGGTCCGCTGGTTGCCTCCATGACGACACTCTTCCACCGGGCACCGACAGTGATGCCGGCCTCGGATCCCCTCTGCACTGGCGATGGGGGCGATGCTCCGGCGATCCCCTCCAGACGCGCGAAGAGCCGCCCCGACCGAGGTCGGAGCGGCTCTGCGGCAGAGGGCTGCTGGTGGAGCTGGCGGGAATCGAACCCGCGTCCTCGGGCGTCGATCCAGGACTTCTACGGGTGTAGTCCGTGCTCGCGCTTTTCTCGGCCCCGGTGCTGCCACGGACAGCTCACCGACGGGCCCAGCCAGAAAAAGAGTCCCTGCTAGCCGTTCTGACGCGTGCTGGCAGGCAAGCCTCCTAGATGAGGCCAGGATCCGGGTCGGAGGCGGACACCCGGTCTGACCCTTCGATCACTGCTCAGGCAGCGAGAGCGAAGTTAGTGCGCTGATTGTCGGCACTTGTGGTTTCCAGCGGTCGTTTACGAGATGACGCTGGCTCCTCGACCCGCTTCTCCTGGAACTAACGTCCCAAGTCGAAACCGATCAGCCCCTCTGGTGTTGTCAACGCCGGCCGGCTGGCCGCCCGACGGGTTCATCGTACCCGCTCCAACGCACGGTCACGCACGCCTATTCCGGCGCCGGCTCCCCCGGCCCGGGCACGCCGAGCAGCGCCGCCCCGTTCTCCCAGCAGACGCGCCGGAGCCAGTCGTCGCCGAGGCCGAGCCGCTCCAGGGACTCGAGCTGGTGGTGGTAGGCGTAGGGGATGTTCGGGAAGTCCGTGCCGAGCAGCACCTTCTCGCCCAGGTCGGCGAGCCGGGGCAGCAGCGCGGCCGGGTAGCCGCCGCCCAGGCGCTCGGAGAAGTCCACGAACGCCATCGTCGTGTCGAGCAGCACCCGCTCGTGGCGCTCGGCGAGGTCCAGGAAGTCGGTGTGCTCCGGCGTCCCCAGGTGCGCGATCACCAGGCGCAGCCGCGGGTGCCGCGCCAGGAGCTCGGCGACCGGCCCCGGGCCCGTGCAGGCCGTCCCGACCGGGCCCGAGCCCACGTGCGCCACGACGGGCGTGCCGGCCTCCGCCAGGAGGCCCCAGGCGGCGTCCAGCGCGGGGTCGGTGACGAGGAAGCCGCCCACCTGCACGTGCACCTTCACCACGGCGAGGCCCTGCTCGAGCCGGCGGGCGAGGTAGTCCTCGACGCCGTCCTCGGGATAGATCGTGCCGCAGTGCGCGGCCTCCGGGACGGCCGCGGCGAAGTCCGCCGCCCACGCGTTGAGGAACTCCGCCATCCCGGGCCGGTGGGCGTAGGGCAGCGCGGTGAAGCGGCGCACCCCCAGCGCGCGCAGCCCGGCCACCAGCGCCTCGTCCGTGTCGCGGTAGCGCAGCGGCCAGGATCCGCCGATCAGCGGGCCACCCGTGTCGAACTGCTCGCGGATCTTGGCGGTCACCCGAGGCGGCATGAAGTGGGTGTGCACGTCGACGAGCCCCGGCAGCCCGAGGCGCCGCCAGAAGGCGTGCACCTCCGCGACCGGCTCGTCGGCCGGGAGCCCCGTCGGCCCCGCGGGCACCCCGGGGCCCGGTGCTGTCACGCCCGGCCCTGCATCAGGTCTTGCCCTTCAGCCGGCGACCCAGCTCCGCCTGCTTCTCGCGCTCGAACTGGCGCTTCGCGATCGTCTGCCGCTTGTCGTGCTGCTTCTTGCCGCGCGCCAGGCCGATCTCGACCTTCGCCTTGCCGTCGCTGAAGTACAGCGCGAGCGGCACCAGCGTGTATCCCGGGTCGTTGACCTTGCGCTCGATCCGGGCGATCTCCTCGCGGTGCAGCAGCAGCTTGCGGCGGCGGCGGGCGGCGTGGTTGGTCCAGGTGCCCTGGACGTACTCCGGGATGTGCACGCCGATCAACCAGACCTCGTGGTCGTCGACCTCGCCGAAGCCCTCGGTCAGGTTGGCCCGGCCCATCCGCAGCGACTTCACCTCGGTGCCCATCAGGGCGATGCCCGCCTCCCAGGTGTCCTCGATGTGGTAGTCGTGGCGGGCCTTGCGGTTCTGCGCGACGATCTTGCGCCCCTGCTCCTTGGCCATCGGGCCATCATCCCAGCCGGGGCCACCCCGAGCCCCGGGGCGGGGTCAGAGCCACCCGGCCGGGTCCACCGTGCTGCCGTTGACGACCACGCTGAAGTGCAGGTGGCAGCCGGTGGACCAGCCGGTCGACCCGACGTACCCCACGATCTCTCCGCGCTGCACCCGCTGCCCCGGCGCGACGGTGTAGCGCACAGCGTGGTTGTAGATGGTCGCGAGCCCGACCCCGCGCACGGCGCCGTGGTCGATGATCAGCCGGTTGCCGTACGCCGTCTGGTAGTAGCTCGAGACGACCCGGCCCGGGGCGCCGGCGTAGAGCGGCGCCCCGCAACCGGCCCCGAAGTCGGTGCCGTCGTGCAGCGAGTAGTAGCCGTAGATCGGGTGCGTCCGGTAGCCGTACGGCGAGGTGATGCCACCGCTCACGGGGTAGCCGAGGTATCCGTCGCCGGAGCGGACGCGGCCCGCGCTCGCCTGGCGTCGCGCCGCCTCGGCGCGCCGCCGCAGCAGGTCGGAGATCCGCTCCTTCTCCGCCCGCAGCCGCGTGAGCACCCGCAGGTCCGCGCGGCGGGCCGCGTTGGCCCGGGCCTGGGCCCGGTAGCGCTGCTTGAGCAGGCGGAAGACGTCCTGCCGGGCATCGACTGCGGCGGCCTTCAGGACCTTCATCCTCGCCAGGTGCTCCGCCGCCCGCTCCCGCCGCCGCGACACCTCGTCGCGGTAGGCCTCGACCTGGTCCTCCTGCACGACCAGCAGGACCTCGGCGGCCCGGAACTCGTCGTAGACCCGCGTCTCCTCCCCCACGACCACCCGCCGCGCCTCGGCGCGGCGGGTCAGGTCGGCGGGGTCGCGTGCGTCGAGGAAGGAGGCGAAGGCGAGCAGCTGGGGGTCACCCTCCTCGTAGGTGTTGCTGATCACGTCGGAGACGTGCTCGCGCTGGTCCTCGAGCTGCTGACCCGCCGCCTCGACCGCCCGGCCGGCCTCCCGCAGCCGGTCGACGGCCAACGCCAGCTTCTCCTGCATCCGTTGGTCGCGCAGCCGCGCGGCGGAGAGGCGGCCCTCGGCGGCCGCGAGCCGGGTCTGCGCCGTCGCGAGGCGACCCTGGGCGGCGCTCAGCGAGGCACTCGCCCGGCGGAAGCGCCGACTCGAGTGGTCGAAGTCCGTGTGGGCGCGCCCGATCTTCTTCTCGACCCGGTTCTGCTTGTCCTTCAGGTCCTCCGCGTGGGCCTGCGGTGAGGCAGGAACGGTCAGCAGACCGACCGCCAGCGCGGCGGCCGCAGACGCGGCGGCCGAGCGGCGGCGTGCGGTACGGGGGAAGGAACGCACCGGTCAGCCTTCGTCGGGGACGTTGGTTCCCCGACCGTAGGCCGCCCGGGAGGCCCTCCCCGGCCGACACGCCGCGGGACGACGGCGGCGTCCCCCGCGGCCGACGTGGCGGCCGGCGGCTCAGACGCGGATGTAGCGCCGCGTGAGCAGCAGCGTCGGGAGCAGGGTCAGGATGGGCCCGAGCACCGCGATCGCCGCCACCGCCCTGAGGTACTCCGGAAGCCCGATCCAGGGCATGAAGTTCAGCTGGTCCCCCGCGCGCTCGTGGATGCCGAACCACATGAAGGCCCCCAGGGCCCCGGCAGCGAGGGCCACGCCCAGCACCGCGGCGACCAGCGCCTCGAGCAGGAACGGCAGCGTGATGTAGGACGTCGAGGCACCCACCAGCCGCATGATGCCGATCTCCTTGCGGCGCGCGTAGGCGGCCAGCCGGATGGTGTTGCCGACCAGCAGGAGGGCGGCGAGCACCAGGAAGGCGGCCGTCCCGAGCGCGCTCCACTTCAGCGCGCTGATCGAGCCGTAGATCGGCTCGAGCACGTCGCGCATGTCCCGGATGCCGGAGACGCCCTCCATGCCCGTGACCGCCGAGGTGATGTCGCGGTACTCGTCGGGGTCCTTCAGCTCGATCCACACCGACTGCGGCATCGCCTCGGCCGTCGCGGCCGGGTTGTCACCCTCGAACTTCTCCGGCCCGAGGAGCTCCTTGACCTTCGCGAAGGCCTCCTGCTTCGACTCGGTGTGGTAGTCGGCGACCTGGGGGCTCTCCTCGACGACGTCGAGCACGCGGGCGCGCTGCGCCTGCGTGACCTCCCCCGTGCAGGCCGGGTTGTCGTCGCGGTCCTTGCACAGCCAGACCGTGATCTGCAGCTGGCTCCCCCACTGGTCGGCGGCCTTGTCGGCCTGCTGGTTGAGCAGCACGCCGAGGCCGACCAGGGTCAGGGAGACGAACAGGGTCAGGACGACCGCGACGTGCATCGACACGTTGCGACGCAGGCCCTGACCGAGCTCGGAGAAGACGTAGCGCATCTGCATGGGTCTCGGGTTCCTCGCGGATTCCTCGGGGTTGGTGCTGGTCTGTCGGCGGCAGGCGCCGGCGTGGGTTCAGTGCTGGAAGCCGTAGACGCCCTGGGCCTCGTCGCGCACCAGGCGGCCGTCCTCGAGCTCGACGACGCGCTTGCGCATCTGGTCGACGATCCCCGCGTCGTGGGTGGCCATCACGACCGTGGTCCCGGTCCGGTTGATCCGGTCCAGCAGCTTCATGATGCCCACGGAGCTGGTCGGGTCCAGGTTGCCCGTGGGCTCGTCGGCGATGAGGATCCGAGGCCGGTTCACGAACGCACGAGCGATGGCGACCCGCTGCTGCTCACCGCCGGAGAGCTCGTCGGGCATCCGGTCGCCCTTGCCCTCGAGGCCCACCATCTCGAGCGTCTCCGGGACGAGCCGGGCGATGTCGCCCTTCGGGCGGCCGATCACCTGGAGCGCGAAGCCGACGTTCTCGGAGACGGTCTTGTTCTGCAACAGGCGGAAGTCCTGGAAGACGGTGCCGATCTGGCGGCGGAGCGCGGGCACCCTCCAGGTGCGCATGCGGTTCAGGTCCATGCCGGCGACGTGCACCTCGCCGGAGGTGGCGCGGTACTCGCGCAGGACGAGACGCAGGAAGGTCGACTTGCCCGAGCCGGAGGAGCCGACGAGGAAGATGAACTCGCCCTCGCCCACCTCGACGGAGACGTCGTCGAGCGCCGCGTGGGCGTGGCCGGAGTAGGTCTTGGTGACCTGGTCGAAGCGGATCATTCCCGCGAGCGTACGGCAGCACCCCGGGCGGCTGGGAAATCGCGCCGCGGCGCCCCCGCCGTAGGGTGAGCCCGTGCCGCGCCCCCCACGACCTCGCCGGATCCTCGCCGGCCTCGCCCTGCCGCTCGCGCTGGTGGCCGCCTGCACCGGCGGGGAGGGCTCCGGCCCGGCCGAGCCGACCCCCTCCGCGGCCGAGCCCACGCCGCTGGGTGACTACGAGGTCGCCGGGCTCGCGCTGGCGCGCGCCTCGGCGTGCCCGGCGCTGGACGACGAAGCAGTCGCCCGCGCCCTGGGGGGCGAGGTGACGGACAGCACGTCGTACAGCAGCGGGGAGCCGGCCACGCTCGCCGTGGGCGTGCGTGACGTCGCCCACGAGGCGGGCTGCGTCTTCAGCGGCGAGGAGGGCACCACGGCGCGGGCCTGGACGTTCGCCCCGCCCGTCTCGCCGCCGCGGGCGAAGGCCGTCGTCCGCACGCTTGCCCAGGAGGAGGGCTGCACGCGGGTCCAGGACGCGCCCGCGTTCGGCAAGCCGGGGCTCGGCCGCACCTGCAGCCGCGGCCGGCGGCTCGTCGGTTCGTACGGCGGCCTCTTCGGCGACGCCTGGGTCGGCTGCTCGGTGGCCGTCCCCACGTCGGCGGCACGAGGCCCGAAGGGGCGCCGGTCGCTGGTGCGACGCACCGGGGAGTGGTGCGTGCAGGTGCTCGAGGCGGCGCGGCGCACGACCGAGGCGTCGGAGGAGGCCTCCGGCGCCGAGTCGGGCTCCTGAGCCTCAGGCGTCGGCGACGGCCGTCGCGCCGCGGCGCCAGCGGATCCCGGCCTCGAGGAACCCGTCGATCTCGCCGTCGAAGACGGCGGCGGGGTTGCCGACCTCGAAGGTGGTCCGCAGGTCCTTGACGACCTGGTAGGGGTTCAGCACGTAGTTGCGCATCTGGTCGCCCCAGCTCGCCTGCACGTCGCCCTTGAGCTCGCGCAGGTGCGCCTCCTCCTCGGCCTTCTTGCGGGCGAGCAGCTTGGCCTTGAGCACCACCATGGCACTGGCCTTGTTCTGCAGCTGGCTCTTCTCGTTCTGGCACGAGACGACGGTGCCCGTGGGGAGGTGGGTCAGCCGCACGGCCGAGTCGGTGGTGTTCACCGACTGGCCCCCGGGCCCGCCGGAGCGGTAGACGTCCACGCGGACGTCCTCGTCGGGCACCTCGATCTCGTCGGTCTGCTCGAGGACCGGCACGACCTCGACGGCCGCGAAGCTCGTCTGCCGCCGGCCCTGGTTGTCGAAGGGACTGATCCGCACGAGCCGGTGCGTGCCCGCCTCCACCGAGAGCGTGCCGTAGGCATAGGGCGCGTGGACGGCGAAGGTCGCCGACTTCAGCCCGGCCTCCTCGGCGTAGGAGGTGTCGAAGACCTCGACGGGGTACTTGTTGCGCTCGGCCCAGCGCGTGTACATCCGCATCAGCATCTCGGCGAAGTCCGCGGCGTCGACGCCACCGGCCCCGGCGCGGATCGTGACCAGGGCCTCGCGCACGTCGTACTCGCCCGAGAGCAGGGTGCGCACCTCGAGCGCCTCGACGAGCTCGTGCACCTTGGGCAGCTCGGTCTGCAGCTCGGTCAGCGACTCCTCGTCGCCGTCCTCGACGCCGAGCTCCACGAGGACCTCGAGGTCGTCGACGCGGGACGCGAGCGCCTCGTAGCGCTCCAGCTCGTGCTGCAGCATCGAGAGGCGGCTGGTCACGCGCTGCGCGTTCTCCTGGTCGTCCCACAGGTCGGGGGCGCCGACCTGCACGCCGAGGTCGTCGATCTCCGCGCGCATCGCCTCCACGTCGAGCGCCTGCTCGATCGTGCGCATCGTGACGCGCAGCGCCTTGACCTCCTGCGCGTAGTCCGGTCCAGCCACACCGGGCAGGCTACGGCACCGCGAGCGGGGCGCACCCCGCGGCGTCGCCTACTCCTGGCCGGGCGCCGAGCGCCGCAGCAGCGTGCGGGCGCCCCGCCGGTGCACCCACCACCCGCCGGCAACCAGCAACGCCCCGAGGATCAGGAAGCCCATGTCCCACGACAGCGGGGCGCCGAGGTCGTCACGCACGTGGTGGACGCCGAGGATCTGGTGGTCGACGAGGCCCTCGACCAGGTCGAAGATCCCCCAGCCGGCCAGCACCAGGCCGAAGTGGAAGCTCCAGCTCGGCGCGAGGCGGCCCTGCTGCCACGAGGAGATGGCCAGGATCGACGCCGCCAGGAGGAAGAGCCAGGTGGCGACGTGGAAGAAGCCGTCGGCGAGGGTGTTGGCCTCCAGGCCGGCGAGCGTGGTGGTGGGGTAGCCCGCGACGTCGCTGACCATGTGGTGCCACTGGAGGATCTGGTGGAGCAGGATCCCGTCCACGAAGCCTCCGAACCCGAGGCCGTAGAGCAGGCCGACGGCCTTCGACGGCGGGGCGGCGCTGGTCGGGGTCCGCGGGGCTGAGGTGGAGGTCATCCAGGCCCGTTAACCACGACCGGCGGCGCCAAACAGGCTCGCGCTGGAGCGGTCGGGGCCGGCAGGGCTAGGGGACCAGGCGGCGGAGGACGGCGCCGGCGCGGTGCTCCACGAGACGGGTGGTGCTGCGCACGAGCGCGGGCATCGGGATCGGGACCCGGGTGATCCGTTCGGCCAGCACGCGGAGGTCGGTCCACGGGGCGTCGCCGCGCTGGCGGCGCTGCGCCCGGTAGACCGCGGGGCCGCGGCGGCGCAGCGCCTCGCGGATGGCGACGTCCACCGGGGTCCGCACGCCGGGCAGGCCCCAGGCGCGCTCGGGCCGGCAGACCATGTCGTAGCGCAGCGACTCCACGAGCGCGGAGACCGTGTGGCCCGGCGCCGTGCTCAGCAGCGGCGCGGCCTGCGCCACGAGGCTCGTGGGCACGGGTGGGAACCGCAGCTGCACGCGCAGCAGCCGGGCGGCGCGGGAGAAGGCGGCGAGCAGCTCGGGGTAGGTCAGGACGTCGGGCCCGCCGATGTCGACCGAGCCCACCGGGTCGTCGTCGTTCTCCAGCGCGTGCACCAGCAGCCGGATCGCGTCGACGGTGGCGATCGGCTGGATCCGTGTCTGCAGCCACGAGGGCACGGGCTGCACGGGCATGGCCGAGGCGATGTCGCGGATGATCTCGAACGACGTCGAGCCGGCCCCCAGCACCACCCCCGCGCGGAGGGAGGCCACCGAGGCGGAGGCGGCCTCGGCGAGGATCTCCTCGACCTCGAGGCGGGAGGAGAGGTGGCTCGAGAGCAACGCGCGCGGCTGGTCGGGGGCGAGCCCGGAGAGGTACACCACCCGCTGGACGCCCTCGGCGTCCACGGCGTCGCGCATGGCCGCCGCCGCCCGTCGATCCAGCTCCTCATAGCCCGGCTGGTCGAGCGCGTGCAGCAGGTAGGTGACGGCGTCGACGCCGCGGGCCGCCTTGCGGACCGACTCCGCGTCGAGCGCGTCCATCACCCGCCACTCGACCTGGTCCCCCCACTCGAAGCGGTCGGGGTCCGGCTCGGAGGACGCGGTGGCGACGACGTGGTGCCCGCGCTCCAGGAGCGCCGGCACGAGCCGGGAGCCGATGTAGCCGCGTGCGCCGGCGACGAGCACGGTCCGCGGCTCCGTCGGGAACGGGGCCTCGTGGGCGTGGGTCGCCTCGAGGTCGGTGGGCGCGTCGGGTGCCATGGGACCGAAACTAACCGGTGGGCCGTGGCGCACCCCCCTGGGGACCCGCGCGGACGGCGGCCCCCTCGGGCCCGGTGTGACGAACCGGACACCCGGCCGCACCCGGCACCGGAAAGGTGCCCATCGCCGCGATGTCGCCGGCCCCGAAGTCGCGGGCGCCGCCATAGGTGCGCACCCAGGAGAGGTCCTCCACCCGCTTCGGGCGGCGACGGGCGGGAAAGAGCCGCAGCAGGCGGCCCCGGCCGCGCAGCGCGGCGCGCGAGGCCCGGACGAACCAGGCGGGCGGGGCCTCGTAGCCCAGCGCCCGGCGCAGCCGCTCGTCCATCAGCGCGCGGGAGAAGGCCTCGACCACCCGGGCCGCCGGCCTCGGGTAGAAGGTCACCATCAGGTCGAGGGTCGCGTCGGCGACCCGGCGCGCCCCCCGCGTGTAGGCGAAGTGTTCGGCCTCGTAGTCGTCCATGAGGCGCTCGAAGCCGGCGTACGTCTGGGGCAGGTCCGGGATGTTGAGGTGTCGGCCGAGCTCTCGGTAGTAGAGCACCGAGGCGCGCACCTCGCCCTCGGTCATCGAGCGCTTGCCGTAGGCGTCCAGCCAGCGCACCGGGACGACGACGAACGTGCTCAGCACGTAGCGCATCTCGTGATCGGGGATGTCGTAGGAGCGGTGCATCTGGTTGACGCGCCGGAGGGCGGCGCGGGCGCGGGGGTCGTCGAACCCGTGGGCCAGCGGCTGCTCGAGCAGGAGGCCGGTGTCGTCGTAGCGCTTCTGCGTCTGCGTCGCGAAGGCCTGCGTCGCGTCGAGCAGCTGCCCGACCCCCGGCACGGCGTAGGTGCGGAAGAGGGCGAAGGAGAGCGCCTGGTTCATGTCCCAGGGGAACTCGTGCTGTGTGGTCTGCCGGTAGATGCGCAGCCAGTCGCGCTCGGGGTCGAGGGAGTCGTTCGCCGCCTGCCAGTGCTCGCGCCGCATCGGCCCATCGTGCCGCCTCGGCGCCGCGGGCGCATGCCTGCGCGCCTCAGGAGAGGATGCCGACCGCCCGGTCCACCTTGTCGTGGTAGCGACGTCCGGCGAGGCCGCCGAGGGTCGCCGCGGCCGCGGTGAGCACGAGCGCGACCAGCACGGCGAGCAGGCCCGCGACGGTGAGGTCCTCCGCGGACCAGCGGAGGCTGGGCAGGTCGACCCGGTCCAGCACGTCGTACTCGCGCCCGGCCACCGCGCCGACGCCGCCGGCGACGATCGTCGTGAGGACCCCGATCATCCAGACCGCGGAGCCCTGCCGCCCGCCGTCGAAGCGGGACATCCGGCCGGCCACGTATCCGCCCGCGAAGTAGCCGATCACCAGGATCGCCAGCAGCGTGCCGAGGGCCGCGACGCCGTACGTGTCGGCCCTCGACCAGGCGTCGGAGAACGTGAGCCCACTGCTGGCTCCCACCGCCGTCGCGACGGCGCCCACGACGCCGACCAGGATGATCGAGACCCCGAGCGCGACGAGCCAGCCGAAGAAGGCAGCTCCCGGGTTCGTCCCCCCGAAGCGCTCGCGGGCCACGAGCCAGGACGGTCCACCGGTGTCCTCCGGGTCCCCCTCGGTCGGGCCGCCGGCCCAGCGGTCCTCGGGGGCCTCCTCGCGGCCTGCGCACACCACCCGGGTCAGGCCGGCTGCGGTTCCCGGGGCTGCGTGCGAGGCGAGGAGGGGCCGGCGCGTCGGTCGCCGCGCGAGCGTCGACCGAACAGCAGCCACAGACCGAGCCCGAGCAGCGGCACGCCGAGCAGGAACCCGACGAGCGGGACGGTCTGCGTCACCAGGTTGAGCGTCGACATGCTGTCGCGCCCGTCCTCGACGTTCGTCGCCACCTGGTCGTCGGTGAAGCGGATCGAGATGTCCAGCACCGGCGTGCCGTCCTCGAGGGCGCGTTGCTGGTCCTCGACCTGGTCGATGATCTTGCCGGTGGCGGGCTCCACGAAGATCTGCTTGCTGTCGGTGTAGGTCCCGTCGGTGCCCTCGGCGATCTCGATCGGCGCCCGGTTGATCTCGACGGTGTAGACGTAGGTCTCCATCCCGTCCAGCACCTCGGTGCGGTCGAAGACGGCCTCGACGGCGTTGCCGGTGACGGAGTCCCAGTAGGGGTAGGTCTTCTTCTCGGCGTCGAAGGGCCACTTCTTGATCAGCCCCTCGTGCTGCACCGGCTCCTGCTCGGTCGGGACGGCCAGGGCGCTGGTCCGGTCCGTGGCGAAGACGTCCTCGGAGACGGTGATGACGCGGTCGTCCTCGGGGTCGCCGATGCAGCCCGGCGCCTGGCCCTCGTCGTAGTTCAGGCAGGTGTAGGAGGTGAAGACGGCCACGTCGTCCGTCGACAGCTCGGAGTCGCTCCGGGTGACGCTGATCGCCTGCAGCGGGCGGTCGGCCACCTCGTTGGTCTCGGGGTCGAGCTTGCCGCCCTGGCCCTCGAGGATCGTCGTCGAGTCGACGTCGATCGGCGTCTTCTTCACGGCGCCGGGCGCCCACGTCAGCGCGACCACCGCCACGACGATCAAGAACGTCCCCAGCATCGCGAGTGCGATGCCCACTACCCTCCGCATTGTCTGTCCTCCCCAGGTCAGTGATGAGAGGCTAACCCACGAGTAGCGCCTGAGACAGCCCGGAGACGTGTCGTGCGACACGTCCGGGTCAGACCGCGGTCCCGTGGCCGCATCCGGTCCACGGTGACGGGTCGCTCGCCTCATCGTGAGTAGGGTGTGTGTCGTGACCTCGACGCCGCCGAGCTCTTGGTCGGAACGCAGGGCCGCTGCGCTCTCGAGCCTCCGGCAGCCGGTGGTCCGCGTCGCGCTGGTTCTCGTGGTCGCCCAGCTGCTGTTCCGCGCCTGGGCGCTGCAGCACAGCTGGTTCTACACCGACGACTTCCTGCGTCTGCGCGACGCACAGCAGTCCGGGTGGGGGCTCGAGTACCTCCTGCAACCCGACAACGGCCACCTGATGCCGGCCACCCGCGCGATCTACTACGCCTTCGCCGAGTGGTGGGGACTGAGCTGGCTCGGGGCCAGCCTGGTCGCACTCGTCTTCCAGGCCGCGGCCTCGCTGGCGGCCCTGTGGATGCTGGTCGTCCTGTTCGGGGCCCGGTGGGGGGTGCTGCCCCCGCTGGCGATCTACCTCGCCAGCGCGATCACGGCCCAGGCCTCGCTGTGGTGGATCTCCGCGCTGAACCAGACGCCGATGCAGATGTGCTTCTTCCTGGCGGTCGGCTGCTGGGTCCTCTACCTCCGGAGCCGACGACCGCTCCCGCTGGTGCTGCTGGTCGTCGCGCTCGCCTGGGGGTTGTTGTTCTTCCAGAAGGTCCTCTTCGTCCTGCCCGTGCTGGTGCTGATCGCGGTCGCCTACTTCGCCTCCGGGGGCCTGGTGCGGCGCGTGTCCGTCGTGGTGGGGCGCTACTGGCGCTCCGCGGTGGTCGTCGGGGCCGTGGCGGGCGGCTACACGCTCTCCTACGTCCTGTTCGTGCCGTCGGCCCGGAGCCAGGTGCAGCCGGTGGCGTGGGCCGAGCTGACCACGAACATGGTCAATACGTTCGTCGTCGGGATCACCGGCGGACCGTGGAGGTGGCTGGACCGGTCGGGCGGGGCGTGGGCCGACCCGCCGACATGGTTCCTGGTGCTCGCCTGGCTCGTGGTGCTCTCCACCGTGGTCTCCAGCCTCGTCCTGCGGCGCCGGGCAGGACGGGCCTGGCTGCTGCTGCTCGGCTACTACGTCATGCTCGTCGGCGTCATCGGGTTCGCCCGGGCGAGCGTGTTCGGCACCGACGTCGGCAACGCCTACCGGTTCCAGACCGAAGGCCTGGTCGTCGCGGTGCTGGCGCTGAGCCTGGCCTGGATGCCGCTGCGCGGCGCCGTCGAGTCCAGCGAGTGGCGCCACGTGGTCTCGCTGCGAGGGCGGCAGGTCCGGGTCCCGGGTGGACCTTCCACGCGCCGGCGAGTCCTCGTCGCCGCCCTGACGGCTCTCGTGGTCGCCGCCGCCGGCACCAGCTGGCTGCGCTACGTCGCGAGCTGGGAGCGCATCAACGACGGGCAGGCCTTCGTGGAGCGGCTCGGCGCCGAGTCCGAGCGGCTGCCGGGCACGGAGGTGGCCGACCGGGCCATGCCCGAGAGCGTGCTGGACGACCTCACCCGCCCCGACAACAAGCTCTCCGACATCGCCGGCCTGCTGGCCCCCGGGTTCCGGTTCCCCGACACCTCGGGGCGCCTGAAGATGGTGACCGACCGGGCAACGGTGAACCAGGTGCTGATCCAAGCCGAGGCGCGAACCGGTCCGGGCCCGGTCCCCGGCTGCGGCTGGGCCGTTGAGTCGGGGGCGCGAGTCAGGGTCCCCCTGCGCGCGGAGGTGCCGTTCGACGCCCTGTGGATGCGGGTCGGCTACTTCCTCCAGGACCCGGGGACCGTGCGCCTCGAGGTTGCCGGGCGATCGTTCGCCGTCCCGGTCGCCAGTGGTCCGAACAGCCTGTACGTGCGGGTCAGCGAGAGCGTCGACGGCGTAGAGTTCAGCGGTCTGACCAGTCGAGGAGCCATGTGCGTGAACGTGATCGAGGTCGGCCGACCCGTGCCCGGGCCGCAGCTGTGAGCGCCACGCCGACGTCCACCCCACGAGCCCGCAACCTCCCCGCGCTGGACACCCTGCGCGCCGTCGGCGCTCTCGCGGTGCTGACGACCCACGTCGGCTTCCGCGCGGGGACCTACGAGTCGGCCGGCCTCTTCGGCCACCTGGTGGCGCGCATGGACGTCGGGGTCGCCGTGTTCTTCGTGCTCTCTGGCTTCCTGTTGTCGCGGGCCTGGTTCCTCCGGGCCCGCGACGGCGAGTCACCGCCCTCGGCGCTCGTCTACCTGCGCAAGCGCTTCTGGCGGATCTATCCGGTCTATGCGGTCGTGTCGCTGCTCGTCCTGGTGCTGCTGCCCGCCAACCACGAGCTCGGTCCGGCGGGCTGGTCCTCGACCCTGCTCCTGACGGACATCTACGTGGCCGACCAGCTGCCCGAAGGCTTCACGCAGACCTGGAGCCTCGCCACCGAGGTCGCCTTCTACCTGGCCCTGCCACTCGTGATGCGCGCCGTGCTCGGCCGCCGTCCGGAGCCACGACGGATGATCGGCGTCCTGGCGGCGCTGGTGGCGGCGAACGTGGTCTGGGTCCTGCACCTCAGCGCACTGGTGCCCGGCGACCCGCCGATGGTGAGCCAGTGGCTCCCGAGCTACCTGACCTGGTTCGTCGCTGGCATCTTCGTCGCCCTGGCGGCGACGACCCCTGCGGCCGTCCCCCGCGCCGCACGGGCGTTCCGGTCGCTCGCCGCGAGTCCGGGCAGCTGTTGGCTGGGGGCGCTGGGACTGCTGCTCGTCGCCAGCACCCCGCTTGCCGGGCCCTTGCTGCTGGAGCCGGCGACCCCGGCGCAGGCGCTCACCAAGAACCTGCTCTACACCGCGGTGGCCCTGCTGGTGCTGCTCCCGGGGGCCCTGCCCCGGGAGGGCTCACGCTTCGACGCCGCGATGACGCACCCGTGGGCCCGCCACCTGGGGCACATCTCCTACAGCCTGTTCCTCGTGCACGTGCTGGTGCTGGAGCTGGTGATGCGGGCGACCGGCTTCCCGCTCTTCGGCGGCAACTTCCTCGCCATCCTGGTGCTCACCCTCTCCTTCAGCCTCGTCGCCTCGGAGCTGCTCTACCGCTTGGTCGAGCTCCCCTCCTTGCGTCGCAAGGCGTCGGTGCGCCCGGGCTCCGGGCCGGTGAGCGCGAGCACCACGACCGCCGAGACGCCGAGCACGACGGCGTAGCCCGGCCAGGCGAGGCTGCCCGCCCAACCGCTGGAGCCGCCCCAGGGCCGGATCGCGTAGGCCAGGGCGGCGAGGACCACGGGCGTCACGGCCACCCATGCCGCGCCGTCGCCCAGCACCCGGCGCAGGACCAGGATCCCGAGCGCGGCCACCTCGGCCGCGGCCGCACCCGGCCAGCCGGCAATCAGACCGCCGGCCGCCGCCGCCGCGAGCACGGCCAGGACGGCGGACGCCCGGCGCCGGCCGACCCGGTCGGCCAGCCACGCGGGCAGGCGGGGCGAGCCGAGGGCCGCGTCCGTCGCGCGCGGCCATCTCCGGGCGGGCAGCACGAGGGCGAGCACCAACCCCAGCAGCAGCCCCAAGCCCACGAGCACTCCCGCGCGGTAGGTGCGATCGGGACCGAACGTGGAGGTCACGAGCCCTTCCCCGCCGTCCAGCAGCCAACCCTGCTGCCACCCGTCCGCCGCGAAGGTGTCCAAGCGGTCGTCGCCCTGCTCCGCCGTCCACCCGGGGTTGAGGTTCCGGCGCACGACGAGCGTGTCTGCGCTGGAGGGGGGCTCCATGGTCCGGCGGGCCGGCCCCGACGAGACCGGGACCCCCGTGGTCGCATCAGCCTCCACGGGCGGGGCCCCGGTCGCGGTCAGCACGAGGCTCTCGGGGCCGAACGCGCCCTCCCCCGAGACGTCGAGCCGGTTCTCGCCGCTGCCGAGCACCAGCTCGTCGGGTCCGTCGCACAGACGCGCCGGTGCGGGGCGGCCGGCAACCAGGTCGGCTGGCGAGGCCACGACGCGAGACTCCCGCGTGACCCCGCCCAGCGCCACGTCGGGCCCGGTGCCGCAGGGAAAGCTCTGCGGGACCGGCGAGAACGGCGTCGACGTCTCCACCCCGCCGATCCGCACCTCGCTGACGCCGGGCGGGATCTCCTCCCCGACTCCGGCCGCGTCGATCGAGGCGGCGTCGCTCGCAGCCGTCACCGAGATCTCCAGCGCGCCGGTCCGGATCGGCGGCCCCTGGGCGCCAGGGTCCACGCCCAGGTCGGCGCGTCCCCCTTCGTCGAAGGACACGTCCCGCTCCCCCTGGGGCCAGCGCAGCCTGGCCTCGGTGACGCGCCTCGCGGGAGCGGCCGGGTCGAGCGCGAGAGTGAGGCCGCGGATGGTGACGGGGCGCGCGAAGCGCAGCGTCAGGGTCGGCTGCAGCTCGTCCAGCCGCGGCGTCCACGTGGTGCCGGGGTCGCCGTCGACCGCCGCCAGCCCACTGGCGCGCAGGTCCCGCGGTCCCACGCTCGAACCCGTCGCGGTGACGAGCCGGTCGCGCTGCACGAGCTCCTCCAGCTCGGTCCCGGGCAGCCCGCGAACGCGAAGGTCCGCCGCGTAGCGCTGCCGCACCGGGATGGAGACGACGCGGTCGAGGGAGCGGCGCTCCTCCGGCTCGTGCGCCCGCGACTCCAGGCAGGGCGTCCGTCCGTCGACCGAGGCGCAGCCCGTCCGGGCGTCAGCCAGCGCGCGCAGCAGCACCCGGCCCGGGGCGCCCCAGGCCTCCGGGACCGTCGGCAGCACGAGGGGACGACGCACGCGGAGCCCCTTCAGGTCGACCTCGGACAGCGCGAGCTGGCCGGTCCGCGGCGCCCGCTCCTCGACGCGCAGCCAGTCGCTCGATCCGCTCGGCAGGTCGAGACGCACCGAGCCGCCCTGCAGCAGGACGCCCTCCTCGCCAGCCCCGGCCGAGGTGACGACGCGGACGCGGACGCCCTCGGGGGCGTCGCCGGGGGCCGAGAGCACGACCGCCCCCCCTCCGCGCGGCTCCTCGAGGTCGATGCGCCACGAGGGCGCACCCCCGCGGCCAGGGGATGCCCTCCAGGCCGTCTCGGGGTCGCCGTCGACCGCGGCGTACGGCGACGAGCCCGGGTCGGTCCCGCCGGCCTCGACGGCGTCGGAGCGTGAGGACGACGCGCTCAGCGAGCGCGCACCCTCGAGCCGTGCCCGCGTCCGCCAGCCGTCCCAGCCCGGCAGGGCGTAGTCGGGCTCGGGATTGAGCGTGCTCCGGGTGGCGTCGGGCACCCGAGCCGGGCCGTACGCGTCGTGCACGCGTCCGAAGGTGCGCTCGCGGTCGACGAGCCCGTCGGTGAGCACCAGGGGGCCGGGCGGTCGCGTCGTCACGGGCGTGTCCAGTCCCAGGGCGGTGGGTTCGTCGCCGATCACCCCGGCCTCGAGGGCGCCCACCACGTCCTCCGGCCCCCCGATCAGCACCGTGGGGTCGCCCGCGGCCACCGCCTCGGCGGGTGGCTCCTCGACCCCCCACACCTCGATCGCGCTTCGCCGGCCCTGCCAGCCGCCGTTGACCACGAGCCTCTTCCCGTCCTCCGCCTCGAGCACGGGCTCGCCCCCGACCTCGGGGCCGAAGCTCCGCACCAGGCTGAGCCCCGGGCTCCCCGACACGGCCTGCCGGACGAGCACGGGGTCGGGGACGTCCGCACCGGGAGCCAGGTCGTTGCGGAGGACGAGGTAGCCCACGCCCGCTCGCCGCAGGGCCGCGGCCAGCGTCAGCGAGGCCTCGCCGCGGGAGAGGCGTTGCTCCACCGCGTCGAGATACCGGATCGTGCCGGGCGGGGTGAGCGGGATCGCGTTGCGCACCGCCCACGCGTGATCGCCGAGGTACTCGAACGGCTCGTCACGCGGCTCGCCCCAGCGGTAGGTCCCGAAGCTCGTCCCGGGCGCGTACAGCGCGGTGCCGCCGTCCCGCTCGTCCAACCAGGCCACGGCGTTGCGCCAGTAGCCCGGGGTGTCGAGCACCGGGTCGTCCGGAGTGAGCGTTCCCAGCGCTGCGGGTATCACCGAGCCGGCGACGGCCAACGTCGTGACCACGGTGAGCGGCCACCGGGTCGAGACCTGCCGGGTTCGCGCGCCCACGCGGACGGGCTGCCGCGTCGCCCTGCGCGCGGCGTGCTCGAGCGCCCACGCCAGGCCCAGGACCAGGGGGACCCGCACCACGGGGTCGAACTTGTGGATGTTGCGCAGCGGCGCGAGCGGGCCGTCCAGCAGATCGGAGAGTGTCCCCGCGCCCCAGCCGGCGGTCGCGCCCTGGTGACCCAGCGTGGTCAGCAGCAGCCCGGCCGTGAGGGAGGTCGCCAGGAAGAGGCGGTGCGGTGTGGCAGTGGCCGCCATGCCGACCAGTCCCACGACCAGGACGACGGCGCTGTTGAGCACGAGGTAGCTCTCGCCGACGACCGCCGGTCCGGCGCCCCAGCCGGGGTCCAGGTAGGGGATCCACGCCGTCGTCCCGCGCAACGCGTCGAACGGCGTCGCCGGGAAGGTGGTGATCTCGGCACTCTCGATGAAGTCCAGGAAGGGAGGCGAGTAGGCGCCCAGGGTGAACAGCGGCACCAACCACCAGGCCGTCGCAACCAGGGTGAAGACGGGCCACCAGAGCAGCAGGGCACGGCGCCGGGGGCCCCCCGCGCGGGTCAGCAACCAGATCACCCCCAGGGGCAGGACCGCCGAGGTCGCGGCCGCGTTGACGCCGCCGACCATCCCGATGGCCAGGGCCGACAGCGCAGCCGCGCGCGCGGGTGAGCCACGGGCTGACCCGACCACGAGCGGAAGCAGCACCCACGGCGCCAGGGCACTGGGCCACGCCTCGATGGAGATCGTCCCGACGGTGCTCAGCATGCGCGGCGACAGCGCGTAGGCGAAGCCGGCGACCAGGCAGGCCAGATCGCTGCGGACGCCCAGCGCCCGGGCCAGCAGCGCGAGGCCCAGGAAGGCGACCACGAGCACCAGGCCGATCCACGCGCGCTGGACGACCCACCCGGGCGCGCCGACGGCGTCACCGATCCAGAACCACGGGCCCATGGGCCACACGTAGCCGTACGCCTGGTTCTGCAGCTGGCCGAAGACGCCGGCGTCGTCCCACAGGTGGGCGGCGCTCGCGAGAAGGCGACCGGGCTCGGCGACGAGACCGAACTTCGTGTCCGCGACCTGGAAGCCGGGCGCCTGCACGAAGGCCAAGCCGAGGAGCAGCATCGCCGAGGCGAGCAGACGGGTCGGGAAGCGATCAGCCACGGGGTCCCCGACGGGCCTGGCTCGCATCGCGCTTGCGCAGGACGATCAGCAGGTTCCAGGTGAGCAGCTCTCGCAGGCCGGGGATGCGCAGGGTCCACCGGGCCCAGCGCGGGTGGTAGCGGGGCAGCACGGCGAGCACCTCGCCGGATCCGGAACGGTGCTGCTGCCTCGCCCAGCGCATCCCGTCACGGACCGTGACGGCGAAGAGCGACTCGCCGTACCGGTTCTTCGGTTCGTGGCCGTGCACGCGGCGATAGCGCCGGCGTGCCCGCGCCCCGCCGAGGTAGTGCCACGGCGCCGTCTCGTGGCCGCCCCAGGGCCCCCACCAGACTGTCCAGCTCAGGTAGACCACGCCACCGGGGCGGGTCACCCGGAGCATCTCGCCCGCCATCCTCCACGGGTCCGCCACGTGCTCGAGCACGTTGGAGGAGTAGCACACGTCCACGGAGGTGTCCCGGATCGGCAGCTGCAGCCCGCTGCCGAGGATCGTGGCCCCGGGCACGTCGGCGAGCCCGCTGAGCTCGCCCGCGTCGGCGTCGAGCGCCACGTAGCGGGCCCCGGCCGCGCGGAAGGCGTCCCGGAAGTAGCCGGGCCCCCCGCCGACGTCGAGGACCAGCCGCCCCTCGAGCGGCGCCCAGCAGGCCAGCTGGGCGACGGAGTCCGCCGCCAGCGCGCCGTAGAAGCGGGCGGGGTCCGTCTGCTCCACCCGGAAGTCCCGCAGGAGCCGCATCGAGCGCCCCAGGTCGGGCCGCCATCCGGCGTCCCGCGAGCGCGACCAACCTGCCACGGCGTGGAGCGTAGCCCGGCCCCGGCAGGGGCGGCCGGGAACGGTCCGGGTGCGAACGGATGAGCCCTACCGTGGGGTGCGTGAACGACTTCGAGCCCCCGTCGGCCGGCGCCGGACCGCGCCTCGCGGGCCGGCACGTCGTCTTCCTCAGCTGGCGCGACACCCACAACCCCGAGGGCGGCGGCGCCGAGCGCTACCTGGAGAAGATGGCCGAGGGTCTCGTCGAGCGGGGCGCCAGTGTCACGATCTTCTGCGCCGCCCACGCGGCAGCGCCACCGGAGGAGACGATCGACGGCGTCAGGTTCGTCCGACGCGGCTCCAAGGTGAGCGTCTATCTCCAGGGCCTCCGGGCTCTGCGGCGCGGCGAGCTCGGGGATCCCGACCTCGTCGTCGACGTGCAGAACGGGGTGCCGTTCTTCTCCCGGCTCCTGACCCGGGTCCCCGTGATCGTGCTGGTCCACCACGTGCACCGCGAGCAGTGGCCGGTGGTCTACCCGGGCTTGGCCGGCCGCGTCGGCTGGTGGCTGGAGAGCAAGGTGTCTCCCCGCCTGTACCGGCGCTGCCAGTACGTCGCGGTCTCGCGAGCCACGCGGGAGGAGCTGCGCAGCCTGGGCGTTCGGGGGCCCCGGATCGCCGTCGTGCACAACGGCACCGATCCCCCGGCACAGATGTCGGCGCCACGGTCGCGGACCCCGACTCTCGCCGTCGTCGGACGGCTCGTCCCGCACAAGCAGGTCGAGCACGCCATCGACGCGGTCGTGGCCCTGCGCGGGGAGCTGCCCGACCTACGACTGCACGTGGTCGGCAGCGGCTGGTGGGAAGGCGAGCTGAGGGCCTACGCGGAGAGCAGGGGCGCCGGGGGCGCCGTCGTGTTCGAGGGACACGTCTCCGAGGCACGCAAGCACGAGCTCTATGCCGGAGCCTGGGTGCTCGTGCTCCCCTCGCTGAAGGAGGGCTGGGGCCTGGTCGTCGGCGAGGCCGGGATGCACGCCACGCCCACCGTTGCCTACCGGAGCGCCGGTGGCACGCGCGAGTCGGTGCGCGACGGCACCTCTGGCCTGCTCGTCGACTCGGCGCCCGATCTCGTCGCGGCCGTGCGCCGACTGCTCCTGGACGACGAGCTCCGCCTGCGGCTGGGCGAGGGCGCCCGCTCGCTGAGCCACCGATTCACGTGGTGGCACGCCCAGCACTCGTTCGCGCTGGTCGTGCAGGAGGTCCTGGCAGGGTCCCACGTGGACCACCAGGACGCCGAGGGTCCCGGCTAGGACTCAGCCGTCGGTGCTGCCGTACTCCACCAGCTGCTGCTGCCCAGCGTCGCTCGGCGAGGAGTCGGGGCCGTCAGTCTGTCCGCCGACGAGGCTCACGACGGTCACGGCGGCGACCGCCGCACTGACGATCATGGCAATGACGGAACCAATGAGAACGTTCACTGAAGTGGGCCCTCCCCAGAACCCTGAGCGGCTCGCTCGGTCAAGCGTCGCCGCGATCTTTACCAACCTATCATTCGGGCACGACCGAACGTGATTCCTGTGCCCGACGTCTCATCCGCGCCGCGAGCGCCGCGCACGGCATCGCGATGAACGCTGCCCAGGCGCCTGCCATCGCGAGGCCCCAGCCGGTCGGTCGCGGTCGCGCGTCCGGCTCCGAGAGCCGCAGGACCAGCGGCCCCCCGGGGTCCTCGCCAGCGGTCACGCCCACCGGTCGGCCCTCCAGTCGCGGCGCATCTCCCGGCGCGCTGGGGTCCACCACCACCAGGCCGACGCCGGCGGCCGCCAGCCGGCGGGACCGGGCGTCGGGCTCGCCGGCGTCCAGCGCCTGCTCGGCGAGGAGCACGCGCGGGTCCTCGCCCCGCACCGGCACACCCGAGACCACGAGGGTGTCGGAGGAGACCACGTCGCCCGGCAGCAGCCGCGGCAGCGGGTCGAGCACCGGGCGGCGGTCGTTCCACTCGGGGGCACGGTAGGAGGTCAGCGGCAGCACCAGGGTGGCGCCCTCGGCGCCGGCGGCCGAGACCCTCGGGGCGAGCCCGAGGAGCTCCTCGGGGTAGGCGACCGCGTCGAGCCTGCCTGCGCCCCCCCAGGCGGCGTCGGGCAGCAGGGCGAGGGGCCACAGCACGAGGCACACACCGGCCGCCCACGGGGTCGCCGCAGCCGGGAGACGAAGGCACGCGGCGCGCGTCGCGTCGGCGGCGCCGCGGCCGGCGAGGACCACGACCAGGGGAACGCACAGTCCCAGCAACCGGGAGCCGTCGCGGAGCAGCGCCAGGCCGGGCAGGACCGCGGCGACCTCGTCGAGCGTCTCCGGCGCCGCCCAGGTCAGCACGACCAGGCCGTAGCCGAGGAGCCAGCAGACGATCAGCCCGGCCAGGAAGCGGCGCTGCCCCGGCGCGGCCCGGTGCCGCCACGAGTCGCGTGCGCCCAGGACGACGAGCACCAGCAGCAGCAGGAGGAAACCCCAGCCCTGGAGCCCGGTCCGGGAGCTCGGGACCACGTCCGCGTTCCAGATGCCACCGAAGGTGAGGGCGGCCACGGGGGCGACCTGGGCGCCCTCGTCGCCCGGCCCGAAGACGGCGAAGCCGCTCGACGAGGGAGTCGCCGCACCCGCATGCAGCATTCCCGAGACGATCCACGGGGCGTTGGCAGCGAGCACCAGGCCGAGCGCCGCCACCCATCGACCCGAGCGCCGCGAGGACACGCCCGCGAGAAGCGCCGCGCCGGTCACCAGCCCCGCGCTGGCGGAGAGGCTGCCCACCGGCAGCAGGAGGAGCAGAGCGGGGGGCAGGCGCCTGGTCCGCCGCCACCGGTCGGCGGCGAGCAGCACCCACGGCAACGTCGCGTACCCCACCAGCACCGGCCAGTGTCCGAGGAACAGCCGCTCGACCACGAAGGGGTTCCAGGTCCACAGGGTCGCGGCGACCAGGCCGCCCACCAGCGAGCCGCGGCCGACCAGGCGCGCGGCGCCCAGCGCTCCCGGCACCAGGGCGCCGAGGAGCACCAGCTTCTGGAGCAGCATGCCCCCGAACAGCTCGTCGAGCACCGCCACGACGGCGTCGGAGGGCACGGCGCGGGGCAGCGCCGTCCCGGTTCCCATCGCGTCGGGGTCCAGGGCCAGGTCGGGGACCCACACCATGTCGTAGGTGAGGACGTAGCCGGGCGCGAGCGCCGGCCCCAGCAGCAGCAGCGCCAGGAAGGTCGACCACCCGGCGACGGCGAGCTCGCGCCAGCGACCCACCGACGGGCCTCCTCTCGACGCCGGCGCCAGCCGCGGGCACCGCGGCGGCGGGCACACGCTACCGCTGCCGCGGGGCCGGGTGCCGCGCTGCCTCGTCCCGGCCGGACGCGCGCCTGACCCCGTACGCTCGCGGCGTGAGCCAGCCGACGGGACGGCTGCGGGACCTGATCCGCAGCGGTGCGGGGATCGCCGTCGCCATGGGCGTGATGAACGTGAGCACCTACGCGTTCACGATCCTCTCCTCCCGCCTGCTCGGCCCCAGCGAGTACGGCGCCGTCGCCAGCCTGATGGGCATCCTCCTGATCGTGAACGTGCTCTCGCTCGGGCTGCAGGCGACCGGTGCCCGCCGGGTCGCCGCGGCACCGGCCCAGCGGGACCGGATCGAGGCCGAGGTGCTGGCCGCGACGTGGCGCGCCGGGGTCGCGCTGGCCCTGGTCTGCCTGGCGCTGACCCCCGTGATCACGGCGGTCCTGTCGCTGGAGACCTGGATGGCGGGCGCCACCATCGGCGCGGCGGCCCTGCCGCTGACGATGATGGGCGGCTATGCCGGCATCCTCCAGGGCGAGCACCGCTGGCTCCCGCTGGGCGGGGTCTACCTCGCCATGGGCGTGGGGCGGCTCGCCATCGGCGGGGCCCTGCTCCTGGTCGCGCCCAGCGCGTTCGGGGCGATGCTCGGCGTGGCCATCGCGGCGGCGGCGCCGGCCACCGTCGGGGCGCTCGCGCTGGGCCGGGTCCGCGCGCCCGTCGGCGGCGTCCCCGACCGGGGCCGTCGCGTGCTGCGGGAGGTGGCGCACAACTCCCACGCGCTGCTGGCCTTCTTCGCGCTGTCGAACTCCGACGTCGTCGCCGCCCGAGCCTTCTTCGCGCCGGAGCAGGCGGGCCTCTACGCCGCCGGCCTGATCCTGACGAAGGCCGTGCTCTTCATGCCCCAGTTCGTCGTCGTGATCGCCTTCCCCTCCATGGCCTCGGCCGGCAGCCGGCAACGGATGTACCTCAAGGCGCTCGGAGTGACCGGGGCGGCCGGGCTGCTGGCCACCGCCGGCACGGCGCTCCTGAGCCCCCTCGCGGTCGTCTTCGTCGGCGGGGAGCAGTACCGCGCACTCGAGCCGATGATCTGGGCCTTCGCGCTGCTCGGGACGCTCTACGCGCTGGTCCAGCTCATGGTCTACGAGGTGGTGGCGCGGCAGCACTCCGCCTCGGTCTACCTGATCTGGGCCGGGCTGGCGGTCGTGGTCGGCACCGTGCCGCTGCTGGCCGGCTTCGACACCCTCGTCCTCGTCGTCTGCGGCGTCAACGCGGTCGTGCTGGGCGCCCTGCTGACCACGGCCCTGCTCCGCCGCGACACCCCCGCGGGGGTCGAGGAGTCGAGCGCCGCCTCCATGGTCGAGTAGGCCCTGCGCGAGGTCAGCCGGGCCCGGGTCTAGTGCGCGGCCTCGTGCCAGCTGTGGCCGGTCCCCACGGAGACGTCGAGCGGCACGGCGAGCTCGGCAGCGGCGCCCATCCGCTCGCGCACCAGCGCCTCGAGCCGCTCGCGCTCCCCCGGCGCGACCTCGAGGACGAGCTCGTCGTGCACCTGCAGCAGCATCCGGGAGGCGAGGCCCTCCTCGCGGATGCCGTCGTCCACCCGCAGCATCGCGACCTTGATCAGGTCGGCGGCGGACCCCTGGATCGGGGCGTTCAGCGCCATCCGCTCGGCCATCTCGCGCCGCTGCCGGTTGTCGGAGGTGAGGTCGGGCAGGTAGCGGCGGCGACCCAGGAGCGTCTCGGTGAAGCCGGACCGCCGGGCCTCGTCGACGATGCCGCCGAGGTAGTCGCGCACGCCGCCGAACGTCTCGAAGTACTCCTCCATCAGCTCGCGGGCCTCCGCGGGCTCGATCCGCAGCTGCTGGCCCAGGCCGTAGGCGGAGAGGCCGTAGGCCAGGCCGTAGTTCATCGCCTTGATCTTGGCGCGCAAGGCCGGCGGGACCGCGTCCGCCTCCACGCCGAAGACCCGCGCGGCGGTGATGGAGTGGAAGTCCCGGCCCGACCGGAAGGCCTCGATCAGCCCCTCGTCCTCGGAGAGGTGGGCCATGATCCGCATCTCGATCTGGCTGTAGTCGGCCGTGAGCAGGCACTCCCCACCGGGGCCCACCACGAAGGCCTCGCGGATGCGTCGACCCTCCTCCGTGCGCACCGGGATGTTCTGCAGGTTCGGCTCGGTGCTCGAGAGGCGCCCCGTCGCCGCGATCATCTGGTTGAAGGTGGTGTGGATGCGCCCGTCGGGCTGCACCGTCTTGAGGAGGCCCTCGACGGTCTGCCGGAGCCGCGCGACGTCGCGGTGCCGCAGGAGCGCGAGCAGGAACGGGTGCTCGGTCTTCTCGAAGAGCTGCTGCAACGCGTCGGCGTCGGTCGTGTAGCCGGTCTTGGTGCGCTTGGTCTTCGGCATCCCGAGCTCGTCGAAGAGCACGACCTGCAGCTGCTTGGGCGAGCCGAGATTGATCTCCTTGCCGATGACCCCGAACGCCTCGTCGGCCGCCTTGCGCACCTCCCCGGCGAACTCCGCCTCGAGCGCCTCCAGCCGCTCCAGGTCGACCGCGATCCCCTCGCGCTCCATCGCGGCGAGCCGGTGCACCAGGGGCAGCTCGACCTCGGCGAGGAGGTCGGTGCCTCCGTGGTCGGCGAGCGCGGTGTCGAGGGCCTCGGCCAGGTCGAGCACGGCCCGCGCGTGCAGCATCGCGGTCTCGGCCGCGGCGCCGTCGTCCACCTCCTCGAAGCTCAGCTGCCCCGCGTCGCCGGAGTGCTGTCTCAGCTCGCGTCGCAGGTGGCGCAGCACCAGGTCGGCGAGGTCGTAGGAGCGCTGGTCGGGACGCACCAGGTACGCCGCGAGCGCCGTGTCGCAGGCCAGGCCCTCCAGCGCCCAGCCCCGCGCGGCCAGTGCCTGCAGCGGGCCCTTCGCGTCGTGCAGCACCTTCGCGGACCCCGCGTCGGCCAGCCAGGCGGCGAGGGCGGCGTCGTCCTCGGGGGTCAGCGCGGCGACGTCGACCGACGCGGCCGCGCCGTCGGTCGACGCCAGCGCCACCGAGACCACCTCGCCGCTGCCGGCGGCCCAGTGGCCCTGCACCGAGACCCCGGTGCGGTCCACGCCGCGGGCGTGCGCGTGCAGCCACGCCGCCACCTCGCCCTCGCCGAGGCGGGTGGCGTCGAGCACGAAGCCCGAGTCGTCGATCTCCTCCTCCGACGTGAGGGACTCGAAGAGCCGGTCGCGCAGCACCCGGAACTCCAGGCCGTCGAAGAGGGTGTGCACCTCCTGCCGGTCCCAGGGGCGGCGCGCCAGGTCCCCCGGGCCGGCCGGGAGCACCATGTCGCGGACCAGGGCGTTGAGCCGCCGGTTGCGGATCACGTCGCCGAGGTGGGCACGCAGGTTCTCCCCCGCCTTGCCCTTGATCTCGTCGGCGCGGGCCACGACGTTGTCGAGGCCGTCGTACTGGCTGATCCACTTCGCCGCGGTCTTCGGCCCGACGCCCGGGACTCCGGGCAGGTTGTCGGAGTCCTCGCCCACGAGGGCGGCGAGCTCCGGGTAGCGCTCCGGGGGGAGGCCGTACTTCTCCTCCACCGCGGCCGGGGTCATCCGTGAGAGCTCGCTGACGCCGCGGGTCGGGTAGAGCACGGTCGCGTCGGGCGTCACCAGCTGGAGCGAGTCCCGGTCGCCCGTGAGGATCAGGACCTCGTAGCCCGCCTGGAGCGCCTGGGTGGTCAGCGTGGCGATGATGTCGTCGGCCTCGTAGCCCTGCTGCTCGAGATGCGGCACCCGCAGCGCGTCCAGCACCTCACGGATCAACGGCAGCTGGCTGCTGAACTCCTCGGGGGTCTTGTTGCGCTTGGCCTTGTACTCCGCATACTCCTCCAGCCGGAACGTCTGTCGGGACGCGTCGAAGGCGACCGCGAGGTGGGACGGCTCCTCGTCGCGGAGCACGTTGATCAGCATCGAGGTGAAGCCGTAGACCGCGTTGGTGTGCTGCCCGGTGGTGGTCGAGAAGTTCTCCACCGGGAGCGCGAAGAAGGCGCGGTAGGCCAGGGAGTGGCCGTCGAGCAGCAGGAGTCGCGGCCGGTCGTCCGGCCCCGTCCCTGCGGTGTGCATCGGGTCGGGCTGGGTGGCAGGCACGGCGCGACTCTAACGGCCGCGCGCAGCGCGCACGGCGCCGGCGAGCGCCCGGAGCAGTGGTCACGGCCAGCCGTCGTCGGCCGCCGCGTCGAAGAGCCGCGTCGCGATGAGCAGCGTCTCCGGCGGGGCGTCGCGGCCGTGCTGCTCGTCGACCCGCGCGACGATGGCGGCGGCCAGGTCGCGGATCTTGACGTTGTGCTCCTGCGAGAGGCGGCGGAGCAGGCCGAAGGCGGCGGCGTCGTCGCAGCCGAAGCGCTGCATGACCATCCCCTTGGCGAGGTCGATGAGCGGTCGCGTCCGCAGCGCGCGCTGCAACCCCTCCATCTCGGCCACCAGCGCGGCGACGTCGACTCCGGCCCCTCGCGGGTGCCCGTTGCCGCCCGCGGCCGGGCGCTCCGCTGGTTCGGGTCGGGGGGCGTGGCTCATGGGGCACCTTGGGTCGCAGCCGATGCACGTCCAGCGTGCCGGCTGACTGCCCAACCGATTCCGCCAATCTACACGGCATCGTCGCGGTCGGCGGCGCCGAGCGAGCTGACCAGCTCGGTGGCCACGGCCCGCAGCTTGCGGTTGTTGTGCTGCGAGTGGGCGCGCAGGATCGCGAAAGCGTCGTCCGCGGAGCACCCCTGCTGCCCCATGATCACGCCCATGGCCTGGTCGATCACCGAGCGGGAGCGCAGCGCGGTCTCGAGCTGGCGGGTCTGCTCGACGCGCTCCACGTGCCGCAGGGCCAGGAGCAGGACCATCGCCGCCGCAGCGGCGAAGGACTCGGCCGCGGCCCGCGCCTCGCCCCCGAAGGCATCCGGGCCGTCCCAGTCGTAGAGGTTCAGGGCGCCCATCGAGCGACCGTCCGCGAGCAGCGGCACGCTCAGCGAGGAGCGCAGGCCCTGGTCGCGCGCCGCCCTCATGTAGTCGGGCCACTGCTCCTCGGTGCGCGCGTCCGGCACGTACACCGTCTCCCCCGTCTCCATGGCCTGCAGGCAGGTCCCCTCGTGGACGCCGTACTGGGACTCGTCGAGCCGCAACGCGGCGCCGTCGCTCGAGGCGACCGTCACCGGTCGGCCGTCGTAGCGGGCCGTGATGCCGCAGGACAGGAGACCCGGCAACACCCGGTTGGCCGCGAGCCGCGCCACGTCCTGCAGGAAGTCCTCGATCCCCTCCATCGTGACCAGCAGGGACTGGAGGGCGGAGAAGGTCTCCACGCCGATCCCCGGGTCTTCGTCAACGGCCATGGGACTGGTCCTCGGTCCTCGAGGCCCGGGTCCGCCGGACGCCCGCATCAGCGTGCCCCGGCGGCGGCGAGATCCGTGGTCGATCCGCACGTTGCGACGCCGGTGCGATCCACGCTACACCTTGGGTTGCTCGAATCCACGCGGCCGGAAAGCCCGGGGCGAGCCCGTCTCGTCAGGCCCTATCGGCGCCGCATCGAGCGGCGCGCCGCGACCACCTGTCCAGCCTGGCGGGCCCGGGACGATCCCGCTCCGACCCGCGCACGGAGGACGGCCGTCGGGGCGCTTCGCACGGTGGCGAGCTGTCCCAGACCGAGCCGGGCGAGGAACCGGTTCGCCTCCCGCGAGTTGGCGACGGAGGCGGTCATGACGTGGGCGACCCCGCGCTCCTCGGCGAACGCGACGGCGGCCGCCAGGAGTGCGGTCCCCACGCCGCGGCGGCGCGCCGCCGGCAGGACGTGGGGGCTGTGGGCCTGGACCGCCGGCTCGCGGTCCAGCGGGCTGACCGTCGTCTCCTGGAGGAGCATCGCCCCCGCCGGCTCGGCATCGAGCTCGGCCACCACGACGCGGTCGGTCGGGCTCAGCGTCGCCTGCGCGACCAGGCGTTCCGCCGCGGCCTGCTGCTCGGCCGGGGTGCCGCGGCCCAGGACTCCGGCCCAGAGGACGGCCAGGAAGGGCGCGTCCGCCGGGACGGCGTCGCGCAACGTCACAGGCTCGCGGCGCACGAGCTACCTCCCAGCTGCGGACCGAGTCGACGCGGCCCGTCCCCCCCACGCCCGACCGGCCGAGACTACGCTCGTCGCCGCGTCCGGCACCAGCCGGAGCCGCGCCCACCCGAGGAGGCCCCCGCGTGA